>CALSUJ010000004.1 GCA_943789505.1 uncultured Flavobacteriales bacterium | reverse complement strand
GAGGTCCCCTAATAGGTCCCTCCCTATTTTATACATCAAAACTACACTCCAAATATATCAAACTTATTGCAAAATAAGTTTCTTGTTAACAACTCCTTCACCTGTTTTAATTTCTAAGTAATAAATCCCTTTTGCATTTTCATCCATATTTATTTGCTTAGTATACTCACCAATAAACTGTTGCAAGTCATCACTTATTAGCTCCTTTCCTATTACATTAAGTATTCTAACTCTTAAATCTTGTATCGACTCACTTGTAAATGTTATGTTAAATACATCTCTTGATGGGTTAGGATAAATATCCAATTTAGCTATTGACTTTCCTCCATCAATTCTCACTGATGATGGCTGTGTCCAGAAAATTGGACTTGTCCAAGTTGCTGAACGGTAAGACCCACCATTTGGATTACACCATGTTCTAGCTGAAGCACGGTAAGATTCACCGGAAACTAAGCCATTCTTAGATTTTGTAAGATCTGGATAGAATACTCCAAATCCACCTGCTGTTGCCCAAACTCCACCAGTACTATCTGGTCTTAACTTAATACGTGCAAAACTATAAGCAGATGCTGGTAAATCCCATGCAAATGTAGCCTTAGTAGGTGTTGGCGTACTTACTGTAAAGTTAATTACATTATCACACTCATCCTCTGTAGTGAAATTCTGAAGTGCTGACCACCCTGAAGATGAACCACCACAATACCAAGCTTTCATATAGTACTCATAAGTAGTTGATGACTGTAAATTCAATGTCATCTTAGATGTAGTACCTAAACCAAATTGGCAAAGACCAGAACCTGACATAGTCTTAGAAGACCAAACTGAAGTTCCTGCCTCTCTATATCTAATACGGTATTGTTCAACCATACAAGTAGATGAATTCATATCATCCCAGTTAAATCTAACTCTATCATGTGTAAGCTCTGTTACATAAGCACCCGTTGGTGAAGGAGCAGTACAAACTGTGTAAGTACAAGTACCATCATCTACAGTAGCTATAGCATCATAGTTATCTGCAGTTGCATCAGTACAACCTAACCAAATACAAGAACCATCATCAGTATTTACAGTTGAGTTATAGTTAGATGCAGAAGCATCTGTACATCCATATACAGGACAATCGCAATTATGGACCCCAAGGTTACTCCACGTGCCTAATGATAATGAATCCCATTGCAAAGAAGGATTAAATAAATCATTGCCATAATTATCTGCACTTAATATATTTGATTTTCTAACCAAAGTATGATTACGTGTCCATACTATTTCTCCATTAGCATCAGTAAAATTTGCTGTCGAATCAGCCGTCCAACCTATTCCAGGATCTTCACCAATTTTCCCAATAACGTCTATAATTTGACCACTAAAAACCTTAGAAAGTATAATTGCATCATCACCATTCATATGTAATGGAGTTGGGTATGATCCATCTGGAGCAGCCTGATCTCTTAAATTATAAAGTATCGGAGAAATAATCCCATATCCTACATCAACTGTATCTCCATTTGTAACTATCCATACATCACCAGGTAATAAAGATCCTGATAATTGAGTTACTCCACCTAATAAACTATTAGTATCACCATTTCTGTATCTTTCTAATTGATAATCATTTAAATTAACTGTATTATTAGTAGGATTATATATTTCAATTGCTTTATCATGACTATAATAGCTAGTGCCACAAACATATTCAGAGATAAATAAATCTGAACACGGTAATAAGGAGAAGGTACAACTACCATCATCTATGTTAGCACTAGCATTAAAGTTTATCGCTGTAGAGTCTGTACAACCACTTATGCTATTTATAAAACTAATGCCGACAGGTAAGTGATCAGAAATAATTGCATCATAAGATGTAAATCCTCCATTTAAATAATTATCAATTCTAATAGTCTGAACATTGTTATTATTAAAATTATCTGTCAACTCATTAGAAACTATTATATGATCTAAATGTGAAGGCCAAGATGGATAAGACCAATTCGATGAATTTCCATTAGCAATGTGAAAATCAGCTAATGTGTAATTAGCTGAATCTATTATAAATTGACTAAAAATATTATCAGGGCTAGCATCTGTTAGCAAATCATTATAATCCCCTAAAATAACTATATTATCAGTTGAATGATATTGATCAATATAATTCTTAATCATATTTAATGAATTAAACCTTCGATTTTCTTCATCAGAGGAGCTAGTTAAATCTAGCACACCATCACCACAACATTTAAGGTGCACATTAAAAATAAAAAAATCCTCAGAGTTAAAGTTGAGATACATCAATAAAGGAGGTCTTCCAGCAAAATTATAACTATTATTTGAAAAAATAGATGAAATAGAATTAACATTTAAAGAAGACTTGTATATGAACCCTAATCTTAAATTAGATACTGAGTAATACCCACTATATCCGTTTAATTGATTTATTAAAGATTGAAATTCAGCAGTATTACTTATTTCCTGAACTGCAATAACATCAACATCTAGGGCATTTATTGCAACAGATAGTGAATCAATTGTAGTTTGGTCATTTTTTGCAAACCACTCTAAATTCCATGAAATAACATTAAGATTATTATCTGCGCCAAAAAATAAATCATTAAGACTTTGAGATACTAAAAAAAATGGTGAAAAGAAAAATAAAAAAATAAGTGTTTTAATCATTTTGCAAAATTACGGAAAATAGAAGGAACTGCGGCTTATGGGAGAAAAATAAGATAGCTATAAATCTAAGCTAAAATAAATGAAGGGGAAGAGTTGGCAGAGTAGCAGGATTACAACCTCTACCCTTTTCACTAGAGTACAGTAAGCTTTAAAACTAAAATTTGCACCACATTTTGCACCGCTAATCAATCTACTAAAACAAACTTAAGAAATTATTCTGATTTTATGAGTAAGAAATTATTTTATAAAATAAAATTATAATTTCTTAATTTCTATATCAAATGCCTTATGGAAATCAGGCAGATTACTTATTATAAAATTATTCATCTTTTGCCAGTCAGAATTATTAAATAAATTAACATCTTTTAATTCATATTTAATTCGACTCATTTTATTGTCTGGCAATTCCTCCCAAATTAGCTTTTTACCAAATCTACTCTCAATGTGATCTTTCTGTACAAATAACTTATGAAAATATGACTTATTTCTTTCTTTTGGCCCATGAATACATAATTCTATTCGTACATATTTCTTTGTTATAAGCAAATTATATGACACACCCGTTATTCCAGCTCCAGCACTAATCCAATGATCTTTACTGGCACTTACATTATTAAACAAGTTAGTATTTTCTATTAAAGGGAGTAATTGTGACCAAAAATTTCTCCTAACAACAAAACGATTTTTAACACCAGTATCTTCAGAAGATGAAGAATATTTTATAATAAGTTCATCATCTAATTCAAAAATAGCTAAAAGCTTTTTAAGAATTCTAAATTTTGAAAGATTATCAATATTTGTCTCAAAATAATATCCATTAACTAATTCTTGAGAAACACGAAAATCTTCTCTGGATCTTGTAATCTTTATGATATCGTTATGTTTAAGAAGTAGCTCTGCATTTTTCTTGTATAGCTTCTTTAAAACATAAAAATACATTTGCATAACCTGATCTTCCTCAATTTTTGTATCCTCAAAAATGAAATACATTAACTTCTTGTGAGTTGGGTCATCAGCATCAAATATATTTACTTCAGTTGCATCTTCTATTTCTGGCAACTCTACATCAGGATAACTCCAAATTTCTAGAAATCTTTTTGAAATGATTTCAAATCTTGTATTGTATGTTTCAATATTCCATCCATCAATTTGACTTAAATATTGATTTAACCAGAGCCTGCTGTACAAATACCCTTGTTGTGCATCATTAATATTCATAGATTTCTTAACTGAAAATGATTTATTACTTAGAGCTCCATTATTTCCTGACAAAGTTAAATTACCTATCGTATTCAATAACTTTTCCTTAAAAATGAAAAATTCTTCAGAACTTAAATCAGTATTCCAATCTTTATCTGGATTTTGCGGAAATATATGCTCAATTGTAATGTTCTCATTTGATGTATCTACAAATTCTCTATTTTGATAATTTTCCAACATCTCAAACATGTAATTTCTATTCTTTGATTTTATATTATACAAGTCTTTATCTCTTAAAGCTGTTGATAATTCCTCATCATTTGGCAATCTACCACTACCTTTCTTTCTCATTAATGCAATAGCGATTGACTCATAATATTCTGATGTATCAACTTCAGAATATAATGTCATAAATATTTTATTTAAAGCATTTGTAGGTAGTCCAACTATAAATCTTCTCCAAGTATAAATCTGAATTAATTTTAAAACTTTTAATAAAATAGATCTATCAATAATACCATTTTCTTCATCTTCTAATACCTGTAATAAAAAAGGGAAAGCAACATTTATTTCAAGTCTTGAGATATATATTAGTTCTGCTCTCAAAGCATTATCATCTTCTATTGATGGGTTAATTAATTTTTTATAATGAGCTGATAATGATCTTATGTTTTCCAGTTCCTTTTGATAAACTTCATCTTTTCTAAAATACAACTTCTTAAATTCGGCATATACTTTGCTTTTATTAGGAATCTTATTATTTCTTAATGTCAAGTAGTCTCTAATATAATCAGATACCATTGAGCTCTGCTTAGTTAAGTCACGTGCATTCTCTTCAATAGGATTCCATATTTCAGCAAATACCTTGTGTTGATCTTGTGGTTCTAGATCCATTAAAATAAAATTTCTAATAAGGTCAGATTGTGATAAATCCAAGCCAGTAGAGTTTAAACTTTCAAAGATTCTTTGAGGATCATCATTTCCTCTTTCTAATGATACTTCAACAAAAATAAGTCGCTTTAATCCTTTTAATATTGTCTCAAAGTTCTCATTATTAATTTGTTGTTTAAAAAAATTATAATTTTCTATAACATTTGAAAATTTATCATATGTCTTCTCAGTTCCATTAATTATTGCAGAAAATGCTTTTGAGTTGTTATCAGTTTGTTTTAATTTAAGTTTATAATCAGATTCTGAAACAAATTGATTAATCAAGAACATATTATAAAGTCTATTTGAATCAACCTCATTACCACTTTCTTTTGCAAAACGATATAAGGCCACATATAAAATATTAATTGTTGTTAATCTTTGCTGACCGTCAATAATCACTAATTCTTTAACTTCACTGGTGCTATAAGCACCTTCATGAATAAAGACAATACTTCCAATAAAATGAGAGGTTCTATTATCTAATTCAACACTAATAATATCATTAATTAGTTGCTTACATTGATTTTGATTCCAATCATAGTTTCTTTGATATACAGGAATAACAAACTGGACATTTGCAGCTTGTAGAAAATTATTTATTGGAAGTTCATTTGCTTTCATAGTAGGCAAAGATAAAAGGATAATATAAACTTCATGAAATATTGTAGCAAGATTATAAGCTCTTCCCTCTTCACTAGATTACAGTAAGCTTTTAAACTAAAATTTGCACCTCTTTTTGCCCCGCTAACCAATCTACTAAAACAAACTTAAAAAATTATCTCATTTTCTTAGCAATAATTTATTTGTTTAAATATATACTATTCAATTATTTCTTTAGTTTAGCAAACAAATGTTAAGAAATCAGAACCCTGAACAAATAGCTAGAGATAAGATAGATAAAATGCTGATTGATGCTGGATGGTTAGTTCAATCAAAAAATCAAGTAAATCTATCTGCTGGAATTGGTATTGCTCTACGGGAAACGAATACGGATTCAGGTTCTGCGGACTACATTCTCTTTGTACACTCAAAAGCAGTTGGTGTTATTGAAGCAAAAAAAGAAGACTTAGGTTATAAATTATTACAAGTAGAAGAACAATCTGTTCGGTATTCAAAGGATGCTATTAAGATTGGAAAATTTACTTTAGAAAGCGAAAAACCTTTCGTGTATGAAAGCACGGGAACAGTAACTCGCTTTACAGATCATAGAGATCCTAAACCAAGAGGGCGTAATGTGTTTTGGTTTCATAAACCTGAAACCATTGCAGAATGGATTAAAAAAGGACCATCGCTTAGAGAACGTCTTTTATCTATGCCTAAACTTGACCCAACAGGTTTACGCCCTGCACAAATTGTAGCAGTAGAGAACTTGGAGACTTCATTTAAAAACAACCGCCCAAAAGCCTTGATTCAAATGGCTACGGGTGCAGGAAAAACATTTACAGCTGCAACTTTCGTTTATCGATTATTGAAACATGTTGATGCAAAACGAATCCTATTTGTAGTAGACACGAAAAACTTAGGTGAACAGGCAGAGCAAGAGTTCATGACCTTTCAGCCCAATGATGACAACAGAAAATTCACAGAATTATACAATGTACAGCGATTAAATTCAAGCTACATTGCTTCGGATAGTCAAGTATGTATTTCAACGATACAGCGTCTTTATTCGATTTTGAAAGGAGAAGAATTAGACGAAAGTGCAGAGCTAGAGAATCCAGAAGAAAGCTCTTGGATGCAACAGCAAATGAGTAAGAAAAAGGCTATTCCTGTAGATTATACTCCCAAAGTTCCGATTGAACAATTTGACTTTATTGTAATTGACGAGTGTCACCGCTCCATTTATAACCTTTGGAAGCAGGTCTTAGATTATTTTGATGCTTCCTTAATTGGCTTAACCGCTACACCAGACAAAAGAACCTTTGGTTTTTTCAATGAAAATGTGGTGAGTCAATACACCTATGAAGAATCGGTAACAGATGGCGTAAATGTACCTTATGATGTGTACACCATTGAAACGGATATTTCTCAAAAAGGTGATACCATAAAATCGGGTTGGTTTATAGACAGAAGAGATAAATTAACCAGAGCCAAACGCTGGCAACAGGAAGATGAGGATACCGAATACAAGCGAAACGACTTAGATAAAAAGGTAGTTAACCTCAGCCAAATTCGTAGCATAATAAAAGAATACAAAAGAGCTTTAAAGGTAGATATATTCCCTAATCGATTAGATAAGAACGGAGAATATGAAGTGCCTAAAACATTGGTGTTTGCGAAAACGGATAGCCACGCAGATGACATTATAAAGATTATTCGAGAGGAGTTTGATGAAGGCAACGAATTCTGTAAAAAGGTAACCTACAAAGCAGATGAAGACCCTAAATCGGTCTTGAATCGTTTCCGAAATTCTTATCACCCTCGTATTGCCGTTACGGTAGATATGATTGCTACAGGTACAGATGTAAAACCCTTGGAGGTGTTGCTCTTTATGCGTGATGTAAAAAGTGTAAACTACTTTGAGCAAATGAAAGGCAGAGGAACGAGAACGATTAATAGCGATACATTTCAGAAGGTATCTCGTACTGCCAAAAGCAAAACACACTTTGTGATTGTAGATGCCATTGGTGCCACTAAATCTAAAAAGACCGATAGCCGTCCTTTAGAAAGACAGCCTACTGTTCCCATGAAAGATTTATTGAGTGCAGTTTCTATGGGAATTGCAGATGAAGATTTGTTCTTGTCTTTATCCAACCGATTGATTCGTTTAGAAAAGCAAATCACTGAAAATGAAAAAGACAAAGTGCTTGAGTTTTCCGGAGGTAAAAACTTAAAGCAAATCACCAAAGAGTTAATTACGGCTTACGACCAAGATGAAATTTACAACAGAGCACAATTAGAAATTGATAAGATTCCTGTCCAAGAAAGAACGCCTGCTTTAATTGAAGAAGCCAAGAAAACAGCACAAGAAGAATTGGTAAGGCAAGCATCTTCTACCTTCAATGGTGAGTTAAATAACTATTTAGACAATGTTCGCAGAGAACACGAACAGATCATTGATAGCATTAATCTGGATACGGTTACTAAATCGGAATGGGATACTACTTCTGTGGATAAGGCAACAGCCATTGTAAAAGACTTTAACGAGTATTTAGAATTACACAAAGACGAAATAAAAGCCTTGAGTATTTTCTACAACCAACCTTATAACCGTAGAGAAATCACTTTTAAAATGATTAAAGATGTATTTGATAAATTGGTATTAGAACAACCTTTATTAGCTCCTGATTATGTTTGGAACGCCTATGCTGCTTTAGAAGAGGTGAAAAGCGAAAAACCCAAAGATGAACTCACAGCATTAGTATCATTAATTCGCAGAGCTTGTGGTATTGACAGTGACCTGAAAGCCTTTGATAAAACCATTGATGAGAATTTCAAAAACTGGATTTTCAAACAAAATGCAGGGCAACACAACCGATTTACCAACGAACAAATGGACTGGCTACGCATGATTAAAGATCATGTAGTAAGTAGTTATCATATTCAATTAGATGATTTTGATAATTTACCATTTGATGCTCTGGGCGGTAGAGGGAAAATGTTCCAATTATTTGGAAAAGACATGAATGAAATTATTGATGAACTTAATGAAGTATTAGCAGCATGATGAGAGAAGATTGGGAAACTGTAAAATTAGGTGAGTTTGCTACTCATGAAAAGGGTAAAAAACCAAAAAATCAGCAACCTGAAAAAGATAAAATATTTAAGTATCCTTATGTAAACATTGCGGCTTTTGAAAAAGGTATTATAGAAACTTACACTGATGGTGAAAAATGTAATTTTTGCTATGAGGATGACTTTTTGATGGTTTGGGATGGTTCCCGATCTGGCCTAGTTGGAAAAGGTGTAAACGGGGCATTAGGAAGTACACTTGTTAGAATCAATTTTCCTGGAATTGAAAATGATTATGCATACTATTTCCTTAGTTCTAAATATCAAGAGATAAACACCAGAGGAAAAGGTTCTGGAACACCACATGTCGATCCTTATTTACTATGGAACTATGACTTTTTTATTTGTTCCCTTACTGAACAACGCTCCATAGTAGCCAAAATAGAAGAACTCTTTTCCGATTTAGACAAAGGCATAGATGACCTCAAAAAAGCACAAGATCAATTAGTGATTTTTCGCCAAGCGGTATTGAAGAAAGCTTTTGAGGGAAAGTTGACGAAGGGATGGAGAGAACAACAAACCAATCTACCAACCGCAGAAGAGTTGTTGGAGCAAATCAAAGAAGAACGCCAAAAGCACTATGAACAACAAATAGAAGATTGGAAGCAAGCTGTAAAGACTTGGGAAGAAAAAGGAAAAGAAGGTAAAAAGCCTGCAAAACCACAAAAACATAAAGATGTTGATGCGCTGAGTAAAAATGAATTGGATGAGCTAGCTTCTTTACCAACAAACTGGAAATGGATTAAGAACAACGAACTTATGTTTTATGTGACCAGTGGATCAAGAGACTGGAAGAAGTTTTATTCAGACACAAAGGGGACTTACTTTGTGAGGACAGGAGACATAAAAACCAATAAACTTGATTTAGATGGTGCCGCTTTTGTAGATCTACCAAAGAATATAGAAGGTAAAAGAAGTTTGATTGAAAAGGGTGACCTTCTAATGACGATAACTGGTGCAAATGTTGGTAAAATTGCTCATGTTGATTTTGAAATATCTGAAGCTTATGTCAGCCAATCAGTTGCTTTATTAAAATATGTTTTAAAATCCTTTAGCCCTTATCTTCATTACTATTTTCAATCCTCTGCAACTGGAGCAAAATTTATAGGAGCAATGGTTTACGGTGTTGGCAGACCTGTTCTTAGCTTGGACAATATGAGAGATGCTCCAGTTTCTGTCTGTTCTTTTGAAGAACAACACCAAATCGTTCAAGAAATAGAATCCCGCTTATCTGTTTGTGATAATGTTGAACAAAGTATTACTGAGAGTTTAAAAAAAGCCAAAGCCTTGCGCCAAAGTATTCTTAAAAAAGCATTTGAAGGTACATTGCTTTCAGCAGCAGAAATAGCAGCCTGCAAGGCAGCACCGGATTATGAACCCGCTAAGGTTTTATTGAAAAAAATTAAAGAAGAGAAAAAGAAATAACATGACAGACTCAAGTATAGTATCAAAAATTTGGAACCTTGCTAGCGTATTGCGTGATGACGGGGTTGGTTACGGTGATTACCTAGAACAAATCACCTATTTGCTATTTCTTAAAATGGCAGATGAATTAAATAAACCACCTTACAGCAAGGGCCTAAAATTCCCTAAACTAAAGGATGTAGAAGGCAATGAAATCACCAATGGAGAAATCTGTGATTGGGAAACCATTTCAGGCAAAAGAGGTGCTGAACTAGAATCTTTTTATAGTCAGCTACTCCGCACGCTTTCTACAGAAAAAGGCATGTTGGGTCAGATTTATACTAAGAGCCAAAACAAGATTCAAGACCCTTCCAAACTCCTCAAAGTTATCGACCTTATCGATAAGGAGAATTGGAACCTTATGGGTGCCGATATCAAAGGAAAAATCTATGAAGGTCTGTTGGAAAAGAACGCTATGGATAGTAGTGGAAGTTCTGGTGCTGGGCAATATTTCACACCAAGAGCTTTAATAAAAACAATTGTAGCTTGCGTGCAACCTAAACCTCAAAAAACCATAGCTGATCCTGCTTGTGGTACAGGTGGTTTCTTTTTAGCTGCATACGATTGGATTGTTTCGAACAACGAGCTAGACAGAGAAGAAAAAGCATTTCTTAAAAACGATACTTTTTACGGAAACGAGATTGTTGCCGGCACACGTAGAATGTGTTTGATGAACATGTACCTGCATAATATTGGAGAAATAGATGGAAACACACCTATTAAGTCTGCTGATGCATTAATCTCTGATGATGGAACACGTGTTGATTATGTCTTAGCTAACCCTCCTTTCGGAAAGAAAAGTAGCATGACCATTACCAATGAAGATGGTGTAGCAGAAAAGCAAGATATGAGCTACAACCGTCAGGATTTTTGGGAAACCACTTCCAACAAACAGTTGAACTTCTTACAGCATATCAAAACAATGCTAAAAATAACAGGAGAAGCAGCTGTTGTTTTACCTGATAATGTTCTATTTGAAGGAGGTGCTGGTGAGGAAGTCCGAAAACAATTATTAAAGACTACAGAGCTTCACACAATACTTCGTTTGCCAACAGGTATATTCTACGCACCAGGTGTAAAAGCGAATGTTTTATTTTTTAGCAATAAACCTGCAAGTAAAGAAGCTTGGACAAAAGACATTTGGTTTTACGATTACAGAACAAATATCCATCACACGCCAAAGAGGCGCACAATGACTATGCAGCATTTGGAAGAGTTTATTACGCTTTACAATTCTGAGAACCTCTACAAAAGAAAAGAAACCTGGAGTGAAAAAAATGATGAAGGCAGATGGCGTAAGTATGCTTATGCAGACATAATTGCACGAGACAAAACAAGTCTTGACATCTTTTGGATTAAGGATAAAAGTTTAACAGACTTAGACAATCTCCCTGACCCTGATGTTTTGGCAACTGAGATTATTGAAAATATAGAATCTGGACTGAATAGCTTCAAACAAATCATGAAAGATCTTGAATCTAATAATTAGTTGAAATCATAAAATAACTTCAACAGAATTTATATATAACTTCAACGGATTTATATATAACTTCAACAAATTATATAAAATTTATATAAATTTCTGTCTTAATTTCAACATATCGGAGCTTATTTTGGATTCTATTACTTGTGCATATATTTGAGTAGTTTTTATATTATTATGCCCAAGCATTTTAGAAACACTTTCTATAGGCACTCCGTTTGTTAAAGTAATAGTTGTCGCAAACGTATGTCTTGCACTATGAAATGTTAGTTTTTTATTAAAGCCACACATACGCCCTATTTCCTTTAATGCTTTATTAGTTTTTTGGTTACTTATCATTGGAAAAATTCTATTTACGTTTTTCTCTTTTTTATATTTTTTCAAAATAGAAAAAGCATATGGTAAAATAGGAAGGTTTGAAGGGATATCGGTTTTATGTCTTTTAACATATATCCATTGTAAACCGTCATAACCTTTTCTTATATTTTTCAAGCTCAAATTATATAGATCAATATATGACAAACCTGTGTAACACGAGAATAAAAATACATCACGCACTTTATTAAGATTGTTATTTAACGTTATATTTTTTAGTGTCTCTAATTCGTCTTTATTTATATACACACGATTACTTTTTTTAAATGAAATTTTAAAACCCACAAAAGGATCTTTTGTTATATAATTGTTCTTTATGCAAAAGTTAGTTATCTTCTTAAAACGTTGTATATGTTTCATCATTCCATTATGGTTACACTCGGTATTTAATAAAAGAAATTGTGAAAAATTATATATAAAATTATAATCTATTTGAGTGAGCGAAATATCATTGGCGTTATATTTTTTTGTTATATAATTTTTCAATCTTTTTAGTGTTGTTTTATAGTTTTTATAAGAACCATAACTATACTCAATTCCAATAAGCGATTTCATATTTGTATTATGTTGTTTAAACACATTTATAACACTATTCATTATTAGCGTATCATTCTTATAATAATCGACTATGGTCTTGGCTGTTATAATGACATTAGTTTTTATTAATGCATTATATTTTTCTATTATGTCAACACGAATAGTTTCTAACTTTAGATTAAGTGCCTTTTTACTATTTCCTCTAAAGCGTGTTCGTTTGGAATCCCAATTTATATACAGTATATCTATTTGGGTGTAAAACTGGACTGTGGTATCGTTATATCTAACTCTACAGTATAAAGGAACCATCCCAGTTTTTTTGGTTAATGCTTTTCTGGCTAAAAAGCTTACAAATAATTGTTTTTTCATCTTACAAATTTATTAAATTATGCAATACAAAATGTATTTAATAAACTGATTTTCAATAAGTTATCTTTAAAGATATAACACAATATATCTTTTGAGATATGAACTTACGGATGTAAAGTGATGAAATTTTTAATGATAAAAAATCAAGAAAATTTTTACACCCAAAATTTGCACCAGAATTTGCACCGTTTTACATTTTTTTTGGTGGCATTACCTGATAAAAGGGGGTGAAAAATTATTTTCTAAAATAACTTTAAAATTTTATGTTCTTGGGCTTGGTAATCAGTGTGTTACTCCTAAAAATCGGTGATTTTCGGAGAGAAAATTGTCGGGGTAGCAGGACTAAAACCTACTAGATATGACAACTCAAAAGGTACCCTAATAGGTCCCTCGCTATTTTACACATCAGAACTATACAACAAATATATCAAATAATCTAAATTCGAGAACTGTAAGGCCCTCCAATAAAGAACCCCCTCAATTGAGGGGGTTTATTTATTAAAGACTACAGAATATCTTCTGTTTAATTGCTTTCAGAGCTAAAAAGCTTTTGAACCATAGTGCACTAAGGCTTACTAACAATGTCTTTAATTATCTTTTAGATGGCATTCAAAGTATTCTTTTCTATCTTTTAAAATTTGACGTATTAAAATAATAACTAATGCCGAGCTTAATATTAAGAATGTAATCATAATTTTCTATCTTTTTAATGATGCAAATATATTATGATATAGCCTGTTATACTTTATGTAATTATTAACAAAAAGTTATTTAATATTAAATTTGATAATTAATCTTAAACCCAAAAAATCTTCCAGGGTTATATGATCTATACACCTCTTTTTTTGCACCATATGAATCAGTAATCATAGTTTTGTTTTGTTTTAAGATGTTCCGTAATGAAATTCCTAAAGAAAAATGTGAATTTATCTTTTTATTTAAATTGAAATTTAGACTATTAAATGGCTCTGTATATATATCAGGATTTGCATTCATTGAGACAATAGAAAGAGTTTCTCCTTTAACATTATAATAAATACCAGATTCTAATCCTAATTCCTTATGTTTATACGAAAGTGATAGATT
The DNA here is from genome assembly GCA_943789505.1 of uncultured Flavobacteriales bacterium. Taxonomy (GTDB): domain Bacteria; phylum Bacteroidota; class Bacteroidia; order Flavobacteriales; family BACL11; genus UWMA-0277. Next base: position 3,670 of record CALSUJ010000004.1, on the reverse strand, counting down.
AATTAAATATGGTGCTTGACCTTGCATCTGTCTATAGTGCTCTCCATTTGATTGAGTAAGTGTCTCATTATCTCTTAAATTACTTATTCGGGAATTTAATTCTTCACCCATTATAAAGGCTTTTGAGTGTATATATGAAGCATTTAAACCTAAATTTAGGTTATGTGCTAAATTAGAAAATATATTTTTCCTTAATTCGATTTCAGCACCTGATATTTCTGCTTTTTCAGTATTTATTGGCTTTATATTATCTGGATCCGCTTGAAAAGATGAAATTTCTATAGGATTATTTAATTTTTTATAAAATAAACTAAACGAAACTGTTTGATTTTTTTCAAGATATAATTCATATCGAAAATCGAAATTATTAATATTTGTTACTTCAAGATCAATGTTTCCATTAAATGTAATTGAAGATATACCGTCATATATTGTTGCTAAAGATTTTTCTTTAAATGAGGGACGAGCAGTAGTTTTTGATAGTGAAAAGCGAAGTTTAGATTTGTTACTAATATCATAGATAACATTTAAACTAGGAAAAACACCGATGTCTTTAAGGACTAGTTTGTTAGAGTATTTATCACCCGCCTGGTTTTGACCAGTATAATATTGTTGATAATACTCTGATCTTAAACCAATGATTGATTTTAATTTTTTATTAAGATTCAATTCTTCAGACAAATATATAGATGCATTCGAGAGAGATCCATCATATATATTACTTAATTGTCTTCCACCAATAATATGAAATCCTGACTGGCTATTTGTTTCACTCAATAATGAATTCATAATTTCATCAGGATTTCCTGTAAATGAAATTTGTCCTACATTGTAGGCAGTTAGACTATATCCTAACACATTATATGATCTGTTCTTAAATGAATAATTGATTCCAGAATTCAAATTTGCATCAAACTCAAGTAGTTTATGTTTAAATAATAAATTTGCAGATGCAGCCACATTATATTCATCAAGAAACCTCCAAGTTCTTGTAGGGTTTCCTACATTACTTACATCTACACTGTAACTAGTATCATTTCCCATTATAGACATTAAATAAGGGGTTTCTCTTAAGTCTTTATCTTTTATTTTAGAATAGGTAGGTGATACTTTCCAATCAATTTTATATTTTCTATCATTTAAATAGTATTCGCCACTAATAAACATGTTTATTATTGATCTTTCAGAATATTCCAATACATCTTTTTTAAATCTATTCACATTTGAAAATAGATTCTCACCATAAAATATTCCTGCTTTTTTTTCTGTATCTCTTAAATATAAAAAATTTATTTTGTGTTTAGAATTTTGATTTTTAATACTTGAACCCAACATTGAGCTCAATTTTGCATTCTGGATACCTATTTCTCCATTAATTAACTTTGCTGGCTCTAAATTATATTTGTTTATCTCTATGGGCTTTCTCCAATAGTTTTGTTGATGATTTTCATAGTAATTATAATTATTTTTAAATGATAGGGCAGCAATATAACCTAATTTCTTGTCGTTAATATTAAGTTGATTCCCTCCTGAAATACTAAATCCTCCATCCATAAAACTCATTTTTCTACTTGCTGATAATTCGTTATTGAATTTATTGCTCCAATCAACTAAATTTTCAAAATTAATTACTCTATCAACTTGAGTAATTTGAAGGTCCGTACTAATAGGTAGTGCTCTTGTTCCATCGTCAATGCCTAAACCATCATATTTTCCACCTTTATAAGTCAAAAAATTATTATTAAAATGAGTGCTATTATTGTAGCGTAAATTAGATGATATTTTAAGTGTTTTAATTTCTGGAAAATCTTTAATAGCAATATCCACAATACCACCAGTAAAGTCAGCAGGAAGATTAGCAGAAAAAGATTTATACACTTTGATATTGTCTATTATATTAGTTGGGAAGATATCAATTTGAATAGTGTTTCTATCTGGATCTAACCCTGGTAAATCTAGTGAGTTTAGCTGTGTTTTTGTATACCTATCTCCCAACCCTCTTACATATACATATTTTCCATCAGACACAGATATACCAGTAACTCTTTTTAAGGCACCTGCCGCATCACTATCTCCTGATTTTTTAAGTGATTGAGCAGATATTGCATCTATTAAAATAGGAGATTTCTTCTTAATTGTAAGAAGAGCTGCTTCAGTATTTTTTACAGACTCTGCTGAAATATTAATTACTTCTAGAGCAACTGAATTAGGTGCCATTTTAATATTTTCTAAAAGATAAATATCATCATCTTTAATTTTGATATTTTCTATCTCCACAGTATTATATCCTATGTAAGAAATAATCAAAGTAATATCATTAGAAGCTAGATTAAATTTATTTAAATAGTTGCTTATTTTTTCAGATGTAATTTCAAAATTTCCATCAAAATCTGTTGTTGCTCCTATTGACGTTCCTTTTACACCAACATTAGCCGCAAATAGAGGTTCTCCAGTTTCCGAGTCATATACAGATCCTCTGATAATTCCTTTCTCTTGACTAAATAATATTGTGTGAATTAGTATTAACAGTAATGTAAATATTTTCTTCATGATAAGTTAACTTGTATTTAATGATTTAAACAGGATATAAAAAAAAGCCCGAAGGCTTTTTTTTAATTTTACTTATTACTAATAGGCATTCATATAACTTGCACACGACCAGCCATCAAAATTTGATAAAGTTGCTCCTCCTGTACCATTATTGTTATCATTCCAAACTGTAGAGCCTAAATCGTCTACTAATGTTTGTGTGTAACCTGCCTCAAAAGAGATGTTAGAAAATGTTACTCCAGTTGCACCAGCATCTACTGTCAATGTTGCGCCATCTTTCATGTTTGTATACAGCATATTTGAAACACTTCCAGAAGCATTACTTTTAAATTTTCCACAGTTATTTTTATCTCCTGGAGCACCTATAATTGTACCGTTAGTAAGAGAAAAATCAGCTTGCATAGTACCTTCCCAGCCATCTATTTCTAATGCTTGATCACCAGAAATTAATATTCCTAAAAAGTTATTTATTGTTCCGCTATAAGATTGATCAACATCAAACGAATCGTCTCCTGCACCCCATACTAATATATTATCACAATCTACACTACCTCCAAAACACTCTAAACCATCATCTAAATTTGCAATAATTTCTACATGGCTAATTTGAGTTCCAGAACCAACACCTCCTAATGTTAAACCATTAATTTCGTTCCCTTCTCCGATTTCAGCTCCTCCATGTCTAATTTGAACATATCTAAAAACACCAGAATTATCAGAATTGTTTGAAGAACTTCCTCCTCCATACAAACCATTTGTTTCTTCAACCGGAATTCCTTCGATTTGTAGTGGATTAGCGTCAGCAGAAATATAAGCATTACCTAAGATTAATACACCTCCCCATAATCCTTGATCTGATGAAGATAGACCAGATCCAAAGCCAGAAGTTCCATTTGTGCTATTATCCGCTGATGAAGTAAATACAATTGGATTAGCAGCATTTCCATTAGCCATAATTTTACCTCCTCTTGCAATAATTAAAGCTGATGCATCAGCACCAGTACCTGGCGCTCCTTTAATCACGGTTCCAGCTTCAATTGTTAAAGTAACTCCATCTACTACCATTACCCTACCATCTAAAGTATAAATATTATCAGATGTCCATGTAACATCTTCAGTA
>CALSUJ010000003.1 GCA_943789505.1 uncultured Flavobacteriales bacterium | reverse complement strand
GCTCCCCCTCTAGGACTCGAACCTAGGACCCTCTGATTAACAGTCAGATGCTCTAACCAGCTGAGCTAAGGAGGAGTGTTGTTAAAACGGCTGCAAAAATAACACAAAGGTTGAAATAATAAAATATATTTGCAAAAAAAATAATTATGAGTATTTTAGTGGTAGGAACAGTGGCTTTTGATGCAATAGAAACTCCCTTTGGGAAAACAGATAAAATAGTTGGCGGAGCAGCAACGTACATCTGTTTATCGTCATCATTTTTTGCTAAAAACTTAAATTTAGTATCTGTTGTTGGAGAGGATTTCCCTTCTGAGGCAATACAAATGCTAAAAAATAAATCAGTAGATATTGATGGTTTACAGATAAAAAAAGGAGAAAAAACTTTTTTCTGGTCAGGAAAGTATCATAATGATATGAATACCAGAGACACACTAGATACTCAATTAAATGTATTAGAGAATTTTAACCCAGTTGTTCCTGAAAAATATCAAGAATCAGAATTTTTAATGCTAGGAAACTTAATGCCAAGTGTTCAAAAAAAAGTGTTAAGTCAGATGAAGAAAAGACCAAAATTAGTTGTGTTAGATACTATGAATTTCTGGATGGATCTTTTTATGGATGATTTAAAAGAAGCTTTAAAAGAAGTTGATGTATTAACTATAAATGATGAAGAAGCAAGGCAGCTTTCAGGAGAGTATTCATTAGTTAAAGCAGCTAAACTAATTTTAGCAATGGGTCCTAAATACTTAATAATAAAAAAAGGAGAGCATGGAGCTCTTCTATTTAACAATGAGGAAGTCTTTTTTGCTCCAGCCTTACCTTTGGAAGAAGTGTTTGATCCGACAGGAGCTGGAGATTCTTTTGCAGGTGGATTTATAGGTTATTTGGCAAAAACAAATGACATCTCTTTTGAAAACATGAAAAGAGCAGTTATTAATGGCTCAGCAATGGCATCATTTTGTGTTGAAAAATTTGGGACACAGAAATTAACAGAAATCACTCAGGAGGATGTTAATGCAAGAATAAATGAGTTTGTAAAACTAGTTAAATTTGATATCCCTTTAAAATAAGGAAGAGCCACTATTTTTAACATTGTTTTCATACCAATTATCAATATGAAGATTATTTGAGTCAGCCGCTTGTACAGCTAATACATCGCACCTTTCATTTTCTTTATTATTAGCGTGACCTTTTACCCAAGTAAAACTTATTTTTTGTTTCCTGTAAGTTTTTAAGAAACGAATCCATAAGTCGGGATTTTTCTTTTTGTTAAAATTTTTCTTTTCCCAGCCAAATACCCATTTTTTTTCAACTGAATCAATAACATATTTTGAATCAGAATAAATGGTTATTACTGAGTTTTCATTTTTAATGCTTTCTATGGCAACAATAACAGCTAACAACTCCATACGATTATTGGTTGTAAGCCTAAATCCTTGCTGCAACTCTCTTCTATGGTCGCCACTTATCATTACAATTCCATATCCGCCATTACCAGGATTTCCTTTAGCTGAACCGTCTGTATAAATAATAATACTCATTAATTAAATAGTTTTTTTTGAGATTACAAATAAGGCATTCATTTAGATAATTTTTTAATAGTTTTTTCAATTGCAACAGGAAAATAATTATGCTCTAATTTATGTATTTTGTGTATTAGTGTTTCTACAGATTCATTAGCAGAAATAGAACACTTTTTTTGTAAAATAATTTTTCCTTCATCATAGTTTTGATTCACAAAATGAATGCTAATTCCACTTTCAAGTTCTTTATTTTTAATTACAGCTTTATGTATATTACTTCCATACATTCCTTTTCCTCCATATTTTGGCAATAAAGAAGGATGAATATTGATAATACGATTTGGGTAGTTATCGACCATTATTGTAGGTAATTTTAGAAGAAAACCAGCTAAAATAATAACATCAACTTCAATGTTTTGTAGTTTTTTATGTAAATCAACAAAATTATTTAGTTCACTTTTACTAAATATATATACTGGAATATTCAGTTTATTAGCTCTTTTTACAATAAAAGCATCTTCCCTATTTGTACAGATTAAAACCACCTTAATATCAGATGATTCAGCAAAATAATTGCAGATATTTTCGGCATTTGAACCTGACCCAGAAGCAAATATTGCAAGTTTTTTTGGCATGATTAATTTTTATCAAAAATAGTTTAAACAAAGATATGTTAAAATAGAAAATAAGAAAGGGTGCATGTTCTTTAATTTATAGTTTTATTTGCACTTTAATAATTAAAATATTTAAATATGTCAGATGTAGCAGAAAAAGTAAAAGCAATTATTGTTGACAAATTAGGAGTTGACGAAAGTGAAGTAACTAATGAGGCTAGTTTTACTAATGATTTAGGAGCTGATTCTTTAGATACCGTAGAGCTTATTATGGAATTTGAAAAGGAATTTGATATCCAAATCCCAGACGATAAAGCAGAAGCTATTGCAACAGTTGGTGATGCGGTTTCTTTTATTGAGGCAGCCTAACAAATTAAAATGAAAAGCAGAAGAGTAGTTGTTACCGGCATAGGTGCTTTAACACCTATCGGTAATAACTTAAAGGATTATTGGAAAGCCCTGAAAGCAGGGGTAAGTGGTGCTGCGCCAATTACTCATTTCAATGCTGAAAACTTTAAAACACAATTCGCTTGTGAAGTTAAGGGTTTTGAGGTTACTGATTTTATTCATAGAAAAGAAGCTAGAAAATTAGATAAGTTTAGTCAGTATGCAATGGTTGTTGCGGATGAAGCTTTTAATGATTCTGGATTAAATATGGATAAAATTGATTCTGATAGAGCTGGAGTAGTTTGGGGTTCAGGTATTGGCGGAATGCAAACTTTTTATAATGAATCAGTTAACTTCGGATCCGGAAATGGTACACCAAGATTTAACCCTTTCTTTATACCAAAGTTAATTTCAGATATTCCCGCAGGACATATATCTATAAAATATAATTTTAGAGGTCCAAACTTTACAACAGTTTCGGCCTGTGCATCTTCTACCAACGCATTGATTGATGCATTTAATTACATTAAATGGAATAAAGCGGATCTTTTTATTGCTGGTGGTTCGGAGGCTTGTGTTTATGAGCCAGGAATTGGAGGTTTTAATGCCATGATGGCTTTATCAACAAGAAATGATGATCCAAAAACAGCTTCGCGACCTTTTGATAAAGATAGAGATGGTTTTGTAATGGGAGAAGGAGGAGGAGCAATTGTAATTGAAGAATACGAGCATGCAATTAAAAGAGGAGCAAAAATTTATGCGGAAATAGTAGGTGGAGGTTTAACGGCCGATGCTCATCATATAACCGCGCCACACCCAGAGGGTTTGGGCGCGCATAATGTTATGCAGTTAGCAATTGAGGAGGCTGAAATTCCAGTAACAGATGTAGATTATATCAATGTACATGGAACATCAACCCCACTTGGAGATATTGCAGAAACCAAAGCAATTAAAGCTTTGTTTGGTAAGCATGCTTATAGCTTAAACATTAGCTCAACAAAATCAATGACAGGACACTTGTTAGGTGCTGCTGGAGTTATAGAGTCAATTGCTTGTATTATGGCGGTAAAGGACAATGTTGTTCCTCCTACGATTAACCACTTTACTGATGATCCAGATATCGATAATAAATTGAATTTGACATTCAATAAAGCACAAAAAAGAACTGTGAACTATGCCTTAACCAATACTTTCGGTTTTGGGGGTCATAACGCTTCTGTCTTATTTAAAAAATATACATCATAACTTTTTTAAAACGAATATTTGAAAGATTTGATTTTTACAATAAGAGCAAGTCTTTTTTATTTAAAATACTAGGTTACAACCCAATACATAAAGAGATATACCTAAAAGCACTACAACATAAATCCTATAGTGTTACAGAAAATAATGAGCGCTTAGAGTTTTTAGGTGATGCCATATTGGATTTTATTGTTGCTAAGCTGTTATATTTAGAAAATCCAAATCAGGAAGAAGGTTTTTTATCACAAAAAAAAGCTATAATAGTAGGAAGAAAACACTTGAACTTAGTTGGAAAAAAAATTTTCTTAGATTCTGATATTAAAAGCAACCTTAAAGTAATTCCTAAAAGTGTTTATGGAAATACGCTTGAATCAATTATTGGAGCTATTTATATTGATAAGGGAATAGAACAAGCGGAACAGTTTATTATTGAGCGTATCTATAGTTCAGAATTTATTGAAGAGCTTTCTGATACAGACTATAAGAGTAAGTTACTAAAGATATCTCAAAAGTTAAAAATAAAAACAACATACAAGGTTATAAAAAGAGAGGGCCCTAGTCACAAGCAAGAATTCTTGGTTGCTGTTTATATAGAAAATATTAAAAAGGCAGAAGCAAAAGCATCCTCAATTAAGGAAGCAGAACAAAAAGCAGCTAAAAAAGCATATAATAGTGTATTTTAGCGAATATGAAAACACGCTTTACATTAGAATGTGCAGAAGAATTCGATTTTGCTGTGTTGGCAATAAACAGCCATATAAAAGGGTACAAGTTGTGTTGGAATATTAATAGCTCAATGCAATTAAATTTCGAAAAAAAAAACGATCACAATATTAAGAAGGACCTTTGGTTTTCAAGATATACTTATATTTCAGACGAAGGAATAGAGTATGATTTATTAGCTAATCGTTCAAAAAAAGGATATTTAGTTCCAAACCAAAAAAGTATTAATTATTTTTTGGTTGTCAAGAATGATTATTGGGAGCAGGAGAAGCTAGACTTTATGAGTAGGTTAAGAAATATACCAGATGTTTTGTTAGCCTTTGAGATTGATATTGCAAATTTAAAATACATAGATAGATTTATTTTTAATGATAAGGAAAACTAAAATAATAGCGACTATAGGTCCAGCAACATCATCCAAAGATATGTTGAGAAAAATTATCCAGAGAGGGGTTAATGTGTGTAGGTTAAATTTTTCTCATCTTGAACACGATGCAGCAAAAGAGATTATCTCAAGTATAAAGGAGATAAACCAAGAATTGAATATGCATACGGCTATTTTAGCGGATTTACAAGGACCTAAAATAAGGGTTGGGATATTTGAAAAACCACTAAAACTTAAAAAAGGAGAGGAAGTAATTTTTAGTACAAAAATAAAGAAAAACTCAATTCATATAAGTCACATTAATTTTGCTAAAGATGTTAGTGTAAAAGATAGAGTTCTATTAGATGATGGGAAACTAGCATTAGAAGTTATCAGTACAAATAGGAAGGATACTGTTGTTTTAAAAGTAATATTTGGAGGTTTTTTGCAATCAAGAAAAGGAGTTAATTTACCAAACACTAAAATTTCATTACCCTGCTTAACGAAAAAAGACATGAAAGATTTAGCTTTTGTACTTTCAGAAAAAATAGAATGGGTCGGCTTATCATTTGTGCGTTCAGCTAATGATGTTAAAATTCTAAAAAAAATAATTGATAAGCAAAATCTATCTCATAAAGTAATTGCAAAAATTGAAAAACCTGAAGCAATAAATGATATTGACGCAATAATTGATGCAGCTGACGCAATAATGGTTGCAAGGGGAGATTTAGGGGTTGAGGTGCCATCACACAAGGTGCCTGTTTATCAGAAAATGATTGTTAAAAAATGTATTACAGCAGGAAAACCAGTTGTAATTGCAACACAAATGCTGGAAAGCATGACTGAAAACCCAACTGCAACAAGGGCTGAAGTAAATGATGTGGCAAATTCTGTTATTGATGGCTCAGATGCCGTGATGTTAAGTGGAGAAACATCTGTTGGAAGTTACCCCTTGAAGGTTGTGGATACTATGCGAAAAATTATTAGAGATGTAGAGGGGAGTGCCCATAACATTTCAGAAAATAGAATAAGTAAAATCTTGATAAATGACGAGCGGTTATTGACAAATGCAATTTGTTCACATGCTTGTGATATTGCTAAAACTACAGCAGCCAAAGCAATAATTACAATTACTTATTCTGGATTTAACACGATAAAAATGTCAAGCTATCGACCGAGTGCGTTTATTTATGCTTTTACAAATAATCATACGATTTTAAATACACTAAGCTTGGTTTGGGGGGTAAGAGGTTTTTATTATGATAGAGGAACAACAACAGACCAAACTATAAAAGAAACTAAAGAAATTTTAAAAGATGGTAATTTCTTAAAAAAAGGAGATTTAGTAGTAAATTTGGCTAGCATGCCAGCCCAAGAAAAAGGTATGACAAACATGATGAAATTAAGTAAAGTAAAATAAATACCAAAAATGATAAATACAGCATTATTAGCAGAAATTTGTAAGGTTGCAGGAGCGCCAGGGCACGAACAAAGAGTAAGAGAAATTGTACTAAGAGAAGTAGAATCATTAGTAGATGAAATAAGAATAGACAACATGGGAAATGTTGTGGCAATAAAAAAAGGAAAAGAAAGTAAACGGGTAATGATTGGCGCTCATATGGATGAGATCGGATTTATTGTTACTCACATTGATGACAAGGGGTTTGTTTATTTCCATACTTTAGGTGGTTTCGATCCAAAAACACTAACCGCACAAAGAGTAATTATACACGGAACAGAAGATGTAATTGGGGTAATGGGAGGAAAGCCAATTCATTTAATGAATGCTGCTGATAGAGCAAAAGTTCCCACTATTAAAGATTATTTTATTGACACAGGAAGAAGTAAAGAAGACTTAGAAAACATTATTTCAGTAGGTGATACAATTACTAGAAGTAGTGAGCTGATTGAAATGGGTGATTGTATAAACTGTAAATCGTTAGATAATAGAGTTTCTGTATTCATCTTAATTGAGATGTTCCGTGAAATGAAAGAAACTCCACCTTATGACGTATATGGAGTATTTACAGTACAAGAAGAAATAGGAATTAGAGGTGCAAATGTATCAGCATTAGATATCAATCCTGATTTTGGTTTTGGCTTAGACACTACTATAGCTTGGGATACTCCAGGAAGTACTAAACAAGAACAAGTTTCTGCTTTGGGTGAAGGCGCTTGTATTAAGGTGATGGATTCTGCTACTGTTTGTGATTACCGTATGGTAAAATACATGAAGGAATTAGCGAAAAAGAAGAAGCTAAAAACACAATTGGAGATATTACCTGCAGGAGGAACAGATACAGCAGGAATACAAAGAATGAATCCAGGAGGAAGTATTGCTGGGGCGGTTTCTATACCAACAAGACACATTCATCAATCTATAGAGATGGTACACAAAGAGGATGTAAGAGGCGCAATTGACTTACTGAGGCACTCAGTAGAAAACCTACACACTTATGATTGGAGTTTTAGATAATTAAAACAGATAAATTATAAGAAAACTACCTGAAAAGGTGGTTTTTTATTAGAGAATCCCTAAGCCAATAGCAATAGCCATTAGCATGATCATTACTGCAACAGTAATTTGCACAAATGTAGCAGTGATTTTTTTCAGTAGTTTTTTACCAATTAAAGCGCCAGCAAATGCAGCAAGCACAGCAGCTAAAAGAAGATTGATGTTTTCTTCTATTCCCATAGAGGTGTATTTTGTAAAATAAACCGAGACTCTTGAAATGTCAATAATAGAGGAAATCATTACTCCAGTAGCAATAAAACTCTCTTTGCTCAATCCGTACTTAATTAAAAAAGCACTTCTTAGTGCTCCTTGATGCCCTGAAAGTCCACCAAAAAACCCACTAATAACACCCCCAATAAATAGTTTGTTTTCAGCAAATTCTAATTTTTTGAAAAAAGGCATTAATTCCAAAAATGCAAAGCCAAACATTAAGAATGCAACTAGTACTTTTATTGGAGTAATGGAAAACTCTTTCTGACCTATTTCATATGAAAGCCATTCTGAAGTTTCTGAAAAGGACATTAATAGCCATGCTCCTATTAATGCACTAATTACAGCAGTACCCCCAAATTTCAGTACAATACCCCAATTTGCTTCTTTACCTACCAAGTATATTTTAAAAAAATTATTTAACAGATGAACAACTCCTGTTAAGGCGATTGCCATTTCAAGAGGAAAGAAAAGAGCAAAAACAGGCATTAAAATTGTGCCTAAACCAAAACCAGAAAAAAAAGTAAGTATTGATGCGAAAAATGCCGCTAAGCAGATTAATATTATTTCCATCTAAATTTAGATGCTTTTATCAAACTGCTTTAAGAAACGCACATCATTCTCAAAAAACAGTCGTAAATCTTTTACTCCATATTTTAACATAGCAATTCTTTCAATTCCCATTCCAAAGGCATATCCCGTATATTTTTTAGAGTCAATTCCACAGTTCTCCAAAACATTTGGATCTACCATTCCACAACCTAAAATTTCCAAATAACCAGTGTATTTACATACATTACACCCTTTGCTATTACAAATATTACAACTTACATCTACTTCAGCAGAGGGCTCTGTAAATGGGAAATATGAAGGCCTTAATCTTATTTTTGTTTTTTCTCCAAACATTTCTTTTGCAAAATAAAGAAGCGCTTGTTTCAAATCGGCAAAACTTACGTTTTCATCAATATATAAACCTTCCACTTGATGAAAAATACAATGCGCTCGAGCTGAAATCGCCTCATTTCTATATACTCTTCCTGGTGAAAGTGTTCGGATTGGAGGTTTATTTCCCTCCATATATCTTACTTGTACGGATGAGGTATGTGTTCTTAATAAAACATCAGGGCTAGTTTGGATAAAAAAGGTGTCCTGCATATCTCTTGCTGGATGCTCTTGTGGTAAGTTTAAAGCGGAAAAATTATGCCAATCATCTTCAATTTCTGGCCCTTCTGAAACAGTAAATCCAATGCGATTAAAAATATTTACAATCTGGTTTCTTACCATGGAAATAGGATGTCTACTTCCTAAATTATCTAAAGAAACTGGTCGGCTTAAATCAATTTCTTCATTCTCCTTTTCAGTGTTGAAGTTTCCTTTAAATGCATCAACTTTAGCTTGAGCATTTTGCTTTAATGTATTTATTGCTTGTCCAAATTCTTTTTTATTTTCGTTAGGAACCTGTTTAAATGCAGCAAATAAAGCATTCATCTCACCCTTTTTACCTAAAAACTTTAGTCGAAATTCTTCTGTTTCTTTCTCTGATTTTGAGACAAATTTTTCAACCTCTTGTAGTAGTTTCTTTACCTTTTCTAACATTGCAATAATTTATATATATTTGCTAATTGAATTACAAAGAAACAATAATTATGCTAAATAGGATTTTTAAAACTATATTATTAGGTGTTTTTGCTCTAGTGACAACATCTACATTTACTTCTTGTGAAAAAGAAAAAGACACAATAGCTGTAATTATTGTGAAAGATACTTACGGAAATGTTGTTTCAGGAGCGAAAGTTGAGGTGTATCCAAATCAGACTGTAAATCCTACTTCTGGAAATCTCCCGATTTCTGATTTAAGAAAAGTTAATACAACAGACGCGAATGGAAAGGCTCAGTTTACTTATGAGCTTGAATTAATATTAAATGTTAAAGCTAATATAACAATTGATAATGACGATTATGAAGGAGTAAATATTATCCGTTTACTTAGAGGGAAAACAACAACAAAAGTAGTTGAAATTTCAATAATATAAATCTAATCTAGGTATTTTATAATAGCTTCCTTCATAAGCAATCCTTGCTTTGCGTCATCAAGATTTTTTAGGGCTTTTAATTCGGTCCAGTGTGGCCATCCGTCTTCATCTACTCTATCAAACTTATAAAACCCAAAAGGAGTTAGTATCTTACACACCGCAACATGTAGAATATCTACTTTTTCCTCTCGACCAAATCGCTTAATACCCATATTTAATTCTTGCACACCAATTAAATAAAGGATAGCCTTTAAGTTTATCTCATCATCAAATTGTCTCTCTATTTTTAAAACTAAAGAATCCCATTTTTCATTCAAATCATCCATAGTGCAAAGTTAAAATTTTAATATCTTTACTGTATGAATTATTTAGATATTATAATAGCAGTTCCTTTATTATATGGCTTGATAAAAGGCTTTTCTAATGGACTTGTTAAAGAGGTGACTTCATTATTAGCATTGTTTATAGGAGTGTATGTTGCTATTAATTTTTCAGAATATTTGGAGCCAAAATTTATTGATATATTAGATGGATATCAGGAATTTGTTCCTGTTTTAGCTTTTGGGATCTTGTTTTTAGTAAGCGTCTTGTGTATAAAAGCGTTAGGATTCTTTATTGATAAACTAACAAAAGCACTAGCATTAGGTATTTTTAGCAGAGTGTTTGGAGGAGTTTTTGGGTTTTTAAAAGTAGTTGTAATTTTCAGTTTTTTACTCTTTGTTATTACCGACTATAACTTGGTAAACAAACAAGCTAAAGACGATTCAGTGTTGTTTGAACCACTAACTGATGTTGCTAAAACGATAACTCCAAAATTAAAAAAACATCAAACCATTTTAGATAAAATTGATAAAGAAACCAAAAGAGTAAAAGAAAAAATAAATCAGGAAAATTAATTTTGAATAGCAGTTACTCCAGGAAGTTTCTTGCCCTCAAGATACTCTAGCATGGCACCACCTCCTGTTGAAAGATAGGATAACTTTTCAGTAAAACCAAACTGTTTTACAGCGGCAACAGAATCACCCCCGCCAACTAATGAAAATGCTCCATTTGTAGTTGCTTTACATATTGCCTCTCCAATTTGTTTAGTGCCATTAGAAAAATTATCCATTTCAAAAACACCCATAGGTCCATTCCAGATTATTGTTTTTGAATTCAATATTACCTTAGAAAAGTGAGTGATGCTATCGCTTCCAATATCTAGCCCCATAAATCCATCAGGAATAGTTATAATTTTAGAATGTTGAATGATTGCATTATTGTTAAACTCTTTTGCGTTTACTGAATCAGAAGGTAATAATAATTGAACTCCCTTTGCTTTAGCGGCAGTAATTAAGTTTTTTGCCAAAGCTACTTTGTCATCCTCCACTAATGAATTACCAATATTACCACCCATTGCTTTGGCAAAAGTATAAGCCATTCCACCACCAATAATTAGGTTGTCAACTTTGTCAAAAAGTGAAACAATAACATCAATTTTACCTGTTATTTTAGCACCACCTATAATTGCGGTAAAAGGTCTTTTTGGGTTTTTAAGTGCAGTTTCTAAGCTATTTATTTCATTGCAAAGTAATAGTCCGAAATATTTATTATTTGGAAAATAATTAGCAATAATGGAAGTAGATGCGTGCGCTCTGTGTGCGGTTCCAAAAGCGTCATTTACATACACATCCCCAAGCTTAGCCAATTGTTTTGCAAATTCTTTATCTCCTGCTTTTTCTTGTGAGTAAAAACGCAAGTTTTCTAATACCAATACATCTCCATTTTTCATTTTAGATATATCAGATAAAGTTTTTTCTCCTATACAATCGACACTAAAGCCAACTTCAGTTTCAAGCAGGTTAGAGAGGTGTTTAGTAGTGTGTTTCAATGAGAATTTTTCTTCATAACTATTTTTTGGTCTTCCAAGGTGAGACATTATAATTGCCTTTCCTCCGTCTGCAATTACTTTTTTAATTGTAGGTAGGGCTGCTATAATTCTACTGTCATCATTAATATTAAAATGTTTGTCTAAAGGAACATTAAAGTCTACTCGTATTAAAACCTTTTTTCCTTTTAGAGATATGTCACTTATATTTTTCATTTTGCAAAAGTAAAATAAATGCTAAAAATAAGCACAAATTATTTATATTTGACAGAAATAAATTTTGAATGTTGTTTAAAGAGATTATAGG
Organism: uncultured Flavobacteriales bacterium; assembly: GCA_943789505.1. Lineage (GTDB taxonomy): Bacteria > Bacteroidota > Bacteroidia > Flavobacteriales > BACL11 > UWMA-0277. Next base: position 193,803 of record CALSUJ010000003.1, on the reverse strand, counting down.
TAATAGTTCTGTGAAAAAGCAACTGATTGAGGCGGTTAGAAATAATCGAATTAGTCATGCTCAGCTTTTTTATGGAAAAAGTGGTAGTGCCAAATTGGCTTTAGCGCTTGGGTATGCCCAGTTTCTAAATTGCGAATACAGAACTACAGTTGATTCTTGTGGAATCTGTTCTTCCTGTTTAAAATTTAATAATCTATCACATCCCGACCTACACTTAATAATACCAGTTTTAAAGACTAAAGAAGTACAGAAGCCTGTAAGCGACCATTTTATTGGGCAGTGGCGAGATTTTATAACTAATAATTATTATGGATCTTTAAATGGATGGATTGATTCATTTGGAACTGAAAACAAAACAGGTCAGCAGGGGACAATTTATAAGGATGAAGCAAATAATATCCATAAAAAGTTAAGCCTTAAAAATTATGAGGCTGAATATAGAGTTGTGTTGATTTGGATGCCTGAAAGAATGAATTTGGAAGTATCCAACAAGCTGTTGAAATTATTTGAAGAACCACCAAAGGGGACTATCTTTTTATTGATAACAGAAAATACCAACCAACTTTTACCAACTATAATTTCAAGATTACAGACGATTAAAATTGCTGATTTTACGGCAGAAGATATTGTTAATCATTTTGGTGAAAAGGATTTATCCTTGGAAAAGGCAAAACAGCTTAGGAATTTAACCAATGCTGATTTGGGAAAAATCACACAAATTTTGGAGGATAAAGAAGGAGAATTAGATTTGTTTTCTGATTTTTCGCTTTGGATGCGACTTACCTACAAAATGGATGTTCAGGGAATTTCAAAATGGGTAGATAATCTTTCTTTAAAAGGAAGAAAACAACAAAATCTTTTCTTATCCTATGCTATAAAAATGGTTAGAGAGTGCTTAATTTATAATTTTGCAAGCCATACCCTGCTAAAAACAAACGAAAATGAATTTGCTTTTTTAACTAAATTTTCACCATTCATACATGAGGAGAACAGTGTAATGATAACTGAAAAATTAGAAGAATCAATTAAGGCAATTAACAGAAATGCAAATGCAAAAATCCTATTTTTTGAGCTTTCGCTTCAAATGGTGAAATTCTTAAGACTTAAGCGTAAATTTGCCATAAAATAAAATAAAATGGGTTGTAGTAATTGTAGTACATGTGAGGTTTCCGAGAATAGAGGTTCTGCTAACAGTACTGTTTTTGACTGGTTGTATCAAATTGATGCTCCAAAAAGCGAAAATAGTAACTTGGTTGAAGTGCAGTTTAAAGGAGACAGGAAAGACTTCTATGTTAATTCAGAAGATATTGATATTAGTAGTGGAGATTGGGTAGCTGTTCAGGGAGAAAAGTCAGGACATGACATTGGTAAAGTTACAATGAAAGGCGAGCTAGTTGCTTTGCAGATAAAACGTAAAAGTAGAGATGTTGAAAAAGAACCTATCAGAAAACTATTTCGAGTAGCGTCAGAAAATGACATGCAGAAATGGAATGATGCGGTAGCTAATGAGGACGATATTTTAGTAAAGGCAAAACGAATTATTGAAGATTCCAAATTAGAAATGAAGCTTACTGATGTTGAATTCCAAGGAGATAATTCAAAAGCAACATTTTATTATACTGCTGAAAAAAGAGTGGATTTTCGTGAGTTGATAAGAGAGTATTCAAGAAATTTTGGAGTGAGAGTAGAAATGCGCCAGATTGGAGTAAGGCAAGAAGCTGCCAAAATTGGAGGAATAGGTTCGTGCGGTAGAGAGCTTTGTTGCTCTACTTGGATGACTGATTTTCCTTCAGTATCAACTAATGCTGCTCGTTATCAACAACTGTCAATCAATCCTCAAAAAATTTCGGGCCAATGCGGAAGATTAAAGTGTTGTTTGAATTTTGAATTAGATGGCTATACTGAGGCACTAAAAGATTTCCCAAGCACAAAAGTGCAATTAAAATCAAAAAAAGGAAATGCTAAATTTGTAAAATTAGATGTGTTTAAAGGGATATTATTTTATTTTAATATGGATAATCCAGGTGATTTGCTTGAGCTATCCATTGAGAATGTAAATAAAATTATTGCATTGAATAAGAAAGGTGAAATACCTGCAAGCTTTGAAAGTTTTGTAATTGAAATTGAACAAAAAGAAGTTTCTTTTGAAGACGCTATGGGTCAAGACAATATTGGTCGTTTTGACAAAAAAAAGAAACCAAAATTTAAAAAGAAAAAAAAAGGAAATTGTCATTGTGGAAAAACTAAAAATCCAAATGGAAATTGTGATGGGTCTCATCGCAATTAAATAGTAATTATATGATACGGACTTTAGCTTTTATTGGCACAATAGTTATGTTTATTTCATGTGATAGTTCTATTGTTTTTGAAGAATATAAAAGCTTTGAAAATCAGAAGTGGAATACTGATAGTGCAGCATTTTTTAACTATTCCATATCGGATACAATTAGTAAAAACACAATCAAAATTAAGTTAAGGCATACGGTTGAATATGAATTTCAGAATTTGTTTTTATTTATTGAAACAGATGTGGTGGACACAGTTGAATTGATGTTGGCAAACAAGCAAGGGATGTGGTTGGGCAGCGGTATTGGAGATGTAAGAGAGTTCGAATTTGACTATCAAAATGGAAAGTTATTTAGTAAAAAGGGAATTTATTCTTTTAAAATTGAACAAGCAATGCGCTATGGATTGGCTGAAAAAATCCAAATACTAAATAATGTTCTTTCCGTAGGATTAAGTATAGAAAAACAAAATGAATAGATATAGAAAGATTCTGTTGTGGTTGATTATTACAAGTCCATTTTTTGGTTTATTTCTACTCGTTAATCTGACCTCTATGGGTGTTTTTGGTGACCTACCTACATTTGATCAATTAGAGAATCCAAAGAATAATTTAGCAACTGAGATTATTTCGGAAGATGGAATAGTTCTAGGAAAGTATTTCTTTGAAAACAGGAGTAGTGCATTATACAATGAGATACCAGAAAATTTAATAAATGCATTTATTTCAACTGAAGATGTGCGCTTTAGGAATCATTCAGGAATTGACGGAAGAGCATTATTAAGAGCAATTTATGGAGTTTTAACTGGAAAAAGCAGCTCAGGAGGAGCGAGTACGATTACGCAACAATTATCCAAAATGTTATTTACTGACAAACCTAGTTCTGGTATCGACAGAGTAATGCAAAAATTAAAGGAATGGATAATTTCAGGTCAACTTGAGAAACGGTACACAAAGGACGAGATATTGACTATGTATCTAAATCGTTTTGACTGGGTGAATAATGCAGTAGGAATTAAGTCGGCATCAAAAGTCTATTTTAACAAATCACCAATTGATTTGAATCTTTCAGAGTCAGCAATGCTAGTAGGAATGTTGAAAAACCCATCTTACTACAATCCAAATAGAAGAATAGAATTAACGGAGGGAAGAAGAAATATTGTCCTTTCTCAAATGAATAAATATGAGGTTATATCTGATTCTTTGTATGACACTTTAGTCCAACAGCCAATTGTTTTAAATTTTAAAAAAGCAAGTCATAATGAAGGTTTGGCTCCTTATTTTAGAGAATATTTTAGAGGAGAGTTAAAGAAGTGGTGCTCAACACATACTAAGCCTAATGGTACAAATTATAATGCTTATACGGATGGATTAAAAGTGTATACTACTATTAATTCTCGTTTGCAACAGTTTGCAGAAGAAGGTTTGCGCACACACATTTCATCTTTACAGAAAGATTTTAATAACCATTGGAAAGGCTATACAAAAGCTCCTTATCCTGATGATTTTGAATGGGATCAAATAGATGAAATTATTGACCAAGGAATGAGGCGTTCTGAAAGATATAGAAAGTTAAAGAAGGCAGGAAAGTCTAAAAATGAGATAAACAGTATTTTCAAAAAGAAAGTACAAATGACTTTATTTTCTTGGGATGGTGAGATTGATACTTTGCTTTCACCTAGAGATTCTATAAAATATAATAAGTTTTTTATTCATAGTGGTATGATGAGTATGGACCCAAAAACTGGTCATGTTAAAGCTTATGTTGGAGGAATAAACTATAAGCATTTTAAGTATGATCATGTTAAGATAGGAAAACGACAAGTAGGATCTACATTTAAGCCTTTTTTATATTCCTTAGCTATGCAGGAAGGTTATACTCCATGCTTATGAGGTTTCTAATGTTCCGGTTGTTTTTGATAAAACAAGATGGAGGTTGGAAAAAGATTGGGTACCAAGGAATTCAGGAGATGAGTTTGATGAAATGTCATTAACCTTAAAGTTTGGTTTGGCAAATTCTATTAATACAGTTACAGCCTATATCATGAAACAATTTGGTCCACATGCTGTGGTTGATTTGGCAAAAAAGATAGGAATTCAATCTAAGATTTTGGCTGTGCCTTCTTTATGTTTGGGAACATTTGATTTATCGGTTTATGAAATGGTTGGTGCGTATTCTACTTTTGTAAATAAAGGAGTGTGGACTGAACCTATTTTTGTTACTCGAATTGAAGATAAAAATGGAGTGATATTAGAAGATTTTCAACCAAAAACTCAAGAGGCTATGAGCAAAGAAACGGCTGATTTGATGGTGAGAATGTTACAGGGGGTGGTAGATGGAGTTTATAGTCCTGCCGCAGGAGTAACCAGAGGAACAGGAGTAAGATTACGTTTTAAGTATGGTTTTGAAAATGAAATGGGAGGTAAAACTGGAACAACTCAAAACCAGTCAGATGGTTATTTTATGGGTATAACACCTAATCTAGTCACAGGTGTGTGGAGTGGTTGTGAGGATAGAGCAGCTCACTTTAGAACTATACATTATGGACAAGGAGCTAATATGGCTTTGCCAGTTTTTGCAGAATATATGCAGAGGGTATATGCCGATACTTTAGAGTCAGGAATTTACCCAATTGACTTTGATATACCCAAGTCAGTGGATTTAAAATTAGATTGTGGAGAAGCAACTAATAGTATTGGTACTGATGAATTTGATGAAGAATTTTAAATTATGATAAATAAAATAGTTGATAATATTGAACAGGCACTTGAAGGAGTGGAAAGCAATATGACTTTTATGTTTGGAGGTTTTGGGCTTTCAGGAATTCCTGAAAATGCAATTGCATCTCTTTCAAAGAAAGAAATTTTTGGACTAACTTGCATCTCTAATAATGCCGGAGTAGATGACTTTGGTTTAGGACTTTTATTACAAAGAAAGCAAATTAAAAAAATGATTTCCTCTTATGTAGGAGAGAATGCTGAGTTTGAACGGCAAATGTTAAGTGGTGAATTGGAAGTGGATTTAATCCCTCAAGGTTCTTTGGCAGAAAGATGCCGAGCAGCAGGTGCAGGAATACCTGCATTTTTCACTCCTGCAGGATACGGAACTGAAGTAGCCCAACGAAAAGAGGTCAGAGAATATAACGGTAAACCTCATATTCTGGAAACAGCACTAACAGCAGACTTTGCGTTTGTAAAGGCATGGAAAGGTGATACTGCAGGCAATCTAATTTTTAAAGGTACTGCTAGAAACTTTAATCCACTTATGGCTATGGCAGGTAAAATTACTGTTGCTGAGGTTGAAGAATTAGTGCCAGCAGGAGAGCTAGATCCAAATCAAATTCACACACCAGGAATTTTTGTACAAAGAATTTTTCAAGGAGAGAAATACGAGAAAAGGATAGAACAAAGAACAGTTAGAACTAAAAAATAATGGCTTTAGATAAAAACCAAATAGCACAAAGAATTGCTCAAGAATTAGAGCATAATACCTATGTAAACTTAGGGATTGGAATTCCAACTTTGGTTGCAAACTATATTCCTAAGGGAATTGATATTGAATTTCAATCAGAAAATGGAGTGTTAGGAATGGGACCTTTTCCTTTCGAGGGAGATGAAGACCCAGACATGATAAATGCAGGTAAACAAACCATTACCACTATGGATGGAGCGGCTCTTTTTGATTCTGCTACTTCCTTTGCTATGATAAGAGGACAACATGTTCAACTTACAGTGTTGGGTGCTATGGAAGTTTCTGAAAATGGAGATATCGCCAACTGGAAAATTCCTGGAAAAATGGTGAAAGGAATGGGTGGTGCTATGGACTTGGTAGCTTCTGCTGATAACATTATTGTTGCCATGATGCATACTAATCGTGCAGGAGAAAGTAAAATTTTAAAACAATGTACTTTACCTATTACTGGTGTAAATTGTGTAAAGAAAATAGTAACTAACTTAGCTGTTTTGGAAGTAACTAAAAAAGGGTTTAAACTTTTAGAAAGAGCACCAGGAGTAAGTGTTGAAGAAATAAAAAATGCAACTGAAGCGAATCTAATTATTGAAGGGGAAGTTACTGAGATGAATATCTCAAAATAAAGAGTTTTAACGGAAACTATTTAACCTTAACGGATTTTGCTAAATTTCTTGGACTCAATTTACTTTGATTCCTTTACTTTCTAAGTGTCTTTTTATGTCTTCTAATTTCCCTTCAGGAATAGCATCAATTAATTTCTTAGTATACTCAGTTGCTGGTTTATTATAAATTTGGTCAGCATCTCCCATTTCGACAATCTTTCCCTCTTGCATAACTGCCATTCTATCACTCATGTATTTTACAACTGATAAATCATGAGAAATAAAGATATAGCTTAATCCAAATTCTTCTTTTAGTTCATTTAAAAGATTTAACACTTGCGCTTGTACAGATACATCTAAAGCAGAAACTGACTCATCACAAATGATAAAATTAGGGTTTACAGCCAATGCTCTTGCAATACCAATTCTTTGTCTTTGTCCTCCTGAAAATTCATGTGGATATCGGTAAAAATGAGCAGGGTCTAAACTTACTCTTGTTAAGAGTTCTTCAACTTTTTTCTTTCTTTGCTCGTCATTTTCAAGAATACCATGTACTTGCATAGGCTCCATAATTGCATTTCCAATTGTCATTCTTGGGTTAAGTGATGAGTACGGGTCTTGGAAGATAATTTGAACGTCTTTACGAAAAAGTCTAAGCTCTTCAGTGTTCATTTTTGCAATATCCTTCCCTTTGTAAATCATTTCCCCTTCAGTAGGTTCTTCAAGGCGAATAATCGTTCTTCCAATTGTTGTTTTACCACAGCCACTCTCTCCAACCAATCCTAAAGTTTCTCCAGGATATACATCAAAAGCAACATTATCTACTGCTTTTACATGATCACTTATTCCACCAAAAAACCCATTACGAATTGGGAAATAAGTTTTTAAATTTTTGATTTGCATTAAAGGTTTCTGGTCGTAAAGCTTCTTGTGTTTTGCAACTCTTTCACTTTCAGGAATAGCTAAGTCTTTTGTAAATTCTGCTACTGAAATACCATTATCAATTACCTCTCCGCTTTCATCAATTTTCATAAAATCAGAAACGGTAGGTAAGAAAGTGTAGCGCTTGTCTAAAGGAGGTCGGCAAGCTAAAAGCCCCTTGGTATAAGGATGCTTTGGGTTAGTAAAAATATCCCAAACACTCCCTTGTTCCACAATATTTCCCTTGTACATTACGACCACTTTATCAGCTAGTTCAGCTATTACTCCCAAATCATGGGTGATGAACATAATTCCCATATCATGTTCTTTTTGCAAGTTTTGCATTAATTGTAATATGGTTTTTTGTACAGTAACATCTAAGGCAGTTGTTGGTTCATCAGCAATTAAAACTGATGGCTGGCAACTCATTGCCATAGCAATCATCACTCTTTGCTTTTGTCCACCAGAAATTTGATGAGGATAAGTGCTAAAAATACGCTCAGGAGTAGGAAGTTGAACTTCTTCAAATAATTTTATAGTTAATGCTTTTGCATCTTTCTTGTTTAGTTTTTGATGCAAGATAATAGCTTCCATCACTTGATCTCCACAGGTAAATACTGGGTTTAATGATGTCATTGGTTCTTGAAAAATCATAGCGATATCATTGCCTCTAAACTTACGTATTTCCTCTTCTGAAATAGCTAAAAGATCAGTAGCTGTTCCATCTTTTTCATGAAAAATAATCTCACCTCCACTAATTTTGCCAGGAGGGCTAGGAATCAATCGCATAGCTGAAAGTGAAGTAACTGATTTTCCTGAACCTGATTCCCCAACAATACCGATTGTTTCTCCTTTGTTAAGTGTAAAACTAACTCCATTTACAGCCTTTACAATTGTTCCTTCAGTATGAAATTCGGTAACAAGATTCTTAAATTCTAATAATATATTTTCCATCTTCTGCTTTTTTTTAGGTGGTTAAAAATAGTTTTTAAATTCTATTTAAACAAACTCAATGTTATTTTCTGAAATAAGCTCTTCTCCTTTATATTTTAAAAGGAGTTGCGCTACTGTTAAAGTATCTTTTTGGCAATATTTTTTTATGCGTTCTAAATCTTTATCATTCCAGTAAACACCAGCTACTTGGCTTCCATCAATATCATCCTTTGGAGTTGGGATATTAAAAAGAGCAGCCAATAATTTTATGGAAGTATAATGCTTGTAGTCGCCAAATTTCCATAATTCCATTGTGTCTAAATGATTTACTTCCCAAGGCTTTTTACCTGCAATATCTAAAAGTACAGGCAATTTTAATCCATTGATGAGTGTTCGTCTAGCTATAAATGGAAAGTCAAACTCTTTACCGTTGTGTGCACACAACTGATGTTGTTTTTTACTAAATTGTGAATTTAGTAATTTATTAAAATCAGTAATAATTTGTTTTTCATCATCTCCATAAAAGGATTTTATACGAAAATGATTTTCATTTTTTTCATTAAATAAATAGCCTACAGAAATACAAATAATTTTAGCAAACTCAGCCATCACTCCTGCTTTTAGCTTGTAAAATTCAGCAGGAGTATACTCTTCTTTTCTCTGCCAAGCTGTTTTTTCGGCCCATAAAGCCTGAAAAGTAGTATCTAAATCATCAAAGCTTGGCGAGCAAGGAACAGTTTCAATATCCAAAAAAAGGACGTTTTTTATTTTTATTTCTGATTAACATTTATGGATACATTTCAAGTGCTGCATCAATAAACTGATAAAAATCTTCAAGGTGTCCATCAGGTAATTTAGTTCCAAATTTTCTTCCTAATCTGACAATAATCATATTTTTTTCTGGAATACAAATTACATACTGCCCCCAAAGTCCTCTAGTGTAGTAAACGGCTAATCCGTCTCTTTCTGCTAGCCAAAATTGATAGCCATAATTAGTATTTGGAGCTCCTTTTTCATCTAACAAACTAGCAGCTGATGTTGCATCTTTTACATAACTACTATCTAAAAGCTGTCTTCCATTCCAATTTCCTTGGTGCATATATAGCTTCCCTAAACGGGCAAAATCTCTTGCATTTGAGTTGATACAACAAAATCCTTTTTCATCTCCACTTTCTACATCAGTATTCCAAAGTGCAGGGTGTTTGGCCCCCATTGGTTGCCATAGTTTTTTGGATGCGTATTCACTTATTGTTTCTCCAGTTGCAGCCTCAACTATAAAAGTAAGTAATTGGGTGCAAGAGCTGTGGTATTTAAAAATTTTACCAGGAGGATCTATAACTATCAGATTGTTAACTAAATCTTTTAAATTAGAGCCAAAATATGACTCAGCTGTCTGCCCAATTGGATTGTAATAATCCTCAGTCCAATTAAGACCTGAACTCATGGTTAGTAAATCTTTTATGCTTAATTCTATATTTTTTCCTTCACAGAAATTAGGTAAAAAATCACATACTTTTTGATCAACACTTTTAATTTTTCCTTCAGTTATTGCAATTCCTATTAAAGTAGAAACCCAGCTTTTGGACATGGAAAATGAATTGGACATTGTGTCGGCAGAGTATCCATGCCAATATTCTTCAAAATGTATGCTGTCGTTTACGACTACCATAAAAGCCACTGTTTCTAGTGTTTCATTTATTGGCTTAATAAAGTCAGGTAAACTAGCTTTATTATACTCCTTTGAAATTCCCCACTCTTGATGTGTTCCAGCTTTAATGGTGTTAGCTGGGAAGTGTACAAAATCATGAATATAAGAAGATGGATAACCTTTTAAATATGTTATTGAAATCGCTTTGTACATCCAGCTTTTTCCACTTATAAGAATAAGTAGATTGAGGGCTACAAAAATGATAAGTAGATATTTTAATATTTTTTTCATCTCAAATAATTTCCATCTCAAATAACTCAATCAAATGGGCTTTAAGTTTGTTTCTTACTTCATTCATATCTACTTCCTTTCCTAATTCTTTTTGGAGGGAAGTTACGCTTTTATCGGAAATCCCACAGGGAATAATATTTCCGAAATAAGAAAGGTCGGAATTTACATTAAATGCAAAACCATGCATGGTTACCCAACGACTACTTTTAACGCCTAAAGCACAGATTTTTCTTGCCTTTGTAGTACCTACATCAAACCAAACTCCTGTTTCTCCTGGTGATCGTTCTGTTTCTAATCCATATTCTTTTAAAGTCAGAATTACAGCTTCTTCCAAAAAGCGTAAATACTTATGAATATCGGTAAAAAAATTATCTAAATCTATAATAGGATAACCTACAATCTGTCCTGGACCATGATACGTAATATCACCTCCTCTATTTATTTTATGAAATGTTGCTCCTCTACTTTTTAGATAATCTTCATTTACCAAAAGGTTTTTTTCATCTCCACTTTTACCTAAAGTGTAAACATGCGGATGCTCACAAAAAATCAAATGATTTTTAGTACTAATTGTTTTGTTTTCTTTTCGGTTGGATGATTTTACGGCTAAAATTTCTGCAAAAAGCTCTTCTTGAAAATCCCAACATTGCTTGTAATCAATCAGTCCTAAATCCTTAAATGATACTTTCTTGTTCATTATATTTTAGCAAGTTCCCCTTTTAAAAAGTCGATAACATCTATCTCAATAGCATCTACATTATTCATCTCTGAAAGGTACCAACTTGTCCAATCTCCCACACTAATATGATACAGCGAATTTTCAATTAAAGAATCGCCTTTACTCCATATTTCAGTGATATTACTTGTAAACTTTGAAATCACCTTTTTATTAATATCCATTCTTATTTGATTACGATCGTAATCGCATTTATTACGGAAATAAACAACTGCTAAATCATCAACATTGGTACGCCAACCCAATAATTCATTATGATTCATTTCTGGAACAACATTATGCCAGCCAAGCATTTTACTATTTTCATTTAATTGCTGACGGAAACGAACAGCTACACCTTCAAATCCCTTAGCTACATAAATAACGGGAGTTTGTTTGTACATTTTTTTTGCTAAATTCATTGCTTGTTTTTGGATATCAGCTTTTTCTGTATCAATTAAGTTAATTACCTTATCAAAGTCTGATTTAAAAGAATCGTCAATAATCCCATAATGATTTAACATAAAGAATAGTTCAGTAAATGCATAGCCAAACATAGCTCTTGGGGGCTGATTTCCTGGAATAATTATGTTGTTGTACTTGTTTTCTTCAGCAATAGTTTTTAATTTTCCGCCAGAAGTAATTACTGCAATTTCTGCTCCTCTTGCTTGGCATTTTTCTAAAGCATAAAGGGTTTCTTCTGTATTTCCTGAATAGGAATTGGCAATAACAAGTGTATGTTCATTCACGAAATTAGGAATGCTATAGTCTTTTGTTGCAGCTATAGGAATATTTACTTTTGACGAAATAATATCACTTACAATTGTTCCTCCAATTCCAGAACCACCCAATCCACAAATCAAGATATTTCTAATTTCTTTAGTATAAGGAGATAAAGTTGTATTGTTTGCAATCTCAATTGCTTCTCTTAAATGATTACTAAAATCATTTATATAATCGTTCATTTTCATAGTAAATATTTTTATAATTTGATATTAAAATTGGCTTGTTAAAAGAAGTCGAAAATACGAAATAATAGGATAATAGAATTCCTATCTTTGCAAAAAATTTAACACATGATCAGAGTACTTTCCGAGCAAGAAATAGTGAGAAGAGAATCCTTACAAAAATTAAGAGATTTAGGAGTTGATCCTTATCCAGCTGACCTATTTGATGTAAATACAACTTCAAAACAGATTAAGGAAAAATACAAGGAAGGTGAGGAATTAAATGTAGTGATTGCGGGGAGATTGATGAGTAGAAGAATTATGGGTAAAGCTTCTTTTGCTGAGTTACAGGATAGTGATGGAAAAATTCAAATTTATGTAAATAGAGATGAAATTTGCGAAACAGAGGATAAAACCATGTACAATACAGTTTTTAAAAAATTATTGGATATTGGTGATATTATTGGAATTACAGGAACTGTTTTTATAACTAAAGTTGGAGAGATATCAGTAAAAGTAAAAGAGTTAAAGGTCCTTACAAAATCCTTACGCCCTTTGCCTTTACCAAAGGTAGATGCTGATGGAACGGTGCATGATGCTTTTACTGATCCTGAAAAAAGATACAGACAGAGATATGTAGATTTAGTAGTAAACCCTGAAGTGAAAGACGCTTTTATTAAGCGTACAAAACTAACGAATTCCATGCGTGAGTTTTTGAATAAGAAAGAATACCTGGAAGTTGAAACGCCAATTTTACAACCACTTTATGGAGGGGCAGCTGCTCGTCCGTTCAAAACGCATCACAATACTTTGGATATGGAATTGTACCTAAGGATTGCTAATGAGTTGTATTTAAAAAGATTAGTTGTAGGTGGTTTTGATGGGGTATATGAATTTTCAAAAGATTTCAGAAATGAAGGAATGAGCCGTTTTCACAATCCTGAATTTACACAAATGGAATTGTATGTCGCTTATAAGGATTATGCTTGGATGATGGACTTAGTGGAAGAAATGGTAGAGAAAATTGCTATGGATTTACACGGAAAAACAGAAATACAGGTTGGTGATAATTTAATCAATTTTCAAAGACCTTGGAAGCGTTATACTATGTATGAGGCGATAGATCATTTTACAGGAATTGATATTTCAAAAATGGATGAAGCCACTATGGCTGAAACGGCTAAAAAGTTAGGTGTTGAGGTGGATAAAAGTATGGGTAGAGGGAAATTAATTGATGAGATTTTTGGAGAAAAATGTGAAGGACAATTAATTCAACCTACTTTTATTACGGACTATCCTGTAGAGATGTCTCCATTGGCAAAAAAACACAGAGAACATGAAGGTTTGGTAGAGCGTTTTGAAGCGATTTGTAACGGAAAAGAAATCTGCAATGCCTTTTCAGAATTGAATGATCCTATTGACCAACGAGCAAGATTTGAAGAGCAATTGGAGTTAGGAAAAAGAGGAGATGATGAGGCAATGTTATTAGATGAAGATTTCCTAAGAGCAATAGAATATGGGATGCCACCAACTGCAGGTTTAGGAATTGGAATTGATAGATTAAGTATGATTATGACCAATAGTAACTCTATACAAGATGTACTGTTTTTCCCACAAATGAAAACAGAAAAAGGAGGGGTTGAGGAGTGGCAAGATTACAACCCTACATCCATGACATGATTACATAAAGTGTGATCTAAACTATCTTGCTAAAAGTTTTTTTGAAACTTTATATTTTGCAGAATACAAAAGATCTTCTTGACGCGTTTTAAGCGTCAAAAATTCTTTCTTGTACCATTTTGGGTCAGTTGCTTTCTTTTTATGGTCCTCATGTGATGAGGCTTCAAGCACTTCACTTTTAATCCAAGGATCAATACTATAAATACTGAGTCCAAAATGTTCAGCTCGTTGAAGAATGATTTCAAAATCTGATTCAGAAAAAAAATGTATTTCATCCTTTGCAAACCCATCATTAAGGTTTTTTAAACCTGTAAATATATGTTGTTCTAAAAATTTTTCTTGCTCCATGTTTGTGTTTTTTCTAAAGATTTGTGTTTGAAATATAACGTACAAAAATAGGATAAATTTCTCACAACCAAAAACTAAAAAATGAGGTACAAAAAGAAGGTGGTGTTTTATACCTAAGAGTCTTAAGTAGTGAAAGGAAATAAAAATCTTCTTATTGTATAACTTGCTGTCTGTTAGCTTATTTAATCATATTTTTTATCAATAAACTTTAAATTTAATAGAATTCCTACTCCAATCATACTTTCTATTTTTTATATTGTTAATTGTTGTTTTTCTTTTTTGCGACTATCGAGTAAACCATTGGAATTTTATCTTCTAAGTGTTCTATCCTATATTTTCTAGGCTCAAATTCTATGGTCTTGTTAAAACAATCATAAGGGGAATAATCATATTCATTAAGAGAGTTTATTTCAAGTCCGTTTTCAATAAGGTTATTGACTACTTCACTCAGATCGTGATTCCACATTACATATTCTTGTGTTATTTCTGAATTTTTGTCTGCATATGTTCCAATTTCAGTTTCCACAATTGCTCCTGAATTAAAATATCTACAACTGATTTTCTCAAAGTTGTCGTCAAACATCCAAACTACAGGATGAAATTCTACAAATACAAATTGTCCGTTCGGTTTTAAGAATTTGGTAACAATTTTCGACCATTTGTCTATATCGGGTAACCAACCAATTGTTCCATAACTTGCAAATACAATGTCAAACTGTTTGTCTAAATAGTTTGGCAAGTCATAAATATCACAACAAATAAAAGTTGTATTCGATTTTGTCTGTTTTGCAATCTGTTTTGCACTTTCTATGGCTTTGTCTGACAAATCCACTCCAGTAACTTCTGCACCTAGTCGACTCAAAGAAATTGTATCTTGTCCAAAATGGCATTGTAAGTGTAAAATCGTTTTACCTGATAAATCTCCAAGTAATTCTAATTCAATATTATTTAATGAATTTTTCCCTTTTATGAATTTTTCCAAGTCGTAAAATTCAGATTTCAAATGTGTATCTATTCTGTTATTCCAAGATTGTCTGTTAATTTCTATATAATTATTCTCTTTTTTCATTCTTCACGTTTATATTTTAAAATAACACCTTATGCTCCGCTAAAGTATATGGTGTTTAATATTTTATAATTTATTGAAACTAGTTTTTTTGTTTCTTATTAATTTTGTTTCTAATATTAGCCAAGAATACTTAATGAATACCAGCCATGGATTTAAATCAGGCTTAGGTGCTTTTCCTTTTCCTAGCCGTTTTATTTGTGCTTCATACCATATTATATTCATTGCTCCATCAATCCCTTTTACTCCTGTCTTTTTAATTTTGGTATTGAAATTTGTTTGGCTTTTGTTAAATATTTCATTCCCAATATTAGGATACAATGCAAAAGGTCGAGCAATCCCAATAATGTCTACTTGATTAGAAGCTACGTTGTCTTTCATTACTGAGGCTGTACGAAATCCGCCAGTTAACATTAAAGGAGTAGTTGTTATTTTTCTAGCTTTTTCAATGTAATCCATGAAATAAACTTCCCTTATAATGGTGCTCTTTTTGCGTTTACCCATCATTGCTGGAGCCTCATAGGTCCCTCCAGATATTTCAATTAGATCAATTCCTTCTTTTGATAGAATTTTTACTACTTCAATTGATTCTTCTTCTGAAAATCCGCCTTTTTGAAAGTCTGCAGAATTTAATTTAATTCCAATTGGAAAACTCCTTCCTACTTTGGATCTAATTTTTCTATAAACTTCAATAACAAATCGGGCTCTGTTCTCTAAACTCCCTCCCCATTTATCTGATCTTATATTTGTATATGGAGATAAAAATTGGCTAACCAAATAGCCGTGCGCTCCGTGAATTTGAACTCCAGTAAAACCTGCATCTTTTAAGATGATAGCGGTATTGCCAAACGATTCAATAATAGCTAAAATCTGACTTTCACTTAATGCTATAGGTATTTTTTTTGTTGCATTTTTTCTTCCCCCTGATTTTAAAGGTACAGCAGAAGGAGCTTTCAAATCTTTATTAATGGGTTCCATTGCTTGTCTTCCCGGATGATTTATTTGAGCCCATAACTGTGTGTTAGTGCCTTTAACACTTTCTGCCCATTCCTTTAGCATTCCAAAGTTTTTTCGATTTTCAACAACTACATTTCTTGGCTCTCCAATAGCTTTTGAATCAATCATAATATTTCCGGTAATCAACAATCCGGCACCACTTTGAGCCCATTTTTTATATAATTCTATTAAAGTAGCTGTAGGCTCATTATTTTTGTTTGATAAATTTTCACTCATTGCTGATTTAGCAATCCTATTCTTTAATATTGAGCCATTTGGCAATATCATTTCTTTTTCTAATACAGTCATAACATTAATTGGTTACTAATATCTGTTTTGAAATTAAACATGGCATTTTTTTAATTTTGGTCTTTGCTCGTGTCTGAGAAATAAATATTTTTTAACTAGCTACATAGATTAGTATATAGTAAGTAATCCGTAATATAAGTAATTAAACTTTGAACTCGCACAAAACCAAACTATTTTGTTTTTAAATTTATTATTCAATAAAAACATAACTAAATGAACTTTTTAATCAACTACAACTCTTGATGGTCGATTAATTTATTGATACCAAAAAGATATAAGTATTTAACCCCAAATAAAACAAAGCAGGCAAAGAAATCCAAATACTATCTTTTAATTTTATTCTCACTATTAGACCAGATAGCATAAGTAATGTAAGGCCTAAAGATGAAATCGTTAAAATTGGATTAAATTTAAGGCCTACTATTAAACCAGTTGCTCCTATAAATTGTAATATTATTATTAATAAACCAATTTTTTCTAATCCAAACCTCTTAAATTCTTTTTTCATATGTTGTGAGGTGAAGAAAGAGACGGCATAAGCAAAAAAGGATAAACTTGATATTAAAATGCATATTTTATCTATATCCATTTTAGATTATTGAATTGATAATAATGCTATAAAAGCACATAAAATTAAAAGAATAAGTGAGGGAATATGTTTAATAAAGGGATTCTTTATTTTCAAATGAAAATATTGAGCGCCTATCATTAATAGTCCCATAACAACTGATGGAATAAGAACTAATGATGAATGCCAAATACCAACAATTAGTAATGTAGCTAAAGATATTTTTGTTGCCCCAGTTAAATTTCGGATTAAATCACTTAATCCGAATTGGGTAAATTCTTTAAGGACATTGTGAAATCTAAAAATCCAAACATAAGTAACAGATATTGCTACGGTTATTTGTGCTAATTGTACTAAATTTTCCATTTTATTTAATTTTTTTATTTGTGTGGCTTTTCGTTTTTCACTCTGTTTTTAAATGAAAACGAAAAATTGGATGTGTACAATAATACAAAAATTAATACATAACTATCCTGAAATTATTAGGGCATAATCGTTTAAATACTAAAATGAATTATACTCTTATTGGTGCTACTGAATTTCTAAATGTAAAATTCCTTTTGTTACTATTTAGGATTTTTTAATTTTTTCTGTTTTGCTTTTTCCAATTAGCTTTATCAATTCCTCATTTTTGGCTTCCATTACCTTTTTAACAGAACCAAAATGAGTGATAAGTAACTCAACAGTTTTTGGACCTATTCCTTCAATTTTATCCAATGAAGTGCCAAGGCTATCTTTTCCTCTTTGATTTCTATGATGCATAATGCTAAAGCGGTGAGCTTCATCCCTTAGTTGTTGTATCAATTTTAAACTTTCTGATCGTTTGTCTAAATAAAGTGGAACACTATCTCCTGGAAAATAGATTTCTTCCAAGCGTTTGGCAATACCAATAATGGCTATCTTTCCTCTGAGTTTTAATTTATCTAAACTATTCACTGCCGAGCTCAATTGGCCCTTTCCTCCATCAACAACAATCAATTCGGGCAAAGGCTGCTCTTCATCCAATAGGCGTTTATATCTTCTATAGATAACCTCTTCCATACTTGCATAATCATCAGGACCTACTACAGTTTTGATGTTAAAATTCCGGTAGTCCTTTTTGCTAGGTCTTGCATTTTTAAACACCACACAAGCCGCTACAGGGTAAGCACCTTGTGTGTTGGAATTATCAAAACATTCAATATGTATTGGGCGATTTACAAGGTGTAAATCTTTTTGCAATTGTTCCAAAATACGCTTATTACCCTGCTTTTCAATGTTATTTATTTTTCGTTTTTGTAGGTCCAATAACATGTATTTTGCATTTCTCAAACTCAAATCAATGAGTTTCTTTTTATCTCCAATTTTAGGAATAGTAATGCTTAAATTCCCCCATACATTTTTCAAGGAATGAGAACAATAAATTGTATTTGAAGTGCTCTTAAACCTTTGCCTAAGTTCCACAATTGCTAACTGCAATAACTCTTCTTCCGTTTCTTCTAATTTCTTATTCAACTCCAAAGTATGTGCCTGCACAATTGCTCCTGAATTTATCTTTAGATAGTTTACAAAGGCAGTTGTTTCATGGCTAAGTATGGTAAAGACATCTACATTATTTATTTTAGGATTTACAATGGTTGATTTGGATTGATAGTTGCTCAATAAATCAATTTTATCTTTAACGGATTGAGCTTTTTCAAATTCCATTTTGTCCGAAAAATTTAGCATAGCAGTTTCCAAATATTGAATTACTGATTTAATATCTCCTTTTATTATCTGTTTGATATGCTCAATTCCTTGCTGATATTCTTGAACACTTTGTTTATTTTCACAAGGGGCAAGGCAATTTCCCATGTGGTATTCCAAACACACTTTGAATTTTTCTTTTTTAATATTTTTATCTGTTAAATTCAGGCTACAATTCCGTAATGGATATAGTTGATGAAAGAAATTCAGAAGTGTTTTTACCAATCGAACAGATGTGTAAGGTCCGTAATAATCCGAGCCATCTTTTATTACATCTCTAGTTTGAAAAATCCTTGGGAAAGGTTCGTTTTTTATACAAATCCAAGGATAAGTTTTTCCGTCTTTAAGAGCAACATTGTACTTGGGCTGATGTTTTTTTATCAGGTTGTTTTCCAAAAGTAGGGCATCCATTTCGGTGCTTACTACTACATATTTTATATCCTGTATTTTACTGACTAATACCCGTGTTTTTCCGTGTTCTTGTTTTTTAGTGAAATAGGAAGAAACCCTTTTTTTTAAGTTTTTGGC
Source organism: uncultured Flavobacteriales bacterium (assembly GCA_943789505.1). Taxonomy (GTDB): domain Bacteria; phylum Bacteroidota; class Bacteroidia; order Flavobacteriales; family BACL11; genus UWMA-0277. The sequence goes on along the minus strand of CALSUJ010000003.1, from coordinate 174,770 downwards.
CTTTCCGATATACAGTAATTTGTCACTTTTATCGTAATACTGATAAACCCCTGCTTTTTGGGGAATATTTTTTAGCAGTTCTTCTATATGTTTTGGGGCTGGCATTAGTTATGCAAAACAACAACTTTTTTATAAGATTTTAGTGTTAAATTCCCAAAACCCATTCATAATAGATTTACTTTCTGTTGTTAAAAAGGAGGTATTAGTAGTCGTATCACTTAAGTGTAATTGTGTACTGTTAACTTCAAAATTATTGATATTTCCTCCCCAAACGGGATTATTTGTAAAATATCCGTCCGTAAAATCATCTGTAAATTGTGTGAATCCTACTTGTCAACACGTGGCAAGAATAAAAAGTAATATGCATTTTCTCATATTCCGTAAATATAGTATTTTTGAGGTTTAGAAAAAAAATGTGAAAGGTTCTGATTTTTAAACCTTCCATATGACTTTCAAAAAATAGAATTTACAAATGAAATTAGCAATAGTAGGAGTAACCGGTATGGTAGGTAGAGAAATATTAGCCGTACTTGCAGAAAGAAACTTCCCGATAAGTGAGCTAATTCCTGTTGCATCCAAAAAGTCTTGTGGGCAAACCATTTCTTATTTAGGTAAAACACATACAATTATATCGCTTGACGATTTGTTAGCAAAAGAGGTGGATTTAGCTTTGTTTTCAGCTGGAGGAGAAGTTTCTGAAATATGGGCCCCCAAATTAGTTGCAAAAGGGTGTAAGGTAATTGATAATTCTTCTTTTTGGAGGTTGCATAAAAATCATAAATTAATTGTTCCTGAAATAAATGGTGATGAACTTAGAAAAGAAGATATGATTGTTTCAAATCCGAACTGTTCCACCATACAATTAGTGATGGCACTATCTCCTTTGCACCAAAAATTTAAAGTAAAGAGAGTAGTGGTTTCAACTTATCAGTCCATTAGTGGAACAGGAGAAAAAGCTGTTAGGCAATTGGAAAATGAAGAAAAAAGAGTGGAAGGAGAGATGGCTTATCCCCACCCTATTTATCAGAATGTTTTACCCCATTGTGATTTATTTGAAGAAAATGGATATACTAAGGAGGAAATGAAATTGACTAACGAAACTAAGAAAATATTAGATGAAGGAATTGATGTTACCGCTACAGCAGTTAGAGTTCCTGTTGTTGGAGGGCATTCCGAAAGTGTAAATGTAATGTTTGAAAATGATTTTAATTTGGATGAAGTGCGCTTGGCTTTAAGTGATATGCCTGGAGTTGAAGTGGTAGATAACCCTTTAGAAAATACATATCCAATGCCTATAACAGCCTATAAAAAAGATGCAGTTTTTGTTGGAAGAATAAGAAGAGATTTTACACAAAAAAACACATTGAATATGTGGGTGGTAGCTGATAATTTAAGAAAAGGAGCAGCAACTAATACCGTACAAATTGCCGAATATTTGTTAATGAAAAATTGTATTTAAATGATTATTAGTCATAAATATAAATTTCTCTTTATTGGCTTACCTTTTTCAGCATCTTCTGCAATTTCAAAAGAATTACACTTAGAATATGATGGAGAGCCTTACTTAAGAAAGCATTCTTTGTTTCATGAGTTTGAGAATGTAGCGACAAAATTGGAGTTAGAATATTTTGTATTTGCAGTACTGAGAAATCCTATGGAGATTGCTGTTACAGTATATGAAAAAATGAAGGCAAATGCAAAAGGAAACTTTACTAATTCTGAACTCTTTTCAGAAAATGGAGGGCATATATCAAAAAAGCAAAGACAGAAATTTAATTATATAAAGGATAATAATTCTTCCTTTCAGCAGTATTTCAAAAAATTTCATCAAAAACCATACGATAATCTTTCTAGTTTAACAATTGACAATTGTGATTTTGTAATTAGGTATGAAACTATTGCAGAGGATTATTTGTTGGCACTTAAAAATGCAGGCATTGACAGCACAAAGCCACTCCCGGTTGCAAACAAAACAATAGGTAAAAACAATGATTTATTAACTTATTATACTAACGATATCAAGGAGATATCTATTGCTGTTTTTGGGCCATTTTTGGAAAAATACAATTACTCATTTCCAGAAGAATGGGGGGCGGTAAAAACACCTTTAAAAAGCAAATTAGAATTTTTGATATTAGGTTTTTTAAGAAAATTAAATCAAAAATATTTCAAAAAATCCAAATTTAAAATAGGTTTAAAGGGAACTATTTATGGAGATATGCAAAGAAATTAAAGAAATCTTAGTTAAATTCTTTTCTGTAAAAAAGTAGGATCATAAATATTCCTATAGAAATTCCGGCATCCGCAATATTAAATACCGGGCGAAAGAAGATGAAGTGTTCGCCACCCCAAATTGGCAACCAATTAGGGAAATGACTATTCATTAATGGAAAATAGAACATGTCAACTACTTTTCCGTGAAGTAAAGAAGAGTACCCCCCCATTTCAGGCATAAAGCTTGCGATATTATTGTAGCTGTCATTAAATATAATTCCATAGAAGGAACTGTCAATAATATTACCAATTGCACCACCGATAATGAACCCTAGTGCAATTGAAGCACCATTTGAAAATCCTGCTTTTGATAAATTCAAAATATATTTTATGCCTATTCCAACAACAACTATTCTAAATATAGTAAGTATTTTTTTGCCGGTATATCCACCAAACTCTATACCAAAAGCCATTCCATTATTTTCGGTAAAGTGAATTATAAACCAGTCAAAAATTTGAGATTCTTCTCCTAAAATATAATGAGTTTTAATCCATATTTTTAGAATTTGATCCAGTAAAACAAGAATAAAAGCTGTAAAAAATATTTTTTTCAAAGTAACTTATTGCGCGTTTTTAGCCTCAATACTTAGCGTTGCATGTGGTACAAGTTTTAACCTTTCTTTCGCGATCAATTTTCCTGTAATTCTGCATATTCCATAAGTCTTGTTCTCTATACGAATTAATGCATTATTCAAGCTTCTAATGAATTTTGCTTGTCTTTCAGCTAGTTTTATATTTTCTTCTTTTGAAAGCGTAGATGATCCTTCTTCAAATTGCTTAAAAGTAGGTGAAGTATCTTCAGTTCCATTGTCAGAATCATTAGCAGTAGCAGCTCTTAAGACATCTAAATCGTCTTGAGCACTTTCAATTTTATCCAGAATTAATTGTCTAAATTCTGCAAGCTCATCTTTCGTGTATGTGGTTTTTTCAGCCATAGTTTTAGTGTTTTATAATACTCACTTTTGCAGTAATTCCATCTACTAAATCCATCTCATTAGTCTCGTTTTCAATATTCTTTGAAAATTCTAATTTATCTGCTAAAGTTTCATCACAAATATAAGCGAAATTATTTTGAATTGCAGATTTTAATTGTTCATTGTTTTCAACTAAGATATTAACCTTGTCAGTAACTTTAAAACCATTATCTTTCCTTAGGTTTTGAACTCTATTTATAAACTCTCTGGCCAAACCCTCTTCCTTTAAATCAGCTGAAAGCGTAATATCTAATGCAACAGTTATTCCATCATTATTAGCTACAATGCAACCAGGAATATCTGCCGAACTTATTTCAACATCTGTTAAGTCAATGGTAATAGTATCATTAACTTTATAAATACCTTCCTTTTCTATTTGCTTAATATTATCGGAACTAAACTGTGTAATAACTCCAGAAATTAACTTCATATCTTTACCAAACTTTGGCCCAAGAGTTTTAAAATTAGGTTTTATTTTTTTGGTTAATACATTAGAATTTTCTGTTAAGTATGCAATTTCTTTAACATTAATTTCACTTAATACAATGCTAGAAATTGCTTCAATATCTTGTTGCATTTTTGGATTCAAAACAGGTATCATTATCTTTTGTAAAGGCTGTCTTACTCGAATCATTTCTTTTTTTCTTAGCGACAAAGTAAGTGAAGTGATATTTTGAGCCAACTGCATTTTCCTCTCTAAATCAGCATCTATCATACTGTTGTCAGCTTTAGGAAAATTAGCTAAATGTACTGAAGTTATATCATACTTTTTACTAATAGTATTTAAATCTTGAAATAAACGATCCATAAAAAATGGTGCAATAGGTGCAGATAGTAGTGTAATCTTTTCCAAGCATTGGTATAGTGTCTGGTAGGCAGAAATTTTATCAGTATTATATTCCCCTTTCCAGAATCGTCTTCTGCTTAAACGAACATGCCAGTTGCTTAATTTGTTCATTACAAAGTCCTGAATTAAACGGGCAACTTTTGTAGGCTCGTAATCTTCGTAATTTCCTTCAACTTGTTTAATTAAAGTATTTAACTCTGAAAGAATCCATCTGTCAATTTCGCTTCTATTTTCAACAGCAACTTCATTCTCCGTATAGTTGAATCCGTCAATATTTGCGTAAAGTGAAAAGAAAGAGTAGGTATTATAAAGTGTGCCAAAGAATTTCCTTTGTACTTCTTGTATTCCACTTTCGTCAAACTTTAAATTGTCCCAAGGTTGGGCATTGGATATCATGTACCATCTTGTCGCATCAGCACCATATTTATCAATAGTTTTAAAAGGATCTGTAGCATTTCCTAATCGTTTGGACATTTTATTTCCATTTTTATCTAAAACCAAACCATTAGAGATAACATTTTTATAGGCTACAGAATCGAACAACATAGTTGAAATTGCGTGCAGAGTAAAGAACCATCCCCTTGTTTGATCAACTCCTTCAGCAATAAAATCAGCAGGGAAATTTTGTTCAAATATTTTTTTATTTTCAAACGGGTAATGCAGCTGAGCGTAGGGCATTGATCCTGAATCAAACCAAACATCAATTAAATCTAATTCTCTTTTCATTGGCTTTCCATCCTTTGAAATAAGAATTATATTATCAACATACGGCCTGTGCAAGTCAAAAGAAGTGTAGTTTTCTTCAGACATATCTCCAACAATAAAATCAGCTAAAGGATTTGTATTCATCAGTCCAGCAGCAATTGATTTTTCAATTTCAGTTTTTAACTCTTCTATTGAACTAATACAGATTTCTGTTTCTCCATCTTCAGTACGCCAGATAGGAATTGGGATTCCCCAAAAACGAGAACGTGATAAATTCCAGTCTACCAAATTTTCTAACCACTTCCCAAAACGACCTTCACCTGTTGATTTTGGTTTCCAGTTGATGGTTTTATTAAGCTCCATCATTCTGTCTTTATAGTCAGTAGTTTTTACAAACCAACTATCCATAGGATAATACAGAATTGGTTTGTCAGTACGCCAACAATGTGGGTAAGAATGTTCATATTTCTCAGCCTTAAAACAAAGGTTTTCTTCTTTTAGCTTTATAACAATTTGTACATCAGCAGAAAGGTTTGGTTTTTCATCTTCATCCGTATAATATTCATTTTTAACATATAATCCAGCAAAATCAGTAACGGTATCTACAAACTTACCTTGTTTATTGACTAGTGTTAAGGTTCCAATTCCGTTTTGTTTACAAACCCTGTTATCATCAGCTCCAAAACTTGGTGCTAAGTGAACAATTCCTGAACCATCTTCAGTAGTAACAAAATCTGCTAAAATAATTCTAAAAGCATCTCCATCTTCTGGTTGCGCGTAAGGTAAAAGTTGTTCGTATCGTAACCCTTCTAATCTATCTCCTTTTAATTCAGCTATAATATTGAATGGTAAATTCTTTTTTCCAACTATATAATCAGCAAACTTCAATTCAGCATTTTCTTCTTTAAAATAGTTAGACGATAACCCCTTTGCTACAATAACTGTAATTGCTTTTCCAGTATATTGATTTAAGGTTTCTATTAATAAATAATCAATTTTTTTACCAACCGCTAGTGCGGTGTTAGAAGGTAATGTCCAAGGTGTCGTTGTCCATGCTAAACAATAGATATCATTCTTAGTTTTACTAAAAAGAGAGTCAGAATTCTCATTTTTTATGACTTTGAATTGTGCGATTGCTGAGGTGTCTTTCACATTACGGTAACAACCTGGCTGATTTAGCTCGTGTGTACTTAATCCTGTCCCAGCTTTAGGAGAAAAAGGCTGAACAGTATGCCCTTTGTAAAGTAGCCCTTTTTTGTGCATCTGAGCGAGTAACCACCAAACGCTTTCAATATATTTATTGTCATAAGTAACATAAGGTGTTTTCATGTCTACCCAATATCCCATTTTCTCAGTGATATCTTCCCAACTTCCTTTGTACTTCATTACATTGGTCCGGCAAGCCTTATTGTACTCCTCAACGGATATTGTTGTACCAATATCTTCTTTAGTAATCCCTAACTCTTTTTCAACAGCAAGCTCAACAGGTAACCCGTGTGTATCCCAGCCAGCTTTACGGTTTACCTGAAATCCTTTAAGAGTTTTATAGCGACAAAATAGATCTTTAATTGTTCGCGCAATTACATGGTGAATACCAGGCATTCCGTTTGCTGAAGGTGGCCCTTCATAAAATGTAAAAGTTGGATTTCCTTTTCGGCCTTCAATACTTTGATTGAAAACATCATTTTTTTTCCAATTTTCTAAAATCTCTTTATGCGTTTTAGATAAACTTAATTGTTTGTATTCCTTGAACTTGCTCATTTTTTATGCTTAATATAATGCCTGCAAATATAGTTTTTGAATTTTATATAAGCAATGCTGTGGCATCTTTAAAAAAGAGGGGAATTTTAACTATCGAATAATAATAATTTCTGATGATTCTTGATGTTTCCAGCCATCAAAATCTTGATAATACATTTGGTAAATATAAGCCCCAAATGGTAGGTCTATACCAGTTATTTGATGCTTCCCATCCCATCCATTTTCACAATCTAATTCATGAATGTTATTAGTAGAATAAACTAATTCACTAAAGCGAGAGTATACATTAAAAGTAAATGTACCTTCTCTTACTCCATTGTAAGAAATACAAAACCTGTCATTTATTCCATCTAAATCAGGAGTGAATGAATTAGGAATGTACATCCAATAATCATCCGTAATTTGAACCTGCTTAAATGCAGTATCAACACACCCTTTATTATCCTGAATAATTAAAGTTATCTGATAAATTCCTATTGTATCTTTAAAAGTATGATACGGATTTTCAGTGAAATTTGGTAAAGAATTATCTCCAAAATCCCAAATCCAATTAATTATATCTCCTTCTGATTTATCTACTAGCTGAGTAGTAGTGTATATAATTGTCATACTATCAGGCTGAGGATCAAAATTGGCAATTGGAGATTCTAATATGGTAACCATAGCAGAGCCATTAATTGCTCCAACGGCATTAGCATCATAAAAATTAGTTAAGACATAATTTCCCTCTTCTTTGGTGTTAATGATATACGGATTATTTGTAGTAGTAATTGAGGGTTGTATTGCACCATTTATTGAGTATGAAAATGTGTAAGGTGCAATTGCATTGTTAAAATAAACTTTTACTTGAGCGCTTATTTTAGCATTATTACAGATAGTGTCATTTCCATCTATAAATGCACTCATTTTATAAATATGTAAAATAACCGAATCGTTAAATTCACCATAAAAAGAATTGATAGCTACACTCCCTCCATTTAGCAAGGTGTTGCTATCGGTTTTCCAAGAATTAAATACAAATTGAGGGTCAACATTAGGGTCAATTGTATTTAAATCATCAATAAATACTGTTTCAGAATATGGAAAAACTGAAACAATATTTCCATTAATATTAATAGATGTTGTAGTTCCTGATGGATCTATATCATATATAATAGATGGTTTTTTGTAAATGTATAAAGTTACATTATCATGATTAGAAGCGTAAAATGAATCTGTTATATTTGAAGCTACTGGCATGAGTACAACACTGTCTGACCCCCAAGTATTAAAGCCATATAAAGGGTCAATATTTGGTGATATATTTACTGTATCATCTAGAATATAATTTATTGTTGTCGGAAAAGTATTTATTACCATACCATCAACAGTGATTGTTGTAGCTGTTCCAACGGGAAGAACATTGTAAGTTATATTTTTTGTTGGAATAAAGTAGGCACGAACAATTGCATCTCCTTTTAAATCTAATACTAAAGTATCAACAATAGGATCGTAGGTATAGGTATTTGTTGATACTACTTCCCAATGATCAAAAGATCCACTTTTCACTTCAAAAGGCAAAATAATACCTCCAAATCTTTGGTCAGTCCAAGGTGTGTTTAAATTATTGATAATATTTCCATTACTCATTTCCACCTCTCCAATTCCAATAATTTCAATAGTAACATCATAGGGGCCTGTGATTGCTGTATCACAATCAACAAAGCCAGAATTCATGCTATCACATCTAGCTAAAATAAAATTTCTTAAATCAGTTACATTATTTTGCCAAGCAACATATGTACCTCCCCAAGTTGAAATTTGTCTTGGCATTTCAGGATCTATAACAGCAATCATACTATCTAATAAATCAACCATAAATGTGCAGGATAAAGGACCGTTTGCTAAATCTTGCCAGCGATTAATGTATTCATCATGAAATTCCTGATTGGTAAGCATTTCATTCCAAATTGGAACATGGCCTTGCCCGCCAGTATTACCTAAAGTACTTGGATCACAAGGAGATGCTGCAGGATCTGAGCTTGGTATTCCTGTATAGTTTGTTCCATGATCAAATGTGTTGTCCATATCCCAAAGTGTATATCTCCACTTCTTTTTATCTCCATTAGGATCCATTCCTCTCCACCAAGCTGTATTCCAATTTAACCAATCTTGACAAACTACATATGCGTTTAAAAGAAAATAATCAATCAAACTTCCTGTATTGTATTCGCTTTTGGCTTGATTATAATTTGTTTGATTAACCATTGGGTTTGTAGCAACAAAATTTACAAAATTATTCCAATCAGGCTGTGCTTGTGGAGCTCCATATTCTGTCCAAGTACCTCCCCAAGTTTTTAAATATTGTAAGTTATTTTTGTCTTGATCATAATAATAATCAGTAAAATCATGATCATCTACCTTTTCTCTCATTTCATAAACCCCCCAATATTCACCATTTCTATACAAAATACAAGATGATGTTGATCTTTCGTCTAATCTTAAATCAGCAATTTGTGAAAGATGATGAACATAGGCGTCTCTAATGTGAGCTCCTGAGCCTCCATAAGAAAATGGATAGTTGTCATTTGCAGCAGCTTTTACAATTACTTTTTGGAATTTATCTCTACTCTTAGTGGCAAAAATCTTATCTTGTAATGCATAATTATAACCAAATTGGTCACGCATTACATAATCAAATCCTCTTTGATTATAAGCCCAAGAATCATTTCCATGTTTATTGTATTCACCCGTTCCTTTGTCTAGCAATAAACCATTTTTATCAAACCATTCTATTGTTCCTTCAGGCTCCAAATTAGTGAACGGTGGTCCACTTAGTAAATCGTCTACTTGAGTACCAGAGACTGAAAGAATAGGAATCGTATGTGTATCATTAATAAAAAAAGTATGATAATCAATAAAACTAGCTGGAATTGTTGGGTCTGAGCTATAGCAGATTGCTTTTATGACGGTTGTATTTGCAATGTTGATTGCTCCAATATATAGTGTTGAAGTATTATTGGGTTCATCTCCATTGATAGTATAATAAATAGTTGTATTAGGATCAGGAGAGCTAAGAGTCAAATTTACAGCACCGGCATTATATCCTCCTGTTTGAGAGAATATCGGAGTTGTAGCGTACTCCTGCAATGCACCAACATTACTTGCGTTGGGTGTGCCTGAAGTAAAAACAGCCCAAACTGCTGATCCATCCGCTTCTCTCCCCCTCGTATGTGATTTTTGATTTGGCAATACTCGAATAGAATCTTGGAAAATACCACCAGCGTCAGAAAGCATAAATACTTCACTTCCCTTTGTTTGAGTGATCTTAAAATTGGTATGAGCATTTCCCCCAATCAATTCATTTCTTCCTGAACAATAAATTATCGCTACACCATTTGCTGGTAAAATAAATGAAGATGGAATTATCCATTTTAATGGATTACTTACTTTGTCAGAAAGAGCCCAACCGTTTATGTCTACAGGTGCTGCAGTTGGGTTGTAAAGTTCTACCCAATCTTCATATTCGCCATAATTATCAGTAGAAGTATTGTAGTTTGCAGCGGAATATTCATTAATTACAATTTGTCCATTTGCAGTAAACAAGGAAATAATAATAATTAAAAATGTATAAATCAGTTTATTCATTCTACAAAAATACATAAAAAAACTATTTTTTCTAGTAGTATTAGATTGTAATCTTAGGTGTTCAAACTTATGCAGTAATGACTATCGCTTAAGAGAGCATTTTTTCTATTTTTGCAATTAATTTAATATGCCTTAATGCAAAATAATATAAAAGAAGATTTACAATTTTTTAATGAATTAATTAACGATTTAATTAATGATGAATTAGCAAATCCTATTGCTAAGGCAACTCCAACTTCAGAATTAAATTCAAAATTTGATTTGGAATTAAAATCAAGTCCTGCTATTGCTGAAGACTTTAAGAAGGAGTTGAAAAAATTAGTATTGAACACACCAAAATCATCTTCAAAATTGTTTTTTAATCAGTTGTTTGGAGGTAGGCATAGTAAAGCAATTTTAGGTGATTTATTGGCTGTTATGCTTAACAATAGTATGGCAACTTATAAAATTGCAGGACCTCAGGTAGCGGTGGAAAAGGAAATAATTAAACAAGTAAATAAGTTAATTGGATATCCTGAAGGTTGTGGAGGTACTTTTCCAACAGGAGGTTCAATGGCTAATTTTATGTCCTTAGTTATGGCAAGAGATAAAAAAGATGTAGAAATTAAAAATAAAGGAATGCAGGGCAAACTGCTTGCATATACTTCAGAAAATTCTCACTATTCTCTGGCAAAAAACACTGCATTTGCAGGAATAGGGAGAGATAATATACGCTATATTAAATCAAATAAAGTTGGACAAATTGATATAACAGACTTTAAACAACAATTAGTAAATGATATTGCAAATGGATTTGTTCCTTTTTATTTGAATGCAACGGCAGGGACTACTGTTTTATGTGCGTTTGACAATTTAGCGGAATTATCTCCTATCTGTAAAGAATATAATATTTGGTTGCATGTTGATGGAGCATTTGGGGGGACAGTTATTTTTACTGATAAATATAATCATTTAGTAAAAGGTATTGAGCTTACAGATTCTTTCTGCTTTAATGCACATAAAACTTTAGGGGCACCATTAAGTACTTCAGTGATAGTGGTAAAAGAGAACAGGGACTTATATAATTCATTTAATAATGATGCTACTTATCTTTATCAAACTGATGATGAAAATTATAATTTAGGACAAACTTCTTTTGAGTGTGGAAGAAGAAACAATGCTTTAAAGTTTTGGACACTTTGGAAAGCAATAGGTACTAATGGTATTGGTAAGATTGTTGAGCACGAATTCCAATTGGCAGATACAGCAAGAAATTATGTAAAAGATAATGAAGATTATACTTTGTATAGTTTTGATGATTCTCTTTCAATTTGCTTTAATTACAAAGACTTTGATCCAGAAGATTTGTGTACAAAATTATATCAGCACAATAAGTTAATGATAGGTTTTGGTTATTTCCTTAAGCAAGGATTTGTAAGGCTAGTTACTATTAATGGAGAAAACACAAATGAAAATATTCTTAATTTCTTTAAAGTATTAGAGGGTTTTGTCAGTCAAAATACAGAAATAATAAAAAGAAGGTAAATAAGTTAAAATTATTTATGTTTACAAAATGCAAAAAGACTTTATAATTGTATTGGCCTGGCCTGAAGGAATGGTGGCAGCAGCAGGTGGATGGTATGATAAAGTGCTTTCGACTAACGGACAGTACAGAGTTGGTCATTCTGCTTTGATTTTAGTAAATACAGTCAATAATCAACTAAATTATTTTGATTTTGGTAGATACCATAGTCCATTTGGATTTGGTAGAGTAAGAGATTTAGAAACGGATCCCGATATTTCACTAAAATCTAAACCCATAATTTCAGGCAATTCAATTGATAATATTATGGAGATATTATTAGAAATATCTAATTTAAAAGCTACGCACGGGCACGGAACATTATATGCCTCAATTTTAAAAAATATTGATTTTAATAAAGCTTATGAAAAAGCAAAAGAGATGCAAAATATGGGGTTAATTTCATATGGCCCAGTAGTGCTGACAGGAACAAATTGTTCAAGATTTGTTGCCTCAATCATGCGTGCTTCAAAACCACATTGGCTTACTAAATTAAGATTAAGACTTCCTTTTTGTTTATCACCATCACCTAAACGGAATATTAGCATTGCTAATTCTAGTTATCATGTTGTGAGTATGAAAAATTACAGACAAATAAATAAAAGCTATATAAAAGCATATTTTAGTAGTATAGAAAGAATATAATTATGAAATCTAAAAGAGATATTAATATTCCTGATAAGGCGCAATGGCTAAGTGGTACAGTTGGTTCTGGATCTTGGTTTTTTATTTCTGCTGAAAAAAGCAAATATAGAATTCAAAGATTTTCCCCAGATGGAAAATTAGAATGCGATAGAATATTTACAGTAGATAACAGTGCTTTTGATTTACATATTGATTATAAATTCACCTTTCTTTCGCATTGCAAGGAATGTACAATTATACAAAACGAAATAACTTATAAATTTTATAACTATGAACATTAAAGTGTATGGAGCTGATTGGTGCTCAGATTGCGTAACTGCAAAAAAGTTTTTAAACTCAAAAGGAGTTGATTTTGAATATATTGATATTACTGATAACCAGCAGGCTATAGCTGTAGTGGAGAAAATAAATAACGGTAGAAGAGTAATCCCAACATTAATTGTGGATGGAGTGAGTTTTACAAACCCAGGAATTAATGGATTAATGAAAATATTAGCGCAATAATCTGTACTTTCGCAATCCTTTAAATAACACCATGAGTGATTCGATAAAACATGAATGTGGAGTAGCAATGCTCCGATTACTTAAACCTTTAGCGTATTACCAGGATAAATATGGTAGTTCACTTTATGGTTTAAACAAGATGTATTTATTAATGGAAAAACAACACAATAGAGGGCAAGATGGTGTTGGTTTGGCTAATATAAAGTTAAATGTTGATCCTGGTAAAAGATACATAAGTAGAAAAAGATCAGTAGTAACTAATCCTATTCAGGATGTATTTAAGCAAGTAAACAAACGTTTTGTAGAGTTAGAGGAGAATGATCCGGAAAAATTAAAAGATCCTCAGTGGATGAAGGAGAACATGCCTTTTACAGGTGAATTATTCTTAGGTCACTTGCGTTATGGCACTTTTGGTGGAAACACGATAGAACAATGTCATCCTTTTTTGAGACAAAGTAATTGGAAAACTAGAAACTTGGTTTTGGCAGGAAACTTTAACATGACCAATGTTGATGAGCTTTTTCAGCAATTAGTTGATTTAGGTCAGCACCCCAAAAAGAAATCAGATACAGTAACTATTTTGGAGAAAATTGGTCATTTCTTAGATGAAGCAAATGATGAAATTTACTACAAACACAAAGATAAATTCAGTAAAAAAGAAATTACACAAGTAATTGAAGATGAATTAGATGTTCAAGATATCTTAACTCAATCCGCAAAATATTGGGATGGTGGTTATGTTATGTGTGGATTAATGGGACATGGTGACGCTTTTGCTTTGAGAGATCCAAACGCAATACGACCAGCATATTATTATAAAGATGATGAAGTTGTTGTAGTTGCATCTGAAAGATCTGTGATACAAACCTCTTTTGATGTAAATATTGAAGATGTTAAAGAGATAAAAGCAGGACATGCCCTTATTATTAAAAAAGATGGAAGGGTTGAAGAAAAGCAAGTAAGAGAACCATTAGAAAGAAAATCATGTTCGTTTGAGCGTATTTATTTTTCAAGAGGAAATGATGCAGGTATTTATAAGGAAAGGTTAGAACTTGGTAGGCGCATTTTCCCAAAAGTATTAGAGTCAATTGATAATGATGTAAAAAATACGGTATTTTCCTATATTCCAAATACTGCTGAGGTTTCGTATTTCGGATTATTAAAAGGCTGTCATGCTTATTTAAATAAAGTGAAAACTAAAAAGATTCAGGCATTAGGAAATAACCCTTGTAATGATGAGATTGCGAAAATTATGGAGATTTCTCCAAGAGCTGAAAAGATTGCAATTAAAGATGCTAAATTAAGGACGTTCATTGCTTCTGACGATAGCAGGGATGATTTAGTAGCCCATATTTATGATATTACTTATGGAGCCGTTAGGCCTACTGACAATCTAGTAATGATTGATGATAGTATTGTAAGAGGAACAACTCTAAAACAATCTATTATTAGAATTTTAGATCGATTAAATCCTAAAAAAATTATTATTGTTTCTTCAGCACCACAGATTAGATATCCTGATTGTTATGGTATTGATATGGCAAAAATGGGTGATTTCATTGCCTTTAATGCAGCTGTTCAATTATTGAAAGATACTAAACAAGAACATATTCTTACAACCGTATATGATAAATGTAAGGCACAAGCACACTTATCAAAAGAGGAAATGGTAAATTATATTCAAGAAATATACAAACCTTTTACTGCAGAGCAAATTTCTGTTAAAATTAGTGAATTGTTGACTCCTAAAGGGACAAGAGCTAAGGTGAAGATAATTTATCAATCTATTTCTGATTTACACGCATCTTGTCCTGACCACAAAGGGGATTGGTATTTTACAGGAAATTACCCAACTCCAGGTGGGGTGAAGGTAGTAAACAAAGCTTTCATGAATTATATTGAAGGGAATAACGCAAGAGCTTACTAAACTTTTTTCGCAATTATCCATCCTAGATATCCCATTGGAATATAGGCTACTATTAAATCTGTACATTTAAACCATACTGGAGCAGGTAATATATAGACCATTGTAACTCCTCCAATTAAGAAAAATACACCAATACTCATTGCTAATGGCAATTGATATGAGTTAGCAATTTTAGCAGCTAAAAAAGCTCCTACTAATGTTCCTAAAGCATGGGCTAGAAAAGGAAAGATAAAATTAGTTAGTTCCCAGTTTATGGCATTCATAGAGTCAAACTCTTCAGATACAGGAATAAGATTGCTGCCTAAGATAATGAGTCCCATATTGACTATCATTCCTAATAACACTCCTGATATAAAAGCTAAAATATTTTTAATCATTTTTTTTAAAATATGAGATCATTTATCTAATCTCAGTAGTGTACACATTTCCGTGCCACCAGAATCTTTGTTCTTTTGAAGAACCATATTGTTCAACAGCCATATCAAAAGCAGATCCAAATGAATGCATATCAAATACTGGTAATTGAGCTCCTAAGTATTCCTTAAGTTCTAATTCTTTCACGATAGTGTTAGGGTCTTCTAAAGCAGTTTCCATAGCTGTAGCTGCTAATTCTTCCTTCGTCATTTTTTCAGCATGCTTAGGCGCAATAGTCATCTCATTAATTAAGTGAGTTGCCCCAGCAAACTTGTCTATAATGAACATTGTATATCTGATGTCAACAGAAATAGTTCTTTGAATTTCTTTTTCAAAAGCAATATCTCCACTCATTGCTTCCCAGTTACCATCAAAAGCAGTACCAACAATTTCTCCCCAAGCATTAATTACTGGAGATCCTGAATTACCACCAGTAATATCATTATTTGAAATAAAGTTAATTCTTAAATTACCATCTTTATCTCCATATTTTCCGTAATCACCAATTTCATATAACTCTTTCAATCTTTCTGGGATTATAAATTCTTCATTTGTAGCATCTTCTTTTTGCATGAGTCCATCAATAGTCGTATAGTAGTCATAATGCATTGCTTCACCAGGATTATAATCCCCCACATTTCCATAAGTTGCTCTCATAGTTGAGTTTGCATTAGGATAATAATTTATCTCAGGATTCATTTCTCTTAATCCTGCAATAAATAATCTATTTCCTTTTGTTAAGTCCTTTCTCACATCAATTCTTTTAGGAGAAATTTGCTCAATGTATTGATTGTATATTGACATTATAGTTTTGTAAGCAGGATCTCTCTCAATTTTAATAGTGGAAGGGTTTTCTAAGAAAGTAAAGAATTTCTCTCTTGAAGAAAATACTGACCTTCTAAATGCATTTTTAGCATACCATCCAAAATCTAATTTTTTGAAACCAAATAATTGATTTTCAATTTTCTTAAACAAAGGAGCATGTTGTGTTTTAGGGACATTGTAGTAGTACATCTCCAACATTGACCCAAACAATTCTTGATCAACTGAAGCATTATAATTTTTGTAAAAATCTTTAGCTTCCTTTTTAATCTCTCTAATCGCAACATTTCTTTCTTTTCCTTCACTAGGTAATGCGGCAATTGCTTTATTCATTTTGAATGACCAGTACATGATTTCTGAGCCCTGAAATACAGCTTCATTTAAGTAAGTTCTGTTTAAAGCAATTTTTTTGTTTGTATTGTACGCGCTTTCAATTAAGCTTAAGGCTTCACCATATTTATCAACTCTTGATTGATCTTCAGCAACCCAAGATCTGAAATCATCTTCAATTGCAACTTTTTTATCGTGAACTTTCATTGACTTTAATCCTTTTGATTGTCCAATAAAGTATTTCCAATAGTTAGAAGTTTGGGCATATTTTGCAGCATACTGAATTTTAGTTCTTTTATTGGCGTCCATACCAGCTTTCATAATTGCTAATTTCTCAGTACGGATATCAACAGTAGTTGGGCTTGTGATATCTAAAGCTTGTTGTACTCCAAAAGAAGTTAAGTATCTGTCAGTACTTCCAGGGAACCCAAAAATCATAGTATAGTCACCATTATCAACACCATCTAATTGTATTGGTAGGTGATGTTTTGGTTGGTAAGCAATATTTTCTACTGAGTATTCAGCTGGCGTTCCATCAGGAGCAGAGTAGATTCTGTAAAGTGCAAAATCCCCAGTGTGTCTAGGCCACATCCAGTTGTCTGTATCTCCTCCAAATTTACCGATTGCTGATGGTGGAGCTCCAACTAAACGAACATCTTTAAATGTTTCGTAAGTCATAATATAGAAGTCGTTTCCACCAAAGAAAGATTTTACCCTAGCATTGTAGTGGGTATCTTCAGTTTTCTCATCCACAATAGTTTTAGAGATTTCCCTGATTTTTGCTGATCTTTCTTTTTCGGTCATATCATCAGTAAGTTCAGCTAATACACGAGCAGTCACCTCTTCAATGCTAACTAAAAATGATGCTGTCAATCCTTCATTTACTAATTCTTCATCACGACTCATAGCCCAAAAACCATCTTTTATATAGTCATTATTAACACTTGAATGCTCTTGAATAGATCCAAAAGCACAGTGATGATTGGTTAACATTAATCCTTCTGATGAAATCATTTCAGCCGTACAGAACCCACCTAATGATACTATTGCATCCTTAAGTGATGAGTTGTTTACAGAGTATAAATCTTCAGCAGTCATTTGAAGCCCATGCGCTTGCATGTCGCTTTCATTCATTGTTTTTAATAACTGTGGTAGCCACATTCCCTCATCAGCTATTACTGATAGTGAGAAAAATCCTGCCATTATCATTGATGAAATTTTCTTTGTCATTTTTTTATTTTTGTTTAACGCAAATATAATGAAACGGGCTGTTTTAAGTAATTTAGCGACTTTTGTTTTTATCGAGATGTTAACAATATTTTAGCGTATTTTTGTAGCAATTATGAATGATACAAATCTTACAAGAATAAATAAATTTTTATCAGAAATTGGTTACTGCTCACGAAGGGCAGCTGATAAATTAATTGAACAAGGTAGAGTAAAAATAAATGGTGAGGTTCCTGAAATGGGAACTAAAATATCGGCTGATGATGAGGTAAGTGTGAATGGAAAGGTAGTGCATAGAGCCAAAAAGAAGAAAATGGTATATATTGCTTTTAACAAACCAGTTGGTATTGTTTGCACTACTGACCAAATGCGAGAAAAGAATAATATTATTGATTATATTAATTACCCAACTCGTATTTTTCCCATTGGAAGATTGGACAAACCATCCGAAGGACTTATTTTTTTAACGAATGATGGTGATATTGTAAATAAGATTTTGCGTGCCAGAAATAATCACGAAAAAGAATATGAGGTTACTGTTAGCAAGCCAATAACGAAAGAATTTATTGAAGCTATGGGGAATGGAGTGCCAATTTTAGATACCGTTACCCGTAAATGTTTTGTTAAGCAAACGGATAAAAATAAATTCAAGATCATCTTAACACAAGGATTAAATAGACAAATACGTAGGATGTGTGAGTATTTGGAATATGATATCAGAAAACTAAAAAGGGTGAGAATTATGAATATTAATTTGGATATTCCTATAGGAGAGTATCGTGATTTTACAGCTAGAGAATTGAACAAAATCAATCAGTCAGTTGAACATTCTATTAAAACCTTTGAAGAGGGGAAGTAGATTAATTAAGTCCTTTTAAAACTAGATCCCATAACTCTTTACGGGCGACTAAACAGGCAATAGCAGTTTCTTCTACTTCTTTCCATTTTTGCTTATCATCTCCACATAAATTACTAATAAGTTCCAACGCCAATGGCCCATGCTCTCCTCCATCTAATTCTATGTGTCTTTCTAGGTAGTAGACAAACTTATCAAGTTTATGTTCTTTACTCAAATCATTTACAATAGCAGTAAACATATCTGGAATTAAATCCTCACGCCCGAAAGTAAAGGCTGCTGCAATTTTATGCGCCTCCCCACTATTTAAAATATCAAAAGTAGTTGCTAAAAATGAGTCAATAGCTGTATTTACTTTAGGTAGGTTTAGATCTGAAACGCTATTAACAAACTTGTCAATTTCATAAGTATTAGCCCCACATTCTTTCATGGCGTCCAAATACATTTCATAATGAGAAGAAGGGTTCCCTGCAGAATCTACATCACTTTCTTCTTCCAATACAATGGAGTTGATGAGTCGTCTTATTTTAGTGTCTCCAACTGGCTTCCAAGGCAAGGTTGTACACGTTAGCTCAATTTGTAATCCTTTTAATAAAGACATGAAATCCCACACAGCATACACATGAATTTCCATTAGTTTTTGGACATCCTCAATGGTATTTAATTGACTATATAAAGGATGATTGACAATTGCTTTTTTATACTCAGAAATCTGAGTATTTATATGTTGAATATTTTTATTCATTATTCATTATTTATTTTTTAGAACAGGTACAGCCGAACAGGCTTCCCCAAACATTAAGCTACTAACCGTATTTTGTAATTTTTTGGTAATGGCAATATACAAGCTTTCCTTAAGCGGAATTTGCCCACAACCTTTTACTATTACTTTTTTATTTTCAAATTTAGAAGCGTCAATCGAATTAATATTATTGGTAAAAATTTGCTGAAACACATCTTCTTTTATTCCAAAATGGATGTCAGCATTAACGGAATTCAAATAAGATGTAACTAGCATAAAAGCCCACATTGGTACAATTGCATCTGCACTACAATTAAGAGCTACAGTTGTGTTGGTGTAAATTGAGAAATCAAATGTTTTTAAACTTACCCTGAACTCTTTTTCTTTTAGTACAATTCCTTGGAAAAGGAAATCTTTCACATCTAAAACGGCAATAGGTTTTGTTGGCGCATAATCAGTCAAATCCATGCTGATTAAAGGACTTTTTGCTACTCTATTTACAATATCCCCGGTCATTTCTATAACATTCCAAGTTCTAGTTTTGCCTCTTCACTCATCATATCTTTGGTCCAAGCTGGATCGAATACAATCTCTACCTTTACTTTTTTTACAGCAGGAACAACTTTCACTTTTTCTTCTACCTCAACAGGAAGGGTTTCGGCAACAGGGCAATTTGGGGAGGTAAGAGTCATAGTAATATTTACATCACATTCTTCACTTACTTCAATATCGTAAATCAAACCAAGTGCATAAATATTCACCGGTATTTCAGGATCGTAAATCTCACAAATCACCTCAACAATTTCTTCTCCTATTTTTTGTAATTCTTCTTCTGTTTTCATATGACTAATTGTTAAACGCAATAGCGTATAATTTCATTTTTTTAATCATGGAGACTAATCCATTTGCACGTGTAGGAGATAGTTGATCTTTTAATCCTATTTCGTTTATAAAATCAAGTTTTGCAGTTGCAATATCTTTAGGCGCTTGATTTGATAACACATTTATAAGTATGGCTACAATTCCTTTAGTCATAATAGCGTCACTATCTGCTGTAAAGATTATTTTTCCCTGAGTATGTTCTGCATGTAGCCAAACTCTACTCTGACATCCTTTTATAAGGTTGTCTTCCGTTTTGTATTGCTCTTTAATTGGAGCTAATTCGTTACCTAAATCAATAAGGTATTCATATTTTTGCATCCAGTCGTCAAACATTCCAAAGTCCTCAACAATTTCTGCTTGTATTTTTTTTATTGTACTCATTTAGGATAACATCATTTTTGCCTTTTTAAGGGCGTTTATACAAATGTCAATTTCTTCCTTTGTATTGTATACGGCTAAAGAAATACGAGCTGTTCCGGGAATGTTAAATCTTTCCATAATAGGCTGTGTACAATGATGTCCTGTTCGTATTGCTATTCCCATTTTATCAACAATCATACCAATATCATAAGGGTGCAATTCGTTAATATTAAAAGATATAATTCCTGATTTATTTTTAGCTGTTCCGTAAATTTTTAGTCCTTCTATTTTCAATACTTCTTCTGTAGCATATTGCAAAAGTTCTTCCTCATATTTAGCAATGTTGCTTAATCCTAATTCGGTAATAAAATCAATAGCTGATTTAAATGCCACTACTCCTGCAATATTTGGTGTACCTGCCTCAAACTTATGAGGTAAGCAGGCGTAAGTAGTTTTCTTAAAACTTACTTCTTTTATCATTTCTCCACCACCTTGATATGGAGGTAATTCATTTAAAACATCTTCCTTCCCATACAAAATACCAACTCCTGTAGGGCCATATAATTTATGTGCTGAAAAACAGTAGAAATCAGCCCCTAAGCTTTGCATATTTAGTGAAATATGTGCTGCTGCCTGCGCACCATCAATCATAACTTTTGCACCAACTGCTTGCGCTTTTTCAATAATTTTTTCAATAGGGTTTATAGTTCCCAATGTATTGGAAATATGAGATACAGAAACTAATTTTGTATTTTCAGAAAGGAAATTTTCAAAAGCTATCATATCCAAACTTCCATTATCCAACAATGGAATAACTTTTAGAGTAGCTCCACTTTGTTCGCAACACATTTGCCAAGGTACAATGTTTGAATGATGCTCTAATTCTGAAATAATAATTTCATCTCCTTTATTTAATAAGGTTCTGTATCCGCTCGCAACTATATTAATAGAGTCAGTAGTTCCTTTAGTAAAGATGATTTCATGAGAATGTTTTGCGCCTATGAAATTTTGGATAGTAATTCTTGTCTCCTCAAATTTATCGGTTGCCAATCCGCTTAAAAAATGAACTCCTCTGTGTACATTGGAATTTTCATTTTGGTAATAATTGCTTTCAGCAGTAATAACTGATTGAGGTTTTTGAGTAGTCGCTCCATTATCAAAATACACCAAATTCTCCCCGTTTACCTTTGTACTTAAGATAGGGAATTGCTTTCGTATTTTGCTAATATCTAACATTTATAAACTGAAATCTAAATCAACATTTAATTTTTGAGCAAGTAAATTTTTAGCTAACGTTTTGACTTGTTCCACTGAGATATTTTCTATTGCTTCAGATGCAAATGCGTAGGTTAGTACTGCTTTTGCTTCTTCAATTCCAATTCCTCTACTTCTCATGTAAAAAAGCGCATCATCATCTAATTGGCCAATAGTACAGCCATGACTACACTTTACATCATCAGCATAAATTTCTAATTGGGGCTTACTGTCAATACTTGAATTATCACTTAAAAGTAAATTGTTGTTAGATTGGAACGCATCAATTTTTTGAGCATTAGGACGCACCATTATTTTACCATTAAAAACACCTTTTGAATGGCCTAAATAAACTCCTTTATACATTTCATTACTTCTGCAATGAGCACTTTTATGATCTACAAAAGTATGGTTGTCAGCTAATTGATTGTCATTTAATACTGAAACCCCATTCATGTTACTTTCGCAATTAGAACCGTTTTGTTCAAAATTTAGATTATTTCTAGTGAATGACCCTCCAAAAATAAGGGTATTAATATTGCAAGTTGAATCTTGATCTTGATACACATTAACAGTATCAATCAGTTGCGATTCGGCAGTATTATTCTGTATTTTATTGAATTCTACTTTTGTATTTTTAGCACAATTTGTTTGAGTAAAATGATTTATAAAAGAAGATGAGTTGTTTAAGTTCTGTATTCTTTCTACAAATTTAACTTCTGAGTTTTCTCCAATAGAAATTTGGTTTCTATATTGACAAAAACTATTTTCTGTTGTCAAGAAAAATAAGATTTCAATAGGATTTTCTACTACTGTATTTTTATCTACTGAAATAGTAAAACCATTTTGAGAAAGAGCTTTGTTAAGTTGTAATATACTGTCAGTAGTTGCGCTTTCAAATTCAGAAAAACCAGTAATACTTACTCCTTTTATTGTTGGAGTATTTATCAATTTTCCATCAGAAAATATTATTTTATTTTTAAACCCTAAAGAATATTTTTCTATTATTGAAGAATCAATAATTTCCCCTTTATTCTCAATACTATAATCGTTAGTAATTACCTTTTTTAAAGAGGTATATTTCCATTCTTCATCTTTAGTTGTCGGAAATCCGTTTAATAGAAAAGAAGTAAGTATTTCTTTTTTGTCAGCAGAAATCTGAATCCCTTCAGAATACGATTTTATATTTTTAATTAAGCCCACTTTTTATCCGCTTCTTTAGTTATCCAATCGTATCCTTTTTCTTCTAGCTCTAAAGCTAATTCTTTTCCTCCTGATTTAATGATTCTTCCGTTATGCAACACATGTACAAAGTCAGGAATAATATAGTCTAATAACCTTTGGTAATGCGTGATAACGATAGTTGCATTGTCTCCAGTTCTTAGTTTATTGACACCATTAGCAACAATTCTAAGTGCATCAATATCTAAACCTGAATCAGTTTCATCTAAAATAGCGAGTTTTGGCTCTAACATTGCCATCTGAAAAATCTCATTTCTTTTCTTTTCTCCTCCAGAAAATCCTTCATTCATATTCCTGGATAAATACCCCTTTTTGATGCTTAATAGTTCCATCTTTTCACGCATCATTTTTAATAAATCCTTAGAAGGAAGCAGTTCCAAGCCTTGTGCTTTCCTCCTTTCCGTGATGGAAGTTTTGATAAAGTTAGAGACAGAAATTCCTGGAATTTCAACTGGATATTGGAAAGAAAGAAATATGCCATTATGGGCTCTTTCTTCAGGGTCTAATTCTAATAAATCTTTTCCATCAAAAGTAATACTTCCTCCTTCTACTTCATACTCCTCTTTGCCTGCAATTACAGCTGAAAGAGTACTTTTTCCAGAACCATTAGGCCCCATGATTGCATGTATCTCTCCTGCTTTTACTTCTAAGTTTATTCCTTTTAGGATTTGATTACTTTCAATTCCTGCTTTTAATTCTTTTATTTGTAGCATATCTTTGTTTTTAACCTACTGAACCTTCTAGGCTGATTTCTAATAATTTTTGTGCTTCTACTGCAAATTCCATTGGTAATTGGTTGAGAACATCTTTGCAGTAACCGTTTACGATTAGTGCAATTGCTGCTTCTGTTCCAATACCTCTTTGGTTACAATAAAATATTTGGTCTTCTCCAATTTTTGAAGTAGTTGCTTCATGTTCTACTTTAGAAGAATTATTCTTTACTTCAATATATGGGAAAGTATGTGCTCCACATTTATCACCCATTAACAAAGAGTCACATTGAGAGAAATTTCTCGAGTTGGTAGCTCCTTTTGAAATACGAACTAATCCTCTATAATTTCCTTCACTTTTTCCTGCTGATATTCCTTTAGCGATAATAGTACTCTTAGTGTTTTTTCCAAGGTGTATCATTTTTGTACCTGTATCGTTTTGTTGCATGTTATTGGTAACCGCTACTGAGAAAAACTCACCAATAGAATTATCCCCCTTTAAAATACAAGAAGGATATTTCCAAGTTATTGCTGAACCTGTTTCTACTTGTGTCCACGAGATTTTTGCATTCTTATGGCAAATTCCTCTTTTAGTTACAAAGTTGAAAACTCCACCAACTCCTTCAGCATTTCCTGGATACCAATTTTGTACAGTCGAATACTTTATATTAGCATCATCCATTGCAATCAATTCTACTACAGCGGCATGCAATTGATTTTCATCTCTCATAGGAGCAGTACATCCCTCCAAGTAACTTACTTGTGATCCTTCATCTGCAATTAAAAGTGTTCTTTCAAATTGACCTGTTCCAGCTTCATTAATTCTGAAGTAAGTGGATAGTTCCATTGGGCATTTTACTCCTTTTGGAATATAGCAGAAAGAACCATCAGAGAATACTGCTGCATTTAAAGCAGAAAAGAAGTTGTCTCTAGCTGGTACAACACTTCCTAGATATTTCTGTACCAATTCTGGATGATCTTGAATGGCATCAGAAATTGGACAAAAAATAATTCCTTTTTCTGCCAAAGTTTCTTTGAATGAGGTAGCTACTGAAACAGAGTCCATTACTAGATCTACCGCTACATTAGCTAATTTGTTTTGCTCACCAATAGAAATACCGAGTTTGTCAAACATTGCTTTCATTTCAGGATCTAAATCATCTAAACTATCCAGAACAGGTTTTTGTTTTGGTGCTGAATAATAAATAATTTCCTGATAGTTTGGTTTAGTATAATTGATGTTTGCCCAATTAGGCTCTTCCATTTCTAACCAAGCTCTGTAGGCTTTTAGTCTGTATTCTAACATCCATTCTGGCTCATTTTTTTTTGCAGAAATAATACGCACCACATCTTCAGAAAGTCCTTTTGGAATGGTATCTGATTCTATCTCGGTTGTAAATCCGTATTTGTATTCAGTTGATGTTACTTTTTCTAATAACTTATCTTCCGACTGTCTTTTTTGTTCACTCATTTTTTATAAATTGTTATAGAGAAAAACTTTCTCCGCAACCACAGGTTCTGCTTGCGTTTGGGTTATTAAATACAAAACCCTTTCCATTTAGTCCATCAGAAAACTCCAATGTTGTACCTACTAAGTATAAAAAGCTTTTTTTGTTGACTAAAAGTTTAATATTATTATCTTCAATAAGCTCATCATCTTCATTTTTGTTGCCATCAAAGTCTAATTTGTAGCTTAAACCAGAACATCCTCCACTTTCTACACCAACCCTGACAAATGAATTTTTACTCCCATCACTATCTAGTAGATGTATTAATCTATCTCTTGCTGAATCGCTAATATTTATCATCTTATTCTTATCTAATCTAAATGAATGCAAAGCTACAAAAATGATATGATTTAAAACCTATCTTTGCCACATGAGTTTACTTGAAGAAAAATCACAAAATACAACTCCAATTTCACAATTAGGAGAGTTTGGTTTAATTGACCATTTAACTAAAAACATTAAGTTAAAAAATGAAAATACAATAAAAGGAGTTGGAGATGATGCTGCTGTTATTGATATTGGCGATAAATATCAATTAGTAAGCACTGATTTATTGGTTGAAGGAGTCCATTTTGATTTGGGGTACATGCCTTTGAAACATTTGGGATATAAGTCAGTTGCTGTTAATGTATCTGATATTTGCGCCATGAATGGTGATGCAAAGCAGATTACTGTGGGTTTAGCTATGAGTAATCGCTTTACAGTTGAATCTTTGGATGAATTATATGCAGGAATCTATTTGGCATGTGAACATTATGGAGTAGATTTAGTAGGTGGTGATACTACTTCTTCAACTGCAGGTTTAATGATAAGTGTTACAGTACTTGGTGAGGTTGAAAAAGAAAATGTAGTATATAGAAGTGGCGCCAAAACAAATGATTTAGTAATTTGTACAGGAGATTTAGGGGCAGCTTATTTAGGTTTACAGCTTCTAAATAGGGAGAAAGAGATGTTTAAAGAAAACCCGACTATGCAACCTGATTTAACTGGAAATGACTATGTGTTACAAAGGCAATTAAAACCAGAAGCAGGAGTTAAGTACATTAAAATTTTAAAGGATTTGGATATTATACCAACTTCAATGATAGATATTTCTGATGGTCTTTCTTCTGAAGTTTTGCATTTATCAAAATCATCAAAAGTCGGAATTACTATTCATGAAGATAAAATACCTGTTGATTATACAACTATGAATTTGGCAAATGAATTCAATATGAATCCTATCACTTGCGCTTTAAGTGGAGGAGAAGATTATGAATTGTTATTTACTATTAGTCAAGTGCATTATGATAAATTCAAGAAAGATGCGGATTTCACCATTGTTGGTTACGTGACAGATGCTAGTGAAGGAAATAATTTTATTGCAAAAGATGGGACCTTACATCCGCTTTCGGCACAGGGTTGGGATGCACTGAAAAAATAGCTGAACTTATAAGAGTTGTTTTTATTTAGATAAGATTCTTTAGCCAAACATTATAATTAATAACATCAATATCATCAGCCTGTTTTTCAGTAATGATAACACTTAAAGTGGTAATCTTTTTTAAGAGTTTTTTATCAGTTGTTAAGTTGTTGCAGTAAATTAGAGAATCAATAATTTCAATAAGCTGTTTATCTCTGTTAAAATTATCATCTTTAAGTAAATTGGCATAAGATTTTTTTATGTGCTGAATTTTAGCATCAATAACATCTGTTTGATTTAAATCATAACGAACAATCAGTTCAGCAATATGAATTTTAAGTTGAAATGATTTCCCAATATTAACAAAATCATCCTGCAACATAAGGCGAGATAAATTTTTTGCTGATAACGAAAGCTTTTCTTGATCGTAATAAATAAGTGCGGTATTTAAATAAATAAATACCGAGAAAGTAGGCAGATTTTGAATAACATCATTATTTTTTGCTTCTTTTAGCACCCCTAAGGCCTTGTTTTTATCAGATAAGGAATAATTGATGACAAGAGAATTATAGTAGTAGAATAGATATTTATCTTTTAGAAATCCGTCATGTTCATTCATGCTACTTTTAAGGATTCCGGCATATGCTAAGGATTGTTTATATTTATGTGTTTTAAATAAACAATTTGTTAAATAAGAAAGCATAGTTAATTTTTGTTCATGATTTGATTTTGTAAATATCTTATCTTTCGTAAATTCCTTATAGGTATTAATAAGATAAACTTCTAGTGCATCAAAATCATGTTGCTGTAATAGTATTCTGCTAACCACTTGATAAACCTTAATTCTAAACTTAGGGCTTTTTGGAATTTTTTTATTTTTAGAAAAATCATCTAATGTTTTTTGAAGAATTTCATTTACAGATTCATCATTTTTTGAAAAATTCTGAGCAGTCTTAATTTTATACAATACTGCGGCTAATAACAAATCTATTTCTTGGTTCCAGCTCAATTGCTCATTATTAGTTCTCTTCTTCAAAATATATTGTTCAACATTAATTGAAACCATATCATAAGAAAGCGTAAGTATTTCTGAATAAATAATTGAAAGCAATTCATAGGATTCAATATTTTCAGCTTCTTTTTCAGCTTTTTTCAAATAATGAAAGGAAAGTTCTACTTTACCTTTTCTTTTATAGATTCTTGAAAGCAATACTAAATGAAGGATAAAAATATCTTTTTCCTTCCCCATATGTTGTAGCATCATGCTTTTATTTAATTCCTTATATAACCTATTTTTAAGCTGATAAAAATTATTTTTATTGTCTTTGTAAAGTTCATCAGAAATTATTTGCTCATTATATTCTTCTCTATTTTGTTTAATAAAATCAAATAAAAGTATATCTTTACGAGTATCACCACTATTAGTACGCCCTGCAAAGAGCTTATAAAAGCGAATTTCCTCTTTATCTAGGGAATTTATAATTTCTAGTAAAATGTTCATTTTCTTATTTTGAACGGCTAAGATATATATAAAGAAACGGATTATCTGCATAAAATTCTAATATTTCTTTGTACATTTGTAATATGAAAATCAGAAAAATAATATTCAGCTTATTTTTGTTAGCATCTGTAAGTGTAAGCGGACAAGGTATTTCTGTTACTTTTGGAGCTAATGGCATTCAGTTTCCAGATACAGTTTCTTTAGGAGATACAGTATATTACTCTTGCTGGGTTGTAAATTCAGGAGATGATGTTTTGGCTGAGAATATCTTGTTGGAAACGGCTAATTATTCTCAATCTCAAGGACTAACAAATGTGAGAACGATTGGAGGTCAAGGACCTAATTTTATTTTCCCTAATGACAGTATTCAGTTTTCTCCAGGATTTCTTTATGAAATAGTTACTCAACAGAATTATCTTTTAGGAGATAATATTGTAGTAATATGGCCTAAGGTTTCATCACCTATTAATCAATCAACTCAGCATGAATATAAAAATGTTTATGTGAAAGGTTCTGCAATAATTTCGTCTGTTGTTGATCTTAGTGATAAATTACAATTCTTCCCTAGCCCTGCTAATAATAAAATTATTTTTGATGGAGTTAAAAATATTTGTGAGATACAAATTTTCGACCTACAAGGAAGAGAGTTAAATACTTTTTTTATTGAGAAAAACATGTTAAATACATCAAGTTTTAAAAGCGGAATGTATTTAATTAATGCTCAATTTGAGGATGGAACTTCTTCGCGAAATACATTGCAAATTCAACATTAATTCTTATTGGGCGGATAAGATTTAGCTATTCATTAAGTGTTCAATTTCTTCTGCCTCAATTGGTATATGCTTCATTAAGTCATCAGGCCCGTTTGCTGTAATTAGGATGTCATTTTCTAAACGTATACCTAACTTCTCTTCTAAAATGTATATTCCAGGCTCGCAAGTAAATACCATTCCCTCTTTCATTGGCCAGTCAAAATCACCTACATCATGCACATCCAATCCTAAATAATGGGATGTTCCATGCATAAAATATTGCTTAAATAGTGGGCTCTTAGCGTCTTGCTTTTGTACATCATGTTTGTCTAACAGTCCTAATTTAATAAGTTCTAATTCCATTATCCTACCAATTTCAGCATTGTATTCCTTAAATATAGTGCCTGGGCGTAACATATTAGTTGCCTCTTTCATTACTAGCAATACTGAGTTATAAACCGCCTTTTGTCTGTTTGTAAACTTCCCGTTTACTGGAATTGTTCTTGTCAAATCAGAAGCATAATTAGCATATTCAGCTCCAAAGTCCATTAGTAAAATATCGCCATCATTACAGACTTTGTTGTTGTCAATATAATGCAATACACAGGAGTCTACTCCTGATCCAATAATAGGTTGGTAAGCAAAACCATTAGATCGATTTTTTAAAAATTCATGCATTAATTCTGCTTCAATTTCATATTCTGTGACTCCAGGTTTAATGAATGGGAGTATTCTTCTCAGTCCTTTTTCGGTAATGTCACAGGCATTTTGCATTAGCTTTATTTCAAAGTTTGATTTAATAGCTCTTAACTCATGCATAATTGGTGCTACTTCATGTATTGTTGTTTCTGAGAATTTATCTGCTATCATTTTTCTAAATCGATCATCTCTAGTCTCAACAGCTGATGCTGAACGACTATGAATATTCTTGTTTAAGTAAATTCCATTACATTTTCCAATTAATTCAGCAATCTTTCCTTCTAATTCATTAAGCCAATAAACTGTTTTTATTCCAGCAGTTTTTAATGCGCTTTCTTTAGTAAGTTTTGCCCCTTCCCAAATCGCAATATGCTCATTAGTTTCCTTTAAAAAAAGAATTTCCCTTTGCGATTCATCAGTATGATCCGGAAAAATAACAAGTACGCTTTCTTCTTGGTCAACACCGCTTAGCCAAAATAAATCATTGTTTTGACGAAAAGGCATAGTGCCATCTGCATTTGTAGGCATTACATCATTTGCATTAAAAATTGCTATGGTATTTGTTGCTAATTTTGCAGAAAATTTCTTTCTGTTATTAATAAATAGCTGGTTGTCAATTGGTAAATATTTCATCTTTGATTTTTTAAGGTTGACAAAGTTAGTAAAAATTAGGATTATCTATATTGATTATGAATTAGAAAATGGGTTGTTTATTTCCAATATGAAGCTTACATTTGCCACTTAATATTTAAAATAATAAAATGAGTAAAGGATTATCAAGTTCTTCAGTTGGAAGAAAAGTATTAATGGCCGTATCAGGTTTTTTCTTGATGTTTTTTTTAATGCAACATTTCGTAATCAATTTATTTTCGGTTATAAGTGCTGATTTATTTAATGAAGTTTCTCATTTTATGGGGACAAATGGTTTGGTGCAGTTTGTGTTACAACCAGTTTTATTGGTTGGTGTTTTATTTCATCTAGGGATGGGGATTTATTTAGATGTAAAAAATAAAGCTGCTCGTCCGGTTAAATACGCAATGGACAAGCCAAGTGAAAATTCGAATTGGATGAGTCGAAATATGATTATTACCGGTATTATGGTGATGTTATTTTTAGGATTACATTTTTACGATTTCTGGTTGCCTGAAATTAAAGATAAGTTCATTGATGGTAAGTGGGATGAGCCAACAAAATACTTTACTCATTTGCAGCATAAATTTCAGGATTTGGCAAGAATAGTTATTTACTGTATCTCTTTTGTGTTTTTATCTTTACACTTGTTACATGGTTTTCAATCGGCTTTTCAATCTGCAGGATTTAATCATAATAAATATACGCCAACAATTAGAAAATTAGGTAACCTTTATGCAATCATTATCCCAGCAGGATTTGTTTTTATTGCTTTATTCCATTATTTCAAACAGTTATAAAATTAAAAAATAAACTATGTCAGTTTTAGATTCTAAAATACCAGATGGTCCTTTAAAAGACAAATGGACTAATCATAAAAATCATATTAATTTAGTAAATCCAGCAAATAAAAGAAACATTGATATTATTGTTGTTGGTACAGGCTTAGCTGGTGGTTCTGCAGCGGCTTCCTTAGCAGAAATGGGCTATAATGTAAAGTCGTTTTGTTACCAGGATTCTCCAAGAAGAGCACATTCTATTGCAGCACAAGGAGGAATTAATGCAGCAAAAAATTATCAAAATGATGGGGATTCTGTTTATAGATTATTTTATGATACCGTAAAGGGAGGTGATTATAGATCAAGGGAAGCAAATGTTCATAGATTGTCAGAAGTTTCTGGAAATATCATTGATCAATGTGTTGCGCAGGGAGTCCCATTTGGAAGAGATTATGGAGGGCTTTTAGATAATCGTTCATTTGGTGGTGTTTTGGTTTCCAGAACATTTTATGCAAAAGGGCAAACAGGACAACAACTTTTACTTGGGGCTTATTCAGCACTTAACAGGCAAATAGCAAAGGGAAAAGTTACCATGTACAACCGTCATGAGATGGTTGAATTGGTAAAAGTAGAAGGGAAAGCAAGAGGTATTATTGCAAGAAATTTAGAAACGGGAGAGTTAGAAAGACATTCAGCTCATGCTGTGGTTATTGCTAGTGGGGGATACGGAAATGTATTTTTCTTATCTACTAATGCAATGGGATCGAACGCAACTGCAGCTTGGAAAATTCATAAAAAGGGAGCTCATTTTGCAAATCCTTGTTATACGCAAATTCATCCTACATGTATTCCTAGAAGTGGAGATCATCAGTCTAAGCTAACTTTGATGTCAGAATCTTTAAGAAATGATGGAAGAATTTGGGTGCCTAAAAACATGGAAGATGTATTAGCTATCCGTGAAGGAAAGTTAATGCCGATTGATTTATCGGAAGAACAAAGAGATTATTACTTGGAAAGAATGTATCCTGCTTTTGGTAATTTAGTGCCAAGGGATGTAGCTTCAAGAGCTGCAAAAGAAAGATGTGATGCGGGTTATGGAGTAAATAAAACAGGAGAGGCAGTGTATCTAGATTTTGCATCTGCAATTCAAAGGTATGGAAAACAAGAAGCAGCAATTGCTAGAATAAAAAGTCCTTCTGTTGATGAGATTTTAAAATTAGGAGAGGCCGTTATTGAATCGAAATACGGTAATCTTTTCCAAATGTATGAAAAAATTGTTGCTGAAAATCCGTACAAAACTCCTATGATGATTTATCCTGCGGTACATTATACTATGGGTGGAGTTTGGGTAGATTACAATTTAATGACTTCTGTTGAGGGGTGTTATTGTATTGGAGAGGCAAATTTTTCCGATCATGGATCAAACAGGCTAGGAGCATCAGCTTTGATGCAAGGTTTAGCTGATGGGTATTTTGTGTTACCTTACACAATTGGAGATTATTTATCTAAAGAAATTAGTACGGGAGCTATAGCAAATGATTCTGCAGAATTTATTCAAGCTGAGAGAGAGGTTTCAGATAGGATAGAGAAATTAATGAATATAAAAGGAACAAAAACTGTAGATCATTTTCATAAATTATTAGGAAAGGTAATGTGGGAATATGTTGGTATGGCTAGAAATGAAGAGGGTTTGAAGAGAGCTATGAAAGAAATTAAAAAAATTCGTACTGATTTTTGGAATGATGTAAAAATACCTGGAGATAAGAACTCATTTAACCCTGAATTAGGAAAGGCAGGAAGAGTAGCAGATTTTTTAGAATTAGGTGAGCTTTTTGCAAAAGATGCTTTGCATAGAAACGAAAGTTGTGGAGGTCACTTTAGAGAAGAATCCGTTGAGTTAGATGGAGAGCAAAAGGGTGAGGCAAAAAGAAATGATGAAGATTATGCTTATGTAGCAGCTTGGGAATATAAGGGAGAGCCTGCTGATGCTATTCTGCATAAAGAAGAGTTGGAATTTAAGGATATTGAATTAAAACAAAGATCATATAAATAAAGATATGGATTTAACATTAAAAGTCTGGAGACAGAAAAATAGAGAAGATAAAGGAGGTTTAGAAACTTATAAAGTTACTGGAATTTTAGGCCATTATTCTTTTTTAGAAATGCTTGATGTAATGAATGAGCAATTGATAACGCAAGGCAAGGATCCTGTTGCATTTGATCATGACTGTAGAGAAGGAATTTGTGGTACTTGTTCGCTTTATATTAATGGGGAGGCGCATGGTCCTGATAGAAAAGTTACTACATGTCAGCTACATATGCGAATGTTTAATGATGGAGAAACAATTTATATTGAACCTTGGCGCTCGGCAGCTATGCCAGTGATTAAGGATCTAATTGTTGATCGTTCTTCTTTTGATAGGATTCAACAATCAGGAGGGTTTGTTTCTGTAAATACTTCAGGAAATACTCAAGATGCTAATGCATTGCCAATTCCTAAAATGAATGCAGATAAAGCTTTTGATGTAGCCGCTTGTATTGGGTGTGGAGCTTGTGTTGCTACTTGTAAAAACTCTTCGGCTATGTTATTTGTTGCAGCTAAAGTTTCTCAGTATGCTTACTTACCACAAGGTCAGGTAGAACGTAAACAAAGAGTATTAAATATGGTGGAGCAAATGGATAAAGAAGGATTTGGAAACTGCACAAATACGGGTGCTTGTGAAATAGAATGTCCAAAAGGTATTTCTATAGAATACATTGCGAAAATGAATAGAGAATATCTTTCAGCTTCTATTTCTTCAGAAGAGTAAAACAGATTTTATCTAAAAATTAAAAGCAAGTTCGCAGGACTTGCTTTTTTTATTCTTATTTTTGGCTTAATGAAAAATTATCTCACCATATCCCTTATTCAATCCATTCTTTTTTGGAAAGATGTAGATGCAAATATTTCTCATTTTAAAACAATAATTTCAAGCATTAAAGATACTGATATAATCTTATTGCCTGAAATGTTTAATACGGCTTTTTGTCCAAAATCTAATCACTTAGCTGAGAGTATGGTCGGTAAAACGATTAGTTGGATGAAAGAAATTTCTAAAACTAAAGATTGTGCTATTGCCGGAACTTTAATGATTAAGGAGGGGGAAAATATTTTCAATCGACTTGTCTGGATTTCAAAAAATGGAACAATTTACAACTACGATAAACATCATTTATTTTCTTTAATAAAAGAAGGGAAATATATAACTAAAGGAAAGGAAAGAATAATTGTAGAATTAGAAGGTTGGAAAATTTGCCCGCTTATTTGTTATGATTTGCGTTTCCCTGTTTTTAGCCGAAATGATGTAGAATATGATATGTTAATCTACTTAGCAAACTGGCCTGTAAAAAGAATTAATGCTTGGGATACACTTTTAAAAGCTCGTTCTATTGAAAACCAATGCTATACTATTGGAGTAAATAGAGTAGGTGAAGACGGTAACGAAATTTCATTTAACGGTCATTCTAAAGTTTTTGACGCTTTTGGTAAAGAATTGTTTTCGGCAACTGAAAATAAGGAAGAAGTATTACAATTTGAAATCAGTTTAGATGATTTGAAATTAAAAAGAAGGCAAATGAATTTTTTGGAGGACAGAGATAATTTTAGCCTACTTTAGCTCCCACTCCAATTCCAGATCCCAATTAGAACGAATTGTTATTTCTGAGGGATAATTGATAACTTGTTCAGCTTGAGCTCTTTTTTCCCAACTCCCTGTCGTCCACTTTCCATCTTTGTTGCTGTCAGCAATGTATTTTATTTGATATTTACCTGGTGTAATATCAGTGAGTAGAAAAGGTTGTTCAGTAAAGTTAAACTCATTAGTTACTTTATTATTCTGAAATAATTGGAATATACATTGCTTATTTTCTGTACTAATAATAGTAAGATTTCCATATTTTATTTCTTCAACAACTAATGAATCAGCTGTTGTGCTATCAACCTCTTCTAATGTGCTATCCTTTATTATGCTATCAATTGCAATAATAGGATCAAAGGATAATAATGAAATGAAACTATCTCTTTTGGCATTAACCGTAGTGTTTAAAAAGGCAATTTTTTCTTCTTCATTATAGATGAAGTCAAAATCTGTTAAGGATACAATCGTATAATTTTTACTATTCAAATTAGGAAAATGGAAATCTCCATTTTCATTTGTTTTAGCAATATAATTAGGTTTTTCTTTAAAGATAATACTATCAACTCTGCTGTTCAAAAAAAGCATAATCCATGCATTTTCAACTGCATCTAAAGTATATGCATCTTGCAATTTTCCGCTTAAAGTAAGGCTATCAATTTTATCATAAGTTGAGAAAATAAAATTGAGAGTATCTACAATATTTCCTTCATTATTATCTTTTATGCAATTATTTAAAGCAATATTGTAAGTCGTATTCTTAGCCAATGTATCCTCAATAGTTAAAGTTAACATTTTTCCTTTTATTTTCTTTTGAATTCTTTTTTCTGTAGGAGGTGAAATATAAAAATATTCTTCCCATTTATTAAGCTGAATATATTCGTTAAATGTAAAATCAATGCTTATAATCCCTTCCTTTTCTAATATTGATTTATTTAGAATTTCAGGTGAATCAGCATCTTTTTTCCCTCCTGTTGGAGCAACTATATTCGCACAACTACTTAATAATAGTAGGTAAATAAATATTGAATAAATGGATTTCATTACTGGCAAATATACTCTATTTGACTTAGGCGACTGCAATGGTTATAATGCTTACTTTTACCCCTTTAATTTCTAATAATTTTTGGGCACAAACCTCCATAGTTGCGCCTGTGGTTACTACATCATCTACTAGTAAAATATGTTTATTTTGTAATTGATTAGCCTGTTTTAAACGAAAACTATTCATCATATTTTTCTAACGGCTAAATCGTTTTTTTCTTGTTTGAGAATCTGTACTTTCTGTATGGATGAGTAGATTATTATTTACTTCAATACTTAGTATTTCTTGTATCCCCTTAACAATATATTTGCTTTGATTATATCCTCTTAGTTTTTCTTTTTTAGATTTAGAGGGACTGGAATAATATAATCCAAATTACAAAAAAATGGACTTTCCTTTATTGTATATCTTATTTACTTCCCTAAAAACATTTCTGTGTTTTTCCCATCTTCATATTTTAGCTGTTGGATTAATTTTTGAATACTTCCTTCTTTATGAAATTGATATAATGCAGCTGCATTTTCTATTTTAACCCTTCTCCAAAATATTTGACTTACGCTATTTTCTTTCTAAAGCAATTTGTTCTTGGAATTTTGTACAAACAAAGCATACATAGTGTATCTTCATCTTTTAGTAGGTTTTTTCCACAGATACCACAAGAATTGGGATAAAATAAGGAAACTAAATCCTCAAAAAATGAGCATATTTTTTTATTACTGAAAGTTACAAAAATATAGGTAATAAAAACCCCACCTAAAATAGATGGGTTTTGAATATTAAATTTGATTTTTTAACCACACTTACTGTAGCCGCAGCTAACGCATTTAAGACAGCCTTCTTCATAGACTAAGCCTTCATCACCACATTCCCCACAAGTGTGGTCGCTTACTTTTGTGCCGTCAGCAATAAATGTTTTTAGAGCCCTTACAACTCCACTTTTCCAAGTATTAATATTTTCATCATACATATTCATTTTTCCGATTAGGTCCACAACATAATGCAAAGGCATTCCATGACGTAATACTCCAGAAATTAATTTTGCATAGTTCCAGAATTCTTTATCAAATGAACGAGATAGACCTCCCATTGTTATTTTATATCCTTCCTTATCTTCATATTGGAAATCATATTGAGTAGAACCGTCCTCTCTTCTGTTTTTTATTACCCAACCGTATTCCACTGCTGCCGGCACATTAAATACATCCTCAGTTTTTCCTGTAAATATTTCGTATGGTCTTCCGTTTAGCAAACCAACAACTGCAATCCATTTTTCTTTATTATTTTGAAAACGAACTACTTTTGCATCTAATCTTTTAGTACGGGAAGGGGCTTTTGTTTCTTTAAATTCAGCATTTTCAAGGACATCATTTTTCCCGTTATCGTCAGCAGCAACTAATACTCCTGCTCTTGATCCATCTCTATAAACTGTAATTCCTTTTGTCCCCTGTTTCCATGATTCTAGGTAAATATTACTTACTTCATCTAGCGATACATCATTAGGTAAATTAATAGTTGAACTAATAGAGTGGGTTACATATTTTTGCACTACCGCTTGCATTTCAACTCTTTTATTCCAATTAATTTCGGGTGCAGTACTTCCAGCATAAGGACTTTTTGTAATATCAGTTTCTCCCGTTACTTCCATCCAAGTTTTTAAGTTATGGTGATAAACCGTAAACTCTTGCCACTTATCTCCTAAATCATCAATAAAGTCAACTTTCGCTTCTCTATCTTGCTCGTTTATTTTTCGTCTTCTTTTATAATGTGTCATAAACACAGGCTCAATACCTGAAGAAGTTTGTGCTAACATGCTTAATGTACCTGTTGGAGCTACTGTACTAATAGAGATATTTCTTCTTCCGAATTTCATCATTCTTTCATATACTCCAGGAAGTTCAACTTCTAACATTTGTACAAACTCTGAAGTATTTTCAATTTTAGCATCAAAGCCAACAAAACTTCCTCTTTCTAGTGACATATCAATAGAACTATCAAACTCTGCTCTACATTTCTCTTTCATTATTTCTTCCACCTTAGCAATAGCATCATCAGAATCGATAGCCATTCCCAGTGCAGCTACCATATCAGCAAGTGCAGTAAATCCTAATCCTGTTCTTCTTCCTTCTTTCCCAGTTTTAAGCAATAACTCCCAAGTTTCTTTTTCTACCTGCTTGATGTTTTCTGGCTCATCATCCGCTTCTACTTTTCTAAGAATTCTACCAATAGCTTCAGTTTCTAAATCTACTAAATCATCCATTAATCTTTGTCCTTCATATGTTGATTTATAGAATTCTTCCATTAAAAATTTCGCATCTTTAGTGAAAGGGTTTTCAACAAAGTTAAATAGATTAATGGCAATCAATCTACAGCTATCTCCTCCTTGCATTGCAATTTCAGAACAGGGGTTAGTTGATGTGTTTTTATATCCAGGATATACTGATGATGTAGAATACCAGTGTTGTCTATCCCAGAATATTAGTCCTGGTTCAGCAGTATTATGTGCGCACTCAATAATAGTATCCCAAAGCTCTTTAGCTTTAACTGTTTTGCTAAATTTAGGTGTTTCAGAATCAATTGGCCATTTGTGTGTATATTCTGCATTGTTTTCCACAGCTTTCATAAACTCATCCGACAAACGAATAGAAATATTAGCTCCTGTTACTTTTTGTAAATCTTGTTTTATAGTAATGAAATCTTCAACATCAGGATGAGCAATATCCATAGAGAGCATCAAAGCTCCTCTTCTTCCATTTTGTGCTACTTCCCGAGTTGTATTTGAAAAACGATTCATAAAAGAAACGGCTCCTGAAGTACTTCCTGCAGCATTGGAAACTCTTGCTCCTGATGGGCGTAAGTTAGAAATATCAACTCCGACACCACACCGTCTTTTAAATAGTTGGGCTAATTGTTGATCAGTGTAAAACACTCCACCATAAGAATCATGTAATTCTGGGACAACTATACAATTAGATAAAGAAGCTAATTTATAGTGATTTCCTAAAGAACTCATTACACTCCCTTGTGGAATAATATATCCGAATTTTTTAAAGTAATTATAAACCTTCTCTTCTGTTAGATCTTCTCTTTCTTGTCCATATTTGGATAAGAATTTAGCGCTTCCGTTAAGGTTGTATTTTAATTTATAATCTGCTTCAATTCTACCAAATTCTTTAGCCATTCTCCTGTGCATGTCATCTGGATTTAGCTCAACAAATTCACCTTCCTTATTCTTCATTGCATACTTGTTCATCCAAGTTGTGCCCGCTAATTCGTCACCATTAAAATAGGCAACTGCAGCTTCTAAAACTTGCTCATATGGATAAGTTTTTTGTTTTTTTGTTTTTGTTGTAACCTCTTGTGGTTTTTGTGTTATTGTGGTCATTTAGTTTTCAGATTAAAGCTTTTAATTTTTCAGTATTTTTTTATTGACTACAAGTTTAGAAATATTATTAAAATTTCAACAGTAACTTAAAGTTGGTTCTCAACATCTTTTTCAACAATTAGTTAATAAACTAAAGTTGCTAGATAGTGTAATGTTAAATTAGACAATAAAAAAGTTTAGATTTTTTATATTGGTAAAAAATTAGAGCTGGATTTCAGATAAAATACTTTTGAATAAAGAAAGCCCATCTTGATTATTTAGTTCTTGGTCAGCTGCTCTTTCTGGGTGTGGCATCATCCCAAAAACATTTCTATTAGCATTGCAAACCCCAGCAATATTTAATAAAGAGCCATTAGGGTTTGCTTTTTCAGTAATATTCCCATTCTCATCACAATACTTAAATAAAATCTGATCATTTTGAATTAAAGCTTTCATTGTTTTTTCATCTGCAAAGTATTTTCCTTCTCCATGAGCGATAGGAATTTTTATTGCCTTTTCAGCATATTGATTTGTAACTAAAGTATTTTTTGTTTCAACCTTTAAATAAGTGTTTTTACAAATAAATTTATGGCTATTATTGTGCAATAGTGCACCTGGTAATAATCCGCTCTCTGTTAAAATTTGGAACCCATTACATATTCCCATTACATAGCCACCCGCATTTGCAAAGCCAATAATTTCTGTCATAATAGGAGAAAATTTAGCAATTGCTCCTGATCTTAGATAATCACCAAAAGAGAACCCTCCAGGTAAAATGATAAAATCACACTCTTGCAAATCAGTATCTTTATGCCAAAGTTTTACTACATCTTGCTTCATAATAGTCTCTAAAACATAAACCATATCCATGTCGCAATTAGAGCCAGGAAAAACAACTACACCAAATTTCATAATATTATTTTTAATACGGCAAATTTACACATTATAACACAACCGAGTACCTACAACAGAAGGAAGAAATTATGAAAAGTAAAAATAAAAAATTACCAATTTTCTTATTTTTAGTGTATGTGAAATAATTCCCAATAATTACACATAAAGGAGTCATTAAAAAGTACCATGATTTAAGTCCTCCAAAAATAATTAGTAATAAACTAAAGACAAAATAAAATAAAATAATCAGAAAAGATTTTCTAGAAAGAATACTCTTTTTGTAGAGCCACTGAAAAAGCTCAATAAATGAAAGTAAACTGATAATAAGCAACATACTAAGCCAAATTAATTTGGGTATTTTAAAATCATTGATATTAGGAAAGCTGATAAATTGCAGTGTTTCAAAAGTTGGAAAAATAAAGGCTCTATCAAACAGAAAAGTGTAAACAAAGTAGAAAAAATAGGGAAGGGAAATCCCTATACATGATATACATAGATTTCTCCAATTTAAGTTACTGTAATTAATCCCGCTAATCACAATAAGGAACATAAGGAAAAGCAAGTTTGGAAAAATAAAACTAAAAATAGAAATAATAATACCTGTGTTAAAAACTTGAGCAAATGGGTGTTCTTTTTGATAAGTTTCTAAGATAGAATTCAGAAAAAAAAGTAGAAAAAATGAAATTATCCACTCTGTAACATTGTTTACGAAAGGTGTACAAAGCAGTAGAAATATAAAACCAAGTACCAGGTTGTCTTTGCGAATAATATTTTTTTCATAGATTAAGTTATTAATTCCTAGCGCATTAAATGCTGGTAGAAGCAAGCCAAGTAAAAACACGAAAAAAGGAGATAGCCATTGATGTGAAAAGACTAACTGAAATGGGGAGTTCAGTAAAGGTAAGCAGATAAATAGTATGCAAAAAACAATAAAAAATAAAATTATTGTTGGCCTTGGATTTATAAGGTGTTTAAGAAACATTGTATTCTCTAAAAATAGTTAAATTTGCATCAGTAAATTAAAACAAAAATTATGAATAAAATATTTTATGCAATCGGAGATTTTTTTGGTCTGATTTTTAATGGTGTTGAAGTGGTAGGCAACACAATAAACTATTTATATATTGTTATCATCTTTGCTTTTTTAGTGATCTGGACTGCTAAAATGCTAAAGCATAGAAAAGATGGAGAGGAGCACGCTTCATCATAAATCAAAGCCAATATCTCTACGAAAGTATTTGCCTTCAAAAGCTATTTTTTCCGCGCTATCAAATGATTTTTTAAGTGCATCGTTCATATTTTCTCCGAATGAAGTTAGAGCAATAACTCTCCCTCCATTAGTTTTCACCACTTCTCTTTCTTTTTTTGTTCCTGCATGGAATACAATACTTTCGCTTACTTTTTCAATTCCTGTAATTTCTTTTCCTTTTTTATAAGCTTCAGGATAACCGCCTGAAACCAACATTACTGTTGTCGCCACTTCTTCCGTTATTTCTAAATCTTTTTCACTAAAAGTACCATCTCCAATTCCCTTTAAAAGGTTCAGTAAGTCGGATTTTATTCTAGGAATAACAACTTCCGTTTCAGGGTCTCCCATTCGCACGTTATATTCAATTACTTTAGGCTCTCCCTTTAGATTTATGAGCCCAATAAAGATGAATCCCTTGTATTCAATATTATCTTTTCTTAACCCTTCTACAGTTGGCTTAATAATCTCTCTTTCTATTTTTTCAATGTAGAATCTATCAGCAAATGGTACGGGTGAAATAGCGCCCATACCTCCAGTATTTAATCCAGTATTTCCTTCCCCAATACGCTTATAATCTTTTGCTGAAGGGAGAATTTTATAGGAATCACCATCTGTTAAAACAAATACTGAAAGTTCAATTCCTTCTAAGAATTCCTCAATAACTACTGTTGATGATGCAGTTCCAAATTTTAAATCTGCCACCATAGCTTTTAACTCGTCTTTTGCTTCTTGCAAATCATTAAGGATTAGCACTCCTTTCCCTGCAGCCAAACCATCAGCTTTTAACACATAAGGCGCCTCAATATTTTCTAAAAAAGTATACCCTTCTTCTATATTATCTTTAGTAAAAGCTTCATATTTTGCCGTAGGGATATTATGTCTAAACATAAATTCTTTTGCAAATCGCTTACTTCCTTCTAATTGCGCTCCTTCTTTTGAAGGCCCTATTAAAGAAATGTTTTTTAAATGTTCATCTCCTTTAAAGAAATTATAGATGCCATTTACTAATGGATCTTCAGGCCCTACTAAAATTAGCTCAATATTTTCAGTAAGTGAGAATTCTTTTATGCTTTCAAAATCATTTACATCAATATTAATATTCGTCCCCACTTCAGCTGTTCCTGCATTTCCTGGGGCAATAAATAATTTATTACATGAACTGCTTTTTGAAATTTTCCATGCAAATGCATGCTCTCTTCCTCCGCTCCCTAGTATTAATACGTTCATTCTATAATTTTATTCGCTATCCATAGCTATTAGGATTTCCTCAGTCAATTCCATGTTATGAAATACTTGTTGGACATCATCATTTTCTTCTAAAAAATCTAATAACTTTAATACTTTTTCTGATTGCTCTGCACTTATAGTCTTAAAATTATTTGGAATTCTTTGTAGTTCAGAGTTCATGATTTCAGCACCAATTTCCTCTAATTTCATTTGCATATTGTTAAAGTCAGTATAATCACAATAAATAGTTATTGCTTCCTCATCAACTTCTAATTCTTCTAAACCACCATCTATAAGTTCCATCTCTAACTCCTCCACATCCATATTTATATTTTCAGGATTAAGAGTAAAAACACCTTTTCTGTCAAAGATAAACTCTAATGAACCATTTGTACCCATAGCCCCATCACACTTGCTAAAGCAAGAACGAACATCAGCTACTGTACGATTATTATTATTGCTAGCGCAATCAACAAAAACAGCAACACCATGTACAGCATATCCTTCTAGTGACATTTCCTCATAATTAGCTGTATCCTTACTACTAGCTTTTTTGATTGCACGCAACACATTGTCCTTTGGCATATTAGCCGCCTTAGCATTTTGCATTATTTGTCTTAGTCTAGAATTTGTGTCAGGATCAGGCCCTCCATCTTTCACGGCCATAACAATATCCTTACCTATTCTAGTGAAAGTTTTGGCCATTTTTGACCATCTTTTCATTTTTCTAGCTTTTCTGAACTCAAATGCTCTTCCCATAATTTATCGTTTAATCATCTAGTTTTAATACAGCCATAAAAGCATTTTGCGGAATTTCAACATTTCCTACTTGTCGCATTCTTTTCTTTCCTTTTTTCTGCTTTTCTAACAGTTTTCTTTTTCTTGAAATATCCCCACCATAACATTTTGCGGTTACATCTTTCCTTAGTGCTTTTACTGTTTCTCTAGCTATAATTTTAGATCCAATTGCTGACTGAATGGCGATATCAAATTGTTGTCGTGGGATTAGTTCTTTTAGTTTAGCACATAATTTTTTACCTAAAGCATAAGAA
The DNA here is from genome assembly GCA_943789505.1 of uncultured Flavobacteriales bacterium. Lineage (GTDB taxonomy): Bacteria > Bacteroidota > Bacteroidia > Flavobacteriales > BACL11 > UWMA-0277. The sequence continues at coordinate 131,333 of CALSUJ010000003.1, read as the reverse complement.
TTGTCTTTATGTACTAGTGCTGAAAGTGCATCAACAGGATCGCCATTTAATAGGATATCAAGTTTTGCCAATACGGAATCACGGTATTCAATAGGGTAATAATCAAATGAAGCATATCCTTTAGATACTGATTTTAACTTATCGTAAAAGTCAAATACAATTTCTCCCAACGGTATTTCAAAAGTAAGTTCAACTCTATCGGTTGTTAAATAAACTTGGTTGGTTAATTCTCCTCTTTTTGTAATACAGAGCGTCATTACGGGACCAATAAAATCAGCTTTTGTAATAATTTGTGCTCGGATAAAAGGTTCTTCAACACTCTCCAAGATACTTGGATCAGGGTAGTCAGAAGGATTATGAATTTCTAGCTTCTTACCTGCCCTTGTGTATGCGAAATAGGATACATTAGGAACGGTAGTAATTACTGTCATATTAAATTCACGCTCTAATCTTTCTTGAACAATTTCCATATGGAGCATTCCCAGGAACCCACATCTAAAACCAAATCCTAGTGCAACTGATGATTCAGGGGCATAAGTTAAAGAGGCATCATTCAATTGTAATTTATCCATTGAATTTCTTAATTCCTCAAAGTCCTCAGTATCTACAGGGTAAATTCCTGCAAATACCATAGGCTTTACTTCTTCAAATCCTTTTACAGCCTCATTTGCAGGATTTTCAGCAGTTGTAATTGTATCTCCTACTTTTACTTCTTTCGCATTTTTTATTCCAGAGATAATATATCCAACTTCACCCGCTTGCATTGATTTTTTTGGGAATTGTTTAAGTCTTAAAGCACCAATTTCATCCGCGTGATATTCCATGTCGGTTGCCATAAATTTTACTTTTTGCCCTTTTTTTATTTCACCATTAATGATTTTAAAATAAGCCTCAATACCCCTAAAAGTATTGTAAACAGAATCAAAAATCATAGCCTGCAAAGGAGCATTTGTATCTCCTTTGGGTTGAGGTACTCTCTCTACAATGGCAGCTAATATTCCCTCAATACCAACTCCAGTTTTAGCGCTCGCAGGAATAATATCTTTATCCTCACAACCAATCAAATCAATAATTTGATCTTTCACCACTTCTGGGTCAGCTGAAGGTAAATCAATTTTGTTTAACACAGGAATAATCTCCAAATCATGTTCTAAAGCCAAGTAAAGATTGGAAATAGTTTGTGCTTGAATTCCTTGAGCGGCATCAACAATTAATAAGGCGCCTTCACATGCAGCAATAGAACGAGAAACTTCATATGAAAAGTCAACATGTCCAGGAGTGTCAATTAAATTCAGAATATAATCTTCACCTTGTAAAGGTGTATTCCATCTGTATTGCGTGACTTTTAATTGTAATTCCTCTTTCTTTTTCAAGGTCCATACTGTCCAAGAATTGTGCTTCTGCCTCCCTTTCGGTAACAGCTCCAGTAAACTCTAAAAGTCGATCGGCCAAAGTTGATTTACCATGGTCAATATGTGCAATAATGCAAAAATTTCTAATTTTCTTCATAAAGAGCGAAAATACATCTTTTCGCTCAAATACAAGCATGTATTTTTAAGCAGATATTATAGTATATTTGTAATCCAAAAAGTAAAAAAATGAATAAAGTTATAATTAGTAAAAGAAGACATTTCTTTAAAGCGATCACTTGGAATTTGTTAGCCATGACAACAACATTTTTTATTTTGTCATCCTTACCGCCTTATTTTGGTTTTGAGCCTATTGATAAAAGCTCAGTGGGTTGGTTGGTTGTTCTTGATAGGGTTGCGAAATTGATATTTTACTATTTTCATGAAAGAACATGGTTTGCGTCAAGTTGGGGTGTTATTAAGCCTAAAGTTTAATTAGGCTTATCTTCAGTCTTTATTGTATAGTGAAAGTGTTGGGTATTATTTTTTAATAATTCCTCTTCTATTTCTTCATCAATTTCCCACTGATATTTTTTAGGCTTTGGCCCTTCATTTCTGTAGAAGATAGCTACTAAAATACCAGCTATAAAACCAGATAAATGTCCTTCCCAAGAAATAGGTTCTTTTGTTGGTAGCAATCCCCAAATCATAGAACCATAAAGGAAAATAACCAACATAGAAACAGCTGTTAATCTTGGGTTTTTACGAATAATTCCGCTTACTAATAGAAAAGATGCTAAGGCATAAATAAATCCACTAGCCCCAATGTGAAATGATGGGCGGCCAATAATCCAAAGCCAGAAGCCTGAAATAAAATAAAGCCAAACAAAAAGTTGTGTTGCAATTTTACGATAAATAGCAAACAACATTCCACCAAGAATAAGAATGGGATAACTATTGTTTATCAAGTGGGTAAAGTCCTTGTGGATAAAAGGAGAAAATAATATACCTTTTAATCCATCAATTGCTTGAGGAAAAACACCATAACGAACTAAGCTAATTTGGAAATTCACTTCAATAACTTTTACTAACCACATCAGAAGTAAAAACAGGAAGGGGATAAATAATGTGGATAGAATTTTCTTTTTTTCTGTTGTATTCATAAGCTTAAAATTAACGCAATAAAAGTAATAAATTACAAATTGATTCAACTATAAAATTGTATTTTTGAGAATATGAAAGCTGAAAAAAAACTCTTCCTTTTAGATGCATTTGCCTTAATATATAGGGCTTATTTTGCATTTGCTAAAAATCCAAGAATAAATTCTAAAGGGCTTGATACCTCTGCTATTTTTGGTTTTGTGAATACCCTAAATGAAGTTATTAGAAAGGAGAAGCCTACACATATTGCGGTTGTTTTTGATACCAAAAAACCAACAGAACGACATATTGAATTCCCCGAATATAAGGCCCATAGAGAGGCAATGCCTGATGGCTTGCGTGATGCACTCCCCTATATTGATACATTACTTGAGGCATACAACATTCCTAAGTTATTTGTAGATGGTTTTGAGGCTGATGATGTAATTGGCACATTGGCAAAAAAAGCTGAGCAAGAAGGCTTTCAAACCTATATGATGACTTCCGATAAGGATTTTGCTCAGTTGGTTTCAGACAATATATTTATGTATCGACCAGGTACTAAATGGCAGCCCACCGCAATTTGGGGAATTCCTGAAGTATTGGAAAGGTTTGATATTCAAAGGGTCGATCAGGTGATTGATTACTTAGGGATGATGGGAGATTCAGCTGATAATATACCTGGAATTCCTGGAATAGGAAAAAAGTCGGCTCAGAAATTTATTAAACAATACGATTCAATGGAGGGACTTTTTGCAAATTCACATGAGCTAAAAGGAAAAATGAAAGAGAATGTTGAGGCATCAGAAGAAATAGGACTCCTTTGTAAAAAGTTGGTTACCATTATTACGGATGTCCCTATTCATTTTGATTCTGAGGATATGCTTTTGGTTCCTAAAGATGAACAAAAAATTACAAATTTATTTGAGGAATTAGAATTCAGAAATTTGTTACAAAGAATATTAGGGACTTCTTCATCTCAAAATCAGGCAGAAGTAAAGCCTATTCCTAAAGCAGAAATAGAGATAAATGCTAGTAGTCAGTTCGATTTGTTTACTCAACAGAAAGATATTGTTCCAAAAGAAAATGTAATAAGTAATTATGAGTTAGTTACTGTGGAGACTAAGTTAATTAGTTTAGTAAATACTATTACTGAGTCAGGGAGATTTGCATTTCAAATGATTACAGATACTAAGGATGCTTTAACAACTAAGATAGTTGGAATTAGTTTTGTTTGTAATGAAAGAGAAGGTTTTTACATTCCCTTCTCTTCAAAAAACTTGATGATTATCAAAGTTGTTTTTGAAAATAAAAATATTGAAAAGGTAGGGTTTGATTTAAAGTTTGCAATAAAAGTACTTTCCAGTCAAGGTGTAGTAATTGCGGGCAATTTATTTGATGTGGAAGTGGCGCATTATTTGCTTCATCCAGATATGAGGCACAGTCTTGATTTGGTTGCTGAAAATTATTTAGAAAAAAGGATGCTTGATGAAGTGGATTTAATAGGTAAAGGAAAAAATAAATTATTGTTTTCGGCTTTAGAACTAGTCAATATTGTTGATTTTGCATCAGAAAGAGCTAGTATTATTTTTCAGTTATCGGATATTTTAAGACAAGAAATGCAAGAGGTTGGGGTGTTAAATTTATTTGAAACTATAGAAATGCCCTTGAGTGTTGTGCTTGCAAAAATAGAGAATGAAGGAATTGCTCTGGATGTTGATATGTTAGAGAAGTATAGTAAGGAACTTACTGAAGAACTAATAACACTGACTTCTTCAATATATGAGTTAGCAGGCCAGGAATTTAATATTGCCTCACCAAAACAACTGGGAGAGATTTTGTTTGAAAAAATGGTGTTGACTAAAAAACCTAAAAAAACAAAATCCGGGCAGTATTCTACTTCTGAAGAAACTTTGCTTAAATTGAAGGATGAGCACCCTATTATTGATGCAATTTTAACTTTTAGAGCGATTAAGAAATTGGTATCCACCTATGTTGATGCTTTGCCTTCATTAGTTAATAAGGATACGAATAGAATACATACTACTTTTAACCAGTCAGTTGCAGCAACAGGTCGTTTATCGTCCGTAAATCCTAACTTGCAGAATATTCCAATACGAACTAAGAGAGGAATGAAAGTTCGTGAAGCTTTTATTGCAAGAGATGAAAATTATATTTTAATGGCAGCTGATTATTCTCAGATTGAATTGAGAATTATGGCTTCTTTAAGTAAGGATCAGGGGATGCTTACCGCTTTTAATAATGGCGTAGATATCCATTCCGCTACGGCAGCTAAGGTGTATAAAATACCTGTTGAAGAAGTCGATAGGACTATGCGTTCAAATGCCAAGTCTGTAAATTTTGGGATTATTTATGGAATTTCGGCTTTTGGATTATCACAAAATATAGGTGTTTCCAGAACAGAAGCTAAAGAGATAATTGACAACTATTTTGAAGAGTTTCCTAAGGTAAAGGAGTACATGGATTGGTCAATTGCGCAAGCAAGGGAAAAGGAATATGTGGAAACTGTAATGGGAAGAAGAAGGTACTTAAGAGAAATTAATTCTAGAAATGCTGTGATGCGTGCAGGAGCAGAACGCAATGCAATTAATGCGCCTATACAAGGTTCGGCTGCTGATATTGTAAAAAAAGCAATGATTGATGTGCAAGAAGAAATGGACAAGAGAGGAATGCAATCAAAAATGTTATTGCAAGTGCATGATGAATTGGTTTTTGATATGCATATAGATGAAGCAGATGACTTAAAAGTCTTAGTAAAAGAGAAGATGGAGCAAGCCATAACTTTAGAAGTTCCTTTAACAGTTGATATTGGTGAAGGAATAAATTGGCTTGAAGCTCATTAAACTACTCAGCTTTCTTTTCAATAAATAGCAAGTACAGTACAACAAGTGCAATAACCCCAATAAAAGAAGGGCCTGCCTGTTGGATGTTTCCAACAGGATCCCATCCTAATATCTTTTCTCCTAAAAGTAGTTGAATAACAACTCCTAAACATAAAAAGGTAAGTGCGGTAGCAGTAAAGTCGACTATGTTTTGATTTATTTTAGTAAATAATTTTTTCATCTTATTGTTTTGATGTGGTCAAATATAAGTCTTTTAAAGTAAAATAGCCCTACGGTTATGTAGGGCTATTTTATTATACATCTAATTATTCTTACTTAGCTGTTAAAAGTGAAAATAAAACACATAATCCAACTAAACCTGCAAATCCTGCACCGCCAAGTCCGTTAATTACCGCCATCACATTGTCAATAACAGTCATGCCAAACATTGAGCCTCCTCCAAAAAGGATTTCTACTGCAATACCTAGACCTAAAACTGTCATGATTAAACCTGTTAAGCCTTTAAAAAAGCCATTGAAATACTTAAATACATTGTCCATAATTTAAAATAATTTAATTAATACTGATGTCAAACTTAGAACATAATTGATTTGTTTTGAATGTTTTACTGTTTTTTTCTTTTTGAATAGGCCTTTTAAGTAATTTGTTTTTTAAATAATTAATTTATTCTTAACAATTTGATTAATAATGATTTATGAAGTTTTAAGATTAGTTTTAGCTATTGTAGTGCCTATGGTTTTAAACATAAACTTGTTAAGAATTACAATGACATATAACTTACTGAAAATCAGTAAATAAAGTGTTAAGTGACAATAAAAATAGGAGAAATGTGTTATTTTAAATTAACATCACGAATTGATAGTATATTCTTGGTGAATTCGTTAGAATTTCGTATTATATAATAGAGCTTTTGGGCGGCAATACTGATTGTTTCTAGCTCATTTTTGGAATGGTAGGCTGTAAATTTGCTTAGTAATGGGAATAAATGTTTCTCAGTCTCTCGTATAGTTTTTTGCATATTAGTATCCACTACCCCGGGGTGAACGGAGAATACTTTTAAGTTTTTATGATTTTCTTCAGCAATAACCTGGGTAAGCATTTCTAGTGCTGCTTTAGTTGCACAATAGGTACTCCAAGAAGGAATAGGACTGTTAGCTGCCCCAGATCCTATATTAATAAGTAGTTTTTCTTTATCAGGATAAGTAGTAATAAATTCCCTACACAATATAGTAGGGCTTACTAAGTTCAGGTTATACTCATTTATTATATCGCTAGTTTCTTTTTTGTTAAAAGGAACAATGCTTCCAATTGTAGCTGCATTATTTATGAGTAGCACATTATCCGATTTAATAATAGGTAAGGATAAGTCATTAACTTGTGCAATGTGGCTTAAATCAATAACAGTAAAGTTAAAATTAGGATGGTTAATTTTATTTGTTCGGGAATATCCAAAAACCAGATAACCTTCTTTTAATAAAAGTTCAGCTGTAGCCTTACCAATACCGCCTCCAGTACCTGTTATGAGCGCAACCTTTTGGACTTGATCCGAATCTATAGTATTGATTTTGATTTTCAATTTCTTATTTAGGATTTATTTATCTTAGCAAATGTATTAAAAGCTGGAGTAATTAATTTTACTTTTGCTAAAAATAATTCTCTTTGAGTAAGACTACCCTAGCCCATATTTCTTTGTTTTTAGCAAACTTGATTTATGCTATTAATTACACTTTCGCAAAAGATGTAATGCCTAATTTTATTCAGCCATCAGGCTTTATATTATTGAGAGTAACAGGGGCTATTACTTTGTTTTCGCTTATATACTTTCTGTTTGTAAAGGAAAAGGTAGATAGGAAAGATATTATTCGTTTAGCAATATGTGGGATTTTTGGTGTGGCCATTAATCAGTTATTTTTTTTTAAAGGGTTAAATATCACCACCCCAATTAATGCTGCAATTATTATGACTTCTAACCCTGTGTTAGTAATCATAATGTCAGCTATTATTTTACATGAGAAGCTAAATTTCAGAAAAGGAATTGGGATAGCATTAGGATTGATAGGCGCATCTGCATTAATTCTAAATGGAGGGAGTTTGAATGGGAATACTGACTTTTTGCTAGGGAATACCTTTGTATTTATTAATGCAATAAGTTATGGTTTGTATTTGGTGTTGGTAAAACCATTAATGCAAAAATATCATCCGATTACCGTTATGTTTTATGTATTTAGTTTTGGGTTTTTGTATGTATTACCTTTTGGGTATAGCGAATTATTGGCTGTAGAATGGTCTAGTTTTCCTCCAAAAATTATGTGGGAAGTTGCTTTTGTAGTGGTGTGTACTACTGTCATTGCTTATTTGCTAAATTCTTTTGCTTTAAAACAACTTAGCCCTTCAACTGTAAGTATTTATATTTATACTCAACCTGTACTTGCTACTCTTTTTGCGATATTTAGGAATTCTGACACCTTAGATGAGATAAAAATTATTTCGGCAAGTATCATTTTTATTGGAGTGTACTTAGTAAGTGTTAGTCCCTTAAAGGACGAGAAGAATAAACTTTCTTAAATTTGCAAAAAATATTTTCTGATGATTCAATCAATGACTGGCTATGGAAAAGCCGAACTAAACCTAACAAATGCTAACTTTACTATTGAAGTAAGGTCGCTTAATTCAAAACAAATTGACGCTAATGTTAAGATGTCTTCTATTTATAGAGATAAAGAAATTGGACTAAGAAAACTACTTTCTGAAAAATTACAAAGAGGTAAAATTGAATTGTCTATTTGGAGAGAATCATCAGAGTCAAGTGCCAAATACACCTTAAATACAGACTTAATAAAGGAATATTTTTCTCAAATTCAGCAGGTTTCTAGCTCTTTAAGTATAAACAGTAGCAATATAATGCCAAGTCTTTTAAAAATGCCAGAGGTTCTAGTAAAAGGAGAGGAAAAAGCTGAGGATAATGAATGGGAAGAAATAGCAAAAGGAATAGATATTGCCATTGGTAATATATTGCAATTCCGAATGGATGAGGGTGAAAAATTAGAGGCTGATATCACTTCAAGAATTAATAAACTATCTACATTATTGGTTGATATTGCCCCTTTTGCAAAAGCAAGAATTGAAAAAGTAAAGAAAAGTTTAGCAGATAAATTAGCTGAGATTGATACTAAGAATATTGACGAAAATAGATTTGAGCAAGAGCTAATCTACTATTTAGAAAAACAAGATATTACTGAAGAGCAAGTGCGCTTAGATGCTCATCTTTCGTATTTTATTAATACAATGAATACAGACGCTCCTAATGGTAAAAAGTTGGGATTTATAGGTCAAGAAATAGGTAGAGAAATAAATACTATTGGTTCTAAATCATCAGATGCAGAGATGCAAAAAATTGTAGTCGATATGAAAGATGAACTAGAAAAGATTAAGGAGCAATTATTAAATATTCTGTAAGTGGGAAAACTAATTGTTATATCAGCTCCATCGGGGGCAGGAAAAACTTCAATTGTTCATCAGTTATTGAAGTTTATACCTGAACTTTCTTTTTCTGTTTCGGCATCTAGTCGAGAAAGGAGAGGGAATGAAGTAGATGGAAAAGATTATTATTTTTTAGGTGTCGAAGGATTTCAGAAAAAGATAAAAGAAGATGCTTTTCTAGAGTGGGAGCAGGTGTATGAAAATCAGTATTACGGAACCTTAAAATCAGAGATTAAAAGAATTTGGAGTGAAGGAAAAATAGTAATCTTTGATGTTGATGTTGTAGGAGGCTTGAATATAAAAAAACAATACCCTAAAGAATGTTTGTCTATTTTCATTATGCCACCATCAATAGAAGTTTTAGCGGAAAGGTTAATTGGTAGAGGTTCAGAATCGGATGAAAGTGTTAAAAAAAGATTAGATAAAGCAGAGGAAGAAACATCAAAAAGTGGGCAGTTTGACACTATAATATTGAATGATGATTTTAAAACTGCCTGTGAACAGACCAAAGAAATAATTACTAATTTTATAAACGCATAAGCATGAAAATAGGTCTGTTTTTTGGAAGTTTTAACCCCATGCATATAGGGCATAAAATTATTGCATCTTATCTGACAGAATTTTCTAATTTGGAAAAAGTCTTATTTGTAGTATCTCCTCAAAATCCTTTAAAACAAAAAAGGACTTTGTTGGATCAAAATCATAGGCTTCAGATTATTAGAGCTGAGCTAGAGGAGAATCCTAAATTAGATGTGTCGGATGTAGAATTTAGTATGCCACAACCATCATATACTATTGATACTTTAGTACGTTTGAAAGAAGATTATCCTGAGCATGATTATGCTTTAATTATGGGGGCTGATAATTTACAGAACTTCCATAAGTGGAAAAACTTTGAGCAAATTCTGCAAGACTACTCTATATATGTGTACCCAAGGCATGGCTATGAAGTGGAGGGTTCACATAGCAATATTCATTTGATTGAGGGTGTTCCGCAGATGGAAATATCAGCTTCTTTTATCAGAAATTCAATACAACAAGGAAAAGATATTTCTTACTTAATGCCTGAGAAAGCATGGAAATATACAGATGAAATGAATTTTTATAAAAAATAGAATGAAGTTATTAGATTTAAAATATAAGACTCTTATTTTTCTACTTCTTATTGGAATAACTTCTTGTATTGTCACAGAAAATATTAAGCAACAAGAAGAAAGTATTAATTTATCAACTAAAACTATAAGTTCAGATACAGTTAAAACCTATTTGGGTTGGTGGGTATACGGAGAAGGACAACATATTTTTAAAGATGAACTAACACTTGCTGAATATGATTTAACTTTCCCCAATGAAAATATGGAAGAGCTAGTTGAATTATATGTATCAGTTTGTGAAATGGAATATTTCCCTATGGAATGCGAAATGAAAGGGATTTTAATTGGTAGCATACTGTCAGTTCAAGAGTTTGAAATCCTGTATATTCAAGGTTGCGGGGAGTAATCACTCCTTTACCGCATTATCCAATCTATTATCCTAACTTTGCAAAAATAAAATTCCACAAAAGGAATTCCCATATGAAATTTGAAGATTTAAATTTACACCCTTCTTTACTAAAAGCGGTAAAGGACCAAAAATATGTTAACCCAACTGAAATTCAAGAACAAGCAATTCCTTTAATTCTTAAAGATAATGATGTTCTTGGAACTGCGCAAACAGGTACCGGAAAAACAGCTGCTTTTGCCTTACCTATTTTGCATCATTTGATAAATAAAAAAAGCAATAATAGCAAAACAAAAATTAGAGCTTTGATAGTGACTCCTACTAGGGAGCTTGCTATACAGATTGGTGAGAATTTTACAGATTATGCAAAGTACAATAATATAAAAAATACTGTAATTTTTGGTGGAGTAAAACAAGGTACTCAAACCAATGCATTAGCTAATGGAGTAGATGTTTTAGTGGCAACTCCAGGTAGGCTATTGGATTTAATGGGGCAAGGATTTATTTCTTTAAATGACATTGGTTACTTTGTGTTGGATGAAGCTGATAGAATGTTGGATATGGGATTTATTAATGATATTAAGAAGTTGTTAGAGAAATTACCAAAAAATCGTCAATCTTTATTTTTCTCGGCTACTATGCCTAATAGTATTTTAACACTATCTAATACTATTTTGCGTAATCCAAAAAAGATAGCGGTACATCAAGTTTCTACTACTGCCGAAACTATCCAGCAATCAATTTACTACACCAATAAAAGTGATAAAAAAGACTTGTTATTCCACATTCTTAAAAATAAAGATATCAATCAGATTTTGGTATTTTCAAGAACTAAACATGGTGCGGATAGGATAGTTCGTAATTTGCAAAAAAATAATATTGAGGCGGCTGCAATCCATGGTGATAAATCACAAAATCAAAGACAGAGAGCATTGCAATCCTTTAAAGATTATAAGGTAAGAGTGTTGGTTGCTACCGATATTGCTGCAAGGGGAATTGATATTGATAAACTAAGTTATGTACTTAATTATGATATCCCTAATGAGCCGGAAACCTACGTTCACAGGATTGGTAGATGTGGTAGGGCAGGTGAAAAGGGGGTTTCAATTTCAATTTGTGAGCCAGAGGAAAATGTTTATGCTAAGGATATTGAAAAGCTAATAAAGCAGAAAATTGAATCCGTTCAAAATCATCCTTTTCCTCAAACAGAAAAACCTATGAATGCTCAGCAGAAAAAGGAATCTGAAAAAGAAAAAAATAGAAAGAAGCAAGAGTTTTTTGCCAACAGAAATAAAAATAGGAATTCTGGAAAATCAAATCCTAGAAATAATAGAAGGTAGGTAATTAAAAAATAAGTTTAAATACTCCAATAATGACTGAAAATATTAACATTGATAATTCTCAAGACAATAATCCATTACACGGAATCAGATTAATTGACATCCTTGAGTTCCTCGTGGAAGAATATGGATGGGAAGAACTCGGTTATGAAATAAACATTAATTGCTTTACTAATAATCCATCTATTAATTCCAGTCTTAAATTTTTAAGAAAAACTGAATGGGCCAGAGATAAAGTAGAGAGACTTTATTTGAATATGCCTAAGAAGTAAGCCAAGTGTAACACAAGTTAAACTCTGAGTCAGTTTTTATTTATTCAATTCTAACTTCAGCTGTTAACTTGATCATTTTACTAATGAAATTTTTATTGTTTAAATAGTTTTTATCTTTTACTATTTTAATATTTGATCCATCCGAATGAACACTAAAAGTATCACTATTAAATATTACTAGCTTATAGTAGGGTATGAGCCATGAAAATAAATTAAGTTGTTGTGTGATGTTTACTAAGATGCCGTAGGGTCTTAATTCAATACTACAATAATTTATGTCAGAAACCTTGTTAGTAGTATGTGATAATTTTTCAGAAACAGAATGAATAATGAATCTACTAGATCCTACCCCTCTTAACTTTAAAATTTGCAAAAAACTAAAACTATTTCCTAGAGTTTCATTAATTTCTTTTTCATCTTTTTTATTAAAATATGTACGATTATAAATCATGTGTATTATAAATTTTAGTTTCTAATTTTACTGGTATTAAATAAAAAAGCCTGCTCATCTAAGCAGGCTTACTTTATATTTAAAAAATAGTTTTTTACTTAACAAAGAAATAACCTCTCATTATTTCAGCATGTCCAGGGTAAGTACATAAAAATTCGTAGTTTCCTTTTTTAGGTGCTTTAAATTCTAATGTAACTGTTTCTCCAGGCTTCGAAACACCTGAGTAAGCGATAATATTTTTTTTATTCTCAACAAAATTTTGGGATGGCCAAATTTTTATAGCTTCACTCGCCACTTTTTTTCTAGTGCCATAGTTTATAAATACAATATTATGCAACATTGCATTATCTATCCCTTTATTTTCTAAATTTATTCTAACCCAGCTACCTTCTTTAACCGTGATACTTTCTATATCATATTTCATTTCTGACATTGTATTTCCTACAGCACCTATATTAAAAGTTTCCCATTTTTTCTCTACAAATTTTTCTACAATTTCTATCTCTTTTTCTTCTGATTTTTCAGTTTTCTTTTTCTCACCTGAGCAAGCAAATAGACATGATAAAATAATACCAGCAATTAGTTTTGTTGAATTTTTCATTTCTTTTTCATTTAATTTATTTTGCAAATGTATAGATATTTATTAAAAATACTATACAAAATATCTTTTTAGTATTAATAATAAATTAAAAAATTCAAAATTGTATGTTGCACTAAAATAAAGCATCTCAATAAAGATTACATATTTTAGCATAATGAAAATAATAATTCGCAATGGAATAAAAAAGGATTTACCATCTGTTTTAAAATTAATAAAAGAACTAGCTGATTATGAAAATGCAGCAGATCAAGTATCGATTACTTTAGATGATTTAGAGAAGGATGGTTTTGGTACTCACCCGTGGTATTGGTTTCTAGTTGCCGAAAAAGATAATGAAATTATTGGTTTATCTTTTTATTGGATTCGCTACTCAACATGGAAAGGTAAATTTTTATTTCTTGAGGATTTCGTGATAAAAGAAGAGTATAGAAGGCACGGTATTGGATCTAAATTATTTAAAGAAACAATCAAAATATGTAAGCAATTAAATCTGAATGGAATGATATGGCAAGTATTAGATTGGAATAGTCCTGCAATAGATTTCTATAAGAAGTTTGATGCTGAGATTAGTAAAGATTGGCTAAATGGAAAGCTTACAAAACTGCAAATTGAAAATATTAATAAACTTCTTTAAAAAAGCTTAAAATTAGACTGAGCTTTCTCTATTCAGTATAGATAACCTCCAACAAAGTTTGCCCCACAGCATTTAAGGTGCTTTTATCAATATTATCCATATCATCTTTATGAGTATGCCAATGCTTGTTAAAGTTGCTTTCTGTTGCAGGATCATATTCAATAATATCAATTGTTGGTATGCCTGTAATTGTATTTACATAATAATGATCATCCAAAATCTGATTAGCACTTTCAAATACAAAATGGTTGCCAAAACCTAAACGACTTGCCTTACGCCACACTTTCTGTAAGATGTTTGATGCGTAATAAAAGGAAATCTGCTCATGCCTAAAAGTTGCTTCTTTTGCTCCTACCATATCTAGCAAAATTCCATATTGAGCAAAGTAGTTTGGTTTGTGCGGATTATTACTCCAGTATTGCGAACCTAAACACCAAGAATCCTGCATAATTGGAAAGTCAGAATTTTCAGGCTGACCATAATCTTCTGCATCAAAAAGGATAATGTCCACTCCAATCTTAGGATTTTTAATACTGAATTGTCTTGCTAATTCTATTAGCACTCCAACTCCACTTCCTCCATCATTTGCTCCAAGTATTGGCTTGTTTTGGTTTTTAGTATCATGGTCGGCAATGTGTCTACTATCCCAATGCGCAAAAAGGGCTACTCTATTATTTTTTTCTGGGGAAAAAGAAGCAATTATATTTTTTAAAGTATGATTCTTTCCATCATAAGTATTGATTGGTGCTTGTTGAAGTATTACAGTTGAAGTGTAGGTTTTGAATTTTTTTTCTAACCAAATTGCACAGTTTTCCCATCCTTTGCTTGAGATTACTCTAGGACCAAAACTAACTTGTTTTGCTACAAAGGCATAAGCAGAATCTGCATTAAAAGTTGGGACTTCAATTTTTACTTTTGGTTTTAAAATGGCTTTTGTTTTTTGCTGAGGTTCTGAAGAACATCCAATAATTAACAAAGTAGATATGATAAAAAGGGTTTGATATAACATATATTTTATTCTCTGTGTATTCATCTTTTTTCTAGCGACTACTAACTATTTCACCTCCCAACTACTGCCCTCTCTTCCATCTTTTATTTGGATTCCAACTTTATCTAACTCATTTCTAATTAAGTCTGCAGTATCAAAATCTTTGGATTTTTTAGCATTTCCTCTTAGTTGCAATACCAATTCCATTACCTCATTGGTTAGGTCGTTTGTATTACATTCTTTATGAGAGATAAATCCTAAAATATCAGTAATAAACGTGTTGAATATCGTTTTTAATTGTTCCAAATCAGCAGCATTTAAACTTTCTTTTCCATCTTTTACAGAATTAATAACTCTAACTCCATCAAACAAATGAGCAATTAAAATTGGGGTATTGAAATCATCATTCATTGCTGTGTAACATTTTTCTTGTAATGAATTTACATCATAAGTAGAATTTCCTGAAGCTGAAATCTGATTTAATGTTTCCATTGCATTCATCAGCTTTGTAAATCCTTTTTCAGCTGCTTGCAATGCTTCATTGCTAAAATCCACAGTGCTTCTGTAGTGTGCTTGCAAAATGAAAAAACGAATTGTCATTGGTGCATATGCTCTTTCTAATTTATCATGACTTCCGTTGAAGAATTCTTCTAAATTAATAAAGTTCCCAAGAGATTTTCCCATTTTTTTCCCATCTACAGTAATCATGTTGTTGTGCATCCAATAGTTTACAGGATTACAGCTGTTACATGCATTGCTTTGTGCTATTTCAGCTTCATGATGAGGGAATACTAAGTCCATTCCACCTCCATGAATGTCAAAGGTTTTACCTAAGTATTTTTCACTCATTGCAGAACATTCCATATGCCATCCTGGAAAACCTTCTCCCCAAGGCGAAGGCCACCTCATAATGTGCTCAGGATTTGCTTTTTTCCAAATTGCAAAATCTATAGGACTTTTCTTCTCGGATTGCCCATCTAAAACTCTAGTTCCCTCTAAAGTGTCTTCTATATTCCTTCCTGACAAAGTACCATAAGGATATTTTTTATTGTATTTATTTACATCTAAATACACTGATCCATTTATGGTATAAGCAAATCCGTTTTCAAGAATTTGTTCTACCATTTTAATTTGTTCAATTATATGTCCTGTTGCTCGTGGTTCTATTGATGGAGGCATACAATTCAATGCTGCCATTGCTTTATGATAGTTTAGGGTGTACAATTGAACAATTTCCATAGGTTCTAATTGTTCTAATCTTGCTTTTTTAGCAATCTTTTGCTCTCCTTCATCTGCATCATTCTCTAGATGCCCCGCATCCGTTATATTTCTAACATACCTTACTTTGTAGCCCGAATGTTTTAGGTATCTGAAAACTACATCAAAAGTAATTCCTGGTCTAGCATGTCCTAAGTGAGGATCTCCATAAACAGTAGGACCACAAACATACATTCCTACATGGTTTTTTAATATAGGATTAAAGACTTCTTTCTGTCTTGTAAGGGTGTTGTATATTTGAATTTCTTTACTCATTATACTGTAATTTTATATTGTTCCTTCAAGTTTATCATCATGTCGGAAGTCATTTTTTCTAAATCATATTTCAATTCCCATCCCCAATCTTTTTGTGCATAACTATCATCAATCGATGATGGCCAAGAATCTGCAATCGCTTGTCTAAAATCAGGATTGTAAGTCATTTTAAAATCAGGAATATGTTTTTTAACTTCTTCAGCAATCTGTTTTGGTGTAAAACTTACTCCTGCCAAATTATAAGAAGAACGGATTTTCACTTGTTCGGCAGGAGCTTCCATTAGCTCAATAGTTGCTCGTATTGCATCTGGCATATACATCATTGGAAGTCCTGTATTTTCAGATAAGAAACTTTCGTATTTTTCATGTTGAATAGCTTGATGAAAAATATCTACTGCATAGTCGGTAGTCCCACCACCAGGTGTTGCTTTCCACCCAATGAGACCAGGATAACGGATACTTCTTACATCCACTCCAAATTTATTGAAATAATATTCATTCCATCTTTCGCCTGCCTGCTTAGTAATTCCGTAAACTGTATTAGGTTCCATTACTGTATATTGTGGTGTGTTTTCTATTGGTGTTGTTGGTCCGAAAACCGCAATAGAAGAAGGCCAGAAAATCTTTTTTATAAGTCCGTCTTTTGCTAAATCCAATACATGAGAGTGTGAACGCATATTTAATCTCCATCCTAATTCTATATTTTTTTCGGCAGTTGCGGATAGGAGTGCCGCTAATAAATAGACTTGTGTGATTTCGTATTTTTTGACGATAGATCGCAATAATTTTTCGTCCATTATGTCTAATTTTTCAAACGGACCTGATTCCATCACTTCACTTGATGAAGGTCGAATATCAGAAGCAATAACATTGTTATTCCCATACATACTTCTTAGTTCCATAACCAATTCAGTGCCAATTTGCCCTGAGGAACCTATTATTAATATTCTTTCTTTCATCTGTGATTTAATTGGGACAAATATAACATTATACATTATTTATATAGGTATAATTTTAATTACAATAAAAATTGAGAATTTTGTATCTTTGCATTATAATTTGTTGATAATACATGGATCCGAATACTGGTAAAAAAAATATGTTTAATAAACTAAGCAAGGAACAAGGCTTAAAATTATTAGAACAAGAAGGTTTTGAAAGAAAGACGATTTCTTTTTACAGATATGTAATTATTGATTCACCTTATGAACTTAGAGATGAATTGTATGAGTCCTGGAAAGAATTAGGGGTTTTAGGTAGAATATATTTAGCACATGAAGGAGTGAATGCTCAATTAAGTGTTCCTGAATCCAACTTTGATGAATTTGTTAAGCTGGTACATGCAAATCCATTTTTTACCCATATGCCTTTTAAAATTGCCGTGGAAGATGATGGAAATTCATTTTTTAAATTAACCATAAAAGTGCGAAAGCAAATTGTATCTGACGGCTTACCTATTGATGAATATGATGTAACTAATGTTGGACAGCATCTGGATGCAAAATCATGGAATAACGCCTTGGAAAAAGGAGCTACAGTTGTAGATATGCGTAATCATTACGAAAGTGAAATAGGAAAATTCAAAGGGGCTATTTGCCCAGATGTAGAGACTTTTAAAGAGGAATTACCAGTAGTAAAAAAGATGTTGGATGGGAAGGAGGACGAACAGATTCTGTTGTATTGCACGGGTGGAATTAGATGTGAAAAAACATCTGCCTATTTAAAACACCATGGTTTTCAAGATGTAAATCAGTTGCACGGAGGAATTATTGATTATGCACGACAATTAGATAAGGATGTGACTTTAAATAATAATTTTGTTGGAAAGAATTTTGTGTTTGACGAAAGGAGAGGAGAGCGTATTTCTGATGATGTAATTAGTAGTTGTCATCAATGTGGTGAGCCTTTTGATACGCATGTAAATTGTGGAAATGTAAATTGTAATTTATTATTTCTGCAATGTGATTCTTGTAAAGAAAAATACGAAAATTGCTGTTCGGTAGAATGTATCGAAATAGTTAATTTACCTATTGATGAGCAAAAGCAATTGCGTAAAGGAACAGACAATAAAAAGATGTATTACAGCCATAAAAGAGTAAATTTAAATTTAAATAAAAAACATGATTAGAATTACGAAAGAATTTAAGTTTGAGATGGCACATGCCTTGCATGCTTATGATGGTTTGTGTAAAAATATTCATGGACATTCGTATCGTTTATGGGTAACTGTAAAGGGTGATGTTAAAAACGAAAAAGGACATACAAAGGATGGAATGGTGATGGATTTCGGTGTTTTAAAAGAAATTGTAAAGCCAGAAATTGTGGATAAATACGATCATTCTTTGGTGTTGAATGCTAATTCTCCTCATGCTAAGATTGATTTATCAGCTTTTGAAAAAGTTTTTTTGTTGCCTTACCAACCTACTTCCGAAAACTTAGTCATAGATTTTGCCAATCACATTAAGTCTAGATTGCCAGAAAATATCTCTTTATGTAAAGTGATTTTATCTGAAACTGCTACTTCTTTTGCAGAATGGAATATTGAGGATAATAAGTAAAACACTGCTTTTTTTATTTGTATTAAATCTCGCATTATATAGAATTAATATAAATATGTTTAGAAATGAAAAATATGACTAAAATTATAGTTTTCATTGATAGTATTTTCTATTTTTGCGACCGAAAAATTCTAAAAAATGACGAATATATTAATTGTTGTAGTTGTAATCTTATTAGTAGCAACTTTAGTGCAAATACTTAGGGTTAGCGAATTATTATCAGAAATTAAAAATAAGGATGTTAATGAAGTGACCGATAAGGATAATAATACTCAAGGAATATTATTTTTAATAGTTGGGTTTGGTTTTTTAATTTTTGTTGTTTGGCAAATGGTAACTTGGAATCATCTCCTATTGCCTCCAGCTAGTTCGGTACATGGGACTCAAATTGATTTTTTAATGAAAATATCTATGGGATTAATTCTTGTTGTATTTTTCGTTTTATCTCCGATACTATTTTACTTTTTGTATAAGTACAGGGGTAAAAAATCTAATAAAGCATATTTTTTCTCGCATAATAATAAATTAGAAGTTTTATGGACTGTTATCCCTACTATAATCCTTACAGCATTAATTATTTTTGGATTAAAAACATGGGATAAAGCTATGAATGTTGAGCTTACTGAATCAACAACAATAATTGAAGTCTATGGCCAACAATTTAATTGGACTGCAAGATATTCAGGACTTGATAATAATTTAGGTAAAGCAAATTTTAAATTAGTTAAAGGAAGAAACACTCTTGGGGTTGATATGTTAGATGCAAATGCTGCTGATGATAAAATGGCTAGAGAAGTTCATTTAGTAATTGATCAACCTGTATTATTAAAGTTCCGTTCACAGGATGTAATACACTCTGCTTTTTTACCACATTTTAGAGTTCAAATGAATTGCGTACCAGGAATGACTACTCAATTCGGATTCACACCTACTAAAACAACTGCACAGATGAAAGAAAGTGAAGGAGAGGATTTTGAATATATTTTATTGTGTAATAAAATATGTGGCGCTTCACATTACAACATGCAATTGAAGTTTATAGTTGAAACCCAAGAAGAATATGATCTTTGGCTCGCTTCTCAAGAGAACTTAGAAACTAAATTATTAACTCAAAAATAATATAAAGATGTCGGAACATCATAAAGAAAATTTTATTACTAAATACGTTTTTACTCAGGATCATAAGATGATAGCTAAGCAATTCCTTATCACTGGAATGTTTATGGCTGTTGTTGGGATGCTTATGTCTGCTATTTTTAGGGTACAATTAGCCAATCCTGGTGAAAGCTCTATATTATATAATTTACTTCCAGGAGCTTGGTTAAATGATTCAGGAGGCTTAAATCCTGATAAATATTTAGCTTTAGTTACCATGCATGGAACAATATTAGTTTTTTGGGTATTAACTGCAGGGCTTTCAGGAACATTTGCTAATTTTCTTATCCCATTACAGATTGGGGCTAGAGATATGGCTTCTGGTTTTTTAAATATGCTATCCTATTGGTTCTTCTTTATTGCAACTGTAGTTTTATTGAGTTCATTATTTGTTGAAACAGGACCTGCATCAGGGGGTTGGACAATCTATCCACCACTTTCGGCACTACCACAGGCAATACCAGGGTCTGGTACTGGGATGACACTATGGTTGATTAGTATAACATTATTTGTTGTCGGCTCATTACTTGGTGGTTTAAATTATATAGTTACTATTTTAAATCTAAGAACTATAGGAATGACCATGCAACGCCTTCCTCTTACCGTTTGGGCTTTATTAATTACAGCTATACTTGGAGTGCTTTCATTCCCGGTTCTTTTATCTTGCGGATTATTACTAATTTTTGACAGATCATTTGGAACTAGTTTTTATCTTTCAGATATTATTATTGGTGGTGAAGCTCTACACAATGAAGGCGGAAGTCCTATTTTATTCGAACATTTATTTTGGTTTTTAGGCCATCCTGAAGTGTATATTATTTTGTTACCTGCATTAGGAATTGTATCTGAGGTAATTGCTGTAAATTCAAGAAAGCCTATTTTTGGATATAAAGCAATGGTTGGGGCATTATTATTAATTGCATTTTTATCATTTATTGTTTGGGGACATCATATGTTTATGACTGGAATGAATCCTTTCCTTGGCTCTGTATTTACATTTACTACTTTACTTATTGCTATACCTTCAGCCGTAAAAGTATTTAATTATTTAGCAACCTTATGGAGAGGTAATATTCGTTTCACACCGGCAATGTTGTTTGCTATTGGTACGGTTTCAGCATTTATTACTGGTGGTTTAACTGGTATTATTCTTGGTGATAGTGCTTTAGATATCAATGTACATGATACTTATTTTGTAGTAGGTCACTTTCATATTGTTATGGGTCTTTCTGCTATATACGGAATGTTTGCAGGTGTGTATCATTGGTTTCCTAAAATGTACGGAAGAATGATGAATAAAAATTTAGGATATTTACACTTTTGGGGAACTTTTATTTGTGCGTATGGGGTATTTTTCCCAATGCATTTTTTAGGGTTAGCTGGTTTACCAAGAAGATATTACTCTAATTCAGCTTTCCCAATGTTTGATGGGTTATCGGATATTAATGAACTCATTACTTTCTTTGCACTAGCAGGAGCTATATTTCAAGTGTTTTTTCTTTTTAATTTCTTTTACAGTATATTTAAAGGAACAAAAGCAACTCAAAATCCTTGGAAGTCAAACACCTTAGAGTGGACTACACCTGTAGAAAGAATACATGGAAATTGGCCTGGAGAATTACCAGTTGTTACACGTTGGGCATATGATTATTCAAAGCCAGGTGCTGATGAAGATTTCATTTTACAAACGGAACCATTAAAAGAGGGCGAGATAGAACATTAATATGGATATAGCTTTAAGAAATACAGTTAAAAAACAACTTTTATGGGTAGCATTAGTTTCTATTTCAATGTTTTTTGCCAGCATGTTATCTGCATTTATAGTCGAAAAGGCTGATGTAGTAAATTGGAAAGTATTTATTCTTCCAGATCAGTTTGAAATAAGTACTGTAATAATTCTTGTTAGTAGTTTTTTATTATTTTTTATTAAGCCACTACTTAAGAGGGGGAAGTCCATATTTGGTTTAGTTTTTATCGTTTTAATTCTAGGAATATTATTTTCATATTTTCAAATAAAAGGTTGGCAACAGTTAACTAATGAGGGCGTCTACTTAACTGGAATAGGAAGTAATGTAGCAGGTTCTTTTTTGTATATTTTAACTTTAACTCATTTGTTACACCTTGTTGGGGGGCTAGTTGGATTATGTATTAGCACAATTAAATCAAAACAGAATTTATATTCAATTAATAATTATTTGGGTTTAGAATTAACATCTATTTATTGGCATTTTTTAACTATACTTTGGATTATACTCTTTACTTTTTTAAAATTCTATTAAATTAATAAATTAAAATTATGGATGAAGCATTAATAAAAGATCATAAGCCTGCATGGAAAGGAGGTGATTTGCCTTACAAAGCAAGTTATGGAAAATTAATGATGTGGTTTTTCTTAATAACGGATACCTTGACATTTTCTGCTTTTTTGGCATCTTATGGTTTTAGTCGTTTTAAGTATCAGGATAGTTGGCCAATAGCTGAAGATGTTTTTACGCATTTCCCTTTTTTACATGGTGAACATCCTTTATTGTTTGTTGCACTAATGACCTTTATTCTTATCATGAGCTCAGTAACAATGGTATTGGCGGTAAATTATGGTCATAAGATGGAAAAGAACAAAGTAATACTTTGGCTTTCTTTAACAATTGTAGGGGGAGCTATTTTCTTAGGTTCACAAGCATGGGAGTGGAGTCATTTTATTCATGGTTTAGCTGGAGTTGATGGTATATTTGTTCCTGCTACATTAATTAGTAACCCTTATGGGATGCCATTATTTGCTGATTATTTTTTCTTTATCACAGGTTTTCATGGCTTCCATGTATTTAGTGGAGTAGTTCTGTTAATTATACTTTTGATTAATGTAATTAAAGGAACTTATGAAAAAAGAGGGCATTATGAAATGGTTGAAAAAGTAGGATTGTATTGGCATTTTGTTGATTTAGTTTGGGTATTTGTATTTACATTTTTCTACTTAGTATAATTAAAAAATAAATTATTATGGCGAGCGAAACAAAAGAAAACTGGTGGATTTGGAAGGTGTTTTGGATATTATTATTCATTACAGCATTTGAAGTTGCTCTTGGTATAATTAAGCCATCATTTTTAATAGATACAATCTTTTTAGGTACAAAATTATTAAATCATGTATTTATTGTTTTAACTGTTATAAAAGCAGCATATATAATTTTGCAATTTATGCACTTAGGGCATGAAAAGAAAAGTTTAAAATGGACAATATTATTGCCAGCACTAGTTTTAGTTCCTTATTTGTTATTTATTATCTTGAGTGAAGGTGCGTATGCTTATTTAATGCTTTAGAAATTTAATTTTTATGAAGTTAGAAAAAATAACTCTTCTTTTTTTATTATTGATTTTACCCGCTATAATGTATTTTTATTTAACTAAGGGGTATAATAATTTTATCAAATTAGAAGTTATAGGTGTAGTGGATTATAGTATTGATGATTTTAGTTTTATCAATCAAGATAATGAAACCATTACTAAGGATAGTTTAACAGGGTCAATTTATGTGGCAAATTTTTTCTTTACATCTTGCCCTTCTATTTGCCCAATAATGACAAGAAACATGTCTTATTTACAAGATAAGCTTAGTGTATTTCCTAATATTAGATTTTTATCTCATACTGTTGATCCTGTTAATGATACGCCAGATAAGTTAAAGAGTTATGTTAGATTAATGCAACAAAAAAACATTAATATTAATTTATCTAATTGGGATTTTGTAACGGGTGATAAAGATAAACTATATCAATCAGCAGCAAACTATTTCGTCAATGCTAGTGTTGATTCATTAGCCCCTGGAGGATTTTTACATTCAGAATATTTTATTTTAATTGACAAGCAGGGAAGAGTTAGATCTGGAATTGATAAAAATGGTAATGCTGTTGGTGCTTATGATGGCACTAATGAAGTGCAGATGAAGGACCTGATTAATGATATTAATGTTCTAATGGCAGAATACAAAAGACCTTTGAAAAATGATAAAGATTAAATTATTTTTTTTAGTCATTTTAATGACTTGCTTTAATTCCATTAGCATTGGCCAGTGTGCAATGTGTAAGGCTGTTGTAGAGGCTAATGTGGCATCAGGAGACACTAAGGCAGCAGGTTTAAATGATGGTATTTTGTTTTTGATGTCTATGCCTTATATTGCCGTTTTCCTTTTCGCACTATTTTTCTATTTGCAGAAAAGAAAAATGCAGACTGCTTAAACTTTCTTTTTCAAAAAACTAACTTCTTAAAGCTATACTCAATTCTTTCAGTTGTGCTTCATCAATATCGGATGGCGAGTCAATCATCACATCTCTACCCGAATTATTTTTTGGGAATGCAATAAAATCACGAATACTTTCTTGCCCGCCCATTATCGCGCATAAGCGGTCAAACCCAAAGGC
The DNA here is from genome assembly GCA_943789505.1 of uncultured Flavobacteriales bacterium. Lineage (GTDB taxonomy): Bacteria > Bacteroidota > Bacteroidia > Flavobacteriales > BACL11 > UWMA-0277. The sequence continues at coordinate 107,053 of CALSUJ010000003.1, read as the reverse complement.
AACACCACCATGTGGTGGCGCTCCATACTCAAAGGCCTCCATCAAAAATCCGAATTGTTCTTTTGCCTGTTCTTCACTAAATCCTAAATGCTTAAACATAAGTTGTTGTAAAGCTTTATCGTGTATCCTTATACTTCCGCCTCCTATCTCGTTTCCGTTTATTACAAGATCATAAGCATTGGCACGCACTGCTGCCGGGTCAGTGTCTAGTTTTGCAATATCTTCTGGTTTTGGTGAGGTAAAAGGGTGGTGCATAGCATGGTACCTCTCACTGTCTTCATCCCACTCTAATAAAGGAAAATCCAATACCCATAATGGGGCAAATACTTCCGGATTTCTAAGTCTTAGTTCCTCAGCTAAGTGTAGTCGTAAAGTTCCTAAAGCTTTTCTGGTTCTTTCCGAACCTCCTGCCATTAGTAAAAGCAAATCTCCTTTCTCACATCCTGCTTTTTTGGCCCATTCATTTCTTGCATCTTCATTAAAAAACTTATCTACTGTCGATTTTGATGTTCCGTCCTCATTATACTTGCAATAGATAAGTCCTGTTGCTCCAACTTGTGGTGTTTTTACAAAATTTACCAAGCCATCTAATTGTTTTCTTGTGTAGTTAGCACATCCTTTTGCATTAATAGCAACTACAAGTTCTGCATTATCAAACACCCCAAAATCTTTTCCTTGGCATAGGTCATTCATTTCAACAAAAGCCATATCAAATCGGATGTCTGGCTTGTCCGATCCATATAATTTCATGGCCGTGTCATAAGTCATTCTTGGGAATTCATTTAACTCAACTTCTTTTACTTCTTTCAGTAAATGGCGAGTTAATCCTTCAAACATATTTAGGATATCCTCTTGTTCAATAAAGGACATTTCACAGTCAATCTGAGTAAATTCTGGCTGACGATCTGCACGCAAATCCTCATCTCTAAAGCATTTTACAATTTGATAATATTTATCAATTGCTCCAACCATAAGCAATTGCTTAAAAGTTTGTGGCGATTGTGGTAATGCATAAAACTGCTTTTCGTTCATTCTACTTGGCACAACAAAATCTCTTGCTCCTTCAGGTGTTGATTTTATTAAGTAGGGCGTTTCCACCTCAATAAATCCTTGGTTATCCAAGTAATTTCTTGTTGCTTTCGAGACCTGATGTCTTAGTAGTAAGTTTTCTTTTATTGGGTTTCTTCTTATGTCTAGGTAACGGTACTTCATACGTATTTCGTCCCCACCATCCGTTTTGTTTTCAATCGTAAAAGGAGGTGTTTTTGATTTATTTAGAATTGTGAGCCCACTAATCTCAATTTCAATTTCTCCTGTTGAAATATTCTTGTTTTTACTTTCTCTTTCTACTACTTTTCCTGTTATCTGAATCACAAATTCACGCCCTAATTTTCTGGCATCAACACAAAGTTCAGCATTTACATCCATGTTAAATGCCAATTGTGTAATTCCGTATCTATCACGCAAATCTACAAAAGTCATTCCTCCTAAATCTCGTGTTTTTTGCACCCATCCGCTTAGGGTTACTTCTTGGTTAACATTTGTTATGTTTAATGTGCCGCAATTGTGTGTTCTTAACATCTTATAATTATTAGCTTGCGAAATTACAAAACAAAATGTGGTTTAGGTATCTTTGCCCTATGGAAATTAATCCTTTTGACGATACTTATTTTATGAAACAAGCCCTTTTGCAAGCGCATGAGGCCTTTGAAAAAGATGAAGTGCCAGTTGGGGCAGTTATTGTATGTGACAATCAAATTATTGCTCGTGCCCATAATTTTACCGAACGCTTAAATGATGTAACCGCTCATGCCGAAATGCAAGCTTTTACGGCTGCTGCAGATTATCTGGGTGGAAAATACCTAAACGAATGCACCCTTTATGTTACGCTTGAACCTTGTGTAATGTGTGGAGGAGCGGCTTATTGGACACAGCTAAAAAAGGTAGTTTATGGGGCAAAGGATGAAAAAAGAGGCTTTTCCTCTTTATCAGAAAATATCCTACATCCAAAAACTGAAATTGAGAGTGGTTTACTACAAGAAGAATGCTCAAAATTATTGTCCGATTTTTTTAAAAACAAAAGGTAAATAAGCGTATTTTTACCAAAAATTAATTGTTATGAATTATCCAGAAGAAATGTGCGCGCCAATGCGTGAAGATTTAACCTCAGTAGGTTTTGTTGAATTAAGAACTGCTGAAGCTGTATCGGATTTATTAGATAAAAAAGAAGGAACTGTTTTAGTAATGGTGAATTCAGTGTGTGGTTGTGCAGCAGGTAATGCGCGTCCTGCCGTTAAAATGACAACGCAATTCGATAAAAAAGTAGATACTTTTGCAACTGTTTTTGCAGGCCAAGACATTGGTGCTGTTGCTAAAGCAAGAGAATATATGGCTCCATTCCCTCCTTCATCACCAGCTATTGCTGTTTTTAAGGATGGGAAATTAGTGCACTGTATCGAGCGTCATCATATTGAAGGAAGGTCAGCTGAAATGATTGCTGATAATTTAAAAGATTGCTTTGATAACGTTTGCTAAGTAGCAAAATTCTGATTTCAAATTTAAAATATTACGGACAACTTTTAAAATTTAAGTTGTCAATTACTGTTGTATTTTCTGCTACAATAGGGTATTTATTAGGCGTTGATACTTTTGACATTACCACTTTTAGCTTATTAGTTGTTGGTGGTTTCTTTGTTACGGGTGCTGCTAATGGTTTTAATCAGGTGATAGAGCGCGAGCATGATAAATTTATGGAACGGACTGCTTTTCGTCCTCTTCCTCTAGGGAATTTATCAGTTGCTCAAGCATTTATTTTCTCAATACTTCTTGGTGCTTTAGGTATTTTTGCTTTAAACCACATTAATCCACAGGCTAGTTTCTTTGGTTTGATGTCAAAATCAGGAGCTTTTGGTTTGCTTTCCATTGCCATGTATGTCTTGGTGTACACACCACTTAAAAGGATTTCTCCTTTTGCAATTACTGTGGGCGCAGTCCCTGGTGCTATTCCGTTTTTATTAGGCTTTGTTGCAGCAACTGATGATTTTGGTATTGCTGCTGGTACACTTTTTGGCATTCAGTTTTTTTGGCAATATCCACATTTTATTGCTATTGCTTGGGTACAAGATGCCGAATATAAAAAGGCCGGTTTTAAAATGATGTTAGGAGGCATAAAAGGCAAGTACCCAGCTTTTATTGGCGTGATTACTGCTATACTTATGACCGTTATTTCTGTTGTTCCTTTCCTATGGGAAATTCCTTTATTATCTCTATCGGTTTATGGGGCAGTTACTGTATTTTTACTGGGTGCTTGGTTTACCTCAAAAGCAGTAAAACTTTACCAAAATTGTGATGACGTAACAGCTCGAACTCTAATGCTAAGTTCTTTTGCTTATTTGCCTTTAATGCAAATCGTTTATGTGTTAGATAAATTTTTAATTCAATAAAAAAATATGAAAAAACAAGACTCCTTTTTTGTTCCTTTAATTATTACTTTATCAATAATTATACCCATTGTAGTTGCTTTATTAATGTATGTTCCCTGATGTATTTCACATAGAGTCTGAAAGTATTGATTTTAGTTCTTTACCTTTCTTTCATGCTATTTTGAATGGTTCAACTGCAGTACTTCTATTCACAGGATTTATTCTAATAAAAAACAAAAAGACCAATTTGCATAAAATTTCAATGCTTTCAGCTTTTGTTTTATCATCTGTATTTTTGTTGTCGTATGTAACTTCAAAACTTACCAATGCACCAGTCCCTTTTGGGGGAGAGGGTTTGATCAGATATATCTACTTGTTTATTCTTATTTCCCACATTATTTTGTCTGTTGCTTGTTTTGCCATTGGCACTTTTTTCCATTTACAGAGGAATAACAGGGGAGATTGAAAAACACAAATCAATAGTAAAATATACTTTTCCGGTATGGATGTATGTCGCTATTACAGGGGTACTGGTTTATATTTTAATGTCGCCATACTACTAGTAATTAGTTATTTTTTTAAATTACGTATTAAGTTACCTCCTTTTTTATTATTTTTCTTGGTTCCATCATTAGTATATCATTATGATAAAATTTGTATCTTGCGCGAAATAAAATTTAAATTAAATTCTATTCATATGAAAAAGATTTTACTATTTGCTGCCATTTTCTTTGCAATTTTCTTTGTTAATAATGCAAAAGCACAAACTCCAATAATAGATAGTGTTATTGTCACTACACCTATATTATGCCCTGGAGATGAAGCTACAGTTGAAGTTTCTTCAAGTAACACTTTTGTAGGGTCTTACACACTTTCACTTTTTGTGGAATCAGGACAGCCTTTTCCTTTACCTGCATGGAATTGGGTAGGGAACGCTTCTATTCCTGCAAATCAATTTCCAATACAATTTGGAAATACAATTAATATACCCGCAGGAGGACTATATTCAGGAAATTATATGGCTGTAGTATCTGATCCGTCATGGAGCTCAACTTCAGGAACATATAATTTTACAGACCCTCTGATTACAGATACATTTGATTTTACAGTTTACCCAGCCGTTCCTATTCTAATAATCTCAACTTTATTGGATACTAATTTTTGTTTTAGTAACTGTACCGCTTCCGATTCTATTAACATTTTAGGGGGTCAAGCTCCTTATACAATAACATTAACACAAGGTACTAATCCCCCAGGAATTATGGATACATTAGGGGCTTTAGTTGCAGACACAGTATACAGAAATTTATGTGCAGATACTTATGTAGTGAGCATTTTGGACGATAATGGGTGCCCTAAAACTAAAACTTTTACTATTGAAGAGCCACCTCTTTTAGTTCCTGGAACAGTTACTGTTGATGATGTTGATTCAATTCAATGTTTTAATGAAACTGGGAAGATAAGACTCTCTCCTTCTGGAGGAACGCTTGGTTATGCATTTGATTGGTTTGATGTAGTTACTGGTTTCCCTGCTGTACCTTCTAATATTATTATCAGCCCTCCCTTATACGAATTCACTTTCTCTGCTGGATCATATTATGCTTTAATAACTGACGGTAATGGTTGTGATACTATTTCGGATATTATTACATTGCTAAACCCCGATTCATTAGGAGCATCCATAACATACATTAATCCTACTTGCCATGATTCCTCAAATGGTACTATTACTATCACTTTAAGTAGTTTTTTTCAAGGAGCTGGAGGGCCTTTTCAATACACTCAAAATGGAGGCGCTTTTTGGTCTAATTTTCCTGATGTGGATTTTAACGGTATCCCAGATACATTTGTTGTTATACAAGGTCAGGATGATGGAACTTATACAAATCTTAGGGTTAGAGATATTAATAATTGTGAATTTGTTTTGCCGACTGTTACATTAACGGATTTAGATCCTGTTACTTTTGATTTAACAGCTTTGGATTATAATGGTTTTCAGATTAGTTGTAATGGAGTGTGTGATGGTGTAGTTACGCTTAACAATATGCAAGGTGGGGCTGGTGCTCCTTATTCTATTGGCGATTCTACCATTTTTGTTGATACTACAAGGGATTCTTATTGTGGTAAAACATTTGGAGAGTTAGGAATTACTTATTTTGATACTATTCAAGATGCAATTGGATGTTTAGGATTTAGAAATATTACTATTTTTGAACCAGAAATATTTTCAATTTCTGCAAATACAGTTCTTTTAGCCAATGGATATAGCGTTTCTTGCCCAGGTACATGTGATGGGCTTATTACTATTACTCCAAATGGAGGTGCTGCTGGTAATACTATAGATTATTTTGTTTCTTCCAGCAATTCTTCCCAATCAAATATATCTTTTGTAACTTTTAATAATGTTTGTGGAGAAAACACAAATAACGGCCAAGATACAATTATTGCAATTGACGCTAATGGTTGTATTGATACTACAAATATATCACTTCTAGAGCCAGTATTATTCACTTTTGATATTGATTCTATCAATGAAAATTGCGCCTTAAATAATGGGAAAGCATGGATATCTAATCTAAATGGTGGTTTGCCTCCTTATACTTATACCTGGACTGGCCCTGTAGGTACTGGTCCTTTCCCAAATGATTCTATAATAGAAGCTTTATCTTATGGACAGTATAATATAACCGTAACTGATGCTATGGGTTGTTTTTTCAATGATTCAACTTTTGTGGATTCTTCCTTTATTTTAGTTGACTACAATGTTTTAGTACCATGTAATGGAATTGATAATGGTGAGATTATCATTAATACTAATGGAGTATTGTTAAGTCAGATAGTTTTAGAAGACCTTACAAATAATAATATAATAGTAAATTATAATAGTAGTTATGATCTTTTAGGGAATTTAGTCCAAAATCCTAATATTGCTGTAATTGATACTTTTAGTAATTTAACGTCAGGTAGTTATGAATTAAGGGTTGAGCTATATGGAAACCCTCAAGGATCACAAGGATGTACTAGTGTGAGTTACCCAATTACTATTGGTGATTCTGTTAGTATGTATGCAACATTGGATGATACATTATCTTTTTTGGATTTAGCTTGTTTTGGCGATAGCACGCAATCTATTATTCTACATGTTTTAGATGGATTTAATTTAACTCCTAATTCACCAAATAACAATCAATTTAACGCTTATACTGTTAGTCCACTTGGACCTCAAAACATTGCAATTAGTGATTCTCCATTTGGTAACAATAACTTTTTACAAGCTGGAGGTACTTTATTTGCTGGAAATTATAATATAGTTATTACTCCAGATATTGATACATCTTACTTATCTAATGGAGTAATTATTATAGAACCCAGGTTTACTAATTGTTATGATACGGTTTTAGTAACTATCACTGAGCCTGACTCTTTAGAGTTTATATTAGGTTCGGTTCAAACATTATGCTATGGTGATAGTACTGGTATAATATTTGTAGATACTATTTTTGGAGGAAATTCTGGAGAGTACAATTATACTTGGAAAGATGCGAGTGGAGGAACTATTAATAATCAACACTCAATAGTTAGTGATTTGCCAGCTGGATGGTACTTTTTAACTGTTCTAGACTCTTTAAGTTGTACGCCTGCAACTATTGATTCAATAGAAATTACTGAGCCTACAGATATTACGTGGACAGCAGCTATTGCGGCTATAGATAGTTGTGAGTATACTAGTTCAACAGGAGCTATTGTTTTAACATCAACAGGAGGAATGGGCTTAAATTCTTATATGTGGAATGGTTTAGACGCAAATGGGAATCCGTTTACCAGCCTCACACAAAATCTTTCTACGCTGACTTCTGGAATGTATTATGTAACAATTACTGATACAAATAGCTGTACAAAAAATGATTCTGTCTTTATTGATAATGGTCATAATCCTTCTTTAGATTCAAGTTCGTTTACTAATGTAAGTTGTTTTGGATTACATGATGGATCTTACATTGGTATTGCTGATTCAATAAATGGTAGTTTATCATTTCCGTACACCTTTTATGATTTTAGCTCAAATGCTTTTGTTTCTGGGTATATTCCTTCTGATTCTTTATTAGCAGCAGGAGATATAATTAATATTAGAATAAAAGATAATTTTGGTTGTGTTGATTCTAGTTTATATGTAATAACAGAGCCAGATTTGTTACAGATTACAAGTCTTATAGCAGATACTTTTATTGGAGGATATAATGTTTCTTGTAATGGTATTTTGGATGGAGCCATAACATTTGATACTGTAGTGGGAGGAACTCCTAATTATACTTATTGGTTACAAGATACTAATTCAGTGCAAAATCCACTTTCAATAAACCCTTTATTTGATACACTAGCAGCTACATATTACAAAGCATTTGTTATTGATGCAAATGGTTGTTTAGATTCATTAGTAATTACACTTACACAACCAGACTCATTACTTATAGACTCATTTGATATTCATACTTACATAGGAGGAAACAATGTTTCGTGTGATGGATTTTCTGATGGGGCAGCGCAAGTATATGCGTCTGGTGGAAATCAAATATACTCTTATATTTGGTCCTCTGCATTAGCAGATAGTTTATCACTTACAGATACTGTAATTGACCTAAGTGCAATTTCTTATACGCTTGTTGTAACTGACCCTAATGGCTGTAATGCTATTGGTTCTATTAATTTAACAGAACCTACTCCATTATTAATTAATGGGTTTAATACAACTAACTTGCTCTGTAAAGGAGGAGATAGAGGAAATGCTACTGTAAATGTTTCTGGTTCTATTGCTGGATACACTTATTTATGGAACAATGCTAATAGCACAATACCTACTTATGTAAACCCTAATGATACAGTCCCTTCAATGAATGACACTACGGCATTTGCTGACACCTTAAGGGTTGGTTGGTACAATGTAGAAGTTTGGGATATGAATGGCTGTTATATTACTGACTCTGTTGAGCTTACTGAGCCAATTATTTCAATAACAATTGACAGTTTAATTGTAACTCAAATGACTTGTTTTAGTTATAATAATGCTAGCGTTGATATTATTGCAACTGGCCCTCAACCAAATCCATATTTATATTCTGTTTATGATGAATTTAATCCTCAAGATAGTGTGCAAGGAAATATAGGATTTACATCTGGCCTGTCTTCTGGAAATTATGTTGCTTTAGTTAAAGATGATTTAGGCTGTTTAGATAGAGATACATTTATAATCAATCCACTAGATTCAGTTTATATTGACACTGTTGTATTTAATAATATCAGTTGTAATGGCTTTAATGATGGATATATTCAGAATATAGTTCCTATGGGAGGAACTGCCCCTTACGAGTACTCTATTAATGGAGGAAATCATTTTTCTTCTTGGTTATGCAATACTAACCCTAATACTTGTCCTACTGGATATATCTTTAGTGGCTTAGCTGCAGGTATATATGATGTTGAAATTTGGGATGCTAATGGTTGTGCAAATTCTTATAAAATTACTATTAATGAACCTGTTCAAATGGCAGTTTCTATTACTACTAATAGTTATAATAATTATCAAGTATTGTGTGATGGAGATATGGATTCAGCATTTGTAAATGTTAGTGGAGGCTTATCTCCTTACACATTAGACAATTCTATTAGTAGTCCTATTATTAGTAATTCTGGCGCATTTATTTCTTCTGGAATTTTAGCTGGTGTTTACAATTTTACTATTACGGACGATAATAGCTGTACATACACGGAAACAGTTACTTTTAATGACCCTGAACCTATTACATTTACTTCTATAATAACAGATGTATTCTGTGATGGTTTATGTACTGGAGAAATTACAGCTATAGTCGCAGGTGGAGTAGGCTTAGGTAATGGTTTAAATTACACATACCAGTGGTATGATGGAAGCACAACTATTTCTCCTCTAATAGGTCAGAATTCATATAACCTAGATAATAGGTGCATCGGAATTTATACAATTCAAGCTACTGATGATAATGGTTGTCAAGAAGACCAAACATTTACTATTGGAGGAAATGTACTTCAAATTAGTATTGCCAACCTAACTATTAATGACGTTAGTTGTTATGAAATTTGTGACGGATCAATTGATATAAATGTTAGTGGTGGGGTTTCTGCTTCTTCAGGAGCTACTTATAATTATTTGTGGAGTGATGTTCTAGGTCAAACAGCTAACCCTGCTATTGGTTTATGTGCAGGGTCATACACGTGTATGGTTTGGGATAATGCTACTCCAGCATGTACTGTAGTAACTTCTCTTCCAATTCTTGTATCTGAACCTAATGAATTTATTGCTAATATTATTTTAGAAAGTGCTATTTTATGTAATGGAGGGACTGGTGATCTAAGTATAACTACTACTGGAGGAATAACCCCTGGAGCTTCTTATGAATGGTCAGATGGAACAACAACTAATTCTTTAAGTAGTGTTATCGCAGGTAATTACACTTGTTTTGTAGAAGATAGTAATGGCTGTACAGATACGGCTCATTATAACTCTAGTTAGAACCTTCTGTACTTACTGTATTAGGATCTGATATTGTTAAGTCAGATGTAAAATGTAAAGGAGGCAGCACAGGAGAAATTCAAATAATGGGATCTGGAGGAACTCCAATACCAGGAATACCAGGTAAATATGATTATGAATTATTTGACGTAAATAATCCACTCGTAGCTAGTTGCTACTATTACTAATCAATTAGTAGCTGAATTTACTGGCTTAAGTACTGGGATTTATATCATAAAGGTTACGGATAATAATAATTGTTCATACACTACAAGCAATTTATTTATTGGTCAGCCAGATAATGATTTGGAGATTACTATTGATTATTATGACGAAACTTGTTTGTTGAATGATGCTTATGCGGTTGTTTACCCAACAGGAGGAACGCCTGCTTACTCTTTTGATTGGGATAATAATGGTGCTTCATCAAATTCTCAACAAATATTATTAGCTGGAGAAAATACTCCTCATACTGTTATAGTTACTGATGATAATGGATGTGAAGTATCTGAAACAATTACTCTTTTAGGATATAAAAATGTTTTCTTACCTAATAATAATGATTATTATACTGCAAGTATTTGTTTAGGAGAAACTATTAATATTGATATTGACGATAAACTAGGGCTTACTTATGTTTGGACTATGAGTAACGGAGCTGTTGTTGCAACTACAGCTGATTTAACTTTAACGACAGATAGTTCATTTTCTCCAATTGAGATATTAACACTTACAATTACTGACCCTGACTGTGGAGGATCTCATAGTGTAATGGCGACAGTTAATATTGATGATTTAGACCCTCAATGTTCAGCAGATAAGTTAACAATTCTCTTGGATCAAAGTGTTACCTTATCAGAAATAGGGGCTGTTAATTTTGGTACATACGAATGGACAACTACAAATGGAGAATTCCTGTCTAACAGTAGCTCTTTTACAGATCAGCCTGAAAAATCAGCCTGGTATAATTTATTTGTTACAAATGGTGTTTGTAAAGGATATTGTTCAATATATATAACTTTAGGTGTTCTTCCAGTTGATGCAATATCTCCTAATGGAGATGGATATGAATGATACATGGGTATATTCAGGATTTAGATAGATATCCTGATGCAATTGTTAAAGTCTTTAATAGATGGGGACAGTTACTTCTTGAAAGTGATGGACCTTCTTATCCTAATAATGATTTTAATTGGGACGGAGTTGCCTGTTGGGACTTATTACTACATAATTGATTTAGGAAATGGAGATTCGCCTCAAACTGGACCAATTACAATTATTAAATAAATTTATAATATGAAAAAGATAGCATTATTTTTTGTTTCAATCTGTTTAGGAGTTGCTTCATACTCTCAACAGCTTCCACAGGTAACTCAGTTTATGATTAATAATTATGCAGTTAACCCTGCTGTTGCTGGGATGTATGATTATTATCAAGTTAAAACGACCATTCGTAATCAGTGGGTTGGTATTACTGATGCGCCAAGAACTACAATTTTAAGTATCTATGGTAAAAAAAGTGAGCGTGTTGGTTTAGGTGGTTTGGTATTTAATGATAAAGCTGCAGCAACAAGTAGAATTGGAGGTTCAGCATCTTATACGTATTCTTTTCCTATGACTCGATCTGTTAAGATGTCTTTTGCATTATCTGGTGGTTTTACTCAATTTAAAATTACAACACAAGGCTTAACAATGCAAGATCCAAACGATCCAGTATTTGGAGATGGTGATATAGTCAGATCATCTCCTGATGCAACATTTGGATTTAATATTTTTGGTAAGAAATGGTACTTTGGGGCAGCTATTCCTCAATTACTTAGCATGAATTTAGATTTAATTGATGATAATTTTCGTAAAATTTATAATGAAAACAACCTTACCCCTGCAGCAGAAAATAATGGTCAATTGGTTCGTCATTTTTATGCATTAGGGGCGTATGAGCATGATTTTAATCCTTTTTGGTCGATTGAGCCATCAGTTTTATTAAAAGGGGTAGAAGCTACTCCTCTTCAAGTTGATTTTGGGGTTAAAACTACATATGATGATAGATTGTGGTTTGGGATGGATTATCGTAATAATGGAGAAATGGCTGTATTATTAGGTTACTCTATTCACGAACGCTATATAATAGGATACTCATACGATATCCCATCTTCTGATATGAGTGATAATTCATCAGGATCGCATGAATTTATGATTGGGATTCGTTTTTTAGCAGCTAACGAATCAGAGATAATAAGATAATTAAAAGGAAGTTATAAAAAGAGAAATCCCTCACGAAAGTGAGGGATTTTATGTTGTAAAATATAAGAAAAGAATAGTACAACCCAAAACAAGTATTACGACGTCACAAATGTAGTTATGTTGTGTTATGTTTAAAGTTATTGTAAGTTAAGATGTTAACATACTTTTGTTTAGAATATGAATGTAAAAGGTGTAGCTTAAATTTCTATTTACTACCTATAAATAAAAAAGTATGAAAATTGCAATTTTAGGCACAAGAGGGATCCCTAATAATTATGGAGGGTTTGAGCAATGTGCAGAATATTTATCTGTAGGATTGGTTGAAAAAGGGCACCAGGTTAGCGTTTATTCCCCAGATTTTCATCCCTATAAAGAAGAAAACTATAAAGGGGTTCGGATAATAAGAAAGAAAGGGCTTAAATCTTTTTTAGGCAATTCAGCATCTAATTTCATTTATGATTATTTATGTTTTAAAGATGCTGCAAGTAAGGACTTTGATATAATTTTGGAACTTGGTTTAATTACTTCAGCTTTATCAATAATATTTTGTAATCATAAAAATAAAGTGGTTATAACTAATCTTGATGGTCTCGAATGGAAGCGTTCAAAATGGAATTATTTGGTTCAGAAAATCACTAAAGCGCTTGAGAAATATGGAGTTAAGCATTCTGATTATTTAATTGCTGATAATGTTGGAATACAAAAGTACATTTTTGATGAATATAATAGAAATGCGGAATTTATCTCTTATGGAACTGTTGATACATTAACCCCCAACCATAATTTTTTAAAGGAATATGGTTTAGTGCCTGGTAATTATATCTTAACAATTGCTAGATTAGAACCTGAGAATAATTTAGAAATGATGTTTGACGGTTATATTAAGAGTGGAATAAAAAATCCTTATTACGTTATTGGAAATCACTTAACTAATTATGGTGATTTTTTGAAGGATAAGTATATGAATACAGGAATTATTTTCCTTGGTGGTATTTTTAATAAAATTCATCTTGATAATATTAGATATTACTCAAAATATTATTTGCATGGCCATTCTGTGGGGGGAACTAATCCTGCCTTACTTGAAGCTATGGCAGCAAATACATTTATTTTAGTGCACGATAATCAGTTTAATAAATCAGTTGTAAACCAGAATGCATATTATTTTAATAGTGCTATTACATTAGCTGCTTTACTAAAGGATAAAGAGATTGTAAAAAATAAAATAGATTTTGCAAAAAATAATCTCAATAGAATTAATAATGACTATAGGTGGTCAATTGTTCTTAATCAGTATGAATCTTATTTTAAAAGGATTTTAGACAATAAATAAATCTGAAGCAATGGCATCAGCGTACAATTTTCCTTTTTTAGTTAGAGTATAAGTATTCTTTTCCTGTTTTATTTTCCCATTATTTTCCCAGTTTATTATTTGTTTTTTAAAATAGTTTAGTGCTTCATGCCCAAACAGATTACTTATGTAGTCTAGCTCAACTCCCCAAATTGTTCGCAAGGCTGTAAAAATGTATTCATTGTATTTTTGAGTATTACTAAGTTGTTCCACTTCAAAATATGAGTCATTTTCATTTACCTTTTTAATGTAATGTTTGTTAGAAGCGACATTCCATTGTCGGCTAATTCCATTAAAGGAATGTGCAGAAGGACCAACTCCTAAATAATGCTTGTTTTTCCAATAGGCAGAGTTATGGTTGGAAAAGAATCCTTCCTTCCCAAAATTTGAAATTTCGTAATGAACAAAATTGTTTTCATTAGCAATTTCTACCAAAGTATTAAAATGTTCAACTGTAATTTTATCATCTAAAGGTGTAACCAGTTTCTTGTCAATTAGATGTTTTAATTTTGTTTTAGGTTCTACCGTTAAGGAATAAGCGGAAAAATGTTGTATGTCTAAAGAGAGCATTCTTGCTAAGTTTTTTTTCCAATTTTCATTACTTTGGTTGGGTAGACCGTAAATTAAATCAATAGTAATATTATCAAAACCTGATTCCTTTGCAAACTGAATACAGTTAAGTGCTTCCTTTGCATTGTGGGATCGATTCATAAATTTTAAATCTGCATCATCAAAGGATTGAATTCCGATACTTAGACGGTTAATCCCAATTTCCTTAAGTTCTAAAAGTTTCTTTGTATTTAGGTCATCTGGGTTGCATTCTAATGTTATCTCAGCATCAGGATCAATCCTAAAATTATTATATATAGTTTCAATCAAACTTATTATTTCTTCTTTATTAAGGATTGAAGGTGTCCCTCCTCCAAAATAAATTGAGCTAATACTAGCACCATTTAAGTATGACTGTCGCAACTTTATTTCTTTTTTAATACTTTTTAGCATTTCTTCCTTGTCATTTTGCACTATTCTGAAATGGAAATTGCAATAAGTACACTGCTGTTTACAGTAGGGGATATGTATGTAGATACTTGCCAAAATATTTTGTTCTAAAATTTTGGCTAATATAAAAAATCATTTACTTTTGTCACTATTAATAATTAATCTAAATAAAAATAAGAAAATGAAAAGAACGAGTATATGTATAATGTTTATTGCATTATTGAGTAATGTAAATGCACAGAACAGTGCAGAAAAAATTGTTGCAGGAAATCCTGGGCTTCATATTGGGGGGTATGCGCAAGTTGATTTTAATTTAAATACTAGACAAGGAACTATTCACAACAATGGAAAATTGGATGTGCATAGGTTAGTGACTTTTTTTGGCTATAACTTTAATGAAAAAGCTTCTTTTGTATCGGAAGTAGAATTTGAGCATGTTTCTGAAGTTTATGTTGAACAGGTATTCTTAGATTACAAGATCAAGAAAAATTTATCTATTAATGCAGGTTTAATGCTCATTCCCATGGGAATTCAAAACTTGTATCATGAACCAGCATCATTTAATGGAGTGGAAAGAACAAATGTAGATAAATACATTATTCCTACAACATGGAGAGAAATGGGTATTGGGTTAAGTGGTAGAAGCATTGAGCATTCAATAAACTATCAAGCTATGCTGGTAAATGGTTTTAATGGTTATAATGATGGTGGTGTGTTTAGTGGGAAAAGCGGATTAAGAAGCGGAAGACAAAAAGGAGCAGAATCATATATTACTTATCCTGATTTTGCAGGTAGAGTTTCTTATTATGGACATCCAGGTTTAAATCTAGGGTTTTCTGCTTATGTAGGTGATTCAGAGAGTAAAGCATATGATGGATTAGATTTAGCTGATGAATCAGCTGTGGCATCTGCTGATTCTACTATAATTGGAATTCAAATGCTTGGTGTTGATGCAAGATATAATAAGGGGTCATTGCAACTAACAGGGCAATATATTCTTGCTAACTTATCAAATACTGATCAGTACAATGCTATTACAAGTAAAGACTTAGGAAGTAAACTCACAGGTTATTATGCTGAAGTAGGCTATAACTTAATGGATGGTATTATTCCTTTTATTGAAAGTGAAACGGAAGAATTAATTGCTTTCGCTAGATATGAGAATTATAATACACATGCAGAATCTGAAGGGGTTGCGATTAATGATGTTTATAATCGAACAGAAATGACTTTTGGCTTAGGTTTTAAAGTTGCACAAGGAGCTGTGTTTAAAGCAGATTATCAAATCAAATCTAATGCTAGCTCTGAAGAAGAGACAGGACAATTTAATTTTGGAATAGGAGTATGGTTTTAAAAACGTTTATGATTAATGCATTTTAAAAACAATATTAGCAAGGTGGCTACTTTAATAGTAGCTGCCTTGTTATTTTTTTCATTTACTAGCGCTTATGTATTAAATGCTAGAGATTGGAAAAAAATAGAAAAAAGCACTATAGCTCTTTTTAATACGGCTGACTTTAGCTTTTCAGAGATTAATACAGTTTCTAAGTTTGGTCCAACACGTTTATTTAAAATTGCTGACTTGGGTTATTTAGCTTTTGACCAAGCCCCGTCTAAATTTCATAAGTTTGAATATTATATGATTTTTAGTGATAAAGGAGATATTTTAAAGATAGACGTGCTGAATTATAATGAAAATTATGGAGCTGAAATATGTAATAAAAGGTGGTTAAAACAATTTCAGAAGATTAATACTAGTTCTTTCTTAACTTATAATAATAGCATTGATGGTATATCAGGCGCAACACTTTCTGTGCAAAGTATAAGTGCTAATAGTTGGCAAGTAACCCAAAAATTAAAAACTCACCTTCAACTGAAATAATTTACTACTTTTGGTTTTATGATTAAAGATTATTTTTCAGGACTCACTTTTGAAGAAAAACATATTCTAAAAGATAAAGGAACAGAAGCTCCTTTTACTGGAGAATATAATGAGCATTTTGAGGCCGGTATTTTTATTTGTCGTGCTTGTGATAACCCCTTGTACGAATCCAATACAAAATTTAATTCGGGTTGTGGCTGGCCTTCTTTTGATGATGAAATTGAAGGTGCAATTACTCATTATGAAGATTTAAGTGGTGGTCGAGTAAGAACAGAAATTTGTTGCAAAAAATGTGATGGGCATCTAGGACATGTTTTTGTAGGGGAACAAATTACTGCAAAAGATACACGCCATTGCGTAAATTCATTGAGCATACGTTTTAAATCCTATTCTAAGCTGCAAAGAGCAACTTTTGGAGCAGGTTGCTTCTGGTCAGTTGAAAAGTTGTTTAAAGCAACTGAAGGAGTTTATCTTACTAGCGTTGGTTATATGGGAGGTGATACTGATAACCCAACTTATAAAGAAGTCTGTACCGGAACTACCAACCATGTTGAGGTAGTTGACTTGTATTTTAATGCAGAAAAAGTTAGTTATTTTATTTTGCTCAATCTATTTTGGGCGAATCATAATCCAACGACTTTAAATAGACAGGGGTTTGATAACGGAACGCAATATCGTTCAATTGTTTTTTATCATAATGAGCAACAACTGATTGAGGTTGAGCAGTCAATTAAAGAACAGCAGGAAAATTGGGAAAATGAAATTGTAACTCAGGTAATTGATTCTTCAACCTTTTACAGAGCAGAAGAATATCATCAGAATTATCTGAATAAAAATAATTTAGGAAGCTGTAGAATTTAGATTTTTGGGTAAGTGAATACAAAAGGTTGTTCCTACTCCTTTTTTGGATTGCATAACAAAAATACTTCCCTTATGATATTGCTCAACTATTCGTTTAGAAAGAGAAAGCCCTAAACCCCATCCTCTTTTTTTTGAAGTTACTCCAGGTTTAAATATATTTTTAAGTATTGAGCGATCAATTCCTCCTCCTGTATCTGCAATATTTAGGATAAGATTATTAGCATTTTCAGTAATTGAGATTTTAATTTCTCCCTTTCCCTTCATTGCATCAACTGCATTTTTTACTAAATTTTCTACAACCCATTCTAGTAATATACTATTTACTGGAATGATAATTTTTTTGTTTGGAAAATCAAGGGTAAATAAAGTATTGACAGGCATTCTAGATTTCAAGTACTCTACAGACTGACTAATTAATTGTACTAGATCCGTCTCTCTCAATACTGATTTTGATCCAATTTTTGAGAATCGATCTGTAATAGTTTCTAACCTTTTAATATCTTTATCCATTTCAAAAACCATACTTTCTGTCCCTTCTTTATCTTTTAGAAGTTCTACCCAAGCCATTAATGATGATAAAGGTGTTCCTATCTGGTGGGCTGTTTCTTTTGCCATACCTGCCCAAACCTTATTTTGTTCAGAATTTCGGCTGGCACTAAACATAAAGTAAGCTATAAACATGAATAAGCCAATAAATCCTAATTGGTAAATTGGATAGTATCTTAACTGATAAAGCAATGCTGAATCCTTGTAGTAAATCCATTGTTTGTCTCCTATTATATTAATTTCAATTGGGATTTCTTCACCTGATCGTATTTCTATTAGCTCACTTCTTAGATATGATTTTGTAATTTCTTTCTTTTTTATTAGCCTTAGCTTTAATAAGATACTATCCACTTTGCTGTAATAATTGAAATTTCTATGTTCTAAAATACTATCACATTCATCAACTAAAATAACAGGAATATTGCTGTTTTCTGAAATTACTTTTATAGCTAAAGAGTAATCACCTTCTCCAGTGATACTAACTAAATGTTTAGTAGCGTGAGCCCAAAGCTCAATCTTTTTACGCTCTTCATTTTTTAATTGTTTTACCAAACGATTGGTTACAAAAATGGAAGATATTCCAATAATAATTGCAAAACCTAATAGTGTGAATTTCCACTTTTGTTTTTTAGAATATATATCCATTTTATTGTTTATTCATCATTCCATTCAATGATAACATCCTGCCCTTTTTCCTGCTTTTCTTGTTCCTTAGTTAGTAAGATGTCTTCCTTAATAATAGTCATTATTGTTTCTTTTTCTTGGGTAATTCCTTTTTGTACATCTTCTCTAAAGCGTATACCATCAAATGAGATGTTAGGATTTTCAGAATTTCCAGTCATTTTAAAATAGATAGTGTTAAATATTTTTCCGTTTTCTTTTACCTCTCCAAATTCATTTTTTTTAACTTGAGTATTTTTCTTTCGGAATTTAGTTGACATTAATTCTGAAAGTAAGAGTTTAATTCGATAATCTATTTCTTGTTCAAAGGTATGGCTACCTGATATAAAAACAGATAATGCAGATGATTTTATTTCCATAGTAGGGATAGTAACTACCTTATTCTCAATTTCAATTGTATTTTCTAGAGTTGAAAATTGTACTGTTTTTAAATCCTCAAGACTTACATAATCTGATAGGCTTTCAAGAGGCTTAAATTGTATCAATTCTCCTTTTTCAATAACCAAATGAGATTTTACCTTTAACTTTTCTTTTTCAAAAATAAAACCAGGCTTCCATGTAGCTTGCATTTGTATTTCTGCAGTACCAATTCCCTTAATATGTTCGGCAGTTATAAAATCTTGATTAAAATTATTAAAAGCCAAAAAAGCATTTCTAATATTTAATTGATTAAGATTAAGTTGAGAAAGTAGTGTTAGCTTATTTTTTTCTGACTCATAGAATTTGAAATTTCCAGCTATATTCCCATTTAAACTATTTAACGACATATCTTTTCCTGTTAGGCTTTGGTTCTTGTAGATTAATTGCCCTTTTATATCTGAGGCTATAAAGTCGTCATAGCTAAAGGTTGTTATGTTTGTGTTTAAATCTGTATTAATCCAAATAGGCATAGTTTCTGCACTTTTTCCTTCTGATGTATCCTTTAAAGTGAGCAACTCATCAAACTTCATATAAGTTGATTTTAACTTTCCGGTAATATCAATTATATTTTTCTTTTTTAGAATATATGAAATTAAATCAGTGATATCTCCCGCAAAATCAAGGTCGCTATCTGCAATTGTAAAAGCACTATTTTTTACTTCAATTCGATTGTTCTTAAATGTACATTCAGCAGTATTAAAATTAAATTTAAGCGGAAAATTCTTATAAGTAAAACTTGCCTCTTTAAAATTAGTTTTTGAAGTATGATTAGCAGCTAGAAAATAGTTTGTAAACTTGTTATCAAACGAGAAGTATCCTGAATATTGAGTATTTGCATTCATTTTCCCTTGTAAATTGTAAAATGGAGAATCTTCAAAGTAATGGTTAATTTCGGCTAAATCCCAACTAGAATTTAGGTTAGCTGTTAAATAATATTTATTTAGGTTCTGAATACTAAAATCACCTTTTAGGTAACCATTCTCTGTTTTTGCATCAAATTCACTAATTTCAATTTTTGTGTTATGAAAACCACTTTGTACACCATTATTTATTTTAGCTTTTAGGCTAACATTTTTTAAGATGAATGGTCGACTTTTTAAATTTAAACTTCCTTTTTCAATATTACATACCATTTCAAGATATGGATTAGACTCTTTGCTAATTAGTCCTTTAATATTTCCGTTACAGTTTACAATTCCATTCGCTTGAAATGAACGATATATTGATTTTAAGTATATAGGAGTATTCTTGATAATATTGATTAATTCTTGCTCTTCACAAGCAAAATTTAGATCAATTATTTTCCCTTGAAAAATTTCCCCTGATAATTTAATTTTTACATTCTCGATATGAAGGGTTGATCCTTTTTGAATTAGAATACTGTCTTTTATTACTTCCAGTGCAGTATTTAATATCACTTGTTTTTTATTAATATAATCTCGATTGTTTACGATTAATTTTTCAGAAAATATTTTAGCATTTATGATTATATTTTTTTCAGTAAAGCCAATAAAAGCTTCTTGTGTTTGCCAATTAATATTAACTCTTTTTCTGTTGAAACTAATATGTGTATCGATTAACAGTAAGTTATTAAGTGTTAGTTTATTGTTGTTTTTTCCATTAGTTTTGAAAATAGCAAAATTAGGATTGCTATCAATATCATATTTTATATTGATTTCCCCATTATCAACCACAACTCTTTTTATGTCAATTTTTCCTAGTATAATGTCAACGATACTAAGTTCAATATATGTAGTTTTTGCATAAAAGAGAGTGTCATTACCAAATCCTTCTTTTTCAAAAGCAAGTAAATCACTTATTTTTACGGATGCAGATGGGAATTTTTCATATAAACTAAAAGCAACATCTCCTAGTTTTAACTCGGAGGTCATTTGCTCTTGGATTTTATTAATCACTGTTTTTTCAACCTTTTCGCTAAAAAAATAGGTAATAACAAATCCTGAAATTAGTAAGAGTAGACTAATTCCTAATAGTGTTTGGAAAATGCGTTTAATAAATTTTTTCATTAAGTCGATAAAAATACGATAATCAAAACAATAACGATAGACTTATAGTTCTGGTATAAATTATAGCCTTCTTAAAATATTTATTTCATCTTGAGTAAGATGTCTATAATGTTTTCTTGGTAAATCTTTCTTAGTTAGTCCTCCTAAAAAAACTCTATCTAATTTTATGATCTTATAGTTTATTTTTTCGAATAACTGCTTCACTAATTTTATTCCTCCATTGCTATTTTCAATACCAATCTCGTTTTTATCTTTTCCGTTTATGTAGGATATTGAATCTATGTTAATCGTTCTTCCGTTCATAAAAATCCCTTCTCGGATATTTTCCAGATGCACTTGGCTTAAGTTTTTATCCAAAGTGATTTGATAAATTTCTTTGATGTTCTTTTTAGAAGCCCCTAGTTTTTTTGCTAAGTCAGTATCGTTTGTGAAAAGTAACAATCCAGTTTCGGTTTTATTCAGTTTATCTACAGGATAAACTCTTTCCTTACAAGCTTGTTTTATTAGTTGCATTACTGAGGTAGTACTTGAAGCACTATCCACTCTACCAGAATAGTTTTTAGGCTTGTTTAAAAGCACATATCTTGGAGGATCTGACTTTAATCTTTGTCCATTGAATTTTATTTCATCTGTCTTACTTACTCGTAATCCCATTTCAGTAACGCCAACACCGTTAACTGTCACAACACCTGCTTCAATAAATTTATCTGCTTCTCTTCTACTGCAAATTCCTGCATTAGCAATAAATTTATTCAATCTCATTTTTCCATCATCTACAGTCTTTTTTTCATTCTGTCTATTACGAAATGAAGATTTTGCTTTAGGATTTGGGTTTTCGCTAAAGTCTCTTCTAGTTTTGCCTTCTCTTCTCATCTTGAAAATTTTTGCAAATATACTTAAAATGCATTTGGGATATGTTCTATTTGGGTTTCATCTTTGCCAATGATAATATTGACTACATCAAACCTGATTTCATCTTCACTTGGGTGTTGCTCTAAATAGCCTTCAACAGCATCTTTATAAAGTGCGATTTTCTTTGTGTCGATAGCGTCTGATGGTTTCCCAAATTTCTTGCTCCCTCTAGTTTTTAACTCTATAAAAATAAGAAAACCATCTTTTTTAGCAATAATATCAATTTTAGCTTTTTGAAAATGCCAATTTGTTTCTAGAATTGTAAACCCATCCCTTTGCAAAATCATGAACGCAATAAGCTCCCCTTCTTTTGCTAGTTTATTGTGTTTTGCCAACTAATGGAGGATTATTTTCTTTTCTACACTACCATCATCATAGATATAAAATAAAGGACCATTACTTATTGAATTAGCATTTTTCCCAAGCATATCTGTAATGCGAGTAACTTGTTTATTTCTTGTATTTCCTTCTGAAATTGATGTGGTACTATTACATGGTAGTAAAGGGAATAAAAAGTCTGTTGTAAAGTCCATTGCCTGTATAAACTTAGAATTGATATTCCCGTTTGCAGCCCATGAATGCCCTTCTCCAGTAAATATTAATTTGTCATTAATTACTCCAACTAAATCAGCTTGTGAGTGCATTTCTGCAGAACCGCATAAAGTGAGGACTAATGAATTATTTAACCCAGGAGCGCAGTTATAACTAACAGTTACATCATTAGTCCCTTGAATGCTAACTAGCGGCTCATCATTATTATCTATCCAGCCAACATCATTTATTCCACCAGCAAAACTAATAACTCCATTTACATCTGAAGAATAGCCATAATTTCCAGCATCCCCTTCTAAACCATAAGCTCCACCTATATTATTTGCAATTGATTGAACATTAAATGAGCTCCCATCATTATCTGTAGTTGTAGAAGGTAAATCAAAGATATTGTCTATATAAGCGTGATGTATTGCAATTACTGCTCCAGCAGAGTACCCTCCTGCAAAAATTGTATTAGGGTCAATTCCATACGAATCTCCAGCAGCAAAATCCTTCCGAAAATACCGAATAGCAGCTTTTGCATCAGAAACAGTTTTTAAGACAGTTTCAAATTGAGTTTCATTGCTTGTTAAAAATCCTACCACGTTTGTTGCTAACCTATAGTTTAAAGAAGCTGTAACATAACCTCTTTTTGCCATGCTTTCGCAGAAATCTACACAATCAGTCGATGTTTTGTCACCACCATAAAAAGACCCCCCATGCATATATAGAATTACAGGTCTATTTATTTCTGTATCCCCATCTGGGGTGTAGATGTCCATTTCATGTGCATTGTCAATATAAACATCTGAGTAGTTAACTGTAGTTTTGGTAACTGAGCTAAATATTTCAGTTTGATATCTGCCATTACATTGGGAAAATGTTAAATTACTAAGAAAAGTTAGAGCAAGGAGTATAGCTAATTTTTTCATATGATATATTTTAAGTGGCTAATATAGTATTTGCTATGCATCCATAGTAATTATTATTGCTTTAGTTTTTCTAATTGCTGTTCAATTTTCTCGTCTTCAATTTTACTGAATAAATGAGTAGCAGGCTTTATTTTATGATTATCAGCAATAATAATTCCTCCAGCATCTTTCCAATTCATGTTATCAAGGTTCAATAATCCTTTTAATTTTTCGGATGAAAAGGGCATAAATGGCTCAGATAATACAGCCAAAGAAGCTGAAATCTGTATGGAAATATTCATAATAGTTTCTGTTCTTTTTTCATCAGTCTTTTTTAATTTCCATGGCTCAGTGTCTGCTAAATACTTATTCCCTAAACGAGCTAAATTCATCAGTTCACCTAGCGCTTCACGGAAACGATATTTTTCAATTGAGGCACTAATTTTATCAGGAAATGCTTTTAATTTATCCAACACTTCTTTATCATAAACTTCAAGTGTATTACATTTAGGTACAATTCCTTCCCAATATTTATTGGTTAATACAACTACACGATTAATGAAGTTTCCAAATATAGCAACCAATTCATTATTGTTTCTTGCTTGAAAGTCGGTCCAAGTAAAATCAGTATCTTTACTTTCAGGAGCTGTGGCGCAGAGTGCGTAACGCAAGGCATCTTCTTGTCCTTTAAAATCTTCTAAATATCCATGCAACCAAATTGCCCAATTACGAGAAGTAGAAAGTTTTTTCCCTTCCAAATTCAAAAACTCATTTGCAGGGACATTGGTAGGTAAAATATAACCTTCATGCGCTTTTAATATAATAGGGAAGATGATACAATGGAAAACGATATTATCTTTCCCAATAAAATGCACCAATTCAGTTTCATCATTTTTCCAGTAATCCTCCCAATTTTTATTATTGTCAGCGGCCCATTTTTTAGTTGCCGAGATATAACCAATAGGAGCATCTAGCCAAACATAAAGCACTTTACCATCTGCATCTTTTACGGGGACTTTTACTCCCCAATCCAAATCGCGTGTCATGGCACGGGCTTGTAAACCTCCGTCAATCCAAGATTTGCATTGGCCAATTACTTGACTTCTCCAAGTTTTAGGGTCATGATGGGTTTCTCCATTTAATAATCCATCTTCTATCCAAGGTTTTAGCCATTCTTCATGCTTTTGCATTGGTAAATACCAGTGTGAAGTTTCTTTTTTTATGGGTGATTTTCCACTTAAAGTGGAGGTTGGATTTATCAATTCTTCAGGGCTAAGTGTCGAACCACATTTTTCACATTGGTCACCATAAGCTCCATCAGCATTACATTTAGGGCATTCGCCACTTATGTATCTATCCGCTAAAAACTGATTATTTTCCTCATCATAAAATTGTTCGGCTATTTTTTTAGTGAAGACATTTTTCTCTTCTAATGTTTTGAAAAATTCCTGAGCAGTCTCATGATGTAATTCATCAGAAGTTCTATGGTAAATACTAAAGTCAATGCCAAAATCAGCAAATGCTTTTTTATTGATATTGTGGTATTTGTCTACAATTTCTTGTGGTGATACTCCGTCCTTTTTAGCACGCAAAGTAATGGCAGCACCATGCTCGTCTGAACCGCAAACAAAAGCAACATCATGCCCCTTTCCTTTTAGATATCTAACATAAATATCTGCTGGTAAGTAAGCTCCTGCTATATGCCCAATATGTAGTGGTCCGTTAGCGTAAGGTAGTGCGGATGTAACTGTGTATCTTTTTGTACTCATTTCTCTTAGAAAAAATTATTTTCGCAAAGATAAGTTTTAGTTACTAGAAAATAGACACATGTCTGATACGCTTTTAGATACTAGAACTGAAACTAATAATAACATAGTAAAAGAAAAACAATGATAATTCCTAAAAAATTAGAGGCTGGCGATAAAATTGGTGTTATTTCTACTGCTCGTAAAATTACTATAGAAGAGTTAAGCCCTGCCATAAAAACGATTGAAAGTTGGGGATTAAAAGTTGTTTTTGGAATTAACTTATTTAAAGAAGAGGATCAATTTTCAGGAACAGTTGAGCAAAGAACTGCTGACTTGCAAGGCATGATTGATGATAATAGCATTAAAGCAATTTTATGCGCTAGAGGAGGTTATGGTACTGTACAAATAATTGATTCTATTGATTTTAATAATTTGAAAAAAAACTCAAAATGGATTGTTGGTTATAGTGATGTAACTGTTTTGCATTCCCATTTGAATAATCTAGGAATTGCTAGTTTACATGCTACCATGCCCATCAATTTTAAAAGTAATACTAAGGAAAGTTTATCATCATTAAAAAAATCTCTTTTTGGCAACTTAAATAGTATTGAATGCAAAGCTCATCCACTTAATAAATTTGGAAAAATTGTGGGCCATATTGTTGGGGGAAATCTATCTATTCTCTATTCATTATTAGGTTCTCATTCGGATATTGATACATCAGGTAAGATTTTATTTATTGAAGATTTAGATGAGTATCTGTACCATATTGATAGAATGATGATGAATTTAAATCGCAATGGAATGTTGGGGAAATTAAAAGGTCTAATTGTTGGAGGAATGGTTGATATGAATGATAATTCTATCCCTTTTGGGAAAACAGCTGAACAAATAATTTTAGAGTATACTAAGAATTATGATTTCCCTATTTGTTTTGGCTTTCCTGCAGGACATTTATCTGATAATAGGGGCGTCAGATTAGGAATAAATTCTATATTAGAAATAAGTAAAAATGGTGTAAGTTTATGCCAAGAATAAAAAAGCTAAAACTGGTTTAATCTATAATTACTTTCTTAAAACAGTAGGTACTTTAAAGTAGTCAGAATCTTTTTGTGGTGCATTTTTAAGTGCATTTTCTTGAGAAACTTCATGTTTTATTTCATCTACTCTTAATACATTAACTTCTTCACTTAAGTAAATTAAGGGCTCAACTCCTTCAGTATCTATCTCAGATAATTTATCCACAAAACCAATAATCTTATCTAGGTCACTTTTCATTTTTTCAGCTTTTGAAGCATCAAATTTTAGTTTTGCTAGGCGTGATAAATCCGCTACTAATTTGTCGTCAATGATAATGTTATTGCTCATAATTTTTTAATTGTTCAAAAATAGTATTGTAAACCGAAAGATTAAAATTTTCTATGCTTTTTTCTGCCAGGCTATTTGGAGCAATAGCTTTATGGATTTTAATACGTACTATTCCAGGCCTACCTTTAAAGTATTGTTCTGGAAACATACTTTTACTATCTGGCATAGTTATAGGTACTATTTTTATATTTTTATCCAATGCTAAACGAAAAGGACCATTCTTAAATTTCTTCAGATAAATATCGGAATTAGGAATCCCACCTTCTGGGAATATACACATGTTAATCCCCATTTTCAATTTTTCTCCTGCTTTTAAGAATGCACTATACGCGTTTCTTCTGTTTGCTCTATCAACAATTACAGAATTGTTTTTGTAGAAATAGCCAAACAAAGGAATTTTTGCTATTTCAGCTTTTCCAATGTATTGTAAGGGTGCAGGAATTACAGCTAATATAAATGGGATGTCTAAAGTGGAAACATGATTAGGACAGATTATATATTGCTCCTTTTTGGATAGTTTTTCTTCCCATTCTACTTTAGGAAAAATGAAGGAAAGATATATCGTTAGTTTGGACCAATATCGAGTAAGTTTAGCTACTATAATTTCATTTTTAACTATTGCAGTAAAGAAAAATAGTGCAGGCATAAATAGAATAAATACTAACAAAAACATTAGTAAAAACCATAAACGCCATATTGAACTTAAAAGATAGCCGAGCCATTTCATATTGCAAAGATAAAAATCCTATTTTTACAAAATCAAAATTTTAAAATAGAATGGCAAGAATATTAACAGGAATACAAAGCACAGGTACGCCACATCTAGGAAATTTATTAGGAGCCATAATTCCGGCTATTGAACTGTCCAAAAATAAGAAAAATGAAAGCTTATTTTTTATAGCTGATTTACACTCTTTTACGACTATTCGTGATGCAGAACAGTTGAGGGAAAATACTTATGCGACTGCAGCGGCTTGGCTGGCTTTTGGTTTTGATACTGAAAGAAATATTTTTTATAGACAATCAGATGTAACTCAAGTATGTGAATTAACTTGGTATTTAAACTGTTTTTCTCCTTTCCAAAGACTTCAATTAGCTCATTCTTTTAAAGATAAATCAGATAAACTTTCTGAGGTAAATACAGGCTTGTTTATCTATCCTGTTCTTATGGCAGCTGATATTTTATTGTATGATGCAAATATTGTTCCTGTTGGAAAGGATCAAGTTCAGCATCTAGAAATCACCAGAGACATAGCTTCTAGGTTTAATCATAAATACCCTAATTCCTTTGTTTTGCCAGAAACTAAAGTAGATGAAAGAGTGATGATTGTACCAGGAACTGATGGAAAAAAAATGAGTAAATCCTATAATAATTTTATTGATATTTTTCTTCCGGATAAAAAACTCAGAAAGCAAATAATGGGAATTAAAACCGACTCTACTCCTATGCAGGATAAGAAGGATGCTGAGGTTTGTAATATTTATAAAATATACAAATTGCTTTCTACAGAAGAACAAGCAACTGCTTTATTTGAGAAATATGCTACTGGAAATTATGGCTATGGACATGCTAAGCAAGAGCTTTTTGAATTGATTTGTGAGACCTATTCATTAGAGAGAGAAAAATTTAATCAGTTGATGGAAAACAAAGCTATAATTGATGAAGAATTAGAGAAGGGAGCAGTCAAGGCAAGAGTCATCGCTAAAGAAGTGCTTGCAAGAGTTAGGAAAAATATAGGCTATTAATAATGCAGGTTGATCAGCAAATTGTTCATTTTTTAAATGAACATCATTTACTCACTTTGGCAACTAGCCAAAATAATAAACCTTATTGCTGCAATCTTTTTTATGTATATGATCAAGTAAGTAATCAGCTTATTTTTTCTACTGAGACAAAAACTAAGCATGCTCAAGATTTTATTACGAATACTAATGTGGCTGGAAGTATTGCTTTAGAAACTAGAGAGATTAGCAAAATTCAAGGCATTCAATTAATAGGAACTATAAAAGAATTAGAAGGCGAGTACTTAAAAATTGCGAAAGAGCAATACTTAAAAGCCTTTCCTTATGCTGAAAATATGGATATACATCTTTGGGCTATGCCACTCAATTTTATAAAAATGACCCACAATAAATTGGGTTTTGGTAAGAAATTGATTTGGGAAAAATAATTATCTTATTGAAGCCATTCTATATCTAAAGTCATATCTACTCCATTATTTATAATATTAAGCTCATCATTTATACTAAGTGTTGTAATAAGCTCGTTTGGAGTAAAACTGCAAGAACCAATAAATTCATTTTCTCCTACACCAAGAATCTCATCGTTATCATAAATCTCTATAGTATATTCTTTTGATAGAGTATTTATTGTGTAAGGTAGGTTTTCAGTAAATAATATTGGAAATGTAGCAATATTATCTTTAGAACTTGATGAAACAATATCCCCATCTCCTTCTTTTAGAACATAAAAAACATCTGGATTTTCTGATCCCAATATCCCAATATCCCAATCAGAACCATTGTTAGTCATAGGCATTGAATTAACTGTAATAATAGATAATTTTAACGCAGAAGGAGGATACTCACATGATCCGTCATCAACAGTTGCTGTTGCAAGAAAGTTTATAGCAATCGTATCTGTACATCCCTCAACTGTATTAGTAGAGGTTGTGTTAGTATTTGGTTTATCATCTTCCTTTTTACAAGCAAAAATTAAAGCAGTAAGCGTAAGTACAAGTAGTATTTTTTTCACGATAATTAATTTTCCCAAATATAGGAAAAATAAATTATCGGTTTTTGTATTTGTCAAAAAGCTCCTTTTGGTGGTTATTTAAATCAACTTCAACTCCTTTTATATAAGCTATTTCAACATTATTTGTACGCATATCTAAAGCATCACCGCTACTGATAAAGAAAGTAGCGTCCTTTCCTTTTTCAATAGAGCCACAGTGCCGATCTATGCCAAGAATTTGGGCAGTATTTAAAGTAATACTACTAATTGCCTTTTCATATTCTAATCCATGGGCTACAGCAGTTCCTGCACTAAAAGGAAGGTTTCTAGCTCCCATCGCCTCCATCTCTCCTTCATAACTTAAGCAGAATAAAATTCCAGCTTCTTGTAATTTTGCGGCTTGCCTAAATGGCTCATCCACTGGGCTGCCCACTTTGCTTGGGAGCCTATGCACTCTATTAAGGATAAGTGATATGTTATTTTCTTTCAATTCATCCACAATTTTGAGTGCATCTTCTGCTCCTACAATTACTGTTTTACTAGTAGAAAATTCATTCGTAAATGAAATGGCATCCAACATATCGCTTGCATTATTTGCATGTATATAAAGTGTCTTATTTCCGTTAAATAATCCCTTCATGCTTTCCATTCTTAAGTCCATTAAACTAGATGATTTAGCATAAGAATTTGCTTTTTTGAAAAATCTTTTTAATGTAGTAATACTCTCGTTGTATTTCTTATTTACTTTAGTAGATCCAGGTTCTGCCCACCAACCACTTTGGTAGTAGGATGAAGGCCAATTCAAGTGTATTCCATCATCTATTCTTAAAGCGGCATCTTCCCAATTCCAACCTGCTAAATGCATTACTGAAGATTGCCCAGAGATTGTCCCTCCTCTTGGAGTTACTTGAGCAATGAATACACCATTACTTCTTACTGTTTTGGCTATTTTAGAGTCAGTATTATAGGCAATAAGTGTACGGACATTAGGATTTATTGATCCTGTTTCTCTGTAATCATTTGAGGCACGAACAGCATCAATTTCAGTAATTCCTAAAGTTGTGTTAGGGACAATAAATGCAGGATAAAGATGCTTTCCATGTACACGATAAATTGTATCAAAAGCACTTGGATCAATACGGATCCTTGTTGCGTCAGCAACCATATCAATTTTACCATTTAACATACTAATAGCAGCATTTTCAATTTTTGTTCCATTTCCTAAATGGGCAGTTGCCCCTATAAATAGGCTAGGTTTCTGTGCTTGTACAGCTATTGTAATAAATAGTGTTAAAAGAAGATTTAAGTATTTTTTATTCATCATATTCAGTATCACAATGGTATAATTTTTCAGAAATAGGTTCGGGTTTTTGTTTTTTACCTCCAGTTGCATCTTCACTCATTTTCTGTATGATGCGCATGCGTTCTAATCGGTCTCTTTCTCGTAATTTTTTGTCAACTTCAACATCAAAAAGGAGCTTGCCATCCACATAAGTTTGTATTACTTTGGCATAAATAGAAAGCGGATTGTCCGTCCAAAGTACAATATCGGCATCTTTTCCAATTTTGATACTACCCATCTTATCATCAATATGCAATAATTTAGCAGGATTTAAAGTTACCATCTTCCATGCATCTTCTTCTGAAGTCCCTCCATATTTTACGGCCTTTGCAGCTTCTTGGTTTAATCTTCTTCCCATCTCTGCATCATCAGAATTAATAGCAGTAATAACCCCTGCATTATTAAGAAGTGTTGCATTATAAGGAATGGCATCATTTACTTCAAATTTATAGGCCCACCAATCAGAAAAGGTTGAACCGCCTGCACCATGTTTTTTCATTTTCTCTGCCACTTTATAACCTTCCAAAATATGTGTAAAAGTATTAATAATAAAGCCCATAGAATCACCAACATGCATAAGCATATTTATTTCGGATTGAATGTAGGAGTGACAAGTAATAAAGAGTTCGGAATTTAGGATTTCAACCAAAGCATTAAGCTCTAAATCTTCTCTTGGAGGAATTGCTTTTACTTTTTCTTCTTTAATAAGTGCATTAAAATCCCGCCATTGTTTTTGGTAATTTTTTGCTCGGTAAAAAGCATCATAAAACACTTGTTCTACTCCCATACGAGTTTGTGGAAAACGGGTGCGTTCAAAATTTCCCCAATTACTTTGCTTCACATTTTCTCCTAAGGCAAATTTTATAAAACCATCTGCATTCTTGATTTTCATCTCTTCTGCATTACTTCCCCATCTTAATTTAATCATAGCGGATTGGCCTCCGATTGGGTTTGCCGAACCGTGCAGAAGCTGTGAAGCAACTGTACCTCCTGAAAGTTGACGGTAGATATTATGATCATTGGGGTTGATGACATCTCCAATTCTCACTTCAGCACTTACTGCCTGGCTTCCTTCATTTACCCCTCTACTGATCGCAATATGGGAGTGTTCGTCAATTATCCCACTAGTAAGATGTTTACCAGTAGCATTAATTTGTGTAATCTTTACGGTCTCAGGGAATACTATTAATTCATTCAAATCTTTCCCAAGGGCAATAATCATTCCATTTGAAATGGCAATATCTGTATTTTCCAATATTCCTTCTTGCTCATTTGTCCATATTGTTGCGTTTCTAAAGATGATATTTTCAGCTTTGGGTATAATTTTAAATCCGTGCGCTTTATTAGGTAACCAAACTGAAGGAATTAAACTATCAATTGTTAAAGTAAAAGTTTTTTTAGTCTCTTTAAAAAGAGAATCTCTTTGCAGCTTAAAGGTGTGATAAATCCCTGTACTATCTTGATATTTACCTTGAATATTCCCATTATGGAATTTAGCAAAAGCTCTAAATGCACCATTTTTAGTGCTGATATTAATATTCCTACCCTCTAAAGTTGTTTTGAGCGTAAGGGAATCTAATGCAAAAATAGTTGCTTTTGGTTTCTCCATACTTCCATTAATGGCAACTAATTTATTTTCAAATTCTTTATTATTTAAAGTGTAATATCCTCTTATATCAATTTCTTGTTTCTTAGTAATAATGTGTTTTTCTCCAGCGGTCCAGTTTTCATAAATTTCACCATTCTCAAAAATATCTTTAGAGGTAATAAAGAAATTGGCTAAATATCCACTTTCTAAAATCCCAATTTTATGATCCATTGCAATAAGCTGTGCGGGAGTAGTAGTAAGTGCAGCAAGTGCATCTTGTTTGCTAAGTCCTTTTTTAACTGCTAGTCGTAAATTAGTTATAAAATTATTTTCCTTATTTAATCCAGAAGAAGTAATACAAAAATCAACTTCATTTTGGGCAAGTATGCTAGGGTTGAAAGGAGCAGTTTCCCAATCCTTTAGCTTGTGTAAGCTAATCCATTCTGCTGTTTCAGGGTTATCTACATCATAGGAATTAGGAAAATTAAGCGGAATAATTATTGGAAATTTAGTAGCAGCTACTTCATCAATTCTACTGTATTCCTTTCCATTTCCTTTTATGATAAAATCAATTTCAAACTCATTTGCAATTTTGTACACTCGACTATAATCTAACTCATCATTTACTGCAAAAATATTAGGCAATTCTTGGTTATTATTTACTGCAGCATAGGAAAGATTAGTTTGGTTATCCTGTGCAGAATACCATTCAGCATCCAAAAATGTTTGTCTTATTAAGGCAATACTTCCCATTAATGAAGAAGGATTTTTTTGTTTTGATACTCCTTTTTTAAAGGAAAAATAATTTGCTGCTTTTGGCAGAATTATATTTTCATGTTCGCTTTTTTCTGAAAGTAGCACTAAAGATCCAGTACCTCTTAATATGCCATCTTGCACATGAGAAAGCACTGCTCCAAAACCATTTTTAAGGTAAGCAGTAGCTGATTCTTTATCAGTAACAAACTCTCTGCTTGCGTCTATTTCAGGGTGAATGGCTTCATTCCAGTGGTAAGCACCAGTCTTACTACTTTCGTACTGTGGACGATAACTGTATTGCCCTTTTTTAGCTTTTTGCAAACCATAATCTGAATATAATTCAATAAATGAAGGGTAGATATAATCGCCTTTTAAATCATGAATAATCGCTCCACTTGGGATGTTCAAACTAGTATCTACTGTAATGATTTTATCCCCTCTAATAATGAGTGTTCCGTTTTCTATTTCACTAGTAGGACTTAAAATAATATGAGCATTGGTAAATACATGAATAGGTTTAAAATTCTGTACAACTCCATTAACAGTAAAAGTTTCTTGACCAGAAATGGTATAAAAACTTAGGATTGAAAAAAGTAAAGTAAATCGTAATCTCATTTGAAAGGGATAATAATAAAGCCGTGAAATTAGTAAATTAACTTGAAATTTATTTGTTTATTTGTCAATAAAAATATTTTTATATGACTGCACAAAAAATGAATTTAATTAACGCATTAACTTTAATTTTACTAGGTTTATGGGGTTATATTGATGTTAGTAATTATAAATTAGCTACAATTGTCTCATTTGAACATTGGACTGCATTGATTACTGTTTTATTTGGAATTATTTTATTATTGTGTAATAAAGGAATTCAGAATAGTAACAAAGCTATTGCTCATGTCGCTGTTGTATTAACACTATTAGTTCTAATTGCTCTTGTCGGGAAAAGACTACCTATATCTATAGATCAAGGAGGTGTTGGACTATTTCGTGTTTTAGCAATGAGTTTAAGTTCTTTCATTGCTTTCATTGCGTTTATTAGAAGTTTTATAGAAAATAGAAAGAAAGCGTTATAGTTATTCAATCACTTACTTTATATATTTAAATGGAAAAAGCCGTATTAATTGGTTTAATTACTCCTGATGTCACGAAAGATCAAGCATACGAATTTTTGGATGAGCTCGCTTTCTTAGCTGATACTGCAGGGGCAAAACCAGTTAGAAATTTTACACAAAAATTACCTCATCCAGATAATAAAACATTTTTAGGTAAAGGGAAAATTGAGGAGGTGCGACTTTATGCAGAAGAAAATGAAATAAAGCTAATTATTTTTGATGATGATTTAAGCCCTTCACAAATAAGAAATATTGAGAAAATTTTTGGAGAGGACACCAAAGTTCTAGACAGAAGTAATCTGATATTAGATATTTTTGCAAGTAGAGCGCAAACTGCACAAGCCCGCACGCAAGTTGAGTTGGCACAATATCAATATTTATTACCAAGACTTACAAGAATGTGGACTCACCTTGAACGACAAAAAGGGGGTATTGGAATGAGAGGACCTGGGGAAACACAAATTGAAACCGATAGAAGGATTATTAAAGATAAAATTGCGCTACTAAAAAAGAAGTTAGAGAAAATTGATAAGCAAAGTTTTACGCGTAGGAAAGGTAGACAAGATATGATAAGAGTTGCATTAGTTGGGTATACCAATACAGGAAAATCAACCTTAATGAACACCTTAGCAAAGTCAGATATTTTTGCGGAAAATAAATTATTTGCTACTTTGGACACTACTGTACGCAAGGTAGTAATTGGCAATTTACCTTTTTTATTAACTGATACTGTCGGCTTTATTCGCAAATTACCTCATCAGTTGGTGGAAAGCTTTAAGTCAACTTTAGATGAAGTGCGCGAATCAGACTTATTATTGCATGTTGTTGATATTTCAAATCCTAAATTTGAAGAACAAATAGAAATAGTAAACAAAACTATTATTGAACTTGGGGTAACGGACAAACCTATTTTAATAGTATTCAATAAAATTGATGCTTATACTTTCACTCCAAAAGAGGAAGATGATTTAACCCCAATACTTCCTGAAAATATTTCATTGGAAGAGTTGAAAAAAACTTGGATGGCAAAGTTAGATGATGAAAGTATATTTATTTCAGCCTTAAATAAAACTCATTTTATTGAGCTAAAGGACTTGCTTTATGCTAAAATTAAACAATTACATGAAGTGAGGTATCCTTACAATAATTTCTTGTACTAAGCAAAACTCTGCAAGTCAGAAAGCTTTTTATAGTGTCCGTTTTGAGTAATCAAATCTTGATGTGTTCCTCTTTCAATAATACAGCCTTTTTCTAAAACTAGAATCTCATCCGCATTTTGTATAGTGGATAGCCTATGCGCAATTACTAGTGATGTCCGCGAATGCATCAATTTATTTAAAGCATCCTGTACTAAGCGTTCCGACTCCGTATCTAAGGAAGAAGTAGCTTCATCTAGAATTAATATCTCAGGGTTTTTTAGGATCGCTCTAGCAATACTTAATCTTTGTTTTTGTCCTCCAGAAAGTTTATTCCCGCTATCGCCAATATTGGTGTTGTACCCATTTTCTGTAGCTTTAATAAATTCATGTGCATTTGCAATCTTGGCCGCTTCGATTACTTCTTGTTCGCTAGCATTAACATTTCCTAAACGAATATTGTTAAAAATAGTATCGTTAAACAAAATCGAGTCTTGACTTACGATTCCCATTAATGCACGTAAATCGTACAAAGCAATTTCTTTTATATTGTTGTTGTCAATAAGGATTTCGCCTTTATTAATATCGTAAAATCGGGCTAATAAATCCGCTAAAGTGGATTTACCACTTCCTGATTCTCCAACTAAAGCAACCATTTTTCCTTTGCCAATGGAAAAATTAATATCCTTTAGCACTTCTTGCTTCTCGTAAGAAAAGGCAATGCCTTTAAATTCAATTTGGTTATTGAGGAGTTTAATTTGTTTTGGATTTTCAGCTTCAATAATTTCATTTTCAGCATCTAGTATTTCATAGACCCTTTGTGCAGAGGCACTTCCTTTTTGTATATGGTAATAGGAGGTAGTTAAGGATTTTGCTGGTGGGATAATTTGGGAAAAGATAAGGATATAGCCAATAAATTCTTGAGCAGTTAACTCTCCATTTGCACTTAATACTAGCTGACCACCAAACCACATAACAATAACCATAACGATAGTACTCAAAAATTCACTCATGGGTGAAGAAAGGTCTTTTTTCCTTAATAGTTTTGTCATTATACTTTTATACTCAATACTATCTTTTTCAAAGTTTTTATTTATATGACTTTCAGCATTAAATGCTTTTATGATTCTTAATCCAGAAATATTTTCATCAATAATGGATAGTAAATTACCCATTTTATTTTGCCCTCTGTCAGATGATTTTTTTAGAGACCTACCTATAACCCCAATGATAAGGCCAGTAACAGGAAAGAGCAGAACAACAAATATTGTAAGCTGTGGACTTATCACTATAAGTGTTGCTAAGTAGATAATTATATTTAAAGGATCCTTAAATATCATTTCTAAGGAACTCATAATTGACCATTCTATCTCTACAAGGTCAGAAGTCATTCGAGCTGTAATATCTCCTTTTCTTTTTTCAGTGAAGAAAGGAAGTGGCAAGGATATCACTTTTTTATGCAAGTCCATACGCAGATCGTGTACCACTCCATTACGTATAGGCGTCAAAAAATAAAGGGATAAATAACGAAACAGATTTCTGAAAAAGAAGGTAACTAACACTAAAATACAAATGAAAAACAAGGCTTCTACCTTTCCTTTTTCATCAACAATGGAGCTTATTATGGCGTAAAAGTTATCTTTTAATGCTGCTGCATTAAGGCTAATCGGTGGTGGGCTATATACCTTTTCTTGTGTTTCAAAAAGGATTCCTAAGAATGGGACGACCATTGTTAAGGATACTAAAGAAAATAAAACACTTAACACATTGAAAAAAATATTCAGTAGTGCAAACGGTAAATATGGTTTTACGTATTTTAATATTCTTAAGAAATAATGCATATGGCAAAGATAAGAAAGGATTCCCTATTTTTGCACTTATGGAATCAACAAGACAAAAAAAGGTATCGCGTTTAATTCAGAAAGAACTTTCTGTAATTTTTCAGCAGAATACTCAAGAGATATTAGGGAATATAATGGTGAGTTTAACTATTGTTCGTATTTCTCCTGATTTAGCTGATGCTAATATTTTTCTAAGTATTTTTCCTGTTGATGACCCTCAAGTTGCCCTAAAAGTAATTAGAAGTAATACGGTAATGATTCGTAAAAAACTGGGTGAGAGTGTGAGAAATCAATTGCGTATTGTACCAACACTTCAATTTCATTTGGATGATTCGGCTGCCTATGCTGAAGAGATTGACCGATTATTGAAAAAATAAAACTGAATGAATTTCCCATTTTTTATTGCCAAAC
The DNA here is from genome assembly GCA_943789505.1 of uncultured Flavobacteriales bacterium. GTDB lineage: Bacteria > Bacteroidota > Bacteroidia > Flavobacteriales > BACL11 > UWMA-0277. The sequence continues at coordinate 69,680 of CALSUJ010000003.1, read as the reverse complement.
GCTATTTTACAACTAAGAAAAGTAGCAGTTTTGTGCATATAATTTCTTGGGTTTCACTTTTTGGGGTATCCACTGGTACAGCTGCACTTATTTTGGTTCTATCTGTCTTTAATGGTTTTGAAGATTTGGTTTTAAGTATGTATAATTCCTTTGATCCACATTTAAAAATTACTTCTTCTGAAGGTAAAACTTTTAATCCTAATAAAGCTAAAAATTTGCTGCTTACAGTTGAAGAAATAGAAACATCAGCATTGGTGTTAGAGGAAAAAGTACTCTTAAAATACCAAGAAAAGGAGTATATAGCTACAGTTAAGGGAGTGAGTGAGGAGTATTTGGAACTTACAAATTTTAATTCACTATTAATTGATGGTGAATATATTAATGGTTTTGAAAGTAATAATGTAGCTGTTGTAGGCAGGGGAGTTGCCTATTATTTATCCATGGGAATTGGCTCTATGTTTGAGCAATTGAGTGTGTTTATGCCAAATCGAAATAGTATAACATTATTGAATCCATCTACTGCTTTTGAGCAATCGGCAGTGCTCCCAGTTGGAGTTTTTGGGGTGCAAGCTGAGGTAGATGCCGCATATATTATTACCCCTTTATTATTTGTCCAGCAATTAGCAGAAAGAAATAATGAAGTTTCATCCATTGAAATAAATCTAAAAGATGAAGGGCAGATGATTGCTCTTCAAGAGCAATTAAAGAAAGTTCTAGGTGGCAAGTATATGATTAAGAATCGCCTTCAGCAACAGGAATTTCTTTACAAAATATTGAATACCGAAAAACTAGCTGTTTTCTTAATACTTACTTTTATTATGATAATTGCTACTTTTAATATTATTGGATCACTTAGCATGCTTATGCTTGATAAGAAAAAGGATATTACTACTCTAAGAAGTCTGGGTTGTACTGTTCAAGATATTCAATATCTTTTTTTCAAAAAGAGTATGCTTACCATAATATTTGGGGCAGGTATAGGATTGTTTATCGGTTTGGGACTTGCTTTTTTACAACAAACTTTTGGTTTTATAAGTATGGGCGGGGGTAGTTTTGTAATCAATACTTACCCTATTTCTATCGCTTTTAATGATGTATTACTCGTTAGTGTTACGGTATTTATAATTGGAGTTTTAGCTTCCTGGTATCCTGCAAAATTGCTTGGTAAAAAACTTTTTAAAAGCTAACCTCAGCAAATTTATTTGCTACATCATCTAAAATTGCGTGTACTTCTTCTGGGTTGTCGCTTGTTACCATTTTTATGCGATAATCTTTAAAATGAGGAATGCCTTTAAAATAATTAGTGTAGTGGCGTTTCATTTCTGCAATACCAAGTATTTGGCCTTTCCACTCAATAGAATGTTTTAGGTGTTGCTTGCATGCAATTACTCTATCGGCAATAGTGGGTGGGGCTAAATACTCTCCCGTTTTTAGGTAATGTTTTATCTCGTTAAATATCCAAGGATAGCCAATAGCAGCACGCCCAATCATTACCCCATCTACCCCATATTTATTTTTTACTTCTGCTACTTTTTCAGGTGAATTTACATCTCCATTTCCAAAAATAGGAATGTGCATTCTAGGATTATTTTTTACATCTCCAATTAAAGTCCAATCAGCATCTCCTTTATACATTTGTTTTCGGGTACGCCCATGAATGGATAGGGCTTGTATGCCTACATCTTGTAATTGTTCAGCAACTTCAACTATGTATTTTGTATTGTCATCCCAGCCTAGGCGTGTTTTTACAGTTACAGGTAGATGAGTAGCCTTTACAATTTCTTTGGTCATGGCTACCATCTTTGGGATGTCTAGCAGTATTCCCGCTCCTGCTCCCTTATTAGCTACTTTTTTAACTGGGCAACCAAAGTTGATGTCAATAAATTCAGGTTTTGCGGCAGCACATATTTCGGTAGCTTGTCGCATGGATTCAATGTCATAACCAAATATTTGTATTCCAATTGGGCGTTCAAAATCATAAATATCCAACTTCATCACACTCTTGTCGGCATCACGAATTAGACCCTCTGATGAGATAAATTCTGTGTACATGACATCAGCACCATTCTGTTTACATAAAGCACGAAAAGGTGGGTCACTAACATCCTCCATTGGTGCTAATAATAAAGGGAATTCTCCTACATCAATATTTCCTATCTTTACACCCATATTTTGCAAAAATACACAATAATGAGATTAAAAGGGATATTTAAAGAGAAGTCATCAACTGGAAAATTAGGGATTTTATTTCTACTGATGTTTGTGTCGGTTATACTACACACTTTGCTGGCCCAAGCGGTTATTGTATTGTTTACTGATCTAACTTTAATTGCAGTAAGTATGATGCAATTTACCAGTCAATCCGAAATAGATGCAGTTAAATTTATACAGATGTTGAGTGCAATTGGGTTATTTATCACACCTACTTTGTTGTATGGCTATTTATGTGATTTTGATTTAAAGTTAAATTTAAATTTTAACAGACAGTCGCTACTCTTAGTTATTGCTATAATGTTATTGATCAATCCTTTTATTTCTTTTATTTATGAATGGAATAAGAGTTTTAATATTCCTGATTGGATGTTGGTATTTGATGATAATGCAGAAAAGATTACCAACTACTTTTTAAAAATGAATACGCTTGGCGATTTATTTTTCAATTTGTTAGTAATAGCCATTATACCTGCTATGGGAGAGGAACTTTTATTTAGAGGCTACTTGCAGCAAAAGATGACCCAGTGGCTAGGCAAACCACATGTGGCAATTATTATAACGGCTATTCTGTTTAGTGCAATCCACATGCAGTTTCAGGGGTTCTTACCAAGATTTGCACTAGGGCTAGTTTTAGGCTACTTATTTTATTGGAGCGGCTCCCTTTGGCTCCCTATTATAGCACACTTGCTAAATAATGCTATGGCTGTTACCTTTGCTTATCCTACTTTTTCTGATTACGCCTACTTAACTGAAAATACAGCAACATGGCAACAAGCCTTTTTTAGTTTTATGGCAGTAGGGTTATTAATTTTCCTTCTTCAGAAAAATTTAAGCATAAAAAAAGGCTGATAAATCAGCCTCTTTTAAATGTTTAATAACTTAATCCTAATGTCTAGTTTTTAATAATCTCCCTTTCTAGTAGAATAATTAATTTTTAGTGCATTTGCTTTTCTGAGCTCCTGCTTTACATCAGTAATAATTCCCATTCTAACGGTTTCATCTGCCTTAATAGATGTAGTCATGTAAGGAATTTCTTTTTCGTCTCTTGCTTCACGCTCTGTAGCTATAAACTCTTGTATTTCACTAACCTCAGCAAAAGCATCATTTAATTGAATACGAGCAGCACTACCATAAGATGCTTGCATTCTTTTAACTGGTGAACCAATATAGATATAACTCACTAAAGATTTTTTTTCCATTTTCTTTATCTCAGTAGCTTTTGGTGTTAACACATCAACAAATAATGTTGTTTCACGCATTACTGTAGTTACCATGAAAAAGAAAAGTAACATAAAAACAATATCTGGTAGGGATGCAGTTGATATAGCTGGCATTCCTTTTTTACCTCCTTTTCTGAATTTACTCATTATGAATCTCCTCCTATATTTTTTGGTTCCGCTTCAGATATTTTCTGAGGGTACATTTTTCTAATTTCCTTTTTTTGCGTTTTATTTAAATTAGCATAACGCTCGCCAAATTTATTCAATGCAGCTTTGTTTCTTAACTCATTGTAAGCAGCAGCAAGTTCATTTTGCACACGAATATAAGTCATGTACTCAGTCCCTCTATCATTTTGTAATGAGATAATTGCTTTTTCAGGATTTTCTGATGAATTAGCATCTCTACCGTTATTATCAATAAACTCCTTTGCTCCATCTCTTAATTGTGAAATATCCATTAACTCTCCCTCAACCAATAATTGATTGTTGGTATTAATCAATACGACATAAATATTTTTAGCATGAATTTGTGGATCTTCATCTTGCAATTCTTCCTCAGGCATAGGAGGAAGTTTACGAGCAATACCAGTGTCAACATCCATAGTAGTCGTTACCAAGAAAAAGATAAGTAGCAAGAAAGCAATGTCGGCCATTGATCCTGCATTAATTTCCGGTAACCCTCTTCTTGAGCTAGCCATTATTTAGCAAATGATTTTGATAATTCAGCATATAAAACTGCACCTATAGCACCAATAGCTAATATATAAAAGGTAGTTAATCCCATTCCTACTTGCTTAGCAGTTGAAGAAGTAATTTCATATTTTTCATACGAACCTAATACTTCATCAGAAGCCATAAGGTAGGATAAAAGAATGATAACAAAAAGCCCCCCAATAGTATATAGTGTTTTTTTAGCATTATTAGTTTTCTGCATCATTTGTTTGATACCAAAACCAATTGCTGCAAAAGCTGCAAAAGCAACCATTAAGTAGGTTAATATTATCCCTATATTAATTAAACTCTCCATGATTATTTATTTTTAACCAATAAGTCAATTAATGAGATAGAAGAATCTTCCATTGAGTTAACAATTGAATCTACTTTTGCAATTAAGTAATTATAAAATACTTGAAGAATCATTGCTACAATAAGTCCAAATACAGTAGTTAAAAGTGCAACTTTAATACCTCCAGCCACTAAAGATGGAGAAATATCTCCTGCAGCTTCAATAGCATCAAAGGCTCCAATCATACCAATTACAGTCCCCATAAACCCAAGCATAGGAGCAAGTGCAATAAATAATGAAATCCAAGATAATCCTTTTTCTAAAAGTCCCATTTGTACTGAACCGTAAGCAACAATTGATTTTTCAACCATATCAACTCCTTCATCAGAACGTTCTAAACCTTGATAGAAAATTGATGCAACAGGTCCTTTTGTATTTCTACAAACTTCTTGTGCAGCCTCAACACCTCCTGATTTTAAAGCTACTTCAACATCATTTAAAAGCTTGTCAGTATCAGTAGTTGCCATGTTTAAATAAAGTATTCTCTCAATTGCTAAAGCTAATCCTAAGATTAAACATAACAATACGATCCCCATAAATCCAGGTCCTCCTTCAATAAATTTTTGTTTAATGATTTGATGAAATGATGCGGCTTCTTCAGTTACTATTTCTTCTTCAATTTGTGCGGGTGCTTGTTCAGTTTCTACAGTTGTAGCAACTGCTTCTTCTGTTACAATAGTATCAGTCGCATCTTGTGCATAAACAGTGTAAGTCCCAGCAAGGAATAATCCTAAAAGGGCAATTAAGGCAAATTTATTTTTCATTTTTGTTTAAATTATTAGTGTAATTAAATTTTTGGTGTGGCAAATTTATAAAAATATTATAAAGCGGCCTCAAATCTTTTGTTTACTTCCTCCCAGTTGATTACATTGAAAAATGCATTAATGTAATCTGGTCTTCTGTTTTGGTAATTTAAGTAGTAGGCATGCTCCCAAACATCTAAACATAAAACAGGAGTGCATCCGCATTGATCATCCATTAATGGGTTGTCTTGGTTTGCAGTTGAACATACTATAAGTTTTCCGTCTTTTACACCTAACCAAGCCCAACCCGAACCAAATCTTGTTCCTGCAGCTGCCGAAAAAGTATTTTTAAATTCTTCAAAAGACCCAAATGATTCTTTTATAGCTCTTGCAATTTCTCCAGATGGTTCTCCGCCACCATTTGGACTCATAATGTTCCAGAATAAACAATGGTTAAAATATCCTCCACCATTGTTTCTTGCTCCACCACTTAAGCCTTTAGTTGCGCAAATTTCTTCAATTGATTTTTCCGCTAAATCCGTTCCTTCAATAGCATTGTTTAAGTTGTTTGTATATCCATTATGATGTTTGCTATGGTGAATTTCCATAGTTCTAGCATCAATATGTGGTTCTAACGCATCATAAGCGTAAGGTAATTTTGGTAATTCGAATGACATAATTTTTTCTTTTTTTTAGTTATTTATAATAGTATTTGCCAAGCATCTTCTGCTTTTCCATGGCTTAATAATTCTTTTGCTAAGATATGTTTTTCTTCTGTATTCTTTTTATCTCTAAGGGGAAACTCTTTTTTTGAAGGAATATTCTCTGCGGAAGCTAAAATTGCAAGTTCGTTTCCAGTTAAAATTACAGAATTTTTAATTTCTTCTGGTAGATTGTCAATTCCCATACCTATTCTTGAAATTGGTTTTGCAATTTCATAAAGCGAATCCTTAGTCGTTTTTCCGTACCAATTGGCCCCTAATCTGCTTACAATATTTAGTTTGAATGGATCAATAGCATTGTCCTTGTCTAAAATAGATTCATCAATATGCATTTTTAAAACTTCACAAAGCACTAAACTACCCGCACCCCCTTCTTTACCTAGGGTAATTACTTCATTTACCTTACATTCAAAGTTTATTGGAGATTCTTTTATTCTTGAGGGGCTTATTAAATCTGATTTTATTGCTGTAAATCCTGCTTTTTCAAACTCGTTTGTTTTCTTATTAAAATCACTTGAAGCCAAAGAAACTTGCTGAGCAATTTCATCTGTAACTAATGAAATCACACATTCCTTTACTTGATTTACATTATCCAAAGTATGTTTTGAGGTATTATTTCTTACTCTCCTTACAGGAGAAAAAACTAAGATTGGTGGGTTTATGGAAAAAACATTAAAAAAGGAAAAAGGACTTAAATTTTTGTTTCCCTCATTATCAATAGTACTTACAAATGCAATGGGTCTTGGGGTTACTGCAGCAGATAAATATTGGTATAATCCTGCTGTTTCTCCTGATTGTATATCTATTGTCTTAATCATTTTTTTAATTTTAATAAGGAGTGTTTACTATCTGACTTTATAATCTTATTGGTTATTTTTCCTAAGCCTTCAATCTGCATTTCAATCTCATCATTCTCTTGTATCCATCTTTCTATGTAATCAGAATTTTCTCTCTTTTTAGTGCCATTTAATTCTAATAGACAACCTGTGCCCACCGTGCCAGAACCTATTATATCTCCTGGGAAAAGTTCTACTCCATAAGATGCTCTTTCAATAATTTCTGCAAACGTCCAATTCATATCTTTTGCATTACCTTTTGATAATAATTCTCCGTTTACATAACAACTCATTTGTAGGTCGTATTTTTTACCAAAAGGAGTGTCGATACTTTTACTTTCTATCTCGTTAGGAGTTACTAAATAAGGCCCAATAACATTGGCGAAATCTTTGCCTTTTGCTGGACCTAAATTTAGCTTCATCTCTTCCATCTGTAATCTTCTTGCGCTTAAATCATTCAAAATACAAAAACCTGCAATGTGATTATCTGCATCTTTAGATAATATGTTTTTTCCTCCTTTTCCAATTACTATGGCAAATTCTAATTCATAATCTAGCCTGTGAAAATGATCTGGCATAAGTTCTATGTTCTGACCATCAGCAAACATGGCGTTATGGTTTGAAAAATAAAATACTGGAAACTGGTCAAACTCCGGAATCATCTCCGAGCCTCTATTTTTTCGTGAAGTCGCTACATGTTGCCTAAAAGCATAAGCGTCTCTAAAGGAGGTGGGTTTTGGTATGACAGGCAATACAGTAATATCCTTAATATCGTGTTTTAAACAATCGTTATTACTAATAAAATTGGCAACTTGATCTTGATAATCTTTAAGTTGAATTAGATCTAGTAATGAGATATTTCCAAAACAATGATTAAGGTTATAAACTAACTGATTTTGCAACACTCCAATTTGTGGAGTTTCAAATTTTTTTATTTTATAAGTAAGGAGTTTCATTAGTAGGGCAAAATTATCATTTTTATTTTAGGGATGATATAATTCATGCCTTGTTTATGTTTTTAAGTCCTATATTTGCATAAAAATAACAGTATGCCAAGATATCATAAATTAGGAAAAATGCCTCATAAGCGGCATACTACCTTTAGAAAAGAGGATGGGAATATCCATTATGAAGAATTGTTTGGAACTATTGGTTTTGAAGGAATGTCTTCCCTTTTATATCATTTACATAGGCCAACTCAGGTTAAGGATATTAAAAAAGCGTATTCAGTAGCGCCAGAAATTGCAGTGGATAAAAATCTAAAAGCCTATATGCTTAATGGATTTGATGCACCTAAAGTTGCTGATCATTTAGAAAGTAGAATTTCTATTATGTTAAATAATGATTTGAATATCTTACTTTCTGCTCCTACTAATTTAAAAGAAGAATATTTTTATAAAAACACAGATGGTGATGAAGTAATTTTTGTTCATAAAGGGACGGGTACACTCAGGACTTTTGTAGGTAATATAAAATTTAAAGAAGGAGATTATTTAGTAATTCCAAGAGGAATTATTTATACTATGAAGTTTAATACTTCAGATAACAGATTATTTATTGTAGAATCCTATACACCCGTTTATACGCCCAAGAGATATCGTAATCACTTTGGTCAACTATTAGAAAACTCTCCTTATTGTGAGCGTGATTTAAGAGTGCCAGAAGAGTTAGAAACTCATGATGAAAAAGGAGATTTTATCATTAAGATAAAGAAGGAGCAAATGATACATGAATATACTTATGCATCACATCCATTTGATGTAGCCGGCTGGGATGGTTTTAATTTTCCTTATGCATTTTCAATTCATGATTTTGAACCTATTACAGGAAGAGTGCATCAGCCGCCACCGGTACACCAGACTTTTGAAACATCTAGATTTGTAATTTGTTCATTTGTACCAAGAATGTATGATTATCATCCTGAATCTATTCCTGCACCTTATAACCACTCGAATATTGATTCTGATGAGGTTCTTTATTATGTTGATGGAGATTTTATGAGTAGAAATCATGTGGATCAAGGATCTATTTCCTTGCATCCTGCAGGAATTCCTCACGGGCCACACCCTGGAGCGGCAGAAAAAAGTATAGGTCAAACAAAGACAGATGAATTAGCTGTAATGGTTGATACATTTGCACCACTTAAATTAACAAAAGCAGCCATTGAACTTTCTGATGGAAAGTACCATAAATCATGGCTGGATTAAATAGATATTATAATGAAAGACGATTTAACAAAAGCAAATAATACAACATATTCTTTAGAAAAAATCTTTCCTGAAGCACAGGATTTTTTACCACTTTTAGGAACTGATTATGTAGAATTCTATGTTGGAAATGCCAAGCAAGCAGCACATTTTTATAAAACTGCTTTTGGATTTCAATCTCTAGCTTATGCAGGTTTGGAAACAGGAGTTGCTGACAGAACTTCTTATGTTTTGGTACAGGATAAAATCCGTTTGGTATTTACTACTCCAATGCCAGGGGAGAATAATGAAATTTTTGATCACATAAAAAAACATGGTGATGGCGTAAAGGTATTAGCCCTTTGGGTGGATGACGCTACAAAAGCATGGAAAGAAACTACTAAAAGAGGAGCTGAATCATATTTTTCTCCTAGAACAGAAAAAGATGCAGACGGTGAAGTGATTAAATCTGGAATTAAGATTTATGGAGATACGGTTCATGTTTTTATAGAGCGTAAAAACTATAAAGGAACTTTTATGCCGGGGTATGAAAAATGGGAATCGGATTATAATCCAGAAACAGTTGGGTTGAAATTTATTGACCACATGGTTGCCAATGTGGGTTGGAATGAAATGAATATTTGGGAGAAATTCTATAATGATATAATGGGATTTGCTAATCTTATTACTTTTGATGATAAAGATATTTCTACTCAATTTACAGCCCTTATGAGTAAGGTAATGACCAATGGAAATGGTAGAATTAAATTTCCAATAAATGAGCCAGCTCAGGGGAAAAAGAAATCTCAGATTGAGGAATATTTAGACTTTTATGATGGACCTGGAGTACAGCATATTGCAATAGCTACTGATGATATTGTATCTACTGTTGCTCAGATGGCTAAAAGAGGAGTTGAGTTTTTAAAAGTACCATCATCATATTATGATACTGTCCTAGATAGAGTTGGGAAAATAGATGAAGAGATTTTAACACTTAAAGAGCATGGTGTTTTGGTGGATAGAGATGAAGAAGGGTATTTACTACAAATTTTTACAAAACCATTAACAGACAGGCCAACTTTATTTTTTGAAATTATACAAAGAAAGGGAGCAAAATCATTTGGGAAGGGGAATTTTAAAGCTCTTTTTGAATGTATAGAAGCAGAACAAGCAAGAAGAGGAACATTATAAATTAAATATAAATTATGAAGAATTTAAAAATAGGAGATAGTGCACCGTCCATTAACTCTGTAGACCAAAATGGTAATGCAATTACATTAGAACAATTTAAAGGAAAGAAGGTGGTGCTTTATTTTTATCCAAAAGACATGACTCCAGGCTGCACTGTTCAATCTTGTAATTTAAGAGATAATTATAAGTTACTTTTGGATAAAGGATATGTGGTTTTGGGCTGCTCTGCTGATAGCCCAGAAAAACATGTTAAATTTATAGAAAAGCATGATTTACCATTTCCACTTATTTCTGACGAGAGTAAACAGGTTCTTAATGATTATGGAGTATGGGGCCCTAAGAAATTTATGGGTAAAGAATATGATGGAATAAGTAGAACTACTTTTGTTATTGATGAAAAAGGAATAATAGAGGATATTATTGAAAAAGTAAAAACTAAGGAGCATACCAGTCAAATTTTAAAATAAAACTTAAAAAAGTTTCCTAAACACCTCTTCAATCTTTCCGCATTGTACTATTTCAATGTTAAATGCTTTAGCATTAAACTTATTGTATTTAGAAATAATAATTTGCTTATAGCCTAACTTTTCCGCCTCTGCAATACGATTTTCAATTCTGTTTACAGCCCTTATCTCACCAGATAATCCTATTTCACCCGCAAAGCAAGTAAGCATGTCAAGTGCAATGTCTTGATCTGAAGATAGTATAGAACAGACTACTGCCAAATCAATTGCGGTGTCATCAATTTTTATTCCCCCAGTAATATTTAAAAAAACATCTTTTGCCCCAAGCATAAAGCCACATCTCTTTTCCAAAACTGCTAATAGCATGTTCATCCTTTTGGTGTCAAATCCTGTAGCTGACCTTTGAGGATTACCATATACAGCTGAGCTAACTAGAGATTGTATTTCTACTAGAATCGGACGTGCCCCCTCAATAGTAGCTGCAATACCTACGCCACTGGTAGCCTCATCTCTTTCTGATATTAGTATTTCAGATGGATTATTTACTTCTCTTAATCCATTTTGGTTCATTTCATAAACCCCTAATTCAGAAGCTGAGCCAAATCGATTTTTAATAGTTCTTAAAATACGGTAAACATGATTTCTATCTCCCTCAAATTGCAGAACAGTATCAACCATATGTTCTAATATTTTTGGTCCTGCAATGGCGCCATCTTTGTTAATATGACCAATTAAGAAAACGGCTGTTCCAGTTTCTTTGGCATATTTTATAAGTTCTGCTGTACATTCTCTTATTTGAGAAACGCTTCCAGGAGAGGAGTCAATATGAGCTGTATGCAGGGTTTGTATAGAATCAATTACTAATATATCGGGTTGTAATTGTTCAATCTGTTTAAAGATATTTTGAGTGGATGTTTCTGTAAGTATATAGCAATGCTCTGAGTTCTTATTAATGCGTTCAGCACGCATTTTAATTTGCTTCTGACTTTCCTCTCCTGAAACATATAATATCCTTTTACTTTTTGAACTTAGTGCAAACTGGAGTAATAAAGTTGATTTTCCTATTCCAGGATCACCACCTAAAAGAACGAGAGATCCTGGCACAATCCCGCCACCCAATACTCTGTTAAGTTCCTTATCCTTAGTCACTATTCGTTTTTCATTGCTGTAGTCAATTTCACTAACCAGGTTTGGTGTGTTGACTTTATTGCTTTTATAGCCTCCTTTTGTTTCACTTTCCTTAACAAGTAATTCTTCAACAAAAGTATTCCATTCGTTACATTGGGGGCATTTCCCTAACCATTTTGGAGATTGTGTGCCGCAACTTTGACAAAAAAAAGCAGATTGGATTTTCTTTTTTGCCATTAAGATTTTTTGATTTTATCAATAATAGTAGTACTTGAAAATCCATCTACAAAAGGAACAAGTTTTACCTTTCCACCATTTTGCTGAACAATTTCGTGTCCAACAATAGTTTCAATTTTATAATCACCCCCTTTTGCTAATACATCAGGAAGTAAAGTACTAATAAGCTTTAAAGGTGTATCTTCAGAAAACAAAACAATAGCATCAACAAAGCTAAGTGCTGCTAATAAAAAAGCTCTTGATTGCTCATCAATAATTGGACGATCTTTACCTTTTAGTTTTTGTATTGATTGGTCAGAGTTTAGCCCAATAATTAGTTTATCCCCTAAATCGGCAGTACGGGCCAATACTTCTATGTGTCCTCTATGGATAATATCGAAACAGCCATTGGTGAAGACTACTTTTTTACCCGCCATTTTCCATTGTTCTACTTGAGATGTTAAGGTATCAAGATTGTATATTTTACTATTTAGAGTCTTAAGATGTGACATTGCTTTTATTTTTTGATACAAATAAAATAAGCAATCCAATTGATCCCATGATAATGGCAACAAAGGTTTGTGCCGTATGTACAATGAAGGGAAATAACATGGCAGGATTATACTCATTGTAAGGCTTTACACTTAAGGTGCCCTCTGGAACTTGCAAAGCAACTAGCCCAATCATTAACATTAAATGATAGGAGCCTATTCCTCCTGGGGCAGGAATTACCATCCCTATTCCTCCTAAAACAAGTAAAAATAAGCCATCTGAAATTCCTAAATGAGAAGTTTCTGGTATAGCTTGAAAACAAATATAAGTCATCAAAAAATACATAATCCAGATACTAAGAGTGTGAAACCAAAATAAAGTTTTATTTTTCATTTGCTTAATACTTTTAAACCCTTCTTTTAATCCACTGATAAAATTGCTTACTTTTTGATAAAATGGTAATTTCTTAATTCTGTTTTTAAGTAGGTAAATTGTTATCCCTAGTAGTATGATAAATATAAGTATAATTGATTTTGAATTTGATGATTCAACAGATCCTAAATTTTGATATTCTTTAATAGATCTAATTACTTCATTTGACTTTAAAAGTGCGGCTAAAACCACAAAAATAACAAGGGCAGCAAAATCAATAACTCTTTCAATAAGTATAGTCCCAAAGAGTTTATCAACTGGAATATTATCTGATTTTTTGAGTGATGTACATCTAGAAATTTCGCCGGCTCGTGGTATAAATAAATTGGTAAAATAACCTACAGATACAGCGGATACAGAATTTATTTTAGAAGTTTTATATCCTAAAGCATCAATAAGTACTATCCATCTTAGTCCTCTGTTTACATATGCCCAAGCACCAAAAATCATAGATAAAATAATGTAAATATATTCTACTTTTAATAAATCTCTTTTTAGGCTTTCAGAGTTTTTACCAAAGAAGTAATAAATAATGAACACCATGAATGCAAATGAAGATAGTATTTTAACTAAGTTAAGAATTTTATTTTTATTACTCTTAGTGTTGTTCATGGCTGTAAAACTATAAAATTATATTATCAATTAGACGAACTCCAGAATGATAAGCAGAAATGCTCACAGCATTTTCATTTTCTTCTTCCCAATCCTTAATTGGAAGCATAGTTTTAAGCGCTACAAATTCAGCATATTCTAAGGTAAAGTTTTTCTGTTTTAGAAATTGCTGTTGTATGTGAAATTTTAGTTTATCCACTCCTTTTTCCTTATTTTTTTGACAATAGTTAAGGCAATTATAAATAAGTCTAGCCTCTTTTTTTGCGCTTTCTGAAAGAAGTTTGTTACGGGAACTTTTCGCTAAGCCACTTTCTTCTCTTACCGTTTGAACACCTTCTATGACAGTAGCTGATTGCATCTGTTTTACTAAATCCTTAACTATATATAATTGTTGTAAATCTTTTTGTCCAAAAAAAGCGATTGTTGGATTTATGATGTTCAATAATTTTTCTATTACAGTAGCCATTCCATTAAAGTGGCCTGGTCTAAATTCCCCTTCCATAGCTGTTGCTAACGATCCAAAATCATATGATTTAGCTGTCTCTCCTTGAGTGTATAGATCATTGACGGGAGGATTATAAACGATATCACATTTTACTTTTTCTAACTTTTCCAAATCAATAGTTAGGGTGTTAGGGTAGTTGGCTAGATCATTTGGGTTATTGAATTGTGTAGGATTTACAAAAATACTACAAATACTAATGTCACATTTTAGATTTGATTGTTCGATTAAATGCAAATGCCCTTGATGTAAAGCTCCCATTGTGGGCACAAAACCTATTGTTTTTTTATTTCCAAAAGCAGATAAATGCTTTTGTAATTCTTTTTTTGATTTGAAAATAAACATCTATCAGTAGTAAAATTGTACTTGTTGGCGACAAAACTAAGTGAAAAGCTTTGATGTTTAGCTTTTTTTTCTATATTTTTGCATACTAATAAATTTATCAATGGGAAAGAAGAGAGTATTGTATGTTTCGCAGGAGATAGTTCCTTACACAGGGGAAACAACAATGGGTGAAGTGGCGAGTCTACTCCCTCAAAAAACACAAGAAAAGGGCAAAGACATCAGAATGTTCTTACCAAAGTTTGGAACCATAAATGAAAGAAGACATCAATTGCATGAAGTGATTCGTCTTTCAGGGATGAATTTGATTATTGATGATTTTGACCATCAGTTAATTATTAAAGTAGCATCAATTCAAAAATTGAGAATGCAAGTTTACTTTATTGACAATGATGAATATTTCCTTACCAAACATATGTTTAATAATGAGGATGGGAGTTTTATGTCTAATAATGATGAACGTATGATTTTCTATTGTAAGGGAGTAATTGAAACAGTGCGTAAGTTGGGCTGGAAGCCTGATGTTATCCATTGTCAAGGTTGGTTCACTTCTTTAGTGCCAATGTACATCAAGAAATTATATGCTGGCGATCCTCTTTTTGAGGATGTAAAAGTAATTTATTCGGTATTCGATAATACCTATGATGGTGTGTTGAGTACGACTATAACTGACAAGTTATTATTTGAAAATTTAGAAGAAAAAGATGTAGCTATGTTGAAAGAATCCAACATAAATAATTTGCACAAACATGCTATTGATTATGCTGATGCCGTTGTCCAGGCAAGTGCAGGTATTGAAAAAGAGGTGTTGGATTATATTAAAACTTCAGAAAAGCCGTTTATGGAATATCCTGGGGCGGAAGATTATATTGACGCTTATCAAGATTTTTACGAGCAATTTATTGAAGAGGAGGAAGTAGCCACTATAGAAAAATAACACATGAATAGAATCATATCATTAAGCCTAATTATGGGTTTAATTGCAGCATCTTGTACTGACCCGAATACAATTGGTCTAGAAGTACAACCAACATCAGACAATATAATAATTAGCGAAACAAGCAGCTTTAATTGGCAAACTACTCAAACTGATTCTGAAGATTCTTTAAGAACAGATGAAGCACTTAATTTAATTTTAGGCGGAATAGATGACTCACAATTTGGGTTAAATAATGCTGGTTTTTATACGCAAATCCTATTAACAGAAAATAATACGGATTTAGGAACTAATCCTATTGTGGATTCAGTTGTGATGTCTTATACGTACTCAGGTTATTATGGTGATTTAGAAAATTTCACTAGTTTAGATGTCTTAATTCTTCAAGAAGATATTTATAAAGATTCGGTTTATTATTCTAATTCATATCAAATATCGTCGCTAGGGGGAGTGTCATATGTTGAATCTTTTTCAGTTTCTGAGGATGCATCTGAAAGCCCTTCATTAACTATAAGATTAAGTGATAGTTTTGGGCAAGAAATTCTTGATCTTCAAAATGAAGGTTTAAAAGATAATGAGGCTTTCTTAGAAAACTTTAAAGGAATTAGTGTTATAGCAAGCGCACAAAACACAATGCTATATTTAAATCCGACTGGTTCAAATTCATTCTTAAAAATCTATTATCATAATGAGCAAAGCGGTTCAGATACTATATCCTTAGATTTCGAACTTGGTGGTGATGCTGCTCGAATAAATCTTTTTAATCATAAGCCATTAGTTAACTTAAACCAAGAAGAAGATAAAGTTTATATCCAGTCAATGGCAGGCTATAAAACAAGAATTTCCATAAATAATACTGATTCTTTGAAATCAATGTTAGAAGGAAAATCAATCAATAAAGTAACTATGAGTTTTGATGTAAATGAAGGCTCACAAGCAGAATATACTGCCCACGATAAGTTATTTTTAGTGCGTGTAAATGAAGAGGGTAATAATATATTTTTAACTGATTTCACGATTGAAGGAGAAACTCATTTTGGCGGAAGGTTAGAAGATGATAAGTACGAGTTCAATATTACTAGGTATTTTTATCAACTATTAAATAACGATATTTATACCAACGATTTGTATTTATTACCTGCTGGTGCTGCTGTAAATGCAAACAGAACTATTCTTAACAAGGATATTAAATTGACTATTCACTACTCAGAATTATAATTAATAAGTATCAACTCTGTATCAAATAACTCTAAATTTTTAGCTCTATTTGTGCAAAATAAAATAAATGTATGTGTGGAATTGTAGCTTATGTAGGACATAAGGAAGCTTACCCAATTATCATTAAAGGATTAAAGCGTTTAGAGTATAGAGGGTATGATTCTTCTGGTGTTTCTATTGGAGATGAAGATAACATATCGTTATTAAAACAAAAAGGAAAGGTTTCTGACTTAGAAGACTATGCAATTGATAAAAATACAAAAGGTTCTATAGGAATAGGTCATACTAGATGGGCAACTCATGGTATTCCTAATCAAATCAATTCACATCCGCATAATTCTGGTGACGGAAAACTATCATTAATTCATAATGGAATTATTGAAAATTATGATTCTTTAAAACAAGTATTAATAGAGAAAGGTCATATTTTTAAGAGTGATACAGATACTGAGGTATTAGTTCACTTGATTGAAGAAATTAAAAATCACGAACAAGTAGGACTTTTTGAGGCTGTGCGTTTGGCATTAAATGAGGTAGTTGGTGCTTATGCTATTGTAGTAATGGAAAAAGGGGTCAATAATGAATTTATTGCTGCTCGTAAGGGGAGTCCTTTAGTTATAGGAATAGGGGATGGAGAGTATTTTGTTGCTTCTGATGCCAGTCCTTTTATTGAATACACAAAAAATGTAGTTTATCTTGAAGATGGTGAGATAGTTAAAATTCATAAAGATAAGATGCTTGAGATTATATCATTAACCAATTCTACTAAAACACCCTATATTCAGGAGCTAGAATTGACTTTAGAATCTATTGAAAGAGAAGGTTTTGATTCTTTTATGTTAAAAGAAATATTTGAACAACCTAAAAGCGTAATCGACACTTTAAGGGGAAGAATTAACCCTAAAACCAAAAAAATAACTTTAGGAGGGATTTTAGACTATGAGCAAAAGATAATGAATGCGAATCGTATTATTATTGTTGCTTGTGGTACGTCTTGGCATGCTGGATTAATTGGTGAATATTTATTTGAGGATTTAGCTAGAATATCTGTTGAGGTGGAGTATGCTTCTGAATTTAGATATCGTAATCCTATTATTAATGAAAAGGATGTGGTATTAGCTATTTCACAATCAGGAGAAACAGCCGATTCTTTAGCGGCTTTAGAATTAGCAAAAGATAAAGGAGCTATTCTTTTAGGGATTTGTAATGTGGTTGGTTCTTCTATTCCTAGGTTAACCCATGCTGGAAGTTATACCCATGCTGGGCCTGAAATTGGTGTGGCCTCAACTAAAGCATTTACTACTCAGATTATAGTACTTACTTTAATGGCAGTTAAAATGGCACATAAAAAAGGTTCGATTACAATTAGTAAATATCATGAGATTATCAACGAACTTGAGCTAATTCCTGAGAAAATAGAAAAAATACTGAAGAAAAATGATGAGATTGAGAAGATAGCAGCTAAGTTTAAAGATGCAACAAACTTTTTGTATTTAGGTAGAGGGTATAATTTTCCTGTTGCTTTGGAAGGAGCCTTAAAACTAAAAGAAATATCTTATATACATGCGGAAGGGTACCCGGCTGCCGAGATGAAACACGGACCTATTGCTTTGATTGATGATGAAATGCCAATAGTAGTTATTGCAACTAAAAAAGGGAATTATGATAAGGTGGTAAGTAATATTCAGGAAGTTAAATCAAGAGGAGGAAGGTTAATTGCTATAGTGACAGAGGGGGATAAAACGGTTAAGGAACTTGCTGATTACTGCATTGAAATTCCTGCATGCTTAGAACAGCTTTCTCCTTTATTAACCAATATACCATTGCAATTGTTATCTTATCATATTGCATTAATGAGAGGCTGTAATGTTGATATGCCAAGAAATTTGGCAAAATCAGTTACGGTTGAGTGATTTTGTATCCGATTTTTAGATTCTAAAACTTCCTTATTTAATTTGTAATTTCTTGTGATTGATTTTTAAGTCTTACCATTCACTCTTAACTATTCCATTAATTACTATGAATTGGTTTCAATGTTGAATATTAGAACACTAATATTTCAATAAGTACTATCTTTCTAATAGTACTACATTAATACATGTAATATTTCCGTGAGTATATTCGATTTAATCGACTAAACCCAAACTGATGGGGTAGAGTTGTCGATTAGTAAATCAATATGTGTAAATCATAAGTTTTGTTGAATTTTAGACCGTGTCCAGAGTCAGTGTCTAAAAATAATGAACACTTTACCAATATCCACACATTCCCATATAGATATAAAAAAAACCTCACTTCAATTAAGGAGTGAGGTTTAGTTGTAAAGAGTGTAGAAAGTTAATTTATTTCTTCACCATCTCTATCATAGAATTTTAGTTCTTCAATACCATCATAATAATAGATTCTCTTTGTAATTGACCATTTTATAATAAGAGATAAAAGGCCCTGTCATCTTACCCCTTTTGTGAAATCTGTCATTAAAATCTAATTTTAGAATTTATTATTGAGTCTTCAAAAATTTAGAATATTCGTTTGAACCCATTGACATATTTGAAATTAGATTAAGACATTCATTTGTGATTTCAATAGGTGAAATAATTTTTTTAAAACTATATTTTCTACCATCATAAGATGTTAAACTGTTTTCATAAGAATCAAAACATATATTACAGTAAAAGTAATCACTCAGTAATTCTGAACAACTTAATCCAAATTGTTCATGAGATAAATCAAAATCAGATCTTGAAAATGTAGTTTTTATCTCTCTACGATTTTCATAATTATTTTCTGGATTGATATTATTTTTTGACATATAATTATTATTTGTACAATTGACTAAAACTTTATTAGAACATCCATGAAACACCAACATGGTTGAAATAAAAATTATACTGATAGAATATTTCATTTAGTAAATCAATACGTTAATATCCCCTATTATTGATCTATTGTAGCTACAGAGAATAATTTTAAGTAGTTATTTTCAATACTAAGGTCAAACTCAAGAGGGTTGCAACAAAATTCACAGTCTTCTATGAAGTTCTGTTTCTCAATAGATGGATCAATCATTTTTAATTGGTTCTCCCAACAATGCGGACAGTCAAAAAAATGTTCAATCATAATAATTTTTTAATTTTAAAATTGAGTTATAATGTGATTGTTATTATGTTCTGGCTACTTCATTTATATAACTTCACTGTTTAATTATATGCTCTTAAAGATTAATTCCTAACTGGACTAATCCTCATTAGTATTTCCATATCCGTAGCCATACCCGTAGTTATAAGAATAACCATATTTGTAAGAGTAACCATAGTCATATCTAGAGTTTGCCCCAACAGCATTAATAACAAGACCAACATTCTTTATTTTCCCATCTCTAATTAGCTCTTTAGGGTAGTTGAATATTTCTTTTTCTGTATAATTTGATCTACAAACATATATTATAGCATCAGCTGTATCTGATATGATTAGAGTATCGGTTACGAGTAATGTTGGAGCTGTATCAATAACAATATAATCATATTCCTTTTTTGCTTCCAAAATCATTTTCTCAAAATTACCGTTGGATAATAACTGAGTAGCATTTGGGGGTATAAGGCCGGTTAATAAAGTATGATGATGTGGTAAATACTCAAATTTATTTAAAATGGTTTTTTTCCAATCAAAATTGGTGTTGTGCAGATAACTTGTTAACCCTTCTTTTGATTTATCCACCCCTAAGTATTTGTGTAATTGAGGATTACGTAAATCTGCACCAACTAAAAGTACTTTCTTGTCTAAGCTAGAAAGTGCTAAAGACATGTTAAGTGCTACAAAACTTTTCCCTTCCCCTTTTATTGATGATGTTGATAATATCACTTTCGCATCTGTAGTGCCAGTATTTTGAGGAAGTAAATAATTAACATTAGAAGTTAGTATCCTAAATGATTCTGCTAAGGTATTACGATCTTTAGGATTTTTAAACAATTTATTCTCATCATCAGCTATAAATGGAAGTTCACCAATAACAGATGCTCCTATATTTAACTCATCAATATCCTCTTTTAATTGAATTTTAGTGTTGAATAGAAGAATTAAATAAATACTCCCAAAAGGAATTAAAATACCAATTAAAAGGGCTGCAAGTAAAGTAATCTGTTTTTTTGGGGATATTGGAATATCTGATGATAAGGCGTATTCTATAACTTTTATTGTTGGCTCTGTAACAGCAAAACTAACCTCAGCTTCTTCTCTTTTTTGAAGCAAAAATAAATACAAACTTTCTTTTATAACCTGATTTCGTTCAATCGCGCGTAAAATTTTCTCTTTTTCTGGCAGATTAGATACATCTTTATTTAATTTTTTGCTTTGTAAGGTTAACTGTCTTTTTGTTTGCTTTAGCTGTGTCAAGTAGTTGCTTACTGTACGTATAATATTTGCACGATTATCATTTATTGCTCTATCCAGTTGCATAACAGAAGGATTATTTAACCCAGCACTTATAATTAAATTTTTACGCTCAAGTATTATGGTATTAAAATCCGTAATCAGGAAATTTATCTTACTATTATTAATTCCAATATTAGCTGGCAATAAATCATAATTTTTATTTTTAAACGATTCATTTAATAACTTAGCTATAGCAATTTGATTTTCTAAATCCAATAATTGTTGATTTGACTTTGAGCTTAATTCTAAACTAAGAGATGAATTGGCAGTAATGTCAATCAGATTATTATTAAGTTTATAGAGTTGTTTTTGTATTTCAATAGAATCAAGTTCATTGGACAGCATTATATAACGTTCATTAACAAAATCAATCGTACGTTTATGTATCATTTGCCTATCCGATACGCCATCTTGGTTAAAAACATCTATAAGTGTGTTTAATACAATTTCAGAATATCCAGAATTCTCATTATCCATTTGAAGTGCTATAATATCACTTTCTTTCCCAACCTTTGATAGCGATATTTGTTTCTTTAATTGACTAACCGTATTCTTTGTAGTAGAAAAAATAACCCTATGAATACTTTCATTAGAAGATGAATAATTAGTTTTATCACCCGCTACATTAAAAGGTAAATCATGCGATATTGTATGAGTAGTATAGGAATTAAAAAGATAAGTGGTATCGGTATTAATATCAATGATCTCAATACCATCATCATTAAAATAAATATCAAATACTAAATTTTCTCGAATACTATCATTTGATATTAGTTGCTCAAATTGAAAAGGAAGATGAGCTACTCTTGATGTCATAATATTTCCAATACTGTAAAAGTTAGTATTTAAGTTTTGCTTTTCAACAACCTTTTTTAGTATTGTGTAAGATGATAGTAATTCGATTTCATTTTCAAGATTTATTTTATTACTACTAAACAAATCGCTTGCAGAAGGTAATTCTAAGGAGGCTTCTTTTTTATCTAAAATCTTAATTTTTGCACTTGTGCTATAAATAGTATGTGAATACCTTAAGTAAAAAAAAGAAATGATTACACATAAAATTATAGAAAAAACAAACCAACGCCAAAAAAATAAATATTTAAAAAGTTCCTTTTTTAAATCATATTTATCTTCTATATTTTCTTGATTATAATTATCGTTTAACATTTTTGTTTTATTTATTTATTTATTATAAGAAGTGTGATACTTAATAATATAGAGGATATTGATGCAATAGATTGTGGGCTTCCTATAAATCCTGCACTTTTTATTCGGTTGTAATTAGGATTAACAATAATAACATCATTATTCATAATATAGTATGCTGAGTTATTTAAAATATCTTTTGATGTAATATCTAATTTTTTGACAGATCGAATTCCGTTTATCTCTCTAATTAAGGTAATATTTTTTCGCTTACCCGATATTGTCAAATCACCCGCATAGCCTAAGGCTTGTAGTAGAGTAAGATTTCTATCTAGAAATGTATATGTGCCAGCATTAGAAACCTCACCTAGCACAGTAAATTTTGAATTTAATAATCGCACCGATACTGTAGGGCTAACAAGATGCCCACCGTCTAAAAGGAGTTTAGTAATTTTTTTTTCTAACTCTAAAGTACTTCCTTTCACATCAAGTATTCCTAATACAGGAAAATTAATGGTGTAAGCTGACGAAACAGGATATCCTTCAAGTTGCAATAAATTAAGATTAGTTGCTGTATTTGTTTGATTAGATATTCTATTATAGACAATTGCGGCTTCTGGTACCATACTACGGATTTCTATCCGTAACACATCATCTTCCTGAATTGTATATGGTATTTTTTGTTTGCTTATATCAGTATTAGGATATTTCTCTACTCCATTTAGGTAGGTTATATTTCTTTTTGATGTGCAGGAACTTATCATTAAAAAACTAACAATAATAAAGATTGATTTTCTCATAATTTCTAACTTTTTTGCAAATATATGATTTTACAATAGAAAATATATTCTTTACTAGATATAAAAATTTTCTTCGAAATATTTTTGACTATTTTTTAAATTTATGATGAATATTTTTCAAAATTAATTTTCATTACTCGCCTAGTTTAGCAGTACTTAAATTCACCTAATTAGATTTCTAATAAAAATGAGACTACAGTCCGTAGTCTTTAAAAATAAATGGACTTAACATATTAAAAATAAGTGAATTAACTTTGTCATTTGAATAAAATAACGTATATTTATATAGAATAGTTTGTTATAATTTTAGTACTTAAATTGTTATAAGTGTAAAAAATAAACGCTATATTCATGTTAAATAATTTAAATAACATATGTTATATGCACGTTAATTTTTATAAAAGACCTCAAATACAGGTCAATAATTCTCATTCAAAAATGGAAAATGCAACCTTATTCTTGGAATATTTAAGTGAATTTATTGCAAATTCAGCCACAAGAAGAGTCAAAGGATATGGTACTGTTGGATTGGCTCATAATACTATTAGAACCTATAAATCGCTTTATAGGATCACTAAAGAATATGAGTTGGAGAAATCTCAGCAATTATTTCTGGCTGGAATAGATAAAAATATGGCTGTGTCATTTACCCAATTTCTAAAAATAGAGAAACAATACAGCGATAATTACTGCGGTCAATTGCTGAAATTATTGAAGATTATTTTAAGAGATGCCCAGAAGAGTGGCTTTGAGATTCACCCTTATTCTAATTATATAGAATCCTTTAAACAGAAAAGTTCAGATCGAATCATCCATTTTTTGAATCCAGCAGAAATAAAAGTGTTGAAGGGATTAGAGCGAATACCAAGTGAGTTAGAAGATAGCTACAAATGGTTACTTATTGGACTCTCTATTGGACAAAGAGTTTCTGATTTATTAAGTCTTAATGCTAGTAATATTAGAAAAGCTACTAATGGACTCTATATCGATATTATCCAGCAAAAAACAAAAAAGGCCGTTACTATTGGGGTGGCAGATCCGCTAGTGATTGATCTTTTAGAAAGTGAATTTCCAAAAGTACTTTCTCAAGAAGCTTTTAATAAGCACATAAAAATGATTTGTAAAATTGCAGGAATTGATGAAGTAGTTCGTGGTTTTAAAAACAATCCTAAAACCAGAAGAAAGGAAGTGGTAGCATGCCCCTAAGTATGAATTTGTAACCTCCCATATTATGAGAAGATCTTTTGCCTACTAACTATTATGGGAAAATTGAAACACCCCTGTTGATGAACATAACTGGACACACCAAAGAGAGTACGTTTTTAACCTATATTGGTACTCATCAGAACAAAGATGCGTTGGCAGATTTGTTTATGCAAAAAGCGGGAGTTATTTGGTAGGGTCAGGGGAGTTATTAAACAAACCTAAATCCTCTCTTTCCTTAAGTTGATTTAGAGTAAACTTATCTCTAACTGATTTTGTTTTTGGGAAGATATAGTTAGAAAGGGTAACAAAGACTTTTACCCGTTCTGTTTTGGTGAGTTTTTCTTGGTTTACCAAAAGATCATCCAGCACTTTTTCATAGAGCAGTTCCATCTTTTCTTTAATAGAAAGTTTATCTTTTTTTGCAGGTCCTCTTTTGGATTGTTTTCCTGCTTTCTTTGCTGATTTTGGATCAAATGGCATAGTTTAATAAATTTTGAATTATTCAAATTTAACTAAAATAATTTACTTTGTTAAAATTTACGCTTAGGCAAATTTGAAAACCATTTTTCATAGAGTCTAGTTTTTGGAAATAATATTACCCATGCTGTCATTAAGATTAATTGAATATCTAAATAGAAAGAACAATTTTTTTGATACCACATTTCTACTTCCCCTTTGTATGGTGCAATAATACGTTTGTAAAACTCAAAAGGATCTTCATTTGAAATTGCTGAAATAATAGCTTCTTCATCTCTAAATAGAATAGATCCAATTCCTGTAATTCCAGGTTTAACTTTATATATATATGATTGCACATCGTCATTATAAGCAGAAAATGTTTTATAAACTAATGGTCTTGGACCTACCAAACTCATATCTCCTTTTAGAATATTTATAATCTGAGGAAGTTCATTAATTTTAGTTTTTCTTAGAAACTTACCAATTAAAGTAACTCTAAAGTCATTTTGAAGTGTAATACTACCAGAACCCATATTCATCGAATTTTTAAGCATTGTGGCGAATTTAAATATTTGGAATTTTGAATTATTTATTCCTATTCTTTCTTGAAAATAGAAAACCTCTCCTTCTGCCGTAAATTTTAGAATTATTATAATTGGAATAAAAAATGGCAGCAAAATAACAAGTGCTACAAAACTGACTACGATATCTAATAATCTTTTGAAAAATTTATACATAATTTACATTTTTTGGTCTAAATGTTTACCGGTTTCAATGTGCATGAAATCTGGAACATATTTATTAATAATATTGACAATATCTGATTTATTTGAATTTTTATTTCTAAAAACACTCTCAAAATCCTGCAATACTTCTTCAAAAGAAATCTCAACTTCAGAAGTTTTAATGAATCCAATTGAATCATACTTATCAATTTCATAATCTTCCTCATAAGTATAGAACTCTTCATATGTTTTTTCTCCAGAAGTATCTGTCTTAAAGAAATAAATTGGATATTTATCAGGATTATTGTCAAAATCAAATTCTTTCGCTTCTTTCTCTGATTTAACTAATTCTGGAATAAATCCATTATCTTTTATAAAATCTAATGCTATTTCTTTAAAAAATATTTGATCTTTATGGAAATCTAATTTAGGGAAAAATATATTTCCCGTTTCACCTAAAAAAGTGGCTAGTAAGCATATCTGACCAGATTGTTCAGGCGTAACAAAAAAACGCTTTATATCCTCCGGACAAGATAGGGGTTGTTTTTTTTGGAGTCTAAAGATAAAACCATCTAACAAGCTGCCATTTGAAAATGCAACATTAGCGAATCTAGCGGTTGAAACCCTGAAATCCCCTTTTTTTGATAAAATTAATTTCTCCATCAAACTTTTTGAAGCTCCCATTATATTAACAGGATTTGCTGCTTTATCAGTGGATACACTGAAAAAATATTTAGGAGGTCTTTCAGAACAAAGGTTTAGTAATTTAATGGCTCCAAATACATTATTCTTGATTAAAGCTTCCACTGAAATTTTATCTTTTTCTGATCTCACATGTTTATGAGCAGAAAAATTTGCAACAACCCCCCAATTATCTGAATTAAATATTTTATCAAACGTATCACTTAATAAATTAACCGGATATGTAATATATTCTGGATTATAATCTAGCAAATCTGAACTTCGAAGGTCTCTTGTTAATTCCGCTAATCCATTTTCATTAATATCGACTACCGTTATTTTTGAAGGTTTAAATTTTAAAATTTGCTTTAAATAACTTGATCCTATTGTACCGGCACCACCAATAATTAAGATTTTTTGTTCGCAGATTTTATTTGATAATAGAGTCTTGTTACTTGAAATATCTGTATCAAATTTTATTTTTCTGTAAAAAGATTTTTTAAATTGGTTCATTTTTATTATATTTTAACGCTAGGGTTTATCAAATTATTAGTAAAATAATAATGACTCTAAAAGTTATTTTCTTGTTCAAAAATACGAATATATAGTTATTACTTATTTTATATAAGTTTAAACATATTGCATTTAATCACAGCCTATTAATAAAGTTATCAATAATTATCTTTTTTGAAAAATTATCTTGATAATATCTGAGTCCATTTTTACCTATCTCCTCCAATTCTTTAGGTAAAAGATTAGCACATTTTTTAATATTTTCTGATAATTGATGATAATCTCCTGATTCAGCAATAAATCCACAATTAGCTTGTGTTACAAGATTATTTGCTTCTCCATTTAACATTGTTAATATAGGCTTACTAGATGCCATGTATGATTGCACTTTGCCGGGAACTGTTAAAGAAAAAATAGGAGCATTGTTTAATGAAACTAACATCATGTTAGCTTGTCTAAACAGCTCAGGCATACTATTGGTTGGTAATCTTCCTGTCAGAGTTACTGTGGTTTCTAGTTTTTTCTCAATCACTTCTTGTTTTAACCAATTATATTTCCTTCCATCACCTACAAATACCCATTTTATCTCTTCGTTTTCTTTTGTTAATTCTACGGCTTTTATTATTGATTGAAAATCTTGCCCTTCGCCTAAATTACCGGCGAACATAATTACAAAACCATCAGGAATATCATATTTTTTTCTATTGTATTTTGATTTTTGATTTTTTAAAAAAATATCTTCTGCCCAATTTGGCATAAAAAATATTTTATTTTTCGTAACTTCTTTCTCAATAAGGGATTTTTCAAATCCCTCATTTGCAACAAAAATAGTATCAGAATTTTTGTAGATAAACTTAACAAGAATAGTCAACCATTTCTGAATTTTTTTAGATTTAATGTTGCTTGCTGCAATAACACTTTCAGGCCATAAATCCAGAACCCAAATAGCTAGTTTTAGTTTATTTTTCTTACAATAAACTATTGCAGGTATAACTGCAGTGATAGGAGAATAATTGACTGCAAATACTTTGTCATATTTTTCTTTATGAAAAAAACTAAATACACTGCCAAAAAAGATAAAAGATAAATAATTAACTATCAAATTAAAACTAGTATTTCCTCTTGCGAAAATTGGCACCCTAAATATTCTTATTCCCTTATGTATTTCTGTTGAATATTTTAGCCCATATCCTTTAAAATATTTTCCTTTTGGGTAATTAGGATTACCTGTGATCACAGAAACTGTGTGTCCTCTTTCTATTAAATCTATTGCTAAATCGTTTATGCGAAATTCTTCTGGCCAAAAATATTGAGATACGATTAATATTTTCATTTTCTATTATTTAGACCAAACAACTCTATTAATATAATCCGTATAAGAAAGTATAATTCGAACCATTTTTTCACTCACATTTGGCATAGAATAATCATACACTTCTCTGAAATTTCTTTTCGGACTTTTTTCTTGCTTGCTTAATATCTCTAATGCTTGCATTATGCGAATAGGATTTAATCCAACCATCATAACAGATGCTTCTTCCATAGCTTCAGGGCGTTCATGAGCATCACGAATGTTTAATGCATGAAAGTTTAGAATTGATGACTCTTCTGAAATAGTTCCAGAATCTGATAGTACAGCATATGATTGCATTTGTAATGCGTTATAATCTGTAAATCCTAGTGGTTTTAAAAACTGAATATTTTTATGTGTTTTTATATCTTTTTTATTCAACATGTTTCGTGTTCTTGGATGTGTTGAAACAATAATTGGATAATTATATGATTCTGCTATCTGATTTAATGAATCAATTAATCCTTTGAATTTTTTTGGATCACTAATATTCTCTTCTCTGTGTGCTGATACAACAAAGAATTTATTTTTTTTTAACTTTAATTTTTCCAAAATGTTTGAAGATTCAATTTTTGGTAAAAATTTGTGTAATACTTCATACATTGGGCTACCAGTCTTAATGATTCTATCAGGAGATAAGCCTTCTCTTAACAAATATTCTCGAGCAATACTACTATAGGTGAGATTTATATCTGATATGTGATCTACAATTTTTCTATTGTTTTCTTCTGGTACTCTTTGATCGAAACATCTATTTCCTGCTTCCATATGGAAAATAGGAATCATTCTCTTTTTAGCTGGTATAGCGCATAAACAAGAGTTGGTATCTCCTAGAACTAAAAATGCATCAGGATTTTCTTTCTCAAGAATTGGGTCAACTTTAATTAAGATATTACCAATAGTTTCTGTAGCATTCTTTCCGGCAGCTCCAAGAAAATAATCTGGTTTCCTAATCCCCAAGTCATCAAAAAATATCTCATTTAACTCATAATCATAATTTTGGCCTGTATGAACCAAAATATGATTAATTGAATCTTCTCTATCTAAAGCCTGTATGACACATGCAAGTCTTATAATCTCGGGACGTGTTCCAACCACGGTTAATACTTTTAGTTTAGTAGTTAGAGAATTGTTGCTTTTGATTGTTGTATTCATTGTATAAAGTATTAATTTTATAATATTTCTAATTATTAGTTAGATTATTTGAAGTAAGAAAGAAACTCTCATGTTGAAGTTAATCCTTGTTATTTAAACTTCTTCAAAATAAGTATCCGCATCTTCTTCATTATAAGGTTCATTTATCCAAAAATT
The DNA here is from genome assembly GCA_943789505.1 of uncultured Flavobacteriales bacterium. Lineage (GTDB taxonomy): Bacteria > Bacteroidota > Bacteroidia > Flavobacteriales > BACL11 > UWMA-0277. Next base: position 40,536 of record CALSUJ010000003.1, on the reverse strand, counting down.
TGTATACAAAACCTCATCTCCAATATTTTTAATATTATGAGTATACCAAATTGGCATATCCACATATGAAGGTTCATCTCCATCCAAGTAAAAATCCAAAACTTCATCTGTTCCAATGCGTCTTAATTGAATTAGTGCTTTTCCTTTTATTACTGCAAAACGTTCAATTTTACGTGTATGATAATGATTCCCTCTTGTAATACCCGGAACAGTTGTTGAAAATGACACTTGACCTCCAATTCCTAAACGAATAATTTCAACAAAACTTCCTCGTGGATCCGTATGTTGAGTGAATTTTATTGGAAAATGAGTTGCAATATTTATATAACAACGAAATGTATTGAATAAATTCAATTCAAAAGTGTTGTTTATTCCAGGTATTTCTCCTTTATCTTGATATTCTGATTTGTATTTTTTTAACAAGTTTAGTATTTCTGAAACTTTAGCGGTTGAAGTATGGGGCAAATGGCACAATGATTCATTCTTTTTCTCTTTCGCTTTTTTTATAATTTCTGTTACCAATTCACCAACATAAATTAATTTTAATTTTCCATCAACATCAATTTTAGGTGTTTCACCATGTGAAATTTGATGTGAAAAAGTAGCTACAACTGAATTATAATAAGGATGACCAAAAGGTCCAAATACATTTGGTATAACTAAACCAGTAAAAACACCTCCATTATCAATAGCCCATTTTTCCAATAGAATTCTACCTTTTTTTTTAGATCTTCCGTATGAGTTATCTTTTTCTTCTTGTGATGAAGAAGAAAATAAAACATGCGGTTTACTTTTAGTACGTTCCAATGAAGTAATCAGTTTTTGAACTAACTCTATATTTGTACTGTATATAACATCTGGGTCATTATGTCTATTCATTGCTGCTAAATGCACAATTATATCACATTGAGATACAAAAGTATCCAAACTAAAATCGTTACTAAAAAAACTAATATCATACTCTATACATCTAAAATCATTTGGTAATAACTTTAATGTGTTAAATAAATGAGTTCCAACAAAACCTTTTTGCCCTGTAATTCCTATTTTTAACATTTAACCTATTTATAGTTTAATTTATATTTTCTCAAAATATTTTTGAGGATATTTATATTCATCATTTATTTCACCTAAAAAATAATTAGCCATTACCATTAATTTTGAATTCCCCTCTATTGCTTGAATACTACTTATGTATCCAGATGGAATATGCAAAATATCTAATTTATTTGAATTCAAAATAAATTCAACAGGAATTAAATCTTGATTTGGGCTTTCCCAATTATTAATTTTTATTAATAAAATTTTAAAACTCCCCGTAACCGCACTAAACCAACGTTGCTCAATTTTATGTCCTTGCCAGGCTCTAATAATTGAAGTGTTTTGATTCTTGATAAAATAAACTCTTTTTATTGAACTTGCATCAAAATCATTATAATAAAATAAGTTTCCTCTCTCATCATTATGAACTCCACTTTTAATTATTGTTGGTATTATTATCATAAATATTTTTAAAACTAATTTTGCTCAATCCAATTGAATTTTAACATATTTAAAATCATTACTACACATATGTTGAACTTCAAAAATGTTAACACTCTAAGTCATTGTTATAGAACAAACACCCCTCTTTTCTCAGAATGCAAATTACCTTTTATCAGCTTTTGTTCCATTTAATAAGTTTCGGACTTTTTAGCAATCGCATCCTTTACCGCATCTAACTGTAACAACAATTTTTTCATCTCTTCTATATCTTTCTGTTCTGTATTGTGAGAATGATAGTCTTCAATTTCTGTTCCATCTTTTTCTCCTTCAGAAAAATAGCGTGCATAATTTAAATCTCTATTGTCTGCTGGGATACGATAAAACTCTCCCATATCTTCAGCTTTCACCATTTCCTCACGCGTGCATAAAGTTTCATATAATTTTTCTCCGTGTCGTGTTCCAATAATTTTCACTTCATTTTCCGCATTGCAGATTTCTTTTAATGCTTGTGCTAAGTCACCAATGTTCCCCGCCGGTGCTTTATTCACAAATAAGTCACCTTGATTTCCGTGTTCAAAAGCAAAAAGAACTAATTCTACAGCTTCATCTAATGACATTAAGAAACGGGTCATTTTCGGATCTGTTATTGTGATTGTTTCCTTATTTTTAATTTGGTTTAAAAACAATGGAATAACCGAACCCCTAGATGCCATTACATTACCATAACGCGTCAAACAAACAGTGGTATTATTACAATTACGTGCTGCTGCAATCGCTATTTTTTCCATTAATGCCTTAGAAATTCCCATAGCATTAATTGGGTAGGCAGCTTTATCTGTGCTTAAACAAATTACTTTTTTAACTCTATTATTCTCTGCAGCATCAATCACATTTTGTGTGCCAAATACATTTGTTTTAGTAGCTTCAATTGGGAAAAACTCACAAGATGGAACCTGCTTTAAAGCTGCGGCATGAAACACATAGTCTACTCCACGCATTGCTTTTTCTATACTGTCATAATCACGGACGTTTCCTATATAAAATTTCAGTTTCTCATTTCTTAGTCGATTTCGCATATGGTCTTGTTTTTCCTCATCACGAGAAAAAATGCGGATTTCAGAAAAATGATCTGTATGAAGGAAACGATTTAAAACTGCATTCCCAAAGGAACCAGTTCCTCCTGTAATAAGAAGGGTTTTATCTTTTATATTCATTATATCTTTTTTAAAATAATTTATTTTTTTCTTCTCTATTAGGATAATTAATTAAAACGGCCTTATAAGGGCCTTTGAAAACAAATAAGCTACCGGCCGCAATTCCTATAACACCATGTTGTTTTATGATTTTCTTAATGTCATCTAAAGAGCCAGCACCACCCAATACTGTCATTGGAATCGTTATTTTTTCTCTTATTTTTTTAATTAAATCTAAATCATAACCCTTCATTAAGCCATCTTTATCAATAGAGTTGATTACTATTTCTCCTGCTCCTAATCTTTGTGCTTCTTCAACAAATTTTAATGGATTGATTCCGGTAGATTTATTTCCATTATGGGTATAGGCTTCATAGTTCCCTAATATTTTTTTTTTAACATCCAACACAACAACAACACTCTGAGAACCAACTCGATCAGCGATTTTAGTTATCAAATTTGGATTCTTAAGTATAGCGGAGCTTAGTGCAATTTTTTCAACACCAAGACTAAAAATACGTTCTGCTTGCTCAACTGTTTTTACACCTCCCCCATAACATAATGGCATCATTGACTGATTTGCTAATTTTTCTATCAAACTATAATTAGGTTCTTTTTCGTGAAAAGTGGCATCAATATCGAAGATAGATAGTTCATCAACTTCTTTTTCGTTAAAAATTTTAACAGCATTTATAGGGTCTCCAACATATTTAGGGTTCTTGAAGTTTACAGTCTTTACTAAACCATTATCTTGAATTAAAAGACTTGGAATTATTCTAGGTCTAAGCATATTTATAATTTTATAAAATTATGCAATAAAATTTCTCCATAACTATGACTTTTTTCAGGGTGAAATTGTATGCCATATATATTTTCATGATGAATTGCACAAGTAAATATCCCTCCATATTCTGACTTTGCCAAAATATCAGTGGGTTTGTTACATTTAAAATAATAGGAATGTAAAAAATAGAAAAGAGCCTCTTTTTCTAACCCATTAAACAGTGGGTTTATTTTAACTGGTGTGACATCGTTCCATCCCATATGTGGTAATCGAGTCACTTGTTGAATTTTTGAAGCATCAAATTTTTCAACACTGCCATCTATCCACCCTAAACCTTTCATTGCTCCTTCACTACTAACATTACCCATCATTTGCATTCCTACACAAATTCCTATTACGGGTAACTTTTTAACCAGCACCAATTCATCTAACTTCTCTCTCATTCCTGATTTTATAAGTTCTGACATGGCATGATCAAAATGCCCAACACCAGGAAGAATTAGTTTTTGAGCATCATTCAAATCGGCATTAGTCTTTGCTATTTTCACAGGAATATTTAACCTTTTGTACACATTTACGAATGCATTGATATTCCCAACACCATAGTCTATAATTGTTATCATTTATCTGAATAATCTTTTTTCTAATCCTAGTTTTACCATCACTTTTGCCCCAAAACCAATTAACTTAATTTTGTTTTTATAATCATGAAATGTTTTGTTTTCCCCTTCATATATTTCCTGAAGCTCATCAACTGTTAAATCTAATTTGTGTGCAACATATTCAAATTCTTTTTCAAGAAAATCATCACTTAATTCGGGTCTAGAAACACGATCTAATGCTTCCTCTCTACTCATTTGGCCTGTTAAAATCAAACTTGAAAAATGGGCTCTTCTTTTTTGAAACCCAAACTTTTTAGGCAACCAATAATCTTCGTAAAACCTAGTGAATCTAGATTCATGATGTTTATGTTGAAAAGATTCCCATCCAAATTCTTTCTTTAATAGATCTTCAGCATCTTTTTTAATAAAGGGGACTAAGTTAAGGGGTTTAAATACTTTCATACCCAAGACATACCTATAATATATTTTATAACTAATAATATCTACCAAAGGAAACGTTTTTAAAGGCTTTTTCCCAAATTTGGAATGAATATCTTTAACTAAGGTTTTATCAATTCCTGGAAAACCTCCCCACTCCTCAGGTTCTCTACAACATTCTGTTGAAAAATTACCACCGGTAAGTATATATTTTATTTTATTTTTTTTTGCAAATTTATACAGCCCAGAAAAGAAAGCATAATCTTGTGGTAAATCTTGATCTGCGATTTGAGATTTTAAGAATGCCATTTGTAGGTCTTTCATTTCTTCCCAATTGATTACATCTGTATATAAATCTAATCCCAAACCATTACATAATTTTTCAATGTTACCAACAGCTTTATCAGTATTCCAACCTGCATCAACATGAAATAGTAAAGGACGTAATCCCATAACCTCTTTTGCTACATAGGCAAGATAAGAACTATCTAACCCTCCACTCAAACCAATAATACAATCAAAATCTTTGCCTTTCCCTTCTTTCTTAATTTTATAAGCCATCTTCATCAACTCAGCATAACCCTTTTCGTCAGTATGCCAATTTGGTAAAATATTATTTTGGAAATTATGATAATAATCAGATACACCGTTTTCATCAAAAATGATTGTGGGGTCTGAAGTATCCATAATAGTTTTTGAGCATATTTTGTAGTTCATTTTATTTATGTTTAATTAAATTAGTTGACAAATCAAAAAGAGCATCTGAACTTTTCTCCCAAGAATATTTTTGGACATTATCAAAAGCAGATTTTGCAATATCGTTCCAATCAAGAAAATCTAGTATCAATTGATCTAAACAATACACTAATGAGTCAATATCCTCTGGATTGAAATAATAATTCCAGTCACCCAAGACTTCAGGCATTGGACCTTTATTAGAACATAAAATCGGTTTTTTTGCTGACATATACTCTAACAAGGTATTAGGCATGTTCTCACAACTAGAGGCAAAAAGTAAAATATCAGCACTAATTAAGAATCCTTGTATTTCTGATTGTTTAACTGCTCCATGAAAAAAAATTCTTTCATCATTTTCAGCCAATTCTATACATTTATTGTAGTAGTCCTGATTAGAGAATGCACCGACCAAGTGCAGTCTAAGATTGGTATGTTTTTTTAATAATAATTTAAATGCACTAATTACATTGTGCTGATTTTTATACAAATCAAAATTCGAAACATAAACAATCTCTTGAAATTTATCAGAAAAATCCTTTCTCTTTGGAATATTTTCTACTGGCGTTATGTCTATGCCGTGCGGAATTAAAGTTGAGTCGAAAGAATATTTTGCAGCTTTTTCAATAATTTGACGTGCATAGTTAGTAAGAAAAATCACTTTCGTAGCTTTTTTAAGGCTCCAAATTTGGACATACTTTAGAGCAACAAGACGTAACCAACTAATTGAAAAAAAATATTTATTCATTATCCCTTTTTCATAAGATAACATATCTCTGGACATTGTTATGTTTGGAGTAAATCTACAAAATGAACCAGCATCTAAATTAATTAATAATTCACATTTAAATTTTTTCAGTTTTCTAGGCAGAAAGTATTTCTCCCAAATCAACTGATAGGCCATAGATTTTTCGTTATTAAAAGCAACATGTTTAATAAATTTTGCATCGTTAGGAATTGATTTTAAAATGTCTTCATACCCCCATACATGTATTTCCACAATAGGGAACTTGTCATGCGAATAATTTAATAGAATTTTTTGAAGATGCAATACGCATCCTCCAGACCTTGCTCTAGATGCATTAATTCCAATTTTATACATGAGTATTATTTTTTACATTCTTCAAATAACCATTATAAATAAAGCCAAAATGCTTGCTTTTCTTTTCACTTCCTATGTAGAAGTTATTATATTTCGAACAAGTATTAAAATTATCCGATAAAGTCCAAAACTGTACTACCATTTTATGCAAATTACGAGTATCTATAGCAATTTTCGACTTTCGTAAGCCTATGTAATATAATAGATATAATGGCAAATCAATGAACCAAACAAATAAACGTTTAGTAAATTCTTCATATGAACGATTTTTTACTCCAATATAATTTCCATACTCTCTGAATCCACCAACAAAATTAAAATTATTTTTATAAAAATACTTCTCTAACGTTTCCTGACTATGGATTCTAGGAAATTTATATTCTAACGTTTGCCACCAAAGGACTTCTCCTAAACTTGGAACTATCGATTCAATTAAAACACATCCTTCATCTGATAAAATTTTGGAACAATCACTTAATAAACGATCGACATCTTCACAAAAAATCACCGAAGATCTAATTAAAATTAAATCAAACTTTTCAGGGTATATCTCATTTATGTGATCCTTATTATAATCGAATCTCTTTGCTCTAATCGCAAAATGCTCACTAATAGCATTAGCGGCAAGTTCAGAATGTTCTGTTGTACAACATTCTAACGCTAGGGAATTTAACTTCCCTGGCACTAAACCAGGTCCACCACTAATATCCAATATTTTTTTATCTTTTATATCAAAATTAAAATAGTTTAGTGTATCAACAACTTGCTCTATATCAGATAAACGCTTTTCAGTTGCATTATTTGTTTCATGTACAAAAGCATCATAAAATTCATCATAATTAAAGTCCCCCTTATCACTAAATAATCGCATAAACGCTTTTTCAGGTAATATTTTTTTGAATAATTTCCTTGGCAATATATATTCAAATAAAAGAATTCCGGATTTTTTTTGATGTGTTACATTAGAACAATCTTTACAAATTAAACAATGATGTTTATAGGTATTTGCTATATAAACTTCAATTGAGTTACAATTTGCACAAACATATTTATTTTTTTCTATCATGGTATTGCTAAATTATTTATTATTTATTATGTTGAAGAGTTAAGGTAAAATGAAAGTTTTTCTATATAAGAAAGGTAATGAAGTTTTATTTCAGCAGTATTAAATGCATTTTTTTTATAAATTTCAATTTCTGCACGACTCTTCTTTAATATTTCATGGATGACCTTTTCAAATTCAACTGAAGAATTATCTTGAAGAACAAACCCATTAAAACCATCTTCACAATAACTAGATATATCACTTACATTTGATGCTATCACGGGACATGAAGCAGCAAATGATTCTGATAATTTGGTTGGAAAACCTGCCATACTTTTTCTCGAATTTAATCTATAAATAATCGAAAAATCAGAATCAAAAAAAAACTTAGGCACTATGTCACTAGAAACTTTTCCATGGAAAAACAACTTAGCATCATATGTTGTAAACTTATTGTAATTTTTATAACATCTTATATCTTGATGAGCCACGCCAACAATATTTACTATAATCTTCGCATTCGATTCAAAAAATGGTATAAAATAATCCAGCAATGTTTCCAAATCATCCTTAATGTCATTGGGTGAAGAAGGTATACCTACATACAAAAATCGAACACAATCATCATCTATTAATCTGTCATTTGTGGGTAGCCACTTTAAATTGTTTATGTCAATTAACGCTGGAATAATTATATTATTTGAATTCGTATAGTACTTAGATAAATATGAACTTATAAGAATCTTATTTTTTATAAATTTTTGAATAAAACTCATATTGATTTTATTAAAAATTGCTGGAAAAAAAAATTTACCCCCCGGAAACATTTCACCATTATACCATTCTGTAAGATCAGAAATAAAGGTTACTTTTTGAAATTTTGAAATAATTATCATCCTAAGTGTAAAATACAAAGGTAAATTATAACCAATTATGTAACAGGTTGATGTGAGATGCTTTTTTATATATGATAATGATTTGTGTCCAGTAAAAATTAAAAAAAATAACCTTTTGAAGAAACCTTTTAAATCAATATCATTTGTGATAATATATTGAATACCGTTATAATAATAATTGCCATCTTCAAATAAGTCTTCATCACGATAAAATCCACCCCAACTTAATATTAAAACATCGTAATCAAGATTTTGAAACAATTTTGAATTATTTAAAACTCTTGCACTTGCAGCATCATTATTTGGGGATCGAAATGGCCCAACATAAATTACTTTTTTTTTCATTAGTTTAATCAACAGTTTCTGTGTATTCCTTAAAACTCAAAAGATATTTATCCTTCTCAGAAATAATAAGATTCTCAATACCCCCTATCTTTTCAAAAGGCCATATGACGTTAATATCTGAATCATTATACATAATACCAGAATCACCTTCCCCGTTGAAAACCTCTCCGCATTTGTATGAAACTATTGAATCCTCAATAACAAGATATCCATGCCCAAAATATTGAGGGATATAAAGTGCCAAAGCATTCTCTCCTGTCAAATCAAAGCCTCTCCATTGTCCATAAGTAGGAGAATTTTGACGCAGATCTACAATAACATCATAAACATGACCACTGATACATCTCACTAATTTAGCTTGCTGTTTTACCAATTGAAAATGAATAGCACGAATGACACCTCTTTTTGAAAGAGTATAAAACACCTCTTTTAATTCGTGCTCAATACCCTTCGCTTTGAATGTATCGATATTATAGTCCTTAATGAAGCTGCCACGCTCATCAGAAGCATAGAAAGGCTTAATTAGATATGCACCTTTCAAATCCAATTCCTGAAATTCAAATTTTTGTATCATATTATAGTTAATTTATGTTGTCTTAAGCCATTCCATTGTTCTTTGAGTTCCTTCAGCAAAAGAGATTTCAGGCTTAAAGCCACAATCTTGACTGATTGAGGTAATATCAAATGTATTCAAATGCATATTTGTTCCTGTAAAAGGTATATCACCGAAAACAGGATCAACATTAGGAGCACATGAATGTTGCATCTCAAAAATGAATTCTTTCAATGGACGAGCATTTCCGCTTCCTATCATATACTCACAAAATGGCTTACCTTTTTCTGAGACCATGTAAAATGCTTTAGCGACGTCAGTCACATAAACAAAGTCATAATTTTGTGTCGCTGCAGTGAATTGTAATAACTCACCATTAATAATCTTCCTAAGTGTAGTATTAACAAAACGTGGAGAGAGTTCTCCCACACCGTAAGCATTTGTTATCATTGGCCAAAGTAGATCAATACCGATATTGACGGCTATAGATTTACACATACAATGAGCAATATGTTTTCCCATACCATATATATATCCCATTCCTGGACGGCTACCTTGTGCATGAATTGCAGCCTCCATCTCATATTCCATAATACTTCCCGCACCTACAAATCTCATACAACCGAGTTCCTTTGCAACTTTCAAGCACTCAACAGTATTCAACGCATTTTTCATTTGAAAATTATAATCTTCACGTGCTGTTCCCGCAGAACCAGCCCAGGCAAAATGAATAAATACATCATACGTCCCATGAGGAATCTTTTCTAGCATGGCAGTTGTATCAGAAATATCACATTGCATATATGTCATATTCTTGTGTGAATCAAGCCGATGCGGTATTTCTCTAATATCGATTGCTAGTACAGTATTACCTTGTTCCAGGAAATATTTCACAGTATAGCTCCCTATAAATCCATCTGCTCCTGTTATTATTACTTTGTTCATGTTATATTTTCTTATTTGACTAAGTTATTGTCTAATTCGTTAATGGTTTTTTATAAAGCAAGGAATAGGCAATAATAAAGTTCACTAAAAAAAGAGAATACTGTGTTGTTCAAGTTTTTTGCTATTCACAAACCAAACCTTATTGATTCATAAACTCTGCAATCTGCTTGTCCATACAGACCCCTACATCACCACCTTCAATCCAACATTTGCTCCATTCTACAACTTTTTCTATCGCTTTATCCAAATTCCAATGTGGATGCCATCCGAATGTAGTTTTAAGTATAGAGCAGTCGAGTTTCAAGAAATTAGCCTCATGAGGTCCTCCTTCATATTTGTTTACCCACTTCATGTCATCCCCCCATTTGCTTACAAACAAGTCTACAAGTACGCCTGTTTCTACACAGTCAACATCATCAGGTCCAACATTGTACGAACTAGCATATATACTATCCTCATATTGCTTAGCGGCGATCATGAGGTAAGCATAAAGAGGTTCTAATACATGTTGATAAGGACGGGTTGAGAACGGATTGCGAACGATAATGTCAGCTTTTTTCTGTGCTGCTTTCACACAGTCGGGGATAATACGATCAGTTGCAAAGTCACCACCACCAATAACATTTCCGGCACGAGCTGTAGAAATTGGAATAATAGATTTACTGTCCTTATCAGTGAAGAAACTTCTTTTGTAACTGTGAGTAACCAATTCAGAGCAAGACTTCGAGTTTGAATATGGATCATAGCCATCTAACTCTTCATTCTCTCGATATCCCCAAGCCCATTCTTTATTCAAATAAACTTTGTCTGTAGTTACATTTAGGAAAGACTTAACACAGTTGCTGTTACGTAAGCATTCCAAGATGTTTACTGTTCCCATTACATTTGTCTCGTATGTATATGAAGGGTCTCTATAGCTTTCACGTACAATAGGTTGCGCAGCAAGATGAAAAACAATTTCTGGCTGCGCCTCATCAAAACTAGTCTTCAAGGATTTATAATCACGAATATCACCTATCACCGAATGAATATCTTTATTTAATCCTACTATCTCAAAAATAGAAGGAGACGTAAAAGTATTTAATGAATATCCAGTTACAATAGCTCCGGCATTAGAAAGAATCTTACAGAGCCAAGAACCTTTGAAACCAGTATGACCTGTAACAAAGACTCTCTTTCCTTTATAAAATGAAATATCAAATTTACTCATATCACCAAATTTTCCAGGGAGCGTTACCTTCATCCCAAAGTTTTTCCAATTTCTCCTTTTCTCTCAGTGTATCCATGCACTGCCAGAATCCCTTATGAGTGTAAGCCATTAGATTCTGATTATCAAGCAATCTTGCCATAGGATCTTTCTCGAGTATAGTTGTGTCCCCATCTATTAAATCAAAGAATTCTGGCTCAAAAACCATGTAACCAATATTAATCACGTCACCATCTAAGTCTGCTTTTTCACGAAAAGCCATGACCTGACCTTTTTCAATTTCGAGAACGCCTTTATTCTGACCGAAATTATATACTGATGCAGTACCCATTTTACCATGTGACTTGTGATAGGCAATAAGAGCTTTTATGTCAACGTTACTAACAGCATCACCATAAGTAAGCATAAAAGTCTCATCACCAACATAATCACGAATCCTTTTTACTCGACCTCCTGTTTGAGTATTCAATCCGGTATCAACTACTGTCACTTTCCATGGCTCTGTATGTTTTTGGTGAATAATCATTTCGTTTTCTTTTGTGAAATCAAAAGTTACATCTGAAGTATGTAAAAAATAGTCAGAGAACCACTCCTTAATTAGATGTTGTTTATATCCTGCACATATGACAAATTCTTTAAAGCCATGGAAGGTATACTCTTTCATGATGTGCCAAAGAATAGGCATACTACCAATTTCCACCATTGGTTTTGGTTTAAATTGAGATTCTTCTGAAATTCGGGTGCCAAGTCCCCCTGCTAAAATTACAACTTTCATTTGTTTTATAAATTAATTATTAAGCCTTTTTTTTATATAATATTTTGCAATTAAAATTGATGGAATCCATAAAATAATCAGCAGAACATTGTTTTTTACTCCTTTTATTTTTTCTCCTACCCAATCAAAATCAGGATAACTATTTTTCATTTTCAAAATATTTGTAAATATACAATAATGTAATATTCTTTTAAGTCGCTCATTGAAAGTATTTTCATATTCAAACCAGTGATTCAGAATATATTTGTCTGCCCATAACATATTTATACAGTGCTGAATAGTAAGTTTATCTATCTCGACATTGGAAATTGAATCCGGAGTCTCCATATAATAGACCTTGAGGCAATCATTTATAAAAAATGACTTATGCAGTTTGCTAAGTTTAAGCCATATTGCTATACTATCAACAACATAAGAAACGCCGTCAGGTTCTGGAAACATATTATCTTTAAGCAATTGGGTGACATGCAAATTTATATGTTCCACATGTAATCCCCGGCTATTCCATATCTTTCGAGCTTCTTTTTTAGAACAGCTATTTATATTTTCAGGAAAAGGTTTTCCCACTCTATTTCCATGTTCATCTATACATTGAGCTACAACCTCACGATATTCATGCCTGTTTTCAATAGGTATTTTTTCCCAAGTATTAACCAACACTTGTACTGCATTTGGAAGAAATTCATCATCAGAATCCAGCATTGATAAATATTTTCCTCTTGCTCGGCGGAATGCACTATTTTTTCCAGTATGGGGTCCTATTCCAGTAGATCTTTTGACATACATTACTGGAATAGTTGCCTGTTTCATAAAATCCTTAACTACATCGTCAATGTTGACACTAGAGCCATTATTTACTACTATGTATTCTAAGTTCTTGTAAGATTGGTTGTCAACAGATTTCATGGCTCTCAATAACAATTCCCTTCTATTGTAGACGCTGGTAATAACCGTAACTAAGGGGGACTCATTTTTTTCCCAGAGATTATTTGTATGTATTGATATAATAGGTTCCATAATTCTTATTTTTTATTTATCAATGAATATATATTTGATAAAATTTCATCATTTTTATAAATGAAGGTGGATAATACGGACTTAATGTTATCGTATTTATCTGGATTATCCATTAAAAATTTAATACGATTACTTAGTTTTTCTAATGGCTCATAATACCCGTTTACACCATAATCTATAAACTCTTTTGCGGAACCAAAATTGGTACAAACAACAGGTTTATGAAGAATCTTAGCCTCATTGATCACGTAAGGACAAGCTTCAGATTTAGAGGTGTTTACCAAAAGATCTGAATTAGCTATGTACCTATATGGGTTATTTTTCTCGCCCAAAATTTTAACAAAATCTTTGACCTTGTATTTTTTAACATTATTAACAAGAGAATCATATTCCTCATGAGTTCCTATTGGTCCAATAATATACCAACAGAAAATGCAACCTGCATCTATTAATTCCCTTGCCACAGAGGGTATAATAGATAATTGCTTTACAGGGTCAATTCTTCCAATAGAAATAATGTTAAACTTTCTTTTGTCAAATGATATATCATCCAGATCAGATTTAGCTTGAATTCTCATCATTTCGTCATCCAAAACATTGTAGATAGCATATACTTTGTTTGCCATTCCCTTATAGAATGAGATGAATGAGCGTCTGGTAAACTCGGAAACGCAGACAATAGATTTGAATTTATTGTAGAATTTTACCTCATTTAATCTGTGTCCAATGCTCATATAGCTGTCATAATCGCAATGTACCCATGCAATCATATTATGATGTTTCATGTGCGAGACAAATTGAGTAGGAACTCCTTCACTAAAACCAATCACGGAATCATATTGATTTTTGCTAACAACCTTGTTCGCAGCATTCTTAAATACAAATTCCTGGAATTTCCGCTTAAATAGCTTTGCTATCAATTTAAGAGCAAAACTGAAAAGTTTACCAAAACCTTTCCTGTCTTCGTAATTGGCAATGAGTGCATCAACATATTGATTGCGGGGAAGAATTGTACAGTTTTTGAATTCATTGTGGTACGCTCCTTGATGCACCATAACAAATACATCTACCTCATAATTTGCTGTATCAATCATGTTCAGAAGATTTTGGAGAGAACGATTAGTTCCTCCGTGCCCTAGATTTGTGATGACAAATAGCAATTTCTTCTTCATTCTTAATTCTTTAATATGTGAAAATAGCAAAGGATTCTTTTTATAATTGAATATACTATAGTGCCACTTTGCAAACGCATAAGAGCAAAAAACGGTTTTTTATTATCCTTGAAATAGGTCACATAGCTTGTTACCTTACGCATATTTCTCCTCCATTCCTTAAAAGATACTTTCCCGTCAACCATTTGAAGGAAATAAGAATCTTCCGGAGTAGAATAAACTTCATTAACATAAGATGATTTAATTTCTTTATTGTAATCGCCTCCTGTTACATGCAGGTACCAAATGTAAGGCAAGTTGGTACCAGCATTAGTAACGCATATTGCATTACCATCATTTCTAAAATTCATTTCCAAGAAATAGTCAACGCCATCATTCCCTTTTAGAAATTCTATACTAAAAAGTCCAGAGTATCCCGTAACCCTTACAAATTCAAGACATTTCACTAACAGATTGTCAAAAGATGATTCCAATGGGCAATATTTCAAAAAAACTAAATTATTGAAATCAAAAGTATCTTTTATATGAGTTCTACCAGGAATTATGATCTCTTCTCCTCCATTAAGTGAGCATCCTACAAATTGAAATTCGAATTGTTTTTCAACAAACTTTTGGACTTGAATTTCCGGAAAATACTTCTTGTTTTTCAGGAATTTGTTAAGTTCATCTTCTGAATAGCATATACGAAAATCTACCTTTCCATGGCCCGCACTAATATTGGGTTTTGTTAGACACGGATACACTATTTCTTTCGCCTTTTCACCGTCCTTAATATTCCAGGTTTTAGGAATACTCAAGCCAAGTTTTTTTGCTGCATTATTCATTTTTACCTTATCCATCCACGAAGTTAAAAGACCTTGCCTAGGGATGCCGGGTAGATAGAAATAATTTTTTAGTTTATTATAGTTTCGATCAAGCAAACTTGCTGCATCGTCACTACAAGCAAATGCCACAGTCTTGTTTTCGGAATCTGTAAAATTTTGTAGCAAGTATTCTATTGCTGATTCATCCGTTGGGCAAATCCATCCTTGTGCTACATATTTGCTTTCCAAAACAAAACTCTTGGATAGTTTTGACAATATGATAGCATATGCTTTGATTCCCTTGCGGCCAAACGCCTCAATAACGCCCAGTGGATTTTGATGGTTATCTCCAATAACAACTACTCTATTTTTCATATGAAAGCTATATAATGATCAACAACGTTATTCACAAAATAATATACATTGAAGCTATGGTAATTAATCCATTTATCGTGCAATTTTTCAGCAAGTTATCTGTGTTTATTTTAAGCATTAAAATCTAGCTTTTTGAAGCAAACTTATAACAAACGTCCAATAAATTCTGCTTTATTGGGCGGTAATTGTTCTTATTCGTTACTACTGATTTAATATTTAACTTATCTGTTCCAATGCTAAATTGAGGTAAAAGTTTAGAATCCTTATAAGATATAACATTAAATAAATCGAGAATTCCATCCAACCTACAAGAGCTTACTTTAGATTGATTTACATTATCAATATAAATTACAGGAGTGTTCATTGCTAAGCAGGGTAAAGCACAATGAATTCTAGACGTAACAACCAAAAAAGCATTTGAATACAGTTTTATCAATTGCTCAGCATATTCAAATTTTTCATTCTCTGATCCCGGTTCCTTAATAATGTGGACAATATATTCTGAATTCAATAAAACTTCATCCTCAAACCTCTGGCTGTAAACAAAATAAAACATAGATGCTCTAATTAATTTCTTAAATGTTATAGATTTAAATAATTTATCACACAATATTTTAATGAGATTAAAGCGTTTAAAAAGAAAAAATATAGCTTTTAATATTGGTATTATTTTTTTTTCATTTGGTAAAAATGGGTCAACAAAATATATTTTATTGTTTTTTATTGATGAAGAATAAGATTCCCCTAAAGATAGAGTTAAACACCCGGAAAAATATGCAGACACACCACGATCGATAAGCATGTTTTTTGTATTCATATCTCTGCATCCTATTGGTTCGTGCTGTTTAAAATACTCAATACTTTCATCTGAAAGTAATTTTTCTTTTGCTATTTCATTGATATGAAAAGAGACAAATAAAGGATCAATACATTCAGAAGGAGGCCAATTTTCTGGTTTGAACAAGAACCAGCCATTCATTATTAATTTAACTTTTTCTCCAGTATAGCTATTTAATCTTTCTCTATCTAAGTAAATTGGAGAATTGTTAGTAAAAAATTGTCGTGCTGCTATACTTTGGATATAGTCACCAATATTGATATATCCACTATCAGTTTTTCGTATCATTACTCCTGTTTTCATTGTTGAATGCTCTTTTTTCATAAAATAAAGTTTTAATTTTTAGTTTTAAATGCTTATTGATTAATATTAAACTGTTAAAGTGCTGTGTTACTCTGTACCAAGAGTAATAAGGCATCTGCAGAAAAGCAAACCTTTTCTTATTGCTTTCATTTCATTCACATAGTATTTTATTATCATTCATTAATGTGACAAGAACTCATGTATTTCTAGCCAATCATAGAATGTTAATAACTTAGCTGGGTTTTATAAAATTGGAAAATAATCTTTTCAATATTTTTTTTTCGGACATTGATAATCCTATAAAATATATACTACCCCCAACGGTCATTAAAAAGATTATCGTAGTTGTAATTATTTTATACCAATCGCTCACAATATGATTTGCCGTTATGGATATTGGTAATGAAAAAATTACAACTAGGAGAACTCTGATAATAACATTATTAATATATGATTTTACAGAGAAGTTAAATAATTTTTTAAGAAACAGTATCCTTGCAAACAGTGCTAATGAACTAACAAACACCCTTACAACTAATATATTTTCAGGGTCATAACCTAGTTTTAATACTAAATATGCTAATGGTACATTAATAATAATAATAATACTAATAACAATTTGATATACTTTTATTTTTCCAATTGCTTGAATTGTCATATTTAAAGGTCCGGCTAACACTTCTATTAATGAACAGATAATTATCCATCTGCAAAATTCAATTGCGTACTCTGGAACATTTTTTAACCATAAATCTAAAATGATATCTATATTAAAAATAATTGGTGCTGCCAAAATAAACAATAAAAAAAAAGATATTTTAGAAGTACTAAATATTAATTTCATTAAGTATTCGTGATCGCCAGATGCAAATGATTTAATTATTTGAGGTTTGAATGCAGTTTGAAAATTACCTACAAAACCATTTAGGGCTGCAGTTACTTGATTTGCAATGCCCATGGCCGCATTTATTGTAACTCCAATAAATATGTTTAGCATAATATTAACCCCTTGATATGCAGATATTAAGGACACATTCCCCAAAAGACTCCAACTTAAGAAACTCAATAATTTTTTATACATTTCAGAATCCCAAAAGAAATGATAATTACATGATTCAAATTTTTTTGTACAATAGGTCTTATATGTAAGGAGTATAATAATAGAAACGCACGAAACTAAAATTGAATAAAATATTAATATATCAAATCCTCCATATTGCAAGAGAAATACAATAATAAGTTTAAGGCTTACTTCTATCACACTAAGATATGCGTAAAACGTCATCTTTTCATGAGCTATTACCGAAGCATTATAAGGAACTTGTAATACATTTAAGGTGAAAGTTAATATTGTGAACTGGTAAACCCAATTTGCAGCATACATCCTATTTCCAGGGATATTTAACTGATTATTAACAAACCACAACCCAACCGTTTCTGATAATATAATTATTAATAATGCTATGCTTATATGAGCTGTCATACTCATGCTAAAGGTTTTTTTTAGTTTTTCAAAATCTTGCAATCCTAATTCATATGCCAAAAAACGTTGTGTAGCTATGGTCATGGCATTATTTATAAAAGAAAACATAATAATTATACCGCCGATAATATTATATATACCATAATCTTCTATACCTAAAGTGGTCAACACAACTCGCGTGGTATAGAGACTCACAAGCATAGTAAAGAACATTCTAACGTATAAAATTACCGTATTCTTAACGATTTTATTTGTTTTATGAGATGACATAATCTTTAGACTATAATTAACAAAACTATTTAGGTGGTAATAATGTTTGGAATACTATTAATACTCATGCTAAAAACTCTAGCCAACAGGGTAAGATCTTTTTTACCTATTTTGAAAGATAAAAATCGTTGGGTTGCTGATGCCATAGAACTGTTTATTAAAGCAAACATGGTAACAAAATACCTACTACATTATAAATCCCAAAATCTTCAACCCCCAGAGTATCAAGAACAATCCGCGAGGTGTATAGAGATACTAACATTGTCATTAACATCCGTATATAAAGAAATGCGGTATTTTTCGCAATAAGCTGATTTTTATAAATTGAAACTGACACTATATTAATCTAAATTAAGTAAATATTTTCCCAGTAATGAATGATAGTCTTTATACGCAAACCATTGTGAGCCCATCCATACTACAAAGAATCCGTATCCTAAGAAGAGTGTTGTAATAACTATATAACCATCTCTCAATAATTTATATTTCCATTTTGTAAATATAGATATTGCCGAAATAATGAAAAAAATAATATAGTACTGTGACGCCCTTGCACTTAAGGCGCCTAACAGGTATGAAATTAAAAATAATAGTGATATTTTAAGAATAGTATTTTCTATAGGATTAAGTCGAGTCGTTAAAGAATAATAGAATGTTGTTATCAATAAAAATAGCGAACTGACAATAGCTATAATGCTGTCACTTGAATTTAAAGCAGCTTCCTTCATATACCCAATTACAGAAACATATCTTTCAAAATAGGTTGCAATAAATAATGAGGCTTTGTCAAGGAAGGAAAAAATAGACAAAGTTAACGCCTGAAATATTATTATGATCCATATTAATGCATCTTTACGTGTGAATTCTTTATTTGAACCAATGATATATGCAAGAGGAAAAAAGAGTAGAGCACTAGTATGAATGAAATATGAAATTAAGGTAATTATTGCGAAAGGGAAAATCTTTCTATTTTGAATAAGCCCTAAGCTTAATATTAACAATGAAATAACTATTCCATTTCTCATAGAGCTAAGTTGAAAGAAAATAGTTTTATCTCCACTTAAAAATAGTAGAAAGACTGCAAACCAGAGGTAATTGGGCTTTACCATTTTATAGAACAATGTTGCATATGCACTACACATTAATAAAGATGTTAAGATCAATAATGTGCGAAAGTTAGGCATAAAGAAATTCAGCCAGGCATAACCTATTTCCATATGCTGATCTACAGATGCTAAGTTTTCAAAACCATTAATTGATTCAAAGTAATACTTATATTTTGAATAATCATTACCGAAATCTACTCTCAAAGCACCAAATATGAATAAAGGAAAGAAAGTAAAAAAGAGTCGCTTCTTATAATGATAGTTGCTTTTAACAGGATATAATTGCGCCAATAATGCTAAGAAAAAGACAATATAATATTCAATCATTTCTTATGATTTTCTTGATTTTAGTTTTAATTGAAGTAAGCAATTTAGAGTAATATATTCTGCCAATCAGAGGATGTAAATATCCATACCCATCAATGACACAGCATCCTTCGCTAAAATTTATTGTATGCACTCCCATATTATATCGAAAGGATCGAGGATATATACCGAACTCATATTTTTCTTTTAATGACGCGCCCTTAAGTGAAGATACTTTCATAATAGATAATCCGGCGCCATAGCGTTCGACACAATCTTGTGCTGGTCTGTACAAGATTCCATTTGCAGTAAAGAAATTACCTGCAGATCTCGAGAATTTCTTATTAATACTAAAAGGAACGTCATTATTTTGACTATAAAGACCGTTGAGAGTATTTGCAACATACAAAAATGCTTTTTCATGCGTTTCTGGGTATTTTGTAGCAACCAAAAAAAACTTTTTATCTGATTCAACTATTGTTGCGTCAGCAACAGCTTTATCCAATATAGGTACAGGATTTATCAATTTATGATTTTCATCATCATAAGTGTATAAATTAAGTAATCCTGCTTTTCCATTTTCAGGGTAAACATATACATTATCTTCACTAAAAAGTATAGCTGGATAAGATAAGTGAGTATCAGTCTGAAGAAGTAAAAATCTTTTTTTAAGTTTTTTAGTTTTCCTATCAACTATTAATTCAACAATGTACCCTTTTGGGTTTTCAAATAAACATTCTTCTGCAAATACAATGATATCATCATCTGTAACTTTTAAAATAAAAGGATCAGCAAAGAACCTATCATGATAAGGATGTTTCATCCATTGAATAGCTCCAATTTCTTTATTTTCAATAAAATCTTCTGGGGTAATATCAGAAAAGCCAATATTCCAATTCTGACTGTATCTTAATTTATTTATTATCATACTTTGACTTTTTTAACGTATGAAAGTTGAATCCTAAAAATCTGCCGCAATAGAAAGTGCCTAAGGCTTCAAAACCACTCTTAAATTGAACCTTAAATGCAGCCATATTTCCATCCAGTACCAATGCCAAAATCCTATTTTTTCCCAATTCAGATAATTTCATTATACGGAAAATATTCATTTGTGAGTGCAGTTGTCTGTTTCTGGCAATTGGATGGGTATAAGAGTCTTCAAGTATTCCTTCGTTTAGAAGCAAAGGAATTGTCTTGGTTTGAATTGTAAGACTTAAATTCTTGGTTGAAAACCAAGTTGAATATATTAATTTCCCATTTTCTATGATCCCATATGCTTTATAACCGTCTTCTATGATTCGATTCTTTATCAGCTCAAGCTTCTTACCTTTAAAAATATTTTTATCTCCAAGTAAGAAGTCTTCATAACAGAGTTCTTTAACTTGTAGATTAAAGTCTGACATCACGCTCTTTGTTCTCTCAATATCTATATTTAAACGCAGATAGTGCATCTTCCCAAACTGTGTGCCTAGGTATTTGCTTAAAAAAATAAGAATCAAATCTTTAAAAGAGTAATTTTTATTTTTATAACTAAATGATTTCATATTTGTTGAATTAATATTACCCTACTTTTTTTCGTCATAACATAAGAGATATATTTAAATAATTTGTGTGTAGAGTACGCTTTAAAACTGTATTTTACAATGGGATTATGCAGCAAATAACAAAGAAAGTTGTATTTTTAAACGTATTATTTGAATGTATTGATTAAAACCCAGCATTAGAAAAAATTGCATTAAGAAATAATTATTTCAAATACATCAAGAGATTTTTGTTAATAGCATTTAAATGCTTTAACCCTCTTTAACTTACATGAGATAAGAGAACAATATTTTTTAATTATAGTGTTTTATTTTTAAAATTTAATGGTAAAACATTTTTTACATCATAGATTATTGCATTTTCTTTTTTAAACATTGATAAATCAATATTTTTAAATTCATTATGAGCAACAGTTAAAACAATAGCATCAAACTTGTCTTTTGGCAATTCTTTTACAGAAACTAAACCATATTCATGTATAACTTCATCTTCATTTGCCCAAGGATCATAAATTGTAATATTGAACTCCATATTGTTTTAATGCAGTAATTACATCTACTGCTTTTGTATTGCGAACATCTGGACAATTCTCCTTGAAAGTAATACCTAAAATTAGAATTTCAGCATCTTTAATCTTGATATCTTTCTGAATCATGGTTTTAATCACCTCAGAGGCTACATATCCTCCCATACTATCATTCATTCTACGTCCTGCCAAAATGATTTCTGGATTATAGCCATATTCCTGTGCTTTCTGCGCTAAATAATAAGGATCTACACCGATACAATGTCCGCCAACCAATCCTGGTTTAAATGGCAAGAAGTTCCATTTTGTTCCAGCTGCTTCTAGAACATCATGGGTATTGATATCCATCAAATTAAAAATCTTAGCCAATTCATTTACAAATGCAATATTTATATCTCTCTGAGAATTTTCAATCACTTTTGCAGCCTCTGCAACTTTAATGGTCGGTGCTAAGTGCGTACCTGCTGTAATGACAGATTTATACAAATTATCTACTTTTAACCCTATTTCTGGTGTTGAACCTGAAGTGACCTTTAAAATTTTTTCTACAGTATGCTCTTTATCTCCTGGGTTAATTCTTTCTGGAGAATAACCTGCATAAAAATCTTTATTAAATATTAATCCAGAAACTTTCTCTAAAACAGGAACACAATCTTCTTCTGTTGCCCCCGGATACACCGTTGATTCATAAATTACGATATCTCCCTTTTTTAAAACAGCACCAACAGTCTCACTCGCTTTTATTAAGTGGAGTTAAAACAGGTCTATTATTTTTATCAACTGGAGTTGGAACGGTTATAATATAATAATTACAATCTTTAATTTTCTCTAGTTGATTCGTGCAATATAAGCCATTAGATTCTGAAACATCATCTACTAAAACAGATTTCAAAGTTTCATTATCAACTTCTAACGTTGAATCTAAACCAGACATTAGTTCTGATATTCTTCCAGAGTTAATATCAAAACCAACAACAGGAAATTTTGTAGCAAACAATCTTGCTAAAGGTAAGCCAACATAACCAAGTCCAATAATAGCTATTTTATCTTTTTTCATTTTATAAATTTTTCCAATACCATTTAACAGCTTCTTTTAAACCCTTTTGTAAAGAAAACTGGGGATTATAATTCAATAGTTCTTTTGCCTTGTTAACACTCGCATGAGAATGTGGAATATCTCCTGCTCTATTAGGACCATAAACAACCTCTATATTTGAAATTTTAGAATCAAATTCGGATAAATACTCTTTTAAGTATCCCATTAAATCATTCAACGTATTACGATCACCATAAGCAACATTGTAAACTGTATTAATCGCTTTTTCATTGGTTGTGACCAAGCTTAATAAATTTGCTTGTATTACATTATCTATGTATGTGAAAGTCTCTTGAGTAATTTCCATCACCATTAATGACAGGAGATTCTCCTTTCATTAATTGACTTACAAATTTTGGAATCACTGCAGCATAGGCACCGTTTGGATCTTGCTTTCTACCAAAAACATTAAAGTATCGTAAGTCCAATAGTTTCTAAGACCATAGGTTTTTGAAAAAATATCAGCATATAACTCGTTTACATATTTAGTGATGGCATATGGCGATAATGGTTTTCCGATTATATCTTCAACTTTAGGCATTGACTCTGAATCTCCATAAGTAGAGGAGCTTGCTGCATAAACAAATCTTTTCACTCCATTATCTCTAGCTGCTACTAACATATTTAAAAACCCACTAACATTTACATCATTTGAAGTGATTGGATCTTTAATGGATCTTGGAACTGAACCTAATGCTGCTTGATGTAAAACATAATCTATATCCTTAGTAGCTTTTAAACAATCCTCTATTTTTCTGATATCTCCTTCGATTAGGGTGAAATTAGTGTCTTTTAAAAGCTGTTCTAAATTCTCTCTTTTACCGGTAGCAAAATTATCTAGACAAATTACTTTGTTTCCTTTTTCAAGTAGAGCCTCACATAAATTTGATCCGATAAAACCGGCTCCACCAGTGACAAGAATTTTTTTATTAGTTAACTCAATATTCATTATAATTCTTTATTTTTTATCGACTAGGGCCGGTAGATATTAATTTTATGTTTTATATTTTTTTACAGTTTTGCTGTTGTTACTAGAAATGATATCCAAATATACAGATGTAATTTTCAAATACAATACTTTATTAATAAATCATAATATCTAGTATCTAATTGTCATTTTTATAAATTAAATCAAAAACAATTTAGTATCTGTAGTGTTCTGGTTTATATGGACCCTTCTTGAGTAACACCAATATAATCTGCTTGGTCTTTACGCAATTCAGTTAATTCAACACCAATTTTTGCTAAATGTAAAAAAGCTACTTTTTCATCTAAATGCTTTGGTAACATATACACTTCGTTTTCGTAAGCTTTTGCATTATTCCAAAGTTCCATTTGTGCCAACGTTTGGTTGGTAAATGAATTCGACATTACAAAACTTGGATGACCCGTTGCACAACCTAAATTTACCAAACGCCCTTCTGCTAATAAAATAATATCTTTTCCATTGATATTGTACTTATCTACCTGTGGTTTAATTTCTATTTTTTCACTAGTTAGCATTTAAATAAGGGACATCGATTTCATTATCAAAATGTCCAATATTGGCAACAATTACTTTGTCTTTCATTGCTTCAAAGTGTTCTTCTTCGAACAATGTCTTTGTTTCCTGTAGTAGTAATAATAATATCAGAGTTTGCAACAACAGTTTCTAAATTCTTCACTTCAAAACCATCCATTGCAGCTTGTAATGCACAAATAGGATCTATTTCTGTAACGGTAACAATAGAACCTGCACCTTTAAAAGAAGCTGCTGTTCCTTTACCAACATCACCATAACCACAAACCGTAACACGTTTTCCTGCTAACATAATATCTGTTGCTCTACGAATTGCATCTACTGCAGATTCTTTACATCCATATTTATTATCAAATTTAGATTTTGTAACAGAATCGTTAACATTAATTGCTGGCATTGGTAATGTTCCGTTTTTTACACGCTCATATAATCTATGAACTCCAGTTGTAGTTTCTTCTGATAAACCGTTAATTCCTGCAGCTAATTCTGGGATAACGATCTAAAACCATATTGGTTAAATCTCCACCATCATCTAAAATCATATTTAATGGCTTTTTATCTTCACCAAAAAATAAGGTTTGTTCAATACACCAATCAAATTCTTCTTCGTTCATCCCTTTCCAAGCATATACAGAGGTTCCTGTTGCAGCAATTGCAGCAGCAGCTTGATCTTGTGTAGAGAAAATATTACAAGAACTCCAAGTAACTTCTGCACCTAAAGCTTGTAATGTTTCAATTAAAATTGCCGTTTGAATTGTCATATGTAAACAACCTGCAATTCTTGCACCTTTTAAAGGTTGGCTATCTCCATACTCTTCTCTTAAACTCATTAAACCTGGCATTTCTGCTTCTGCCAAATCCATTTCGTTTCTTCCCCAGCCTGCAAGAGATATATCTTTCACTTTGAAAGGGATAAATGTTGTGTTTTTACTCATAATAATTATATATTAAATTTATTTTTTATTTTCTCTACGTAATCTAATTTCTCCCAGGTAAATGTTTCTACTTCATGAGAAACTGCTTCTCCCATTGGGTTAGTAAAAGTAACTGTTTTAATTTCTGGTGTTCTTCCCATATGGCCATAAGCAGCTGTTTCAGAATAAATAGGAGCTCTTAATTTTAAACGCTTTTCAATAAAATATGGACGCATATCAAAAATAGCTTCTACTTTTTTACTGATTTCTGCGTCGGTTAAAGCGACCGTTGAAGTTCCATACGTTTCAACATTAATACTCGTTGGTTTTGCAACACCGATTGCATAAGAAACCTGTACTAAAACTTCTTTACACAAGCCTGCTGCAACTAGATTTTTAGCAATATGCCTAGTTGCATAGGCTCCAGATCTATCAACTTTAGAAGGATCCTTGCCAGAAAAAGCACCACCTCCGTGGGCACCTTTACCACCATAGGTGTCTACAATAATTTTACGGCCTGTTAGCCCCGTATCTCCATGAGGGCCACCGATTACAAAGACACCTGTTGGATTTATATGAAATGTGATATTGTCAGTAAATAGTTTTTGAAGATTAACAGGCAATTTTGCAACTACTCTGGGTATTAAAAATTCAATAACATCTTTTTTTATTTTAGCTAGCATTAGAGAATGAGATTTATCAAAATCATCATGCTGCGTAGAAATCACAATTGCATCAATTCTTTGTGGTACATTATCATCTGAATATTCTATGGTAACTTGCGATTTTGAATCTGGTCTTAAATAGCTAATGTCTTTATTTTCCCGTCGTAATGCCGCTAATTCGATTAACAACCTATGTGACAACTCTAGAGCTAATGGCATATAATTTTCTGTTTCGTCAGTTGCATAACCAAACATCATTCCCTGATCTCCGGCTCCTTGATCCTCAGGATTAATTCTAACTACTCCTTGATTAATATCTGGTGATTGTTCGTGAATTGCAGACAAAACTCCACAAGAATTACCATCGAACATATACTCACTTTTTGTATATCCAATTTTATTAATTATGTCTCTAGCAATTTGTTGAACATCTAAATAGGTTTTAGATTTCACTTCTCCCGCTAACATTACTTGACCAGTTGTAACTAGTGTCTCGCAAGCAACCTTTGATGTGGGATCAAACGCTAAAAAATTATCAATTAAGGCATCAGAAATCTGATCTGCAACCTTGTCTGGGTGTCCTTCTGAAACACTTTCTGAGGTAAATAGGTAACTCATTTTATTTATTATTTATTATACTAAAATATAGCTGAGGCTATTTTTTCTATATTGTCTGATTTGCCCATTGAGTAATAATGTAAAACAGGAACACCTGCTGCTAACAACTCTTTAGATTGTTGAATTGCCCATTCAACTCCTACTTGGCGAACATCTTTATTTGTTTTACAACTTTCTACTGCAGAAACTAGTGATTCTGGTAAATCTATCCTAAATACTTGAGGCAATAATTGTAAGTGACGTTTTACAGCAATAGGTTTAATCCCTGGTATGATAGGCACATGTATCCCTGCCTCTTTTGCAGCTTTAACAAACGTAAAATATTTTTGATTATCAAAAAACATTTGTGTAACCACATAATCTGCACCTGCATCTACTTTATCTTTAAGATGCATTAAATCTGTTTGCAGAGAAGGTGACTCTAAGTGTTTTTCTGGATATCCGGCTACCCCAATACAAAAATCAGATTTATAATTTGTTTCAATAACATCATGTAAATATTTGCCTGAATTTAAATCATTAATCTGATAAACTAAATCTTTAGCGAATTGATGCCCACCTTTTGTTGCTTCAAAATACTTTTGATGACTCATGGCGTCTCCTCTTAAAGCCATGACATTTTGAATTCCCAAATAATCACAATCTACCAATAAGTATTCCGTTTCTTCTTTTGTAAAACCACCACACAACACATGTGGCACCGTGTCTACATCATATTTATGCTTAATAGCTGCACAAATACCCAACGTGCCTGGGCGCGTTCGGGTTGTTTTTCGATCTAACAAACCATTATCCTTATTAATGTACACAAACTCTTCTCTAGAAGTCGTAACGTCTATAAATGGAGGTTTAAATTCCATTAAAGAATCTATATTATTATATAATTCTTGGATGTTATTTCCTTTTTTTGGTGGAATAATTTCAAAAGAAAATAATGTTTTATTATTTGCCTTTTTTATGTGTTCTGTTATCTTCATATTAATCTTGGATTCAACCATTTTTCAGCTTTCTCTTTTGAAATTCCTTTTCTTGTCGCAAAATCGGTTACCTGATCGTCTGTAATTTTTCCTAAACCAAAATATTTCGCTTCTTTATTTGCGAAATAATATCCAGAAATTGCTGCTGCTGGCCACATGGCTAAACTCTCTGTAAGAGTAACCCCTATATTTTCTTCAACTTTTAAGACTTCCCAAATGGTTTCTTTTTCTAAATGATCCGGACATGCAGGGTATCCTGGCGCAGGCCGAATTCCTTTATAGCTTTCTTTAATTAAATCGTCATTTGTCAAGCCCTCATCTCCGTCATAAGACCAATGCTTCGTCCTAATTTGTTTGTGCAAATATTCTGCCAAAGCTTCTGCAAAACGATCGGCAATTGCTTGTGCCATAATTGCATTGTAATCGTCTTCTTTTTCTTTATAGCTTTCGGCTAATTCTTGTGCTCCAAAAATAGCGACACAAAAAGCACCCATGTAATCAGTTTTATTCGTTTCTTTTGGTGCAATAAAATCTGCTAATGCAATATTGGGAGCTCCTTCTTGTTTTTTTAATTGCTGACGCAAGGTTCTAAAAATAGCAATTTCTTTTCCTTTTTTCTGAATAGAAATATCATCTTCATTAATAGTATTCGCTTCAAACAATCCAAAAATTGCTTTTGGTTTTAATAATTGCTTTGCAATAATTTCTTTAATCATTGCTTGTGCTTCAGCATATATAATTGTTGCTTGCTCTCCAACTACTTTGTCTGTTAGGATATCAGGAAACTTTCCACGCAAATCCCAACTTCTAAAAAATGGACTCCAATCTATAAACGGAAGCAATTCTTTTAGGCTTAACTGTTGTAGAACTTGAACACCTAATTCTTTTGGTTTTATAATTTCTGAAGTTTGCCAATTAATTTTATATTTTCTTTTGCGTGCTTCTTTTATTGAAACATATGATTTTGCTTTCCCTCGTTTTAAAAACTTAATTCTAAATTCGTCATAGTCCTTTTTCAGCTTTGCTATATATAAATGGCTTGTTTTTGGATTCAATAAATCTGCAACAACCGTAACCGCTCTCGAAGCGTCATTTACGTGCACTACTGCATTTGTATATTGGGTATCTATCTTAATAGCAGTGTGTGCTTTTGAGGTAGTAGCGCCTCCAATTAATAAGGGAATTTCAAAATTTTGACGTTCCATTTCTTTAGCCAAATATACCATTTCATCTAACGAAGGTGTTATCAGTCCGCTTAAACCAATTATATCTACATTTTCTTTTTTAGCAGCTTCAATAATTTTTTCTGGTGCAACCATGACTCCTAAATCTACAATCTCATAATTATTACAGCCCAAAACAACGCTCACAATATTTTTACCAATATCATGGACATCTCCTTTTACTGTTGCCATTAAAATTTTACCTAATGCCTTTTGTTCTTCACTTTTATCTTTCTCAATAAACGGATTCAAATACCCAACTGCCTTCTTCATTACACGAGCAGATTTTACTACTTGTGGTAAAAACATTTTACCTGCGCCAAATAAATCTCCTACTACATTCATTCCAATCATTAAATGCCCTTCAATTACTTCAATTGGCTTATCAGACTCTTGTCTTGCAATTTCTACATCTTCAATAATAAAAGCATCAATTCCTTTTACCAGTGCATGTGTAATTCTATCTTGAATAGGATTTTCTCGCCAAGATAAATCCAACCCTTTTTCTACTTTAGAGCCTTTTACCGTTTCGGCGAAGTCTAATAAACGTTCTGTAGCATCTTCCCTTCTATCTAAAATAATATCTTCTACACGTTCTAATAAATCCTTTGGAATATTATCATAAATCTCCAACAAAGCAGGGTTTACAATTCCCATATTCATACCTGCCTTAATTGCATGATACAAGAACACAGAGTGCATTGCTTCACGAACACCATCATTTCCTCTAAAAGAAAACGACACATTACTTACACCTCCACTTACAGAAACATTTGGTAAATTTTGTCTTACCCAACGTGTTGCTTCTATAAAATCGATCGCATTTCGTTTGTGCACGCTCATTCCTGTAGCTACAGGAAATATATTTAAATCGAAAATGATATCTTCGGAAGGAAAATGGACAATGTCTACTAATATATTATACGAGCGTTTCGCTATTTCTATCCTTCGTTCATAATTATCTGCTTGCCCAGTTTCATCAAAGGCCATAATAATTACTGCTGCTCCATATCTTTTTATTTGTTTTGCTTCCCATATAAACTTCTCTTCACCCTCCTTTAAAGATATAGAGTTTACAATAGATTTTCCTTGAACAACCTGCAATCCTGCTTCTATAATTTCCCATTTAGAACTATCTATCATAATGGGCACTCTACAAATATCTGGCTCTGCAGCAATTAAATTTAAAAAACGAACCATCGCTTCTTTTCCGTCAATTAAACCGTCGTCAAAATTAATATCAATAATTTGTGCGCCACCATCTACTTGATGTCTTGCAACGTCTAAAGCTTCATCGAATCTTTCTTCTTTAATTAAGCGTAAAAACTTTCTTGAACCTGAAACATTTGTACGCTCTCCAACATTGACGAAATTGCTATTTTCATTCAGAACTAGCGGCTCCAAGCCTGACAAATGCATGTATTTTGTTTGTTTTATTTTCATTAGTTAGCAGTTTCTTGGCTTATATTTACTAGCAATACCCGCTATTACTCTAATATGTTCTGGAGACGTACCACAGCAACCCCCAATAATATTTATCAAATCTTTCTTTAAATACTCTTCAATCTGTTCGCCCATTTCCTCAGGTGTTTCATCATACTCTCCAAAAGCATTCGGCAAACCTGCGTTTGGATGCGCAGAGATTGCAAAGTCTGTTTTGTTAGCAATTGCTTCTAAATGGGGCTGTAATAAATTAGCCCCTAGAGCACAGTTAAATCCTATCGATAACAACGGAATGTGAGAAACAGATATTAAAAATGCTTCTGCCGTTTGACCCGATAATGTTCTGCCTGATGCATCTGTAATTGTACCACTTAACATAATTGGAATCTCAATATTTCTTTCGTCTTTAACTTCTTCGATTGCAAATAAAGCTGCTTTGGCATTTAGAGTATCAAAAACAGTTTCTACTAATAGTAAATCTACACCGCCATCTATTAAAGCTTCAACTTGTTGTTTGTATGCAATTCTTAAATCGTTAAAAGTAACGGCTCTGTAACCCGGATCATTTACATCTGGAGACATACTTGCAGTTCTATTTGTTGGCCCAATTGAACCCGCTACAAACCTTGGTTTGTGGGGTTCTTTTACTGTAAACTCATTAGCAACTTCTTTAGCAATCTTTGCAGATTGGTAATTGAGTTCATATACCAAATCTTCTAATTGATAATCTGCCATTGCAATGGTAGTGCCAGAAAAGGTATTGGTTTCTATAATATCTGCACCTGCTTCAAAATATTTTCCATGAATAGTTTTAATAGCTTCAGGTTGTGTAATAGATAGTAAATCGTTATTCCCTTGAAGCGGAGTTGGATAATCTTTAAAACGTTTTCCTCTAAAATCTTCTTCGTTAAATTTATATGCTTGCAGCATGGTGCCCATTGCTCCATCTAAAACTAAAATTCGATCTTGAAGAGCTTTATATATTTTATTCAATTTATATTATTTATTTTCTTCTGCTTTTTTCACTTGTTTTCTAAGTCCACTCGAAGAGAACCTGTGATCTCTAGAATTGTAATAGATATCTATACCCTTTTCTTCACAATAATCTCTACCCGTGTAGTTTTTTTCTTTGTACTCATCACCAATGATTCTAACATCTAGTTTAAAAGAACGTAAAATGTCTTCCAAATCTTTCTCATACACATAGGGAACAATTTCATCTATATGCTTGCATCATTTGAGTTGAATATAACGTTCAATAATCGACTGTGTTGGCCCATTTTTTCTGGACGATCTATCGAAGGGTATAACTGCAAGCCTACGATTAAATAATCGCATTGTCTTTTGGCTTCCTCCAGCATCTTTACATGACCAGCATGGAAAAGATCAAATGTTGAAAAAGTGATTCCTACTTTCATAATTTTATTTTTTATCGACTAGGGCCGGTAGTCTGTTTTCTTCTATTTTATTCAAAAACCTTCGGTTTTCTTACAGCTCCGCCCTTACTACCCACAGTAATAATTTTTACTAATTAAAAAAAATTCAATTGATTAGTTCAATTGAAATGATACAGTAGCTCCAAGTAATTCTAATTGGGCTATACAACGCTTTCCTTTAACAGAAATTATCTCCGCTTCTTGATTTAGTGAAGGTATTTTTATCTTACTCCCCACTAAATGGTCTTTTTTATTTAACAACTGATAAGTGTTTTCTATATAATGTTTCATTGCTAAAACCTCATCATTCGTGACTCTAGCTCGCTCACCATGTACAAACAAATATCTTCTCACTCCCGGAACTTCAAATACTTTACTTACTTCTTTTTCCTCTAAACAAACCAATACCATTGAAGGTAATAAACAGACGGTCACCTTTTTCTTGCGATCAGACCATTTTCTAACTTCAATTTTAGTCGGAGTATAAGCTTCTATTCCTAAATCGGTTAAGCGTTCCAATACCTTTAATTCCTGCCTAGGCTTTAGTATATATTACAAACCAATTTTTTGAAATTTCACTTATCATTTAATCAACTTCATATTTTACAAATATAACTAAAAAAACAAACTTTATCTAGAGTAATTAAAAATTAACTCACATCCACTTGTTAACTTATTTTTAACGAATGCAAACTAACCAAAACTTAAATTTAATATTGATACATTATTGATACAAACTCAAATAAATATTAAGTGGTTATATAATTAATAGATTTTGATTACAATCTAGAATCTACTAACGTCTTATCAAATACTGATTTTGTGTCAA
The DNA here is from genome assembly GCA_943789505.1 of uncultured Flavobacteriales bacterium. GTDB lineage: Bacteria > Bacteroidota > Bacteroidia > Flavobacteriales > BACL11 > UWMA-0277. The sequence continues at coordinate 7,970 of CALSUJ010000003.1, read as the reverse complement.
ATACTACAACATTATCTCTATTTAACTCATGAATCTTAAGATGGAGTATTCTTTATGAGCAACGGTTAGAATAATAGCTTGATATTGCTCAAGATTTAGCCTTTCCGTTAATTTGATTCCATACTCATCCATCACATCATTTTTATTTGCCCAAGGGTCATTCACATCTACCTTAACACCATAAGAAACAAGTTCATTGTAAATATCAACTACTTTTGTATTCCTAATGTCAGGACAATTTTCTTTAAAGGTAATTCCTAGAATTAAAATATTTGAATTTGTAATGGGGATTCCTTTTCTAGTCATTATTTTAATAACTTTTGTAGCCACAAATATTCCCATTTCATCATTCACCTTTCTTCCAGAAAGAATAACTGCTGGGTGATAGCCTAAGGATTCGGCTTTATGTGCTAAGTAATAAGGATCTACAGAAATACAATGACCACCCACTAATCCAGGCTTGAAAGGTAAGAAATTCCATTTAGTACTAGCGGCAGCCAAGACATCATGGGTGTCAATATTCATGCGATCGAATATTAAGGCCAGTTCATTTACAAAAGATATATTTACATCTCTTTGTGCATTTTCAATAGCTTTAGAAGCTTCAGCAACCTTTATTGAAGGAGCTAAATGAGTGCCTGCTGTAATTATGGATTTGTATAAATTATTAATTTGTTCACCTATTTCTGGCGTAGAGCCTGAAGTTACCTTTTTAATCGTAGAAATAGTATTTATTTTATCTCCGGGATTAATGCGTTCAGGAGAATAACCGCAGAAAAAATCTTTATTGAATTTAAGTCCAGAGTATTTTTCTAAGACAGGCACACAATCCTCTTCCGTACAACCAGGATAAACGGTAGATTCATAAATGACTATATCCTCTTTTTTTAAAACAGTAGCTATCATCTTAGATGCAGAAATCAAATAACTTAAATCAGGCTTTTTATGTTCATCTACTGGAGTTGGAACAGTAACGATATAAACATTAGCTAATGCAATATCCTTTACATTAGAACTTGGTAACAAACCAATATTATTAGATAATTCTTTTGCATTTTCTACTAAAACGGGACTTAACTGCTCATTTGTTATTTCTAATGTTCCATCTATTCCTTTTCTTAATTCTTCTACGCGTTCAGGATTAACATCAAAGCCAACAACTTTATATTTTTTAGCAAATTCAACAGCCAAAGGCAATCCAACATAACCAAGACCGATAACGGCAATTTTAATTCTTTTCATTTTCCTATTTAGTTTCTGAAATGGATTCCTTTATCAATTTTTTTTATTTTTTCTGTAATAATTTGGATAACAAAAAAGGCTAAACGATTACTCAGACTGTTTTAAAATTTTATGACCCGCTTTAAGTAAATCAATATCTTTTTTCATTAACAAGACATCACTTTTCATCATGTCTTTTACTAATGAGGCTAAGTCATGTTCAGGTACCCAACCTAATTTATTTTTTGCTTTTGAAGAATCTCCAATTAATAAATCAACTTCTGTTGGTCGGAAATAGGTAGGATCTACAGATAAAACTTCTTTCCCTATTTTGACTTTGAAAATCATTATGATTACATGCAGTAACATACGCTTTCTCATCAACTCCTTCTCCTTTAAATTCTAATTCAATTCCAACTTCTGAAAAAGCCAAACTTACAAAATCCCTTACGGTTGTAGTGACTCCCGTTGCAATCACCCAATCTTGCGGCTTATCTGCTTGCAATATCATCCACATCACTTTTACATAATCTTTGGCGTGACCCCAGTCACGTTTAGCATCTAAATTTCCTAGATAGAATTTATCTTTTAAACCCAATGCTATTTTTGATACCGCTCGGGTAATTTTTCTGCTTACAAAAGTTTCTCCTCTTCGAGGGCTTTCATGATTGAATAAAATACCATTACAAGCAAACATATTATAGGCTTCACGATAGTTTTTAGTTATCCAAAAACCGTAAATTTTAGCTACTCCGTATGGGGAACGGGGGTGAAAAGGAGAAGATTCATCATAAAAACCTTGTTCATTTTTATTCTCAGGCATTCCTCCATAAAGTTCAGAAGTTGAAGCCTGATATATTCTTGTTTTCTTTTCTAAACCTAAAATTCTTACAGCTTCTAAAATTCGTAAAGTACCTAATCCATTAATATCTGCCGTATATTCAGGGCTGTCAAAAGAAATACCAACATGAGACATAGCTGCTAGATTGTAAATTTCATCTGGTTGTATTTCTTGAATAATACGTGTTAAATTCATTGAATCCGATAAATCTCCATGATGTAATTTAAACTTTCGATTCGGATGATGAGGGCCTTGATATAAATGATCAATTCTAGCAGTATTAAAAATGGAAGATCTTCTTTTAATACCGTGCACCATGTATCCTTTCTCTAACAATAGTTCCGCTAAATAAGATCCATCTTGTCCTGTAACTCCTGTAATTAACGCTACTTTCATATTATTTTATTTCTATTAAATATCCCTAAGGGAATAAGCTACATTTTAATTTCTTTTATGTTCTCTATATTCTCCAAAAACCAAGAATATGTTTTTTCAATTCCTTCTTTTAATTCGGTACTATATTCCCAGCCTAATGTTGCCATTTTAGATACATCCATTAGTTTCCTTGGTGTTCCATCTGGCTTTTCAGTATCCCAAATAATTTCACCGTTGATGTCCTGTTACTTGTTGAATGGTTTCTGCCAATTCTTTTATAGTAATATCTTTACCTGACCCTATATTGTATAAATATTCTGGTAATTCATTTTCTAAAGCAAAAACCACTGCTTCAGCCATATCATCTACAAACAGAAATTCGCGCATTGGTGTTCCGCTTCCCCATAATTTTACAGCAGTATTATTTTCTTTTGCTTCATGAAATTTGCGTAGCATTGCAGGCAAAACATGAGAGGTTTCTAAATCAAAATTATCAAAATACCCATACAAGTTGGTTGGCATTAAACTTACATAATCTTTATTAAATTGTTTTCTAATCGCCTGACATGCTTTTACACCTGTTATTTTTGCAAGGGCATACCATTCATTAGTAGGCTCTAAGGAACCTGTAAGTAGATACTCTTCTTTTAGAGGGTTGTGGCGCAAATTTTGGATAAATACAAGAGCTGCCCAAAAAAATAAATTTTTCTATTCCTGCATTTAATGCGCCATGAATTAAGTTATTTTGAATTTGCATGTTCTCCATTAAAAATTGGTACGGATAATCGTTGTTAGCGAGTATTCCACCAACTTTTGCAGCTGCATCAATAACCACATCTGGTTTTTCAGATGCATAATAATTTATAACTGCTTGTTGATTTCTTAAATCTAACTCAGTACTAGTTTTTCCTAATAAATTTGTATATCCTTTCTGCTTTAAAGCTCTCATAACAGCAGAGCCAACCATACCTTTATGACCTGCGATATAAATTTTTGTTGTTTTGGAAATCATTAATAATATATTTTATAAAACTAATAGAACAATAAATAAAAATAAGAAAACCAATTTAATCTTGATACGTTATTATAATTTATTAATAGTTATCTAGAACTATTCATTATTTCTTACCTATTTGGTAATATTTAATACCAATTTCTTTTAAATCATTTGTATTATACTGATTTCTTCCATCAAATATAATTGGGTTTTTTAACAATAATTTTATTCTACTGAAATCAGGAGATCTAAACTCCTTCCACTCAGTTAAAAGAACAAGTGCGTCAGATTCTTTTAAGGCATCATACTTCGAATCTACATAGCTTATGTTCTTAACATCTTTAAGGTATTGATCTTTTGCTTCTGGAATAGCTTTAGGGTCATAAGCTTTAATGTGCGCTCCACGCTTTACTAACTCTTTGATTACATAAATAGCTGGTGCTTCTCTCATATCATCAGTGTCTGGCTTAAATGCCAATCCCCAAATGCCAAAAACAAATCCATTAAGATTTTCACCAAAACGTTTAACTATTTTTTGAGCAATCACTAATTTTTGCGCATCATTTACTTCTTCAACTGCAGTTATCAGTTTAGCATTATAGTCATTTTCTTTTGCTATTTTAGTTAAGGCTTTTATATCTTTTGGAAAACATGACCCTCCATATCCCGCACCTGGATAAATAAAATTGTATCCAATACGCTTGTCGGAACCAATTCCAATTCTAACTTGGTTGGCATCTGCACCTACTTTTTCACAAATATTGGCAATTTCATTCATAAAGGATATTTTTGTTGCCAACATTGCATTAGCTGCATACTTAGTCATTTCTGCAGAGCGAATATCCATTGTAATTATACGGTCATGAGTTTTAAAAAAAGGAGAGTATAATTGTTTCATTATTTTAAATGCAACTTCAGAATTTGCTCCAATTACGACTCTGTCTGGTTTCATAAAATCTGCGATTGCTGCGCCCTCTTTTAAAAATTCAGGATTAGAAACAACATCAAATTCTAAATTAGACCCTCTAGAATCTAATTCTTTCTGTATTGTAAATTTTACTTTATCTGCAGTTCCAATGGGTACAGTAGATTTGTCAACGACGATTAATCTTTTTTGCATCGATTTACCAATAGATTTGGCAACAGATAATACATATTTTAGATCTGCAGAACCATCCTCACCCATTGGGGTTCCTACTGCTATAAAAGCAACATCACAATTTTCAAGGGGTTCATTTAGATTTGTTGTAAAAAAAAGGGTTTTATTTTTTACATTTTTTAAAACCATTCCCTCTAATCCAGGCTCATAAATTGGGATTATTCCATTATTTAACTTCTCTATTTTAATAGGATCAATATCTACGCAAGTAACATGATTTCCCATTTCTGCAAAGCAACTTCCTGAGACTAGTCCTACGTATCCTGAGCCAATAATTGTAATATTCATATGTTACTGTTATTATGTTTTTGCTAAATTAGTTAATGATTTAAAATTTATTATCTAGAAATTAAAATTTCTTTTCCCTAAGAACATTATGAGAAGTTATTATATTTTTAATTAATCCATTTGCATCTCATTAATGGCTCTTTGAATAAATTGATCCTCTTCGCTTATTACAGAATAATAAATATCATTATCCCATAGGTTGCGGCAGGTAGTTGCTTTTAATAGGTTACTGAAATACTTCAATTCAGTACTTCCTAGTTTCAGCTTAAAGTTTTTATCTTTTTCGTTTACAAATTCTTTGTATTGGGAGTAAATAATGGCTTTATCAATTTGGGTATGGAATTTGATATTTTTCTTTTTTAACTGTTCACTTTGTTTTAAGCAAAATTCATTTAACCAGCCCTTACTAATCATTCTATTGATTTGTAAATAGTTTACCGCACTGTCTCTTTTTATAATTATATCGGGTGTAATTCCACCACCACCATATACTGTCCTTCCGTTTTTTGTGGTGTAGATTAGGCTGTCAGGAAAGTTGGCTAGTTGTATCTTTTCGTATGTATTGTTCTAAGTAGTAATCCTTTTCATTTTTTCCATAATCTTTTTGTATGCATCTACCAGATGGCGTATAGTATCTTTGTGTTGTAAGACGAATTACTGACCCATCTTGGAGAGGTATTTGTTCCTGCACTAGGCCTTTCCCGAACGATCTTCTTCCTATAATTTTTCCTCTATCGTTATCTTGCAAGGCCCCCGATACAATTTCGGATGCAGATGCTGACCCTTCATCAATAAGCACGATTACCTTTATGTTTTCTAGCTGCCCATTTCGAGTGGCGAATGTTTCTTCTTTAGGTCTATTTCTACCCTCAGTAAATACGATTAACTCTCCATCTTTTAGGAATTCATCACACATTTGGTTGGCTATGTGTAGGTATCCTCCAGGGTTTCCTCTTAAATCAAGGATCAGTTTCTGCATTCCCTCTTGTTGTAGAGAATTTACTTTCTCCATCATCTCTTGATATGTAGTAGCGGCAAATCGGTTTATTTTTACATAGCCGATATTTCCTTGAAGCATTATTCCAACATCTACACTATATAATGGAATGTCATCACGGGTTATAGCAAAGGGCATAAGCTCTAGTTGCCCTCTTCTTTTTATGTTTATGTTTACAATACTGCCTTTTTCCCCTCTTAGTAGTTTTATTACGCCTTCATTTTTTATTCCTACACTGGCAACATCTTCTTTTTCTACGGATATAATTCTGTCACCCGACTGTATCCCTAGTTTTTCTGATGGACCTCCTGAAATAGCTGAAACGACTACTATACTATCATCAATAATATTGAATTGTACACCTATTCCACTAAAACTCCCTTGCATATCTTCTTCTACAGCTTGGTATTTTTTAACCGGAATGTAAGCGGAGTGGGGGTCAAGCTCATTAAGTATAGCATTAATCGTTTTATCTTCAAAATCGCTAGTGTTTAGCGTGTCTACATAGTGGCTGTCAATTAGGTTGAGAATGGCATTGATTTTCCCTTCCTCATTTGCTTCGGTTGGGTTGTTGCCTATATTTCCTATAAGTATTCCACTGCAAATTAGCAGAGCGTAAATAAGAGGTTGTAATTTCTTCATTATAATTTTTGCTTGTCAAATTCCACCACATCCACTTCTGCTTCTTTTAAGAATTCTATTCCTGATGTATCTTTATATTTATTAATGAATACAAGACGTTTTATACCAGCTTGATGTACCAGTTTACTGCATTCTTTACAAGGGGACATGGTTAGATATAGGGTTGCTCCGCTACAATCATGAGTAGAGCTTGCAGTTTTTAATATGGCATTGGCTTCTGCGTGGAGAACATACCATTGTGTTTTTTCATTTTCATCTTCACAGCAATTATTAAATCCTGTTGGCGTCCCATTGTATCCGTCAGAAATTATCATTCTATTTTTAACGATTAAGGCTCCAACTTGTTTTCGTTTGCAGTGGGAGAGCTTAGCCCATTCTAGTGCCATTCTTAGGTAAGCTCTATCGTATTTTTCTTGTTTTATATTTGTCATTTGTTGCTGGAAAATAAAAACGCAAGATACATAAAAAGAAGTTTTTATTTATGTTGAATATATGTAATTTTTTATATGTTTTAGATTACCAACGATATCCATAATTTATAATTATTCCACCTTCATCCCAAATACTTCTTTCATCTTCCTCATCCTCCTCAACTCCTTCCTCAACTTCTTCCTCATCTACATCAGCCTCATCTTCAATTTCTTCAACATCTTCCTCAACTTCTTCTTCTTCTTCACCCTCAACCTCTCCATCATATAGAGTAGTAAGTGTTTCATCAAGTATAATAATTAAAGTAAAAATTTATTCTAAAAAAAGTTAAATTTTTAGTTATAGTAATATTAAAAAACTAATTATTTAAAATAAAAAAAGCAGAAACTTATCGTTTCTGCTTTAGTACCCAGAGCCGGGCTCGAACCGGCACGAGTTACCTCATTGGTGTTTGAGACCAACGCGTCTACCAATTCCGCCACCTGGGCAAGTGGACTGCAAAAATAGATGTTTACTGCAAATCTCATGCCTTTTAACTAAAAAATAAAATCATTAGTCTATTTACGCCCTAAAGTGTATATTTGCACCCCTTTTTTAATAAGGTATATCAATGGAAAGACCAATTAAATTTTTTGCAGGAAATAATACTAAGTCCTTAGCTGGTAAAATTGCTAATGCCTTTGGTGCTAAGTTAAATAAATCCTCAATAATTGAATTTTCTGATGGTGAGTTCGAACCTTCATTTGACGAAACAGTAAGGGGTGCAGATGTATTTTTAATTCAATCTACCACACCTCCATCTGATAATTTGATGGAATTATTGTTAATGATTGATGCTGCAAAAAGAGCTTCTGCTGCAAATATTATTGCCGTAATGCCTTATTTTGGCTATGCTCGTCAGGATAAAAAAGGAAAACCAAGAGTACCAATAGGAGCTAAATTAGTAGCTAATTTACTTTCTGCAGCAGGAGTTGACCGTATCATGACTATGGATCTACATGCCGATCAAATTCAAGGCTTC
>CALSUJ010000002.1:72500-256456 GCA_943789505.1 uncultured Flavobacteriales bacterium | reverse complement strand
CCTTGACTAATTAAGTAAGCCACACAAACATCAGCTCTCTGTTGCGAAAGTTTATCATTTTGAGCATCAGAACCAATATAATCTGTATGTGACTTCAACTCAACTACAACATTAAGATTATCTTTTAATGTTTCTGCTAAAATATCTAAATCAGCAATTGATTGTGTTCTTAGATCAGATTTATTAAAGTCATATTCAATTCTAGGAAGAACAACTTCTTTTTTGACAGGATCAACTAAGAAATCAATAACAAAAACTTTATTATTTTCAACACCAACCGTAGTTTCATTAACTGATCTATTTAAATATCCTTCAGTATTTACTATAATTTCATAAGAAGTTAATGGTTTTAAAGAAAATTGATAAACACCAGTATTATCTGTTAATACCTCATTGTTTGTACCATCATTACCAATAAACTGAACTTTAACTTTAGTCATTATAGCTCCTGTTTTAGAGTCAGTAACAACACCTTTAGCAAAAAGTTTTAATTCAGGTAATTCAAATTGGTAAATATCATCACCGCCTTTCCCGCCATCTCTGTTAGAAGTTAAATACCCTTTTTCTTCATCTCTCTGAATAATCATACTAAAATCATCAGCTGATGAATTCACTGGAGATTTCATATTTACAACAGATGAAAAAACTCCTAATTCATCTTTAGTTGATTTAAAAATATCTAAACCTCCCATACCTACATGTCCATTAGATGAAAAGTAAATTGTTTTATCATCACGTATAAAAGGAAACATTTCATCATTTGGAGTATTAATCGCTGGTCCTAAATTTACTGGAATACTCCACTTCCCTCTTTGTTCTTTTGTAACCATCCATAAATCTTTACCTCCATACCCTCCTAACATATCTGATGAAAATATAACAATTGATTCGTCATCACTAACTGCAGGATGACCGAAAGTAACATTACTATCTAGTTTAACCTGTAACAACATTGGCTCTCCCCAAATTTTACCTTTACGCTTTGCAACATAAATACCACAACCTTCTGACTTCTTTTTTTCAACTTTACACTGTGTAAAGAACATCATAGTTCCTCTTTTGTTAATAAAAACAGAACCTTCATTTCCTTCAGTATTTACAGGCTCTAGTAATAATTCTGGAACACTCCATTTTCCTGTTTTATTAAGCTTTGAAAAATAGATGTCTGAAAAATTCTCACCAGTTCTAGCATCAATCTTATCAGAAAGACCTCCACCTCTAGATGAAGTGAAAAACAACTCTGAATAATCACCTTTACCAAAAGCAACACTATAATCACTACTTCTTGAATTAAGTACAGGCATTATTTCAACCTGATACCTTGTCGGTTTAGCAAGCCACTTAACAGAATATTCACACGATTTTAAACCTAACTCTCCATTAACATCAGTAGGATTAAATTTTAAATACTGCTTATATTGTTCTTCTGCAGCAGAATAATCCCCATCTAATCTAAGCATATCAGCATAAATTAGGTAAATAAGAACATTAGGGTATTTTGCTCTTATTGCACGCTTATAATAACTTTCAGCACGCTTTGTATTTCCAGATAGACGGTAACATTCAGCTTGCTTAAAAATAATTTCAGCTTTTAATGCCTTATTTTTAGTTTTAACATACGCTTTCTTATACAATTCTGCTGCTGAAAAATATTGCTCTGCCTCAAAAGCAAGATCAGCCTTTAATAATTTTTTATTCCTATTGTCTTGAGCATTTGCACCCGAGAAAAAAATGATACTGAATAAAAATATAAATAGAACTGATTTAATAAAATGTCTCATTAGTTTAATTTTAAAATATTGCTAAAAATAAGAAATAATCTATAAAATAACAAAATAGACAATCTGAATTATAAGCAACACATTGTTAATAGGATTAAAGCTTAATAGACTTAACTGTTTTTACAATTCTACCTGCGATTTTATACGGATCAGCATTAGATGCTGGTCTTCTATCTTCTAACCATCCCTTCCAGCCATTCTCTACTACAATAATAGGAATTCTAATTGATGCCCCTCTATCAGAAATACCATAAGTAAAATCGCTAATTGAAGCTGTCTCATGCAATCCTGTTAATCTTTGCTCATTATATTCGCCATAAACTTCAATATGCTCCTTAGTTACTGGACGGAAAGCCTCACAAATTTGCTCATAAGTTTCCCTAGAACCACACTCCCTTAAAGTAGTATTGGAGAAATTAGCATGCATACCCGAACCATTCCAATCTCCTTTAATTGGCTTAGGGTGATAATCAATATAATAATTATAATCTTCAGTTAATCTATCTAATAAATAACGAGCAATCCAAAGTTCATCACCTGCCTTTTTAGCTCCTTTAGCAAACAATTGGAACTCCCATTGTCCACATGCAACTTCCTGATTAATTCCTTCAAAGTTAATTCCTGCTTCAATACACAAATCAGCATGCTCTTCAACTAAATCTCTTCCATGCGTGTTTTTACCACCTACTGAACAATAGTACATTCCTTGCGGACCAGGATAACCTCCTAAAGGAAATCCTAAAGGCAATTGCGTATCTACATCCATAATAAAATATTCTTGTTCAAATCCAAACCAAAAATCATCATCATTATCATTAATTTTTGCTCTTCCATTTGACTCATGTGCAGTTCCATCAGCATTAAGAACCTCAGTCATAACCAACCAACCGTTAATTCTTGTAGGATCAGGAAAAATTGCCACAGGCTTAAGCAAACAATCAGAAGAATTACCAACAGCTTGTCTTGTAGAGCTACCATCAAAAGCCCAAACAGGACATTCCTCTAAAGAACCATTAAAGTCATCAACAACTTTTGTTTTACTTCTCATGTTTTGAGTTGGTGAATAGCCATCTAACCAGATGTATTCTAATTTAGATTTCATAATTTAAATTTTATTAGTTATTACTATATTTTTATTGCGTCAAAGTTAGTGTAAATAATACACTAAAGAATATTATAATTATTTTTTTTAAAGGACAAATATAATTTAATAAAGAAAAAAATCAAAACATGAGTATTATTGAAAAATAAATTTATCAACACATTATTAAGTTAAAAAATCAGAAAAAATCTATTTAATAAATAGAAAAATAGAGGTAAGCTATATAGATACATAATAATAGAACACCTTCAGTTCTGGATATCTGACGTTTTGAAAAAGCATAAATAAATAAACTAATTATAAAGGTGATAACAATCATCCAAACATAATCAAAGGACAGAATAGCAGAGTCAATAATAGTAATCTCCTTTATACTAGCAACCACTCCTAATACCGCTAAAATATTAAAGATATTTGAACCAATTAAATTTCCTACCGCTAAGTTATGTTCTTTTTTAAGTGCCGCAACAATTGAAGTTGCCAGCTCAGGAATACTTGTACCAATGGCCACCACTGTAACGGCAATAACTCGTTCAGAAATTTCAAATTTCTTTGCAATAGCAATAGTACCATCTACCAAATAATCAGCGCCAAATTTCAATACAAGAATACCAGCAATCAAAAAAACTAAACTCTTAAACAATGAATCCTGTGAAGCTTCTTCCAATAATTCATCCTCATCAGGAGCAGATTTCAAGTTTTCTTTTCGAGATTTACTAATTAAGAGCCAAGTAAACAGCAACAACAAAATGATGAATAAAAATCCTACTTCTTGTGGAATCCCGTTAAAATAAAACATCACTGCACCAAAAATTAAAGAAGCCAGTAATAAAACAGGATAGTTTAAAGTTGCTGTTTGATCAGATATTTTCACTCTAAAAATAAGAGCTGTAACCCCTAGTACTAAAGTTATGTTTGCAATATTGGAACCAATAACATTCCCAAAAGCAATATCATTACTACCGTTCAAAACAGCTTGCAAACTCACAAATAATTCAGGTGCTGAAGTAGCAAAAGAAACTACGGTCATACCTACAACTAAGGTTGAAATACGCATTTTTAAGGCCAAAGCAACTGACCCTCTAACTAATAACTCTCCACCAAAAAAAAGCAAGAGTAAACCTAACAATAAAGAAATAGTTGGACTCATTATTTTGTTATATCAAAGTCGTCCTTAATACTTTTAGAACTGTCACGAATCTCTTTTTTAATATCATTAGAAGCATCCTTAACCTCACGCATTGCCTTTCCTAATCCCTTAGCTAATTCTGGTATTTTCTTAGAACCAAAGAACATAACTATAAACAATAGAACAATAATAATTTCAGGCCCTCCAATGAATAATAACATATGGCAAAAATAAAAAAAGCCCTCTCAAAGAAAGGGCTTTTTAATTAAAATTATAAATAATTATTTTCTTTTAACTTTTTCTTCTTTCTTTTTAATTGTATCCAACATAATAGGAGAAGCTACAAATAATGAAGAGTAAGTACCTACCACAACACCCACCATTAAAGCAAACATAAATCCTCTAATTACTTCACCACCAAAAATAAAGATAATTAATAGAACACAGAAAGTAGTTAAGGAAGTATTTATCGTTCTACTTAATGTACTGTTTAAAGCTCCATTAATCAATTCGTGGACACCTTTCTTTTTATTATCATTTATATACTCTCTTACACGGTCAAACACAACTACAGTATCATTTAGTGAGTAACCAATAATCGTAAGAATAGCTGCAATAAATGCTTGGTCAATCTCTAATGAGAAAGGTAAAATTCCGTAAAATATAGAGAAGATTGAAAGTACAATTAATACATCATGGAATACTGCAACAACAGCACCCAAACTAAATTGCCATTTTCTAAACCTAACTAAGATATACAAAAAGATAACTAATAAGGAGAAGAATACTGACCATACGGCCGCATCCTTAATATCATCAGCAATAGTAGGACCTACTTTTTGTGAACTCATTATTTCATATTCCAAACCAGTAGTTGACAACCCTTCAGATAATTTTGATTCAACAATTAAATCAGTAGTAGGTTCACTATTCTCAATCATGAATGAAGTTGTAACTTTTACCTGATTATCATCACCAAAAGTTTTAACTTGAGGAATGTAATTTAAACCATCTGCATCAACAAACACATCCGCTAATGCTGATCTTAATTCTTCATTGTTTACTGTATCATCAAAGCGAACAACATAAGTTCTTCCTCCAACAAAATCAACTCCATAATTTAATCCTTTAGTAACCAAAGAACCAATACCTAACAATACAATTACAGCAGAAAGAATATAAAATCTTTTACGCTTACCAATAAAATCAATATTAATATTTTTAAAAGCACCTTCAGTCAATTTAGTTGCAAACGAAATTGTTTTCCCTTTATTTAAACGATAAGAAATTACTAAACGAGTAATAAATATTGCAGCAAAAAGTGATGTTAAAATACCGATAATTAAAGTAGTAGCAAAACCTTTAATTGGTCCTGTACCGAAAGTATAAAGAATAATACCCGTTAACAATGTAGTTACATTGGCATCAATAATTGAACTGTAAGCATTGTTATACCCATCTTCAATTGCTAAACGCAAACCTTTACCATTTCTAAGCTCTTCACGGATACGCTCATATATAAGTACATTCGCATCAACCGACATACCAATTGTAAGGATAATACCTGCAATTCCAGGTAAAGTAAGTACCGCTCCTAATGAGGAGAGCACTCCGAATATAAAAAAGATATTCGCTAATAATGCAATGTTTGAAACCACACCAGCACCATTATAGTAGAATATCATATATGCTAATACTAAAAGTAAGGCAAATATAAATGATGTTAAACCAGAACTAATCGCCTCTTCACCTAATGAAGGACCAACTATAGCTTCTTCAATAATACGAGCTGGAGCAGGTAATTTACCTGACTTTAAAATATTTGCTAAATCCTTTGCCTCATTTACTGTAAAGTTACCAGTAATTGAAGAACGACCACCAGCAATTTCAGCTTGAACAGTTGGGTAAGAATATACATAGCCATCTAAAACGATCGCTACTGATTTCTTAATGTTTTCAGCTGTTAATCTTTTCCATTGTTTTGCACCTTCAGCATTCATTTCCATTGACACTTCAGCTGATGAAGCAAATTGCCCAAACACTTGAACTGCATCCGTTACTACATCACCCTCCATAGCTGACTTTCCGTTTCTGTCTGATTTCAACGCAACTAATTGTACAAATTTTCCATCAGGATCATAAGGCTTAACAGTATAAGCAAACTTTACATCAACAGGGAAGAATTTTCTGATTGCATCATCTTTCAAATATACATTTAAAGCAGCAGTATCCTTTACAGCACAGAAACCAACAACTGGACCTTCGTTTAATTGATTTTGTTGATCAACATTAGGATACAATAAAGCATACAAAGGATTCTCAGAAGCAAATTCTTCAAAACTTAAATTATTCGCTGCACTATCAGCAGCTAAAGTATCGGCTTCAATTTCAGCTAATAAATCACTAGTTATATCATTAGTAGTATCTTCTTGTTCAACTACCTCTTCAAGCTGAGTAGTTTCAACTTTTACTGAATCAACTTCAACAGTTACCGCTTCAGCAGTTTCTCTTAAAAAAGCATTAGCGGATTCCAATGCTTGAAACAATTCATTGTATTCGTATGTTTCCCAGAATTCTAATTGCGCAGTTGATTGCAATAATTTACGAGCTCTATCTGGATCTTTAATACCAGGTAATTCAACTAAAATTCTACCTGCAGTCTCCAATCTTTGGATGTTTGGCTGTGTTACTCCAAAACGGTCAATTCTACTTCTTAGGATATTGAATGAACGAGCAATTGCATCTTCAACTTCCAATTTCAATACTTCAATAACCTCTAGGTTAGTTGAAGAAAACTGTACCTTATCTCTTAAATCAGGTGTAGAAAAAAGAGCAGATAAACCCGTATTTGCAGCAGGTGCTAATTTTTCATATTCCCTTCCGAATATAGTAACAAAATCATCTTGACTATCTTCTTGTGCGCTTAAAGTGTTTGCAATTGCTGCATTAAAAGTTTCATCTTTATTCTGATTAGAAAGTGCTTTTACCACATCAACAACCATAACCTCTAAGGTAACATTCATACCTCCTTTAAGGTCAAGCCCTAAGTTAATTTCTCTTTGCTGACATTCAGCATAAGTGTAGGAAGTCAATAAAATATCGTAAACCTGTTCACTACTTATAGAATCCAAGTAGAATTTTTCCTTTACTTCTCTTTCATCTTCATTAAAATCAGCAGCATAAGCTACTGCATCATCTTCAACACCATTAGCAACCCAAGTAAACGATAGTTGATATAAACAAACTATTGCGAATATGATTGCGAAAATTTTTATAACATTTCTGTTTTGCATAATCTTTATTTTTATCTTATTTTTAAGGACGGCAAATATAAACTTTCAAAGCAAATAATACAACTACTATATAGGAAATTTTAAGGTGAACAAATAAGATAATAATTCATCAGGCTATGCTATTCAAAAAATATTGCGTTTTTTTGTAAAAAACTTTCCTTCATGACTTTAAAAAATCTTTTATTATTATTTTTTATTTTTTGCTTTACTTCCTCATTCTCACAAATGATTTTAAACAGAGATACAAACCTTACTATTACTGAAAATGGAATCGCTTTTAACTCTGCTTTTTCAGGAGGAATCAATGCCGGACAGTTTTCTGAAATTGATTTGAATTTAGATGGTACTATGGACTTAGTTGTGTTTGATAAATCAGGAAATAAAATAAACCCTTTTATTAATGATAACGGAAATTACATTTACGCTCCAAAATACAGAAGTGCTTTTCCTAAAGCTCATGACTGGATGCTACTTGCTGATTATAACTGTGATGGAAAAAATGATATCTATACTTATTCTTCTGGAGGAATGGCAATTTATGAAAACACTTCAACTACAAATTTAAGTTTTAGCTTAATCACTTCATTGGTCCTTTCTGATTACGGATCAAACAATCTTAATATTTATATAAGCCAAGTTGATATACCTGCTATCGCTGACATTGATTATGATGGGGATTTAGACATACTAACTTTTTCGATTATTGGTGGTTTTGTTGAATACCATAAAAACATGGCTATGGAACTTACGGGCAACTGCGATACGGTTGCTTTTGAATTTTCCGAAAGTTGTTGGGGGCTATTTTATGAAGGATTAAACTCTTATATTTTGAATTGCCTAAATTGCCAATGCCCACCTATTGTAAACCCTAATACTGCAAACTCTAAGCAAAAACATGCTGGTTCTACTTTGTTAGCTATAGATATTGACAATGACAATGACATGGATTTAGTTTTAGGGGATGTAAGTTATAATAACCTAAACTTGTTAATTAATGGAGGTGATAATCAAAATGCAATTATGGTAAGTGTCGATTCTGTTTTCCCACAAAACCATAGCAATACCATTGCAGCCGATATGCATGTTTATCCTGCAAGTTATTACCTAGATGTTACTTATGATGGCGTTAAGGATTTAATTGTAACCACTAATAGTCAGAATAATTCTGAGAACTTTGAAAGCAGTTGGCTTTATAAAAATGCAGGACAAACTAATAATCCTGATTTTAACTTTGTACAAACTAACTTTTTACAAAGCGATATGATTGATTTAGGAAAATCAGCATTTCCTACTTTTTATGATTATAATAATGATAGTTTATTGGATTTAGTAGTTGGTAATTATGGCTACCATGTTGCATATAACGACCCTATCTCTTCTTTAGCACTTTTTGAAAATACGGGCACAATGGATATTCCTAAATATGATTTAATAGACCGAGACTGGCAAGGGATTTCAACTGTAAATTTAAATACTAACTTAAATATTCCTGCCATTAATATAAGCCCAACTTTTGGTGATTTGGATGGAGATGGCGATAAAGATATGCTTTTAGGTGATGCAGATGGGGAGTTGCATTATTTTACTAATCAGGTAGGAAATTTCAATATAACTGCACCCAATTACTTTAGCATTGATGTAGGTTATTTTTCTCAACCTCAATTAGTGGATGTCGACCGTGATGGCTTACTAGATATTATTATTGGCGAACAAGATGGATCCCTAAACTATTGTCCGAATTCAGGGACAGTAATAAGTGCTGCATTCGACACTATTATTAAAAACTGGGGCGGAATTGATGTAGATACTAATTATATAAGTACTGGCTATAGCAGCCCTAAACTGATTGACAGCAATGGAGTTTATCAACTTTTCGTAGGCTCATACACTGGCACAATTTATCAATTTACGAATATTGACGGAAACCTAAGCGGACAGTTTTCACCTGTTTACAGCACTGCAGCTAATCTTTGGGATGGCGGAAAATGTGCTTTCGCTTTGGCTGATATTAATAACGACAATCAACTAGAAATGATACTAGGAAACCTTTCGGGGGGTATTGCTTATTTTAGTAGCGATACTTTACTAAATGACACATCAATAACAAATACACTTAATAATAAGCAAACAAACTTTAGTATTTACCCTAACCCTGCTAGTAGTAAAATAACAATTGAATCTAGTGAAATAGGAATTATAAAGATTAAAAACCTTTTAGGGAAAACGATTTACAAAGCAAGAAAGAGCAGCTTCCTAACTAAAATTAATACTTCCCAATTTGCTAAGGGAATTTACATTTTACAACTAAATGGAATGACTAGTAAAGTGCTTATTCAATAATTTTTATATAGTTATTTAAAACAGTTGTCCTTCTTAAGATTAACGAATTTACAAATAGCATAAAAAAAGCACGAGCAACTGCTCAGGCTTTTAAATTGTAAAGTCCCCAAACCTAATGAAATTTTATCAATACAAAAAACATTACACATTATTTAAATTAATATTATTCTAATAAAACTAAGATGAAGCTCCTACTTCAATTTTAAAATCTGGGAACCAGTAATTGACAACTAATTACTTATTACTATCTTTGCTCTATGAAACAATGGAAAGAAATTATTGAAGCAGCTTGGGAAAACCGAGAATTGTTAAAAGAGAATACTACTCAGGATTGCATACGCACCATTATTGAACAAATTGATAAAGGGCACTTGCGTACTGCCGAACCTACCAATAATGGCTGGAAAGTTAATGATTGGGTGAAAAAAGCCGTTATCCTTTATTTTCCCATTCAAAAAATGGAAACCATTGAAATTGGCCCTTTGGAATTTCATGATAAAATGAAACTTAAAAGTGGCTATGCCAAGCTAGGTGTTCGCGTTGTTCCCCATGCTGTAGCCCGTTATGGTGCTTATTTAGCGCCTGGGGTTATTATGATGCCCTCTTATGTAAATATTGGTGCTTATGTGGATAGCGGCACTATGGTGGACACTTGGGCAACCGTAGGTTCTTGTGCTCAAATTGGTAAAAATGTACACCTTTCAGGTGGTGTTGGTATTGGTGGCGTACTCGAACCCGTACAAGCTGCACCCGTTATCATTGAAGATGATGCTTTTATCGGTTCTCGCTCAATAGTAGTTGAAGGGGTAAGAATTGAAAAAGAAGCAGTATTGGGAGCCAATGTCGTGCTTACCGCCTCCACCAAAATTATTGATGTCAGTGGTGAAAACCCGATAGAATATAAAGGAGTTGTCCCTAGCCGATCAGTAGTAATTCCTGGCACTTACAACAAAGAATTCCCTTCTGGAAATTATGGCGTACCTTGTGCGCTTATTATTGGTAAGCGTAAAGAAAGCACCAACAAAAAAACATCATTGAATGATGCCCTTAGAGAATATAATGTAGCCGTATAATGAGAATAGGATTTGATGCAAAACGAGCGTTTTTAAATAATACTGGTCTAGGTAACTATTCCCGTGATGCTATTCGTGTACTTTCTCATTTTTATTCGGATAATAAATATTTCCTTTACACCCCAAAAGAAAAAGAAAATAGTCGTTTAGATTTTTTAGATAACAGGACTAACACATTTGTCCGCACACCACAATCTTTACTTAACAAAACTTTAAAATCCTATTGGAGAAGCAAAAGTATTGTCCGTGATTTATTCACCAATAAAATAGATATCTATCATGGGTTAAGCCATGAGCTTCCCTTAGGAATTGAAAAAACAAATATCAAAACAGTAGTTACTATTCATGATTTAATTTTTATTCGCTATCCGCATTTATTCCGAACAATAGATAGAAAAATCTATTATAAAAAATTCAAATCAGCCTGCCAAAGAGCCGATAAAATAATTGCCATTAGCCAACAAACAAAACAAGATATAATTGATTTCTTTTATATTCCTGAAGAAAAAATTGAAGTGGTTTATCAAGGATGTAATGCTATCTATCATCATCCAATAGCTGACAATACAAAGCAAGCAGTACAAAAAAAATATAATGTACCAAAAGATTACTTACTTAGCGTTGGTAGTATTGAAGAGAGAAAAAACTTACTTACTATTTTAAACACTTTGAAAGAACTTCCTAACCAAAAACTAGTTGTTATTGGTAACGGAAAAGCTTACAAAATAAAATGCTTACGCTTTATATCAGAACACAACCTATCCAATAGAGTGTTTTTTTTATCTGACTTAAACTTAGATGAAATGGCAGCTATTTATCAAGATGCACAAATGCTTATTTACCCTTCTATCTTTGAAGGATTTGGCATTCCTATTTTAGAAGCTTTATTTTCCAAAACTCCAGTTATAACATCCAAAGACGGATGCTTTGCTGAAGCAGGAGGCACTTTTTCGAAATACATCAATCCGCTTTCTTCTGAGCAAATGAAAGTAGCTATTCTTGAAGTCGTAAACTCAAAGGAATTACAAGAAAAAATGAAAACCGAAGGATTAAAACATGCGCAGAATTTTACTGACCATAAAATAGCGGATAACTTAATGAAGGTATATACATCCCTTTAAGATGAAAACCAGCTTAGTAATTGCTACTTATAATTGGCCAGAAGCCCTGGAATTAGTATTATTAAGCATACTTAAACAAAGTGTTTTACCTAATGAAATACTTATTGCTGATGATGGCTCTACCAAAGAAACTAAACAAATAATTGAACGCTATTCAAGCAAGTTCAAATCAGGAATAAAACATATTTGGCAAAAAGATGATGGGTTTCAAAAAACAAGTATCCTTAACAAATCAATTGCTAAAGCCAATGGAGAGTATATCATTCAAATTGATGGTGATATAATCATTCATACTCACTTTATTAAAGATCATATTCAAATGGCTGAAAAAGGTTTCTTCATACATGGAAGCAGAACATTTTTAAATGATGCAACCACTCAAAAAGTAATAAAAAACTCAATAATTAATTTTTCCATATTTAGTTTTGGAATAACAAATCGTTTTAACAGTTTGCATTTTTTATTATTATCTAAATTTTTAAGCAGTAAAAATAAAAATCTGAAAGGAACAAGAGGTTGTAACTTCTCTTTCTGGAAACAAGATTTTATTAAAGTAAATGGATACAATGAGGATATGACTGGATGGGGCAAAGAAGACACTGAACTATCTGTCAGGCTAATGAATAGTGGCTTACAAAAACTCAAATTAAAATGCTTAGCAGTTTGCTATCATTTACATCATAAAATATCATCCAAGGAAGGATTAAATATTAATAATTCTATCTTACAGCTAGTAATTAAAGAAAAAAGAGAGATTTGCATTAATGGAATCAACAAATATGCAAACTGAAATAGATAAAGCTTTAGCTACATTAAAACAGGGGGGGATAATCCTATATCCTACCGACACTATTTGGGGAATTGGTTGTGATGCCACAAATACTGATGCAATAGCAAAAATATTTAAACTTAAAAAACGAATAGATAGCAAAGCACTCATTTCATTAGTAGCTAATGAACAACAACTTAAACTTATCACTGAAAACATCCCTGTTTTAGATATTACATCTAGCCCAACAACTATTGTTTACCCTAATGTAAAAAAACTTGGACAAAACCTTTTAGCAGAAAATGGTTCAGCAGCAATTCGTATTGTTCAAGATACATTTTGTCAAAAGCTTATTCTATCATTTGGAAAAGCAATTGTTTCCACTTCAGCAAACATTAGTGGAGAAATGGCACCAAAACAATTTTCAGAAATTTCAAAAGAAATAAAAAACAATGTTGATTATATCGTAAATTTGCGCCAAAATGAACTAATGTCTACTCCTTCATCTATCCTAATCATAAATGAAGACACTAGAATTACAAAAATTAGATAGTGAATTACGCTTCTGCATTAAATAATCCGATTTTTAAAACCATACAACTCGCAAGTGATGAGTTAAATTATCCTACCTATGTAGTTGGTGGTTGGGTGCGTGATTTATTACTAAACAGAAAACAAGACAAAACAGATATTGATTTTGTTTGTATTGGAAGCGGAATAAAATTAGCTGAAAAAGTAAGTTCACTGTTAGGGACCAAAGCTACTTTTAAACTATTTAAAAACTTTGGTACAGCCATGATTCATTACAAAGGAGAAGATTATGAATTTGTAGGTGCTCGAAAAGAATCCTATCGTTCAGATTCCCGAAAACCAATAGTTGAAAATGGGACTTTAGAGGATGACCAAAACAGAAGAGATTTTACCATTAACGCAATGGCAATCCAACTAAATGCAAATAGTTATGGTACATTAATTGATCCTTTTAACGGAAAAGAAGATTTAAAAAATAAAATTATTCGTACTCCATTAAATCCTGATCTTACTTATTCTGATGATCCATTAAGAATGATGCGAGCAGTACGTTTCGCCACTCAATTGGATTTTTCAATTGAAGAACAATCATTAAAATCAATTTCAGATAATACTGAACGCTTAAGCATAATTTCACAAGAAAGAATTACTGAAGAACTTAACAAAATCATATTATCAACCACACCATCTAAAGGGTTTAAATTACTATTCAACACTCAATTATTGCATCAGTTCTTTCCTTTAATGAGTAAGTTGCAAGGAGTAGAATTAATAGGAAAGCACGGGCACAAGGATAATTTTTATCACACCATTGAAGTGCTGGATAACATTAGTAAAAACACCAATAACCTTTGGTTAAGATGGGCAGCAATACTGCACGATATTGCAAAACCACAAACAAAAAAATATGAAGAAGGGCATGGATGGACTTTCCATGCACATGAATTTATTGGAGGGAAATTAGTTCCTAAAATTTTTAGAGAATTAAAGTTACCGCTTAACGAAAAAATGAAGTATGTGCAAAAATTAGTAACACTACATTTGAGACCTATCATTTTAGCAAAAGATATAGTTACCGATTCTGCCATAAGGCGTTTACTCTTTGATGCAGCAGATGATATAGATGATTTAATGACACTATGTGATGCCGATATTACTTCAAAAAATGAAAAGAAAGTAAAAAAGTATCTTAAAAATTTTCAGCTAGTAAGAAGAAAGCTAAAAGAAGTAGAGGAAAAAGATCAGATCCGAAACTTTCAACCTCCTGTTGATGGTAAGGAAATAATGGATTTATTTTCCATTAAAGCTGGACGTGAAATTGGAATCCTAAAAAATGCAATAAAAGACGCAATACTTGATGGAACAGTTAAAAATGATAAAGAACAAGCATTAGCGTTCATCATAAAAAAAGCAAAAGAATTAAATTTACAACCAGTAAAATGAAAAGTATAATACAAGTACATTTAGAATATAAAAAAGATGTAATTCGTGATATTGAAATTAACTCTACTAGTAACTTAGAAGAGTTACACAAGGCTATTGTAATTGCCTTTAAGCTAGATAAAAATGAATTAGCTTCCTTTTACATAACTAATGATGAATTTGAATTACTACAAGAAATTCCTCTTTTTAGTGTAGAGGATAAAGAAAACTCTATGCTTGGAATGTCTGATATTATTCTTTCATCTATCCTAAAAGAAGAAGGAACTCAATTACTTTATGTTTATGATTTTATGAAAATGTGGAGATTCTTAGTTACACTTACTGAAATAACTGAAGACGAAATAACTACTGCAAAATGTATTAAGTCATTAGGAATTATGCCAGAAGATGCTCCTGAAATTAGCTTTAGAGCTGAGAAAGAATTTGATCCTTTTGGTGAAGCCTTTGATGATTTTGATGAATTTAAAGATTATGAAGAAGAATACTAAGAAAATTATCTTAATTGTTGGTCCTACGGCAATTGGGAAAACAGCACTTAGTATTGAGCTTGCAAATGCATTAAATACTGAAATAATTTCATGCGACTCAAGGCAATTTTATAAAGAATTAAAAATTGGTTCCGCCCCACCCAACGTTAAAGAACTAGGAGCAGCAAAACACCATTTCATTCATCATTTATCAGTAACAGAAGATTATAATGCTGGAGAATTTGAAAAAAATGCAATTGCTAAAATAAAAGAACTTCATAAAACAAAAGATACTATTATTGTTGTAGGAGGTTCGGGGTTATATGTTGATGCAATTTGTAAAGGGTTTGACAAAATGCCTGAAATACCTGATCAAATACGAATAAAACTTAATTCAAAATTAAAAGAAAAAGGAATAGTTTGGCTACAAGATGAGGTAAAAAAAGTAGATTCTGACTTTTACGCTACTTGTGATCAGCAAAACCCTCAACGCCTTTTAAGAGCTTTAGAAATATTTATAGCTACTGGAGAAACCTTTTCTTCTTATAAGTCAGCAACACCAAAAGAACGCCCCTTTGAAATTATTAAAATTGGGTTGACAACCGATAGAGAAATACTATATAAAAAAATAAATACACGTGTAGATAAAATGCTAGAAAACGGACTACTAGAAGAAGTGGAGTTACTTATCCCTTTTAAACAGAAAAATGCATTACAAACAGTTGGCTATAAAGAGATATTTGCTTTTTACAATAATGACTGTACTCTTGAAAAAGCAGTAGAAAATATTAAACAAAATACAAGAAGATTTGCAAAGCGACAGCTTACTTGGTTCCGGAAAGATAAAAATACAACATGGTTCGAGCCTCATCAAATAAGCAAGATAAAAATGTTTATCGGATTATAGTCACACTACCTTTTATCGCATCAAAATCATGCCCAATATTAATATGATAAAAGTATACGCCCTCAGTAACATCATTTCCATTTTCATTCTTACCATCCCAAGGTATAGTATAACCAACAGATTGGAAAAGCAATCTTCCATATCTACCATATACTTTTATCTCAGAATCACTAAACAAAAAAGTATTTTCTAGATTCCAAGCATCATTTATATTATCTCCATTAGGAGTAAAAACATTTGGAATACAATCAGCACTTATAGTTGCAATTACAAAAGAAGTATCCTCAGTACAAGCATTATTATCCATTATGACAACACTATAGTTTCCTGGACTTAAACTCAAATTAATTGAATTCTCTGTGCTTCCATTCGACCAAGAATAAGTATAAGGCGCAGTACCTCCAATTGCATCAGCAATGATATCTACATCCAAATTCTCCAAGTCACATTCAATAATAAACTCAGCAGGATCTAAAGCAATCAACAAAGGGTCAACATCAAAATCAGCTCTAACAACACAACCATCATTATCTGTCACTTCAACCCAGTGTGAACCAGAACAAATATTAGCATGTGCCGAAATTTCTGCATTATCCCAAAAATAACTATAGGGAGGATTTCCCCACAAATCAGCATCAGATAAAACAGTTGTTGTTGTTACATCAACAATACCATTGGGTAAATAAAAAGTAGCCATTAAGGTATCATCTACTGAACAATTAGTTTTATTATCATTAGTGGTAACAAAATAAGTACCTTCACATAAATTGGGTGTTATTGAATCTGAACTAATAACATTACCAATAATATCAACCCATTCATAAGAAAAAGGTCCTCCTGTTGAAGTAAAATCTACTTCAACTAAACCAATATGAGTTATACTATCATAAATTATAGTTGTAACTAATTCAAAAGGGTTGAAAAATATAGTGTCAATTAAGGTATTTCCGCATGAATCAGAAACAAGTACCCAGCAGATACTATCCTGTATATTAACTATCATAGAATCTATCTCTCCAGTACTCCACAAATATGTATAAGGAAGAACGCCTCCATCGAGGACAACATGTGCACTTGCTCCTAAATTACAAATAGTATCTACTAATATAAACTCCACAATTTTGAATGTGTCAGGTTGTGTTATAAGTACTGAATCAACTAGCAAACAACCTCTATTATCCTCAATAAATACTGAAAAATATCCAGCTCCAATTGATGTAATATCTGTTGAATCTAAATTAGACCACAAAATTGAATATGAACTATCGAAATCTACAACATCTGCCTCAATTGAAGTAATTCCATTAAAACAATCTAATGAGGAAGAATAGTTAATAAAATTTACTGAGAGCTGATTTGGATTTGAAATTTCAATTGTATCAAGAAGTTCACATTGGTTTGAATCAATAACTGAATAGAAATAAATACCTGAACTAAGATTATTAATTGAATCAATAGATAAACTATTCTGCCAATAAATTTCATAAGGCAAAACGCCACCAGAATAAGCGAGAATAACAGAAGCATTACTATCATTATGACAAGCTAGTTGAGAAATAAATATATTAGATTGTAATTTAAAAGGTTCTAAAACACTAATAGTATCAATAGACTCACAACCTAAAGAGTCAGAAATAAAAATAGTATAATCCCCAGATGATAAATTATTTAAACTAACTCCAGAATATAAATATGGCTTAACTCCTCCATAAATAGAATCAATAATTATAAAGCCCGTACTATCTCCAAAACAACCTACATCAATTATGTTAACGTCTAAGTTTATATCATACAAACTAGTCACTTCAACATCAATAGTATCAATACAATTATGTAAAGAATCTTTAATAACACATAAATAATTTCCATTACTTATATAAATAGAATCGTTACTAGAATCAATCCACTTGTAAGTAATTGGCAATAATCCACCAGAAACACTATCAATACTTATCCAAACACTATCTGAAGAACAAATCAATGTATCGCCTGAAACATAAAGCTGATATGGTAATGGTTCATTTATCATAAAAGTTGTATCAAATAAACACCCTACAGAATCTGATACAATTAATTGATAGTTTCCTGCCACCAAACTATCTATCCTTATAGAATCAGGCTGAAGAGAGTTCATTGAAGGATTTATTGTAAGGTTAAAAAAGTTAATCGAATATCCACTAGTATCGCTATAGCAAATAGTATCTGAATTTGAAACTAAATAATAGAAATAAGGATTTGTTAAGTCAAACTTATAACCTCCATTAAATGAAAAAAAAATAGAGCCTTTTGCGGATTGATAACAACTGGCATCAATTAAATTTAAATCAGCTATTTTTAATTTTTCTGGTGGCCTTATCTCAATAACTTCTGAAGTATCTATACACCCATTTGAATCAGATACAATCAAATAATAATACGATTGATATAAACTATCAAGAAAATCAGTAGTGTCAGCTAGTAATATTGAATTTATATTTGTATCAATAAAAGAAAACCATTGATATTGAAAGTACTCTCCACCAGCTAAAGCTGTATCTTGATTAAAAGGAATACCACCATATATATATGAATTTATTGTGCCTGTATAATTATTACATATAATAATATCTTGCTCTAATATCACTGATAATTTACATCCAATATTATATTGTCTTTCTTCAATTAATGAATCTAATACATCAACAATTTCTAATTTATATAAGCCACAAAATTCTGTAGTTAAAGAGTCTGAATTATATTGATTATTATTAATTACTATTAATTGATTAGACGTATCTATTTGTTCCCAAAGAGAATCATTATAAAAATACCACTTACTAAAAACATTAGTATCAAGCGAAACAATTTCTGTAAAAATAAAACCATCATGATTACAATTAATATTAGCAACAGAGTCGCTAACAATATTATTTGCAAAAACAGCATTAAATAATAGTAAGGATAGTAAGAGAGGAAATATTCTTTTCAAATTAAAATATAAACTTATATGTTTAAGGCTAAAGTACAATTTCTACATCATTAATAAAAATATTCATAGATAATACATAATTTAATAATCTTATCATTTATTCAACTTATCAAAATCAAGCACCAAACCTGATTCAGCTAAATGAGTATTCTTAAAGGTACCTTTAGCTTCAATAAGCAGCTCATCAAGATTTTTATACCTTTGAGAAAAATGACCAATTAATAAGTTTTTAACTGCAGATTTTTTAGCAATTGTAGCAGCTTCAAAAGTTGTTGAATGTCCTGTTTCATTTGCTCGATCTGCCAATTCTTTTTTAAAAGTAGCCTCATGATACAGTAAATCAAATTCCTTAATTTTTTCGATTAAAGCTTCATTATAAATGGTGTCTGTACAAAAAGCATAAGAATGAGCTGGGGTGCTTTCAACTGTTAACTCAATATTCTTAATAATCTCACCACTATCAGCTATCCAATCAGCTCCTTCTTTTATACCATTGTATTTATCAAATGGAATATTATATCGTTCAATTATATCATTAATAATTTTTCTCTTACTCTTTTTTTCTTTAAAGATAAAACCAGAACATTTGATAGTGTGACTAAGAATTACATTACTAATACTTATTTTTTCATCTTCATACAATACCTGTTCATTAGTTTCAGAAATAGGATGAAAAAATAAAGGATAATTAAGTTCAGTATTAGCAGCAGACAATTGTAAATCGATTATAGATTTTAACTCCTGATGTGCATAAATATGTAAATCTTTATTTCTACCTAATAGATGCATACTACTAATCAAACCAATTAAACCAAAATAATGATCGCCATGCAAATGACTAATAAAAATATGATTTATTCTTTGAAAATTTAATTGATATTCTTTTAGCCTAACTTGTGTTCCCTCTCCACAATCAATTAAAAAAAACCGCTCATTTGCGTTAAGCAATTGAGCGGTCGGATGTCTTTCTTTTGTAGGTACAGCTGAGTTACAACCTAAAATGGTAAGTTTAAATGACATTAATTAGCAACAATCATTCTTTTAGATACGATTTGAACACCATTATTAATAGAGTATAAATACATACCATTAGCATAATCTTTAGCAGATATTTCAATATCATTTACCCCACGAGAAGCAGTTATATTTCTTTCTTCTATCTTTTTACCTAAATTATTAAAGACTAAAAAAACTACATCAGCTGAATTTCCAGAAATAAATTGAATTTTAGCATTACTATTTACTGGATTAGGAAAAATATCTTTCAGTTCAAAAGTAAATTCATTAAATCGATTAATAACAGAAGTCGCATTAGTAACATTAATATAATAATAATCCACAACATCATTCTGGGTTTGAATTCCAAACAAACCAGCATCAACTGTAGTAGTTGTGTTCATGATAACCTGGTGAGAACCAATTTCTGCAGAAGTAGGCCCAGCAGAAGTAAGTACTGCACAAGAAGTTGAACCTCCTGAAAAAATACAATTAGTAGTTGCACAATCATAAGAGAAACTTGGAGGCAAGCCTGTAACGCTTGTTAATTCAATTGTTTGAATAGTTACTGATATAGTTTGACCTAAAATCACTGTACTAGTATCTACTGGACTAATAATAGTAATTACTTCATTATAAGCTTGACCAACCATTGCATTAGGTAATCCAGTAGCGCTATCAGGATAAATACCTGCAATAGTATATTGAGAATCTGGTGTACATTGAGCATTTGCTCCAATAAAGATAAAAGCCAATGTAAGGGTAAGTAAGATTTTCTTCATAGTTTATTTTTTTGGTTTATAATTCTAATTGTCTTTCCATTTCATCCATTTCAATATAATCATAAGCTTCTTGTAAAGTAGGAACAATAGTTAATTCCTCATCAAAAGAAAACTCGCATACAATTACAAAAGAACCATTCATTTTTGAAATACTATTTGCAAATATAATAAATTTATCTTTAATATTTTCAGCCACTTCAGGAGTAACACCTCTTAAGTCAGCAATAAAATGTTTAATTTCTGAAGTAATTTTTAAATCAGATAAATTATTATCTTCTCCAAGTTTAAAAACTAGTGTTGTTTCTTGTAAATTCATTTAAAACTTAGTTTTTAATTTTACCTGCTAGTAAATACAATACTGCCATTCTTATAGCAACTCCATTTTCTACTTGATCAAGTATAATAGCATGTTTAGAATCAGCAACATCAGAACTTAATTCAACACCTCTATTTATAGGACCAGGGTGCATAATGGTTATCTCTTTTTCTAAACTATCAAGCATTTCTTTATTTACACCATACACCATAGCATATTCTCGTAAGGAAGGAAAATAATTTACATCCTGTCTTTCTAACTGTATTCTTAATACATTAGCTACATCACACCAAACTAAAGCCTCTTTTAAATCAGAGAAATGAGTAACTCCTAATGCGTGGAGATGTTTAGGCATTAATGAAGAAGGTCCGCAGACTTTAACCTCAGCACCTAATTTTTGCAAACAATAGATATTTGAAAGCGCCACTCTAGAGTGCAAAATATCCCCAACTATTACTATTTTTTTACCCACAACTTCACCATATTTTTCTCGAATTGAATAGGCATCTAATAAAGCCTGTGTAGGATGCTCGTGAGTTCCGTCTCCTGCATTTACAATTTTTGCATCAATATTTCTGGATAGAAAAACAGAAGCGCCAGGATTAGGATGACGTATTACTACAATATCAACTTTCATAGCTAATATATTATTTACAGTATCCAATAATGTTTCTCCTTTAGTAACTGATGAAGATGCTGAAGCAAAATTAATTACATCAGCCGAAAGTCTTTTTTCAGCTAACTCGAAAGAAAGTTTAGTTCTAGTAGAGTTTTCAAAGAAAAGATTAGCAATCGTAACATCTCTTAATGAAGGTACTTTCTTAATAGGCTGATTAATAATCTTCTTGAAATTATCTGCTGTTTTAAAAATCAAATCTATATCTGATTTTATAAGGTATTTAATTCCTAATAAATGATCTACTGATAAATTACTCATTAATCTGATTTTACCATTAATATTCTATCCTTTCCATTTACTTCTTTCCATTCCACTATTACTCTTTCCGAATCTATTGCATCTATTGTTCTTCCTACATAATTAGGTTGAATAGGCAAGTCTCTGCTAAATCTTCTATCAATTAAAGTAAGGAGCTCAACAGACTTTGGTCTGCCAAATGCCATTAAAGCATCAATTGCTGAACGAATAGACCTACCAGTAAACAAGACGTCATCAATTAAAACTACATCCTTACCTTCAAGTGATAAGTTCATATCCATAACTTCAGGAACAATTGGTTCATCTCGTCTTCTTAAATCATCTCGATAGAACGAGATGTCTAAACTTCCTGACTCAACATCAGTGGTATTTAGTAATTGTTTTAATTTACCGATTATTCTATTACTTAAAAATGTACCTCTTGGTTGAACACCAACAATAACAGTATTTTTAAAATCGCCATGATTTTCAATTAACTGCTGACACAATCTTTCAATTGTAATTTGAATATCCTTTTGATTTAATAATTGTCTTTGTTCAATCATACACTACAAAAATAGCAAAAAAAAAGCCCCAAATTAATGGGGCTTTAAATTAATTATTCACCTTGTTCTAAGTCCTTCTTCAGAGCAGCTAAACTATCTAAATCACCTAAGGTTGAATGTTGTTTATCATCCTCAAGCTTTTTCATCACTTTCTTAGCTGATGAAGCAGATTTTTTTCTTTCTAATTCAAGGTCTGCTTTAAAGATTGCAGTATGAGAAACTAAAATCTTTTTATTTTCTTTTGAAAATTCAAGGATTCTAAAAGATAAAGTTTCCCCAACTAAAATTGATAAACCATCTTCTTTTTCAGTATGTCTTTTTGGAGCAAAAGCTTCAACTTCTTCAGACAAAGCAATTACAGCACCTTTATCAAATACTTCTGTTACAGTACCTTCATAGTCTTTTCCTTCTTTGAACTGCTTAGCATACTCATCCCAAGGATTTTCATCTAATTGCTTATGTCCTAAACTAATTTTTCTGTTTCCTTTATCAATATCTAATACAACAACATCAAGCATTGCATCAACTTGAGTGAACTCAGCTGGATGCTTAATTTTCTTAGTCCATGATAAGTCAGAGATATGTACTAAACCATCAACACCTTCAACTAATTCAACAAAAATTCCAAAGTTTGTAAAGTTTCTTACTTTCACACTATGCTTAGATCCTACTGGGAATGTAGCTGCAATATCAGCCCAAGGATCTGGAGTCATTTGTTTAACACCTAATGACATTTTTCTTGTCTCTTTATCTAAGGTTAAGATTTGTGCTTTAACAGCATCACCTTTCTTATAAAAATCATTTGCACTTCTTAAGTGAGTTGACCATGACATTTCAGACACATGTAATAAAGCTTCAATTCCTGCTTGTAATTCAACAAATACTCCATAATCAGCAACCACTACAACTTTACCATCAACTTCATCACCAATTTTTAAGTTTTCATCTAAATTCTCCCAAGGATGAGTCCCTAATTGTTTTAATCCTAACTGAATTCTACTCTTACCTTCATCATAGTCAAGAATTACAACATTAATTGTTTCATCTAAAGATACTATCTCATCAGGATGAGAGATTCTTCCCCAAGATAAATCAGTAATGTGAATCAATCCATCAATTCCTCCTAAGTCAACAAACACACCATAAGAAGTAATGTTTTTAACGGTACCTTCAAGAACTTGTCCTTTTTCTAATTTAGACATGATCTCTTTTGTTTGAACAGCTAAATCAGCTTCAATTAAAGCTTTATGAGATACAACAACATTTCTGAAAGACTCATTTACTTTTACAACTTTGAATTCCATTTTTTTACCAACATACTCGTCATAATCACGTATTGGCTTAACATCAATTTGAGAACCTGGCAAGAAGCACTCAATACCAAATACATCAACAATCATCCCTCCTTTTGTTCTACTCATTATCTGACCATTCACTACCTCTCCAGTTTCAAGAGCAACATTTACTTTCTCCCAAGCTCTTAATACTCTTGCTCTTCTGTGAGATAAAACTAACTGACCATTTTTATCTTCTTGTTTTTCAACTAATACTTCAACAGTATCACCAGCTTTTAATTCAGGATTATATTTAAATTCATTAAAACTAATTACTCCATCAGATTTAAAATTAATATCAATAACAACCTCTCTTTCAGTAACTAACACAACAGTTCCATCAATAACTTGCTTATCGACAACATCAGGTAAGGTAGCACTATATTCAGTATCTAAATCACTTCTTTCTTTTTTAGAGTACATATCGTTTTGAGCCGCTTTATCCCAATCGAATTCTTCTGCTTTTTCAACTTTCTTTTTGGGAGCTTCTTCAATTTTAACTTCCTCAATTACTGTAGTCGTTTCTTCAACAACAGGAGTTGTTTCTAACACCACATCAGATTTAGGAGCTTCAACTTCTTTTTTAATTCTCTTTTTTGGAATTTTTTTAGTTTTAACTTCCTTAATTACCGAAGTTTTTTCAACAACAGGAGTTGCTGCAACTAACTCCTCATTTTTAGGAGTTTCTACTGCTTTTTTTGCAGTTTCTTTTTTATTTTCTTCTGACATTTTTGTCATTTTACATTTGTATCTTAAAGTAAGTAAGGCTTAGATGTATTAAACTTTAAGAGCTATTAATTTTGTATTTTTCCTTATCACTACCTTACAACACATTTTGAAAAGGGCTGCAAAAATACAATTTTAATCTGAAATAACAAACAAGAATATTAAGCTATCTTTTCAATAGCATTTTGCACCTGCTCCATCAACCATCTTGGCGTGGAAGTTGCACCACAAATACCAACTGTAATTGCAGAAGAAAACCATTTATTATTTATTTCATTTATATCTGATATAAAGTATGAATTTGAATTTTCTTCTTTACATGATTGATACAACATTTTTCCGTTTGAGCTCTTTTGTCCACTCACAAAAACGATAACATCATTTTTCTTTGAGAAAAGCTTTAATTGAGGCTCTCTTCCTGAAACTTGCCTACACAATGTGTCATGCACAATGTATTTTACATTTTTTCCGTCTGTCAATTTAACTCTTTCTGATATTATATCACTAATTTCCTTATACGCTTTTGGGCTTTTTGTTGTTTGCGAATAAATATAAATTGACTTGGAAAAATCTACTTTATCTAAATCATCAACAGTCGTTACAATAATCGCATCATTTTTGGTTTGTCCTAGTAAGCCAGTTACCTCAGCATGCCCCTCTTTGCCAAATATAATTATCTGCCCATCAATCTTTTTAATATCCTCATACCCTTCCTTAATTTGATGTTGTAATTTTAACACCACAGGGCAAGAAGCATCCAACAATTGAATGTTGTTTTCAAGCGCAATATGATAAGTTGATGGTGGCTCACCATGAGCTCTAATCAGCACTTTACAATCAGAAAGTTTTTTCAAATCATCATTATTGATAATCTTTAATCCCATACCTGTTAGGCGTTCCACTTCTTTATTGTTATGTACAATATCGCCTAAACAATACAAAATATCTTCTTTTTCTAAAATACTTTCTGCCATTTCAATAGCATATACTACTCCAAAACAGAATCCTGAATATTTATCAATAGTAACTTTCATTATTTACCTAATATATTAGTTATCAAATCATCAATCAAAATATTTTGTTTCTCAATTGACAAATTAGAATTATTAATCAAAATAGCATCATCTGCTTGAATTAAAGGATTTATTTTTCGCGTAGTATCATGGTCATCTCTTAAAGTAAGATTATCTAACACTTGTTCAAAAGTAACTTTTTCTCCTTTTTTATTCAATTCATCATATCTTCTTTGTGCTCTTATTACAGCATCTGCCGTTACAAACAACTTTAATTTTGCATCAGGAAACACCTTTGTTCCAATATCTCTACCGTCCATCACCACATTCCCTTGCCTACCAATTTCTTGTTGTAACGTAATTAGTTTTTCACGCACCTGCTGAATTTGAGCCACAACACTCACATTATCAGAAACTTTAAACCCTCTAATAATCTGTTCCACATTTTTTCCATTAAGAATTGTTTCAGAAAGTTTGGTTTCAGCATTAAAAACAAAATTTATTGTAATATTATCTATTTCTGAAAGAAGTAAATTTAGCTTAACTTCTTTATTGGAAATCATATTATTTTCCATGCAAAAAAGGGTCACGGCACGATACATTGCTCCTGTATCGATATAACGCATACTATATTTACTAGCCACTGCTTTTGAAATAGTACTCTTCCCACAGGAAGAATGACCATCAATCGCTATATTAAAAGGTAAACTCATTAGAGCCCAAAAGTACTCAAATTTGTAGCAAAACTAAAATTATTTGGTATTCCTGATAAATGATAAGCAGACCTACTGTAATCCAAGCGGAATTTTAAAACTTCAAAACCAATACCCCATGAAAAACCAACCATTGCAGGATAGGTAGAAAGACTCATATCAAACCTTCTTTGAAAATTGAAGCCTCCTCTTATAAAAAGACTTTTACGAAAAGGATTTAATTCACCTCCAATAATTAAATGACGAAATGCTGTTTTCGCAACACTTTCCTGTTTTATTTCCAACTCACCTGTTTCAATATTGGTTTGACTTGATAATTTATATGACGATTTTATATCAAACTGATTCAGATGATGAAAAGTAAGTGAATATCGAAATGGCAGATGCTTTAGTTTCTTACTCATTCCTAACTGCACATCAAAAGGAAGTGATTCTTCAGTATCAGCATATGAAATGAGCTGTCTACCCATGTTTTTAAAAAGTAAAGTAGAAATAAACTCCTTTTCTGGTTTATAATAAGTTACCGATACATTAGATGAAAGTGCAAAAGCATGATACGTTTCGTACTGAGAATTTAGCATATTTAGATTTACACCAAATGTGAATTTTTCATTCAAGCGCTTACCCAAACCAAAAGTAATAACCTGATCGTGAGCAGAGAAAGAACCTAAATTATTTCCAACAGCATCATTATATTCAAATTCACCATAATTGATTGCTTTAAGCCCGATTGAAAAAACACCAAATTCTTTCCATTTTCTTGCGTAAGAAAAACCTATCAAATTGACATCCGAAAAATAATCAGTAAAGGAAAATACCAAAGAATTATGCATTTTATCATTCAATAATGAAGGAGTAGTTTGCCCTAAAGAAACATCCCCATCAACAATAGCAATTCCACTCCCACCCATAGCTTCAATTCTTGGCGAAAGTTCTACATCAACAAATGAAAAAGCAGTTATTCCACCAACTTGAGCCAGTAGACTCAAAGGTAAAAAAAAAACTAATAGAATAATTTTTATTTTCATTTAATTAATGTGGTAACGCTTAAGCTTTAGACTTATTATTTACAAATATACTAATTAATTGTAACAGCTTCCTCAATTTTCTCATTCAGTAAAGCAATATCAGTTACTTCTTTCAAAGTATTGACATAATGGAAAGTCATACCCTTTACATATTTTTCATTTATATCTAAAATATCTTTTCTATTTTGCTTTGATAAAATAATTTCATTTATTCCAGAACGCTTAGCGGCCAATATCTTTTCTTTAATTCCACCAACTGGTAAAACCTTTCCTCTTAGAGTTAGCTCCCCAGTCATAGCAATTTTTTCTTTTACTTTTCTCTGCGTAAAGGAAGATACTAAAGAGGTAAACATAGTAATTCCTGCTGAAGGACCGTCTTTAGGAGTTGCTCCTTCAGGCACATGAACATGTACATTCCATTTTTCAAAAACTTCAGCTGATAAATCGTATAGTTCAGCATGAGCTTTCAAATATTCCATAGCAATAGTTACGGATTCTTTCATCACTTTACCTAAGTTTCCTGTAACAGATAATTTTCCATTACCCTTGCTTAAACTGCTTTCAATAAATAATATATCGCCTCCAACTGAAGTCCAAGCTAAACCTGTAACTACACCTGCTACTGAATTATCTATGAATCGATCTCTATCAAATATAGGTGCACCCAATACTTTTTCAAGTATATCAGAATCTGGAGAATAATCAAAAGATTCTTCCATAACTAATGATTTCGCTACATTACGAATCATCTTACTTACCATTTTATCTAACGTTCTTACTCCTGATTCTCTAGTATATTGGTCAACAATTTTTTCTAACATTGCATTCGAAAGTGTAAATTGCTCCTTTTTTAAACCATGAGATTTCAATTGTTTTGGTAACAAGTGTTTTTTTGCTATCTGCACCTTTTCTTCAATAGTATACCCGTTAATTTCAATAATCTCCATTCTGTCTCTTAAAGCTGGCTGGACAGTAGCGAGTGAATTAGCAGTTGCCACAAACATCACTTTGGAAAGATTATAATCTAACTCTAAGTAATTATCATGAAAAGCTTCATTTTGCTCAGGATCTAATACTTCTAACAATGCAGAAGAAGGATCCCCATGCGAATCTCTTGTTACCTTGTCAATTTCATCCAATACAAAAACAGGATTAGATGATTTAGCTTTTTGAATAGATTTAATAATTCTACCTGGCATTGCCCCAATATAGGTTTTCCTATGCCCTCTTATTTCCGACTCATCTCTCAAACCTCCTAAAGAAACTCTTTCGTATTTCCTACCCAAAGCTTCAGCTATAGACTTACCTAAAGATGTTTTCCCAACACCAGGAGGGCCATACAAACATAAAATTGGAGACTTCATATCTCCTTTTAGTTTCAATACTGCCAAATGCTCAATGATTCTTTCTTTCACTTTTTCTAATCCAAAATGATCTCTATCCAAAATCTCTCTTGCTTTTTTCAAATCAAAGCTATCAATAGTGCATTCCTCCCAAGGCAATTCTAATATTAATTCTATATAACTTCTTTGCACAGCATAATCTGACATGGAAGGATTCATTCTTTGCAATTTTCTTAATTCCTTATCAAATGCATTTTCAATTTCCTTGTTCCATTTTTTCTTATCCCCCTGCTTACGCATTTCATCAATCTCCTTTTGCGAACCGCTACCTCCTAGTTCCTCTTGAATAGCTTTCATTTGCTGATTCAAGTAATATTCTCTCTGTTGCTTATCTAAATCCGTCTGCACTTTAGACTGAATTTTATTTTTCATTTTCAAATGCTGTAGTTCCTTTGTCAATAATTCCAACACTTTTATTGCTCGCTTTTTCAGATCAACTTCTTCTAACAAAGCTTGTTTTTCAGACAAACTAATACTCATATTAGAAGCTACAAAATTGATAATAAAAGAAGTGTTCTTAATATTTTTAATAGCAATAGCTGCCTCAGCAGGAATGTTTGGCGATTCATCAATAATCCTTAATGCCAAATCCTTTACAGAAGAAACTAATGCGCTAAACTCTTGATCATTTTTTTCTGGCTTTATCTCCTTTAAATCCGTAATTCTAGCTTTATAGTACGGATCATTCTGCACCATCTTTTCAATTTTAAAACGTTTACGACCTTGTATAACTGCCGTAATATTACCATCAGGCATTTTTAACATTTTTAAAATCTGAGCAACAGTCCCTACTTCATTTAAATCTTTTAACTCAGGAAGTTCAGTATCAAACTCCTTTTGAGAAACTACACCAATAGAGTTTTTTCCATTTTCAGCATCCTTTATTAATTTGACTGACCTATCCCTACCAATAGTAATCGGAATAATTACTCCCGGAAATAATACGGTATTTCTTAAGGGTAAAATTGACATTACATCAGGAGTATCTTCTTTTGATATTTTATCCTCATCCTCATCAGACATCAATGGTAAGAATTCTGTTTCCTCATTTATTAAATCAGATAGCTCAAGGCTATCAAAATGATATTTATTTTTCATAATAATTATTTTTCACTAGTAACAAATGCAATTAGCATGCCATTGTTGAAATCTAGTCTTTTTGTCAGTTACAGTTCGTTCCTATAACGCTTTGTCATATTGTAAACCTGAGTCAAAATATCTTGTTCTACTTTATCAAAGCTTAATTTTCTTCTTCCAAAAACTTTTTCAGCTACCTCAAAAGCTTTTTGTAGTTTGTAAACAGAAAAACCTGCTGCTCCTCCCCAATTAAATGAAGAAATAAAATTTCTTGGAAATCCACTGCCAAAAATATTAGCACTTACCCCAACAATAGTACCAGTATTAAACATAGTATTAATACCACATTTGGAATGATCGCCCATAATTAAACCACAAAATTGCAATTCTGTATTTTTGAAACGTTCCGTTTCATAATTCCAGAGTTTCACCTGAGCGTAATTATTCTTTAAATTAGAGTTATTGGTATCCGCACCTAAATTACACCACTCACCAATTACAGAATTACCTAAAAAACCATCATGGGCTTTAGACGAATAGCCAAAAAATACTGAATTATTCACTTCACCTCCAACTTTACAATAAGGACCTAAAGTAGTCGCACCATAAATTTTAGCCCCAATTTTTAACACGGAACTTTCTCCCATTGCAAACGGACCTCTAATAATAGAACCCTCCATTACCTCAGCATTTTTACCAATATATATAGGTCCACTTTCGGCATTCAATATACTACAAGAAACTTTAGCTCCTTTTTCAATAAAAATATCTTTACCTAAAGCAGTATTATTTACAGACAAAGACTGAGACTTTCTTCCTTTAGTCAACAAAGAAAAATCTCTTTTAATCTCTCTATCATTATCTTTAAAAATATCCCAGAGATTTCCGACTGTATCAACTTCAATATGAGTCGTAATCTTATTCAATTTATCAGAATCAAAAACAGCAGATCTAAAAGCAATAATACTCCCTTTTTTTTCTAAAACTTCACCTACTCTTAAACTTTCTAGTTCAGTAATTAATGTTTTAGTTGGCAATACTTTAGCCGATACCCATAGATTGTCTTTTGTTTGTTTTACAGGAAATTTAACAGCTAAATAATCTTCTGTTTTTATAGAAACTGATTTATAGTATTTTTCCCACTTCTCCTTAATGGTTAAAATTCCTATCCTAAATTCAGCAATAGGACGAGTAAAAGAAAGAGGGTAATAGTTTTCCCGATTGTTGTCAAAAAGAATTAAATTCATAAGAGCAAAGTTAAAAAAAAAGCCCACACAAATGTGCGGGCTTTTTACTATAGCTTAAAATTCGATTATTTCGCGAATTTCTTGTATTTGTTTTTAAATTTATCAATTCTACCAGCCGTATCAATTAACTTTGCTTTACCGGTATAAAAGGGATGAGAAGCAGAAGAAATCTCCATTTTTATTAATGGATATTCGTTACCATCTTCCCATTTAATAGTATCTTCAGTTTCAACACATGATTTTGTTAAAATAGCAAAATCAGATGACATATCTTTAAATATGCAAAATCTGTAATTATCCGGGTGTATTTCTTTTCTCATAATTGTATCTTCTTAAATTAGGGCTGCAAAAATAATAAGTTTTATTTAATCAGCAACACTAATCAGTAAATATTATAAATTTAAATCATCTAATAAGGTATTTGTTGCTTTCACCCCTTTTGCTGATGCTTGTAACTGACTTAATTCTATATCATCCAACTTAATTTCAACTATTTTTTCAATTCCGTTTTTACCCAATATAACCGGTACACCAATGCATAAATTATTCAAACCAAACTCACCTTCTAACAGGACTGAACATGGGAACATTTTTTTCTGATCACAAGCAATTGCTTGCACCAAACTACTTACAGCAGCACCTGGAGCATACCAAGCTGAAGTACCTAACATTCCTGTCAGAGTAGCTCCACCTACCTTAGTGTCTTCTAATACTTTTTGTAATCTTTCAGCAGGTAAAAACTCTGAAACTCTCACTGAATTTCTAGTTGCCAAACGAGTTAAAGGAACCATTCCTTTATCAGAATGCCCACCAATTACCATACCTTCAATATCAGAACTTGGACACTCCATAGCTTCAGCTAATCTGTATTTGAATCGTGCAGAATCCAAAGCACCACCCATACCAATAATTCTGTTTTTTGGCAAACCAGTTACTTTATGTGCCAAGTAAGTCATAGTATCCATAGGATTACTTACAATAATTAAAATAACATCAGGAGAGTATTTAATTAATTGCTCTGATACAGATTTAACAATACCGGCATTAATTCCAATTAGCTCCTCTCTTGTCATTCCTGGTTTTCTTGGAATTCCTGAAGTAATAACTGCAATATTACTTCCTTCAGTTTTAGAATAATCGTTTGTTGACCCTGTAATTTTAGTGTCAAAACCCATCAATGATGCAGTTTGCATTAAATCCATAGCTTTCCCTTCAGCAAAGTTTTCTTTAATATCAACTAGTACAACCTCTGAAGCAAAGTTTTTAATTGCGATATATTCCGCACAACTTGCCCCTACTGCTCCTGCTCCAACTATTGTAACTTTCATTATTTTATTTTTTATTATTGTAATCTATAATTTCTTAGGCGTCAATATTCGCGTATTTAGCATTTGCTTCAATAAAGGCTCTCCTTGGCGGAACTTCATCCCCCATCAACATAGAGAACACTCTATCCGCTTCAGCTGCATTATCGATAGTAACTTGCTTCAGCGTTCTATATTCAGGATTCAAAGTAGTATCCCAAAGTTGTGAAGCATTCATTTCACCTAAACCTTTATACCTTTGAATAATTACATTTACATCCTTTCCTCCTTTCATTTCCTGAATCATTCCCTCTCTTTGATCCTCATCCCAACAATACCTATGATCTTTCCCTTTTTTCAATAAATATAAAGGTGGAGTTGCAATATAAACATATCCTTGCTCAATAAGTGGCTTTAAATAACGGAAGAAGAAAGTCAACAATAAAGTCGCAATGTGAGAACCGTCAATATCCGCATCCGTCATAACTATTACTTTATGGTATCTTAATTTTTCAATATTTAATTCTCTTTCATCATCCAAAGTGCCAATTGAAACACCAAGAGCCTTAAACATATTTTTAATTTCCTCATTTTCAAAAACCTTATGTTGCATAGCCTTCTCAACATTCAATATTTTACCTCTTAAAGGTAAAATTGCTTGAAAATGTCTATCTCTACCTTGCTTTGCCGTACCTCCTGCCGAATCTCCCTCTACTAAATAAATTTCACTTTTTGCAGGATCTTTTTCGGAACAATCAGACAGCTTACCAGGAAGACCAGAACCGACAAGCACACTCTTTCTCTGAACCATCTCTCTTGCCTTTGCAGCCGCATTACGAGCAGTGGCAGCCAATATTACTTTTAGCACAATTCTTTTCGCTTGCTCAGGATTTTCCTCTAAATAGAAAGTAAGCATATCACTTACTGACTGAGAAACTGCTGTAGTAACTTCCTTGTTTCCTAATTTTGTTTTTGTTTGCCCTTCAAACTGAGGCTCCATAACCTTTACAGAAATTACTGCAGTCAAACCTTCTCTAAAGTCATCCCCAGATATTTCAAATTTCACTTTCTTTAATAATCCTGACTCATCAGCATATTTTTTAAGTGTCCTAGTCAATCCTCTTCTAAAGCCTGAAAGATGAGTACCCCCTTCGATTGTATTTATATTATTAACATAAGAATGCACATTCTCAGTATAAGAAGTATTATAAACCATAGCAACCTCAACTGGCACACCATCTTTTTCACCATCAATATAGATTACATCTTGTAAAATAGAATCTCTAGTTTCATCTAAGAAAGAAACAAATTCTTTCAATCCTCCTTCAGAGTAAAACTCTTCTTTTACGAACTCTCCATCATCATCTTTTCTTCTTTTGTCCGTAATAGAAAGATTAATTCCTTTATTCAAAAAAGCTAACTCTCTTAAACGAGCCACTATAATATCAAAATGATAAACAGTTTCTTCAAAAATTGAAGCATCTGGCAAGAAAGTAACAAAAGTTCCTGTTTTATCAGTTGTTCCTATTTCACGCACATCATACTGTGGCGCACCAATTTTGTATTCTTGTTCAAATACTTTTCCTTCTCTGTGTACCTCAACTCTTAAATCGGAAGAAAGTGCATTTACACAAGAAACTCCAACTCCATGAAGACCCCCAGAAACCTTGTAAGAACCTTTATCAAACTTACCCCCAGCATGCAGAACGGTCATTACTACTTCTAAGGCAGAACGCCCTTCTTTTTCATGCATATCAGTAGGAATCCCTCTACCATTATCTGTTACTGTAATTGAGTTGTTTTCATTGATAAAACAGTCGATATGAGAACAATGTCCAGCAAGAGCCTCGTCAATTGAATTATCAACCACTTCATACACCAAATGGTGTAATCCTTTCATCCCAATATCACCAATATACATAGCCGGTCTTTTACGTACCGCCTCTAAACCTTCAAGTACCTGAATATTACTAGCACTATATTCTTGATTTCTATTTTCTTCACTCATAAAATTGAATTATTTTCTATTTTTTTTTAGTCAAACAAATATACACTTATTGAATGAGTTAAAGCAGGAAAAAAAGCATGAAAATTAAAAGGAATTTTTCAACAAATGTTGATAAATTTTAGAAAGAATAATTTAGCCCAAAAAGCCCGTTAAAACCAACTTCTCGATAATCTATCCACACATCTTGTTTGGAATTCGTAAGATTGTTTAACTTAAGATAAGCTGAAATATTTTTCGTGTAATTATAGTACACTCCTAAATTCATATGAAATTGAGCAGGCAGATTCTTAAAGGAAGGATAGATAGAAACTAACGCAGAATCAGAATTAATCTTTGCCTGTCTATTACCAATATAACTTAATGATGGAGTAACTTTTATTTTATTTCTCAAATTAATAGGGGTGCTAACATCACAATTAAAATTAGGCTTATGGTAAACTTCTTTATCCCATTTATAATAATCCGCATTTATACTTAAACTTATAATATTATTTAATTTTCTATCGTAATTCACATTAATATGCAGCTGCTTTACATCAATGTAGTCCACCAAAAAACGATTGTAAGTTCCATTTGCAACACCAACAAAATGAGCAAAATTCTGAACGGATCCGTAAGCTACACTCCCTTCAAATACCTCATCTTTGCCTAATACATTACGCATAGCGACATATAATTCATCCATATCAGTTATTTTTAAATGTTGTAAAGTATCATTTCCAGACAAAATAGATTGATTGATTCCAAAAGAATGAATGTAAGGATTCTCATCAGATAGTGATTTAATCGTGTGTCTTTGCTCATTATGACGCATGCCCCCATAAACTAACAAGATATCTTTCACAAGCTCCTTAGTAGCCTTGATTTGTGGAAAAAAGCCAACTTGAGAATCATCAGACATGAAATCAATATCAACTGCTAAATCAAAATCAATGCCATATTTTGAAATGACAGTAAAAGGTGAAAAAGAAAGCGACTTTATATGTGTGCTTTCAAGCCTTGTATCCAAATTATTATAAAGCAAATAATCATTCAATTCAATTTCCAATGAAAAAGGAAAACCATTAATCGTTTTACTTAAAATTGTACTCAAATGAATTTGATTTTCAGAAAGTTCATTCAAATCAGAAACAAAAAAAGTGGTATGGTGCTTTAATTTATCGGCCGCCAAATCTTTGGAAATAGCAGAAAATGAAAGTTTTGTGTAAGCAAAGCGATTTCTATAATTTTCTTCACTAGGTAATGCTGGATTTTCACCCCAAAAAAAAGCCGTTCTCCTATCATAATCCAAGTTCGCCATGTAGATACGAGATTCACTTATTTTCTTCCCATACAAATGCAAAGTGTTTTTACTACTCCTCACCAAATAAGGCTCTCTTGGAATTGCAGGTTGAGAACCTTCAAGCACTAATGGTACTTTATACTTATTTGCAAAGTGATTCAACAGAATTCCATAACTCAAAGTTTTGGAGCGCTTACTGTTATGCACAATACTTGCCTTTGTTGCCCAAGCATTACCAAACCCTAAACCCACTTTTGTTGCATATAATTGTGCAATTTTATCCGCTTTAACTTTTGCCGCTTTTAAGGGTCTTGTTTTATAATTCGATTTTAAATCAGTTTCCACTACTGCATATTCTTGGGTACGTACTTTTTTAATTGTATCAGCAAAAGCTGCTTTTTCATTCAAACGACTCGCTTCAGGAATAGTTGGTATAAAACCTTCTACCACCCTTACTTCAGTCGTACCAATGTCTTGTGCTAAAAGCTGACTAGTACTAAATAAAATCACTATAAATATTTTACTCAATTTCATCTTCCTGAATGTATTCGTTAATTATTTCTAAGCTATCTGTTTTAGGAGCCGCTAAAGTATCAGTAGCAACTACTTTATAATCTTCATCAATCTCCGCATCTTGAATCAAAAACTCTTCCAAATCATAATCAATTTCTTCTTCAGATATTTCAATATAACTTTGAGGCAGTTCTTTTATTGCATTTTTCAAAGCTTCTCTCTCTAATATTAACTCCCAATTTTTCCTAGCCAAATTTACTAGTTCTTCCCCATCATGATTTTCAATAATACTTTCTAAAGTTGCCTTTGCCTGAAAGTCATTTTCCTGCACCACATAAATATCAGCCAGTAAAATAAATGCCTTTGCTATAAAATAATCACTAGTATAACTTTCGGCCAATTCAAATATCATTTTTCTCAGCCAAAGCCAGACTATCGTCCAAATATGTTAAATATGCCAAATAGTATTTTGCTTCAGCCCCTTCATCATAATCCGAAAGTTCCACTACTTTTTCAAAAGTTGTTTTTGATTTTGCATAATTACCTCGCAGAAAACTCATGTCGAGCAATAATAATTTTAGCTTTACTCATTAGCCAATCATCAGTTTTATCTAAATTAATAACCTGCTTAGCATAGTTATAAGCTAGCTCAGTATTTAAACTTTCATTTCCATACATAAGACGAATAATAGCTTCTCTTTTTAAAGAATTATTAGCAGCAACTTTCTCTAAATTCTGGTAATAGATATTTGAAT
Source organism: uncultured Flavobacteriales bacterium (assembly GCA_943789505.1). Lineage (GTDB taxonomy): Bacteria > Bacteroidota > Bacteroidia > Flavobacteriales > BACL11 > UWMA-0277. Next base: position 219,553 of record CALSUJ010000002.1, on the reverse strand, counting down.
TCGCATAATCATCCTCAGCATAATACTTTCTGGCTAAAAAACTTAAAGCCGATTGCTTATACTCAGCATTAGAAACTCCAATCAATTCAGTATACATAAGTACTGCATTAGTCGTATCGCCAACTTTTACACAAGAGATAGCATTATAATAGACAGCATCTATTTTAAATATTCCATTTTCAAATTTTTCTAAATATTGATTGAAAGTTCTCTGAGCAACCAAATAATCACCTTCAGAAAATTTCATAAAAGCCGTATTATACGTCAATGAATCTTGCTCTGCCCTACTGATGCTAATTTCAGGTAAACCATTTACTATTGCCAAATACTCATCCACCTTAGCCAAACTCACATAAGCAGCCTGCAATCCTGACAAAGCTTCTTTAAAATAAATAGTTTGCTGAAAATTATTCACCACAAATAAAAAGGATACGATTGCCTGATCAACTTTACTACTGTTAAAATAAATCATTCCTTTACTCAAATGAGCATCAGCAGTAAATTGTTCATCATTTGTTTCCAACAATAGCTTATCGTAATAAGTAATAGCCAAATCATTTTTGGAAGTCTTTTTATAATAGCGTGCTAAATCATATAGCGCATTATCATAATAAATAGAGGTTAAGAAATCATTAGTTAACTGTTTTAATAATTTTACTTTAGTATTATTTTTACCTACCAAGCCCAAAGCAACCGATCGCTTATAGATAGCATAATCACCATCAAACAAAGAATAAGCAATTGCCTTGTCATAATATTTTTCAGAAAGCGAATATTCTTGATTCATAAAAAAGCAATCTGCAATACGCAAATAAGTATCATTCAAATTCATACTATCAGTTGCTAGCTTTTCATATTTTCTAAAGTAAACATTTGCTCGTTTATATTCTCCTAGCTTAAAATAAGCATAGGCTAAATGATATTGTTTTAACTCGTGATAAAATCCTAAATTTACAGTATTATTAATAGGAAGATTAGTATAAATTTCAGCTGATCTTTGCAAAGTCATTTAGCTGATAATAACAATCTGCCAGCCAAAAAACAGCTACATAAGCTATTTTATCATCTATAGGATACTGAGTAGCTAATTGAAAATAAGTAAGTGCCTTACTATAGTTAGCGGCATTATATTCCTTTACTCCTAAAAAGAAAGCAAGTTGTTGAAGTGATCTTTGCTGTTGCAAATCAGGTAAGTGGATAGCTGATAAAGCATCAAAAGCCTCATCATATTTACTGCTACTCTGGAAAACCTGAACCATTAAGGTTTCAATTTCTTTTATATGAATTGCATTGTCATACTTTTCCAAATAAGTTTTAAGTACTAGTAAGGTATTATCAAAAGGTAAATCCAACTGATACGATAATTTTGCGTAATTATAAAAAGCCTCTTCCTGAATAACTTCATCATAAGAATAAGATGCCGACTTTTTAAAAGCTTGTAAAGCATAATTAAACTGCTGAACTTTTAAGTAAGAAGCTCCCAAACAATAAGTAGCATGCTGACTGATACTATCAGCAGAACTATTTACTTTCTCTAAATAATTAATAGCATTCTCGAACTCACCCACTTTAAAAAAGGATTGTCCTAACAAAAAATTAACAATAGGGTTTACTTGGTCAACTTGTTCAACATAAGCAGTAAAGTGAATAATAGCATTTTCAAAATTTCCGGTACGATAATAGGCCTCTGCCAACAAACGATTTACTTCAACCTTCCTTGAAGGAATAACCGTTTCCAAAAGAGGGGATGCAAATGCAATTAACTCCTTATAGCTTTGCTGAAAAAAGTAAATTTGAGTAATGTAATAAGGAATAATAGACCCAAATTGTTCGTCAGTAATTAAATGCTTAAAGCCATTTAAAGCCGTTTTATACAAACCATTTTGGTAAGCAATATAAGCAGAATAATACTGAGCAGTTGCTGCATATTTACTATCAGTATTAATCAGTTTAGAAAAATAATACTGAGCGTCAACTAGAGAATCAATGCTGAAATTAGCATAAGCTAATTTAAAAACTAAATCAGGGTTCTGGTCTAAATTATTGAATTTAAGAAAAAATTTAATTGCCTTAGGATAATCTAAATCTCTGTAGTACAACAAAGCCAAATCCTCATTCACTTGTTGAATAAATGAAGTATAAGGAAAGGCTGAAAGAAATTGTTGGTACAAGAAAATAGCGTCTGAGGCAAACAACTCCTTTGCGCATTTTGCATTGTAATAATTAGCCTGTTCATCAGTTCTGTCAGTAAAAATTGACTGCTGAAACAAAGCTTGAGCAGCACTATATTTTTGCTCAGAAAACAGAGCACTTGCCTTTTCTAAATTGGTATGCTGAGCTGTAATCTGAACACTAAAAAATAGCATTAACAGCAGTGATTTTATAATTTTATGCATAGAATTTCTTATCAGATTTAAAAGTAAATAAATTAGTTTTGTTGCTATAAAATAGGCAATTGAAGTTTTCAACAGACTTTGCTAACAATTATTGAGCTAAACAAGCGTTTAATGAAGAATTAATTTCTTAATTTGCCTTAGTGTTATATATCTTAAAAATAAAAGGAACAAAAACTATCCCTGACTTTGTGCAGATTAGAGATGATCAGATGACCTTATGCGCCTATTTCAGGCTAAGCCAACAAGAATCTGGTTTAAAAAAGAACAATCTGGAAGCTGAAACAAAAGGAATAATGACTTTACTGGAAAGTATTCCCTTTGGTAAAATTCATAAATATTACAACAAAAATGAATAACCCAATCATTAATTTGGAAGGTGTAGACATACACCAAATGGAGCAACAGATTTTTAGTAATATTACATTAAAAATTGCTGCAGGAGATTTTATATATTTTGTTGGTGAAACAGGAAGCGGTAAAAGTTCCTTACTTAAAGTATTGTATGGAGAACTAAAAGTGAGTGCAGGAAACATTACCCTTACAGATATTGATCTTAATAAAATTAAAGCTAAAGAAATTCCTAATTTAAGAAGAAAATTAGGAATTGTTTTTCAGGATTTCCAATTGCTATCAGACAGAACGGTATTTGAAAATTTATCCTTTGTACTAAAAGCTACAGGATGGAAAGATAAAGTAAAAATAGCTGAGCGAATAAATGAGGTGTTAGAAAGTGTTCATATAAGACAAGTGAAAGATAAAATGCCTTATACATTATCAGGAGGAGAACAACAAAGAGCAGCTATTGCTCGTGCACTTTTGAATCATCCTGAAATTATTTTAGCTGACGAACCAACAGGTAATTTAGATCCAGAAAAATCAGAGAAAATAATTGAATTATTCAAAGAAATAAATGCCAAAGGAACAACCGTTTTGATTGCTACACACGACTATTCAATAATTAAAAAATACAAAGCCCGCACTCTAAAATGCGCTGATAAAAAAATAAGTGAAATTGTCATGACCCATGAGTAATATTTTTAATAATTACTCCTTAAAGAATCATAATACCTTTGGTATAGCTGTAAAAGCAAAGTATTTTTCCTCATTCGACTCAGTTCTTGAGCTTAAAAAAATTCTAAAAACTAATTTACACCAAAAAGAACAGTTCTTTATTCTTGGTAGTGGTTCTAACATACTTTTAACACAAGATTTTGACGGATTTATTCTTCACAATACCATTGAAGGTATATGTATTTTAGAAGATAATGAAAATGACATATTAGTTGAGGTTGGTGGCGGAGTAGTTTGGCATGATTTTGTAATGTGGAGTGTTAGCCAAGAGCTATCAGGAGTAGAAAATTTAGCGCTAATACCAGGCACTGTTGGCGCTAGCCCTGTTCAAAATATTGGTGCTTATGGAATGGAAGTAAAAGATACTATTACTAAAGTACATACTTTAGAAATTAAAAACAAAGAAGTTAAAATTTTCAGCAATAAAGATTGTGAATTTTCCTACAGAAATTCTATTTTCAAAATGGAAGAAAAAAAGAAATTCATTATTACAAAAGTTGAATTTAAGTTAAGTAAAGCACCTCTTAACAAAACTACATATGGTGCAATTGAAGATGAGTTAAAAAACCTAAAGTTAGAAGCCAACCCTTCAACTATTGCTGAGGCAGTCATCAACATTAGGAGTAGGAAATTGCCTGACCCTAAAGTGTTAGGCAATAGCGGAAGTTTTTTTAAAAACCCTGTTATTGAAACTAGTGAATTTGAAGAATTAAAAAAAGAATTCCCTGATATGGTAGGTTATACAATTTCAAATTCCCAAACCAAAATTGCTGCTGGCTGGCTAATTGATAATGCAGGACTAAAAGGATACCGAAAAGCAGATGCAGGTGTACATAAAAATCAAGCATTAGTTTTGGTTAATTACGGCAATGCAAGCGGAACTGAAATCATAAATTTAGCAAAAGAAATTCAGCAAAAAATTAAAATAAAATACGGGATTAGCATAGTACCTGAAGTAAGTATCTTATAATGAACAGTAATAAATTACAGGAAAAATTAAGAATCCATTTTCCTTTCACTCCTACTTCAGAACAGGAAACACTAATAACAGAAATTGCTGATTTTGTAAGTACTATTTGCAATAAGAGCATCTTTATGTTAAAAGGATATGCAGGAACAGGAAAAACTACTTTGGTTGCTACTTTGGTAAAATCATTACCTGTACTTGGGAAGCGTTCAGTACTCATGGCACCAACAGGAAGAGCCGCTAAAGTTTTAGGGAAATATTCCAAAAAGTCGGCAAGTACAATTCACAAAAAGATTTACTGGATAAGAACTAATAAGAGTGGAAACACTTTTATCACCCTTAAAGATAATACACACAGTAATACTATTTTCATAGTTGATGAAGCCTCTATGATTCCTGAAAATTCGGATAAAGGATTTGGTAACCGCTCTCTTTTAAATGATTTGATTGAATATGTATATCAAGGGCAAGATTGTAAACTAATTTTGATTGGCGATACAGCACAACTCCCTCCAGTTCATTTGGATATAAGTCCTGCCTTAGATGAAGATAAACTAGAACTAAATTACAACAAACAAGTTATTTGCAAGGAACTTACCCAAGTTGTAAGACAAAAGAAAGATTCACTTATCTTAGAAAATGCAACTGACCTTAGAAATAGAATTGCAACTGCTGATTACTCCTATCCTAAATTAGCAACCAATTCAGAAGTTATTCGCTTGAATACTGGAGAGGATTTACAAGATGCGTTGGAAACCGCTTATAGCAATGAAGGAGTGAATAGCACAACTGTACTTTGCCGATCCAACAAAAGAGCAAACCTTTATAACCAGCAGATAAGAGCAAAAATAAGATGGCAGGAAAATGAAATTTCAGCTGGTGATATGCTTATGGTTGTTCGAAATAATTATTATTGGTTAGACGATAGCAGCAAAGCAGGGTTCATTGCTAATGGTGATATTGTAGAAGTAGTCAAAATAAAAGAAACTATTGAACGCTATGGTTTCCGTTTTGCAAAAGCTAGCGTACAAATGGTGGACTACCCAGATGAAAAAGAATTAGAGGTAATATTATTACTAGAAACCTTAACGAGTGAAAGCCCAGCCATAACCTACGATCAATACAAACAACTTTACCAAGAAGTTGGTTTGGACTTCAAAGGACAAAAAGAAATAAACAAAAAAATTAAGGAAGATGAATTCTTTAATGCCTTGCAAATAAAATTCGCTTATGCCATTACTTGCCACAAATCACAAGGAGGACAATGGGAAAATGTATTTATTGACTTAGGTTATTTTACTGAGGACATGCTGGATAAATCCTACCTAAGATGGCTTTATACTGCACTAACCCGTGCAAGCAAAAAGTTATATTTGATTAACTTTAAGAATGAGTTTTTTTAATAAAAAGAGCAGGCTTTAAAACCTGCTCTTTTATGATTTATTGACAGGATATCAGCTTCTTATTAATCACTCCATCATCCATTTCATATTTCCAAGAAGTAGATTCCTTTAGCATTAATTAGTAATATCAATCAGTTTGGTATACTCACCAATGAACTGCTCTAATTTATCATTTATTAGCTCCTCATCTATTACATTTAAAATTCTAACTTTTTTGAGCTTTTATAACTTGCTATAGGATTTCCGCTATTTGTTTTTAAAAGAAAGTAGGATTGAATCGTAAAGCTGTAAATTTAGATGAATTTTTTGCTAAACTAAATGAGCACACCAGCCCTCAGAAATTGGCTTTAGGTAAGTGTTCAAATCACGTTTTTTAAGTATGGTCAGGTCGTAAAAAAGGGTATCCTTATCTGCATACACTTCCTAATTTAAAAGAAGGCATACACAGTATTTCATCTTCTATTTTACAAAATACATTCAGGCGATTCATTAAGGAAATGCTAAGTTCTTTCTCAATTTTTTGTATTGTGTTTTGTAGGGTATCAATAGAACAACCACTTGCTCCATTTTTATTTTCATCCAAAGCAACAACAATAAAATGGTTTTCTAAAATGCTAACACCAGCAGTTAAAGGCTGCTGATGAGCATTCCAACCTTTCAGCTCTTCTGAAATAATATTTAAAATATAATCTTGTTGGCTTTGAGTTAATGCCTTTTCAGAGGCATAGAGCCAAATTCTTGATTCTTCGGGTAAGCTATGGAAATCAGCTAACATTATATGTTTTCAGCAATAAGTTCAGCAATATCCTTCACCTGTGCAGCTCCTTCATCTACTGTTTTCACCCCATCAGTCATCATAGTGTTACAAAACGGACAGCCAGTAGCAATGATGTCAGGCTTTAAGGCCAAAGCCTCCTGCGTACGGTTAATATTAATGTCCTGCGCTCCGTTTTCTGGTTCTTTAAACATTTGCGAACCTCCAGCCCCACAACAGAATGATTTACGCTTACTTCTTCTCATTTCAACTAAATCAACTCCCAATGATTTTATCAATTCCCTAGGAATATCATAGACATTATTAGCTCTACCCAAATAACAAGGATCATGATAAGTTATCTTAGTTCCCTTTAAATTTCCTATTACTTTTAGCTTACCTTGAGCTAAAAGTTCGGCAATAAATTCAGTGTGATGCTGCACTTTATAATTACCACCCAAGCCTTTATATTCGTTTTTAAGCGTATTGAAAGAATGAGGGCAAGCAGTTACAATTCTTTTTACATTATATCCGTTCATCACCTCAATATTCACCATGGCTTGCATCTGGAACAAAAACTCATTTCCTGAACGCTTTGCTGCATCTCCACTTGATGATTCTTCAGTACCTAAAACACCGAAATTAACGTTTGCCTTATTCATAATTCGAACAAAAGCACGAGTAATCTTTTTTGCTCTATCATCAAAACTACCAGCAGAACCTACCCAAAAAAGAATATCAGCTTCTTTTCCCTCAGCCATAAACTCAGCCATTGTTTTTACTTGTAATTCACTCATAAAATTATGATTTAAAAACTTGAATAGACGCCTCTTTCTCAACTAAATCAGTAAACTTACCATCAAATCTAGTTGCTCTTACAATATGATTATCTACCCAATGATAATTACCTCCTCTAGGTTTTCCCATTAAAAGACCATGATATTTAAATCCATTTTCTTTTAGCCAAACTTCAGTAACGGCTCTATGTTCCTCCACTCTTGAAGTGAAAAAAGTAACATAATGCCCTTGCTTATACCACTTATTTAGCGTTTCTAAAGCATCAGGATATAATTTTGCAGTAGCCATTCTTTCTGGCTCTTCATTTGGAATATCATCACATATAGTACCATCAATATCAATCAGATAATTCTTAATTTCATCAGGCAATACAGGAGAGATTAACTCTCCATCTATTTTTTTCTCTACTAATTTATTCATTTTTCCAATTTAATCTGTCAGAAGCTGGGAATTGCCAAGGTGCTCCATTATTTTCAACATTTGAAAACATCATATTAAGCTCAGTTGGTGCTGCTGATTGTTCCATAACTAAATACCTTCTCATATCCATAATAATAGATAGGGGATCTAACTCAATAGGACAAGCATCCGTGCAAGCATTACAACTTGTACATGCCCATAGTTCTTCAGCAGTAATATAATCTCCTAATAACGATTTAATATCCTCCTTTCCTTTCCTTTTATTATCCGCTAATTCCGTTATCCTATCTCGAGTATCCATCAATATTTTCCTAGGAGAAAGCAATTTACCAGTTTGATTAGCGGGACAACTATCAGTACATCTTCCACATTCAGTACAGCTATAAGCATTCAGTAATTGAACCCAATTCAAATCAGTAGCGTCCTTAGCTCCAAATTGTTCTGGAGGAGCAGCATCAGCAACTGGAGCAGCATAAGGATCTGCATTTGGGTCCATCATTAATTTTACCTCATTAGTAACTGACTGTAAATTTGAAAACTGACCCAAAGGATTTAAATTTGCAAAATAAGTACTAGGGAAAGCAAAGAAAATATGTAAGTGTTTAGAAATTAAAACATAATTCATGAACCCTAAAACTCCTATAATATGAAACCACCAAGTAAATCTTTCAATAGCCACTAAAGTTGCTGTATCCATACCCATAAACATAAACTGGAAATACTGACTTATAGGATTAGAAAATGAAGTAACATAATGGGAAGCACCAGAAGTAAATAATAAAGCATCTGTCGCATTCATAATTAAAAAAGCAGACATTAACAGAATTTCAAAAATAAGAATAAGATTTGCATCCGTTCTTGGCCAAGAAGTCATTTCCTTACTCCGAAAACGCTTTATTCTTACCACATTTCTTCTAATTAAAAAGATAACACACGCCACTAAAACCAATATTGCTAATATCTCAAATGAACCAATAAGAAAGTTATATAAACCAAACGGTAATATTGCAGAAAGGAATCTATGTGATCCAAAAACACCATCTACAATAATTTCAATTACCTCAATATTGATGATGACAAAGCCTAAATACAGAATAATATGAAGGATTCCAGCAACTGGTCTTCTTGTCATTTTAGATTGTCCAACTGCAACTCTAAACATATTCTTCCATCTATCAGTTGACCTGTCCGACCTATCAATATCTCTACCTAGTTTTATATTTGCTATAATCCTATTTAGGTTTCGGATAAAGAAGGTTATCGCTACTAAAAAAACAACTAGAAATATAATGTTTGAAATTCCCATTTTTTACTTTGTTTTTGGTGTTACATAAGGTTTTCCACCTCCAATAATTGAAAAATTAACATACCTACTTGGGTTCTTTTTAATATCTTCTAACAAAGAAGCCAACTCACGAGTTGATTTTTCAAAATTAGCATATATTTTATCATCTTTAAGGAATAAACCTATGCTCCCCTCTCCATTATTAATTTTTGTTGTTATATCACTTACATTTTGTAAAACTGTAGCAATATCTGATTTTACTAATGAATCAGAAAGTGTAGCAAAATTTGTTAATATGGTTTTAATTTCACCATTACTATTCTCAAGGTTACTCGTAATTGATTCTAAGTTCTTAACAACTTTAGCAATACGATCATCATTTATATCGACCATACTATCAACCCTTACCATTGTTTGCGACATTAATTCAAAGGTTTTATCTAAACTACTTAAACTATTTCTCAAATTATCTCTTGTATCCTTATTTAATACTGCTGTTACTATCATCATTAATGAATCAATAGACCCAATCAATTCTTCTGCTTTGTTTTTTAAAGGTAAAATCTGAGCATTTACCTCATCTTGCAAAGTTGCTTCTATTCCACCAATTAAAGTATCTCCAACTCTAACTAACTCATCAGTATCACCAAGTATTAATGCGATTCCTTTTGTACCCATCAAATCCTGATTCACAATTTTACAAACTGTATTTTTGGCCATATCAAACTCTTTATCAAGGCTAATGGTAACCAACAAATTCTGATTTTGTTCAGTTAATAAATCAATATTACTCACCATACCGACTTTATAGCCATTTACCAAAACTGGACTTCCAACTTGAAGTCCTCCAATATTTTCATATACAGCATAAACGTCACTATTATCATTAAGGATGTTTATACCCTTTAAGTAATTCACTCCAAATACGAGAGCAATAATGGAGGCAATAGCAAAAAAACCCAATTTTAAATTCTTTATTCATGATTATTTATTTTCGTTCGCAAATCTAAAGCTTCTTTTGTAGAAATTCTTTCTCCTTTGTAAAAAGCTACAACAAATGCTCCTTTAAATCCTTTTTCATTTAGTTGATTCTTTAGCTTATCTACTAATGATTTATCAGTTTCATTTCCAACATAATATTTAAATGTTCCATTTATAACTTGCTGTTCAGCATTTATTTCTTTAAACAAAGCATCATTCAACATGGATTTTAAATACGTACCTACCTGCACTTTAAATACTACTTTTTCAATAGTAATTTCTTTTTTAGGTGTTGGTTTTTTTAACCGATCTTCCTTAAATGCAATAGGTTCTTCCGATTCTTTTTCTGAAGTAGTTCCTTCATAGTTTTCTTTATAAGCCTTAAAGCCTCTAAAAATTGCTGATGCAATATATTCTTGTCCAATTTCAGAATGTAAATATTCTTCTTCTTTAAAGTTAGTCAAAAACCCGCATTCAATCAAAATACTAGGCATATTAGTTCTACTTATCACATAAAAAGGAGCTTGCTTTACACCTCTACTTTTTCTATTTGCTTTAGTAGAAAATTCTTTTTCTACTTCTTCGGCAATTTTCAAACTTTGATTAAGATGTGTGTTTTGCATAAGACTAAATACAATATAACTTTCTGCAGATTTTGGATCAAAACCTTCATATTTTTGCTGGTAATTATCCTCCATATAAATAGCAGAATTTTCTCTGATAGCTATATCCATATTGGCTTTTAGTTTACTCATTCCCATTACAAAAACACTAGCACCAGAAGGAGTTGAGTTTGTAAATCCATCACAATGAATAGAAATAAAGAGATCTGCATTTACATTATTTGCAAGTTCAGTTCTTTCATTAAGTTCAAGAAAAATATCTGAATCTCTAGTATAAACAACATCAACATTTGGAAAAGCATTCTTAATATAGTCACCTAACTTTAGGGAAACCGCTAAAGCAACATGTTTCTCATAGATTTTGAACCTTTTAGTTCCCATTGTACCAGAATCTTTTCCACCATGACCTGGATCTATAACAATAGTTCTTATCTTGCTATTAGTCGTTTTCTTGTCACCAGTAAATGAAGTACATAAAAATAAAGCAGCCAATAAAAGCAAGGCAATTGCGTTTCTAGAAAATATATGATATAAATTACCTAATTTTGACACCTTAAATTTCAGATTACGTTTGACACAAATATACCAACTAAGATTGAACCAAATCCAACAAAAATTACTGCTTTTACTTTTCTTATTAACAGGGATAACTAACAATTCTAAAGCTTTTAATAAACCTGCTTTTAACGATACAACTATTACTATTGCTGGCGACACAACTGCTGAAAGTCCATTTTTTGATGCAGAAATTGAAAAAGACGCTGAAGATTCTATAAAGCTAGATATCATTAATCAAAAGGCTTATCTTTATGGGAATGCAAAAATTAGATATCAGAAAACAACTATAACTGCAGCTTATATTGAAATTGACTGGACAACTAATACCATTTTCGCAACCACTACAAATGATAGTCTTGGAAATAAAATAGGATATCCTGTTTTTACAGAAGAAAATGAAAGCTTTAAAGCACATGAAATTACCTATAACTTTAAAAGTAAAAAATGTAGAGTGAAAAAGATTACAACTAAAGAAGGAGACGGATATATTCTTGGGAAAGTAGTCAAGAAAATGGAAGATGATATTTTCTATTTAAAAAAGGGAGACTATACTACCTGTAATGCAGAAAAACCACACTATGCTATTCGTGCAAACAAGATTAAAGTTATTCCTGGAGAAAAAATAATTACCGGTCCTGCTTACCTTACTTTTTTCAATATACCAATGCCATTGATTCTTCCTTTTGGTTTTTTTCCAAACAATGATAAAAAAAGTTCTGGAATAATCATTCCTTCTTATGGGGAATCAACCAATATGGGATTCTTTTTAAAAGATGGAGGATATTATTTCACCTTAAGCGAAAAATTAGATTTATCCTTAAAAAGTAATATTTATACAAAAGGAAGCTGGAATGTAAGGTCACAATTGAGGTATAAAAATCGTTACAGATTCAATGGAAACTTAAGTTTAAACTATGGTAAAAATTTCAATAGTGAAAAAGGCTTTCCTGATTATAGCGAAAAGAAGGATTTTAACATTAAGTGGAGGCATCAACAAGATTCAAAAGCAAACCCTTCCTTACAGTTCTCAGCTAATGTAGAGGTCGGAAGTAGTAGCTATCATAGAAATAATTCATATAACCCAAGTGACTTTTTGAAAAATACCATGTCATCTAGTGTAAATTTAACTAAGAATTGGGAAGGCGCATTTCTTAACAACCTTACCTTTAACCTTAGACACAGCCAAAATACAACAACAAAAAATGTTAACTTAACGCTACCTGACATATCACTAAATTCAAAAAGATTATACCCTTTTAGAGCATTGGGAAACACTGCAAAAACACAGTGGTACGATAAGATAATGATTAAGTATGGCATGAATACTAAGAATACAATTTCTACTGCTGATTCTTTATTATTTACTAAGAAATCATTTTCTAATTTTAGAAACGGAATGAAACATAACATTCCAATCAACACATCAATTAAGGTATTAAGACATTTTACTCTAAACCCCAGTTTTAACCTAACTGAAAGATGGTATTTATCTCAAACAGAAAAAAGATGGGATGCAAATAGTAACCGCCTAATTACTGATACACTTGATAAATTTACTAGAGCTCATAATTATAGTTTTTCTACTGGTTTAAATACCAAAATTTATGGAATGGTTCGGTTTAATAAAAGTAAAATTACTGCTATAAGACATGTAATTACTCCCAATCTTTCTTTTAACTTTACTCCTGATTTTTCAGATGAGAAATATGGCTATTATAAAACTGTGCAGACTGATTCCTTAGGAAATACTCAGCAATATAGCATTATGAATAATGGGGTTTATGGCTCACCATCATCAGGGAAAAGCGGAAATATTTCTTTAGGATTCACTAATATTTTAGAAATGAAAATAAGAAGCAAGAAAGATACAGTTGAAAGCTTCAAAAAGATTAAATTATTTGAAAACCTTAGCTTTAAAAGTTCCTACAATATTTTTGCCGATTCTTTAAATTTGAATGATATTACTTTAAATGCACGCACACGATTATTAGATGTTTTTAATATAACTTTTTCTAGCAGATATGATCCTTATACCTCAAATAAAGAACAAACAAGAAACATCAATCAGTTCGAACTAAATACCAATAATCGATTAGCTAGACTAACTTTTTTAAATACATCAATAGGCTTTACACTTAATGATAAAACTTTTTCAGAGGAAAAGAAAAAAGAGGATGATAAAGAAAAAGAGAATCAAGAAGATGAGGAAAGAGATTTTTATGCAATTCCATGGAATTTAACAGCTAATTATTCACTCTCTTACAATAAAGGGTATAAATCATCAGCTTTTTCTGACACAACTCAATCTCTTAATTTTTCAGGAAATTTAAAACTAACTAAAAAATGGAAAATTGGTTTTCGTTCAGGATATGACTTTGATGCCAAAGAACTTACCTACACATCAATTGATATTTATAGAGATTTACATTGCTGGGAGTTACTATTCAACTATATCCCTATTGGCTTCCATCAAAGCTATTCGCTTACTATTCGTGTAAAAGCTGCTGCTTTAAGAGATTTGAAATTTGAAAAGAAGAAAGATTGGTTCACTCCTGAATACAATTAAGCTAACACCCAATTTTTAATCAACTGCAAACCATGTTCTGTCAATATTGATTCTGGGTGAAATTGAACTGCAGTTATATCATGTTTTTTATGATTTAAAGAAGTGATAATCCCCTCTTCATTTTCTGAAGTAATCAATAATTCTTCTGGGAAATTAATTTTTGAAACTACCCAAGAATGATAATGTCCTATTTTAAAATTTTCGGGAATATCACTAAATAATTTACAATTATTAAAATGCTTTACCATTGAAGTAACTCCGTGCTTAACATTTGTAAGATTTTCCAAGTTAGCATTAAAAAACTCAGCAATTGCTTGCTGCCCTAAGCAAATACCTAAAATTGGTTTCTGATTATAATAACGAGACAATACTTGTTTCAAAATAGGATGCTCATTTGGCAATCCTGGACCTGGAGATAAAATTATTTTATTAAATTGCTCAATATTATCTAACTCTATTTCAGCACCTCTACAAACCACCACTTCACTTGCAAACTGCTCAATATAGTGTTTTAGGTTAAAGGTAAACGAATCGTTATTATCAATTAGGAAAACTCTCAACTACAGCTTTGGTCTTAGAAAAAATTGTTTGACTTTCTGTAATGGTTTTTTAATCCTAACAAATATAGGTTTATTTAATTGATTTTTAGTCCATGCTAAACCATCTTCTTTATTTGCACGAATTCTATTCAGAATAGATGAATTACTAGCTCCACCCATACGCATATTCACTAAAATCATTGGAATATAAAATACTTTAATATTATGCTTATACAACAATTTTAATATCATTTCATAGTCTGCAGCCGTTTTCAGATCTGTATTATAATATCCATGCTTATCATATAAATGTTTTTTCACAAAAAAGGTGGGATGTGGCAGCATCCAACCATTTTTAATTTTATAAATAGTATACTCACCTGACTGCCAATACCTAATGATTTTATCAATATCAAAAAACTTTACATATACTAAATCACCATAAACAGCATCACACCCTTGTTTTTCAAAAGTACTAGCAACATTACTAACAACGAAACTATTTGGATAAAAATCATCCGAATTAAGTATACCAATAATATCACCTGTAGCAGCAGCTATACCCTTATTCATACCATCATAAATACCATCATCAAATTCAGAAATAAAATAACTAATATGCTCTTCATAATCTTTTATTACATCAAGGGTACCATCTTTAGAGTTAGCATCAATTATAATATATTCAATATTATTATAATCCTGACTAATGACACTCTCTATGGTATCCCTAATAGTTATAACACTATTAGATGATACCGTAATAATTGATATTTTAGGATGTTTATTCAAAAAATTTAATTACAACAAAAAGATCTAATAAAATCATTAGAGACAATATCAATATCATACTTATATTTTACATAATTAACACAATCTGACGTTTGATAATCTGTATCTAGTCCAGATAATAATGCCTCTGAAAATACATCTTCCTTATTCGATACAAATATACCGCATTTATTTTTCTCAAGGTCATTCCAAATAGTTTTATTAGAAATAACTACCGGCAAACCTGATGCTAATGCTTCCAATACAACTATACCAAAACTCTCTGCATGAGAACATAATGCAAAAATAGAAGAATTAGACAGAACTTCCTTTTTTTCTATATCATCTAATTGACCTATTAGAAAAACAGAATCTAGTAATTCTAATCTATTTATCTCTTGAAGTAAAAAGGATTTAGAACCTTCATCCGAACCAGCGATCAATAATTTTACATCTGGCTTATTCTTTAATACCAAAGAAAATGAGCGTATTAAATTATCAAAGCCCTTAATTTCGTGAAGTCTTCCCATGGAAAATACAATTTCTGAAACTTTAGAAAAGTCCTTATCAGTATACTTTTTCATAACATCAATATAATTAAGATACCTTTCAGAATAAAAATCACTAGTATTAATTCCATCAGACAACTCATAGCAATCAGCTTTATAAAAAATAGATTTAATATCTTTTATCTCAATAAAAGAACATCCCTGCCACTTTACATTAGAAACAAATGGACGAATAAAAAAATTTATCCAACTTTTTTTAAATAAACTTGAAAACTTTCCTTTCCAATTGATTCCCCATGGAGATAAACTTGCTCTAGGGCAAATAACAACTCGTTTATTTAATACCCAAGAATAGAATAGAGCTAATGGTACTGTATAATGAAAAATATATTGAATGTATATTAAATCAGATCTTTTAATATCACTCCATAAACCAAAGATAAGAGCGAAAGAGAAATACCAATATATTTCTTCAAAATAATAACGCACATTTAAATTTCTATGTATCTCAATAAATTTGCTTGTATCTACATCTAAACGGCTACCACAATTTGCATTAGTTGTAGATACATAAATATTAAAACCAAAATCTGCCAGCTTTTTGCATAACTCATATGTAGAAAATATTGGGCCACCATAACTGGTTGCAGGATAAAAGGAATGTGAAACTACACAAATATTCATGATTTAAAGTGTTTTTTCATATACCATCTCTCTAAGATATCATCACCTCCATTTAAAATGGATCTAAAATCTTTCTTATTTGAAGACTGAACTAAACTTCTTCTTCTTACGTTTTTAAATAATTCTATTAAAAATGCCCCAGGTATTAAAGAATACTGATTAACATAACCAGCATCTCGAGCAATATTAATAACTCTTTTATCAAATTTTCCTTCAGGATAGCACAAATCATTAATTGTAATATCTAAAAGACTCTCAAGGATCTCTTTAGAATAAATTAACTCATTTAAAACTTCATCTTTATGAAGACTACTTAATCTTCTATGAGAATCTGTATGTGAACCTATGGTAATTAATGGATTATTAGATAACTCTACTAATTGCTTTTTATCTAAGTGTGAAGCTTTTCCAATAAAAGAGGTAACAATAAACAGTTTTACAGAAACATCTAATTCATTAATAACAGAAATATTATCATAAATACCTAAAAAACCATCATCAAAAGTTAATTGAATCTGACCCTCTTCTTTTGTAATCTCAGAAACAATATTAAAACCCATTTCTCGAATAATTCTAATATGATTAATAAACAAATCTAATGATGTAGACATATTAGTGTAACAAATATTTGAATGAATATCGTGATACACTAGAGATCTACTCTTCATGTATGAAGAAGATTGATTGGCATTAATAATAATTCGTCTAAATAGTGCTCCTAAATTCATTTGCTTAATGTATTTATAAACTTAAGCATACATTGCTTATATAAATTATAATTCCAATTATTTTTCATTAAATCACTAGCATTTTCCGAATAATTATTTAATAATTCAGAATTATTAAACAAAGTTAACATCATTTGCCCAAAATCATGCATATCATCTACAATAAATCCCGTTTCCTTACCCTCAATTAAATCAGAACAAGCACCCACTTCCTTTCTTACAATAACAGGAAGTCCTGCCGACAAAGCCTCATTGACTACCAATCCCCAAGCATCTAAAGAAGAAGGGAAAGTAAATACAGATGCATTATTATAGATTTTAATTAGTTCCTCATTATAAACACTTCCCATAAAAACAATATTCTTTTTTGAATAATTTTTCTTATAATTTTCTAAATTATCTCCATCACCTACAATAATCATTTTTGCATTTTTAGTTGAAAAATGAGAAATAAATTGCTGACAAAGTTTATCAACATTTTTAGTATCTAAAAGCCTACCAACAAATAAAAATGTAAAAGGTTTAGGAAATTTCTTTTTTTCAACATAAAATTTTGAATTATCTACCATCATAGGCATAAGAAAAATACGGTCTTCCTTCATTCCATAATACCTGAATAAATCTTTATGAGAATAATTACCTCCAGCTAGACCAAACACATAATTATTCTGAAAAACAAATGACAAGTAGAAATATTTAAGCATCCTCTTAAAATAATTTTTTGATATCAATAATTGCGTATCTGATTCAATAGCAATATATTTCTTGGTAATACTAAATACATTTATTAATAAAATAAAAAAGAAAGATAGTGTGTCGTAAGAATTAAAAATGATAATATCATGCTTTTCCCTAACATATAGAAGGTGTTTAATACGATCAATAATTTTCATCTTATCCATGAAAATATTTTTTTTTCCGTTAAAGTTTGTATAAGCCTTACTATGTGAATTAAGAAAACAATAATCAATTGACATAGCATCATAAACATTATCTATTAAATCTAATGTGTAAGAAGCAGGCTCTGTAAAAAAACTAAATACCTTCACTTGATAAACTTTTTATAAAATGATTTTAAAACACCCTTTATTTTATCAATAAACAAGAAAAGGCTCATATGCAATTGATTTCTATATATATAGAGAGCAAATAATTGTTTAATATCTGGTTTAAAATTTTCAACCTTATAATCATAAACCCCTCTGCCAAAATTTATCTTTACATTGTTATCACATGAAATACTCTCCATAAATAAGATGTAATTATATATATTTATCATTTTAGTATTATCATACATATCAATCCAGAACAAGTATGCATTTTCATTTGTTAGAATAAATGAAATTGCATGAATATTATTCTTATTCTTCACCATACTTACAAGCATTCTATTGGAATTAAATAATTGAGTCAATAATAATAATCTTTTTTCATCTAAGAAATTAGCTTTTCTTAATCCTAACTCTATCATTCTTTCTCTGAGCTGTTGAATTTCTTTAATGGGAAAATCTGCATCATCCTTTAACAACAATTGATAATCTTTATCAATATTCTTTTTTTTAACTCTTCTAAACTCAGTTTTTTGTTTTGACCTATACCTAAGAACATTGCTAGGGAAACTACCGCTAGGAATAACTAAATCAGAATACATTGCAAATGGCTTTAAACAACAATTTCTCAAAGTATTTTTCTCATATAAAGCATATAAAAAAGAATCTTTTGTTAAATTAATAAAATGTACAGAATCAAATTTCAATTGATTGCTTATCTCAGATAAAATATTCTCAAAATCAAATTTTTTATTTGATAGCACATCACAAAAATCAGCATGTCGATCGTTTATAAACCGCAATCTCATTTTAGAATCAATATATAGAGGGAAAATGGCAGATGCTATTTCATTATTTTCAATCAAAACAATACACAACCTATTTAGTTTATTATTACACAACTCAGTTATCCAAGAATAATAATTAAATTCAAAAGATTGGAAAAATGAAAAATCCTGGTTATTAAAAATAGCATCCCACTGAGCCTTAGAGTCAAAAAACTCATGTATCTCAGAAATAATTCTAATTCTCATTAACTTGCTTATATTTCGAATACGATAAAAATGCTAAAGAAAACCAAAATAAAATTGTATTAAAATCATTAATACCAGTCATAAAAACTTCAAATAGTGATGCTATTAATGTATATAATATAATAAAGATATAAATTTTTTCATATCCCTCACTATTTCTGAAATAGAAATGAATTTGAAAGGACTTTTTAAATATAATAAATATAACTATCCCTCCAAATAAAATCCCATATTGAGTAAGATAAGCTAAATATCCATTGTGAGCTCCAATGACAGAATGCGTTTGAAAAATATACTCTGGGACTAGAGTCAAATCAATATAGGCGTATTTATCTAATCCATATCCCAAAAAGGGTTTATTTAGCAATGTTTCGTAAGCATATTGATACTGAAAAATTCTATCATTAAACAATGATTGAGATACAAACCTATTTAAACTAGTATCTAAATTATAAGATATAATAAATAAAGTAATAATCAGAGAAAATACAGTATAAATTATATTTCTTAGACTTAGTCCATATTTCATTAAAAAAACTAAACCAAGTGCAACTAATACTAATCTAGAGCCAGTAGACAATGAGATTATTATAAAAGTAAATAGCATAATATATTCAAGATTAGTCCGTTTATTATTCTTTAATAGAAGAATAGAAAAAGCAGTAATAGTAAATGCTGCGAGCATATTTTCATTCCAAATAATTCCCATATAACGACCAGAAAAAACAAAAGGATTAAGAACAAAACTTAACACAACAATTCCAAAAACTAAGTAAACAATGTGGTCAAGAAACTTACTCCTATAATACTCGTAATTAAAATATATTGATACTGAAATAATAGAAAACTGCAGGCCTTTTGAAATCAGGAATTTAATTGCCTCTAAATCAAAAATTGAATGAAAAAAAAGAAAATACAAAAGATTAATAAGGTTTATACTCAAAAGAAATAAAAATGCCTTATGAAATAAGATATTTTTTATTTGCACTTGATTAATTATTAAAAAAAATAAAAATATCCCAATTAAAGATAAAAATATTATATTACCAATTTTAAAAGTAGATTCAATATTAAGCAGCACAGTATTAAATAAAAAAATAACTGCACCATATTTAAATAACCATTTAATCATTTTTTAAATGTTTAATAAATAACTTCGGCAAGTTATCATAATTGTCTAGCACACATTCAAACTTTTTTCTATCTAAAATCATTTTTTCTCAAGTGTTAACGAAACCAAATTATTGGCATTTTACTAATGATGAAACTCAAATATTAATTGAGGCTAATAATATCAAAAAAATCGATAGTTTACAATTATATAAACCTATTCAAATTACCCTAACTAATTAACAAATATAAAAAACTAAGGAGCTAACCTTTTGTAAATCCATTTTCCATCTTCTATCTTATACTCCAATCTATCGTGTAAACGAGAAGGCCTACCTTGCCAGAATTCAACCTTAATAGGTTCTATACAATAGCCCCCCCAATGTAAAGGACGTTCAACCTCTTTATCTTTGAATTTACTTTCTAAAGAATTTAATGTCTCCATAAAATTATAATCTAAACCAATAACTTTACTTTGGTCACTCAACCAAGCTCCCATTTGACTCTCTCTGGGTCTACTTTTAAAATAGTTATCAGAATCATTTATCATAATTTTTTTTGCAATTCCTACAATTCTAACTTGACGCTCTAGTTCTGGCCAATAAAAATTAAGTGCTACATTTGGGTTTACATCAATATCCTTAGCTTTACTACTTTTATAATTCGTAAAGAAAGTAAAACCATTTTCGTTTATCCCTTTTAATAAAACAACTCTTGAAGATGGATAATTATCTGAAGAAACAGAAGATAATACACAAGCATTAGCCTCCAGATTATTAACCTTTAAAGCATCCTCAAACCAATTCATAAAATATTGAATAGGGTTTTTAGCTAAATTCTTAAAATCAATAGTTGATTTTTTATAGTTCAAGCGTAAGTTTTTTATATCCATAAGCGATATTATGTTACATTTTATATATTTACAAAATTAAAACAAAGATATCTTTTTATGTTGAAAGCCAAAAAAGGCAGAATATTAATTTCGGAACCCTCTTTTAACGATTCAATTTTCTTTAAAAGTGTGGTATTACTTACCCATCATAATGATGATGAAAGTATAGGATTAATACTTAATCAGCCAACAAAAATTAACCTTAATGAAATATTAAATAATATTCCATTAAGCGATTTTCCTGTTTATATTGGCGGACCAGTCGCAAAACAATCTCTGCAATTTATCCATACTTTAGGCAGCCTAATACCTGAATCAAAACAAATAACTGAAAATATTTATTTTGGTGGCGATTTCAATACAATTCTAAAATTAATGCAGGATAAAAAGATTAGTAAAAATGAGATTCGATTTTTTGTGGGTTACTCTGGCTGGGGGGAAGATCAATTAAATACTGAAATTCGAGAAGACAGTTGGCTGGTAGAGAGCTTAAAAGATGATTTGTGCATGAAATATTCTACTCCAAAACTTTGGAATAAAATTATAAGAAATCAGAAATCAGACTATGCTATTTGGGTTAATATGCCTAAAAATCCGAACTTAAACTAATTAGTTTATTCTGTAATTCATCAGCATAATTAAAATCAGTAAAAATAGTCTCCTCTACCCGTTTTACTGCTGTTATTCCAGTTAGAGCATTTGTAATAAAAACTTCATTTGACTGCTTAATATCAGCCAGACTTAACGATTTTTCAACTACTTTATAATTATTTAACACCCAATCTCTCATAGTACCATAAATACAACCATCACTTAGGGGTGGGGTAGAAATTACATTATCTTTAATAATAAATAGTGATGAGTTAGTTCCTTCAATATAATCACCTTTAGTATTCCTTAATATAGCATTTTCAAACCCTAATTTCTTAGCATGAATTGCTCCTAATACTGAAACAGCAGCATTAACAGATTTTATATTAGATAGTCTTCCCACAGTCTTTAGCTCATCAGAAAACACACATAATGATACTGGAATATTTTGTTCAAATCCGAAACCAGAATAAGCATTAATCATCATTTCACAACCTTTATATTTAGGTTGATATTTACCTCCTTCTTCTCTACTTATATGAATTTTAACACTACCATTAATTAAATTATTTTGATTTATTAAATTATTAATAATTGAAAGTAAACTACCAAGTGATTCTTCATTTTTTAACTTTAAAACTTCACATGCTAAAGAAAAACGAGCGTAATGTGTTGGAAAATTAAAAGGCTTTGCATCTATTATTTTAATCGTTTCAAAAAAACCATCTCCATAATTAAAAGCTCTATTTGAACTTTTAATTACCAAATCTTGCTCATTTATAAATTCTGAATTTTTAAAAATTACTCCCATTTTACTTATTATTTGTAATTTGCGAACCTACTCAAAATTACTTTATGAATAAACTTTTACTTCTTGCTTTTACATTTCTTATCCAGACCGCTTACGCTCAAATACAATTAAGTGGAACGATAATTGATGGGCAAACAAAAGAAACATTAATAGGAGCTAATGTGATTGTAAAAGGCACTGACAATGGAACTTCAACTGATTTAAACGGAAACTACATTCTTACAATTTCAGGAAAACTTCCAATTACTTTAGAGGTTTCTTACTTAGGATATAGATTAATAGAAACAGAAGTAACAACTAAAAACCAAAAACCTATCTATTTATTCCCTGACAGCAAAAGCCTAAAGGAAGTAAGAGTAGTTGACACTAGAATTACCCAAAAACAGAAAGAGGCTGCCCTTACTATTGAGGCATTGGATATGATTTCAATTAAAGAAACTCCATCGGCTAATTTTTATGACGCATTAGGCACTCTTAAAGGAGTAGATATTACAGCAGCTAGTCTAGGTTTTAAAGTAATTAATACAAGAGGGTTTAACAGCACCTCTCCAGTACGTTCGCTTCAAATTATTGATGGAGTAGATAATCAATCTCCTGGGCTTAATTTTTCTTTAGGAAACTTTTTAGGTTCATCAGAGCTTGATATAATGAAGGTTGAAATTATACAAGGAGCTAGTTCAGCTTATTATGGTCCTAATGCTTTTAATGGAGTAATTAGCATGACAACGCGAAACCCATTTATGCAACAAGGGCTATCCATACAATATAAATTTGGTGAACGCCAATTATTTGAAAATTCTATTCGATATGCTGAGAAATTCCAGAATAAAGCTGGAAAAGATATTTTTGCATTTAAGATTAATCTATCCTACATGAAAGCGCAGGATTGGGAAGCTGATAATATGGCAGCAGTTGATGGAGAAATTAGTAGTAATAACCCTGGAGGTTATGATGCTATAAATAGATATGGAGATGAAGATACTGATGGCAACCTAAATGACCTAACCACTACTTTTCAATCAGAATATCTTGATTTTCCAGGATTAGGAAAATTTCATAGAACAGGTTATATGGAAAAAGAAATTGTAGATTATAATACCAAAAATCTGAAAACTCAAACATCATTACATTACATGATTAATCCTAAAACTGAACTTATTTATGGAACTAATTACAGTACAGGTACTACTGTTTACCAAGGAGATAATCGCTTGAGCTTAAAAAACATTCAGTTTTGGCAAAATAAAATAGAAATCATACAAAAAGATAAATTCTTTATAAGAGCATATAGGACAAGTGAAGATGCTGGAGATTCTTATGATGCAGTATTTACAGCCATCAAATTACAAGAATACAATCAGATTTCAAATCAAGATTGGTATACTGACTATAAAAATAATTGGAAGGATAGTTTTGATTGGGAAGATGTAAACTGGGAAACTGCAGAATATAGCTTTATAGATCAACAATGGACATTCCAAGGAAATCCTATTGATATATTAGACTGGATAAGCAGGAGTGATTCCGTACTAATTGCTAATACTGATCTAATAATTTCAACTCATAATGCTACAAGAAATCAGACAGATTTAAAAACAAACCAATTAATTCCGGGCACAATTGCTTTTAATAATCTACTAGCAGATATTACCTCAAAAATTCCTAGTGATGGAGGAACTCGTTTTTATGACAAGTCGGCGCTAAATCATATTCACACAGAATATCAATTTAATCCTAATTTTGCAACTATTAAAATTGGTGCTAATTTCAGGCAATATACACCAGACACTAAAGGAAGTTTATTTATGGATGAAGTAAATAAAATAATAAATAATGAAGCTGGAATTTATTCTGGTTTTGAGAAAAATATCCTTGGTGAAGTTTTAAAGCTTAGCGGTACACTTAGGGCAGACAAAAACGAGAATTTTGATTTGAATTTCTCACCTGCTGCTTCAATCGTTTATAAGCCGACTAATATAGATATTATTCGTTTTTCTGTTTCTTCAGCCATTAGAAACCCTACCTTAGCTGATCAATACTTATACTATAATGTGGGTAGAGCAATTTTAATAGGAAATCTAAATGGTCACGGAAATAAATATGGTGAAAATTTAGTTACAGTTGAATCTTTAATTAATTATTATTTGCCAGCTGCACAATCAAAGGATAGTTTAAAATTCTTTAGTGTCAAACCTATACAGCCTGAAAAAGCAAAATCTGCTGAAATAGGATATCGCACTACAATATTCAATAAAGTTTATATTGATGCTAATTATTACTATTCTCTCTATACTGATTTTATAGGCTATAAAATTGGGGTGAAATATGATACAATAGGGAATAACAATACTGATGCATATGAAATATCATTAAATTCAATACAAGCTTATAGAATGGCTGCAAATGCTGAAAATACAGTAACAACTCAAGGAGCTTCAATAGGAATAAATTACTACATACACCCTAAGTATTCCTTAAACGGAAATTATTCTTGGAATAAACTCAATGAAGAAGGAAGAGAAGATCCAATTATACCAGCTTACAACACTCCAGAACATAAATATAATTTAGGATTAAGCGGTAGAGATATTCATTTTTCTAATTCAAAATTCTTTTTAAGAAACTTTAGTTTTAGCATAAATTATAAATGGGTTGAAGGGTTTACTTATGAAGGTTCTCCTCAATTTACAGGAAACGTTCCAACTTACGATTTAGTAGATGTTCAATTAAGTAAAAAACTTCCTGAATTGAATGCAACTTTAAAAGTTGGCTCCTCAAATATACTTAACAATAAACATTATGAAGTTTATGGAGGGCCTTATATTGGTAGAATGACTTATTGTTCGCTACTTTTTGAACTAAATTAATTTTTGTATTATTGTACATTACTAATTAAACAACTAAAATATTATGAAAACAACCTTACAATCGGCATTTACAATTGCTCTATTAAGTTTAGGGCTTTCAGTAAGTGCACAAGATAGATATCTTGACGATCTCTTTTCAGCAGTAATTGTTACTTCTGATGTAACTTATGCTACAAATATCAGCATATTACCTATGTTGCAAGGATTACCTGCTGGTCCAGCAACTTTAAAATGCGATATTTATGAGCCAGATGGAGATACAGAGACTAACCGACCTGTAATAATTTTAGTGCATACGGGTAGTTTTTTACCACCTGTACTTAATGGACAGGCAACAGGATCTAAATCTGATTTATCAATAGTTGAACAATGCACTAGATGGGCAAAAAAAGGATATGTTGCAGTTGCTATGGAAAATCGTTTAGGGTGGAATCCAACCTCTACAGATCAAAATGTAAGAACTTCAACTTTATTACAAGCTGCATACAGAGGAATACAAGATGCTAAAGCATTGGTTAGGTATATGAGAATGACTGAAGATAATGGGAATCCTTATGGAATTGACGAGTCAAAAATTGTATTAGGTGGACAAGGTACTGGAGCTTATATTTCTTTGGGCTATGCTACACTTAATGATGAAAATGAATTGTATTTACCAAAGTTTTTAGATTTTACTGACCCTGCAAATCCAACACCTTATGTTTACCCTCCAGTTTTTGGAAATATTGATGGAACAGATAGTACTTATGCTCCTATTTATGATTCCACAGGAGCTATAGTTGGAAGTATGCCTTTTAATATTCCAAATAATTTGGGCTATAGTAATGACATCAATATGGCATTTAATTTAGGCGGTGCATTAGCAGATATTTCTTGGCTACAAGCTGGTGATGTTCCGATTGTATCTTTTCACTGTGAAAAAGATCCTTACGCACCAATTGATACAGGTGATGTAATTGTACCTACAACTGGAGATTTTGTTGTCGAAGTAATGGGAAGTAGAACAGTACAGATAATGCAAAATATGTACAACAATAATCCTTACGGATCATGGTCAGGGATTTCTGATGATTACACAACAGCTGCTAACACAAATAATGATGGGAATGATGGGCTATATATATTCAAAACTCCAGCACCATCAACTACATCAAATGCATTTGGTCAATTTGATGAAGAACAAGGATCTCCTTGGGACTGGTGGGATAACGTAACATATGGAATACAAGCAGAAGCTGTAAATGGTGTCCCTGGACTAACTAGTCCAGCTTTTTTTGAAGCAAATGCAATATTAGGTAATCCTAATATGTCAGCAACAAACGGAAATTTATATTTAGATACTATTCAAGGCTATTTAAACCCTAGAATGTATTTAACTCTTGGATTGGGAACAGCTTCATCAATAAATGAATTGATAGCTCAAACAACTGAGATTTATCCAAATCCTGCTAATAATGTTTTAAACATTGTTAGCTATACAGTTGGAATTGAAAAAATTAATATTTACAACGTAAATGGACAATTAGTTTTAAATAAAGAAGTAAATAATAATCAAAAAACATTAAATATAAGCTCCCTTGAAAGCGGAATATATATAATTGATATATTATCAGAAAATACTTCTGTTAAAAGAAAGCTTATTATTGAGTAAATAATAGCTATTATATAACGAAAAAAGGGAAGCAATGCTTCCCTTTTTTATTTTTAATTATTTACAAAATTATTATTTTAAATTAAGATGTACTTAACTACATCTATATTATTATAGCAAACCATTAGTTAAAAAAACCTTATAAAAATCAAATTACTTAACTTTGCCTAATGAAAAAAATATGCTTTCTCGTATTTACATTATATAGTCTTAGTAGTTTCGCTCAAAAAGGGAACAATAATTTATTTGCTGAATATGAAGATACACTAAAAGTAATGGCACATACGATTATGAATGCAGAAACAGAAGCTGAAAAACGCTTAGCCAATACCGCATTTATAGCTAACCTTATTGAAGTGCTTCAATACGAAAAATCTTTTAAGTTCCCTTTTGACTCTCTACCCACTATTGCTCGTATCTTATCCCCTGATAATACTTTCCGTATTTTCAATTGGCTACTAAAAAAAGATAATGGAGCTTACGAATACTATGCAATTGTGCATTATCACAACATAAAACGTAAACGCTATGAAATCATACCTTTAGTAGATAATTCCGCAAATATCCGTAATGTTGAGCAAGAAGATTTGGATGCTAAAAATTGGTATGGTGGCATTTACTATCAAATTGCCTACATAAAAAAAATAGGAAGAAAATACTACACCTTACTCGCATGGGACGGAAATGACGGCTACAGCACAAAAAAAATAATTGATGTACTGTATTTTTCAGGAAAAAATAAAATCAAATTCGGACTTCCTATTTTTAAAAAAAATAAGAAAGAAAGTCAGAAAAGAGTTGTTATTGAATATGATGCC
Source organism: uncultured Flavobacteriales bacterium (assembly GCA_943789505.1). Classification (GTDB taxonomy): domain Bacteria; phylum Bacteroidota; class Bacteroidia; order Flavobacteriales; family BACL11; genus UWMA-0277. The sequence continues at coordinate 191,677 of CALSUJ010000002.1, read as the reverse complement.
AAAACAAGTGTCAGTGTAAGATATCAGCAGAAAGAACAAAGGATAGTATTTAATCACTTAGTTCCTCCCAAAAAAGATTTGGAAGGGCTTGAAGAATATTATATCCCTGAAGGGACTTTCAACTCCTATCAATACAACAAAGGAAAATGGTTGCTGAAAGAAGATATTGATATCAGAAATCAAGAAAAAGTAAAGAGAATTAAGAAACCAAAAAGAGGCTTAGTGCCAAGATAGATGTTAAATCATTTTCCTTCTGCTAAAATTATTGCTGGCTGTGATGAGGCAGGTAGAGGTTGCTTAGCTGGACCTGTAGTGGCTGCTGCTGTTATTCTACCCAAAGGATTCAAAAACATAATACTGAACGATAGTAAAATACTTTCAGAAAAGAAAAGAAATCTCCTGCGTCCGATTATAGAAGAAGAAGCTATTACTTGGGCAATAGGTATTGTTTCTCCTGCTGAAATTGATAAAATAAATATTCTTAATGCTTCATTCCTTGCCATGCATAGGGCTATTGAAAACTTAGCTATTAAAGCTGAACTCTTGATAATTGATGGCAATCGCTTTAACCCTTATCCTAAAATTCCTCATAAATGCATTATAAAAGGAGATGGGGAATTTATGTCTATAGCTGCAGCATCAGTACTTGCTAAAACTTATCGAGATAATTTAATGAAAGAGTTAGATCAACAATTTCCTGGTTATCATTGGAAAAATAACAAAGGGTACCCAACGAAACAGCACAGAAAAGCAATTGCTGAAATTGGTGCAAACAAGCACCATAGAAAAACTTTTCAACTACTTCCTGCTCAACTTACTTTATCCCTTTAAATTATTAATTTTGGGGTTCTGATTTCAAACACAACTATGCTTAGTAAAATACTAAAAATTGCCACACCAATAATTCTGATTTCAATTATACTACTCATAGGTTACAAAAGCTATAAGCAAGTTACAAAAAATACAGAAAATCCATTAAATATTATTCCAACCAATGCAGCAGTAATTCTGCAATGCAATAATGCTAAAAAACTATACTCCAACTTAAATTCTTCTGATATTTGGGGACATTTATGCAACATAAGTATTGTTGATAGTATCAATCATCAAATTCAAGAAATTAGTAGTTTTTACAATCAAAACTCACTTATTTTCAAAAGCCATACTCTTTTTATCTCAATTCATAAAGTTGGTGCTAACAATAGTGGTTTGCTTTTCAGTAGTAATTTTGAAAGAAAAGCTATTGCTAATAACACTCAGATAAATACCTTACTAGGTAATCTAGTTAAAGAAGGACAATACAATAATCAACCCATATTTGAATTACACCATGAGAGAAATATCTTATTTGTTAGTTTTAAAGGTGACATTGTGTTCTTTTCAGAAAATAAAATGCTGGTTGAGGATGCAATACGAGCTAGTAGCGCTGAGGACAAACTTTTGCTTAACCCAAGCTTTAATTCTGTATACAAGACAATAAGTAAATCAGCAGAGGTGAATTTATTCTTCAACTACAATTCATTAATTGAATACACCAATATATTTACAGATAAACCAGTTATAACATCCGATTTTTCAGGATGGACAGCTACTGATTTAAGTGTAAAAAATAAGATAATAACAGCTAATGGATTTAGTGCTTTCAACAACAATACAATAAATTATACTGATGTATTTAGTAACCAAAAAGCAGAAAGTATAAATATAGTAAATATAATTCCGGAGAACACTTCCCTTTTGCTAAGTATAGGCTTTGATAATGCCAAGCAATTATTGGATCAGAAAAATAAAATACTACAACAACAAAATAATTTCTGGAGTTGGGATAAATACAGAAAGCTTATTCAAGACAGCAGCAATGTCAACTACAATGAATTTATTCATGAATTACAAGGAGAAGCAGGTGTTTTTAACACTTCAGCAACACAAAGTGTACAACAACAATATGCTTTCTTTAAAAGCAGTAATTCCATTACAGCAATTAGTTTAATACAAGGCTTAATTACTGACAGGAAGACTTATGCTCAATATAGTATCAACACAATAAGAGATCCTAATATTACTACTCAGTTATTTGGAGACATATTTAGCAGTACTACTCCCTACTTTATTAATATTGAGGATTTTTTTATTTTTGGTTCAACTATAGCTTCATTAGAGTATTTAATTGACAACTACACAAGTAATAATACTTTATCCAACAACCAACATTTTAATAATTATAGCAATTATTTATCTTCTAAATCAAATTTGTTTTTCTATATTAATCCTGGAAAAACAGTTGTATCCCTAAAAGAAAAACTACAAACTAGTTATAGAAAGAAACTTAACTTCTCTATTGATTCTCTAGAAAAATTCACAGCTTTTTCAGTACAAATGACTAGTAAGAAGGATTTGCTTTTAAACACTATCAATTTGTTTTATGATACTGATTATAAAGAAGCTATAAAGGAAGAATGGTTCATGCAATTAGATACAAATATTAGTATGCACCCTCAATTCATATACAATCATTTCACCAAAGAAAAGATGATAGTAGTGCAAAATAATAATCATAAAGTATTTGCAATTAATGCTAAGGGAGAAGAGTTATGGAATATTCAATTAAATTCAAAAATACTTGGAGATATATCAAGCATAGACGCCTATAAAAATAGTAAATACCAATGTTTGTTTAATACTGAAAGTCAGCTGTATCTAATTGATAGAAATGGTAAAAATGTAGACAACTTCCCTATACTATTAGCTAGCAATACAAAAGTTGGTCATTCATTATTCGACTATAATAATACTAGAAAATACCGTATTCTTATTCTAGGAGATGAAAATAACATCTATAATTTAGACAAAAAAGGAAAGAAAATTAAGGGATGGAAATATGAGAAAAACAATAATAGAATAAATAAAAAACTACAAAACTTTAGGGTTGGAAATAAGGACTATATACTTGCTGAACGCAATAACAGCAACACGCAATTATTAGCAATTAATGGTAGTGAAAGGGTGAAATTTGAACAAGGTATTCTGTTCAATGGAAATCCTATCCAAATTGACAAACAAGGTATTCTTTATGCAATTACTTCTGAAGGAAAGCTCTGGAGAGGAACCTTAGATGGGAATTCAACTACCACCATTATACCAGCACTTACTGCCAATAGTAAGCTACTATGCGCTAAAGTAATTAAAGATAAGGTGCTTTCTGACCCAAATAGTGACAACCTAATTTACAGTAATAATAATCAGCTTTACATTATTGATGTTTTAGAGTTTAAAACAATCTATACCTTTACATTGGATAGTGAAATAACTAGTATTAAAAAATTGGAAGGTTTACTTTGTGTAAGCACTAAAAACAAATTACACATTTACAATACTTATGGTTTAGTAGATAGCTTCCCTATTCTAAGTGATGGCTATTTTAATATTGCAGATATAGATAATAATGGGAAAATAAATCTGATAAATATAAAAAATGGATTTATCTATAATTATGAATTAGCAGACTAGTTGATCAAGTAACTTAAGCTCAAATAAGGAATTACTTTATAATCCATTTCTATTAGAGGTAACTGGACTCCTCCCCTAATCAATACTGAATTAAAATGCTTATTTTTACTTGATTTTTTATACATTAATTCTGCTGATAGTTGCGATATAACATCTTCACCTTCAGTAGGTAAATAAATAATTCCTGCATTTGCTCCAATATAAAATTTTTTGAACAGTTCGTAGTGATAACCAATATTGGCACCACTAAAAGCAAACGAAGTATTTACCTCCGTAAATAGTACATGTTTTTTCTGGAAATAGAAGGCTCCTAATCCTGTCAAGTAAGGCAAGCCATAAGTATGCGCAAAGTACAGTTGCTTGTCTGACTGCTCAACTTTATCGTAAGTATAAAGTTCATATCTCTCAATCAAATCAATTAATAGTGTTGGATAATTAGGATTAGTGGCATAACCTGCTTTTTTTAAGCCTTTTGCCCACTTTTTGTAATCTGATTTCTTATATTCAAATAAGAATGAATAACGCCCTCTTTCTGTTAGAAAAAGGGAATGATCTCGATAGGAATCAGCTACCTTATCATACTTTCTAAAACACTCTCCTTTTTCATCATCATCCTCAATAATAGTTTTCCCACTCCAATTGTTATGGCACTTAATTCCAAAATGATTATTTCCTTCAATGGCCAATCTACTTTCACCATTTCCACTTTCCAATATTCCTTGTGCTAAAGTAATACTTGCAGGAATTCCGTACCTATCCATTTCAACACCAGCAGCACTGCTATATTTTGAAATATAACTTTCAGTTTTACTTTGAGCTACAACTAGAAAAGGAGAAATAATCAATAAAATTAATAGTAATTTTTTCATGATACAAATATATTATTCTAATGGCAAGCTAATCCCTAATCTTTCACTCATTCCTTTATTACCTTGTATACCACCAGTGTGTATTGTAAGAATTGAACTTCCTTTTGGGAAATAATCTTTAGCTACTAAATCCAAAATACCCATCATCATTTTTCCTGTATATATTATATCCAAAGGGATATTATGTCTAGCATTAAATTCATTTATAAAGTCAACTAAATCCTTATTTATTTTTGCGTAACCATTTCCAACATAATCATTTATAAATATACAATTAGATGAATTAGTCCAATTAATAATATCCTTTTCTAATTGTTCAAAACCTTTAATCGCAGGAAATCCAATTACGGTTTGCTGATCATTGGATGCATTAATAATTCCAGCAATTGTTCCACCATTACCAACAGGACAACAAATATAATCTTGAATATCATTTTTATCCAAAATCTCTTTAGCTCCTTGTATTGCTAATTCATTTGTTCCTCCTTCAGGAATTAAAAAAAAATCACCAAACTGATTTTTTAAAGCTTTTAAAAAATTAGCAGAAGTTTTTTCCTTATAATTACTTCTACTAATATAATGGAACTTCATTCCATTATCTATAGCAAAACGTAAGGTAGGATTTAAAGGTAAATGCTCCTCTCCCCTTATAATTCCAATGCTATTAATCCCTTTTTCCTTTGCAGCAAAGGCAGTAGCCGAAATATGGTTGGAATATGCCCCTCCAAAGGTTAATAAAGTATTAAGCCCTTGTTTTTTGGCTTCAAGCAGATTGTACTTTAATTTAAACCATTTATTTCCTGAAACAAAAGGATGTATTTTGTCAATACGCTTAATAAACAAGCGAACTTCTTTCTCATCCAATAATGGTAGTGATATTTCCTTTGTTTCTATTTTCATTCGTGCAAATATCGTAAATTTGCCAACCCTATGAAAGCATTTTCAAAAATAGACAGTCTAGAAAAGGATGAGTATTATCATTCCAAAGAAGGCTATATTGTTTTTACTGAAAAGCATCATCTAAAGAGAGGATATTGTTGCAATAACAACTGTAAACATTGTCCCTATAAAAAAGAAATAATGCCCAAAAATGATAAATCTTAAACAAGCCATTTTACAAGGAATTCCATCAGAAATTCCGACAAAAAGAAATATTAATACTAGTGTTAGTCATGCACCTAACAGAAAAAATATTTTAAATAAAGAGGAGAAGAAATTAGCTATTCGTAATGCTTTGCGATATTTCCCTGAGCATATGCACACTGTGTTAGCTCCTGAATTTGCTAAAGAACTTAAAACTTACGGAAGAATTTATATGTATCGTTTCATGCCTGACTATAAAATAAAAGCAAGGCACTTGGAAGAATTTCCACACAAAAGCAAACAAGCTGCAGCATTACAAATGATGCTCTCTAACAACTTAGATGAAGCTATTGCCCAACATCCTGAAGAATTGATTACTTATGGAGGGAATGGATCTGTATTTCAAAACTGGGCACAATACTTGCTATGTATGCAATACTTAGCCGAAATGAATGATGAACAGACTTTAGTCTTGTATTCAGGTCACCCAATGGGATTATTTCCATCACATAAAGATGCACCAAGAGTTGTTGTAACTAACGGTATGATGATTCCTAATTATTCTAAAGCTGATGATTGGGAAAAATTTAATGCTTTAGGCGTTACGCAATACGGACAAATGACAGCTGGTTCGTTTATGTATATCGGTCCCCAAGGAATTGTACACGGAACTAATATCACTTTACTAAATGCAGCTAGAAAAATAGATGCTCGTGCTGAAGATTTAAGCGGGAAAATATTTATTACAGCAGGATTAGGAGGTATGAGTGGAGCACAGCCAAAAGCAGGAGTAATTGCCAAAGGAATCTGTATAGTTGCAGAAATCAATCCTCAAGCGACTTACAAAAGGCACGAACAAGGTTGGGTGGATGAAGTATACAAGGATTTAGATAAATTACTAGATAGAGCAATTACAGCAAGAACAAATAAAGAGGCGGTTTCTATCGCTTATGATGGAAATATAGTTGACCTATGGGAAAGAGTAGTTGAGCGCAACATTCATATTGAAATTGGTTCAGACCAAACTTCCTTACATAATCCTTGGGCAGGTGGCTACTACCCTGTTGGAATGAGTTATGATGCTGCTAATGAAATGATGGCAAACAATCCTGAAGAATTTAAAAAGGAAGTACAAAAAACTTTGATTCGCCATACCAATGCAATCAATACTTTAACAGAAAAGGGAATGTACTTTTTTGATTATGGAAATGCTTTTTTACTAGAAACCAGTCGTGCTAATGCTGACATTTTAAAGCCTAATGGTGATTTCAAATATCCATCCTATGTGCAAGATATAATGGGGCCAATGTGCTTTGATTATGGTTTTGGACCTTTTCGTTGGGTTTGTGCTTCTAATAATGCAAAAGACTTAGCCATAACTGATAATATTGCTTGTGAAGTGCTAGAAAAATTGATGCAAAATTCTCCTGATGAGATTAAATTACAGATGAGTGACAATATCAATTGGATAAAAGCAGCAGGTGAAAACAAAATGGTTGTAGGTTCACAAGCTCGTATTTTATATGCTGATGCTGAAGGAAGAATGAAAATTGCAGAAGCTTTCAATAATGCAATTGCTGATGGCACAATATCTGCCCCTATAGTATTAGGTCGTGATCATCATGATGTATCAGGAACTGACTCACCTTATCGAGAAACATCAAACATTTATGATGGCTCACAGTTTACTGCTGATATGGCTATACAGAATGTTATTGGTGATAGTTTCAGAGGAGCTACTTGGGTTTCCATTCATAATGGTGGAGGTGTTGGTTGGGGAGAAGTAATCAATGGTGGTTTTGGAATGTTAATAGATGGCAGTGCTGATTCTGATAGAAAATTAAAATCTATGCTATTTTGGGATGTAAATAATGGGATTTCTAGAAGAAGTTGGGCAAGAAATAAAGAAGCAAACTTTGCAATTAAAAGAGCCATGAAAATGAATCCGGACCTAAAAGTTACTATGCCAAATTCTGCTGATGATAGTTTAATAAATTCATTAGATTTGTAATGAAAGAAAAGCATTACGTTATACTGCTCACTTACTGAAGTTAATCAACAACATTATAAATATGACAGCAATCGTAAATCCAACTATTTTTAAATTCTTAACTGACCTTAAAAATAACAATACTAGAGAATGGTTTGCTGAAAATAAAGAATATTACAAGAAGGAAGAAGAGCAAATAAAAAATTTCTTTACTGCAATAAATGAAAGCCTTTCTACTATTGACAATATTGGTGGAATGAAAGCATATCGCATCTACAGAGATATTCGTTTTTCAAAAGATAAAACCCCTTACAAAACCTACAGAAGCTGTAGTTTTAAAAGAGCAACTGAAGCCCTAAGAGGCGGTTATCATTTGGAAATCAATCCAGGAGGAAGTTTTTTAGCAGCAGGATTTTGGCAACCCAACAAGGAAGATTTATTCAGAATTAGAAAAGAATTTGAGATAGACAGTTCTTACATTAAAAACATACTTTCTGATAAAGAATTCGCAAATACTTTTGGCGGTTTTCATGACAGAAATTCTTTAAAGCTAGCCCCTACAGGCTTTGATAAAAAACATCCTAATATTGATTTGATAAAAAAGAAAGATTTTATTGTATTGAGTAGATTTACTGATAGAGAAGTTTTATCTAAAGACTTTCATACTAGTGTCATGAATTCTTTTAAAACAGTACGTCCTTTCTTAAACTATATGAGTGATGTACTTACCACAAACCTAAACGGAGAATCTATTTTGGAGAAATAAATTATATATATCTACCTAGAAACTCTAATAAGATATAATCCTATAAAGGTAATTGCCCCATTTAGTATCAATAACTCAAAACCAAAAGGAATATATATCTGAATTATATAACAAGCTACAGGAGACAAAACAGCAACTAAAGGCACCCAATTATCTTTCAAACTTAGTTTAGTAAACAACCCAAAAGCATACATTCCTAATAAGGGACCATATGTATATCCTGCCACCTTAAATAATGCAGAAATAACACTATCATCATTTATTGATTTGAACACCAAAATCACTAAGACTAACAATATTGAAAATCCGAGATGAACTAACTTTCTTTGCTTAATTTCTTTTATACCCGAATCTACATCAAAGCCTAACAAATCGACACAAAAAGAGGTAGTTAATGAGGTTAATGCTGAATCCGCGCTAGAGTATGCAGCAGCAATCAGTCCTAAAATAAACAATACCCCTACACCAATTCCTAGTCCTCCATTTAGCGCCACAGCAGGAAATAAATCATCTGCCTTATTAAATGATATTCCATGGGTTTCGGCATACATATACAGCAATGCTCCCAATGATAAAAATAATAAATTCACAAACACCAAAACAATACTAAACCAAAACATATTTTTTTGGGCATCTCCTAAACTTTTGCAACTTAAATTTTTCTGCATCATATCTTGATCAAGCCCAGTCATTACAATTGCCATAAATGCACCTGATAAAAACTGTCTTACAAAATGCTGTTTTCCTTCCCAAAAAAACATTTGTGAATAATCACTTTCTTTTACTGTACTAATCAAAGAAGTAAAGTTCAAATTCATATCTACTGATATAAGGTAAACACTTAAACCAACAGCAATAAGCATGAATAATGTTTGTAAAGTATCAGTCCAGATAATTGTTTTAATTCCACTCCTGAAAGTATACATCCATATTAGTAAGATAGTAACTACAACTGTCATTTCAAAAGGAACTCCCAAAGCATCAAAAATAGCCATTTGCAATACATTAGCTACCAAATACAGCCTAAAAGATGCTCCAATTACTCTACTAATTAAAAAGAAAATAGCCCCGGTTTTGTAGGATAAATTTCCAAATCTAATCTGTAAATAACCATATATTGATGTCAAATTCATTCGGTAATAAAGTGGCATAAGTACAGTAGCAATTACCAAATAGCCCAACAGATAACCAAATACCATTTGCATATAAGAAAACCCACTAGTAGCAACCCAACCAGGAACAGAAATAAATGTTACTCCTGATAAAGATGCACCAATCATTCCAAAAGCAACTATATACCAAGGGGATTGTTTGTCGCCACTAAAAAATGAGGCATTACTATCTGATTTTCCTGTAATAAAAGAAATACCTACCAATACTAAAAAGTAGATAACTATTATAATTATAATTAATGCTGATGACATATAAATTTGTTTTTCACAAAACTAAAAGTATTCTTGATTAATGTTAACTTTGCAGCTATGAATTTTCCATCCAAACTTGTAGAAAATGCTGTTGAGCAACTTTCTCGACTTCCAGGAATTGGAAAGCGTTCGGCCTTACGACTCGTTTTACATCTGTTAAAACAAGAAAAAAGTTCTGTTGAACGGTTTGGAGATTCTTTTATTCAACTTATACAAAATATAAGCTATTGTACTTCTTGTTTTAGTATTGCAGACAGCCAGTTATGTGAAGTATGTGCTGATAAAAAAAGAGAGCAAACCACTATCTGTATTGTCGAAGATGTTAGAGTGATGATGGCAATAGAAAACACTATGCAATTCAAAGGAATTTACCATGTTCTAGGAGGGCTTATTTCGCCAATGGATGGTATTGGTCCTAATGATTTGCGTATTGAAGAATTAATAAAAAAGGTTGAAAAAGGAATTATTAATGAAGTAATTTTTGCCCTTAGTACAACAATGGAAGGAGATACAACCAATTATTATCTTTTCAGGCGATTGAAAGATAGTGGAGTAAAAATATCTTCAATTGCAAGAGGAATTGCTATTGGTGATGAATTAGAATATACAGATGAGCTTACTTTAGGGACAGCTCTATCTAGTAGGATGCCGTATGAAAACTCCTTAGCAAAATAGTTGAAATTTCTTTTCTTTTCTTAATTTTGCCAAAAATACATGAAACTATGGCTAGAGTAGAATTGATTATGCCCAAAATGGGAGAGAGTGTTTCCGAAGCAACTATAATTATATGGGCTAAAGAAGTAGGTGAAATGGTCGAGCTAGATGAAACTATTGTTGAAATAGCTACTGATAAAGTGGATTCAGAAGTTCCTTCAACACATGAAGGAAAATTAGTAGAAAAATTATTTGAAGCAGATGAAGTTGTACAAGTTGGTGAGCCATTTGCTATATTAGAAACTGATGGTGGAGATGATACTCCAGTAGAAACAGAAACCAAAGCTCCTACTGCCACTATAATAGTAGAGCGGGCAGAAACTACAACTACTCAAAATAATCCAACAACTATAACTAATGATGGAGATAGATTCTACTCTCCATTAGTAAGAAGCATGGCTTCTGAAGAAGGAATAGAAATGACTGAATTAGAAACTATTCCTGGAAATGGTAAAGATGGTAGAGTTACAAAATCAGATATGATTACCTACTTAAAAACTAGAGGATCTGCACCATTAACAATTCCTGCTAAAGTAGAAAGTAGAAAGACCACTCCTACTGCTAAAGAACCAACACATAATCCAGTAAATATTCCTAATACTGGTGGTACTGAAATTGTAGAAATGGACAGAATGAGAAAGTTAATTTCTGCTCACATGACTATGTCAAAACAAACTTCAGCTCATATTACTTCTTTTGTTGAGGCAGATATGACAAATATTGTAAACTGGAGAAACTCAGTAAAAGCTGACTTTAAAAACAGAGAAGGACAAAACATCACCTTTACTCCTATTATAATTGAAGCAATGGCAAAAGCAGTTAAGGATTTTCCAATGATTAATGTTTCAGTAGATGGAACAAACATTCATATTCATAAAAATGTTAATATTGGTATGGCTGCTGCTTTACCTGATGGAAACCTTATTGTTCCTGTTATCAAAGAAACGCAAAACAAAAACTTAGTAGGAATTACTAAAGCAGTAAATGATTTAGCTGTAAGAGCTAGAGGAGGTAAATTAAAACCAGACGACATTCAAGGAGGTACTATCACCATGACTAATGTCGGTACTTTTGGAAATTTAATGGGAACTCCTATTATTAACCAACCTCAAGTAGCAATTTTAGCTTGTGGTATCATCAAAAAGAAACCTGTTGTGTTAGAAACTGCTGAAGGAGATGTTATTGCAATTCGCCATATGATGTTCTTATCTTTATCATATGACCATAGAGTTGTTGATGGAGCTTTAGGAGGGCAGTTTGTAAGAAGGGTTGCTGATTACCTAGAACAGTTTGACACGAATACAATTGTTTAACTATAATTAACAATATTAAAAGCCTCAAGTTTTCTTGAGGCTTTTTTTATACATTTACATTATGAATTTAAAACTAGAAAAACCTATTGTATTCTTTGATTTGGAAACAACAGGAGTACAAGTTGCTAAAGATAGAGTTGTAGAGATTTCTATCCTAAAAGTTTTTCCAAATGGAAATAAAGAGAGTAAAACTTGGTTGGTAAATCCTACTATACCTATTCCTGAAGTCACAACAGCTATACATGGTATATCAGATGAAAAAATAGCAAACGAACCTACTTTTGATCAATTGGCTGTGGAAATATCTGAACTTATTCACAATTGTGATTTAGCAGGATTCAATTCTAATAAATTTGATATTCCTTTACTAGCTGAAGAATTTTTAAGAGTTGGAATTGATTTTAGTATGGAAAATAGAAAAGCGGTAGATATTCAAAATATATTCCATAAACTAGAACAAAGAACATTAGTTGCTGCCTATAAGTTTTACTGTGATAAAGACTTAACCAATGCCCATTCAGCTGAAGCTGATACTACAGCTACATTTGAAGTGTTATTGGCCCAATTAGATAAATATGATGAACTAGAAAATGATGTTAACTTCCTTTCAGAATTTTCGCAAAGAGGAGGAAAGTTTGCTGATATGGCAGGATTCGTTCGCTTTAATGATAAAGGTGAAGAAGTACTAAGCTTCGGAAAATACCGTGATGTAACTTTAGCACAAATTTGGAAAGATAACCCTGGATATTTCTCTTGGATTAATCAAGCAGAATTCCCATTATACACAAAAAATGTAATGAAGAACTTTGCAACAAAAATGAAATTACAAAAAAAGTTTAATTCCTAGAAATGAAAATAATTTGCATTGGTCGTAATTATATAAATCATGCTAAGGAATTAGGGAATGCTATACCAAGTGAACCCTTATTTTTTTTAAAGCCCAATTCAGCTATACAGCCTAAAGGACATCCCTTTTTTATTCCTTTTTTCTCTAATGACATACATTATGAAGTGGAATTGGTAATAAAAATAAGTAAAGCCGGAAAACATATTGAAGAGCGTTTCGCTCACAACTATTATTCTCAAATTGGCTTAGGAATTGATTTTACAGCAAGAGATATTCAACAAGAATGTAAAGAAAAAGGATTGCCTTGGGAAAAAGCTAAAGGCTTTGATGGTTCAGCCCAAATTAGCAGAACATTTATAGATAAATCAAGTTTAGATTTAAATAACATCTCTTTTAGCTTGGAAAAGAATTCAGAGCAAGTGCAAATAGGAAACAGTAAGGATATGTGCTTTAACTTTGAAACTATTATTGCTTATATATCAAAATTCTATAGCCTAAAAATTGGAGATTTAATTTATACTGGAACACCTGAAGGTGTTGGCCCAGTAAAAGCTGGGGATAAATTAAAAGGATTTATTGGAGAACAAGAAATGTTTAAGGTTTTAGTAAGATAACTTACCTAGCGAATCGCATTTTATAAGTAGCATTAACTTTCCCTTTGCTAATATCCATTAGCTTACCCTTGATCATTCTTTTGCGTAAAGCTGTTAATTTATCTGTAAAAAGGATTCCATTAATATGGTCGTATTCATGCTGGATAACACGAGCCGTTAAGCCATCATAAGTAGCAGTATGCTTTTCAAAATTTTCATCCATGTACTCAATTGTAATGGTAGATTTTCTACTTACATCTTCTCTTAAATCTGGTATAGATAAACAGCCCTCATTAAACTCCCACTCCTCACCTGATTCATCAAGAATCCTAGCATTAATAAATGCTTGTTTCACAATCACTTCTTTTATCTCATCTTCATCATCAAAAAAAGGAGTAGTATCAATTAAAAATAAACGAATTCCTTTATTAATCTGAGGTGCAGCCAAACCTACTCCATTAGCTTCATACATAGTTTCCCACATATTAGCAAGAATAGTATCAAATTCAGGATAATCTGGAGAAATATCGGAACACATCTTTCTTAAAATTGGTGATCCAAAAGCAACTATTGGTAATATCATTATAGAATTGATTCTATAATTTGATCTACACTCATTCCCTCTGCTTCTGCCTTATAATTCATAACAATTCTATGGCGTAAAATTGGTTTAGCAACTGCTTTTACATCTTCAATATCAGGAGCATACTTTCCATTTATTGCAGCATGACACTTAGCCGCCATAAGCATAAACTGAGACGCTCTTGGTCCAGCACCCCATTCAATATATTGTTTTACTACTTCAGGTGCTTTTTCAGACTTTGGCCTTGTTTTAGCGACTAAACTAACAGCATATTGCAATAAATTATCCGTTACAGGTAATTTTGTTATCACCTGTTGACATTCCATTATTTGTTCAGCTGACATAATGGTATTTAAAGTAACTTCATTTTTAACAGTAGTCTGTTTTACAATCTGTAGTTCTTCTTCATAAGTAGGATAATCTAAAATCACATTAAACATAAACCTATCAAGTTGCGCTTCAGGTAAAGGATAAGTCCCTTCCTGTTCAATAGGATTTTGTGTTGCCAAAACAAAGAAAGGTTTATCCAATTCGTATCGAGTACCTGCATTAGTTACTGATCGTTCCTGCATAGCTTCCAATAAAGCCGACTGTGTTTTAGGAGGTGTACGATTTATCTCATCTGCCAAAATAATATTAGCAAATAAAGGTCCTTTTACAAATTTAAAATTTCTGTTTTCATCTAATATTTCAGCTCCAACAATATCAGAGGGCATTAAGTCAGGTGTAAACTGAATACGGTTAAAGTTAAGTCCTAAAGAATCAGAAATAGTTTGCACCAATAGAGTTTTTGCCAAACCAGGAACACCTACCAACAGACAATGTCCATTACAAAAAATAGAGATTAATACTTGCTGTACAACAGCATCCTGTCCTACTATAACTTTTGCTATTTCATTTTTAAATTCATTGTATTTAACAACAAAATCATCTATAGCTTTAACTTCATTACTCATATTATTTACTCCAATTTTTCGCCAACTCACATTTAGCTATCTCGTCAGATAGTTTAATGTAAGTTTTAGCAATAGTTATACTCTTCCATTTTTCAAGCGTTTCTTGTTTTTTAGCATTGATTGAATATTCTTTAATTTTTGAAAAGTCATCAACCAAATTTGCTTTATGTTGTTCAGTTCGTTTGTTCAACCTTAAAATACGGTAGGCTTTATTTTCGTCCTGCATTTGAATAACAGCAGGAGAAGAAACCTGAGTCTCTTTTAATTTTTCAATTACTAAACGTAAAGCAGGAGCCATATCCTCAAGCGTGTGTGAAGTAGACATAGTATTTGGATTTAATAACAAACCTCCATTACTCTTATTTTCATCATCTGAATATTCACTTACAGCTTGGTCAAAAGTAATTGTTTCTTCATTTATTTCTTTTGCAATATTATCCATTTTAAGTTTTGCAGCATGTAAAGCCGTAGCTGTTACTTTAGTTTTAATAAGGATATGTCTCACATTAATTTGTTCTCCTCTCCTTTCAATTAATTGTACAATATGGTATCCAAATTGAGATTCTACTACATTTGAAATTTCACCTTCTTTTAAACGAAAAGCAGCTCTTTCAAACTCAGGAACTAAATCTCCTCTGTTTACAAAACCAAGCTCTCCTCCTTTAATTGCTGAACCAGGATCATCAGAGTACAATGTAGCTAACATTTTAAAATCTTCTCCATTATAAACTCTATCTCTAAAATTATTTAGTTTTTCTCTGATATTATCTTTCTGATCATCTGTAATCTCTGGTTTAATCACGATTTGAGCTACTTCAACTTGAGTTGGCATGTTTGGGATTTCGGAATCCGAAAGTAACGCATAAGATTCCTTTACTTCTGCAGGAGTTACCTTTAATGATGAAGTAAGTTTAGTTTGCATTTTTTGTGCCATAAACTGATCTTTAATTACCTTTCCAAGTTCAAGTTTAATATTTACTTTTGATTTCCCAAAATAATCTTCTACCTTCTGTACAGAACCTAATTGAGTTTCAAAATAGGATAACCGTTTATTAACTTCATCTTCAACCTCATCATTTGAAACGACTAAACTATCCAGTTTTGCTTGGTTAACTAATAATTTCTGAAACAATAAATCTTCCACAATTTGACATCTAATTTCATTTGACTTAGTATGTCCTTGTGATAAATACTGTAGGTATTGCGATTCAATTTCTGATGTAAGAATAACCTCATCACCAAGTACTGCTTCAATTTTATCAATTGATTGAGCTGATAAACTAAAGCTAGTTAAAGTTAATAATAGAAAATAATATATTTTATTCATTAGTATATTTTAATTTTTTTCAAAGCTAAAGCATTCTGATATAACTCATCCTCAAGTTGCTTTAAATATTGTATTTTATTTTTATTTAGTAAAACATTACGAATTTTTTCGCTTTCCAGCGATAACGGACTAATACTTCCTTTTATTTGATAATTCTTAATGTAAATGTAATGACGGTATTGCTGATCTTCAAACCAAACCCCTTTTGTATTCTCTAAAAAATATTCTTCCTCAGTAATAAATTTAGGTAACTTATTATTAATGCTTGAAAAATACTGCCAACTACTATCTGAAAGATAATACTCTTTGGCAAACTGATGACAATAATCAGTCAAGCTTTCTATATCATCTGGCTTATTAGATTTATACCATTTTTTTAAGTTTTTTGACTTAGGAGCTGATTTATCCACAACAATATACCTGCCAATAAATATATTTTTAACTAACTTGAACTCCTCACGATACTGATTATAATAATCAGATATCTCATTTGAGGTAATACTTGTATCAAAATTTTGATTAATCAATTCTTGCTGATATGCATATATTAAAAGGGAAGAACGATAGTCAGCAATCTGTGCTTCATAATTCAACAAATCGCTACTTAAATTTATTTCAGAATGATAAATCATCAGTTGCTTTCTAATCCAAAGGTTCATGTAACGCTCAATAAAAAAAGTACTATCTTCAGTTGCTTTAGGCATTTCTTTCAAAACTTCTGAAAGCAATAAATCTTTTTCGTTCACACTAGCAATAATTTGTTTATTATTACTATTAAAACAAGAAACAGTAAACGTTAGAAATGCTATTATTAAAAATGTTTGCTGTTTATTCATTTACTGTTTAATAAGTGTGTAAAGCACTTCATTATTAATACTTACTTTATATTTTTCTTGTAAGGAAGCAATCCATTCTAACTCCAATGCATTTTGATAATCAGAAATTACTTTTCCTTTGGTTTCATTCAATTCCTTTAATCCTGATGATAATACTTCATGAATATCAACAATAATATAACTTCCATCATTAGTTTTAATATCTGATGAAATACCTAATTCCCAATCTACTGCATCAACATATTCATTTTCTCCTTTTACAAATTTCTTAGTAATTATTTGTAAACTCAAAGGCGCATCAGTATTGGTTTCAGTTAATATTTCAGCATCAGTAATATTTCCTCTATGTTTCTTGTATATTGCTCTTTTTACTCTAATAGCAGTTGCTAAATCAATACAGCTATAAACAGAAGCATCTACTCTATTTTCCCATCTATAATTAATGTTATTGGCTGTAAAGAAATTTTGTAAACCAACAGTATCCTCAACTGCCTTAGTCCATACTTTGGTATTTGTTAAATCAAAAAGTAAAATCCCATCACGATATTCTTGTAGCAATGCTTTATACTCAGGGTATTTTGTTTCTAATTGACTTTCCTCATACGCTAACAATTCCTGATTTACAAAGGCTAAGTACATTTCATCAATATCATTACCTACCCTTTGATTAATTAAAATATAATTTACAAATGAGCTTACTGTAATTATTTTTCCGTTAATAGTAAGTAGTTTAGTATTATTTTCTGATAAAGGACTGAATGTTCCTGAAGCTATAGTGTTGGCTGTTTTCATACGAAAGGCAGTGTAAACTTTTGGATTATTCACAACTTTATAAGTTTTATGCAGTTTAGCAAACAAAGCTTCCTTGCTTAACTCTCCTCTAGAATCACTTTCAATTTTTCTTTTTAATTCTGCTTTTACCTCTTCAAATGAAGGAATTCCTTTTCTTTCCAATAAAGTAATTATGTGCCAACCATATTCCGTACGAAAAGGAACAGAAATATCTCCTACTTCTTTTAATCCAAAGGCAACTGATTCAAATTCAGATACCATTTTCCCAACACCAAAAGCAGGAAGACTACCTCCCTTCACAGCAGTTGACCTATCTTCTGAAAAACGCTCTGCAACATCAGAAAAATCATCTCCATTCTTAAGCAATTCTGCGATTTTATTAATATTATCTTTTGCTTCATTTAATTTTTTATCATCAGACCCTTGCCCTGATTTGAACATAATATGAGCTACCTTAACTTCTCCAGAAGCTTCACGTATGTCAGTAACCTTAATAATATGATAACCATATTTAGTTTTAACTGGCATTGAAATTTCACCAATCTCAGTACCGTAAGCTGCAGATTCAAAATCGTATACCATCATAAAAGCAGTAAAATAACTTAAATCACCATCATTAGTTAAAGCTGATTTATCATCTGAATTCTTTTTTGCAGCAGCTGCAAAAGAAATTGTATTAGCTAGAATTGATGAACGGATAGCTAAAACTTTATCATAAGCTTCCTTTTCTTGCTGTGTAGTTGCCTTTTCGTCAACTGAAATTAAAATATGACTTGCTTTTATATCTTGTTTCATTCTATCATAAGCCTCAGTAAGCATATTTTCATCAAACTCCTTATTTTTTAAATAGGGTTTAGCTAATTGTATTCTATACCCTTCTAACTCACTTATAAAAGCTGCAATTGTATCTAATCCTAACTCATCAGCTTCTTTAACTTTTAACTTAAAATTAACAAATAACTGCATGTACTCGTCTAAGTACTCTTTTGTTAATTCTGTGTTATTATTGTTTTTATAAAAAACATTCTTAAATTCCTCTAATGATATATTTTGACTATCAATAGTTAATACATTTTGAGCTGATATTACTAGAGCAAAAGCTCCACATAAAATACTTAATCCTATTTTTTTCATTTTATTTTTTAATTTTATTTTCTACTATAATTTGGAGCTTCTCTAGTTATTATTACATCATGAGGATGACTTTCAGCAGCCCCAGCAGCAGTGATTTTTAAGAACTCAGCTTTGCCTAAAGCTTTGATTGTAGCCGAACCTGTATAACCCATTCCAGCTCTTAATCCACCAATCATTTGATGAATAACTTCTCCTAATGTTCCTTTATAAGCTACTCGACCTACAATTCCTTCAGGTACTAATTTTTTAACATCTACTTCTCCGCTTTGAAAATACCTATCTTTTGAACCATCCTGCATAGCATCAATCGACCCCATACCCCTGTAGGATTTGAATTTTCTGCCTTCGAAAATTATTGTCTCTCCTGGAGCTTCTTCTACTCCAGCAATAATTGAACCTAACATAACCGTACTAGCCCCACCTGCAAAAGCTTTTACAATATCACCAGAATATCTTATTCCTCCATCAGCAATTAAAGGGATATTATGTTTATTTGTAACTTCAGCTACATCCATAACAGCTGTTAATTGGGGAACACCAATTCCTGCTACAACTCTAGTAGTGCAAATTGAACCTGGGCCAATTCCAACTTTTACTGCATCAGCACCAGCATCAATTAATGCTTGAGCTGCAGCTGCAGTAGCAATATTTCCTACAACAATATCCAAATTAGGGTAAGCTGATTTAATTTTTTTAAGCAATTCAACTACCCCGTTAGTATGTCCATGAGCAGTATCAATAATAATTGCATCAACAGATGCATTAGAAAGAGCTTCAACTCTTTCAAGAACATCATCTGTAACGCCAACAGCAGCTGCAACTCTTAACCTACCGTATTGGTCCTTACAGGCATTAGGTCGCATTCTGTTTTTAATAATATCTTTGAATGTAATTAATCCAACAAGTTGGTTTTCAGAATTAACAATAGGTAATTTTTCTATTTTATTTTCTTTTAAAATATTTTCTGCATTTTCTAAATCATTCAGTTTAGTGGTAATTAATTTATCTGAAGTCATTATTAATGAAATAGAAAGATTCATATCTTTTTCAAACCTTAAATCTCTATTGGTTACAATTCCTAAAAGTTTTACATCTTCATCAACAATAGGAATTCCTCCAATTTTGTTTTCACGCATCAAAGTAAATGCATCACCAACAGTAGCTGATAAAGTTAAAGTAATTGGATCAAGAATCATACCGCTTTCTGAACGCTTTACTTTTCTAACCTCTAAAGCTTGACGCTCAATACTCATGTTTTTATGTAAAACTCCAATTCCTCCTTCCTGTGCTATTGCAATTGCCATTTTGGATTCTGTTACTGTATCCATTGCTGCTGCTACAATTGGAATATTTAAAGTAATATTTTTAGAAAATTGCGTACTTGTACTCACCATGTAAGGTAACACTACAGAATACGCAGGAACCACTAAAACATCATCATAAGTGAGGCCTTCTTTCATTATTTTATTATTCATAGTTGGTATATTAAGAAAAGTATGCAAAATTAACATATTATATAACAAAATAGTCCCTTAAAAAGGGACTATTTTATTACAATTAATTATTGTTATCTTACTAGGGTAATAACGTCTGTTTTCCTAGTTATTTCACCAACCCCATTGATATATTGTAAATGGAAAATATAATTATCATCTTTAACCATATTACCATTCAATCTACCATCCCAACCCTTTAAAGGATCGTTAGTAGTAAAAATTATACCACCACTTCTGCTAAATATAGTGAAAGAATAACCCTCTTCAGAAACAAAATTAGTAAAAGGACGGAATACTTCATTATGTTCATCACCATTAGGAGTAAAAGTATTAGGAACATAAATAATTGGCGTCTGAGAGATACAAGATATATTGGAAAAACTACCCTCAGAAACTGGCCCATAAGGAGTAGAGTTCCCTTCAATTGCTTCAATATAATAACAGAACCTACCATTACCCTCTCCAAAATCGGTAACAATATCAATATGATATAATTCTTCATTAGGGTTACTTAATCTATCCCAAGTACGAATTGGCAATAAATTAAATGGCTCTCTATTTATTGAACGATACAACCTGTATTCCAAAACATTACCTAACCATTTATCATATTCATTAAATACTAAGGTATTAGTGTATTCCTCATCTAAGGTTGGATCAACTTCATTATAATTAATATTAATTTCTGTTTCCAACAAAATTGTTTGTGCAAAAGAAGTGTCATTAATAAATGCTGCATCATCAACTGGAGGTACTGAAAGTCTTACACCACAAGTATCTACTGGGTGTATTCTATACTGATAAAAATTATCACTAGATTTTACAAATTCATCCGTATAATGAATAGTCGTTCCCCCAACAAAGGGAATTTCAGCTATCTTTTTAAAATTATTCACATCACGCAAAGAACGCATAACATCATAAAAATCAATAATAGCAGTGTTATCTACCAAACAATTAATTTCAACAAAACCATTATCATGATTTACACTAGCATATTCAATATAATTATAATCCGGTTTTTTAGGTAAATTAGGAACAAGAAGTAATTGATTTGATAAAGCTGAAAAGATTGTGTCACCATCATTTGCAACTACATATATATTATATGAATATTTATCCATTAAGCTAGTTACAACATACTCAGTTATGTTGACTAAATTTGTATCAACTGTTGTTGTTGTTGTTCCACTTAAATCAGTTTCTTCAACAACAACATTATAATAACTTACACCCATCATCCAATTATTATACTCATTCCATGTTAAAGTTAAATCATGGGTACATTCATCTAAATCAGATGAAAGATAAATAGAATTATGATATGGTGTTGTAATTTTTGTGTTTCCACAGCTATCTTCTGCTCTAATGCTAAAGGTTTCAGAATATTCATCAGCAAATGAAGATCCATAAGAGTAAGATGAATTTACCCCCCCAAAAACTGTATCAGTAGTTATATCCCCTTGTGTACCATTCAAATAAATAATATAATAATCTGCTCCTGGTGAAGGAATCCAAGAGATTATCGACTTACCATTAGCATCTACTGAGATATCAGTAATATTAGGAGTTATAGGGGTTAAAGTATCTCCTAAATTTACAGTTCCTATTGATGATTTTGAAATACAACCAATTGCATCAGGAATTTCAACATAAAACTGAAGATCTTCATTACACTTAACTGCATCATATAAATAGGATAATAAAGATGTAGTTAAGTAATTAGAAAAAGAAGAACCCGTTTTTTTAATAAACATATCATAATCAACAGATGAAGTAATCAATAATGGATCGTGAATAGCATTCCAATCAAGAATAGCTGATACCCCAAAATTTATTGGAGTTATATCCATAAAAATACTCTCTAAAGTATCAGAATGTAAATCAGCGCCTGTTGTATCACAACCATCCTTATTAGACAAAAAGTAAAATTGAGAAACAGTATTACCATTAGCTCCTAAATGAGTATATGTATCTATAGGGAATAGTACACTATCAATCATTGTATAAGGACCTGCTAAACTAGTAGCATGCCAAACAAAAAATGGTTCAAGCGTTGGAGGCGCAAAATCAACATATTTCCATGTTAAATCAATATCTCCATTATCTTGAACAGAAATACATCTTAAATCAGGAATTGGAGGTGCAACTGTAATTTTAATAGTAGCAATACTAACCCCGTTAGCAGGACAAAAATCATCATAAGCTTTAATAGAAAATGTAAAAATACTTGAGGAGTTATTACAACCAACATCAGCATAAATATGATTACAAGTAGTTTGCCATTCAAAGACACCACTAACAATTGCTGGGGCAAACAAATCAACTCCGAAAGGACCCGGTGTTATAGGTGGATTTGCTCCATTATTAAAAGTGGCACAAGGAGGATTAGGACACCATGTATCAAGTATATAGTCTTTTGATACTTGACCACCTGAAATATCCAATGTAATGTCCTGAGGAACTCCTCCTGTATATGTATCTAGGTCTTCTGCTTGTATATTAAAAGTAACCAAATCGCCAGCATAAATCGTAGTGGAATGAGAAGGTAGACCAGCAGTATTTATAGTTGTGATCCAAGTTTGAAGACCTACTGGAGTGGTAATTATTGGAGGATCATTGAGTCCGTCAGTAGGAGGATTAAAACTACTACAATCCAATAACACCACTTGAACCTCTCTGTAAATTTCAGCTACAAGTTGTCCACATTTCCTAGCTTCAACTTTAACACATGTAACAAAAACCCCTGCAGTAGGAGAATTATAAGCTATCTCACCTGTTACAGAGTCTAAAGTTGGGTTACCAGGAATTGGAGATGTAACAGAGTAAGGAGGGTCAAAAGCTAGGGCTGTTGCATTTGGATTAGCAGGATCATAAGAAAAATTATCTCCTAGTGGCTCACCCCAGCTATATGTTAACTCGTCTAATTCATCGTCAGAAGCATTATGAGAGTAAGCAAAAGGATATCCTGTACATATAATTGTTTTGGCTAATTCTTTAAATTCAGGTGAAGAATCATAACAGGGGCTGGAAGGTAAGTAAACTCCATTTGGGAAATCAGTATCATAAGCATACATAACTGCTCTTAAAGTCCAAGGTTGATTTGACATTCCATTAGTAATATTACTACTTCTTGCCGAACTTCCCCATGTAAAATGCCATCCTTGAGGAGGAGGATTTCCAGCTAATGTCATTGGGTCAGATCTCCAAATATATTCCTCTACAGCACCAACATCACCAGCAGCACAATCAAAACAAGCATTTCCTGAACCTGCAGATCCTATAGGAGTTGCCATTGTGCTAGTTGATATAAAATTCATTAATATTGGTGTAGTACCACCAAGTGCTGGGTAATTATGATGAGTAACTGTTTCTGAAACTTGCGAAAAAGAAATACCTGAACAGTCTCTATACACTTTCATTTCAAAAATATACTGTCCTATATTCGGACCACCTTTAAGACATTTCCAAGTAATCTCTCCACCCATAAAGTGTGATGAAAAAGATAAAAAACTAGAGAAAATAAAAGTTAGAACTATTATTATTTTTTTCATATATAAAAAAAGAAATTAGAAGTAAAATTAGTTTTTTAAGCTAGAATTATTTAGATATCTGTATTTTCTTATTAAACTTTTTATTGGAAGAAGTAATCTCCAATATATAGAGCCCATTCTTTAGGGTGGAAACATTAATAGATCTAGCGTAAGTAGAATACAAAACCTCTTTTCCCAATACATCAACAACTCTTAAATAATCATATTCTCCTTCAACATACAATATATCCTTAGCCGGAACAGGAAACACATTAAAAGAGCTAATAGATTTATCATTAACAGCAACAGTCCAAACTTCATTTCCAGTAGTGAAATTATCAAAGTCTTCAACAGATGAAGCAGATCCATCCAAAACTACATTCCCCATAGCGTCAGTAACAGTATAGGCCAGATTAGCGCCATTAATACTTTGTAATGTGTAACATTCATTAAATAAAAGTGGTTGAGAATTAGTAGCTCCAGTAACACCTCCAAAATCTGAAGCAATAATTAAATTATTACTTACTTGTTTTAAATACCATGAGTTTTGCATATCTCCAGCAACATCAATAGACAATTGTCCATCCCAGTAGGCATTATCAAAACCAAGATCAACTGCAAAGGAAATTAACTGGTTATTTAAAGGATCAGTATCTACTACTCCATTGGGCATATCAACATCAATAGAGATTACATCACCATTAACTAAACCCGTTACGGGGTCAAGCAGAACATCAACCATGTTTAAAGTAGCTAAATTAAGTGGTTGATATGAATTTGTTGCGTTACTCCATATTTCATCGAATATAGTTGAATACTGAAGGACTCCATTGAGCGATACATCTATTTTCACTTCTGTAAGATTATTAAGACCATAATTTTGAATAGATATTTCAGGACTTACAGAAGAACATCCTGAACCAGCTGAATTACTCATAAAACTTCTTGCATCATCATTCATAGAAGGAGGTGGTAAACAAGCACTTATTAATGAATAAGGTGAAGTTGTTGTACCACATTCAGTTAGTGTTCTATCAGGACATACCTGATAAACAGTTGGCCAGTAGCCAATTGAATACGCACTTGCAATTGACGTACTATTAGTTCCTGAGTATGTTGGAATTATAGGGTAAGTCGTTCCAGAAACCCAATCACCTTGAGAACCTGAACCTCCATTTAATTCGGCAAGTGTACCTCCCTGACCTTCAATAAAGAAAACCATAACATCATTTGTCGTATTTGGACTAACTCCAGGATATCCAGAAGGTCCATGATTTTCATAAACATCTTTTAAAGCGTGAGTTGTGTGATATGACCAACATGGACCACACCATATTGCAGAAAAATCAAGAAAAACAGTGTAACCTAAATCAGTATAGTCCTCATAAAGTTTATGAGTTGTACCGTCAAGATCAATTAATTCAAAATTAGGAGCAATTGATCCATTAGGAAGCTGTGCAAATAAACTCTGAGTTGAAAATAATGACATTAATGTAATTAACATTAATGATTTGATTGATAAGTATTTATTTTTCATAATAATTTTATTTAATTTTCCACAAATATATAAAAAATAAAAAATAAATATCACTAATAAAAAAAAAAACTAAATTAGCTTACGTATTCAAATTCTATAAAGAAATTATTTTCATTCTTTCTGCTTCATATTCATCAGTAATTTCCTTTATAATTTCAGCAACGGGCATAATTTTTTTTATCATTGCTGAAACTTGCCCAACTTCCAGCTCCCCTTCTTCCAAATCTCCTTCAAACATACCTATCTTAGCTCTACCCCTACCTAATAATATTCTTAAATCCTCTTTATTAGCATCATTAGCGTAAGCTTCTTGTATTTGATTATAAAATTTATTTTTCATTAAACGAACAGCTGTCAATTCTTTTAAAGTTAAATCGGTTTCTCCTTCATTAGCATTTACTACTTTATTTTTGAAATTAATATGAGCTGAACATTCATCAGAAGCAATAAATCTACTGCCTATTTGCACACCATCTGCACCAAGAGCAATTGCCGCTAACATGGCACGACCACCCCCTATTCCACCAGCTGCAATAACAGGAATTTTAACCACATCTTTAATCATAGGAATTAAGCACATTGTAGTAATTTCTTCTACACCATTATGACCTCCTGCCTCAAACCCTTCAGCAACAATTGCATCTACTCCAGCTTCAACCGATTTTAATGCAAACTTTTTACTTGCAATAACATGCACAACTTTTATTCCATGGCTTTGCAATCTTGAAGTATATTTTTTAGGACTTCCTGCAGAAGTAAATACCACCTTTACTCCCTCCTCAATTACTATACTTATATGCGCTTCAATATCAGGGTACAATAGAGGAATATTTACACCAAAAGGTTTTTCTGTCGCTTGTTTACACTTTTTTATTTGCAACCTTAAAACATCAGGATACATTGATCCTGAACCAATTAACCCCAAACCTCCAGCATTACTAACAGCTGAAGCTAATTCCCAACCACTACACCATATCATACCGCCTTGAATAATTGGGTATTTTATTCCGAAAAGTTCGTTTATTCTATTCATAAAATATATACATTTGTTGCGTTCACGAAAATATAAATTTAAATAAATTATCAGATGAAAAATGATCAAATAATTTTTGATTTAATTGAAAAGGAAGATAAAAGGCAAAGAAATGGCATTGAATTAATTGCATCAGAAAACTTTGTTAGTGATGAAATCATGCAAGCTATGGGCTCATGTTTAACCAACAAATATGCCGAAGGATATCCTGGAAAGAGGTATTATGGAGGCTGTGAAGTGGTTGATGAAGTAGAGCAATTAGCCATTGATAGAGCAAAGGAATTATTTGGAGTTGAATATGTAAATGTGCAACCCCATTCTGGATCTCAAGCTAACTCAGCTGTGCTTTTAGCCTGCTTAAATGCTGGTGATAAAATTTTAGGATTTAATCTTTCTCATGGAGGGCACTTAACACATGGATCACCTGTTAATTTTTCAGGGAAACTGTACACAACTTCTTTCTATAATGTTGAGGAGTTAACTGGAAAAGTAGATTACAATAAATTAGAAGAAATTGCAATTGCAGAACAACCTAAGTTAATTATTTGTGGCGGCTCAGCTTATTCTCAAGATTGGAATTACGCTCGTTTCAGACTAATTGCAGATAAAGTCGGTGCTGTTTTAATGGGTGACATTGCACATCCTTCAGGACTAATTGCAGCTAAATTACTTAATGATCCTGCACCACATTGTCATATTCTAACCACAACAACTCACAAAACTTTAAGAGGTCCAAGAGGAGGAATGATAATGATGGGAAAAGATTTTGAAAACCCTTGGGGATTAAAAACACCAAAAGGAAAGACAAGAATGATGTCAGCAATTCTAAATTCAGGTGTATTTCCCGGATCACAAGGAGGGCCGTTAGAACATGTAATAGCCGCAAAAGCTATTGCCTTTGGAGAGGCTTTAAAGCCAGAATTCAAAATTTATAGTCAGCAAGTGATAAAGAATGCCAAACTAATGGCAGAGGAATTCATAAATAGAGGATATAAAATTATATCAGGAGGAACTGAAAATCATTGTATGCTTATTGATTTAAGAAATAAAAATATAACAGGAAAAGATGCTGAAAATGCTTTAGTGCTCGCTGATATTACTGCTAATAAAAATATGGTTCCTTTTGACACACAATCTCCTTTTATAACTTCAGGAATTAGAGTTGGTACACCTGCAATTACGACTAGAGGTATAAAAGAAGAAACGATTCCCTATATCGTGGAGCTAATTGACAAAGTAATAATGAACTATGAGGATAAAACCGTAATTACTGATGTTAAAAAATCAGTAAATAAACTGATGAATAAATACCCTATTTTCGCTTAATTTCATCATGCAACCAATTGACTTTGAACAGGAAAAAAAAGATATACTTAACAAGTATAAATCGCTTTTACGTGCCTGTGCTGACAAAATAAATAAAGAAGATAAAAAAGAAATCCGAAAAGCATTCAACCTTGCTGTTGAAGCGCATAAACACATGCGAAGAAAATCCGGAGAGCCTTATATTTATCATCCTATAGCAGTTGCACATATTGCTGCTAAGGAAATTAGTTTGGGATCAACATCAATTATATGCGCTCTTTTGCATGATGTTGTAGAGGATACCGAATACACCTTAAATGATATAGAAAAATTATTTGGCAAAAAAGTTGCTAAGATAATTGATGGACTAACTAAAATTCATGATGTATTTGATAAAAATGTATCAATGCAAGCTGAAAATTTTAGAAAAATGCTACTTACTCTGTCTGATGATGTTAGGGTGATATTAATAAAGCTATCTGATAGACTACACAATATGAGAACTTTAGATGCTATGCCTAAAGCTAAGCAACTAAAAATAGCATCTGAAACCCTTTACCTTTATGCTCCTTTAGCTCACAGATTAGGGCTGTATTCTATCAAAACAGAAATGGAAGATTTAGGACTAAAATTTACCAAGCCTGAGGTTTATAAAGCGATTGCTGTAGGACTAAACGAATCAAAAGAAGAACGAACAAAATATATCGGGAAATTCTGCAAACCTATAAGAAATAAACTAAAAGAAAATAATTTAGATTTTTCAATTAAAGGAAGGCCAAAATCTATTTTTTCAATCCGAAATAAAATAGTCACTAAGGGAGTTAATTTTGATAATGTGTTTGACAAGTTTGCGATTCGCATTATAGTAGATTCAACTGAAGAAAATGAAAAATCAGATTGTTGGAAAATCTATTCTATAGTTACTGATTTTTACAAACCTAATCCTGATAGATTAAGGGATTGGATTTCTACTTCAAAGGCTAATGGATATGAATCGTTACACACTACTGTAATGGGAGATGATGGGAAATGGGTTGAAGTACAAATAAGAAGCAGAAGAATGGACGAGATTGCAGAAAAAGGATATGCTGCTCATTGGAAATATAAACAAGAGGGAAGTAAAGAGAATTCATTAGATGTTTGGATTGACAACATTAGAGAACTTTTAGACAACCCTGAAACTAATGCTATTGATTTTATTGATGATTTCAAACTGAATTTATATTCTGGAGAAATATATGTATTTACACCAGGTGGCGACTTAAAAACATTGCCAAAAGGAGCTACAGCTCTTGATTTTGCTTTCTCAATACATACAGATGTTGGATTAAAATGTATGGGCGTAAAAGTAAACAGTAAATTAGTTTCATTAAGTCATCCTTTAAATAGTGGAAATCAAGTAGAAGTAATCACTTCAAGCAAACAAAGACCCAGGAAGGATTGGCTTAGATTTGTCATTACTTCCAGAGCAAAATCAAAGATAAAATCTGCTTTAAAAGAAGATCAAAAAAGAATTTCTGAAATAGGAAAAGAAATTGCAGAACGAAAGTTAAGGCACCTAAAAATAAAATTTACACCACAAACCGAAACTGAGTTAATAAAACACTTTAATACTGGCACATCTTTAGAGTTATACTTTAGATTTGGTAGTGGATCAATTTCTAATACTGAGATAAAACAATTTTCTAAACTAAAAAATAGTGGATGGTACCAAAAAATTAGAAATAAAATTTACGGTCCTCCTGTTTTTAAAAGTAAAGAAAAAGTTAATCAAAAAGTAATTGTATTTAATGATGATGATGAAGTATTAGACTATGAGATGGCAAAGTGTTGCAACCCTATTTCTGGAGACGTTATATTTGGCTTCCTAACCGTAGTTGATGGCATAAAAATCCATAGGACTGATTGTCCGAATGCTATACAGTTAAGAGCAAACTATGCTTATCGAATTTTAAAATCAAAATGGATTAAAAAAGATGAAATTGATTTCGTTGCTACAATAAGTATAAAAGGAATAGATAGTTTAGGGCTTATGAACAAAGTCACTCAGATAATATCTAACCAAATGAATGTAAATATAAAATCGATAAATATAAAAAGTGATGATGGATTATTTGAAGGAATTATAACCTTAAAAGTGCACAATGTAGCATTTCTAAAAGAGCTAACAACAAAACTTCAAAAAGTAGAAGCAATTACCTCAATTACTCGAACTTATAAACACAGTTAAATTTTTCAATCATTATTGAGTATTTACCTTTACTAAATACCAATTTTTTCTATTTTTGTTTTTTAATAAAGCAATAGTGTCAAACCAAAAAATAATTGAAACCGTTACTGGGATATTCACAGAATATCTAATTCAAAACAAGCAAAGGAAAACTCCTGAGCGCTATGCAATCCTAAACGAAATTTACGAATTTGAAGGGCATTTTGACATTGAGTCAATGTATATTCAAATGAAAAACAAAAAATATCGTGTAAGTCGTGCAACACTTTACAATACAGTAGTAATTTTATTGGATTGTCATTTGATTAGAAAGCACCAATTTGGAAAAGCACAAGCACAATACGAAAAATCATATTCTAATCGTCAGCATGACCACTTAGTATGCACTAGTTGCGACAAAGTAATTGAGTTTTGCGACCCAAGAATACAAGGAATTAAAAATGTAATTGAAGAAAGCATGAACTTTAAAATAAGTAGACATGCTCTTAATTTATATGGCCTATGTCAAGATTGTCAAATAAAGATAAATAACTAGTAATTTCAAAATAATAAATGAAAGCAGATGTTTTATTAGGACTCCAATGGGGAGATGAGGGTAAAGGAAAAATTGTAGATGTATTGACTTCAAAATATGATATCATTGCGCGTTTTCAAGGAGGACCAAATGCTGGTCATACACTTGAATTTGATGGAATAAAGCATGTATTACACACAATTCCTTCAGGGATTTTTCATCCTGGAGTTATTAACTTGATTGGAAATGGGGTTGTGATTGATCCTGTTATTTTTGAAAGAGAAATAAATGACATTAAAGCTCTTAACATTCCAATGTCTGAGTTATTAATTTCTAAAAAAGCTCACCTTATACTACCTACGCATAAATTGTTAGATGCTGCAAGTGAGAAAGCAAAAGGAAAAGAAAAAATTGGTTCTACCCTAAAAGGAATAGGCCCAACTTACATGGACAAAACAGGTCGTAACGGACTTAGAGTTGGTGATATCTCTGCTGTTGATTTTAAAGCTAGGTATGAAAAACTAAAACAAAAACACATTCAGTTGCTTAATTTCTATGACTTTGAATATGAATTAGAGGAATTAGAAATGGCTTGGTTTTCTTCATTAGCAACTTTAAAAAGTTTTGACCATATTGAGAGTGAGCACTATATACATAATGCTTTAAAAGAAAATAAAAAGATATTAGCTGAGGGTGCTCAAGGTGCATTATTGGATATCGATTTTGGGTCTTATCCATTTGTCACTTCATCCAACACAATTACCGCTGGCGCATGTACGGGTTTAGGAATTGCTCCTAATAAAATTGGAGAAGTATTTGGGATTTTCAAAGCTTACTGTACTAGAGTAGGAAGTGGTCCTTTCCCTTCAGAGTTGTTTGATGAAGTAGGAGATAAATTAGCAAAGGTAGGGAATGAATTTGGATCTACTACTGGTCGTGCAAGAAGATGTGGTTGGATTGATATTCCAGCTTTAAAATATGCAATCAATATTAATGGTGTAACACAGTTAATAATGATGAAAGCTGATGTATTGTCAGGAATTGATACGATTAAAGCCTGTACACATTACGAACTAAATGGAGAGCAAATTGACTACTTACCATTTGAGGACAATGAAAACCTTATTCCTGTCTATAAGGAGCTACAAGGTTGGGAAATGGACTTAATGCAATTGGAAAACTTATCGCAAGCTCCAAAAGCAGTACTTGACTATATTACTTGGTTAGAGGATGTATTAGAAACTCCTATTTCAATTGTATCAGTTGGTCCTGATAGAAAACAAACCTTATACAGATAAAATTTGAAAATTCTATTTCATATTTTACTGTTATTTTTGAGTGTAAACCTTAGTGCTCAGGAAAGTAAAAAAATAGAAATTTTAAATGCTGATAACACCTATGCTAATGCTAATATTCACCCAGATTATTGGCGTTTAATTGGTAATGTTTCTTTTTTGCACAATAATGCTATAATGACTTGCGATTCTGCTTATCATTATACCTCTGAAAATAAAATGGAAGCCTTTGGTGATATTAAAATTAACCAAGGTGATAGCATTACCCTTACAGGAGAAAAGCTTACTTATTTCGGTTTAGAAAACAAAGCCGATATTATTGGAGATGTAGTACTTATTGATAAGAAAATGACCTTAAGAACTGAGCAGGTGTTTTACAATTTAAGCACAAATATAGCTTCTTACCCAAAACAAGGAAATATTATTGATAATGAAAAAATAATTAATTCAAAAAGAGGTGCGTATCATTCAAATATTCATAGTTTTATTTTTACGGATTCAGTAGTTGTAATAAATAAGGATTACAATATAATTACTGACAATATGCACTATAATTCCAGTAGTGAGGTTACTTACTTTTTTGGTCCTTCTTTTATTATCTCTAATAAAAAAACTATTTATTGTGAAAATGGCTGGTACAATACAAAAACAGACATAGCACAATTTAGAAAAAATGCCTATATTAGTACTGAAAGCTATCTATTGAAAGGTGATAGTTTGTATTATAATAAAAACAAGCAATACGGAAAAGCATTCAGTAATGTGGAACTTATTGATACAGTTGAAAATATGACTGTTTATGGAGGAATTGCTGAATACTTTGAAGAAGAAGAAAAAATAATCATTAGCAAAAAACCTATGCTGGAATTACTTTTTGAAAAAGATACTTTATTTATGCATGCCAAGCAGTTTGTTTCTCAGCAAAAACCAGGTGAAAAAAAAATACTATCATACCCTAAAGTAACATTCTTTAAAAAGGACTTTCAAGGAAAATGTGATTCCTTAAGCTATAACTTTACGGATTCAGTAGTGGAAATGTTTAATAGGCCTGTACTCTGGTCAGATGAATTTCAGATAACAGCTGATAGTTTGAAATTCTTGGTACATAAAGGAAAAATATCTCGTATGTTGTTACAGCCAAACCCTATGATTATTTCACAAGAAGATACCTTGGATTATAATCAGATAAAAGGAAAAAATATGACCGCTTATTTTACAAATAATAAAATGAGACGTATGGATGTAAAGGGAAATGGACAAAGCATCTTTATTATAAAAGATGAAAAAACTGATGACAAAATAGGATTTAACTATTCAGAATGTTCTGATTTGATTCTCTACTTTAATGAAAATAAACTAAAAGAGGTTAACTATGAAGTTAAACCTAAATCTACTACTACACCTTATAAAGATATTGAAGAAAAAAACCGTTACTTGAAGGGATTTTTATGGAGAGGTGCTGAGCAACCAAAAAGCAAAGAAGATATTTTTAATTAATACACTTTGCCAGCCTATATAAGATATGATGAAAGATACTAAAATGCTAAATTTTATTAAAGATACATTAGAAAATATGCCATCAAGCTGGCTTAATCTGACAACCCATCGACTAGATATTTTTGATGAAAAATTAGCCAAGACACAATTCTTAGAGAAGTTTGAAATCTTATTTAACAATAATAATTCTGAATCATTAGCAATAAATGAATTACCTACTGCTTACGACTATATTCGATTAGGCCATCCTTTATCCTGTTTATTAGAATGGGTGATTGCTAAGATAAATAATATAAAACCAAAAAATGTAATAAGTTTTTCATCAAAGACGATTCCTATTTTGGCAATTCTAAGAAAAAATTTGTTAAGTAATAAAAGTACCCAAATTGTTTTTACAGATGAGCTACCAAAGTTTATTGATTTTAAAATACTAAAGAATATTTATGGATATAAATTTGATTTAAAAAAAGTTGAGAAAGTAGAAGATATTTCTGCGTTTAAAGGAAGTACCGTTTTCATTTCACAACAAGATGAAATTAGTAATATTCCTCTTAAATTAGATATTGACTTTTTTATCAATTTTCATTCTCAGTTTGGGAGTATTTTATTAGTAAATGGCCAAAAAAATGAAAGTTACATTTCAGAAATTCAGCATGTACGCAGAAGAGAAACTATTTCAATGACACCTGTGAATTGCCTTGCTAATTTAAATTCAATTATAAACAAATCTACTTTTAAAAATAACAAAAATAATACTGAATCAGATAAAAAACTTCTTTTAGAATCAATTGCAGATATTACCGGAACAAATACCAAGGCAGTAGTAGGTTCTAGTGGTCTATCTATTCAGTATGCTATTATGATGGGACTTATTCATGATGCTCTAGAAAATCATAAAAGAAAAGCTATCCGATTTATTGTACCTCCAAATTGTTATGGCGGAACAAATGATCAAGCAAGACGAGTTGCTGCTTGTATTGATAATGCTGAAGTTATTGATTTACAAGTAGATAGTGGTAGCGATATGGTAAATAGTATTAATGTAGTTTTAGATGAAATTGCTAAAGAAGATGGCATCCCTTATATCATTGCTGAAATTCCAACCAACCCAAGAGTTGAAGTACCTGATTTGATACAATTAGAGAAAGTGCTAAGTCAAGAACGCAGAACTGTAACTGGAGAGTTGGCCATAGAACCTGTTTTTATATTAGATCAAACTTTTTGTCCTAATGTTCACTTTTTAGGCAAAGATGAAATATTGTCAAAAGTTAGAACCATTTCGTATGTGAGTGGATCTAAGTTTCCTAGTGGAGGGAAATGTACTGCTGGATACTGTGTTGGAAATACAAGAACGGAATCCTTAATGGATAAAATAGAATTTCACTTAACACTTTGCGATAATGAGGCTACAAATCTACAATATGAGCTATTGGCAAAGCAAATGCCATCTATGAATAAAAGAATTAGTGATGCATACCTGAATACACGTGAATTTGTAAATTTCATTAATAAAACTCTACCAGAAGCAAAAATCAATTTTGTCTCAGAAGAATTGGCCCAACAAGGATTTACTCCATCAGTATTTTCATTAGACCTACCTACTAAAGGAACGACTGATAGAGAAAAAGAAGAATATAAAAGAAAGTTAAATCATGTATTAATTAATTTGATGATTACCGAAATTCCTAATGAAAGTAAGTATTGCGTAAGCTATGGGCAGTTAAACGGCTGTTATTGGACGATTCCCGCTACATCTACACAAGGAACCACTAAAGAAGTTGATAAAGATTATATTGCTCGTGTTGCACTTTCTCCTAATATGGACTTAGAACACCACAAAAAAGTATTTTTAGATTTTGTTGAATCTATTTAGCTTGGAAAGTGATTACCACAAGCAGTACGATAGAAATATATTTATAATAAAACCTAGTTTTAGTTTTACTCTTTAACAACAAAAGAAGTCCTTCTATTCTTATCGTTATTCTCTGCTAGAAGTTGGCTTTCTCCAAATCCTTTATAGGTCAATTTATTTTCAAGCTTGGCACTTAAGTATTCAAATACAACTTTGGCTCTTTGTTGGGATAGTATTTGGTTATCTATTTCATTACCCACATTGTCCGTATGACCTTGAATTTCAATTTGTAAATTCGGATTCTTCTGAAGGTAAGCTATTAGGTTATCTAATTCTGCAAAAGAGCTTTTCTCCAATGCGAAGGAATTACTTTCAAAAGTTACATTTTTAAGTATTACCTCCTCTCCTGCTTTGTTGGTAATGATATCTAATTCTAAATCCGCTAATGGTTCAGCTTGCAAATTTTCAGGCAATTCAAACTGAAAGATATCCTCCCTTCCAAAACCACTAATATCAGACGTGTAATAAGCAGTTTTTCCATCACTTGATACGATTAAAGAATTTTCTGAATTGTGCGTATTTATTGGATAACCCATATTTTCAGGAATATCCCAATCCTCTTGGGCATTAACTCTTCTACTTACGAATAAATCATCATCACCCATACCAATATGGCCATCTGAAGCAAAATAAAGCGTTAAATTATCAGGATGCAAAAAAGGAGACATTTCAACTTGATTAGTATTAATACTACTACCTAAATTCTCAGCTGGCATAAAACCTTTTTTAGTAATTTCTGACCTCCAAACATCTTCTTTTCCATAACCACCAGAACGATTACTTATAAAATACAAATACTTTTCATCAGGAGAGAAACAGGCTTGAGACTCCCATTTATTAGTATTAACATTTTCACCTAGATTATATTCCTTAGACCATCCATTCTCATTGGAATATTGTCTGATGTACAAATCGCAACCACCAATACTGTTCGCCCTATCACAAGCAGTATATACATACATTGTTCCATCAGCAGAAACCGTAATTGCACCCTCATTTTGTAATGTATTGAAAGGTAAAGGACTTACTGTGTTACTTGGAATATCATACACAAAAAGATCCTCTTGATCACGATTTTTATTAGATTCCATTCTTCTTGTAAAAAGTATTTTTTTTGCATCAACTGTTATCGCATTTACATACTCAGTCATAGAAGAGTTTACAAGCTCACCAATATTTATTGCATCAAAATAAATAGGATTTTTTAATGCCTTAATTGCAAATCGACAATTTTCAATATATTTATCAATTTTAGATGTAAGCCTGTACTCTTCAATGTTATTTGAAATTGTTTTTTCAGCATAATAAAGAGCTTTATCATAAAAACCATTATTATAAAAAAGTTCAGCAACTTGTTCAATTCCTTTTACATCATTAAGAGAATTTTCATCATAAACCTTTAATAAATAATCAGCAGCAAACTCAATCTGATTATTATTAGCATAAATTGAAGCTAGTAGCAAGTTTGGCTTACTCCAATCTGATGATTTCTCTAATGCTTTATTTGCATATTTTATGGCTTTTTCAATTTTACCTTCATTATTATATTTTACTGCCTTATCATAAGTTTTATAATCCTTAATCTGAGCAATAAGTATTACCGGAAATAAAAAGAATATAAGAACTGATATTCTCATTAAGGAATATTCATGTATTTATGGCTTTGCAAAGAAATAGTCCAATCCTTATTTTCTTTTACAAAATCAATAATCATTGGAATTATTTTTTCACGCTTACTCCATTCAGCTTGTAAGTAGAGTTTACAATCATTAGTCAATCCTTCCCTTTGCTGTTCAGCCCAAATAAAATCATGTTTATTATTCACAATAACTTTTAACTCACTTGTTATGGGTTTTATTGCTGGCAAGGGCGCTTGCATTTTTTTAGGAGACATACACACCCAATCAAAATCACCACTATATGGGTAGGCTCCTGAAGTTTCCAAATGCACTTTTAAACCCTCCAATTTTAAGGCTGCAGTCAATTTATCCAAATTCCACATTAAGGGTTCACCCCCCGTTATTACTACTGTATCCACAGGATATTGAGCAATTCCTTTTAGAATATCAGTAATACTAGTTGGTGGATGCAAGTCAGCATTCCAACTTTCCTTAACATCACACCAATGGCAGCCTACATCACAACCACCAATGCGTAAAAAATAAGCAGCTTTACCTGAATAATACCCTTCACCTTGAATCGTATAAAATGCTTCCATTAAAGGTAGCATCTCTCCACTTTCCACTGCTGATTTAGTTTGTTTATCCATATTGACAAAAGTAAGATAGTTTTTGGTTTTTAGTTTGTAGTTTTTAGCAATTTATTTCTTTAAGTTTGCAATACTAAAAACAGAAAAATGAGCAAGCAAATTATAGAGTGCGTACCAAATATATCAGAAGGAAGAGATGCTGATAAAATTAGAATTATCTCACAAATAGTTGAAGAAATTGATGGCGTAAAACTCCTGAATGTTGACCCAGGAAAAGCAACTAACCGTACAGTAATCACTTTTGTTGGCGAACCACAAGCCGTAATTGATTCCGCATTTTTACTGATACAAAAAGCACAAGAATTGATTGACATGAGTAAGCATTCTGGAGAACATCCCCGAATGGGAGCTACTGATGTTTGTCCGCTGGTACCCATAGCTAATATTAGTATGGAACAGTGTGCACAGTGGGCGCACAAACTAGGGGAAAGAGTTGGAGCAGAACTAGGGATTCCTGTTTATCATTATGAAGCAGCAGCAAAAGAAAAAAAGCGTGAAAATCTAGCCAACTGCCGAAAAGGGGAATATGAAGGTTTATCCAAAAAATTAGTAGATGCGGATTGGAAACCAGATTTCGGTCCAGCTGAATTTAATAAATCAGTAGAAAAATCAGGAGCAACAGCAATTTCAGCTCGTGACTTTTTAGTAGCCTATAACATCAACTTAAATACAACATCTACAAGAAGAGCAAATGCAGTAGCTTTTGACATCCGTGAAGCAGGAAGAATAAAAAGAGAAAGGGATTCATTATCAGGAAAGATAATGAAAGATGAAAATGGAATTCCTTTAAAAGAACCAGGACTATTCAAAGCAGTAAAAGGAATTGGCTGGTATATTGAAGAATATGGGGTTGCTCAAATCTCGTACAATCTAACCAATATTAATATCTCTACTTTACATGAAGTATTCGATAAAACTTGTGAGCGTTCAATCGCCAGAGGAATGAGAGTTACAGGTTCGGAATTAATAGGACTAGTACCCAAAAAGGTACTTATTGATGCAGGAAAACATTTTCTTAAAAAACAAAAACGCTCAACAGGAATAAATGAAAGTGAAATTATAAAAATTGCTATCAAAACTTTAGGATTGGATGAATTAGCCCCTTTTAATCCGCAGGAAAGAATAATTGAATACATGTTGGAGAATGATGCCAAAAAACCATTAGTAAATATGAGTCTTACTGAGTTTGCTAATGAAACAGCAAGTGAGAGTCCTGCTCCAGGGGGTGGATCTATTGCTGCTTATTGTGGAGCTATGGGAGTTTCACTAGGGACAATGGTTGCTAACCTTTCGGCACATAAAAGAGGTTGGGATGATAGATGGGAAGAGTTTTCTAATTGGGCAGAAAAAGGAATGGCTTACCAAAACACTCTTTTGGATTTAGTAGATGAGGACACCAATTCCTTTAATAAAATTATGGATGCTTTCCGTTTACCAAAAGATACAGAGGCTGATAAAGCTAAAAGACAAGAAGCAATTCAAGCAGCAACAAAATATGCTATCCTTACTCCTTTCAAGGTTATGGAAACGGCTTTTGCATCTATGGAAGTAATGAAAGCTATGGCAGAATTTGGAAACCCTAACTCAGTAACTGATGCTGGAGTTGGTGCACTTTGCTCCCGTACTGCTGTAATTGGAGCTTTCTTAAATGTAAAAATTAATTGTGGAGACTGTACAGACAAATTCTTTGTAGAAGATGTTTTAAAGAGAGGACAACAATTAGTTGATGATGCTTGTGCTTTGGAAGATGAAATCATGAAAATTACGAATTCAAAAATAAACTAAAAACTATGTCAGAAGAAATGAAAGCCTGCCCTGTTTGCGAATCTCCTTATGGATATACTACAGGAGATGATTCTTATACTTGCCCTGAATGTGCAAATGAATGGAATCCAAAAGAAGTAGAAATGGAAGTAGGACTGGTAGTTTTGGACAGTAATGGAACTCGCTTACAAACAGGAGATAGCGTTATCGTTATTAAAAACCTCCCTGTTAAAGGGGCTCCAAAACCAGTAAAATCAGGCACCAAAGTAAAGAACATTCGCTTAACTGAAGGAGAGCACAACATAAACTGTAAAATTGATGGATTTGGTTCTATGCAGCTAAAATCAGAATTTGTAAAAAAAGGTTAATCAGAAAGAAATGAAAGAACAAAAGGAAACACCCGAAAGAAGTAAAATCAAAACTAATCTGCACCCAAGAAATAAGAACAGGGAGCAATATGATTTAGCGGAACTAATAGAGGAAATTCCTAAATTAAAGAAACACATAAAACCAAATAAATACGGAGAGGATTCAATTCGATTTTCTGATCCTGCAGCTGTAAAACTACTTAACAAAGCACTTTTAAGTAATTATTACGGAATAAAAAATTGGGATTTTCCTGATACTAATTTATGCCCTCCTATTCCTGGTAGAGCAGATTACATTCATTATATGTCTGATTTATTAGAGGAAAATAATGATATTACTTGCTTGGATATTGGTGTAGGTTCAAACTGCATCTACCCAATATTGGGGATTAGCGAATACCAATGGAATTTTATTGCTTCTGATGTAAATGCTGATGCTATTATTTGTGCAAAAGAAATCATAAAAGCAAACCCAACACTTAAAGGGAAAGTAAAATTCAGATTGCAAAAAGATGAAAATAAAATCTTTAAAGGAATAATTAAGCCTAAGGATAAAATTGATGTTAGTATTTGTAATCCTCCCTTTCATGCTTCAAAAAAAGAAGCCCTTAAAGGTAGCATGCGAAAAGTTAGAAACCTTACCGGAAAAAGATCAAAAAAAATACAACTCAACTTTTCAGGAATGGTAAATGAACTGATATGTGAGGGTGGAGAAAAGCAATTCATTCAGAACATGATAATCGAAAGCGTAAATTATACTGAAAACTGCTTATGGTTTACAACATTAGTTTCTAATGAGAAAAACCTGAATAGAATTTATAGCTCTTTAGAAAAGATAGAAGCATCTGAAGTTAAGACAATTAATATGGGTACTGGTAATAAAATTAGCAGAATTGTAGCTTGGACTTTCCTAACTAAAAAAGAACAAAAAGAATGGAAAAAGAACTAACTCGTTTTTTTGATACTTCTCTGAATAATGCTTTAAGAAACCTAAAAGAAGATAGTAAAGCCAAATGGGGAACTATGACTGCCAAACAAATGCTAATCCATTTAATACAAAGCAGTAATATGATGCATTTTGGAAATAACACTCTACTAATTAAAGAAGAGTATGTTGAAAAAGCAATTGCCTTTTTATATTCTGACAAAGCAATAAAAAAAGGATTAGTTGTTCCAAATGATATTGGGTTCAATTTTACGGATAATATTAATAAGGACTTTGAAGAGTTAAAAGCAGAATTAATAAATTCAAGCAATAATATGATTAACTCCTTAATTGAAAACACAGACTTTAAGGCTATCCATCCTTTTTTTGGGGAACTAACAGCTGCACAATGGTCAATATTCCAAAGGAAGCATTACACTCATCATTTGAGTCAGTTTGGCTTGTTTTAGAGCAACAATTTTATTTAGCAAAAGACAAAGTACTATGCTAAGCATAACACTTTATTTTAAAACATCTATTATCGCAAAATATTAACTAAAAATGAAAAAATGAAAAAAGTACTTTACACCTTATTAGCAGTATCAATTGTTTTTGCTGCTTGTAAAAAAGAAGATGAAGCTGTTGCGCCAACAGTATTAAGTGGTTGTATGGATGCAATTGCCACTAATTATGATGCTACAGCAACCAGTGATGATGGTTCCTGTGTTTTTGGTATTGTAGGTGGAGCCTGGATTACTGATATTGAGGAAATTTCTATGGATGTGCAGGTTTCTATGGGAGGAATGGTGATAATGGACACAACTCTTACAGAAACAGAAAATAATCCGGATTCTATGGAGAGGGCAAGTTCCAAATTCTGGATTAATGGTGAATGGGATGAATGGGATAGTAATAATAACCTTACAGATAGTGGAACTTGGGTGCAATCAGGAACTACTGTAACCATAACAACAGATACAGTAGTTATTGGTGAGATAATAAGTATAACTAAAACAAATTTAGTACATGAAGTTGTTGGTAATGAAAGTTTTACTGAAGATGGTCTGGTCTATGATATCGATTTTGTTTTTACAGGTTATCACACTAGAAATGAAAATGGATTTACTAGCAATAATACAAACCAAAGAAAAGGAAATACTTCTTTGATTAATAAAAGAAAATTAATAAATAGTATTAAGCGTTAGTTTCAAACTAATAAGCACCTTGGGTGTTTACATTATAAAAAGGAATGTCCCATTTGAGGCATTCCTTTTTTATTTGCTCCCACTTATATTTTGGCACTGAAGAATCTATTATTACTTGTTTACAGTAAAATGGAGTATTATTCTAAAAAGCGGTATTTATTCCAGTTATTCATTTGGATAAATTTAATATATTTGTAACAAAATTATCAACATGAAAAAAACTATTTTATTATTAATTCTAGCGGTTGTTATAAATTCATGTTCTGTTGAAGTATTAGTAGATGGATGTACAGATATATCTGCAGAAAACTTTAATCCTAATGCAGATAATGATGATGGATCTTGTTTGTATTTATGCAGTGATCCATATGCTATAAACTATAACATTTCATCACTATACTTATTTTGTGAATATGAAGCTGATGTCGTATTTTTTGAAGATGTAGCTGCTGCAGTATATTTTGACAATCTTGGTATAGATTGGTTAGATGTATATGTCGGAA
Source organism: uncultured Flavobacteriales bacterium (assembly GCA_943789505.1). Lineage (GTDB taxonomy): Bacteria > Bacteroidota > Bacteroidia > Flavobacteriales > BACL11 > UWMA-0277. Next base: position 149,557 of record CALSUJ010000002.1, on the reverse strand, counting down.
ATGATTATGTTGGCACTCTTCAAGCAACATTAGGTTTTACTTATGTACCTGTTTGCTACCCTACTGACCCTGATGCAGTACACTTTACACTTGCTTGGGAAAACTCACAATCAAGTACATTTACATGGTCAGTAAGAGATGGTTTTGGAACAATACATTATAGTGGAACTGATCTTATTCTAGCAAATAACTGTCTACCAATGGAATTAACGTTTAAGAAAATTCAAGAATATAAAGAATCTAAATAGATTTTATTATAAACTGAGCTGCATTTTTTGAAGCCCCTTTCTTATTTAGCAAATCAATTAATTTATCATAATTAGTTAAAATTTCCTTATTTTCATTCAACAGGATATCTAATTCCATTTTTATTCTATTTTTATTCAATTCTTTCTGAATAAGCTCCTTTACTACCAACTTATCCATTAGGATGTTTACTAAAGATAAATACTTAATTTTAATCAGTTTTTTTGCTAAAAAATAAGTAAGCCAATTGGTTTTGTAACATACTACTTGTGGCACTTTAAACAATGCCGTCTCTAAAGTTGCAGTACCAGAAGTAACTAAAGCAGCAGTAGCATTTGAAAGTAAACCATATGTCTCATCAAATACTAATTTTATGTTATTTTCTTTTATGAAAGAGTGATAATATTGCTTGCTAAAGTTATTAGTTGCTGCAATAACAAACTGATGATTCGGGTAATGACTAACTATCCTTAACATTTCAGGGAGTATACCTTCTATCTCCTGTTTTCTACTTCCAGGTAATAAAGCAATTATTTGTTTTTCAGTGCTATAAGAAAAACTAAAGTTTCCCTTGCCTATTTCATCCAACAGAGGATTCCCAACATAAGTTACTTTCATTCCATATTTTTGATAGAAATCAACTTCAAACGGAAAAATCACTAAAAGTTCATCAACATATTTTTTTATTTTAGTTACTCTGCTTTTATTCCAAGCCCAAACTTTTGGAGAAATATAATACAATATCTTTATCCCTTGCTGTTTTGCAAACTTTGCAATCTTTAGATTAAAACCAGGATAATCAACTAAAATAAGTGCGTCAGGATTATAATCTAAAATATCTTGCTTACAATAATTTAAATTTTCCTTTATAGCCCCTAAATTTTTCAAGACATCCAAAATCCCCATGAAAGCAGTTTCCTTTATGTGCTTAGCTAACTCCACTCCTTGTGCTAATAATCGCTCTCCTCCCCAAGCTCTAAACTCTAACTTATTATTACATTTTTTAAGTTCCTCTACCAAATTAGCAGCATGTAAATCCCCAGAAGGTTCGCCAGTAATAATGTAAAATTTCATTAGAATAAAATTAAAATAAGTACTAAAATTGCATAAGCTATGGTAGCAACAAGTATCCCTCTAGCAACTTCATCACGAAACATTTTTATTTGCATGAAAAACAAAACTATATTGATTATAAATACACTCAAACTAATGTGATGCGTCATAGTTCCCATTCTATTAATGGTATCAATTGCTGTATCAAATTCAACCTCCAGATAAAAACCCACATAAATAACAAATGCAGTAATTGGGGCAAAAACACCAATGGAAAAACCCTTTGCTATATCTCTATTCATTAGAAAATATTTTATTTAAGGATGATATTGAAGGATAAGCTGTAATATCAAATTGAACAGGAACAATAGATACGTAATGATTAGCTAAAGCCCACTCATCAGTATCTGTTCCTTTATCATAATTAACAAATTTACCCGTAAGCCAATAATAGGTTCTACCCTTAGGATCAACCCTTTTTTCAAACTGTTCTTCCCAATTAGCACTAGCTTGCCTACAAACCTTAACTCCTTTTATTGCCTGATCTTCTTTAGTTTTCGGGATATTAACATTCAGACAAACACCAGTATCCATACCATTATCTAGTACTGATTGCGTTACTTTTCTTATATAAATTTCTGATTCAGAAAAATCAGCATCATGAGCATAATCTAACAATGAAAAACCAATAGAGGGAATTCCCTCCAAAGCTCCCTCAACAGCTGCTGACATAGTACCTGAATAAATAACATTGATTGAAGAATTAGAACCATGATTAATACCTGAAACACATAAATCAGGTTTTCTTTCTAACAACTGATTGACTGCTAATTTCACGCAATCAACAGGAGTACCACTACATGCATATTCTTTTTGAGATCCTTTATAAATTACAATCTTATCACATCTTAGAGTCGAATCAATCGTAATTGCGTGTCCCATTGCTGACTGAGGCCCATCAGGAGCAACAACAACAACATCACCAAAATCATTCATAATTCGAATTAAATTACGGATTCCTGAGGCTGATATACCATCATCATTAGTTACTAAAATTAACGGTCGTTTCATTTTCTTAAGTTTTATGCAACAAAATTACTATATTATTGTTGTATATTAAGAAGGAATTTTTCCTAATTTTGCAAAACAAAAAACAACTATGATTTGGATAATAATGATTACCTTTATGATTGCTGGAGGTATAGTAAGCTCAAGACTTAAAAAGAAAATAAAGAAATACAGTAAAATTCCTACCCTTTCAGGAATGAATGGTAAAGAAATAGCCGAAAGAATGTTGGCTGACAATCATATATATGATGTAAAAGTAATTTCAGTTCCTGGAAAACTAACTGACCATTATAACCCAATGGATAAAACAGTAAATCTAAGCCCTGATGTTTACCAAGGAAGACATGTTTCTGCAGCTGCTATAGCATCCCATGAATGCGGGCATGCAGTTCAACATGCTACAGCATATTCATGGTTACAAATGCGTTCACAGATGGTTCCTATAGTTAATATGAGTAATAAGATGATGAGTACAGTCTTTATTATTGGTCTAATTGGAGGGAGCTATATTGGCCTTGGATTTACTAATCTTCTGATAGTATTTATTGCCTTACAAGCTATTGTTACTGCTTTTACATTAGTTACATTGCCTGTTGAATTTGATGCCAGCAGAAGAGCATTAGTTTGGTTGCGCTCTTCTGGTATAACAAGTGAACAAGAGCTAACTTACGCAAATGATGCATTAAAATGGGCAGCTAGCACTTATGTGGTTGCAGCATTAGCAGCTGCTACCTACCTATTATACTATGTTTCAATGCTAAAAGATTAAGTAATAAAATACAAAGCATAAAAAAAGCCCTAACAAATGTTAGAGCTTTTCTTTTTATAAAAAAAGAAATTATTTCTTTTTAACAAATGGTAAGCCTGTTCTACTATTTTCTTTAACCATTTTACCGTCAGGTAAAGCGTCTAAACAAGTTACTGGATTTCCTTTTTTAGAAACAGTTAACTCTTCTTTAGCAAAGAAATAAATTGTTTGTACATTTCCTGTTGATTTTAAAGTAACTTCTTGCTTGTGCAAGTAGTAAGTTGTACCTCTTTCGTTTGTGTGCTTATAAGCCATAGTTTTTTTTTTGGTTAATAAATTTTTACTTCGACTAATATAGAAAAAAAAATGATACAATTTGAATTTCACTAGATAAGGCTAATATATATTGTTAATAACTACAAAATTTAAAACCAAATCAACTTTTAAAAATAACTTTATAAAACAAAATACCAATAAAAATACCATAACATATAAAAAACTAGATATCAATAACTTAGATAAAAACTATCGTGTTATAAAATAATATATTCTCTACTAGATAAGAGGGTTTAAATCACTAGGTAAGGTCGTTAATAACTTAAATTGCAATCTATGAATTTAGTCTACATTATAGAGCAATTCTAATCAATCACATAATACTTAACCCTTTTAAAATGCGTTTTACTTCTGATTCAATTTGGAAATCACTATTTTTACAAATCAAAAAAAAAAAATGAAAAAATTAATTATAATGCTTATTTCGGTAATAAGCATCTATTCAGCAAGTGCACAAAAATATACCGACCAATACATTAAAGATGCAAGTGTAGTTGCAGAAAGTTGGTTAAGTAATATTAACGATAATCAATACGATAATGCATTTCAATTGCTCTCAAATGAAGTTAAGACAAGGTATAAGAAAGAAACCTGGATAAACTTAATAAATGAATTGATGCTTGAATTTGGAGAATTAGAAAACAGAAAAACAACAGAGAAAAAATTTCAAAGTGAAGTAGAAGGAATGGAGGATGGCTTTTATGTTTTTATTGACTATACGTCTAGTTATACAAATACGATAGATCATAATGAACATATCCTTTTAAAACAAAATGATAAAACAAAATGGGAAATAATTGATTACAACTATGAATTCAAAAATAAAGAAAAATAAGATTACAAGCTATTCTTTGTAACCCAATACCTATATCCAAAAATTAATTTTTCATAACCTTTAAGTTTAGATAAATCTTTTCTAATTAAAGATGGGAGGATTATTTTATTGACAATTGCTAATCCTTTAAAAATATACCTTTTCCGGAATATCATTAATAGTAAAATTATTATTAAAATTAATAAAATAGTTATTGTTCCATTTCCAAATCCTGTGCTAAGTATTATCATCTTATTAAAGTTATATGGCCAACAATAACCTCAGTTAGGCTAGCCATAGTTTGTTTATATTCAATTACAAAAGGATATACCCCTTGAGTTGATAAACTTCCATCAATCATAACGCCATCCCAACTTCCCATTTTATAATACGGTTCCGTATCTTCAAAATTATTACAGATATTACCATCCTGTAAATGAGTAGTAAGTAAAATTTCATTAGATTCAAAAATTATTTCACTACCCCACCTTTTATGAATTTTAATATTAAAAGAATAAAAACTTCCCAATCCTATTGCATAGAATTCATCATTACAATAATCTCCATTTGGTGTAAAACTATTTGGTGTAAATATTTTAATGTCAGGCCTAACACACACTTCAATTGCAAAGGAATCCATACATCCTCCAGTATTAGTTAATATTAATTCAACAGAAAATAAACCCGTATCAGCATATGTATGTATCGGATTTTCAGCAAACTCATAAGGAGTTGATGAATTATCTCCAAAATTCCAAAAAGAAGTTTGACTCAATTCAAGAGGATTAACAATACTATTATCTAAGAATTGAAATTCGGCATCAATTAAAGAAATACATTCTGTTTTATTAGCAAAAAATAAAGCCGAAATTTCATCATAACCAGGGATACTAATAGTATCAGATAATTGACATTTTGTAATAACATCTATCACAGTAACTTCATACCTTTTATTAACTAAATCAATAATACTATCCGTAAAATTAGCTGGATTGGTATTCCATAAATAGGAATAGTTTGAAGCTGGATTGACAGTTACCTTAGCAAAGCCTAACTCACCATAACACAATTTGTTTGAAGTAGAAAAACTTGGTGTAAAACTTGGAAATACAAATACAGGAATACTATCAACTATATTATCCGAGCAAGCGTCTGAAACTGAAACAAAATAAGTTGTTGTTAAAGAAGGAGTAACTAAATGATTATAACTATTACTTAATCCATTATCCCAACTAAAACTATAATTACCAATCCCTCCACTAGCAGTTACACTAACATTAAGATAATCACCATTACAAATAGTATCTTCTGAACTATAGACATCAGCCAATAATTCACCACTAACTAATACAATAAAATTAATTGTTTCAGTGCAAATTCCACTTCCATATTCATAAGTAATTGTATGATAGCCTTCTCCTGCTTGTGAAGGATTAAAATAAGACCCATTTACACCACTACCTGTTAAAACGCCACCAATTGGCAGAGTATTTACAAAAACATTAGTGTCCTTAAAACAATAATTGGAGGTTAAACCAGAAAGACTTAACTGTGGAAGATCATAAATAGTAATACTAAAGGTATCTAGACAACCACCAGCAGATGTATAAGCTATAAAATTCTGCCCTAAACTTAATTGACTTGGCGCAAATAAACCCGTATTACCATCAAGAATACCATTACCTATCCAATATCCACCACTAGGATATACATTCAATATAATATCATTAGAGGATTGACAAAAAAGAGTATCAATTAAGACTGCTTGAGGAGCAATTTCTACAATTAAATTATCAAAACAACTATTAGCTGTATAAGTTAAAGTATGGAATCCTACTCCTGCAATTTGCGGACTAAATTCACCAGGTAAACTAGAACTAATTATTCCATTTCCACTCCAAATTCCATTAGCTGGAGTTCTAGGAACTGTTCCTAAATCTAATAACTGAACTCCTTCATTCATACAAAGAAATAAAGTATCGATTTGAATATCAGTATCCAAAACTGAAATCTCTGCTGTATCTGTACATCCACCAAAAGTATAGGTAACTAGATCAATACCTGCTCCTAATGATGGATTAAAAGTTCCAGTAATTTGGTTGGTAATATATAATCCATTCCAAACTCCCGCTAATGGACTACCAATCAAATTAAAAGGAGAAGAAGAAGGGCAAACTACTAAATCAGAACCTGCATTTATCTCATTAATTAAAACATCAACATAATCATCACATCCCTGAATAGAATACATTAAATTATGTAAACCATCATTAGCAATATCTGTTAAGAAGAATCCATCAGCAGTGACAGGCCCTCCTAAAATTGATAATTTATCCACCGCAATATCTGACTGCCAATTTCCTGTAATTACTCTTAAGCGTAATTTAACTTCAGAAGCATTAAAGGCAGATAAACTAATAGAATATTCTTTCCATTGACTTCCTAAATCACCAGATATATACCAATAATCTAAATTCCAATTTACACCATTATCAATTGAAACATCAACAGCAAAACTACCTTGACCTGCCCCTTGTTTATGCATCCAAAAATGTAAAATAGGATTATTATAAGCTGATAAATTTAAACAAGGACTAATAATAGCCGCAACCTTTGCTGGATTATTAGCACTAGAAGCTTCAGTATAAATGTAATTATAACCTTCAAAAGCAGAGTTTGGTCCAGTTGTTAATGAAGGAGTACCACCATTGTTAACTTCCCAGTCAAAATCATTATTAGGGTCATGCGTCCAATTACCAAAACCCAATTCAAAGCCATCCTGAAATGGATATTGTAAAATAGGGTTTAAACAAGAACTTGAAAGCTGAGGATTATCAGGCAATACTGACCAGGTACCATTTACAGGCATAAAGGAAAGTCCGTAATTACCTGAATTTTGACAAAGAGTAACATTAGCTGGGTAGTAATTCCTGAAACTGTCACCAATAAAGTATCCGAACATCCATTTGGCAAAGTATAAATTGCTGTTATTAGAGCAAGATTATTTCCTGTTGTAATATTTCCGTTTGATTGAATGCAACTACAACCTGACCAAATTCCTCCTGGTGTTGTCACAGAAGAATTAAGGTTAAAACTAGTATTAAAACAAGCTGAAATATCTGAACCTGCATTAATTTCTAGAACTGTAACATCCAGATCATCTGTACATCCACCAATTCCATAAGTAACTGTATATATACCGGCAGATAATCCAACTGGATTAAAAGTTCCATTATTTCCATTTGTAATTCCTGAGCCCAACCACCAACCACCAATAGGATTAGCAAGCAAATTAATTGAAGGGTCAGTTTGACAAATACTAATAGAAGGTTGAGTTATAGGTGGGTTTAAGACTACAATAGTGACGGTATCACTTTGTGAAGCTGCCATACTAGCATCACTTACAGTAACAATATAAGAAGTTGTCACTAAAGGACAAACCGTCCAAACGCCAGGATTATTGTTCCAAACAGGATTCCAACTGTAAGAATAAGATGACGCATCACCACCAATTACATAAGTAGATAAATCAGCACATTCTCCGATACAAATTGTATCATTATCAGCTGTTAATTCTACTATTAAAGGACAATCATTAATTATAAACTGGAAAGTTGATGTTAAATCCCAAATACTATCACAATCATCTTTAAAATAAGTTTGAAAAGAAATATTATAAGTACCGCTTTCGTTTAAACCAGGGAAAAGAGAGAGTTGAATCTGGTTAGTAGAATCATTGATACAATTTAAAGCTGTTGCATTTACTAATTGATTCAATTGCCCGCTCACAAAAACTTGAGCTGTTAATACTGAATCACAATGAATGTATTGGTCTAATTCAATGATTAAGGCACTTAAACTACAATTTACAGCTGTTGGCAAACTAATTATTGGTGGTGGTGGAACAGAAATTTGAGATTCCCAACTCAAATCAAATCCTTCAGATGCAACATTTACATCCGAAACAAAGTCAATGGTAACGCAGCCAGAAGCAGTAATTTGAGGAGGTAAATTTATTCCAGAATAGGGGCCAGAAAGAATTGGGAAAGTATTATTTGGACCATCATAAATTATCACATAATCATTCTGTGGTTCTGTTTCAAAAAAAGAAAAATTTATGGCAATAGAGATTGCACCGGCAGGACAAATAGTAAAAGAATAATTTTCATTATGTGCATACCATCCAGGATTATTAGTGTTAGCTTCACTATCAGTTAATGTTCCTTCACAGTCAAATACCGTAAGGGTGGACATGGTGTACTGTGCAAATATTACATTTGCAAAACACATAAAAACCAAAATTAAAAAATATTTCATTACTTATTTACTGTGATTAAATCAGTTGTAACTTTATTACTCCAATTTTTATCTTTATCCTGAATAGCAATAGTAAAAGTTAATGTTTCTGTATTTCCATTTCCAAATATAAATGGAGCATCAACTTCAATAAGTATTTCTCCTGATATTGAAACATCACTTTGTGGAGGGCTTAACGGAAATAGATGATAATAATCGGGATTAGAAAGTCGGCTATCTTTTACTTCTAATGACAAATAATCAGGATCAGAAAAACCCAAAAATCCTTGAGCATGATTATATGAAATTCTTATATTAATATTTTCTTCAAACTCAACAATACTTGAGGGAGATGTTTCAATCAGACTTATCAAAAAATCATTTTCAACCTCAACTTTCTTACAAGTAGAAAAAACTAATGAAACTGCTAATAATATATAAGTTATTCCTTTCATTATTATTGTACTGTGAATGTAAAGTGTTTTACAATATTATAATCTGATCCATTTGAAGGGATTTCAGTAACTGGGTTAACATCATCCTTTACGTATATTTTCATAAAAACAATATCTCCTGTATTAAAAGTGGACATATCCAGTGTGTATTTATGATAAAAATCATCAGTTGTACTAAGATAATAACCAGTTTCATTTTTAGGAGGTGTAATAACCTCTAAAGGAAATTCAGGCTTATTTTCAAAATTAAATAAGTTCGTAGAAAACTTAATTTTATTATAACTTAATTCATTAGATGTTAAAATATCATCATGAACAGAAAACCATAAATCTATTGAACTAGCTGATGACGGCACGTAGACTGTTCCTCTTGGCATTTCTCTTGACAAAGGAGTATTTTGCCCTGTAACAAAAGCAATTGCACCTCTCATTTCAGGAATATTATTAGGCTGCAAAGGTAAGTTACCAAACATATCCTTAGCACCATTATCTATCCAATCTTTAATATTTTGAATATATTCTTCCCTATGATCAAACCAATAATGCTCAGCATTATATTCTGCGGAAAGCGGCATAATTCCTGAAATTCCATCAATATCTTCAATTAATCTTTTATATAAAATTGATTTATCAGAATTGCTTGGTTTCACTCTAAACTCATAGGTATTTCCGTTATCATTCTTTATTACGGGCTGATAAACAAGTGTATTATACGAACTTTCAATAGTTCTAAAATCGGGTTCGAAAGCTCCATCATGACAACCAGAATTTGCACAAGTAGGAATAAAAATATTATTATGAAGTGCTTGAAAAGCGGTTGCGTCAGGAAAATAGTTTGTAGTAGTATCCTCAGGAGAATTTAGATTAGGATTATCATAAGGATTAATTTCTCCATCCTTTTTACAAGCTTGAAAAACAAAAGAAATAACAATAAATATATAAAGATTTTTTCTCATTGTTATATCAAATCAAATAGAGAATTATTACTTGCTGTTAGCCCTGCACTCATCATTTCATTTTTAAAACCTAAAATCTCAGCTATTGTTGGTGTAATATTTACAATATCTCCAATTTGATTATTTTCATTCCCTATTGTTAAATTAGAATCAACTCCGGGACCAATCATCATATTAAAAATTCTTCTACTATTAGCATCAGAATGATCAAAGCCCGTAAAAGCATTAGCATCAACAATATTATTCGATTCTAAATTTCTACCATGTTCTGGTGAAACAATTAAAGTTGTATTGCCAGCCATTTCAGGAATATTATTTTGAATATAATCCCATAAATGACCCACAGCATGATCAGTTGCGTGCAAGCTTTTTAAGTAGCCCGAAAAATCAGAATGACAGCCATCTACTGATGATAAATAAACTACTGAGAAAGTAGGTTTGAAGCGATTTAATACTTCACAAGCATAACCTATAGTTTGTCCATCTCTATTATCTCCAACTGGAGGATGAGCAATTGTTCCATTTTCTTTTTTCAGAAACATTTCTTTTACAAATTGTTTGATTTCTGCTTTTTCTTCTTCAGTATTACCAATATTAGGTAAGGGTTTTCCTTGTGAATACCACACATTATCTAAAAAATATTTCATTTTATACATAGGATCCAACTCATCTTCAGGATGATATATTTTTGCATTTTTAAAATGCTTTTCTCCATCATCACCAAAAGTAATTGTAGGCGCTAAAAAATTAGCTCCAAATTGAGAGCCATAATCAGGGTGCAAACTATAATCTAATAAAGGGAGTGAATTACCAATTCCATTTCCTATAAACCAAGTTTTTGTTGCCTTCACCCCTTGATGTCTTCTTAGATACTCAAATATCGTTGGCATTGAAGGTTTCATTTTCAATCCTTGAGAATACAAATAATTTCCTGTTAACAAAGTATTTACTCCAGCATAATGGCCAACTGTTGAGGCATTTACTTCTTTGAATAAAGTACCCTGTTGCTGTAAAGTTTGAGATAATAATTTAGGGATTGGAGTATCTCCACTTATTATTCCATCTGTACCGTAAACAATCTTATCAGTGGGTGGTGCTCCATCAAACATGTTATACATAATATTCCCAACACTTGGATAGTCTTGACTATCATCTAAATATCTTTGTAAAATAGATTCTTGCTGCCTAACTCCTCCTGCGAAAGCAACAAAAACAACATGATCGGCCATTCGACTTCCTGTTGCTGCAAACAATCTTCCACTTGGCAAAATAAAAGGAACTGTGATAGCAGCAGCACTTAAAGCTGTATTTTTTAAAAAATTTCTTCTTTTCATATTAATAAAACTGATATTCGTTAGACAAAGAAAATGCAGAATACACCATCTCTACTGATACATCAGGGTGTGACACAAAGAAATTCAAAAAGAATTCTCGTTCTGCCTCTGTTAAATCTCGTACATAAAATCGCTTATAGGTTTGTTCGATAAAAGCATTAACATCAGTCCTCATAAGTGAATCAGATGGAATGGTAACTCCTGATTTATTCATAAAATTACTTAAGATTATTTCATGAGCAACCTCCTTATCTCCAATTGATTCAATACAGTTAGTAATCTCTACCAATTCATTTGCTGACAAAGCTTTTTGAAACAAATTGGCATATAAAATAGAGATATATTGAGATATAGTTTTTAACTTATTTTTATTTGCATTATATGAAGTTGCGTTTACTTGGTTTACATCATAAATAATATCATCCTTCTTACAAGATGTTGCTAATACTGATAAACAAAAAAATAGGAGAGTTATTTTTTTCATAGGTGATTAGTTAAAGTGAGCATATTCATCCGTTTTCATTATTGCTCTTTGCATTTTCTGAAAATCTTTATCTAAAAAATAAGTTTCCATAAAAATAGCTGTTTCTTCAGTTGTTGGATTTCTTGCTAATAAAGTACCATAAATCCATACAATCGTGCCTTCATAAAACTCTTGAGTATTGCAAATAAGATGTGTAAAATCACCTTTATTATTTACTGAACCACCTAACACTATTTGAGCAGTATTGTCTTCAATAATCTTATAAACTTCATCAAATTCATACTGTGTTGGATAACGAAAAAGAAGATTATCAAAAGCAGCATTAATAAAATTAAAAGTATTCATATTAATATTATCATAAACTGAATTGAAAATCATTCTTCTATGCATTTCATTGAATTCAATTAGCCCGTTATAGTATTGCAATTCTGATATTAAAACATTATTTAGTTTATGGTAATTTATAAGTTTCTTATTAGCATCCAACATATTTCCATTAACTGAATCAACTAAATAAGCCGAATAATGATTACTTAATTCAGATCCTATATAATTATTAGAAGCCCCCTCAATTAATCGAACTTTTATCATATCATACATCCTATGATAATAGGCGAATTTATAAGATGAATCTCCTTCAATAAAATTGGTGTCAGTTTGAAGTTTTATTATTAGGTCCCCTCTACTTTCTAAAGTAATATCTTTATCTCTTAAAAACTGAACATCATTTTCCATTTCTGCATCAAGAGGTTCTCTTCCAAGTAAATCAATATATAATCGGTTTACATAATTTTCCAATAACAAAGTAGGTATTTCACCGTAGTAAGGCGCATCATTATCATTAATAATTTCAATATCTTTCTTACAGGACAATAACCCAATAAGAAAAAGGAATATATATAATGATTTAATACGCATCATATTTAAACTATTCTTTTATTCTATAACTATTCTTTTTTCTACTGATCCATCATCATAGATATAAAAAAGAACATCATTCTTAAAACCTTTTGTTTCTCTGCCTAATAGGTCAGTAATTTTAAGAAGTTTTTTGTTTGTAGTCTGTTCTTCAACTCCATTTACTATACAAGCATTATCACAAGAAGCTTGACTAGAATACATTCCTGTTCCAGTTCCAGGATCAGTACAAGTACCCATTCCGTCACAATCCCAAGATGGTGTAATCGCACAAGCACTATTACAAGTAACTAAAGAATTATATACACCTTGACCTGTACCTGGGTCAATGCATCCTTGTCCAACTATACAGTCCCAAGAAGGTGTAATCGCACAAGCACTATTACAAACACCTAAAGAATTATATGCCCCTAAACCTGTTCCTGGGTCAATACAAGCACCATTTATACAATCCCAAGATGGAGCAGTTGGAATACACATACTCTGACAGTTAGCTTGGGTAGTATATTGACCTAAACCTGTTCCCGGATCTACACATCCAGCTATTGTGCAATCCCAAGATGGAACCACCAGAGCACAAATACTATCACATATAAAATAATCAGAAAGGAAGCACCTTGACCTGTTCCTGGATCATAACACCCAAAAGAACTACAATCCCAAGATGGCGTCACAGCAACACAAGCAATATTACATGCTCCTAAAGAAGTATATGCTCCTAAACCTGTACCAGGATCAAGACAAGCACCATTTACACAATCCCAAGATGGTAATGGCACTCACAAGGCAATGTTTGACCATTAGGCCCAATAGCAGATGTATAAGTAAATATTCCATTATACATAGCAATACAATCATTACTATAAATATTTCCGTCACAACCACACACAGGTGCATAAATCATAGTACACATACCTACGCCACCAGTTGGAATACAACTTTCACAAATTGTAGTATCACAACCAGTCATAAGATCAGTAATGGTCACACAAAAGCCTGAGTAAAATGGTTTTTGACTAGAAGAACCTACTGGAGTCCCATCATTCCAAGCATAGGTATATTGTGAGATTCCATTAACAGACACATTCATCATTATAGTTGATGATGATGTAAAGTCAATATAATTACTGACACCAGAGAGTGAACAGGGTCCTGTTTGGGCTAGAACATTAGAAGTTGAAAATGCTAATAAAGAAGCAAATAGTAAAGTGTAAAAAAATTTCATTGTATTTTATTTAATTAATTAATCAAGTGGTAAATATAATTAATAAAAGAATCAATACAAAATAGATTAGTGAATTTTCTAAATAATTCTTATTCGCTCAACATATTATCTAGTAAACAAAAACTCGCCTTTTTTAGTTCCTTCTGTAAATTGATAACCCAAATTTGAAAAAGATTTTAAATTCTCTGAATTTTTAATTTTATTTTTAATAATAAAACTCACCATCTCCCCTCTTGCTCTTTTAGCAAAAAAAGAAATCACCTTTAATTCTCCATTTTTAAGATCCTTAAATACAGGTGTAATTACAGGATTACTAAACTTATTGAGTTGTATAGCTTTACTGTATTCCTCTGAAGCTAAATTAATAATTTCTTCATCATTCTTCAATTCTGACAGAAGCGCTTGATGCAATCTATTCTCCCAAAATTTATATAAATTACTTCCAGTTTTGGTTATTAGTTTTGTGCCCATTTCTAATCGATAAGGATAAATTAAATCTTTTGGTTTTAGCAAACCATATAAACCTGACAATATCCTTAAGTTTTCTTGTGCAAAGTCTAATTCAATATTAGTAAAATTTTTAGCTTTCAATCCTTGGTAAACATCACCTTTAAACATAAACAAAGCTTGTCCTACATCTTTAGTATTCCAATCTTGAAACCTTTGCCAATTTAATTGAGCTAAATTATCACTTAATTTCATCAAGCTTTTTAAATCACTTACCGTATAAGTTTTTAACTCCTTCACTAAATATTTAGTTTCTTCTAAAAACTGAATAGATGTTCCTTTATTTATAAAATTATCAGTAGCAAGTTTTTTAGCTGGAGAAATAATTATCTTCATTCTTATATTGTATTATTGCACAAAATTATCAATTTAATTCATGTATAACATACTAAAGAAATATAAACTAACTTCATTACACCTAATGGTAGTTGTTTTAGGGTTAACTGGAGTATTTGGAAAATTAATTTCGTTAAGTGCAATACATTTAGTTTGGTACAGAATGGGTATCGCCTTTATTAGTATCGCTATCTTTCTTGCTTTTAAAAAACAATTATTTAGTGTCAGTAAGAAAGATTTTCTTGGTCTTTTAGGAGTTGGTGCTTTAGTTACCTTTCATTGGTTATGCTTTTTTGAGTCAATAAAAGTATCAACCGTATCAGTTGCCGTAGTTTGTTTAGCTACATCTTCTCTGTTTTCAGCATTGATTGAACCTTTTTTTTTCAAAAGAAAATTTCTTTTTTATGAAGTAATAATGGGTGTAGTTGTAGTAGTAGCATTAGCCTTTATTATGGGTACTGAAACTAAGTATTTTTGGGGATATTTTTATGGAATAATGGCTGCTTTGCTTGCCACTCTATTTACTTTGTTTAATGCCAAATACATAAATAAAGTTGGAGCTGCAAAAATTACAATGATTGAAATGCTTTCAGGGGTAATTATAATAAGTTGTATTTTATTTTTCCAGCAAGATTACACTGTTTTTACAACTAAAATCTCAGTTACTGACCTTACCTACCTTATTCTTTTAGGGACGCTTTGCACTGCAATGGTTTTTGTTTGGTTAACCGAAATTATGCGACACATAACTCCCTATTCATTAATAATGGCTATAAACCTTGAACCTGTATATAGTATTATTTTTGCATTAATAATTTTTGGAGACAATGAACTAATGAGCAGTTCTTTCTATTTGGGAAGTTGCGTTATTATTGGAATAGTTTTTTTAGATGGATATTTAAAAAATAGGCAATAGTTATTGTAAAAATTCGTTTTGATTCTTAATTTTGCGCACTTAAAAATATATTATGAAAAAAATAACTTTATTATTTATCCTTTGCTTAACAATAACATCTCAATCTTACTCACAAAGTAAATTTGGTCAAAAGAAAACTATTGCTAATTTAATAGGCTATAATATTAGTGGTGAAATAGAAGGACTACAAGACACCTCAGTTATGTTGGCTTACTACTTTGGAGGAAAACAATATGCTACTGACACTTCTAAAGTGGTAGGAGGAAAGTTTTCCTTTAAAGGAGAAAGAGAATTACAAGGAGGAATGTATTTAGTTGTACTAGCAAATCAACAATATTTTGACATCATAGTATCAGAACAGCATTTTTCATTCTCAACTAAAATTGATGATTTAATAGGCAGTATGTCTTTTAAAAACTCAAATGAAAATCCTCCTTTTTATGAGTATTTAAACTTTATTACTCAAATGCAAAAACAAGTAACACCAATAAGACAGCAACTTGAAACTGCAGAAGGAGATGCAAAAAAAGTATTACAAGAAAAAGCTAATGCTATTGATGTGAAAGTAAAGAAGTTCAGGGATAGATTTTATGATAAATAATAAGGATAAATTTTTCTCGAAAATTGTTACTGCAACTACTGAAATTCAAATTCCAGAATCACCATTAGATAGTACAGGAAATCCTGACAAGACATTTCCATACCGATTTTATAAAAAACATTTTTGGGATAATATTGACTTCTCTGATTCAAGAATGTTAAGAACGCCAATATTTTTCAACAAGATGGACCAGTACTTGAACAAGTTAACAGCAAAACACCCTGACTCAATCAATGTTTCTGCTGATGTTCTTATTAAACTTTCAAAAGCAAATGGGGATATTTTTCAATATGTAGTATCCTACATTACTTCAACTTACGAACGTTCAAAAATTATGGGGATGGATGCAGTATTTGTACACATGGTTGAAAAATATTACATCACTAACCAATGTGACTGGGTTGATTCAACACAGTTGGTTAAAATTGCAGATAGAGCCCAAAAAATTGCACCTAATTTAATAGGAAGAGAAGCGTCAGAATTTCTTGATTTTTACGGAAGACCTTTCATGAAAGATACTTTAGGAAAAACACATACTCTACAAGAAATAAAAGCAGATTATAGCCTTGTGGTATTCTATGGACCAACTTGCGGTCATTGTAAAAAGGAAATACCAAGAATAAAAAATGAATTGGATTCCTTAATAGGAACAGGAGTGAATATAAAGACATTTGCAGTAGCAACAGAATTTGATAAAGCAGAATGGAAAAAGTTTATAAATACTAAAAAAATTGGGGATTGGATTAATGTTGCAGATATCAATCATGATGATGAAGGAAATCCTGTAGCAAGTAGTGATTGGAGAGATAAGTATGACATCTACTCAACTCCTGTTCTGTATTTATTAGATAAAGATAAAAAGATAATTGCTAAACGAATTTCTTACAAGCAAATTACTGAGATAATCGGAAGAATAGAAGGTAATAAGTAAACCTAAAGCATTACTTCAGTAGCACCAGCATCCTTAGACAGGTAAAAGCGTAAATTATAATTACGTAATAATTTATGTACTTCAGCTTTAAGGCTACCAGTTCCTATTCCGTGGACAATAATTAGTTTTTGATAATTGCTATTTAATGCCTTTTCAATTCTTAAATGACACTCATTCAATTGAATCTGAACAATTTCAAAATTATCCAAATACTGATAACTACCACTTAAAAGTTCAATATGTAAATCGATTTTTAAAATGGTAGAACTTTTATCTCGTTTAAAGGAATTACTTGACTTATTATCGTTATCCTTTTGATGAAAGTAATTACCATAAGCCAAAGCCTTATCTGTATTTACTTCAACTTTCACTAAATCCTTTACAGAAGCCAAAACTTCAAAACCATTTTCAGTTTGTACGGTTACCTTGTAGCTAGAATTAATTTTAACTATTTCTCCTTTCTGATTTTCAGTTTTGAAAAGGATTTTATCGCCAAGTTTAAATTGCATTAGAAATATATTGAATGTGCATGCAACTTTCCATTACTAAGCTCTAAAGTTGGCATAGGGAATTTTATGAAACCAAAAGAATGTAAAACTGTATTCAATATTTTGCTTTTTGTTTTCACCCTTGTTAAATCAACATCTAATGAAAGCAGAAACTGTCTTTTTCTTTGAGAATCATTTTCTTTTTGATATGCAGAAACCATTCTATCAGCACCATGTCCTACTGCAACATTTAACCAATGAGGAAAATTGGTAGTTTGAATATCAAATAAGGACTTTAGGTTAAATGATAACCAGTACGTTTGTCCGTTATAATCTTTTAAAGCCCTTTGCAAGTGGTTTTCACCTAACTGCTCAGTATTTTCACTAGCCCATTCTGATGGAGAGTATGAGTATTTAAATTGTATCCTTTGCTCATTCCATTTTAGGGCTTGACCAATTGCCAATAAGGAACCAGTAGTGTTTGCTATTAAATCTCCTGATGACGCTCCCCATAGTTTAGATTGTCCATCCAACACTTCTATAATTGATAAAAAAAAAGTTCCTGTCAAACCGCCAAACCAAATTGCATTTTTTCGCTTCATCCCAGTCCACTTATAAGCTTTAATTCCTGCAACACCACTATAGTAGGAAGTTGTCATGTGGCCGAACTTATCCATTTGTAGCCATTCTCCATTATCATTTATAAAATGAAAACTGCTTTTAGGATAATCAGCATACCAAAGCTGATTTAAACCAACTAAAGCTACAGTATAAGTAGCAGCCTCTGAAATTAATAAGATGTTTCTCTTTTTCTTGTCAACCGTAATTGGTAAGTCTAAATCCAAACCCTTATTCTGATAAGTAGGCGTTTTCAAATCTTGAGCTGAAAGAGCAATAAAAATGAAACAAAACAATATCAGAAACAGATGTTTCATTTACAAGATAGTCGCTTTGGCATCAGCCAAAATATCAAATACTTTTGCTTGTGTTGAAGCCTCAGCATAAGTACGTAAAACAGGCTCGGTACCTGAAGGGCGAATCATAAGCCAAGTATCTTCATCAAAGAAGAACTTAAAACCATCAGTAGTTTCAATTCTATCCACTTTATATTTTCCAAACTGAGTGAATTTCCCTACCTTACAGTCTTCAATAATTCTTAATTTAGTGTCATTATCAATATGTAAATCAATACGTTCAAAAGCAAATTCACCTACAATTTCATATACCTCTTCTATTAAATCCTCTAGTGATTTTCCTGATTTCGCCATAAATTCAAACAAGATTAATCCCATCCAAATCCCATCACGCTCAGGAATATGACCTGTAATAGCAATACCACCTGATTCCTCCCCTCCTAGCATTACATCTTCAGTTATCATTTTACCAGCGATATGCTTAAAACCAATCTGTACTGTTTCTTGTTCTAAACCGTAATGCTTACACATTTGTTCTACTTTTACTGAACATGAAAATGCAGTCACAACTTTACCTTTCATTCCTTTATATTTCACCATATAGTGAATTAATAAAAGGATGATATGATGAGAATCTACAAAATTTCCTTTGCTATCATAAAGCCCAATTCTATCCGCATCACCATCAGTGGCCAAACCACAATCCAAAGCATTATTTTTCATTAAATCAGAAAACTCTTGTAAGTTTCTATGAATAGGTTCAGGAGCAGTTCCTAAAAACCCTGGATTATCATCACAATGCAATAAAGTAGTTTCTGGCAACAAACGTTTTACAGCATTCATACCCGCTCCAAACATTGCATCATAAGCAAAATTCATATCAGAATTACGGATAGCCTCCAAATCAAAATTAGCTTTTGCATGTTTACAATACATTTCTTCCAAATCAACATAAATTACTTTTCCTTCAGCTACTAAATCCTGCATGCTTATTGCATTATAGTCAACTGAATTTGCATCTGGAATTTTATTTTCAACAGCAGTAATATCAACAGGAAGTAAAGGTCCTCCAAAATCACCTTTTAGCTTATATCCATTATAACTTGGAGGATTATGTGAAGCTGTAATTACAACACCAAGAGATGCTTTTTCACTAACAACACCTAGTGAAACCATTGGGGTAGAAACAAAACCTTTTGCTAATTTCACCAAAATACCTTTACTTGCCAATACCTTTGTAGCTGTTTCAGCAAAAATCTCACCTGCAAACCGGCAATCGTGCCCAATAACCACCGATGGATTTTCATTATTTTCATTCAACCAATCAGCTACAGCAATACTTACTCTTGCAACATTATCAGTAGTATATTCTTTTGCAATAATAGCTCTCCAGCCATCTGTTCCAAATTTTATTTTAGTCATTTTATTTTATTTTAAATGGATGCAAATTTATATTATTAACGCATTATTTTACGCTTATTCAATGCCTTTTGATATTTGCGCGCATTTACTAGATGTTTTGCATAAGTTTTAGCAAAATTATGATAACCAGTAAAATCCTCTTTGGCACACATAAAAATATAATTATGTTCGCTTGCATTCAACACAGCATCTATTGCATTAATTGATGGAATACAGATAGGGCCAGGAGGCAAACCTTTGTTCTTGTATGTATTGAAAGGTGATTCTACTTTTTTATCTTTATTTAATACTCTTTTTATTGTAAAATCATCTAATGCAAAAATAAGGGTTGGATCTGATTCTAATTTCATTCGTTTTTTCAAACGATTAAGGTATAATCCTGCTATATCGGGGCGTTCATCTCTTTTTATACTTTGCTCTTTTTCCACTATTGAAGCCAAAACTGCAACCTGATAATAATTAAGTTTTATTTTGGCAGCCTTTTTCTTACGGCTCAAATTCCAGAAATCTGAATACTCTTTTACCATTCTGTTCACAAAACCTTCTACTGAAGTGTTCCAATAAAACTCATAAGTGTTAGGAATAAATAAACAAGCTACATTATCAGTGTTAAGTTTTAACTTATTCAAGAATGTAGTGTCGGTAATATGCTTTAAGATTGATAAAGAATCTGCTTCTATTTGACTTGCAATTTTACCCGCTAATTGTTCTTTATTTCTCAAATTATTAAAGGTGACTTTTATTGGTGTTTGCTTACCTGATCGCAACAAATTAACTAAATCATTATTATTTAATGCTCTATTAATTCTATACCTACCTGCTTTAATATTAGTATCGTATTTTTTTTGTTTTGCCAACCACTCAAATGAGTTGGCGTTTATCAATAATCCATTTTCTAAGAGTATATTTACTACATCAGGAAATTCAGAATTACTTGGAATGTAAATATACTTTTCAGCATTATCAGGCAAAACTATATTGAGTTGATATACTCTTGAATACAACTCATACACCATACCGCCACAACCAAGTATTGCAAGAAAAATAAACGCAGTTACAAACTTACGGAAAGATGATTTTTTCTTAAATTTTCTTCTTCTTTTCATATTATAGATTTTTAAAAATTAATCTTGCATTATGATTCGGAGCAATTTCTAAAATTTTATTGAGATATACTTTTACATCTTTCATTTTATTTTGCATTTGTGCTGAAAGAACTAAATTTTCATAGGCCAATACATAGTCAGGATCTAAAGCAATGGCTTGTTTTAAATACAATTCTGCTTTTAGGAAATTTTGCTGTAAAATGGATATATAGCCTAAATTTAGGTGTATTTCTTTATGTGTAGGATTAAGCGCTAATGCAGTTTCAAAAATTAATTTAGCTGCTTTTAATTGTTTGTTATCAATTAGAAAAGCCCCAAGCTTTAACTTATAATCAATTACGAACGGCATAAGCGAAACTGCATTATCATAATACCTTCTAGCATCCACTGCTAAGTTTTTTAATGCGAACACCTCAGCCATTCTACTATAAGCCAATGCCAAGTCGCTATTGTTGTGTTTTAGGGAATCAATGGCATTACTCATCACAAAATTAACCAAACCTTTGTTGTCATTCTTAAGATAGTAATATTGTATAAAAGCAGGGAAATCAATAGTTGTTTTATTTAGTAAAATAAAAGCACTATCCAAATATAATGGATTTTGCTCAAAGCTTTCAAAACGCTTTAAATAAGCCTTTGCTTTTGATAAATTAGTTGGAGTATCATTATTAATGGCAAACAAGCCTAAGAAATTTCCTTTTTTGGTTTTTATAGCTGAAGGAATCGCTATTTTATGGTCAGTAATACTTACATGCTGTATGTCAGTAGAGGTTGAATTTGGCATGTGACAAGAAGTACAATTTTGAGTTTCTTCTTCTTTACAATCGCTATGACATTGCATGCATTTATTATCAAAATAGCTAGCGGATAAATTAGTTACACTCTTGTGTGGATTATGGCATGTAACACAAGTCATTTCAGATGATTTAAAACAAGCACTTTGCTTTAATCTATCCACATGAGAGGCCATTATAAATGATTCTTCATTTTCAAACTTTGGCAAGTAAACATCCATCACCTCACTTAAATGTTGACCGGGTTTAAAATCAGTGAATTTTTTTCCTTCATTTAAAATAGCCGTACCTTGTAAATGACACCTTTGGCAAACATCAAACTGCAAATCCAAAGGCAATCTTTTAGGATTTACAATTGAATAATCTATGTATTTTGAGGTATCAATAATATTCCCCGCCAACTTTTGTTTTACATGCACCTCTCCGGGGCCATGACATCTTTCACAATCTATTCCGCTAGAAATAGCTTCATATTTATTAAGTGATCCCTCAACATGATTAGGATAAGCATTATGACAACTCATACACTCCAACCCAATTTCACGAGAAAAACGCGTATTATTTCCGTTTTCAAATCCTGGGGGTAAATCAGCAATTTTATCTTGACAGTAATAGGTGTATGGCATTTGATGTACATATCCATTAATTTCAAATAAGTGAGAATTAGTATGTTGACCACTACCTATTTTATAATTCACCTTTTTGATAAGTTGATGTGTAGTATCCTTTCCTTTTATTCGGAATTCTTTTAAATACAGGCTATCATTTTTCCAAAACGGTTGGTAGAATAAATTTTTAATAGTATCCTTAATTATTGGCATTTCAGAGTGAGATAAAGCCGAATTCTCTTTTGTTGCAAAGTGAAAGGATTTTCCCATTCCTGTTTGCATATATGAATCATAGATTTCAGCATGACAAGCTCTGCACTGCTCTTTACCTATGTATCTTACAGTATCATTATGATTTAAATATTCGGTATAAGTACTTATCTCCCCTCTTTGACAGGAAAACAAAAAGACAGAGACAATAAATAGTATTAAACTATTTTTCATCTTTTGAGCACAAAATTGTTTTGGCGTACCATTTCAAAACCAACAGATTGAAATAAAGCCAAACTTGCTTTATTATCCGAAAAAATTCCTGTGTGTAATTGCTTTAAATGTAATTTTTCCCAGGCATACTTAATAAGTAAAGTAAGTGACTGCTTAGCAAAACCTTTTCGCCTATATTCCTTAAGAATAACGATACCTACACCAGCGTTTTGTTTTTTAAAATTGTATTCATACAAATCAATACAACCAATTGCTTTTCCTTGCCAATCAATAACAAATCGAAACTGCTCGGCAATAGCAATATCTTGTTTAGCATGACTTATGTAATTTGCTAATTGTACTAATGAAAACGATTCAGTTGTACCACTAACGGCCCAAAGTGATTTATCATTTTCTAATGAAAATAGAAAATCCAAATCAGTATCTTTTAAGGTCCTGAGTTTTATTTCAGCAGTTGCTAGCATGCAAATTCGCCAGCAAACACCATGCTAGCTTCTCCACTTAACCAAATATTACGGTAACCGCCATTAAACTCTTCAAAGCTAACTGTCAATTCACCCCCTTTAGTTTTTACATTCACAAGTGTTTCTTCAATGCAGTTTGCATAATGCATAGCAATAGCTGTGGCAACAACACCAGTTCCACAACTTAGCGTTTCAGCTTCCACACCTCTTTCATAAGTACGTACTTGCAATTCATTAGCATCCAAAACAAAGTTTACATTTATTCCATCCTTTTTAAAAGGAACTGAATTTCTTATTTTGCTTCCTTGTTTATTAACATCAATATAGTCCAACTCATCCACCATTTCAATGTAATGAGGTGAGCCAGTATTCAAAACTAATCCATCACCTACGCCTTCAATTTTTTTTACATCTTGCATTTGTAGATAAATACCATCATCCATTAACCTGCCTTTATGTTCGCCATCAATTGCCATAAAAGCAGTTTCATTTCCAGTCATTTCTAACATTTGAGCAAAGGCGATAATACATCTCCCGCCATTCCCACACATACTAGACTCTTTACCGTCAGCATTAAAATAAATCATCTCAAAATCAAGAGTATCATGCTCACGCAATAGAATTAAACCATCAGCACCAATTCCCATTCTTCTTTCACAGAGTGCAGCAATCAAATCATTATCCGTTAGGTCAAATTCCTTTTCTCTATCATCTATCATTATGAAATCATTTCCTGTACCTTGATATTTGTAAAATTCTATAATCATGTGGTAAAAGTAGAAAATAGTTATTGGTTAATAGTTGTTAGTTGATAGTTTTTAATAATCAAGGGTAGGCAACAGACAATAACATTGGCTTGGTCGTTAATTTTAACAATTCCTTTAGGCTCATTTATTTATAAAACCTATTTTTGCAGCTCTTTTATAACTAAAAATAAAGCACATGTCAGCATCTTATGAAACACAATTGAATGATTGGGTAAATAAAGAAAAATTAGGGGTAGATTTATTAAATTCTGTAGGCACTTTAATGTATGATAAAGGAATTGAATTAATCCTTTTTAGAAACCAATTATTAGAAATTGGGGTTTCAGAATTAATGAATTCTATTTCTTACGCTAACAAAGTAGTTAACAGAAAAGTAAATATTGAAACTGCTGCTGAATTAGCTAACGAAATGTTAAACATTGACTTAGCACCTTCAAAATTAGATATTGGCTTACTAAGTGCTGAATATTTTGAGCAAGGCGCAACTGATGCAAATGCTTTCTTAACTGAAAAACTAGCTAACTTTATTGGTGCAGATAAGGGTAAAGTTAAACCAAAAGATGTTATCCTTTATGGATTTGGTAGAATTGGAAGACTAGCAGCCAGAGAACTTATAAAACAAGCTGGAAAAGGACAACAGTTAAGATTAAAAGCTATTGTTGTAAGAAGATTAACTGATGCTCAAATTATCAAAAGAGCTGATTTGTTAAGAAACGATTCTGTTCATGGTGCTTTTAAAGGAGTTGTTGATGTGGATTTAGCTAACCAAGCTATTGTTGTTAACGGACAAGTTATCAAATTTATTGATGGTGGAAACCCTGAAGATATTGACTATACTATTCATGGAATTGACAATGCTTTATTAATTGATAATACTGGAGCATTTACCGACAAAGAAGCTTTGTCCAGACACTTACAATCCAAAGGAGTAAACAAAGTATTATTAACCGCTCCTGGAAAAGGAATTCCAAATATTGTTTACGGAATTAACTCTAAAGAAATTGATGTTGATGCAACTGATATCTTTTCAGCAGCATCCTGTACAACAAACTGTATTGCTCCTATTTTGTATGTAGTTGAAAACAAATATGGCGTAAACAAAGGACATTTGGAAACTGTGCATTCTTATACCAATGACCAAAACTTATTGGACAACATGCACAACAAACCAAGAAGAGGAAGGTCAGCGGCTATTAACATGGTAATCACCTCAACAGGTGCTGGTAATGCGGTTACTAAAGTAATCCCATCATTAGCAGGAAAACTTTCAGCAAATGCTGTTCGTGTACCTACTCCAAATGTTTCATTAGCAATATTAAAACTGAACTTACATAAAGCAACTTCATTGGAGGATATTAATGAAACAATGAGAAAAGCAGCTTTAACAGGAAATTTGGTAAACCAAATTAACTATCAGGTTGATCCTGAATTAGTATCTACTGATATCATAGGAAACACTTGCTGTTCGGTATATGACAGTAAAGCAACTATTGTTACTGAGGATGGTGAGGATATTGTACTTTATGTTTGGTATGACAATGAGTTTGGTTACACAAAACAAGTTATTCGTTTAGCAAAACTAATTGCAAAGGTAAGAAGGTTAACTTACTATTAATAGTTACTAAAGTTGAAGTTAAAGGAGACCTATTTTCTTTGGTATAAGTTACTAAATTCATCTTTTACAGGATTATCTATTGGCATATTATTTACGATTTACCAACCCCTTACTGACCCTTCTATTTACTCGTTAGGTGGTATTGTATTAGCTGCAGCAATGTTGGTTATTGCTAAGTTTTACGATAGTTTATTAAATATCCATAGGTTTTTTCAAATTTCAATGGGAGTTGAAATTGTAATGCTGATTACTTTATTGTTATTTATGATTTTGCAATATACTTTCACTTCTGCCCTTTTGGTTTACATGGGCTATCAGTTTACTTTTATTTTTGGTGGTTATCTGGTTAGAGCAGAAACGCTAGTTGCAAAGGATAAAGAATTATTAGGGAAAATTGATATCAATAAACAATTGGGCTATTTGCTTGGATTGGGTCTTTCCTTTTTGTTTTACAAAGCACTGGAATATGGCTTTGAACTTACTGATGCTAAAATACAAATTAATATCCTGCATTATTTTTTGGTTGCACTGCAGACAGTAATTATTTTAGTATTGGCGAATTCTTTTAGCTGGAAATAAAAAAACAAAGCAAATACTCATCTTTCTAAGAATTAATTACTGTTAAACAATCAACAAACTACATCTCATCAAAATCAACCACTACATTGGCTGATGCTGGCCTAGCTTGACAACCCAACACATAGCCTTCAGCCACTTCATCTTCCGATAAAGAATAATTAGCATCCATAGTAACACTACCTTCCATTACTTTAGCTCTACAAGTGCAACATACAGCTCCTTTACACGAAAAAGGTACATCAGCACCTTGTTCCATGGCAGCATCAAGTATTGTTTGTCCTTTATTGGAAAGTGTAAATTCAAAATCTTCTCCATCAACACTTACTAGTACATTTGAAACAATTTCATCAGAATCAATATCAATAAGATCTGTTTTTTCAACAGTTGTAAATCGCTCAAAATTTATCTTTTTCTGGTTGATATTATTAAGTAACAGTAATTCATTTGTATTGTCAATCAACTCACCAGGACCACAAATAAAATAAGCATCAGCAGTTTTTAAGGACATAAAAGTATTCAGCAGTTGCTGAATCGTATTCTTGTCTAACCTTCCATTTATAGCTCCAGCAACACCCTCTCTTGAATATGCATTATGTATTTTTAATCGATCAGAATTATTTATTTGCAATTGGTGTAATTCCTCAGCAAACATGCTCGAATCTTTCGTTTTATTTCCGTAGATAAGCGTAAACTTTGCATCACTGGGTTTTGCCAATTCTGTTTTTATCATAGCAATAATTGGAGTAACACCACTACCAGCACAAATCCCTACAATATGTTTGTTATCCCCTTTAATTACAAAGTTTCCTGATGGTGGCATAACATTTAAAACATCTCCCTCCTTAACACTTTGAGTCAAAAAACTAGACATCCTGCCTGTTTCTACTTTTTTCACTCCAATCGTTACGCCTTCAGAATTCATACTGCAAATAGAATAAGCTCTTCTAACTTCTTCTCCATTTATATCTTTTTTTATTGTAATATATTGTCCTGCTTCAAATTGAAATAAGGTATTATTACTTACATTAAAACTAATCGCAACTGCATCAGCCGTAAGCCTATTAATACTCGTTATTGTTAAAGGGTGAAACTTATTCATAATCATAAAATTTTTGCAAAAATATCATTTTAGATAAAAACGATTAGTATATTATGACAAATATCACATATAGCAAAACATAAATTCATAAATTTGCACAATAAAATATTTACTATGAACGAAATTAAATTTCAAGAGCGTATTGATGCCGAGAAGAAGATTGAGCCTAAGGACTGGATGCCGGATGCTTATCGTAAGCACTTAATTCGTCAAATTTCCCAACATGCCCATTCTGAAATAATTGGAATGCAGCCTGAAGGAAATTGGATTACTAGAGCACCATCACTTAGAGCAAAAATGATATTATTAGCCAAAGTACAGGATGAAGCAGGGCATGGTTTGTATTTATATTCCGCTTGTGAAACTTTAGGTATTTCTCGTGAAGAATTAGTAAAACAACTCCATGATGGAAAAGCAAAATACTCTTCTATATTTAATTACCCTACTTTAAGTTGGGCGGATATGGGTGCTGTTGGCTGGTTAGTTGACGGTGCTGCAATTGTAAATCAAGTTTCATTACAAAGAACCTCTTACGGCCCTTATTCAAGAGGAATGGTTAAAATTTGTAAAGAAGAAAGCTTCCACCAACGCCAAGGTTATGAAATAATGGCCGAAATGGCAAAAGGAACGCCTGAACAAAAAGCCATGGCACAGGATGCTTTAAATCGTTTTTGGTGGCCTTCCATTATGATGTTTGGCCCACAGGATTCTGATTCACCAAGAACTGGAAATGCTATGAAATGGAAGATAAAACGACAAACCAATGATGATTTACGTCAAGATTTTATCAATAAGACTGTTGGTCAAGCTGAATTGATTGGCCTTACAATTCCTGACACTGATTTAAAATGGAATGCCGAAAGAGGATCCTATGATTTTGGAGAAATGGATTGGGATGAATTCTGGAGTGTAGTAAATGGGAATGGACCTTGTAACAAACAAAGGCTAGCTCATCATAAAAAAGCTCATGATGAAGGTAAATGGGTGCGTGATGCTGCAAAAGCTCACGCAAAAAAACAAGAAGTAGTAGCAAATTAAACATAGAATTATGGCAGAAAACGCAACAGTTTGGGAGGTATTTATTCAAAGCAAAAATGGCTTAGCGCACAAGCATGCTGGAAATGTACATGCTGACGATAAAGTGATGGCTTTGGAAAACGCAAGAGAATTATACACTAGAAGAAATGAAGGTTCATGCATCTGGGTTGTAAAGTCAGAATATATTATATCATCAGAAACAGAAGATAGTGAAGCATTTTTTGATCCATCTAATGATAAAATGTATCGTCACCCTACTTTTTACACTATGCCTGAAGGATCAAAACACATTTAATGATGAATAGTCTATTTACATATACTTTACGCATTGCGGACAGCTCACTAATTTTAGGACAAAGAATGTCAGAATGGTGTTCAAAAGCGCCAACTTTGGAGGAAGATATTGCAATGTCAAATATCTCATTGGATATGTTTGGACAAGCAAACGGATTCTATCAATATGCAGCTCAATTGGATGGCTTAAAATCAGCTGATGAATTAGCATTTAGAAGAAATGAAAGAGAGTTTTTTAATCATCAATTAGTTGAACAAGAAAACGGTAATTTTGGAAACACAATTGTGAGGAACTTTTTGCATGATACTTTTAACTTTTTGTTTTACACTCAGCTAGCTAATAGTAAAGATGAAACACTTTCAGCATTGGCTCATAAATCCTTAAAAGAAGTAAAATATCATTTGCGTCATTCTAGTAATTGGCTAGTTCGTTTAGGAGACGGAACAAAAGAAAGTAATGCTAAAACTCAAATTGCATTAAATGAATTATGGATGTATACTGACGAAATTTTTGAGATGGATGCTTTGGATACAGAATTATTCAATAAGGGTATTGCAGTTGACAATTCATCATTAAAATCAGACTGGGATGCAATGATTAACAACACCCTAACAGAAGCAAAATTAATACGCCCTGAAGACGAATATATGGCAACTGGAGGTAAAAAAGGATTGCATACTGAGTACTTAGGATTTATTTTATCTGAGATGCAGTATCTGCAGAGAGCATATCCTAATGCAAAGTGGTAACACAAAATTTGTTTGGGAACTTCTAAATACAGTTCCTGACCCTGAAATTCCAGTAATTTCAGTTGTAGAGCTAGGCGTTATTCGTGAAGTAAAATTTGAAAATAATTCATATACTATTTCCATTACGCCAACTTATTCTGGCTGCCCTGCTGTTAAAACATTTATGGACGACATAAAAAGTTGTTTACTAGAAAATAGCATTGATAATTTTGAGTTAAAAATAGTTTATGCCCCAGCTTGGACTACAAAATGGATGACTGATAAAACTAAAGAAAAACTCAGAAAGTACGGAATAGCTCCGCCTTCAAATATTGTTGTTTGCCCACAATGTAAATCAAAAAACACCACACTTATTAGTGAATTTGGGGCAACTGCTTGTAAGTCATTATTTAAGTGCATTGACTGCTTGGAACCCTTTGAATTTTTCAAGTGCATCTAACACTCGTCTAAACCCCATATTTTTCTTATTTTAGCGGCATAAATCTATATTTAAGCATGATACAATACGAATTAATTGAAGGAGTAGGGAAAATTACTTTAAACCGACCAGAAAAATACCATTCTTTCGTAAGAGAGATGGCTTTACAATTACAAGGAGTGTTAGTCAATTGCAAAGAAGATAAAGCAGTAAGAGCTATCCTGATTACAGCAACAGGAAAAGCCTTTTGTGCTGGACAGGATTTAGGTGAGGCTACTGATCCTAACGGACCAAAACTTACACAAATAGTTCAGGAACACTATAACCCAATTATTAGGAAAATTCGAAATATTGAAAAGCCAGTTGTTGCAGCCGTTAATGGTGTAGCAGCAGGGGCAGGGGCTAGTATTGCGTTAGCATGTGATATTGTTATAGCTTGCGAAAGCGCATCTTTCATACAGGCGTTTAGTAAAATAGGTTTGATTCCTGACAGCGGAGGAACTTACTTTTTACCAAGATTAGTTGGCATGCAAAAAGCAGCAGCCTTAATGATGACTGCCGAACCTATTTCTGCTAAAGATGCTGTAGACATGGGAATGATTTACAAAGCGTTTTCAAATGATAGTTTTGAACAGGAAAGTTGGAAATTAGTTAGTAAATTAGCGTCAATGCCAACCAAAGGATTAGGACTTACAAAGCGGTTATTGAATGCATCATATACCAATGATTTGGAACAACAACTTACTATGGAAGATAAGTGCCAAACAATTGCAGGAAATTCAGAAGATTTTAGAGAAGGAGTAGAAGCATTTTTAGAGAAAAGAAAACCAACCTTTAAAGGCAAATAAATGATAAAAGTAAGTGTAATTGGTGCAGGAACTATGGGAGCAGGAATTGCTCAGATTGCTGCTACAAATGGTCATAAAGTTTGCCTTTATGATTCTTTTGAAGGAGCAATAGAAACAGCTGAAACCAAACTAAAAAAAATACTTGACAGACTAGTTGAAAAAGAAAGAATTACTCAACAAGATAATGAAGCTATACTTGGAAGAATTAATTTTACAAAAGATATAAAAGATGTTTCAGCAAGCGGATTAGTTATTGAAGCTATAATTGAAAATCTTGAAATTAAACAAAAGGTATTTACTGAAATTGAGAGCCTAGTCGATGAGGAATGTATTATTGCTTCAAACACTTCTTCCCTATCTATCGCTTCAATTGCAAGTGCCTTAAAAAAAGCTGAACGAGTAGTAGGAATTCATTTTTTCAACCCGGCACCATTGATGCCTCTAGTTGAAATTATTCCTGCAGTACAAACTTCAGAAAGTACTTTGACTAAAGCAAAAGCAATCATTGATTCTTGGAAGAAAGTAACCGTTATAGCAAAAGATACTCCAGGATTTATTGTAAACAGAGTTGCTCGTCCGTTTTACGGTGAAGCACTTAGGATTTATGAAGAAGGGGTAGCTGATTTTGCTACTATCGATTGGGCAATGCGCGAGATTGGAGGCTTCCGTATGGGACCTTTTCAACTCATGGACTACATAGGAAATGATATTAATTATACTGTAACTGAAACAGTATTTACTGCCTTTTATTTTGATTCAAGATACAAGCCTTCTTTCACTCAAAAAAGAATGATGGAAGCAGGTTACCATGGCAGAAAGTCAGGTAGAGGATATTATGACTACTCAGCTGACACGCCAAATGCAACTGAGGATAGAGAATTAGGTAAAATAATTTTATGGCGTGTATTAGTCATGTTAATTAATGAGGCAGCTGATGCTCTTTTCCTAAACATTGCTAGCAAAGAGGATATTGACTTGGCAATGACTAAAGGAGTAAATTACCCGAAAGGATTACTCGCTTGGGCTGATGAAATTGGGATAGAAAATGTATTAAACCAATTGAAAAACTTACAAACTGAATATGGAGAAGATAGATACAGACCTTCCCCATTATTAAAACGAATGGTTAGAGAAAATAAAACTTTTTACTAAATGAATTTAGCAAGTAAAGTAGTAGAAAAGATGATAAATGGAGATGCTTTTAGCAATTGGCTTGGCATTGAAATTTTGGAAATCACTAATAGTTTTTGTAGACTAAAACTAAAAGTAAGAGAAGAAATGACCAATGGATTTAAAATAGCACATGGAGGTATCACTTACTCATTAGCCGATAGCTGTTTGGCTTTTGCAGCAAATGCGGATGGATTGCAAGCTATTTCTATTGAAACTTCTATTTCACATACCAAAAAAGTAACCAGTGGTGACACACTTACTGCTAGTAGTAAACAGATATACAAAAGTAGTAAAACTGCATTGTATTATATTACAATTATTAATCAAAATAACAAAGAAGTTGCTCATTTTAAGGGTACAGTTTTTCGTACTGAAAAAGAGTGGTTTCCTAAAAATTAGGACTATGAAAAAATTATTTTTAATTACTCTATGTCTCCCATTGTTTGTCTGGGGACAATTTTCTATTGGCAATAATCAAACTATTTGCTTAGGAGATACTGCTCAAATAATAGCAACTTTATCAGGACCTGGTACTACAGGTTGTAGTGGAGTTACAGATAGTCTTACTTGTCCTAATCTGGGAGGAAATGGTTCTAGTGGTAATTCATTTAATATTATTAATACATCAGGAGGTAATTTAAATATCACAGGATTTTCTCAAGGAGGTACCAATACAACCATAGGAGTAGATATGAAAGTCTGGATGTACCCTGGAGATTATCTTTTGGCATTAAATGATACTAATAGTTGGGTTTTAGTGGGTTCAGCATTAGTGAATCTAACTTCAGGTGCTGCTAGTGGATATGTAGCGGTTTCAGGAGTTGTTATTCCTGCAGGTGCAACTTATGGCTTTAGAATTGGAGCTATGGCAAGTAGTATTGCTTATACCAATGGAGTTGGAACTTCAGGAGTTACTATTTGGCAATCAAATAATGATCTTACAATAACTGAAGGGCATGGTGGAGTCTTTCCTTTTTGGAATCAAAATAGTCCTAGAAATTGGAATGGAACTATACACTATGGTGCAGGTGCAAGCTGGATTGATATTAATACTGGCCAAACGATAGGTTCAGGTGACTCATTGATTTATTCTCCTTTACAAACGACTGATATAGCTGCAGTTTTTGATTGTAACGGTCAAACATATTCTGATACCATGCATTTAGAGGTTCTTAACACTAATATTTCTACAACAGGTCTTTCTTTATGTAATGGACCTTTAGTATTAACAGCTCAAACAGGATTTTATACTTATAACTGGAGTGGTGGATCATCTACAACAGCAGTGTTAACTGTAAACTCTACTGGAGTTTATTATGTTGACTATGTCACTTCTAATGGATTTTCATGTCAATCAGATCCTATTACTATTTACTCAGGAAACATTCCAATTACTTTATCTACGCCAGATTCATTATTTATTTGTCAGGGAGATACTGTTGAAATAAATAGCCCTTTAGGCTTTAGTACTTATAATTGGAGTACAGGAGCAACTACTTCCTCTATCACAACTACATTAACTGGTAATTATAGTTTATCTGTTGTTGATGGAAATGGATGTCCTGGAACATCAAATACAACTTCTATTAGTATATCACCTCAAACAATTACTGCAAATACAACTGGCTCCTCTCTTTGTAATGGACCTGTT
Source organism: uncultured Flavobacteriales bacterium (assembly GCA_943789505.1). Taxonomy (GTDB): domain Bacteria; phylum Bacteroidota; class Bacteroidia; order Flavobacteriales; family BACL11; genus UWMA-0277. The sequence goes on along the minus strand of CALSUJ010000002.1, from coordinate 115,861 downwards.
ACTTTAGATGCAGGTTCTGGGTTTGCGATCTATCAATGGTATAATAATAATGTATTAATAACAGGAGGTATTTCCCAAAACCTAATTGTAACTACTGCAGGAGTATATCATTGTGAAATTGTTTACCCTACAGGTTGTACTGCAATTTCTAACACACTATCAATTGTTGCCGGAACAGGTGCATTTAATGTTATAATATCTGCTATTGGGGCCGATTCCTTATGCAAACCTAATGGACAAGTTATATTAGATGCTGGAAATTACGCTTCTTTTATATGGAGTACTAATGAAACAACACAACAAATTTCTGTTAATACACTAGGATCTTATTCTGTTGATGTAGTAGATGCAGGTGGATGTCAAGGTTCTTCTAATATTTCTTTTGAAGTTTTTGATGCAGTAAATACATCAGTCATTTCAGGCCCTACAAATCCTACACAATTTCAAACAGCAACTTATTCGGTTTTATCTAGCTCAGGATCAACATACGACTGGACAGTAACTGGAGGAACAATACAATCTGGTGTAAACACAAATTCAATAGATATAATGTGGGATAATTCTGGAACATTTTCTCTTACAGTAATAGAAACAGATATAAATGGATGTGTTGGTGAAGAAATTACAATTATAGTTTCTATTATTATATCTTCAATTGAAGAAGTAAATAACACTAAAATATTAAAGAAAATAACTGATGTTTTAGGTAAAGAAACAAAAAAGGAACATAACACACCATTATTCTACATATATGATGACGGGACAGTAGAAAAGAAAATTTCAATTGAATAAATCTAAAAATTAGAATTCTGCGTGCAGTACAAGAAAGAGATGTGATGGGGGGGGGTGAAGATTAAAACAGAAATGTGGTAAAACCACAAAATAAAAATAAATTATGACCTATATAATTGATGCAATAAGAACTCCAATCGGAAATTTTGGAGGTACGCTTAAAGAAGTAAGAACTGATGACTTGGGAGCAATCACAATAAGAGAATTGGTAAAAAGAACAGGAATTGATGCAAGCAAAATTGATGATGTAATTTTAGGTTGCGCTAATCAAGCTGGGGAGGATAACAGAAATGTAGCCCGAATGTCTTTACTGCTTGCAGGTTTACCATTTACTGTTCCTGGAGAAACTGTAAATCGTTTATGTGCTTCTGGAATGTCATCTGTTATTCATGCGCATAGAGCTATATCTGCAGGAGATGGAGATTTGTTTATTGCCGGTGGAGTGGAAAATATGACTAGAGGACCTTGGGTGATTTCAAAAGTTTCCAAACCCTTCGGTAGAGATGCTCAAATGCATGATTCTTCTTTTGGCTGGCGTTTTGTAAACCCAAAAATGAAGGAATTATACGGAGTAGATGGAATGGGAAATACAGCAGAAAATTTAGCTGAAAAATATAATATTTCCCGTGAAGACCAAGATATCTTTGCCTACAATTCTCAAATGAAAGCGACAAAAGCTCAGCAGGCTGGTAGGTTTGATGAAGAAATTGTTTCAGTAGAAATTCCACAAAGAAAAAAAGACCCAATCGTATTTAGTAAAGATGAGTTCATAAAAACAAATACAACTACTGAAATATTAGGAAAACTAAGAGCTGCCTTCAAAAAGGATGGAGGAACAGTTACTGCCGGAAATGCTTCAGGCCTTAATGATGGAGCAGCTGCAATGCTTTTAGCATCTGAAAAAGGAGTAAATGAAAATAACCTCACTCCAATTGCTAAAATTGTAAGTTCAGCTGTTGTTGGTGTTGAACCAAGAATCATGGGTATAGGACCCGTAATGGCATCCAATAAAGCACTTGAAAAAGCAGGATTAACAATGGAAGATATGGATATCATTGAACTTAATGAAGCTTTCTCAGCTCAAGCATTAGCTTGTATAAGAGAATGGGGACTTATAGATAATGACCCAAGAATCAATCCAAATGGCGGTGCAATTTCCTTAGGACATCCACTTGGCGTTAGCGGGACAAGAATATTACAAACTGCCGCTATTGAACTTAAAAAACAAAATAAAAAGTACGCATTAATAACCATGTGTGTTGGAGTTGGGCAAGGATATGCTACAATAATTGAAAGGGTATAAAATGACATTAAAAGAATTTAAAGGCAGTTTAGAAAACAGAAGTGAGTTATCATTTATAATTGAAAATGGTATAAAAATTCCAGCCTATTTTCATATTACTGAAATGGGAGTGAAAACCAAACACTTTATGGATTGTGGTGGAATAATGAGAAAAGATTCTAAAATAACTTTTCAATTATGGACTTCAGATGATTATGAGCATAGATTGTCAAGTTATAAATTATCTGCAATAATTAAAAAAGCAGAAAAACTAATTAACGAAAATTTAGACAATTTGGAAATTGAGATGGAATATCAAGATTATACAATTGGGATTTATTCTGTTAATTTAAAAAACAATCAATATATACTACAACCTACTTTAACTGATTGTTTAGCAAAGGAAGCTTGTGGTATTAATGAGCCTAAACAAGAAATAGAAAAAAGTGAATGTTGCTCAAGTGATGGTTGTTGTTAAAAATTTAAAATACTATTAATGATTTACGAATTTAATGGATACAAACCAGTAATACACCCCACTTCCTATGTGCATAAGGAAGCAACTATTATTGGTAATGTAATTATCGGAAAAAATGTATATATCGGTCCTGGAGCAAGCTTAAGAGGTGATTGGGGACAAATAACTATTGAAGACGGTTGCAATGTGCAGGACAATTGTATTATTCATATTTTTCCTGGCAAGGATGTTGTTTTACAAGAAAATGCTCATATCGGACATGGAGCAATTATTCATGGCGCAAATATTGGAAAAAATACATTGGTAGGAATGAATGCAGTAGTAATGGATGATGCTAATGTTGGTGATGAATGCATTGTTGGGGCTCTTTGTTTTGTAAAAGGAGAAATGCAAATACCAAACCGAAAAGTTGTTGTGGGTAATCCTGCACAAATTAAAGGATGTGTTTCTGACAATATGATAAACTGGAAAAGCAAAGGGACAGAGTTGTACCAAGAGTTGCCAGAAGAATGCAGAACATTAATGAAAGAATGCAGTCCTTTATCTGAAATGGAAGAAAATAGAAAAGAAAAACAAAAAATAACTTTTAATACTTGGAAAAAAACAAAATGAAAAAAAACTACTACTAGCTTCTAAACCATTAACAGAACAGATAAAGATTTTATCTGATTATGTAGTCTTGATAAAAGTTAAATAACAATAGATTAAGAAGGAAAATGAAAAATTACGAAAATTACGCATTAGGAAATTGGACTAAAGGAGATGGAGAAGGAACACCACTCTTTAATGCAATTACAGCAAAGGAAATAGGAAGAGCATCTTCAAAAGGATTGGACTTTTCTGAAATGATGAGTTATGCTCGCAAAGTTGGAGGCTCTAAGTTAAGGAAAATGACTTTTCAGGAAAGAGGTTTGATGTTAAAAGCATTAGCACTCCACTTACATTCTATCAAAAATAAATTTTATGCACTTAGTGCCAAAACAGGCGCTACAAAAGTAGATTCTTGGATTGATATTGAAGGAGGAATTGGTAATATCTTTGCTAATGCATCTCTTAGAAAAAACTTCCCTGACTTACCGTATCATGTTGATGGAGATATGGCTCCCCTATCAAAAAAAGGAACTTTTATTGGTCATCATATTATGACACCAAGAGAAGGAGTTGCTATTCATATTAACGCTTTTAATTTCCCAATATGGGGAATGTTAGAAAAGATAGCTGTGAATTTAATGGCAGGAGTTCCTGCAATTGTAAAACCAGCAACTATTACTTGTTTCCTTACAGAAATGATGGTGCGTGAAATTGTAGATTCTAAAATTTTACCAGAAGGAAGTTTACAATTAATTTGTGGAAGTGCCAGAGGAATTATTGATAATGTAGAAACAGGAGATATTGTAACCTTTACAGGAAGTGCATCAACAGGAATGATGTTAAAAGCTAATCCAAGACTTATTGAAAAAGCAGTTTCTTTCAACATGGAAGCGGATTCACTCAACTGTTCAGTTTTAGGAGAAGATGCGGTTCCGGGAACAGCAGAATTTGATCTATTTATAAAGGAAGTACAAAGAGAAATGACCGTAAAATCAGGACAGAAATGTACTGCAGTAAGAAGAATAATTGTTCCTGAAAAATTGGTAGAAGATGTGCAAATTGCATTGGGAAAACGACTAGCAAAAATAACTATTGGTGACCCTTCAGTTGAAGGAGTAAGAATGGGAAGTTTGGCTGGAGATGAACAGAAAAAAGAAGTAACCGAAAAAGTACAACAACTTGCCAAAACACAGGAAATTGTTTTTGGAAGTCTAGAAGAATTTGAAGTAACAGGAGCCGATAAAAACAAGGGAGCATTTATCTCCCCTTTCCTATTTTTAAATGATGATCCTTTCAATAAAACAGATTGTCATAATCTGGAGGCATTTGGACCTGTATCTACTATTTTACCTTATAAAACGATTGAAGAAGCAATAGAGCTTGCTAGAATGGGTAAAGGATCTTTGGTCTGTTCCATCATCACTAACGATATGAAAATTGCAGAACAATTTGTATTGGGTTCTGCAAGTATGCACGGTAGAATTTTAGTACTGAATGAGGCTTGTAGTAAAGAAAGTACTGGGCACGGTTCTCCTATGCCACTACTTACTCATGGAGGGCCAGGCCGTGCAGGTGGCGGTGAAGAAATGGGTGGTGTTAGAGGTATAAAACACTATCTGCAGAGAACTGCAATACAAGGACACCCAACAACTATTACGGCACTTACCAAACAATATCAAGTGGGTAGTGCACAAAACACAGAAGGACCTCATGTATTCCGTAAGCACTTCGAAGGAATTGAAATTGGCGATACCGTAATTACGGATACCCATTTAGTTACACTAGATAATATTAATGATTTTGCAGAACTTTCAGGAGATAAATTCTATGCACACATGGATGAAAATTCATTAGATGGAACAATATTTACCGAAAGAGTGGCTCATGGATATTTCATAATGAGTAAAGCAGCAGGATTATTTGTTGATCCTGAAAAAGGACCTGTACTATTAAACTACGGAATTGATGAGTGTAGATTTACAAAACCAGTTTACCCAGGAATGACTGTGGGCGTACGCTTTACAGCAAAAGAAAAAATAAGCCAAGAAAAAAAAGAGGATGACGATATTGCAAAAGGAATTGTGAAATTCTTGGTAGATGTATATGATGAGGAAGGAGAAACAGTAATGTTAGCTACCATCTTAACTATGGTACGTAAATTAGATCAGAATTAAAATTATGAAAGAATACGTAAAAATAACAACAGAAAACTCAGTAGGAACAATAGAGTTTTTCCATCCACGATCCAATTCCTTACCTGGTCATATATTAGCAGAATTAGCTAATACAATAACAAGTGCAGGTGAAGATGAAAACATAAAAGTAATCATCCTAAAAAGCGCAGGAGAAAGAGCTTTTTGTGCTGGAGCATCTTTTGACGAATTAGTAGCAATTGATACACCAAAAAATGGCACGAAATTCTTTTCAGGATTTGCCAATGTGATAAATGCAGCCCGGAAATGTCCAAAATTTATTATTGGGCGTGTACAAGGTAAAGCTGTTGGTGGTGGTGTAGGTATGGCATCAGCAACTGATTATTGTTTTGCAACCAAATTTGCATCTGCAAAACTTTCGGAATTAGCAATAGGAATTGGTCCTTTTGTGGTAGGTCCTGCAGTGGAGCGTAAAGTAGGAACTTCAGCATTTTCGGCAATGACTATAAATGCTGGCAAATGGTTTGATGCTTCATGGGCTCGTGAAAAAGGATTATATACTGAAGTGTTTGATTCAGTAGATGAAATGGATACTGAAATTGAAAAATTAGCAACTACTCTATCTACTTCAAATCCTGAAGCAATGTTAGGATTAAAGAAAATAATGTGGCAAGGTAGCGAACATTGGGACGAACTATTAATGGAAAGAGCTGTAAGTAGTGGGACTTTAGTTTTATCTGACTTTACTAAAAATGCAATTGAAAAGTTTAAAACAAAATAATGAGTAAAAACCTCTCCAAAGATATTTACAAAAAAGCTTATTCCTTAATGTGTACTGCACGTGCTATGAGCGATTTATATGAAGAAAATTCAGCAGTAACATCCAAATATGTACATGCTACATCCAGGGGACATGAAGCTATTCAGTTAGCTGTTGGTTTACAACTTACCCAAAACGATTGGGTAGCTCCTTACTACCGTGATGACTCAATACTATTAGGAATAGGAATGCAGCCTTATGAACTCATGTTGCAATTATTATGTAAGAAAGATGACCCATTTTCTGGGGGTAGAACCTATTACTCCCACCCTTCTTTAAAAAGAGAAGGATTTCCTAAAATTCCACATCAATCCTCAGCAACTGGTATGCAAGGGATCCCAACTACAGGAGTAGCAATGGGAATTCAATACCAAGAAAAGGAAGGATTAACTAATCCTAAAAAAGGAGAAGAACCAGTAACTGTTTGTTCTTTTGGAGATGCAGCAATTACTGAAGGAGAAGTTGCTGAAGCTTTCCAAATGGCAGCACTTAAAAAATTACCAATCTTATATTTGGTACAAGATAATGAATGGGATATTTCTGCTCATGCTTCAGAAGTAAGAGCGGTAGATGCTACTCATTACGCAAAGGGTTTCGGACTAAAAACCTACACGATTGACGGAACTGATTTTACAAAATCATACCAAACAATTCAGGATGTATTTATAGAAATTAGAGATAAAAGAACACCAATACTAATTCATGCAAAAGTTCCTCTATTAAATCATCATACATCAGGAGTGAGAATGGAATGGTACCGTGATGATTTAGAAGAAGCAAAAAGTAGAGACCCTCTTCCTAAACTAAAAACTGAACTTTTAGCTAATGGTTTTACTAAGCAAGATTTAATTGAAATTGAAAAAAAAGCTAAGGAAACAGTCCTTTCCGATTATCAAAAAGCATTGAAAGCAGAAGATCCAAATTCTGAGGATTTATTTTTACACGACTATGCCCCCACTCCTATTTTGGAGGAAAAAGGAGATAGAGAACCTAAAGAAAAAGAGCCAACTGTAATGGTTGATTCTGCCCTATTTGCAATAAAAGAAATTATGGCAAAACATCCTGAATCTTTATTATATGGACAAGATGTTGGGAAACGATTAGGTGGAGTTTTTCGTGAAGCAGCTACACTAGCACATACCTTTGGAGACAACAGAGTATTCAACACACCAATACAAGAAGCATTCATTATTGGAAGTACAGTGGGAATGTCTGCAGTAGGATTAAAACCAATAGTAGAAGTTCAATTTGCTGATTATATTTGGCCTGGACTAAATCAACTTTTTACAGAAGTTAGTCGTTCCAATTATTTATCAAATGGAAAATGGCCTGTGAGTTGTATTATCCGTGTGCCTATTGGTGCTTATGGTAGTGGAGGTCCTTATCATTCATCTTCTGTGGAATCAGTATTAGCACAAATAAGAGGAATTAAAATAGCTTACCCTTCTAATGGGGCGGACTTAAAAGGATTAATGAAATCCGCTTTTTACGACCCTAATCCTGTAGTTATTTTAGAACATAAAGGATTGTACTGGAGTAAAATAAAAGAAACAGAAAATGCAAAAACTATTGAACCGGCAGAAGATTATGTAATTCCTTTTGGTAAAGGAAGAATCGCTTTAGAATCAGATAATTCGGATAACACCATTTGTATTATTACCTACGGAATGGGAGTACATTGGGCACTAAATGCTGCAAAGAATCATAGGGGTAAAGTAGAAATAGTAGATTTAAGAACCATCAATCCTATTGATGAAGAACTAGTTTTTGAAAGAGTAAATAAGCATGGGAAATGTCTAGTGCTTACTGAAGAACCTTACAACAATTCCTTTGCACAAAGTTTAGTTGGTAGAGTACAAGAACATTGTTTTGAACAATTAGACGCTCCTGTTTATGTAATGGGGTCCGAGAATTTACCAGCTATTCCTTTAAACTCAACTTTGGAAGCAAGAATGCTGCCAAATGCAGAAAAAGTAAGTGAAAAGATTAGGGAGATTTTAGCGTACTAAACTTTAAAATAAAACATAAAAAAAGCCGAGCAAATGCTCGGCTTTTCTTTTATCTATTAAAAACTAATTAAGCCCTTACACCCATTAGTTCAGCCATCATTTTTCCTATTTCAGCAGGAGATTCGGCAACTGTAATACCACACTCACGCATGATAGCCATTTTTGCTTCAGCAGTATCTTCCGCACCACCAACAATTGCACCAGCATGTCCCATTGTTCTTCCTGCAGGAGCAGTTTGCCCAGCAATAAAACCAACTACTGGTTTAGTGCCATTTGCTTTAATCCATTTTGCAGCGTCAGCTTCTAATTGGCCACCAATTTCTCCAATCATAATAATACCATCCGTTTCTGGGTCGTTCATAAAAAGCTCAACTGCTTGCTTAGTAGTCGTACCGATAATAGGATCACCACCAATACCAATTGCAGTTGAAATTCCCATACCTGCTTTTACTACTTGATCAGCAGCTTCATAAGTTAAAGTACCTGATTTAGAAACAACACCAACTCTACCTTTTTTGAAAACAAAACCTGGCATGATACCACATTTAGCTTCTTCGGGAGTAATAACACCTGGGCAGTTAGGGCCAACTAAAGTACATGCTTTATCCGAAATATATTCTTTAACCATAATCATATCTCTAGTAGGAATTCCTTCAGTAATACAAATGATTACTTTAATTCCTGCTTCAGCAGCTTCCATTATCGCATCAGCAGCAAATGCTGGCGGCACAAAAATCATTGAAGTGTTAGCATCTGCTTTTTCAACAGCTTCACTAACAGTATTAAATACAGGTCTATCCAAATGAGTTTGCCCTCCTTTTCCTGGAGTAACACCACCGACTACATTTGTTCCGTACTCAATCATTTGTTCTGCATGAAAAGTACCTTCAGTACCTGTAAAACCTTGTACAATTACTTTTGAATCCTTATTAACTAATACACTCATTGATTTGATTTTTAATTTGGTTTGCAAAATTAGAACATTATGGCTATTAACAAAGGATTTTGAATACTTTTGCTGCATGAATAATTTACTGCAAGAAGATACTATTTGTGCACTAGCAACAGGAGGTGGGTTAAGTGCTATTGCTGTTATTCGTTTATCAGGAAAACAGGCAATTGAAATTACCAATACTATTTTTAGTAGGGATATTTTAAGTGCCAAATCTCACACTATGCATTTTGGTACCATATCCGACAATACTGAAATTATTGATGAAGTACTGCTAAGTATTTTTAAACATGGAAAATCATATACTGGAGAAGAAACAGTGGAAGTATCATGCCATGGATCAACTTTTATTCAGAATAAACTATTACAATTATTCATAACACAAGGATGCCGAATGGCAACTGCTGGTGAGTTTACTATGCGTGCTTTCAGAAACGGAAAGTTAGATTTATCCCAAGCTGAATCAGTAGCGGATTTAATTGCTTCAGAAAATGAGGCGGCTCATCAAACGGCATTAAAACAATTAAGAGGTGGTTTCTCTAATAAATTACAGGAACTAAGGACAAAACTTATTGATTTCGCTTCATTAATTGAGCTTGAATTGGATTTTTCAGAAGAAGATGTTGAATTTGCAGACAGAAAGCAATTTGAAAATCTATTAGATGCTTTAAAGCAAGAATTAAAAAAACTAGTTCAATCTTTCAAACTAGGAAATGTGATTAAGAATGGTATTCCAGTTGCTATTTTAGGAGCTCCTAATGTGGGGAAATCCACACTACTTAACACACTCTTAAATGAAGAAAAAGCAATAGTGTCCGACATTGCAGGAACTACACGTGATGCTATTGAAGACAACTTAAATATTAAAGGTTTTACTTTTCGTTTTATTGACACGGCAGGAATAAGAGAAACATCTGATGCTATTGAAAGTTTAGGAATTAAAAAATCATTAGAAAAAGCTAAACTTGCTAATATTGTGTTATTTATAATTGATGCTGATGCCCAGCTTAGCAATCAATTATTGGAATTAGAAAAAATAAAAGAAAGTACTAAGGAAAAGTTATTGCTTGTTATTAATAAAATTGACTTGAATCCTGAAATTAAAAAAGATTTTAAAAATGCTCTTTTTATCTCAGCAAAGAATGACCAAGGAATTCAAACGTTAAAAGAAAGATTATTAACTTTTGTAAATACTGCACAGCTATCCAATAATGATACGATTGTAACTAACCTTAGGCATTATGAGGAATTGCAACTTACGCTTAATGAAATTAATGCAATTACTGAAGGTTTGAACTCTGGGTTAACTGGCGATTTTTTAGCAATAAACATTCGTCAAGCACTCTTTCATTTGGGTAGCATAACGGGTGAAGTTACTACTGACATCTTGCTTGGTAATATTTTTGGAAAATTCTGTATCGGAAAATAATAGGCAATACACTAAAAACCTATAATTATATTATTAATCTCACTTTAGCTGTTAATGTTACAATGATAAGCAAACAATTAAAATACTAATGACTTAATTTTTGTATAATTGCCTATAAGCAGTTGTTGTGCCTAAAACAAAACAAGTGCCAAAAAGAATAAATAATTATAACACTATAATTTAAAAGAATAAAAATGAATGGAAAACAAGCCTTACACAAATTAATAGAAGGAAATAGTCGTTTTGTAGAAGATAAATTAGACGGAAAACTAACAGACTCAAAAAGAAGGAATGAGTTAACTACAGGACAAAATCCGTTTGCAATAGTACTAAGTTGTGCAGACAGTCGTGTTGTGCCAGAATTTGTTTTTGATTCAGGTCTTGGGGATATTTTTGTAATCCGTGTTGCAGGAAATATTGCCAATCTAGAAAGTTTGGCTAGTATTGAATATGCTGTATCACATTTAGGAACAAAACTAATTGTGGTTTTAGGACATCAAAATTGTGGTGCTGTATCGGCTGCAATTGCTGGAGGAGATAATGGTCATAATTTAAATACATTACTTGCTCAAATTAATCCTGCAATTGAAAAAGCTGGCAAAAATGCAACAGTAAATAATGTGGTTCGCAAAAATGCAGAGTTGGTAGCCAATGATTTAAAAGTTCGCTCTAATATAATTACTGATGCTGTAAATAATTCAGAATTAGAAATAGTACCTGCCTATTATAATTTAAATAGTGGCAAAGTAGATATTTTATAGATCAAACTAATATCAGTTTATAGTTATCATTAATTGCACCATCGTTACATATTTTGAATTAATATCTTGTAGCCTTGGGATAATTTTGGAATATCAAGAAAGTCCAGTTGCAAGACTAATTTCAGCAATTTTATGTAGATCAATAAACGATACAGAGACTGCAAAACAAGAAAAAGTTATTTAAAAAAAGAATAAATAAAGCGTTAATATTTAGCATTCTGACTACAATAGTTTTTAGATTTGCAAAATGAATATTATAGATGGAAAATTTAAAACTGTTTTAACTTATGGTACTTTTGACTTATTACATTATGGTCATTTAGAGATATTAAAAAGAGCAAGTCTTCTAGGGAATAAACTAATTGTTGGGCTTTCAACTGATAAGTTTAATGATATAAAAGGAAAGACTTGTGTTTTGCCATATCAAAAAAGAAAGGAGTTACTTGAGTCGCTAGATTATGTTGGCAAGGTGATTCCTGAAAATAATTGGGATCAGAAAGTAACTGATATTCAAGGTAATAATATTGACATTTTTGTAATGGGGGATGATTGGGAAGGGATTTTTGATGAATTAAAAGTTTTTTGTGAAGTTATATACTTACCTAGAACTAAAGGAATATCTTCCTCTAAATTAAGATCTATTTTAGATGATTAATTATTAATATTTTGCAAATAAATTCATTCTTATCAGATTTAGTAAAGAGGTTTGAAGGTTAGAAAAATTAGTTTATATTGAATTGAAAGATTGAAAATAGCATGGAAAACTATATAGTTGGAATATCAAATTCTAAAAGTATTAAGTACTTACCTAAGTTAGTAAGTCTTTTAATATTTCCTATTTATTGCTTATTACATCTTATGCCAAGAAATAAGAGAAATTGGATTTTTGGATCGGGAGTTGGGATGAGCTTTAGTGACAATGCTAAATATCTATTTTTATATTGTTCATCAAAAAAAGAAATTAATTCATATTGGATAACAAAGAATAAGGCTTTGGCAGAAGGCTTACGCAATGATGGACTTAAGGCCTATTATAAATATAGTATAATGGGAATATGGTTAAGTATTTCCTCCAAAGTATATATATACGACTCCAGAACTAGTTGCATTAACCATTGGACTTCTGGGGGAGCTTTTAAGGTAAGTTTATGGCACGGATCTCCTTTAAAAACTATTGATAGAGATATAACAGTTAAGAATAATGCCTTTTACTTAGGTAATCATACCTGGGGGCTAAAACGTTATTTTGTACGAATGATAATGCCGGAATGGTTTGTGGTAGCAGATTTGATGATTGCTACATCCGAAAAAGTAAAAGGATATTTCAATTCTGCTTTTGGTTGTGAAAAAATTGAAGTTACAGGTTACCCTAGAAATGATATTATTTCTAACCCTACTTTGTATGCTAAGCATTTGGCATCTGAACATAACATTATTGAATCTTTAACTACTAAGAAGACAATTTTATACGCACCTACTTTCCGTGATACAAATCGTTTTGACAGAAAAACTCCTATTGAGTGGGCACGATTGAATGATTTATTAAAAAAGAATGACACTACTTTTCTTATTAAATTACACAGACATGATTATTCTATGGCAATGAAAGAGAAATGTAGTCATATTAGAGTATTAGATAATGAAAGTGACATTTATCCGTTATTTTCAAAAGTTGATTTGTTAATCACGGATTATTCGTCTATTTTCTTTGATTTCTTATTAACGGATAAACCCGTATTGTTTTATCCTTATGATAAAGATGATTATTTAACCAAGGATCGTTCAATGTATGATAAGTACGATAGCGTAACCCCAGGCAATAAGGCTTATGATTTCAAAGGATTTTATGAAAAATTAGAATTGTTTTTTAAAGAACCTAACGCTTTAAAGGAAAGTGTATTGGATTATAACGTAATTAAAAAAATGTATAATAAATATGATGACAGTGATGCTTCAAAGCGTACTTATCAATTTATTGCATCAAGTTTATAAGAAAGATTGAAATTTTATCTAATCTCCTTGGAAAAGAATTAAGCAGCTTATCTATATATTATCTATAATTGCATTCAAAGTCATACTTGGTCGCATAGCTACAAAAGCAGTTTCCGTATCTGGCAAGTAGTACCCTTTCACATCCTGAGCTGAACCTTGTGCATTATTAAGCTCGCTAACAATTTCATTTTCCATAGATTTCATATCAGAAAGAACTTTCTCAAAAACAGCTTTTAAAGTAGCATCTTCAGTTTGGTTAGCTAATTCATTAGCCCAATACATTGCTAAATAAAAATGAGAACCTCTATTGTCCAACTCTCCTACTTTACGCATTGGAGATTTTCCATTTTTCAATACATCCTCAATTGCGGCATCTAAAGTGTCAGCAAGAATTTTTGCTTTAGAATTTCCATTCACCTGTGCAAGATGTTCTAAAGAAACAACAATTGCCATAAACTCTCCAAGCGAATCCCATCTTAAATGTCCTTCTTTAGTGAATTGCTGAACATGCTTTGGAGCAGAACCACCAGCACCCGTCTCAAATAAACCTCCACCATTCATTAACGGAACGATTGAAAGCATTTTTGCGGAAGTACCCAATTCTAAAATTGGAAATAAATCAGTTAAATAATCCCTTAACACATTTCCTGTTACAGAAATAGTATTCTCCCCTCTCCTTACTCTATCCAATGTAAACTGTGTTGCCTCTTCTTGAGAAAGAATTTGAATATCCAAACCATCAGTATCATGTAATTGCAGATATTCATTTACTTTTTTAATAACTGCTGCGTCATGTGATCTTTCAGTATCCAGCCAAAAAATAGTTGGCCAGGCTGTTGCTTTAGCTCTATTTACTGCAAGCTTTACCCAATCCTTAATTGGCTCATCTTTTGTTTGGCACATTCTCCAAATATCTCCCTTTTCAACAATATGCTCTAACAACACATTTCCTAAATTATCAGTAACTTTTACAATACCATCCGTTTGAATTTCAAATGTTTTATCATGTGAACCATATTCTTCCGCTTTTTGTGCCATCAAACCAACATTAGGAACTGTACCCATAGTTGAAGGATCAAAAGCACCATGCTTTTTACAGAAATCAATAGTTGCACTATAAACACTAGCATAGGAACTATCAGGAATTATTGCTTTTGTATCTTCGGTTTTATTGTCATTATTCCACATTTGACCAGAAGTTCTTATCATTGCTGGCATTGAAGCATCAATAATAACATCAGAAGGAACATGTAAATTAGTAATTCCATTGTCAGAATCTACCATTGCAATATTTGCGTTATTTTCAAATGCTAAAGCAATATCCTTTTCCACCTCAGCTCTTTTTTCTGATGAAGTATTTTTTAATTTTGCAATTAAATCTCCAAATCCATTTTTAAAATCTACTCCTAATTGCTTAAAAGTATTTTCATGCTTTGCAACTAAGTCCTTAAAGAAAATATGCACAACATGAGCAAAAATAATTGGGTCAGAAACCTTCATCATAGTTGCTTTCAAGTGTAAGGACAATAAAACCCCTTGTTCTTTAGCTTCTTTTATCTCAGCTTCCAAAAAGGCCAACAAAGCTTTTTTGGACATAATAGTAGTATCAATTATCTCTTTTGCTAACAATGGAGTACTTGCCTTTAATGTTGCAACTCTTCCGTCATGACTAAAGAGTTCAATCTTAACATCAGTAGCCTTTTCAACACAAACTGACTTTTCATTGTGATAAAAATCACCAGACTGCATTGTTGCAACATGCGAATTAGAATCAGCTGACCAAACTCCCATAGAATGAGGATTAACTTTTGCATAATTCTTTACTGCTTTTGGAGCTCTTCTATCAGAATTACCTTCTCTTAATACAGGGTTTACAGCTGAACCTTTAATCTTATCGTAGCGTAATTTTATTTGTTCATCATTATCATTCTTAGGTGCATTAGGGTAAGAAGGAATAGCATATCCCTTGCCTTGTAATTCCTGAATAACAGCTTCCAATTGAGGAACTGATGCGCTAATATTTGGCAATTTTATAATGTTTGCTTCTGGCTTTTTTACCAATTCGCCCAACTCCTGTAAAGCATCATCTACTCTTTGATTTTCCTGTAAGTAAGTGGGAAAAGCAGATAAAACTCTTGCTGCCAATGAAATGTCTTTTGTTTCAATTTCGACATCCGCATGTGCTGCAAAAGCATTGATTATTGGTAATAATGAATGAGTAGCCAACATAGGAGCTTCATCCGTTTTTGTGTAAATTATCTTTGACTTCTGACTGCTCATTATTCTATTATTTTTCTAAATTTTTAAAGTTCATCAACTTAAAATTAGTAACCAAATACATCTTTTAAAGTTAAGTGTTTTATTTCACCATATTGTTTTAACACTTCTAAGTCCAAATCGTCCTTAGCACCAAGTACCATAACTACCCTATTTCCACTAGCAATATGTGAATTATGGAAATCTCTTAAACTTGACATATCAAAATTTTCAACTCCCTTATAAACATCCTTTCTAAGGTCATAATCAACGCCTAATTTTTGTGCATTTTCATATTCTGAAAGTACTCTTGATTTTGTTAATCTTTCTGTTCTTATTTTTTGTTCTATACCCTCTTTAGCATTATTCATATTTGCTTCAGCTTCTGGCATAACATCTAATAATTCAGTCATCCCAACCATTGCATCAGCTAATTTATCAGCTTGCGTACCAATATAACTCATTAAGTAATGCGAATCATCTTTGTCAGATGGGATAGTATAAGTACTATACACCGAATAAGCTAAAGCTTTAGATTCTCTCATTTCCTGAAATACAATAGAACTCATTCCGCCACCAAAATATTCATTGTGATATTTGATAATAGCATACTCATCAATATTCAATTTATCTCCTTTAGCCAACATCATAACCTCAGCTTGTTTCATGTCATAATCCACAACATACACTAAAGGCTTGTCCATATTATTTTCAACAAATTCTTTTTTAGCAGGAATTGCTTTCAGCTCAGTATTAGTCGTGTGCAAAGCTGTTAATCTATCCTCAACAGCTACCATTTCATCAGGCCCATAATAGAGTATTCTATGCTCGTAAGAAGTTAAGTTATGTATTAAGTCCAATAACTCAGATGATGAAACATTACCTAATTCTTCTTCTGAAAGAATATTCATAAAAGATGAATTAACTCCATACTTAGCATAATTACCCATTGCTCTCCAAAGGATAACTTGTTTGTCAAGTTTGGCATCAGCTCTCTTTTTGAGAATACTCATTTTTAATTCAGCCAAAGCCTCTTCATCAGCAACTGCACCTGCTAGTATTGTTTCAAAAAGCTCTACTGATTCATTAAAATTATCTGATAGTCCGCTTAAAGTAACTTGAATCTTCTCAGCACTACAATTTACTGAAAGCTCACAACCTAACTTATAAAATTCTTCTTCTTTTTGAGCAGGAGACATTTCAGCTGTTCCTAAATATTTTAAATAATCAACTGCTAATTTTAACCTGTTGTCATGGTCACTCCCCATATCTAAGATATAGTTCAATTTGAATCTTTCGTTTTCAGTATTCTCTTTATAGATTAATGAAACATCACCTACAGTAGTTTTTTCAATATCATTTTCAAAATCTAAGAAAACTGGCTCAATATCAGCCACCTCTTCAGCTAATAAACTCACTAAAAATTCCGATTGATCCTCACGATTAACCGACACTGGAGTGATAGCTGGCTTAGTTACTTTTAATACTGATTTATCCTCACCATTTCTTTTATACACTACTATATAATTATCAGCATACTTTGCATTTGCAAAATCAATAATCTCTTGCTTAGTTACTTTTCCTAATTCATCCATTTCATTCTGATGATCCTCCCAAGACACTCCCAAAGTAAAAGCATCAATAAATTCGTTTGCTCTACCACTATTACTCTCTAACTTCTTAAGTTGATTTAATTTCAAATCAGAAATAATAGCCCCCACCAACCAATCAGGGAAATTACCAGATTTAACTTCTTCAATTTGTGCTAATAATAAATCCTTCACCTGTTCTAAAGTTTGCCCTTGTTTTGGACTACCATAAAAACCATGCATAGAATAATCTTCTAAAATATAAGGAAAACAACCACCACCAATTAATTCTTGTGCTTGATTTAAGTTCAAATCAATAAGGCCTGCTGCCGAATTAGAAAGTACCATATCCACCATAGTCAACATTTTAGCATCTTCAGTATTCGCTCCTTCAAAACGAAAGCCTAAAAATAAACGCTCTGCTTCCGGGCCATACACTTCACTGTAAACTGGTGCCGTAATTGGCGCTTCTTGAATTACTTCAAAAGTAGGATCATCTTTTCTTTCAAAAGTTCCCCAATATTTATTAATCAAAATAATTGTTTCATCATAATCAAAATCACCTGACATACAAATTGCCATATTATTTGGTACATAATATTTATTAAAATATTTTCTTATTTCAGTTAAAGAAGGATTCTTTAAATGCTCAATTGTACCAATTGTAGTTTGTTGTCCATACTGGTGTGTTGGGAACAAACCATCAAAAAGAGCTTCAAACATTTTACTTCCATCATTATCCAATCCTCTATTTTTTTCTTCATATACTGCCTCTAACTCAGTATGAAACAATCTAAAAACAGGATAACGAAAACGCTCAACTTCTAACTTTAACCATTTCTCAATTTGGTTAGATGGGATATCATTAATATAAACTGTTTTCTCATTAGAAGTGTAAGCATTCGTTCCCTTAGCCCCTAAACCACTTACCATTTTATCATACTCGTTAGCAATAGCAAATTTTGCAGCCTCACCGGAAACAGAATCAATTTGCCTCCAAACTCTTTCTCTATTATCAGTATCATCCATATCAATGGTGCGATACTCTTCATAAAGCGCTTCAATCTTGTCCAACATTGGTGCTTCTTTCTCAAAATCTAAAGAACCATAAATATCAGTACCTTTAAATAACATATGCTCCAAATAATGTGCCAAACCTGTAGCATCAGCAGGATCATTTTTACTTCCAGCACGAATAGCAATATTTGTCTGTACTCTAGGCGCATCAGCATAAGCTGTCAAATACACTTTAAGGCCATTATCTAAAGTGTATATTCTTGCATTTAACGGATCATTGGCGGCCGTTTCATAATTATTTTCAATTTTATTCATTTGTTCTTTTGCATTTATTGCGAAATAGATTCCTGCTGCTACTATTAGCACAATGGTTAAAATTTGTTTTGGTTTCATATTCATTTATTTTCAGTTAATAATCAGGATCAAGTCCAAGCTTCATTCTTAAAGTTTCCAAATGAGGGTTTTGTTCCATCATTTTGGCAAATTTATCTTTATTTGTGTAAGGGATATTACTTTCCCCTCCTTTAATTACCTTGGTTGTTATTTCAATATAATCATTCTCTAATTTATTTCTTAGAAACTCCAAAATCATGTATTTTTCTTCTAGTAACATTTCAACTTGAGAATGATTACTCAAAGGCAATTCAATTACATGATTATCTTTTAGTTCTGGCAGAAAAACACCCAATGTAATTCCTAAATTAGATTTTCCCATTTGTTTTACAAATGCAATTACCTCTTTCCAAGTTTCCAGCATTCTTGTTGCTGAAAAATCAGCATTCCTGAGTTTTGAAATATCAATTTCTTCTTCAACATCTTTCTTTTCATTCATCTGCTTAAAAGCTGCAGTTATGGATATAGTCTTGGACTTCTTTTTGGACGACAAAGAAATTCTGGGAATTGATTTAGGAGTAAGATCCGCTATTTCACTATTACTTTCAATTTCGGGCTTCTTGTGACTTTCGGTCGCTTTTTCAATTTTTTCATCTATTTCAGTTACTTTTTCAACAGAAACCTGCTTTTTTTGGTCATTTAAGGAAACTACGAAACTTTTATGGCTTTTTTTTTCAGCCATTTGATGTAATATAGATGAAATTCGCATTAACGACAACTCAACTAAAAGTCGTTTATTGTTAGACTGCTTGTACTGCATATCACATTCGTTACATAAACTTAAAGCAGGTATTAAAAAGCTTAACTCACACAACTTTGACTGCTCAAGATACCTTTGCTGTAAAGCCTCCCCTTTATCTAATAACTGAAGTGTACTTTCGTCCTTAGCAACCAAAATATCTCTTAAATGTTCAGACAAACCAATAATGAAATGATGCCCATCAAATCCATTGTCCAGTATTTCATTGAACAGAAGTAAAAGTAAATTAATATCGTTTTTTAAAAGTGCAGCAGTAACTTTAAAATAATATTCATAATCCAAGATATTTAAATGCTCAATCACACTTTGATAAGAAAGTTCTTTTTCCGAGAAACTAATCAATCTATCAAACAGCGATAATGAATCACGCAATGAACCATCTGATTTTTGAGC
The DNA here is from genome assembly GCA_943789505.1 of uncultured Flavobacteriales bacterium. Taxonomy (GTDB): domain Bacteria; phylum Bacteroidota; class Bacteroidia; order Flavobacteriales; family BACL11; genus UWMA-0277. The sequence goes on along the minus strand of CALSUJ010000002.1, from coordinate 96,194 downwards.
AATTAAATGAAGGGCTTCTTGCTCAGCTGTAATTCCTTCACTTTTAGCAACAAATGCCAAATGATTAGAAATATCATTCACTCCCACTCTTTTAAAATCAAAAATTTGACACCTTGATAAAATAGTTGGAATAATTTTATGTTTTTCAGTAGTAGCTAAAATAAACTTAGCATGTTTTGGTGGTTCTTCTAAAGTTTTCAAAAAAGCATTAAATGCTTGAGTTGATAACATATGCACCTCATCAATAATATAAATGTTATATTCTCCTATTTGAGGTGCAAAACGAACTTGATCAACTAATCTTCTAATATCATCAACAGAATTATTGGATGCTGCATCAAGTTCATGTACGTTAAACGATGCATTTTCATTGAATGATTTGCAACTCACACATTCGTTACAGGCTTCAATATTCTCGGATATATTTTCGCAATTGATTGTTTTTGCTAAAATACGAGCACAAGATGTTTTACCTACACCTCTAGGACCACAAAATAAAAATGACTGAGCTAACTGATTGCTTTTAATCGCATTTTTTAAAGTGGAAGTAATTGAATTTTGACCAACAACAGCATTAAAAGTTGATGGCCTATACTTTCTAGCAGATACGATAAAATCACTCATTTTATTAAATTTAAAATACGAAATACAAAACTAACATTTCTTACAAAATAGCAAGCAGATATTTAATCAAATTAAAAAACTGCTCTAATTATGTAGAATTGAATCTTTTTACTAAATTTGCCGCCCGTAAAATATTAACTAAAACAAACAAAAGATGACTACTTACGAAACTGTTTTCATTATGAATCCCGTTTTATCTGAAGATCAGGTAAAGGAAACAGTAAAGAAATTTGTTGACCACATTAAGGCCAACAAAGGTAAAATTACCAATGAAGAAAATTGGGGATTGAAGAAATTAAAGTACACAATCCAAAAGAAAAAAACAGGTTTTTATTACCTAATTGAGTTTCAAGCTGATGGACAAGTTATTAACGACTTTGAAGTTGAGTTCAAAAGAGACGAGCGTGTTATCAGATGGCAAACAGTAAAATTAGAGAAATTTGCTTTAGCATATGCTGACAGAAGAAAAAAGAAATTAAGTACTAACGCAAAAGGTGAATAATCATGGGAAATAAAACAGACATCAAATACTTATCTCCAGTAGATATTGAATTAAGACAACAAAACAAATATTGCCGTTTCAAAAAAATGGGAATAGATTATATTGACTATAAAGATCCTGAATTTCTAATGCGTTTTTTGAATGAGCAAGGAAAAATTTTACCAAGAAGGATTACTGGTAACTCATTAAAATTCCAAAGAAGATTAGCTGTATCAGTAAAAAGAGCAAGACAAATAGCTCTTTTACCATATGTAGCTGATAATTTAAAATAATCATAAAACTTAAGGAAACATGGATATTATATTACAAGAAAATGTTGAGAAATTAGGTTTCAAAAATGAAATCGTCTCAGTAAAAAATGGTTACGGAAGAAACTTTCTTATCCCAAAAGGATTAGGAATTTTAGCTACTGAATCAGCCGTGAAAGTTTTAAACGAAAATTTAAAACAACAAGCGAAAAAAGAAGAAACTGAAATTACAAAAGCAAATAAAATTGCAGAAGCATTACCTAAATTAGAAATTATATTAAAAGGTAAGGTTGCTGATGGTGGAACTAAATTATTTGGCTCTATAAAAACAGTACAATTTACTGATGCTTTACAAGCATTAGGACACACAATTGATGCCAGTTTTGTAAAACTCCCTAAAGTAAAAGAATTAGGAAAATATGAGGCGGAAGTAAGATTACACAGAATGGTTAGCGTAAATGTAGCTTACACTGTTATTGCTGAATAAGTAAATTCAAACAAATAATTAAAAGCCGAACCTAACCGTTTGGCTTTTTTATTACCCAATTTTAAGGACTTAATATCCCCCCTATTTTCAAGAGAAATAAAATGCAAATTATTATATTTGCAATCCTAATTAAAACCAAAAATAGATCATGGCATTTGACATTAATATGATTAAAAAGGTGTACAAAAAGTACCCTTCAGCAGTTGAAGCTGCAAGAAAAGCAACTAATAAACCTTTAACTCTTTCTGAAAAAATACTTTATACTCATCTTTGGAACGGTAATGCTGAAACAGCATTTAAAAGAGGAGAAGATTATGTAGACTTTGCCCCAGATAGAGTAGCTATGCAAGATGCAACTGCACAAATGGCACTTCTTCAATTCATGCAAGCGGGAAAAGATAAAGTAGCCGTACCTTCCACAGCACACGCCGATCATTTAATATTGGCTAAATTAGGAGCAGATAAAGATTTACAGGAAAGCCTAAATACTAATAATGAAGTATTCAACTTTTTAAGTTCTGTATGTAATAAATACGGAATTGGTTTCTGGAAACCTGGAGCAGGAATTATCCATCAAGTAGTATTAGAAAACTATGCTTTTCCTGGTGGAATGATGATAGGTACCGATTCACACACAGTAAATGCTGGAGGACTTGGAATGGTAGCTATTGGTGTTGGTGGAGCTGATGCTGTTGATGTAATGGCAGGAATGCCTTGGGAACTAAAATTTCCTAAATTAATTGGAATTAAACTAGTTGGAAAATTAAGCGGTTGGGCATCAGCTAAGGATGTAATTTTAAAAGTTGCAGGTATACTTACAGTAAAAGGAGGTACTGGTGCTATTGTTGAATATTTTGGTGAAGGAGCAACATCTCTATCTGCAACAGGAAAAGGAACAATTTGTAATATGGGAGCTGAAATTGGAGCTACTACTTCAACTTTTGGGTATGATAAAAGCATTGAAAGATATCTAAGAGCAACTGATAGAGATGATGTAGCTAATGCTGCAAACGAAATTAAAGAACACTTAACAGGAGACATAGAAGTATACGAAAATCCTGAACACTATTTTGACCAAGTTATTGAAATTAATTTATCGGAATTAACGCCTCATTTAAACGGACCATTCACTCCAGATTTAGCAACTCCAGTTTCTGACATGAAAGAAAAAGCAGTGAAAAATGATTGGCCTTTAGATGTAGAGTGGGCGTTGATTGGCTCGTGTACGAACTCATCTTATGAGGATTTAACTAGGGCAGCTTCAATTGTTGAAGATGCAGTAAGTAAGGGACTTAAACCCAAAGCAACATTAGGAATTAATCCTGGTTCGGAGCAAGTACGCTTTACGGCCGAAAGAGATGGATTGATGGATTCGTTTATGAAATTTGAAACGACTAAGATATTTACTAATGCTTGCGGACCATGTATCGGGCAATGGGATAGAGAAGGAGCTAATAAACAAGAGAAAAATACAATTGTTCATTCCTTTAACAGAAACTTTGCTAAGCGTGCAGATGGAAATCCAAATACACATGCATTTGTTGGTTCACCAGAAATGGTAGCCGCAATTGCAATTTCAGGAAGATTGGATTTCAACCCTATAACTGACACACTAACTAATCAAAATGGTGAAAAGGTAAGATTATCTGAACCTCATGGAACGGAATTACCATCTAAAGGATTTGCAGTGGAAGATAATGGATATCAAGCTCCAGCTGAAGATGGAAGTGGAATTAAAATAGTTATAAATACTGAATCAAGCAGATTGCAATTACTAAAACCCTTCACGCCTTGGAATGAAGAAAATATTACTGGAGCAAAACTTTTGATAAAAGCAGAAGGAAAATGTACTACTGACCATATTTCTATGGCAGGACCATGGTTAAGATACAGAGGTCACTTGGATAACATATCTAACAATTGCTTAATTGGTGCTGTAAATGCTTTTGGTGGAAATACAAATGCAGTGGTTAGTCAGTTAGATGGAAATACGGATGAAGTACCTAATGTAGCCAGAGGATATAAAGCTGCAGGCATTACTTCAATTGTAGTTGGTGACCATAATTATGGGGAAGGTTCATCAAGAGAACATGCCGCAATGGAACCAAGACATCTTGGTGTAATGGCAGTTATTGTAAAGTCATTTGCGCGTATTCATGAAACAAACCTAAAGAAACAAGGGATGTTAGGACTTACTTTTGTCAATGAATCAGATTATGATTTGATAAAAGAAGATGATACCTTCAACTTTACAGATTTGAATGCATTTGAAGAAGAGAAACAATTAACTTTAGAAACAGTTCATGCTAACGGAACAACTGACACTATTATGTTGAGCCACACTTATAACAAAGCACAAATTGACTGGTTTAAAGCAGGGTCGGCACTTAACTTAATAAGAAAGCAAAACGCATAACTATAGTTTCAAATTAAAAAATAAAAAGCCCACTTAACAGTGGGCTTTTTATGTTTATATTTTCGCTAATGCTTGCCTGTAATCATCAATTGCAACAAAATAATCAGGATCTTCCAATACATTTACATCACATATCTTCTCTGCTCTTTTAATCAGCTTTACACAATCAGCAGAAAGATGACGCAAGTGAATAGTTTTCCCATTTTTTTGGTAACGCTCAGCCAATTTATTTAACGCTTCAATAGCTGATTGATCTACTACTCTACTTTCTGCAAAATCAATCACTACTTCCTTAGGGTCGTTTTTCACATCAAACTTTGAGTTGAACAATTCAATAGAGCCAAAGAAAACAGGACCAAATAATTCATAATGTTTTATTCCGTGTTCATCCGTATGTTTTCTAGCTCTAATCATCAAAGCATTTTCCCATGCAAAAACTAAGGCAGAAACGATAACACCTGAAATAACAGCAATAGCTAAGTCAAATACTACCGTTAGAATAGTAACTAAAGCAATTACTAAGACATCCGAAAGAGGAACTTTATTCCAAATTTTAAAAGTATTCCAAGCAAAAGTACCAATTACTACCATAAACATTACTCCCACTAAGGCAGCAATAGGAATCATTTCAATATAAGCAGAAGCAAACAAGATAAATATCAATAATGCTAATGCTGCTGTTATTCCTGAAAGCCTTCCTCTACCTCCTGATTTAATATTAATTATTGATTGACCAATCATAGCACAACCACCCATACCACCAAAAAAACCATTAAGAATATTAGCAGAACCTTGCGCAACACATTCTTTATTTCCATTCCCGTGAGTTTCAGTTAATTCATCAATTAAATTAAGGGTCATTAACGATTCAATTAAACCAATTGCCGCCAAGATTAATGCATAAGGAGCAATAAATGCTAGAGTCTCTAAATTAAGAGCTATAATTGGCACATTAAAAGTTGGCAATCCTGCTTTAATTCCTTCTCCTCCTCCTTCAATAATAAAGGATTTTACGGTTTGTGTATCAATATTTCCAAAGATAACAATAAGTGAAACAACAATAATTGCTACTAAGGCTTCTGGAATATTCTTTGTAATTTTTGGCAAGAAATACATAATACCCATAGTTAATGCTACTAAGCCCAACATAGTAAACATCGCTCCTCCTTCAAGCCAAGCACCTTGACTTTGAAACATTCCTAACTGAGAAGTAAAAATTACGATTGCTAAACCATTTACAAAACCCATCATTACCGAATGAGGTATCATTCTTACAAATTTTCCCATTTTAAATACTCCAGCAAGAACTTGGAATATTCCAGTTAAAATTAAGGTAGCAAATAAAAACTGAAGTCCCATCATAGCGCCTTCAGGACCCATAGCATTTCCTTGTTTTACTAAACTAACCATCACGACCGCCAAGGCTCCAGTTGCTCCTGAAATCATACCTGGTCTTCCACCAAAAATAGCAGTAACCAATCCCATCATAAAGGCACCATATAAGCCAATAATTGGTGATATTCCTGCCACAAAAGCAAAAGCTACTGCCTCAGGTACTAAGGCTAAAGCCACCGTAAATCCTGATAAAATATCGTCCTTTACACTTCCTTGACTTGATGTAATAAATTTAAATGCTGATTTCATTGTCTCTATTTTTTAAAGTGGCGAAAATAAGGAAACCTACCAAGCTAAAGCTTAGAAATTTGCACAAAAAAATCCTGCCCAAAGTGAGCAAGACTTATACAGAAACGAACTAAAGAGTTAGGCTTTAGATCCTAGAATTTCAACAGTAGTTGTTGGTCATCAAAAAATGATGAGACTTAGACAATATAAATATCTTTACAAAATGAAAGAAGAAGAAGAAGAAGAAGAAAAATCTAAAAAAGAATCTGAATATTATATTGAAGTTGGATTATGCCTCGGTATAGCATTTAGAGTGGTTTTCGATATATATGTTTGGGAATATGTCTTGGCTTAGTATTTGCTGTAGCTATGAAAAAAAATATGCTAATAACTAGGAACTTCCTCCAAAAAAGTAATCTTGTTGTTTTCATAATCCATAGCGCAACAAAAATGTTGCATCCCGTTGGTTACTACTAAAAAATCTACTCTCAATTTGAAATTATATTTTGCAATCTGATTAAACGCATCTTGCGTAATCTTTACCTTTGGAGCCTTACACTCAACTATCATATTTGGCTTTCCTTCAGAAGTATACAATACAATATCAGCTCTAGTGTGCATGCCATTATATTTTACCAATTTTTCCACTCCCATCAGCCCTAAGGGATAGTTTTTTTCTAGATTTAAATAATGGATAAAGTGCTGTCTCACCCATTCTTCAGGAGTTAAAACTAAATATTTTTTTCTTACTGCGTCAAAAACTTGTGTAGTCCCTTCAACTAATTTAGTTTTGAGGACTGCATTCGGCAAATTTAATTGAGGCATATTCATATCCACAAAATAAGTGAATTATAAAGAAATCATATCATCAATAACAAATAAAGATTTACAACCTGTCTATTTTTTAATGGGGGAAGAACCTTATTATATTGATAAATTAGCTAATGCTTTTGCAAAGAATGTACTCTCAACTGAGGAGCAAGAATTCAACCAAGTAATCCTTTACGGAAAAGAAATTGAAACAACACAAGTAATTGGGGAGGCAAAACAATTTCCTTTTGGTTCCTATAAAAGAGTAGTAATTGTTAGAGAAGCGCAACACTTAAAAGATATTGATGTTTTGGACACGTACCTAGAAAATGTACAGCCCTCAACCCTTTTGGTGATTTGCTATAAAGGAAAATCAGTTGACAAACGCAAGAAATTCGGAAAATCCCTAGCCTCAAAATGTGTTGTTTTTGAAAGTAAAAAATTATATGACAATAAAATCCCTGCTTGGATAAATACCTATATAACAGAAAGCGGATTTAAGATTGACAATAGTGCAACTGCTGTACTAGCAGAATACATTGGTACTGATTTATCCAAAATTACTAATGAATTAGAGAAACTCATGTTAGTTGTACAAAAGGACGAACAAATTACCACAACACTTATTGAGTATCATATTGGAATAAGTAAAGACTATAATATTTTTGAATTACAAAATGCATTGGGGAAAAAGGATGTTTTAAAAGCGAATAAAATAATTAATCATTTTGCAGCCAATCCAAAGGATCATCATATTGTTCCAACGCTTGGCGCTTTATATTCCTATTTTCAGAAAATAATGGTATATCATTTTCTGGAAGATAAAAGCCCAAAATTTGCTGCTAGTGCACTAAAAGTAAATCCTTTTTTTGTTAGTCAATACCAAACTGCAGCACAGCATTATAGTAAACGACAGTTGTTTTATATTTTTGAATACCTAAAAGAGTATGACCTTAAGAGCAAAGGAGTAAACAACAAAAGTACTACACATGATGGCCTTTTAAAAGAGTTCATTTTCAAAATTCTGCATTCATAATATTGCTTCCTTTATTTAGTTATATTTGCGGACTAATTTTTTCAAAAATGCGCAAATTTTTACTTTTACTTTCAATTTCTTTATTTACTACAATAGCTTATTCTCAAACAGGAAACATCAGAGGATTTGTATATGACAAAAATAGTGCTGAACCGATCATGTTTTGTAATGTAATTCTAAAAGGAACAACTATTGGAGCTTCAACTGACATCAATGGAATGTATAATATATCCAAGGTATTAGTTGGTGACTACACCTTAATGGTTACCTATATCGGTTATGATACCTCAACGGTAAACATTACTTTAAAAAAAGGAAAAGTAATTACACAAAATCTTGAGATATCAGAATCTAGTGTAAAACTAAATGAGGTAAGAATTTCAGCTGAAAGATCTGAAATGAAAACAGAAGTAAAGGCAGCTGCTATTAAAATTACCAAGCAAGATATGGAAATGATTCCTAACATTGGTGGAGAGCCGGACTTAGCTCAATATATGCAAGTAATCCCTGGAGTCGTTTTTACAGGTGACCAAGGAGGGCAACTCTATATAAGAGGAGGTTCACCAATACAAAATAAAGTTTTACTTGATGGCATGACTATTTATAGTCCTTTTCATTCTATTGGATTATTCTCAGTTTTCGATACTGATATCATCAGAAATACAGATGTGTATACAGGTGGATTTAGTGCAGAATATGGTGGTAGAATCTCTTCCATAATGGATATAAAAACCATAGATGGAAATAAAAAAGAATTTGGAGGAAAAGTATCGGCTAATACTTTTGGATCAAAACTTTTTGTTGAAGGACCACTTTTAGGCAATGGAAAATCATCATTTGTTTTTTCTGGAAAAACCTCTTATTTGGATAAAAGTTCGGAGATACTTTATAAAGAACCTATCTTGTATTTTGACGATAAAGGCTTACCATATTCTTACACAGATTTATATGGAAAATTCTCATTACACGGAAACAATGGAAGTAAGATAAATGTTTTTGGTTTTAATTTTCAGGATAAAGTAGATTATGAAGACATTTCAGAACTCAATTGGACTTCACAAGGTATCGGCTCAGAATTTATTCTAATTCCGGGGAACTCTCCTGTTTTAATTGAGGGTAATTTCGCATATTCATCTTATGATATTTCTTTAGATGAAGAAGCTTCACCCTTAAGAAAAAGTGGAATAGATGGATTTAATATGGGATTTGATTTTACTTATTTTCAACCTAAAGGAAAAATAAAATATGGATTTGATATTCATGGATTCTCAACTGATTTTACTACCTATAATTCTGTAAATTCTAAAATTGAACAAAAGGAAAATACTTCAGAGTTCTCAGCTTATATTAATTACCAATTTAATACAACTCGTTTTATTATTGAACCTGGATTTCGCTTGCAAAAATACACACTTGGCGTATCGCCTGAACCAAGATTAGGAATGAAATATATTGCCAGTGACCGTTTACGATTTAAAGTGTCATCAGGGTATTATTCACAAAACATATTAAGTACAACTTCCGACAGAGATGTTGTGAATTTGTTCTCTGGAATCATCTCTTCTCCTGAAGAAATTCCTGACCAAGCAGATGGGAATCCTTACAAAAACAAGTTCCAAAAGGCAAGACACTTGATTGCTGGAGTTGAGTATGATATTAGCAGAAGAATTGATTTTCAAATAGAAGGATATATTAAAGACTTTACTCAACTAACAAACATCAACCGAAATATGACTTCCAATGCAGATGATGAATTTATTATTGAAAATGGAGTTGCAAAAGGAGTTGATGCTTTACTTAAGTTTAAAAGTAAAAAATTATATATCTGGGCGGTATACTCTATTGGTATTATCACAAGGAATGATGGAGAAAAAACATATAACCCACACTTTGACAGAAGACATAATATGAATTTTGTTACTTCTTACAAATTCGGGAAAAATGACAGTTGGAAAGCAGATATGAGATGGAATTTAGGTTCAGGTTTCCCATTCACTCAAACTCAAGGTTTTTACGAAAACCTAACTTTTTCTGAAGGTATAAATACGGACTACACAAGTACAAATGGAGAGTTAGGAATTGAGTATGCGGAACTTAATGAGGGAAGACTGCCTTACTACCACAGGTTAGACGCTTCAATTTCTAAAAGCATTAAGCTAAACAAGAACTCCGAACTTGACATGACTCTATCAGTAACAAATGCTTATAACCGAGAAAATATCTTTTATTTTAACCGTGTAAAGTACGAAAGAGTGAATCAATTACCACTCATGCCAAGTTTTGGTGCAAGCATCACATTCTAAATTACTTAGCTGATTTTTAAAAAATTTTAATAAAAATTTTATCAATAAAAGAATAATCAGTAACAAATAGTATTTTTGCAAAAACAAAAACTACTGTAAACTGTGAGTAAATTTCCTACAAAATATATTTTCGTGACTGGTGGAGTAACCTCATCATTAGGTAAAGGAATCATTTCAGCATCTTTAGGTAAGTTGTTAACTGCTAGAGGATATTCTGTAACCATTCAAAAATTAGACCCCTACATTAATGTAGACCCGGGGACAATGAATCCATATGAACATGGTGAATGTTATGTAACTGATGATGGTGCAGAAACAGATTTGGACTTAGGACATTACGAGCGGTTTTTAAATAATTCAACCTCACAAGCTAACAATGTGACTACAGGCAGAATTTACCAGACCGTTATTCAAAAAGAAAGAAAAGGAGATTACCTTGGTAAGACAGTTCAGATTATACCTCATATTACTGATGAGATAAAAAGAAGAATTCAAATACTAGGTAACACTGGGAAATACGATTTTGTAATTACTGAAATTGGTGGTACTGTGGGTGATATTGAAGCTCTACCTTATATTGAGGCTGTAAGACAGCTTAAATGGGAATTAGAAAATTCTGCATTATTTATCCATTTAACATTAGTCCCTTATCTTGCAGCAGCTGGAGAGTTAAAAACAAAACCAACTCAACATTCTGTTAAAACTTTATTAGAAGCAGGAATACAACCTGATATTTTAGTATGCCGTACAGAACATCCTTTAGGATCTGAAATTAAAAAGAAAGTAGCTCGTTTCTGCAATGTAGAGAGAGATGCAGTAATAGAATCCATGGACGTCTCATCAATATATGAAGTACCTTTATTGATGCAAAAAGAAGGATTAGACAAAGTGGTATTACGAAAACTAGGAATAATAGACAATACAGAAGTAAAATTGGAACAATGGTGCAATTTCTTAGAAGGGTTACAAAATCCTAAAAAAGAAATTACTATCGGACTTATAGGTAAATATGTGCAATTACAAGATGCCTACAAATCTATATCAGAAGCAATTATTCATGCAGGAGTAACTAATTCTTGCAAAGTAAAAGTAAATTGGATAAATGCCGAAGAAATAAGCAACAAAAATGTAACTGATAAATTGGCTGGACTAAAGGGAGTTTTAGTTGCTCCTGGATTTGGAGATAGAGGAATGGAAGGTAAAATTACAGCTATAAAACATATTAGAGAAAATAATATTCCTTTTTTAGGAATTTGTTTAGGAATGCAGTCAGCAGTAATTGAATATGCAAGAAATGTGCTTGGCTATAAAGATGCTAACTCTGTAGAGGCTAATAAAGAAACTTCTTTTCCTGTTATAGACTTAATGAAAGATCAAAAATCAGTAACCAAAAAAGGAGGAACTATGAGACTTGGGGCTTATGAATGTCAGCTTACAAAGGGTTCAAAATCATATAATTCCTACCAAAACACTGAGATAAGCGAACGACACAGACACAGATTTGAATTCAATAATAAGTATAAGTCCGAATTTGAAAAATCAGGAATGATTTTCTCAGGATTAAACTCTAAAAATAATTTAGTTGAAATTGTAGAAATCCCTACTCACCCTTGGTTTGTTGGCGTACAATTTCACCCAGAATATAAAAGTACAGTCGCTAATCCTCATCCTTTGTTTTGCGGATTTATTGATGCCTGTATCAATAACAAATAATCAAGCTATACAATGAAAAAATACGATAAAAATTCACTAATTGGCTTTGTGTTAATGGCTGTCATTTTGATAGTATTTAATACTTTCTTTTTTCCTGATATACCCCAAGAACAAGCCCCAGTTGCAGCACTAACTGAAGCTATAATTACAGAGACTCAATTTACAGAAACTACAGTTGCGACTCCTACACTTAGTAACTCCGTTATTAGTGAGGAGCTAAAAACAAAATATGGTGTTTTTGCATCAGCTGCAAATGGGACAAATGAATTTCAAGTTATTGAAAATGATAAGCTAAAAATTACAGTTGCTAATAAAGGAGGGAGAATTGTATCCGTAATTTTAAAAGAATATCAAACTTTTGATTCGTTAGCACTTGATTTATTTGATGCAGATAGTTCTCGTTTCAATCTTCAATTTACTACAGGACACAACATAAATACTGCTGACTTGTACTTTGTTGCAGAACAAAGTAGTAACACTTTAAGTATGAAATTAAAGGCTGATGATAGCCATTATGTAGAGTATTTATATACACTTACTGATGACTATCTTATTGATTTTGACATCAAATTTATAGGAATGGAAAGCCTTATTCCATCAGGAATAAATTACATGAACCTGGAGTGGCAAATGAAAACACCACAAACCGAGAAAAGCAAAACTAATCAGGATATGTATACTGGGATTCAGTACCAGTATAGTGCTGACAATGAAGGGGATTATTTAAGCTTCACATCAACTGATGAGGACAAAATAAATGCTCGCCTAAATTGGGTAGCATTCAAGCAACAATTCTTTAGTGCAATTTTTATTGCTAATGATGGATTTGAAAAGCCAACTCACTTAGTTTCTACAAAAAGTGAAGGGTCAGAATTCATAAAAGATTTAGCTGCTAAATTCGAGCTTCCTTATCAGCATAAAATAGACGAACAATTAAGTTTTCAATTCTATTTTGGACCTAATCATTACAAAACTTTAAAAGCTTACAATTCAGGTTTTGAAGAATTAGTACCACTAGGATGGGGAATATTTGGATGGGTAAACCAGTATATTATTATTAATATTTTTGATTTTTTAAGTAAGTACTTTTCTTCTTACGGAATCATAATTCTTTTACTTACACTAATTATAAAAATTGGACTCGCTCCTTTTACTTATAAAGCATTTTTATCGCAAGCAAAAATGAAAGTTCTAAAGCCTGAGATTGATAAAATTAACGACAAGTTAAAAGGAAAAGATCCAATGAAAGCCCAACAAGAAACTATGGGGCTTTATCGAAAAGCAGGTGTGAACCCAATGGGAGGTTGCTTGCCAATGTTATTCCAATTCCCTATACTCATTGCAATGTTCCGTTTCTTCCCAGCCTCAATTGAACTAAGGCAAGAAAGTTTTCTTTGGGCAGACGATTTATCGTCTTACGATTCTATTTACAACTTAGGTTTTGAGATTCCTTTTTATGGTGATCACATTAGTTTATTTACCTTATTGATGACCGTTTCTACCTTATTGTACACAAGGATGAATTCTTCAATGGCAACTGGTCAAATGGCGCAAATGAAATGGATGATGTACCTGATGCCAATCATGTTCCTTGGATTCTTCAACAATTATGCTGCTGGACTTTCTTACTACTATTTCTTAGCAAACATGTTTACTTTTACACAACAGTATTTCATGAAAATAATGATTAATGAAGATGAAATATTGGCGCAATTGGAAGCTAACAAAAAGAAACCTGCTAAACCAAAATCTAAGTTTCAAAAGAAATTAGAGGACATGCAGAAAAAACAAGAGCAACAATTAAAGGGTAAAAAGAAAAAATAAATCTAAATTATTTTTCTCAAAAAAAGTTCCATTCCTTTTTGCTTTTCAGAATCTAAGCTGTAAGAAATTTTGTTATTTAAATAATCTTCAGGGTTTTCACAACTCGGATAACTATCGCCTTCTAAAGCCAAAGCTTTATCAATATTACTCAATCCTTTTTCAAGGGCTTTATTAAAGGAAATAATAAAATCCTGAGGTAGTTTTGTATTCGCTACCCAAGCAGCAAACACAAAGGGGAAACCTGTCATTTCTTTCCAAATGGCTGACAAATCATAAATATAGGCATGCTTAGTATTTAAAGCAAAAGCTCTATCTCCTATCACCAAAGCTGCATGATTTCCTTTTATATTTTCTTCAAAACCAACTACAGCATTTATAAATTTAGGATTCAACTGCCAATACTCTTTCAATAAAACTCTAAGCAATGCCACAGAAGTACGCGATTGATAATCCAACGCTATACTTTCAATTTCTTCAACAGGAACATCTGAATACAAACAAACCGTATCCACAGCACCATTAGCACCTATGCAATAGTCAGAAATAATATGAGCCTCTTTTAATTTTGGAATAACAGCCACAGGAACTAAAGCCAAATCCACATTACCATTAATGAGTTTTTCGGCACAAATAGAGGGATAGTCCAACTGCAAATTTATAATCTTTATAAGCTCACTTTGCTTTAACCCATGTATAAAAGGTATCGTATTTAAATAAGAAACAGCTGATATTTTTAGCATCAGAAAAGTAAAATATAAATGATATAAAAACTAGTACACAATTTTAGAATTGTACCTGAAATAAAACCCCAAAGTGCACCAAAAGCTATTTTCGCTTCATTGCTATTCGCATCAATTTTTGCACCAATATAAGCACCAACAAAAGCGCCCACTAAAATTCCAAAAGGGGGAAACAAGAAAATTCCTGATAACATACCTACAAACGAACCTCTAATTGCATACTTACCACCACCTGCTTTTTTTACACCATATATCTGTAGATAATAATCTAAAACAGTAACAAAAACTACCAATACTCCTATCCAAAAAAGGGAAACACCATCCACAGCATTAAGAAAAAAATGGGAAAGCAACAAACCCAAATAAGAAAGAGGAGGGCCAGGCAAAGCTGGAATAATACTTCCTATTAATCCTAAAAGCAATAAGATTCCAATTACAATCATTATTAGTATTTCCATTTACCAAAAGTAGTAAAAAAGCAAATGTAAAATTCATTTCTCAAAGAACATCTTATTTAAAATGCTTAAATTTGCAACTCTAATTAACAAAAAAAAAATGACACTTACTCCTTTAACTGCAGTTACCCCGATTGACGGAAGATATATCAGTAAAACGTCTAGCCTACAAGCATACTTTTCTGAAGCTGCTTTAATTAAATTCAGAGTACAGGTTGAAATAGAATATTTTATTGCACTTTGCAATAACTCTATCATTCAACTAAATCATTTTCCTAGTAATAAATTCTCAGAATTAAGAGATTTATACACAAATTTTAAAGAAAGTGATGCACAAAGAATTAAGGACATTGAAAGTATTACTAACCATGACGTAAAAGCAGTAGAATACTTTATTAAAGAAGAATTTGATAAATTAGGACTACAAGAGTTTAAAGAGTTTATCCATTTCGGATTAACTTCACAAGACATTAATAATACTGCAGTTCCTTTTTCTATAAAAGAAGCTATAAACAAAGTTTATTTACCTCAGTTAACTGAAATTATTAGTTTACTAAAAGATAGGGCTCAGCAATGGAAAGCAATTCCATTGTTAGCCCGCACACACGGACAAGCTGCTTCACCAACAAGAATGGGAAAAGAAATTCAAGTATTTGTTGAGCGTATTGAAAAGCAACTATTCCTTTTAGAAACAATTCCTTTTAGTGCAAAGTTTGGTGGAGCAACAGGTAACTTTAATGCACATCATGTTGCTTTTCCTGAAATTGATTGGGTAAGTTTTTCTAACAACTTTACAGCTGATGCTTTAGGATTGGAAAGACAACAAACTACTACACAAATTGAGCATTACGATAATTTGGCAGCACTCATGGATAACATCAGTAGAATCAACACTATTTTAATTGATTTCTCTAGAGATATCTGGACTTATGTTTCTATGGATTATTTCAAACAAAAAATCAAAAAAGGAGAAGTAGGTTCATCAGCAATGCCACACAAAGTAAATCCTATTGATTTTGAAAATGCAGAAGGTAACTTAGGAATGGGAAATGCAATCTTCTCATTCTTATCTAGCAAACTACCTATATCTCGCTTACAAAGAGATTTAACTGACAGTACCGTTTTAAGAAATATTGGAGCTCCTTTTGCACATACCCTTATCGCTTTCGCATCATTAAACAAAGGAATAAATAAGTTAATTATTAATGAAGAAAACATTGCTGCTGACTTAGAGAAAAACTGGGCAGTAGTAGCAGAAGCAATTCAAACAATATTAAGAAGAGAAGGCTATCCAAACCCTTATGAAGCACTAAAGGAATTAACAAGAACTAACTCAGTAATTAATGCCGAAAGCATTGCTTCATTCATTGACACTTTAACTGTTAATAATACTATCAAAACTGAATTGAAAGCAATTAATCCTAGTAATTACACAGGAATATAAATATAATCCTGAACTTAATTTAGAAACTTAGTTTATTCTTTTCCAAATAATCTTCCCAATTCCATATAAAGTGCGTTAACAGACTCTTCAGCTCATTGTAAAATATAGGGTTTGGCTTATTCTTTCTCTTAAATAAATCCCCTTGAAATTCGTTAATATTATATTTTTCAAAAATACCATATGCCATAGCGTTTATGGGATGTTCGTTATCAATTAATAACTCATTAAAATAATTTTCATAATCCAAGAAACGCTCAATTGCTAAATGCTGTTCACTTTCAGGCAACTCTTTATGCAGTTCATTCAAAATATATCCTCTTAAGGTTGCTGAATCCTTTTCTTCAAAAAAGGTATCTAAATTTCGTATATTTCCTAAAAATACAATATTCCTAAACCAATCAATATCAAGGTCCGTAAGATTTGGATTATCTTCTAAATTATTATTATTGTTAATGAAATCCTTAATTTCAACAAAGCCAACTTCAATTACATTGTTAAGTAAATTCACATAAATATTAGCAGCAAGTTTAGCCTTTACTTTTTTCTTTTTTGATAATAATCCTAAAAACTTTATCATATAAATTATAGCTTAAAATGTGATTCTGCTTCTTCCATTATTTGTTTTCCAATTGCAAAACAAGCTGTAGCAGCTGGTGAAGGAGCATTTAACACATGTATATTTTTTTTATTTTTAATTATTTTAAAATCATCAATTACCTCACCATCACTACCTAAAGCCATAGCTCTCACTCCACTTCTACCTTCTACAATATCCTCCATTTTTAGTGTTGGAATCATCTTTTGTAATTCCTTCAAAAATAAAGATTTTGAGAATGCCCTTTTATACTCATTGAGTCCAAATTTCCAATGATTTATGAACAATCGCCATGTACCCACAAAACCAAGGGCTTCTAGTGTATCTCTCAAGCTAAAATCTGTCTTATTATAACCTTCTCTTTTAAAGGTAAACACAGCATTAGGCCCACATTCAATATCACCATTAGACATTCTTGTAAAATGAACTCCTAAGAAAGGGAATTCTGGATTAGGAACCGGATAAACTAAATTATTAATTTTCGATTTAGCATGCTCTGCTAATTCATAATAATCCCCTCTGAACCCTACAATCTGCATATCTAACTTTACATTATCTTTTATTGCTAACCTATCAGCAAACAAGCCACCACAAAAAATGATATGCTTAACATTAAACTCACCTTTTGTTGTACTGATGTTAACATCATTATAATCCAATACTTCACAATCTGTCATCACTTTACTATTCGGGTTTTTAGACAATAAGAGCTCAGATAACTTATTGGTTATTCCTTTATAATCTATGATACCTGCCTCAGGAACCCAAAGGGCTTTTAAACCTACAATATTAGGTTCTATCTTCTTAAATTCATCAGGATTTAACAATTCTAATCCTAACAAACCATTCTTTTCTCCATTATCTTTTAAGTCTTCCAATCGTTTAGCTTCAAGAGAGTTTATAGCAACAACTAATTTACCACAAACTTCATATTTAATATTATGTTCTTTAGAAAATGAAATTAATTCTTTTCTGCCATCAACACAATTCTTAGCCTTTAAGGAACCATTCTTGTAATATAATCCAGAATGAATTACCCCTGAATTTCTACCAGTTTGATGAAAAGCCAATTCCTTTTCTTTTTCAAAAACTACAATATTAAGTGTTGAGAATTCTCTTTGTATTTGATAAGCAGTAGCCAAGCCCACAATTCCACCTCCTACAATGGCTATATCAAATTGATTATTTTGAATATTGATAAACTATTTTTTAAGTGTGAAAACTCTAGAAATATTAAAACCAAAATAAATATCACCATTAGACCATTCCCCATTAGTTTCATGTATAAAAGCACGCTCAAACATGGCAGCAGAATTACTTAAATGCAATTGGAAAACATGACCTCCTGTTTCAATATCAATCCCTAAGGAAAGAGGATTAACACTGTCCTCCTTGTCAAATTGAAGAAAGTACTCTGCATTGAGTGAAATTCTTGAAGTTAATTTATGCCTTGCTCCTAAACCAACAGATAGCAAATCATTAGACTCCCCTAGATTAATAATATTTTTATGCACTAAAGTTGGACTAAGCTGTACAGATAAAGCACTAGTAATTTTACGAGCAACTAGCACTTGGTGGACATAGCTCATTTGATCCGAAAAAAGATAACCCTCAGCTTTCATGTCTTTCCATATAATTTGTTTAAAGAAAGCAGAAGAATACCAAACAATGCTAAAAGGAAAGAAATCTTTACCTTTACTTTGACCCACTAATTTTATTTTTGCATTTACATCAACTGTTTTTAAGAATGAACTTCTACCCAGACCAATTGAAGACCAATCATTCACTCCATAATCTAAACCAAAACGAACTTGTGCGTTATCCAATCCATATAAATTATAAGCTCCAGAATTTAAGGGGCCAAATCTATGCTGAATCAAGAAAAGTAAATCTCCTTTACTAACCAACTCTACGGATTGACTATTTACAATTTTTACTCCTTTAAAAGTAGAAGTAATTATGTAGTTTGAATCATCATTTAACAACTGCATCAAATCATCTTGGGCAAAGATAATTACAGGAGAAAAAAGTAATATTAACAGTATCCTCTCCATCTATATTTCTTTTAATTTTGCTTTTACAGTAACCTCAATCTCTTCAGCAATATTGTACATTACTATTTTAGGAATTTTAATTTTATAATCTTTAAGTTGAATAGTAAAAGTAGCATCTATCATTACACTATCATCACTTTTCACTAGGCTCCCCTTCACATCAACTTCATTGGATTCCCCATGAATTTTTAAAGTCCCTGTTGCTATAGACACTTTATTAATTTCGCCTATATTTCCTGAAAAATAAGCTTTAGGAAACTTATCAGATTCTAAATAATTCTCATTAAAATGTTCTTGCATTATAGGTTTAGGAAAAATAAAATCTGAAATATTGAGCTGAAAAACTAACTGCTTTGTTTCTGCATCATACACAGCACTTACTTTATTATTTTTTGCAGATATATCCTCTATAGGTGCTTCAGAAAAAAATGAAATCTCTGCCTGCTTTGTAATAAATCTTTGAGAATAAAGATTAGAACTATACAATAATAATATGAAAAAAATTATCTTATTCACAATCTGCCCATTTTTGAATAATATTAATCTCTGACTCACTCAAAGGAGGAGATCCATAAGGTGGCATAGTACGATTTATTAATTCTTCTTTTAACGAATAGTTTCTTAAGGCATCAGTTACGCCATCATATGACCCAAGAATAGCAGGCATATTAACTGGTGTCGAATGACAAGATATACAATTATTCTCAATTATTGGTTGCACCAATTCAAAGTATACTTGTTCATCAGGTATACAAACAACTTTAGGAAGTTCATTATACGTACATGAAGTAATTATTACCAAGGTAAATAAAAAGAGGAATCTTATCATAAAGCAAAACTACACAAAACTAATTAATATCTGCATGCTTATCATCTGGTCTGTTAAATAAAATAAGGCCAACCAATAATAGAATAACTACAACCCATAGTGCCATTTGCTGGCTATGAAATTTAGTTATAATTCCAAAAAGTAAAGGACCCAAGAATGAAGTTGCTTTTCCAGTAAGCGCAAAAAAACCAAAGAATTCATTTTGCTTTTCTTTTGGTGTAAGGCTTGCCATTAATGATCGACTGCAAGATTGATTCGGACCAACCATAAAACCAAGTAAGACCCCTGCAACCCAAAACCACTCTTTCGGATGAGTTGTATCAGGAGAACGGTATGCTATTAATGTTGCTATAATCAAAATAAATAGAGAAATATTAATAACTTTATTGGCACCAATTTTATCTTCAATATATCCAAATAAAAATGACCCAACACCAGCACAAAGATTTAATACAATTCCGAGCATCATCACTTCTTCAAAACTAAAATCTAAAGTACCTACAGCATACACTCCTCCTAAAGCGAAAATGGTAATTAAGCCATCATTAAAAAATAATCTAGCAATCAAAAATCTATAAATCTTTCTATAATTAGAAATACTATTAAATGTATCCTTTAGAGAATGAAAAGAAGAATAAATATGAACTTTATTAAATTTTTCTCTTTTCTTGTCATTCACAAATAAGAAAGTAGGAATACTAAATAACAAAAACCAAACTCCAACAAGAATATTTATTTTTCTAATTTCATCAGGGTTATTAATGTCAAATAGGAATAAAGATAAAAACAATGCTAGTAAACCACCTAAAAACCCTAATCCCCAAGCATAGCCTGAAATCCTACCAATATTTTTAGAATTAGATAAGTCTGGCAAATACGAATTGCAAAAAACACTCCCCATTTCAAAAGCAATATTTGCAATCACAAAACAAGTTAGTGCATAATACACTTCACCTTGAGTAGGAAAATACAATAAAATAGAAAATAATGCGCATATCAATGTGGAAAGAAAAAGAAAGAGCTTACGATAGCCGCCTCTATCTGCCAAAGCACCAAGTATAGGTGAAAGTAGAGAAACTACAACAGCAGTAATTGCAATTGCATTAGTCCATAAAAAAGTTCCTTCCTGCTCATTAACAGCAATTACTTTTACAAAAAAGGCACTATAAATAAAAGTGACAATAATAGTTGTAAAAGGCTGGTTAGCGAAATCGTATAACGACCACGCAAAAACTTCCTTTCTATTTTTAATTTTAAATACACTCATAAAGGTTGCCAATACTACACAATTTATTTCAGAAAACTAATTTAAGTTATCCTATTAAAAATTATACATTTGCATTCCAAAATTATAAATATGAATTTAGAAGGAATAATAAATGTTGCTGGTAAACCAGGACTTTACAAGGTAGTTTCAAAAGGAAATAATACGGTAATTGTTGAATCATTTACAGATGGAAAAAAATCTCCTTTATATTCTGACAACCAAGCAAATATGCTTGAAGAAATAGGAATATATACTTATGATGACACAAAACCTTTATCAGAAATTTTTGATGATATTGCAAAAAAAGAAAATGGAGAACAAGCCTTAAACCATAAATATTCAACTAATCAATTAACTACTTATTTCAGAGAAATTCTTGCTGATTATGATGAAGAAAGGGTTTACATTTCTGATATTAAGAAAGTAATACAATGGTATAATACTATGCAAAAAAAAGGATTAATTGAATTACCTAAAGTAGAAAAGAAAGAGGTTAAAAGTCCAAAGAAAAAATCTACACCTAAAAAATAATAATTATGGAAAACAAAATTGTAATACCCACTCGTCCAATAAGAAAGTTTGTTCCTGAAGATTTAGTTATAAATTCTTGGAATAAAATTAAATCCTTATTTGATAACTTAGTTGATAGAGAGATTTCTTCTTCTCTTGAATTAGAGCAATTGATGTTAGACCAATCAGAACTTTCTGCAGTTTTAGAGGAAGATATGGCTTGGCGATATATCAAAATGAATATTGATACTACTGACAAAGAATTAGGAGAACAATTTTCATTTTGGATTAAAGAAATATCACCAAATACAGCTCCTTACTGTCACAAATTAAATTTAAAATTAGTTAACAGTCCTTATTTAAAAGACCTTGATCAAGAAAAATACCGCATCTATTTAAGAAGTGTGAAAAAACAAATTGAAATTTTCCGAGAAGATAATATTCCTTTGTTTACTACAATGGAAGAAAAGCAACAGGAATATGGTGCTATTTCTGCAAAAATGTCAATTGAAGTAGATGGCGAAAAGATGACTATGCAGAAAGCAGCACTATTGTTAAAAAGTACGGATAGAGCTAAAAGAGAAGCAATTTATAATAAGATAAGTAGCAGAAGGTTGCAAGATGAAAAAGTATTAGATGATTTATTTGATGAATTAATTTCTTTAAGACAGCAAATTGCAAAAAATGCTGGATTTGATAACTATCGGGATTATATGTTTGCCGCTATGGGTCGTTTTGATTACACTCCTAAAGATTGTTTTAATTTTCATGATGCAATAGCAAAAGAGATTGTCCCAATAATTAACTCTTTTGAACAAAAAAGAAAAAATAAATTAGGAAATGAGTCCTATAAACCTTGGGACACAGCTGTTGATGTTGATGGACTTCCGCCTTTAAAACCTTTTGATGGAGGAACAGAACTTACTGACTTATCCATTGAATGTTTTAATAGGTTAAGACCTTATTTTGGAGAATGTCTTTCCACAATGAAAGCCATGAAACACTTGGATTTAGAATCAAAAAAAGGAAAATCCCCTGGAGGTTTTATGTACCCACTTTATGAAATTGGTGTGCCATTTATTTATATGAATGCTGTTGGTTCTCAAAGAGACCTTGTCACTATGGTTCATGAAGGAGGGCATGCTGTTCATTCTTTCTTAAGTAGAGATCTATCCTTAACAGAATTTAAATCTACTCCTTCTGAAGTTGCTGAATTAGCTTCTATGGCAATGGAACTTTTATCTATGGATCATTGGGATGTATTTTATGATGATGCAGCTGATTTAAAAAGAGCAAGACTTGAACAATTAGAAAAAGCTTTAGAAACTTTACCTTGGGTAGCTTCTATTGATAAATTCCAACATTGGATATATACCAATAAACACACTGCGCAGCAGAGAAAAGAGAAATGGTTAGAAATTTCAGCGGAATTAGGAAATCAAATTATTGACTGGGAGGGAAATGAAAATGTACACGCTAATCTTTGGCAAAAACAATTGCATTTATATGAAGTTCCTTTCTACTATATTGAATATGGAATGGCACAACTAGGAGCAATTGCTATGTGGCGTTCATATAAACAATTAGGAGAGCAAGGACTTGATAATTATATGAATGCACTTAAGCTGGGATACACCAAAACAATAGGAGAGATTTATGAAACAGCAGGAATCAAATTTGATTTCTCAGCAAGCTATGTAAAAGAATTAGCTGATTTTATTAAAGATGAATTAAAAAAACTAAGTTAAATTTCAGTAAAAAATAATCTAAATTTGAATATCGTAAGGCCCACCAAAAAGAAACCCACTCAATGAGTGGGTTTTTGTTTATTCAAGAATTAGTTTCTTCTCCACCGTTCCATCATCATAGATGTAAAATAGAGGTTGGCTCTTCAAATCTTTAGATTCTCTACCTAATATATCAATAATTTCAATCAATTGCTTTTTATTAGTTAACTCAATTAATGATGTGGTAGAACAATAAGCAATGTTGTTTATAGCAAGTATCATCTCATCACCGATTGATTTACCTATATTTAAGAATGTGAGAGCATTATTATGGTAGTGGTATCCGGCATCTTCTGGAGATTCAGAAACAGCTGGGTAGAATGGCTTAGTGTTAACAAAACCTAATGTACCTCCATATATTGAATCATTGCATGCAACATTTTCTTGAGCAATAGATATAATATCCTGCATATCTTGCATCCAACCC
>CALSUJ010000002.1:0-67500 GCA_943789505.1 uncultured Flavobacteriales bacterium | reverse complement strand
TCTCAACCTGTCAAAATACATTTAAGTCTTGGTAAGGTTCCTCGCGTATCATCGAATTAAACCACATGCTCCTCCGCTTGTGCGGGCCCCCGTCAATTCCTTTGAGTTTCATTCTTGCGAACGTACTCCCCAGGTGGATCACTTAACGATTTCTCTAAAACACTGACAATATATCGCCAACATCTAGTGATCATAGTTTACGGCGTGGACTACCAGGGTATCTAATCCTGTTTGCTCCCCACGCTTTCGTTCATGAGCGTCAGTAATAGTTTAGTGAGCTGCCTTCGCAATTGGTGTTCCATGTCATATCTATGCATTTCACCGCTACATGACATATTCCGCCCACTTCATCTATACTCAAGAATATCAGTTTCAATGGCAGTTCTACAGTTGAGCTGTAGGCTTTCACCACTGACTTAAAATTCCGCCTGCGAACCCTTTAAACCTAATAAATCCGGATAACGCTTGCACCCTCCGTATTACCGCGGCTGCTGGCACGGAGTTAGCCGGTGCTTATTCTTACAATACCGTCAAGTTGGTACACGTACCAAGGTTTCTTCTTGTAAAAAAGCAGTTTACAACCCATAGGGCCTTCATCCTGCACGCGGCATGGCTGCATCAGAGTTTCCTCCATTGTGCAATATTCCTCACTGCTGCCTCCCGTAGGAGTCTGGTCCGTGTCTCAGTACCAGTGTGGGGGATCACCCTTTCAGGCCCCCTATCTATCGTAGCCTTGGTGAGCTCTTACCTCACCAACTAGCTAATAGAACGCATGCTCATCTATAACCACCGGAGTTTTAATTATTAAATGATGCCAAATAATAATATTATGAGGTATTAATCCAAATTTCTCTGGGCTATTCCTCAGTTATAGGTAGATTGCATACGCGTTACTCACCCGTGCGCCACTCGTCATCAAGAGCAAGCTCTTATGTTACCGTTCGACTTGCATGTGTTAGGCCTGCCGCTAGCGTTCATCCTGAGCCAGGATCAAACTCTTCGTTGTATAAAAATTTGTAATTGACTGTAATTGGATGTTATTTAATTCTATCTTCAATAATTCAATGAACTGTTTTTCAAAAAGGGCTGCAAACATAATATGTTTATATTAGCTGGCAATTTATTTTGAAACTTTTTTTGTTCTTACTAATAAGTAAGTTTTAATTCCTTCAAAAAGCGGCTGCAAAAATAGTAATACTTTTAACTCTTGCAACTTTTAATTAAAAAAGATTTTAAACTTAAATATTTTAAAGAACTGTTTTTCTCTCAAAAAGCGGTTGCAAATATATACTGATTTTATTATCACACAAAATAATCAATAAAAATTAAAATAAAATAATACCTTTCTAATAATTCATATACTACTATCTGATTTTATGATAGTTAGATGGTAAATATAATACGATATAGTTTAAATTTAACTATCAATACCCCTAAAAATAGTAGAAATACTGATTACAAGTAGTCGATTTTAAAATAATAAATGTGTTTTTTATCCTATTTACGATATCCTAATTAGCAATAAAACATCTAAACATATTAAAAATTCAGATGAAAAAAAATTATATGTAGCTTAAGAATAGTCTTTATAGGCATTTTATCAATGCCAAATTTCAAAAATAGAGTTAAAAATAAGTAGTATATTATTAATAACATTCAACAAAATGCTGTAAATAAAGGAGAACACTAACAAATTCAATAAATTGTTATGGTATTATAGCCAATATACACATAATCCTAAACCCAAAAACAGATCTTACTTACAAAAAATGTGATTAATTATTCATTATACACTCACCTTACTAAAAATCTAAAGAAAAAACTGCCTAGAATAATAGATGAAAATACATATATATATAATGTGTCATAAGGAATAACAAAATCAATAAGCTCAGTTTAAGTAGAAAAATATAATAAACAATATATTTGCAATTAAAAAAAACAAATATATGAAAGCAATAGTAAGTATAATTATGGGGAGCACATCAGACATGCCCGTAATGAAAAAAGCAGCAGAATTTTTAAACAACATGGAGATTCCATTTGAAATAAATGCATTGTCGGCACACAGAGTACCACAACTAGTTGAAGAGTTTGCAAGCAATGCTAGGAAAAATGGAATAAAAGTAATTATTGCCGGTGCAGGAGGCGCTGCACATTTACCAGGAGTAGTTGCAGCCTTTACAACTGTTCCTGTAATTGGAGTCCCTTGCCGATCATCTATTTCAATTGACGGATGGGACTCTATACTTTCAATATTACAAATGCCCCCTGGAATACCAGTAGCAACTGTCGGATTAGATGGAGCTTTAAATGCAGGAATATTAGCGGCACAAATATTAGCAACTGACAATAAAGAAATTCATACTAAAGTAAATGAGTACAAAGAAAACTTAAAGCTAAAAATTGTGAAAGCCAATAAGGATTTAGCAAGCCATGAATACCCTTTCAGGGTGCAATAATTTAAGCCTCACTTAACTACTATCTAAAATATTATATCAATTGAAAAACATCTTTTTACTTTTATTACTTCCTATATTTGGTTCTTCTCAAAGTACCTTAATTTTTTCTGAATATGGAGAGGGAAGTTCAAATAATAAATGGGTAGAGATATACAACCCTACATTTCAAAATATATCTTTAGATGAATATCGATATAACTTTTGTTGGAATGGGTGTGACAGCTTAGAATGGGAGTTTTCTATCCCTTTTGATAGTGGGCATATCATGCTGCCAGGAGGAACTTACTTATTGGTTCATCATAATGCAGATAGTATCTTATTAAATACAGCCAACCAAACTACAAATATTTTAAGTAATGGTAATGATGTTGCAGGCTTGTTCAATACCTCATTTAATACAATCATAGATATTATAGGTATACTTGATAGTTCTAACAATATAAATGCCTGGGATATAGGTGGTGTAATAAATGCAACCCAAAACCATACTATGATAAGGAAACCTGATGTCTGTGGAGGGAATATTGGTGACTGGTCACTATCAAATGGGTCAATATATAATTCCCAATGGATATTAGGAATAGAAGATGATTTTAGCAGCCTAAATACTCACAACTCAAATTGTATTAATTCAACCTCAGTTAACATCTTAATCCCATCCAAAAAGAAATTGCTTGAGGTTAAGGATTTATTAGGAAGATTGGTAAATGACAAAAAAAAGCATCAGATTCAGTTATATATCTATAGTGATGGTAGTGTTGATAAGGTAATAATAACCAACTAAAAATCCTCTAAAAATGAAGGAATTAACAACTATACTTGGAGTAAAATACCCAATAATAATGGCTCCTATGTTTTTGGTAACCAACACCAAAATGATGATAGAAGCAATGAATTCAGGAATTGCAGCTTGTATTCCTGCTTTAAATTACCGAACTAATGAGCAATTCAGAGCAGCAATACAGGAAATAAGAGCCAACACAAATCCTGGAGGATTAGGCGTCAACTTGATTGTCAATAAATCCAACATAAAAATGAAGCAACAACTAAATACTTGTGTGGAAATAGGAGTTGATTTTATCATCACTTCATTAGGCAGCCCTAAGGAAGTAATTGAACAATGCAAACCCAAAGGAATAAAAGTATTTTGTGATGTAGTAGAAAAAAAATACGCCAAAAAAGTAGAAGAATTAGGGGCTGATGCTGTTATAGCTGTCAACTGTAATGCTGGAGGTCATGCGGGAAAACTAAGCCCTGAAGAAATTATTCCACTCTTAAATAAGCATTGTAATATTCCTGTAATTTCAGCTGGAGGGATTGGTACAAAAGATGGGATTGACACAATTATGAATTTAGGAGCAGCAGGACTTTCGATAGGCTCACCCTTTATCGCCTGTGAGGAAGCACATATTTCAGAAGAATATAAAAATGCATGTGTTGATTATGGAAAAGAGGATATTGTATTCACCACTAAGATTTCTGGAACACCTTGTACAGTAATCAATACACCTTATGTACAGCAAATAGGAACTACACAAAATTGGTTGGAACAACTGATGAGTAAAAATAAAAAAATAAAAAAATGGGTAAAGATGATTACCTATTTTAAAGGTATGAAATCAGTAGAAAAAGCAGCATTTAGCAGTACTTATAAAACAGTTTGGTGCGCAGGACCCTCAATTGAATACACTAAAAAAATACTTCCAATAAAAGAAATTATAGTAAGTCTTACTACTTAACTGAGTTAATTTTAAAGAAAGAAATCTTTAAGCTTTTCTCATACTGCCTAATCGTTCTAACATCATAACCGTTTGCTAAAACTAAAGAGACTCCCTCTTTACCAGCACGAGCAGTTCTACCACTTCTATGTGTATAGTATTCATCTTGGTCTGGGAGTTGAAAATGCACTACAAAAGTTAAATCAGCCACATCAATTCCTCTTGCAGCAATATCAGTAGCTACAATAATACTTAAATTTTCATTCTTAAAAGCACGCATTACTTTATCTCTTTCTTTTTGCAAGAGATCACCATGAATGGCATCAGCAGCAATATTTTTAGCTATAAGCTGAGAAGCTACTTTTTTAGCAGTATTTCTAGTTCTACAAAAAACAATTCCTCTTTGTCCTTTTACAGAGTTCAAAAATTGTAAGAGAACATGAAACTTTTCAGTATCTTCACAATGCACAAATTTATGTTCAATTTTAGAATTAACTACATTGCTCCCACTCACAGTAATTCTGTGTGCAGAAATACTCATGTGCTCATTTACGATTTGCTTAATTCCTTGTGGCATAGTTGCAGAAAACAACCATTTACTTTGTGCTTCAGTAAGAAAACTCAGTATCTCATCTAATTCTTTTTTGAACCCCATACTTAGCATTTCATCTGCTTCATCCAAAATAACCGTTTTCACTTTACTTAAGTCAACTGCTTTACGATTCACCAAATCAATAAGACGACCAGGAGTTGCTACTACTATATGTGTAGTCCTTTTTAAGTTTGCTATTTGCTTATCAATTTTTTCACCACCATAAACTGACTCAGTAAAAATTTTATCTGAATATTTTGTATATCTAAACAATTGCTTAGCAACTTGCTGTCCTAATTCACGAGTAGGACATAAGATTAAACCTTGTACATAATCTTTTTTAGGATCAATTTTATGTAAAAGTGGCAAGCCAAAAGCAGCAGTTTTTCCTGTTCCTGTTTGTGCTTGTCCAACCAAATCAGTATTACCAACTAATAACAAAGGAATAACCTGCTCTTGAATTTCAGTTGGACTGATGATTCCTAAATCATTTAATCCCTTAATAAAATCAGATTTTACTCCTAATGCTTTAAAATTTTCCATGCCGCAAAAATAAGGATAAAGTAATCAACTTCTAGAATACCTTAACTTTTATTCTATCCCAAATTCTAAAAAGAAAATATGCAGCAATTAAAGCAATTAACATAAGAATTCCTGATAATAGAAAATTTCCATAAATAAAATATCCTGTTGCGAAAAGTAAACAATAAATCATGACTAAAGCTAAAAGCATAGCCAAAATTCCTGAAGGAACTGACCAACCATCACTTTCAATTTGTTCATCCCCTAATATAGCTTTCCAACCTGGTCCTCCAGGAACAGTTTTTTTATAGAAACTAAGCAGTACTTCTTTATCCTCAGGAGAAGTAGAAAAAGTTACCACAAGCCAAACAACAGTAGTAATCAGTACTACCATTGGAAATTTCATATACTCTGGCATTAATGCAGTTTCACCAAATAGAACAGAAGATACAATTTCCATGTTGAATAATACAGAAACTAATCCTGAAACAAAAATGGCTGAAATTTCACTCCAAGCATTTATTCTCCACCAAAACCATCTAAGGATAAAAATAAGACCTGTTCCTGCACCAAACATCAAGATGAAATCAAATAATTGCAATGCATTAGTTAATAACAAAGCCAAAGCAGCAGAAGTTAAAAACAAGATAACGGTAGACAAACGCCCGACATTTACCTTTTGCTTTTCAGTAGCTGAGGGATTAATTTGTTGTGTGTAAAAATCATTTACAATATAAGATGCTCCCCAATTCAGATGGGTAGAAATGGTAGACATATAAGCTGCAATTAAAGAAGCCAAAACCAAGCCCAACAAACCAGTTGGCAACTTAGTTAGCATAGCCGAATAAGCTAAATCATGACCCAACTTATCCTCACTCACAGAAGGGAAAGCTTCTTGAATACTTGCAATATCAGGGAAAACAACCAATGATGCCAATGCAACCAAAATCCAAGGCCAAGGACGAAAAGCATAATGCATAATATTAAAAAATAAAGTTGCACCAATTGCATGATTTTCATTTTTAGCAGCTAACATTCTTTGTGCGATATAGCCACCACCACCTGGTTCGGCACCCGGATACCAAGCAGACCACCACTGTACAGCAAGTGGAATAATTAGCAACATAATGAGTTGTTCAGTATTACTAAAATCAGGTAACATTGAAACTTTATCAGCCACATTAGGATGAGTAATTAAAGCTTGAATCCCACCAATTTCAGGCATATTTACTAAATAATAAGCTGCACCAATTGACCCAGCCATAGCCACAAAAAAGAGAAGGAAGTCAGTATACACTACACCCTTAAAACCCCCCATTGTACTAAACAGAACAGTAATTACACCAGCAATACCAATGGTTTCAAAAGCCGTAAGTCCCAACATGACTTGCCCAATTTTAATAGCTGCTAATGAAATTCCTCCCATAGCCAGTACATTAAAAATAACACCTAAATATAATGCTCTAAAACCTCTTAAGAATTTTGCAGGCTTACCAGAATAACGCATTTCGTAAAATTCGATATCAGTATTTACATTTGATTTTCGCCAAAGTTTAGCATAAACAAAGACAGTTAACAATCCTGTAAGCAAGAATACCCACCATACCCAATTTCCTGCTACACCATTATTCCTAACAATATCAGTTACTAAGTTAGGAGTATCAGTTGAAAAAGTAGTTGCTACCATAGAAATTCCTAATAACCACCAAGGCATATTTCTGCCAGAAAGAAAAAATTCAGATGAGTTTTCTGCTGATTTCCTAGATACTATTAATCCGATTAACAAAGTAATTGATAAAAAAGAAATAATTATAATCCAATCAAGGTTTGCAATATTCATAAGCGAAATTAATTTGAACAAATCTAAGGAAATCTTTTACGTAATAAGCATTACCTTTGCAGAATGAAAGATGAAAATTTTTATATGCTAGCCAAAACTATGTTTGGCTTAGAAGAAACACTAGCTGAAGAACTTAGAAAATTAGGTGCACAGAATATCCAAACTATAAATAGAGCCGTAAGCTTTAAAGGGGATAAAGGATTTATGTATAAAGCGAACCTTAACTTAAGGACTGCTTTACGAATATTAAAACCTATTGCGCACTTTCAGGCACATGATGAAAAAGAATTGTATCGTAAGTTATGTGAAATTGATTGGACGGAAATTTTTGATTTAGATTCCACTTTTGCTACTCATGCCACAACTCATTCTGAGGTTTTTACTCATAGTAAATATGCTTCATTAGTAATGAAAGATGCTATTGCGGATACTTTTAGAAAGAAATTTGAAAAGCGTCCCAATGTTGATCCTGAAATGCCAGATGTAAGTATCAACTTACATATTGCAAAGCATACTTGTACTGTTTCTCTAGATAGCTCTGGGGATTCCCTCCATAAAAGAGGATATAAATCGGATGCTGTAATAGCTCCAATGAATGAAGTTTTAGCTGCAGGATTAATTCTACTAAGTGATTGGAATAGAATTGCAAATTTTCATGACCCAATGTGTGGTAGTGGGACTTTATTGATTGAAGCAGCTCTTATAGCACACAATATTCCAGCTAATATTTTTAAAGAAAGATTCGGATTTGAAAGTTGGAAGGATTTTGATGAAGAACTTTGGGAAAAGATAAAAGAAATATCCTTAGAAAAAGAGACTCATTATTACGGAAAAATTACTGGAAGTGATAATTTCCAAAAAGCAGTGCGTATCAGCAGGGAAAATATTGACAATGCTTTAATGTATGATAATATCAAGGTTACAAAAACTGACTTTTTTGAAACTGAAGTAGCTCCAGGAACCTTTGTAATGTTTAATCCTCCTTATGGAGAGAGAATTGAGCTAGGCGTTAATGATTTTTATGAAAAAGTAGGAACAACTTTAAAACATAAATATGAAGGATGTGGAATCTGGATTATTTCTTCAGATATAGAAAATATGAAGTTTATTGGCTTACGCCCTTCACGAAAAATAAAAGTAATGAATGGAAAGCTAGATTGTAGTTTTCGTAAATTTGAAGTTTATGAAGGAAGTAAAAAAACTAAAAACCAACTAGAATAAACATAACAATAATAACCTATAATAAGAAAGCCCGCAATTGCAGGCTTTCTTATTATTTTGCAGTTTTTATTATTTTAATAATGCAATAGCTTGTTCAATTGTTATTCTTTCACCCTCTAATTTTGCAAATACAAAAGCATCAGCATATCCTGCTAATTTTGCTTCTTCTAAACGAACATTAGCATCTACCAATGAAATGAAAGATCCAGTGAAATAAAGATACATTTCTTCTCCCTTTGCTTCCTTATCAATATTTCCTAGCTTAGCCATTTTAGTTAAGTCCTTAGCTGATAATGATTCTTTAGCTACTAAAATCTGAATCATAAACTCAATATTAGGTTTTGTAATTTCCTGTACAATAATTACCTCAGCTTTTGAAGAAGTTCGTTCTGTCTTAATTGCAATATTCAAACTAATCCTCTCTCCATTCTTATAAGTAACAATAAAAGCATCTTCAAATCCTCTTACCTTCATTTGAGCTTGATAGTCAATTGCATCTTTATACTCAGTAAATGAACCAGCCATATATCTAACTAAACCATCCTTTCCTGAAAAAGAAACTACATTATCAACTCCTTCAAACACCTTATCAGATAATTCCTTATCAAAAGCTCCAATTTGAATTCTGTAAGTTGTTTCATTTGAAGAAATAACAGTTTCTTCCTCCGTTATCTTTTCTATTTCATCTTCCTGAACGACAAGAAGAACAACCTCCTCCTCATCAATTATTGGCTCAGGTACAGGAATTACATAATTTGACACGCTTCCATTATTATCAACTAAAATATAATTATTATCAAATCCTTTTGCCTCCAATTCATATTCTCTACCTAAAGCTTCTTCCAATGAATTATAAGTTCCTACAGCATAAATTACCATGCCATTATCTTGTGGAATACTTTCTAAGTCATCCAAACTTAAATATTTATTAATCACGTTAGCAGGAACAACATCACTAAAAGCTCCAATCTTAACTTTATACTTTAGTCCTTCAACAGTATTATCAAAGACTTCTCCATCATTGTAAGCTTTATTAAAGGCATTTGCTTTTGCAATTAAATACGCATCAGTAGTTTTATAATTTTCACGTTTGATTTCATTTTCATTATAAAAATTAGCATACTCTCTTGAAGCTGCTTCATAATTAGAATACATACTACGGTACTTATCATCAGTTAATTGCACTCCTTTTTCATCAACAACTGCTCCTTCAAACGTATTTTCTTCTTGATCAATATAATCAGGAATTCCATCATTATCTGAATCTAATGGACAACCAAACTGGCCTACTTTAACACCTATTGGAGTTTTAGGGCAATAATCATCAACATCTGCAACCAAATCTCCATCTTCATCTTCTATATCCATTGCATTAAAATTAACATCCGCATAATAACTTTCATCTACATAAATGTTCTGGTTTGGTTTTGGAGTGAATAAATCATAATGAATAGTAAAGTTAGCCGAAATAAATTTATCAGAATTTTCCTCTACAGATTTATCAATATCACCCATAGCAATGGTATAATTAATAGTTGCATCTAAGTCAATACGCTCTGAAATATTTAAACGCAAACCTAAGCCAAGTGGAATTGCAATTGTTGATTCTCTGTCGTAATTAATAACATTGTATGTTTTGAAACTCAAACTTTGTAAACCAGCTGAAAGGTATGGACTAATACGAGACTGTTTAAAGATACTATTTAAAGTATATCCAAAGTGCAAACCAATTGCATCTAAATTCGATTCAAAACCTGCATCATCATTTTCTTCAAAAAGAGTAGTATTTGAAAATAACAAAGAAGCATCTATATTGTCTGATATATTTAAGCGCATTCCTGCTCTATATCCCATATTCCCTAACAATGAGTTAGATTCAGGACCCATTATATCCCCTTGAAAACTATGATAAGCTGTTCCAAATGAAAACATTGGTTGAAAAGGAATGGTTGGTTCTACATCATAATTTCCTTTTTGTGAAAAAACAGAACTTGAAGATATTAAAGCACAAAGAACAAGCGCTTTTTTCAAAAATTGATTCATTAGTGTGATTTTTATATTTCCGTAAAAATAGAAAAAAAATCAGGAATGCACCCTATATCCTAAAAATTAGGTTTTAAGGTGTATTTCTTATAGAAATCATTTATAATATCAACAGCCTCTGCTGGTGTATCCACTAGATTAAACAAATCTAAATCTTCTATACTAATATTTTGTTCTTTCGCTAGCATAATCTCTTTTATCCATACTAACAAACCCTCCCAATAGGTTTTCCCCACAAGTACAATTGGGAACTTTCCTATCTTCTGAGTTTGTATTAAAGTAATGGCTTCAAATAGCTCATCCAAAGTACCTACCCCACCAGGAAGCACTATAAAACCTTGTGCGTATTTTACAAACATCACTTTTCTTACAAAGAAATAATCAAAATTAATCAATTTATCATTATCAATATAGGGATTGGAAGATTGTTCAAATGGAAGCTCAATATTTAAACCTACTGATTTTCCCTCACCTCTGGATGCACCTTTATTAGCTGCCTCCATAATACCTGGCCCACCACCAGAGATAACACCATAACCACTTTGAGTAAGTAAATAACCAATTTCTTCAGCTTGTTTGTAGTATTTATTATCAGGCTTTGTACGAGCCGACCCAAATACGGAAACGCAAGGTCCAATTTTAGACATGGTTTCAAAACCCTGAACAAACTCTGACATAATTTTGAAAATTTGCCATGAATCCGAGGTTTTTATGGCATTCCAGTTTTTTTCTTTAAAAGCTCTCCTGATTTTTTTCTCATCTGAATTCATACTCAATTTAATTTAAGCCACTAATATAGTAAATTTATTTCAATTCACTTTTTAGGTATTTAGCTGTGTAACTATCCTTGCATTTTAGGATACCTTCTGGAGTTCCGCTACAAATCAGCTGCCCGCCTTTATCCCCGCCTTCTTTACCGATATCAATAACATGGTCTGCCATCTTAATTACATCCAAATTATGTTCAATAATCAATACCGTGTTTCCTTTATCAACTATAGTATCAATTACTTTTAGAAAGACTTTTACATCTTCAAAATGCAAGCCTGTAGTAGGTTCATCCAAAATATAAAAAGTGTTTCCTGTGCTCCTTTTGGAAAGTTCAGATGCCAATTTGATTCTTTGCGCTTCTCCTCCACTTACAGTAGTTGCCGATTGACCTAAAGTAATATAGCCTAAACCAACATCTTGCAATGTTTTTATTTTACGATAAATAGATGGTATCGCCTCAAAAAACTCAACCGCTTGATTAATGGTTAAATTCAATACATCAGAAATAGATTTCCCTTTAAAACGAACTTCTAAAGTTTCACGATTATAGCGTTTTCCATTACAATCCTCACAATGCACCTCAACATCAGGCAAAAAGTTCATTTCTATAGTTTTCATACCTCCCCCTTTACAACCTTCACACCTACCACCAACAACATTGAACGAAAAACGCCCAACTTTATAACCTCTAATTTTAGACTCTGGAAGATTTGAAAACAAAGTTCTGATATCAGAAAATACTCCAGTATAAGTAGCTGGATTAGACCTTGGAGTTCGGCCAATAGCGGATTGATCGACCTCAATAACCTTATCCAAATGCGATAATCCGTCAATGCTTTTATATGGTAAAGGCTCTTTTTCCCCTCTATAAAAATGCTTATTCAAAACAGGGTACAGTGTTCCGTTTATTAAGGTTGACTTTCCACTTCCAGAAACTCCCGTCACACAACACAACAACCCCAAGGGAATCTCAATATCTATATTCTTTAAATTATTTCCTCTAGCTCCTTTAAGCGTTAAGGCCTTTCCATTCCCTTTTCTTCTCTTTTTAGGCACTTCAATTTTTTTAGTACCATTTAAATAATCAGCAGTAATATGATTGTCATTTAGAATAGTTTGATAAACGCCTTCAGAAACTACTTCACCACCATGAACTCCAGCTCCAGGACCCAAATCAACAATAAAATCAGCTGACTTAATCATATCCTTATCATGTTCCACCACAATAACTGAGTTTCCGATATCACGTAATTTCTTTAAAGAATTTATCAATTTCAAATTATCCCTCTGATGTAAGCCTATGCTAGGTTCGTCTAGTATATAAAGAACATTAGTCAGCTGTGTCCCAATTTGAGTTGCCAAACGAATCCTTTGCGCCTCACCTCCACTTAATGTTTTTGAACTTCTATTTAATGAAAGATAGGACAATCCAACATCAATTATGAATTGCAGACGCTTAGTTAGCTCTTTAACAATCTGATTTGCAATTTTTAATTCATTCTTATTTAATGATTTCTCAATAGTAATCACCCACTTAGCAAAAGAAGAAATATCCAAGTTTGACACCTCATTAATACTTTTATCTGCCACTTTAAAATGAGATGATTCAATATTTAACCTACTCCCATTACAACTTCTACAATCGTGTTCGGACATGTATCTACCTGCCCATTTTTCAATAGATTTTACATATGCTAATTTAGATTGCTCCTCTATAAAATTAACAATTCCATCAAAATGTAATTTATAAGTTTTAGAAATTCCTGCTGACTTTAAATTAACTTTAAGATTTTCAGTAAGACCATATAATATTGCATCAATTCCTTCTTTTGGAATTTTATCAATTGGAGTATTTAAAGTGAAATCAAACTTCTTTCCAATCAATTGAATTTGTCCTAATATCCAATCTGATTTACGATTTGCAATAGGAGCTATCCCACCTTTATTGATACTTAACTGCTTATTTGGTAATATTTTTTCTTCATCCACAATCTTAAATTTTCCTAAGCCATTACATACTTTACAGGCACCTTTTGGAGAGTTAAAAGAAAAAGAATTAGGCTCAGGATTCTTATAAGCAATTCCTGTATCAGGACACATTAAAGCTCTAGAAAAATACCTTGGCGTTGCTGCAGATTTATCAATAACCATAATTACACCATCACCATCTTCCATTGCTAATTTCAAAGAAGAAATTAGGCGTTTTCTATTTGGCTCAGTTACTTTTAAACGATCAATAATTACTTCAATATCATGCGCTTTATACCTATCCAACTTCAGAGAAGGGGTTATATCAATAATCTCCCCATCTACTCTAACTTTTAAATATCCTTTTTTAGCCAACTGATGAAAAAGCTCAGCATAATGCCCTTTTCGAGAGCGGACAATAGGGGCCAAGATACTAATAGGTTTATTCTTAAAATCTAATTGTATTAAATCTAAAATCTGCTCATCAGTAAAGCGTACCATTTTTTTTCCTGACTTATGCGAATAAGCAGTTCCTACCCTGGAATAGAGTAGACGCAAATAATCATAAATTTCGGTAATTGTTCCAACTGTTGATCTTGGGTTTTTGGAAGTAGTCTTTTGTTCAATAGCCACAACAGGACTTAATCCTGTAATCTTATCTACTTCTGGACGCTCCATATTTCCTAAAAATTGACGAGCATAAGCGTTAAAGGTTTCTAAGTATCTTCTTTGACCTTCTGCATGAATAGTATCAAATGCTAATGATGATTTTCCACTTCCACTTTTACCAGTAAATACAACCAATTTATTCCTAGGGATTTGAAGATTTATATTTTTTAAATTATGAACCCGAGCACCATAAATTGATATTTTATCTTTCTGACTTGCCATGCTACTCTTCTGAATATGATTGAGTCTCCAAATTATCAAATACTAACAAATCAGTATTAGTTGGAATCTTTAAAAAATACTTTTTTCTTGATTTATCCGGCAAAGAAGAAGTTCTCAACCAAGGATTAAAATGCTTTAACAGTTTATAATTTATTCCATTAGATATTGCAAAACTACTTAAATTAGCAATAGTAGAATCAACCTCTATAGTTTTATAGTCAGGCATTGTATACAAATCTTTTGCCCGAAACATAAAACCATATTTCTTAGGGTTTTTCATAATATCTTTAACTGCAATAATTCTAAACACATATCGACCTGTTTCTGAATTTAAATGCAAGTTATAATAATTATTTGTGCCTTGTTCAGCTATTCTTCTGCGAGCACCATTTTTCCCCATGTTATATGAAGCTGCTGCCATAGTCCAACTACCAAACTTAGCATAAGCATCATTCAAATATTCACACGCAACATGAGTAGATTTTTCTAAATTATAGCGTTCGTCAATAGCTGAATTTACTTCTAAACCATGCTCACGAGCTGTGCCTTTTAAAATTTGCCAAAAACCTGCTGCCCCAGCAGGAGAAACGACATTATCTAATCCACTTTCAATTAAAGCTAAGTACTTAAAATCATCAGGAATATTATTCTTTTTCAATATAGGTTCAATAATTGGAAAATACTTATTTGCTTTTTTAAAAAATAACATAGTATTTGACTGCCAATAGGTGTTTTTAAGTAGTTCCTTATCAATTCTTTCCCAAATTTCAGGAGAATTTATTGGAATTTCTTCTCCCGCAAAACTCAAACCTTGAGGTTGCAAAATAGAAAAAATTCCGTATTTACTATTAAACTGTTTCTGATGCAACTCATCATCACTCCTTAATTCACTTGAAAAAATAAAAAGCTGAGTAAAAGCAAGAAACAGTAAAGAAGATCCTAAAAAATAAATGTATTTTTTCTTCATATTAAAATTGACTTTTAAAATTCTTAAAACTTCCTGCGACTAAATCTTTATCTGAGACTAAAGGTTTTATAGCTCCCCAATCAATATTTAAATCTTTATCACTCCATAGTAATGCCTCTTCAGATGCTGAATTATAAACCCCTGTACATTTATAAGTAACAATTGTATCATCCTCAAGTGTAATAAAACCATGAGCAAATCCAGGTGGGATCCAAAAAATAGTTTTATTTTCTTCATTAAGTTCAATTGAAAAATGCTGTCCATAAGTGGCCGATTCTTTTCTTATATCAACCACAATATCTAATACAGCACCTTTTATTACTCGTACTAATTTACCTTGTGCGAAAGGTGGGTTCTGAAAATGCAAACCTCTTAACACTCCCTTACTTGAAAGAGACTGATTATCCTGAACAAAATCCAAATCTAAACCATTTTTAACAAAGGATTCTTCATTCCAACTCTCAAAGAAATAACCTCTATCATCTACAAAAATTTTAGGATTTATAACTAGTAAACCATCTATTGGGGGTTTTATTATTTCCATTTATTATTTATTAATTTTGTAAAAGCCAAATATAGAAAAATGAACTACTTTTTTTTAGGAAAAGCAAACAATAATTGTAGTTTTGCAAACAAATTTACAAATCTTTTAAAAATAACTATTATGAATAAAGCAGTACAATTATTAATCGTTGGTTTTGCGATTGTTTTGAGCTCATGCTCTAATGACGGAACTGACAAAACACCAGAAACAGAAATGGAAAAAGTAAGTTACAGTTTAGGAGTAAATGTGGCAACAGGAGTTAAAGCACAAGGACTAGACACTATTGATGCAAATGCAGTAGCAAAAGCATTTAAAGATGTATTTGCAGGAAATGATTTAGATATTTCGGAAGAAGAAAGCATGCAAGTATTGCAAGATTATTTCGGAAAATTAGCTGCTGAAAAAAGCGCTCAAGCAGGAGAGGCAGGATTAGAATATCTTACTGAAAATGGAGCTAAAGAAGGAGTAATAACAACTGAAAGTGGATTGCAATATGAAGTAATGACTGAAGGAAGTGGTGCTAAACCTACTGCTGATAACCAAGTTACTGTACATTATCATGGTATGCTTACTGACGGAACTGTATTTGATAGTTCAGTAGATAGAGGAGAGCCCGCACAATTTGGCGTAACTCAAGTTATTCCAGGTTGGGTTGAAGCCTTACAATTAATGAGTGTTGGTGACAAATGGAAACTAACTATCCCTTCTGAATTAGCTTATGGAGATAAAGGTGCAGGAAACTTAATTGGCCCAGGAGAAACTTTAGTATTTGAAGTAGAACTTATAGGAATTAACTAAACCCCTAAAAAAGTAGAATATATAAAAAGCAGAGTGTTACTACTCTGCTTTTTTAAGTTCTTCTATTTTTTTCATGATTTTATTTAAATCTTCTCTTAGCTGAATTAATAAATTTTCATTTTCTATTTTTTTTATGATATTATTTAAGTCTTCAGTTAACTGAATCAATAAATTTCTTTTTTTTGTAATTGGGTCTCTAACTAAATCTTCATCTAAATAACGAGTCCAAGTTGATGAAGAACGTTCTATAAAAGACAAACCAACATACCCTCTTAAATTTAATGAATTTGCATCTTTTAGGGTTATTATTCCAGTATAAGTCTTCCCTTTTTTAGGATCGTAAAGCCTCCCATTATCCCAGACATTTCCGGCAATATGTGTGAAACTAGACAACATAATCATTCCTACACTTTCTCTATTTCTTAAACTTTCATCAGGATTCAATAAATCAGTTTTGGGATTACCGTTTTCATCATTTGGGTATTTCATCCAAGTAACTTTACCTGAAACCATCTGTCTGTCTTCAAAAAGAGTAACTACAATATCATCTTCAGCATTATACCATTGGCCAACTAGATCAGCATTTGTTTGCGAAAAAGTAAATATTGAAATTACTAAAAATAGAAGTATTAAGATTATATTCTTCAACTTGAAGTTTATATTAATTAAAATTTATAAAACTATATTATTTAATAACAAGACCGTATACTGCATTATTGTTTAAAAATTGATAGCTAAATAAATTATTATTTTAGAGAAGAATTAATTTAACTTACGAGTCCATGTTGATGACCTACCAATAAATGAAAAAACCAATATACCCTCTTAAATCAATGGTGTTCTTATCTTTTAGTGTCATCATTCCACTGTAGGTTTTTCCTTTTTTTGGATCATACAACTCTCCATCATCCCAAACGCTATCTTCATCATAGGCAAAACCAGACATCATAACCATACCCATTCTAGCTCGAGATTTTAAGTTTTCATCTGGATTTAAAGGGTCTGTTTTGGGATTTCCATTATCATCATTTGGAAACTGCATCCAAGTAATTTTTCCTGAAACGGCTTCATTTTCTTCAAAAAGGGTAATAACTGCATCCTTTTCAGCATTGTACCATTCCCCAACTATATCAGCATTAGTTTGCGAAAATGCAAGCAATCCAACAAAAGAAAAAAGTAGTGTTGTTGTTATTTTTTTCATAATCATTTTTTTTGATAAAGATAATAAAAATTATTAATCAATCCCTTTTAGTGGTAACTTCTCACTAGTAAATAAATTTTGAAATAATTAAAAGAATTATTTTTGTCTGAAATAAATCTGAATAGGAACTCCTGAAAAATCAAAATTTTGACGTAATTGATTTTCAATATAACGTTTGTAAGGATCCTTAATATATTGTGGCAAGTTGGCAAAAAACACAAAAGTTGGCGTTGCAGTTGGCAATTGCATACAATATTTAATTCTGATATACTTTCCTTTAGTTGCCGGTGGCGGATGTTGTTCAATTAAAGGCAACATCACCTCATTTAATATTGAAGTAGCTATTTTCTGTGATCTATTTTTATGAACTTGTATAGCAGCTTCTAATCCTTTTAATAACCTTTGCTTATGCAAAGCTGAAACAAATACAACAGGCACATCAGTAAAAGGAGAAATTTTTGCTTTAATCTGCTCTTCAGCCTTTTTAGCAGTTTCAGTTGATTTATCTTGCAAATCCCACTTATTTACTAAAATAACAATTCCTTTTTTATTTCTATCTGCAATATGAAAAATTCTTTGATCTTGTGACTCAAAACCTCTAGATGCATCAATTACATGAATACAAACATCACAATGCTCAATTGCACGCACTGAACGCATAACAGAATAAAACTCTAAATTTTCATGTACATTTTTCTTCTTTCTAAGCTCCAGCAGTATCTACCAAAGTAAAGTCAAAACCAAACTTATTGAATTTTGTATTTAAAGAATCACGAGTAGTACCTGCAATATCAGTAACGATATTTTGTTCCTTACCAATAAGGGCATTAATAAAAGATGATTTCCCAACATTTGGTCTACCAATAACTGCAAATTTAGGAGTATCATCTTCATCTGGCTCAACATCATCATCAAAGTGTTTTAATAACTCATCAAGCAACTCACCTGTACCACTTCCACTGATTGAAGAAAAAGGAACATACTCTCCAATTCCTAAATTATAAAATTCAACAGAATCTTCTAATAAACGCTTGATTATCTACTTTATTCACTCCAAGAACTAGCTTCTTATTCGATTTTCTAAGTAGCTTAACCACTGCTTGATCTAAATCAGTAATTCCAGCTTTTGCATCCACTAAAAACAAGATTACATTAGCTTCATCAATTGCTAATTCTACTTGCTTTCTGATTTCAGATTCAAAGATATCATCACTTCCATGAACATAACCTCCAGTATCAATTACTGAAAACTCACGGCCATTCCAATCAGCTTTACCGTAATGCCTATCACGCGTCACTCCACTTACCTCATCAGTTATGGCCTGTCTACTTTCAGTAAAACGATT
Source organism: uncultured Flavobacteriales bacterium (assembly GCA_943789505.1). Lineage (GTDB taxonomy): Bacteria > Bacteroidota > Bacteroidia > Flavobacteriales > BACL11 > UWMA-0277. The sequence goes on along the minus strand of CALSUJ010000002.1, from coordinate 48,616 downwards.
AAAAATGGTGGATTTCCCAACATTTGGCCTTCCTACTATAGCTACAATATTACTCATTATTCGTATCCGAATTTTTTTAACTGCTGATTATCATTTCTCCAATTCTTTTTTACTTTAACTGGAGTCGCTAGAAAACACTTTCTTATCTAGCATTTTTCAATATCTCTTCTTGCTTCTGTACCGATACGCTTTAACCCTAATCCTTGATGACCAATAATAATTCCTTTTTGGCTCTCCCTCATCACATAAATTATAGCTCTTATTTTAATAATTTCTTCCTCTTCAAAAAACTCCTCTACTTCAATTTGCTACAGAATATGGAATCTCTTTTTTGTAATGTTTTAGTATTTTCTCACGGATAATCTCTTCAATAAAAAAGCGTTCAGACTTATCTGTAATGGCATCCTTTTCATAATAAGGAGGAGAAACTGGCAACATCTCAACCAACTTTTCCTTGATAACATCAAGATTAAAATTATTTAAAGCAGAAATAGGTAACAATTGTGCATTTGGTAATTCTGCACTCCACTTTTCTATTTCTTGAGCTACAAAATCCTGCTCAGCCAAATCAATTTTATTCAACAACATAATAATTGGGACGGAAGTCTTTTTTAATCTTTCAAAAAGTTTTTCATCTTTCAAACCTTTCTCACCAACCTCAATCATATAGATAAGTACATCAGCATCTTGAAAAGCAGAATGCACAAAATTCATCATGTTTTCTTGTAACTTATAAGCCGGTTTTATTACTCCTGGTGTGTCCGAAAATACAATCTGATATTCTTTTTCGTTTAAAATTCCTAAAATTCTATGACGAGTAGTTTGTGCTTTATTGGTTATAATAGAGAGTTTATGCCCTATTAAAGCGTTCATTAAGGTAGACTTGCCTACATTAGGGTTACCTATAATATTTACATATCCTGCTTTATGTTCCATTTTGCAAAGAAACAAAAAAAGAGCCAAGCAAATGCTTAGCTCTTAATTATAATTTTAGTTCATTTTACCTAGATAAATTAAACCCTAACATAACTGAAATTCTAGCTCCAGTTGGGTGGATTACTGAATATGCCGGAGAAGTTTCTATCTCTCCTCCTCCTATATAATTTCCATTTCCATCATATTCTTCAACCCATTCATATTCAGCATCATGATTATAAGTTTTATTCATACTCGGCACATAAGCAATATTTATAGGCACATTTAACTTTCCAAATTTGAAGTTATAGCCTGCACCAAATACCATAGCAATACCTCCGAATGATAAATTTGGTCCTACTGCAAATTCTAATCCTTTATCAGTACGCAACCCAACCATAGAAGATACTGAAGGTAAAAAATATCCTTTTTCCATTCCACCTACCAAGGCAATCCATTCTACAATTCCTGTAACATTACCTCCATCAGCAAATCTACTTTCCCATTGCCAACCATATTGCGTTATTGCAGCACCATACTTTCCAGTTGAACCTGTCCATTCTTCTCTCACTTCATCAGAAAACATAGAAACATCTCCTCTAATAATACTCGATAAAGAACCTGGAGTAATCATAGTAACCCCGACTCTTGGTCCTGCTAATTTTTCAATTTGAGCCTCTGCACTTAACAAAGTAATACTCATTAGAATTGTTGTAAAAATTATTTTCATTTTTTTATTTTTAAATTAATATAAGAACATAAATTCAGGTCCAATAAAGATAAGTAAAGCTATTAATAATATCAATACCCAGCCAGCTAACCAACCCCAAGCCAATGATCCTCTAAAATGTTTCTTTTTAACGAACAACAAAATCAAAGAGTAAGGCAATAACAAACAAGTAAGGATTCCAATTATAAATCCTAGAGTATCTAGTTTAAATTTCTCAGGTTCAGTATCAGTAAGTATAGTTTGTGTTTCAACAGGAAAGGCTGCAAATGCAGCTAAACCTATAAAACTTAATAAAGATAATAATCCTATTTTTTTCATAGTACAAATATATTTATTTAGCTAAATTAAAACCAACCATTAGTGAAATTCTAGTTCCTGAATTATAAGTATAGCCTCCAAATTTATCGCTATCAATATCTTTACCTGGCATAAAAACTAAATTTATAGGAATATTTAAAGAACCTGATTTAAAATTATGCCCTACTGCAAAAAGCATACCCACACCAGATAGAGAAATATTTGGTCCTACACCAAACTCCAATCCGGTAGAAGTTCTTGCTCCAATGACAGAAGAAATTGAAGGCAAAAACAATCCTTGCTCCATTCCACCAACTAGAGCTATCCACTCAACTATACCTACAACATCTCCTCCACCGTCAGCAAAACGACTTTCCCATTGCCAGCCGTACTGAGTTGTAAATGCAGACCCAGTTTCTCCTAACTTTACATCATCCCTATCAACATAGTCAAAACCTTTGTGAATGAAATCAGCTGTTGATCCCTGTGTAATAAAAGTAACTCCAACTCTTGGCCCTGCTAATTTTTGAATTTGCGCACTAGCTGTTAGTAATACTAGCCCTAATGCAATTGTAAATACTATTTTTTTCATAATTTTTTATTTTTTTAAATTAATTATGAGACAAAATTAAAGTATCCAAAATTAAATACTATGCATAGCATAGCATCTCATTATTCACTAGAATTAAAAAATTATTTAATAGCTTCTAATTGTTCAGCAGCTTGTCCCCATTCCACTTCCAATTCTTGTAGTTTTTTCTGATTATTCTCGTATTCCGCAAAAAAAACCTTCTTTTTTAGACAACTCACTAAATTTTTCAGGAATAGCTAAGTCAGCATCTATTTGTTTTTGAGAGTTATCCAAAATTTCAATTTGCTTTTCCAACTTACTAATCCTATTTTTTAATTTCTTTACCTTTTTCTGTTGATTTTTCTGAACAGCATAAGATAACTGATCACCTGATTTATTCTGTTTAGTTTTCTTTTGTTCCTTTTGTGAACTTTCTAACTCTTTAAAATTTTCCAAATCTTTTTCAGATAAGAACGTATCAATATCACCAACATATTCTTTAATATTTTGATTTTTAAACTCATACACTTTCTGTGTAAGTCCTTGTAAAAATTCTCTATCATGCGAAACAACAATTAAACTTCCATCATAATTATTCAAAGCCTTTTTCAAAAGTTCTTTAGAAGTAATGTCCAAATGATTAGTTGGCTCATCCATCACTAATAAGTTATAGGGTTCAAGCAATAATTTACATAAAGCAACTCTAGCACGCTCCCCTCCTGAGAGTACTTTTACTTTCTTTTTCACCTCATCATTACTAAACAAGAACGAACCTAAAATAGATCGAACTCTACCAGCCGTATCCTCAGTAGCAGCTTGCTCAATAGTATCTAAAACTGTTAAGTTTTCATCTAAAAATTCAGCTTGATTCTGAGCATAATATCCCATCTTTACTTGATGACCTAACTGTATCTCTCCAGTAAAATCAAGTTCATTTACTATCATTTTTGCCAAAGTAGATTTTCCTTCACCATTCTTACCTACAAAAGCAAGCTTATCTCCTCTCACAATTTCAAGATTTATCTTATCTAGAACATTTAAATCACCATAGCTCTTAGAAGCATTCCTAACTTCCAAACTCATTTTTCCAGAATGAGGAGCGGGAGGAAAGCGGAATTGCATACGCGCAACATCTTCCTGTTCTACCTGAATAATCTCTAATTTATCTAATTTTTTTATTAAAGATTGAGCAAAAGAAGCTTTATTCTTTTTTGCTCTAAATTTATTAATCAAGATCTTTGTTTCTTCAATATATTTGTCCTGATTCTTCTTTGCCTGAATCTGCTTTTCCACTCTATCCTCACGCAAAGTTAAGTACTTAGTATAAGAGGCTTTATAATCATTAATTTTTGAAAAAGCTACCTCAATAGTTCTATTAGTTGAAGCATCTAAAAACAACCTATCATGCGAAACCAATACTACAGCTCCACTATAGTTTTTAAGCCATCTTTCCAACCACATGATGGATTCAATATCCAAATGATTGGTTGGCTCATCCAACAATAACAACTCAGGTTTCATTAAAAGAATTTTAGCTAACTCAATTCTCATACGCCATCCTCCACTAAACTCAGTAGTCTGACGTTCAAAATCATATTGTGAAAACCCCAAACCTGATAATACTTGGCTAATTTCAGCTGCAGTATCATGTCCACCCGCCATTCTGAATCGTTCCTCCAAAACATTAAACTCATTAATTATATCCAAATAAGCATCACTTTCATAATCTGTACGTTCAGTCAGTTGCTTATTTGCTTCATTCATCCTTATTTCTACATCATTAAGAAATTCAAATGAAGTTTGTGCCTCTTCCAATACAGTTCTTCCATCTTCAAACTCCAAATCCTGTCTTAAAAACCCAACGACAATGCCATTTGGCACCGAAACATTACCATTATTGGGTGTTAAATCCTTTGCCAAAACCTTTAATAAGGTAGATTTTCCTGCTCCATTCTTACCTGTGAGCCCAATTTTATCTCCTTTATTTACCATAAAAGAGATGTTTTTAAAAATGTCCTGACCCCCGAAATAGAGGGATAAATTATTTACTGATACCATGGTGGCAAAAGTAAACTTTTTAAGAACCTAAAATAAATTTAAAAGAATGATTGCCAAATTAATTTATAGCAGTATATTTGCAAACCTAAATCGCGGGGTGGAGCAGTTGGTAGCTCGTTGGGCTCATAACCCAAAGGTCGCAGGTTCGAGTCCTGTCCCCGCTACTAGAAAGAAAGGCACCTTTTAAGGGTCTTTTTTTATGCTCAAAAATTAGGTAGCTAGAACATAGGTAGAACAAATAGGCGTTTTACTTCAAGATTATTTTGTTAGTGAAAATCACCCATGAAAGTAAAATTGGCATTAATACCAAAAAAAATGATCTAATATTAGAAATAATAAAATATCAAACGATTAAAATCCTCATTTAATTGGTTTTCTTAGTTTGAAATTTAATTCTCGCTATTTTTATAAGTGTATAGATGAGCAGGCTTATGAGCAACACCTTGCTGTTTTTCATCTGTTTTAATTATTAAAATATCCTTAGATACATTTTTTCTAAAATTTCTTTTATCTAATTTCTGATCTAATAGTATCTCGTATAAATTTTGTAATTGAGATAAAGTAAATTTTGATGGCAATAAATTAGTCACCAATTCATGATCTAATTGATTTCTTAAATATTCTATTCCATTATTTAAAATTAAATTATGGTCGAATGCTAATTCAGAAGATACTTTATTTAACTCAACCCATTCTGCATCAATAGCAAATGATGATGCGTGAGGTATGTAATCTTCCATTTTCACTAAAGCAATATAACCTACGGTTACAACCCTTTCTTTTGGTTCTTTACGATACATTTTAAGCCAAGATTGATCTTTCTTATCATTTGTTCTTTCAGGATCTCCAAAAACTGAAAATTGATCTAAAAATAAATTATCTATTGAAGTTAAACTATTTAATATTCTTTGTGCTCCAGTTAGAAGATCTTCATTCAAACCTACCAAATCACCAGGTAATGCATGTTGATAATCATTTTTTTCATTAATAAATTTTTTAATTAATAAAACTTTAAGCTTTTGATCCTCATCAAATCCTAATACAACACAGTCAATAGATAAATTTATTGGTGACATATAATTAGTTTTAAAATTATTTAACATAAAATGGAAAATTTGCAGTAGCAACGTTTTTATTTGAATCACGAACATAAATAAAAAATCTATAAGGACCTGACTTTAAAGGTGTTTTTATAACTAATTTGTCATTTAAATTTTCAACGATTTTAAAAGAAATTGGTTCTGGTGTTTTTTCAAAATCTCCACCAGCTTTCTTATCTCTACTCTCTGGCATTAATTGAAACTCATATGTTAGGCTATCATTTTCTGCATCAGTAACATTATAACTAAAGGTACAATTTTTGCCTTTTTTCAACTTTACACTTTCATTCTTGTCTAAATTATTTAACAAAAAAGAATGAAGAATTGGAGCAGTGTTTCGGCTCTCACCTTTCCAATAAGCATTTAAAACATCAATACTTTGTGTTGCATTTTTTTGTTTTGTGAAAAGACCATACCAAGTTGGGGTTTGTTCTTGTTTATACCCCCATAAAAAAGCATAGCTACCTAAACATAATTCTTTATCCTCAGCAATATATTTATAAGCCAAATCTCTAAAATTTGCTTTTTCTTTACTTGTAGCTTCAATAGCAACCCCCCATGAAGTCATTGGCGACTCCCAATGCCCATAAGGCCCCCATTCAGTTACCATATATGGTTTATCCCAGCCAAACATTCTAACTGCATCAGAAAGATACTGTACTCCTCCATAAGTATTAACGCCCAAAATATCAATACTTGGGCAATAAGTTTTTATCATAAAAACTTCTGCTGGATCTATACCTGCAGTTACTGTCATTGTTGGATGATTTGGATCTATCTCTTTTATCATCTTTGCAATGTCTTCAATTGCATCCCATACCCTGAAATTTTTATAAAACAAATCTACTTCATTTCCTATAGCCCACATTAACAATGCAGGATGATCCTTATACTTTAAAATATCTTGCTCGAATGCTTTTAATTGTGCAGTAACTGCGTATTCATCATTATAATTAAATCCATGTCTTTCATGCCCAACCCATAAACCAAGACAAACACTTATTCCATTAGCATACGCATCATCAAGTACTGTCTTTGCATCACCTGTACTCCATGTTCTTATTGAATTTCCACCTATTGATTTAAGTACATCAAGATATTCTGTGCCTCCAGCTCCTTTGGCATAATAAGGCTTACCATTTCTTAATAATTGAAATCCATTATTAGTCTTAATAATTTCTGTTTTCTGACTAATTTTTTGTTGTGAAAAACAGAAACTACTAATAAATAAAAAAATAAAAAGTATTTTGAATTTCATTATCTTATTATTTGAACTTTTTTGGTGTATAAATTATTTTTAGAATGAACCTTAATAAAATAAATACCTGATTTAAATTGAGATACATCTAAGTTAATGTTTTCATCGTTTTTATTTAATACGTTTGATGATAATATTTTACCTTGACTATTATAAAGATCTAATGTATTTATCTCACTGTTATTTAGCTTAACTTGAATATTTAAACTGTTTTTTGCAGGTTGTGGAAAGACATTTATTAAGTTAGATTCATTTATTTCATTAGTAAGCAAAGGTGTTGAAGATAAATTAAAGTCATCTAAAAAATACAAATCCCAATTAACCACTCCTTGGTCTATAAACATTACAAATCTTGTAATAGACTGAGAAGCAACACTACTTAAGTCAACTGAAAATTGTTGCCATTGGTTATTAGATGATAATGCAGAATTATAAGCATAAATTTCATTATTATTATCATCCTGGAAAGATACATATATTGGTCTTGGAGGTCCATAAACTTTAAAATTAAAATACTTATTAACGCTAAGATCTAAGGCCCCTTCAGAAAAATAAGACACCAATACATCTTCTCCATTTGCATCAGGATTTCTCGTATACTCACCAGAATATTTACTATTATTAATAGTTGAATTATCAGGGTTATAAGCTTGATTAAGCCAACCGCTTACATAATCAAAAGAAGCGCAAGGGGTTCCCGACGGGCATATCCCTAAATTCCAATTACAATCCCAGTCCGATAGATTGACTGCAGGGTTAAGAACCTGTCCATCACATTGATTATTAAATTCAGGAGCATAAAGATTATCAAAATAATAAGTGTCATTTGTATTCGTATTGCCGTTAAATAATAATATCACTGATGTTAATCCATCATCAGACATATTTACATCTGGTCTTGAATCAAATGTTAATTCTATAGTTTCCCACTCATTGCTAAGTGTTGTTACACCTAAATAAATACTGTGCCTACCATCTGGATAATTAGTTGCACCTGCTATACTAGAATCTTCTAATGTTATTTGTATAGGAATACCTGATGCAGGACTAAACACATCAATACTCATGGTTTTACTACCGCTAACGTAATCACTTACATCATTAATTGATCCATTAGCAATTATTACCAATACGTCCCATAATTCTCCAGGATTCCTAACATATTGTGCGCAGAGGTTAGAATTATTTACGGTACTTAATAAATCTGGGTTAGGAAAACGTGTTGTCATACCGCCATGAACAAAATCATAGTAACCAACACGTGTTTGCTCAAAGTCATCCCAAAGTACTTGAGAATTACTGAAAAGCGGTAAGGTTAAGATTAGAAATAGTAATGCTTTAGTTTTCATAATTTAAATTGTGTTAATTAGTGAATTTAATGTTGTCAATTTTGAGTTTATCTTTATCAGAAAAATCAAAGGATATATTTTTTATTCTTTTTAAATCAATTTCTGATTTTTTAATAGGAAAATCCTTTAATGAAATTTTTATTTTTTGCCAATTATTAGTTTTCTCCTCTTTTATGTATTTTAATAAATTAAGAGCCATTTTCTTTCCATTATAATCTTCTATGAAAATTTTAGGGCTAGAAAATTTGTCAATTTTTATATCAAACTCAAGATAAACACCATAAATACTTTTACTTAAATCAGAATACAACCAGTTATTCCAGCTAATTCCTAGTTTCTTCCAACTACACTTATCATTATCAATATTTACATCAATATAGTTGCCTTGTGAATAATCTGAATCAGAACTAAGTTTAATATTTTGACAATAATTATTATTTACCCCAAAAGCAGAATTTAATTTTTCTGAAAAGATATCAATTGGTAGAGCAGTATCTTTTACTGTAAGAGATGTTGATGATATTTTTTTGTAATTATGTTTATGCTCAACAATCTTAATATCATCAATATAAATATCCACTTTATCGTAACACTGTAATAGCAATTGCTTAATATTTGTTAAATCAATTTTATTAACTTGATAAGAGAAAGTAGAAAGTGGTACAATTACCTTAGACCATTTATTAGTAATCTCACCCGCCTCAATTCCTAAGTAACCTGCAGTAGCAAAACATTGATTAGCAGAATAATCTTCTAAAATAAATACTATAGGGATAGTATAAATTGCATCTCCACTCACCCTTGCCATAAACTCAATAGCAGCATTATTTACAATACCGGATAAATCTTTTCCTTGCCAACCGTCCCAACCAATTCCCATTCCAATCCATTCACAAGTTGGTGGCTTATCAGTTTTTATATGAAGAGAATTCTTTTCTGCATTTTTTTTAACTTTAACTTCTACTGAGGGTAAATCATAAACTAAATCAATCTTTACAGTATCTGTAATTTTTTCTAAATCTTTAGGAATACCAGAATAATCTATACTTGCATCAAGTGATGAAAAACTAAAGGGATTACAATTTTCATCTTCATTTCCCCAAACTTCATCTGTTCCTCCATCACTAAATATCTCAATTGAAGTAAAGCCATTTATTCCTTCTGTTTGTTCTATCTCTTGGTTATATAAAGTTACTTCCTTCATATTTGAACATGAAAAAAGAAACAATAATATTATTAAATACTTATACATTAATTAGTTTAAAATGGGAGCTCCATTACTCCATATTAAAAAATCTACATCTGCTCTTGCGGGTCCCGAATCAGGATTTGCTAAAAGAAGTGTTCTTACTTTAAATATCTTATCTGGCTGCTTTATTCCGTTACCTGGGTTTGTTGCTGGCGGAATTAAATCATTATAACAAAGAGAAACCATCCTCCATCCCGTCCAATTTACTTCAAATTCTAAATCAAATCTATCTTCACTGTTAGCATCATGATAATTATCTCCATTTTCATCCTCATAAAATTCTAATTTGAATAATGAGTTTGGAAGATTTGTTACTGAAGAAATAGTACTATCACCTTTAATCATAATATTAAAATATAATTTACTAGGATCATTAATCATATTATTTTTATCATCATACCAGAAATTTGAAAAATAATCAACATATCCTATTAGCCAATCCCAATCACATGTACCAAATTGCGCTAAATATTTGTCTTTTTGACCTGCACCTCCAATTGCTAGTGCTCTTGTACACCCGGATTGAAAGAATCCTGTAAAATTAGGATTGAAATTATTCTCTAAGTCAGTAATCAAAACAGTATTTTCATTTTGATAATCTTTTTCTACTTGTATATTTAAATAATTATAAATAGTAGTATCATCCATTTCAAAGCTTAGCTCAACATCACAATTCTCATTAGTAAAAAATGGTAAGGATGAAGAATTACCAAGCCAAGTAGAATTAGATTGGTTAATTTCATTTGATTTTCCTAAAATAATTTTGACAGAGCCAGAACTTAGTCCTTCTATCTTTATTTTCCAATCAAGCTGTTTTGAAAAAGATGCAGTAAAATATATAGGATCACCACTCGCAAAGTCAACACTATCACCAACTACACTTAAAGGCTCTAATATTTCTAAATCTGCAAATAAATCATTTAAACTTGGTCCTTCAATCTTTTCTTTTTCACAAGAGGTAAAAAAGAAAGGAAAAAGAAATAAAAGAAATTGTAATTTTTTCATAGTATTATAAATTCATATTAAACATAAAGATTAATCTTCCTAGTGAAAATTCATCATAAGTATTCGTTTTGTCTAAAACATTGAACTGATTATATTGCATTGTGAAATAAATATCTTCTGTAAAATGATGTTGTAATCCAGCTATTAGTATAGTTTCTTTACTATCATAAATATGATTAGAATAATCATTAATCTGGTCATATTTATCTCTATCAGCTATAAACTCATTGCCCTCTGCATAAAACACTTTAGCGCCTGCAATTATTTTAAAATTCTTAATTAGCTCATAGGAAATTGATCCGCTATATAATATACTAGTAAAATCAATCTTTTCAAAATCTTCACCTGCTCTATTTACAGTTTCAAGATTCATACTGCCTTCAAGAATAAGACTTTTTTTAGTAGACAATAGTTTATTTAATAAAAGCATTGATTGTAAAGCTGATTTATTAAGCATTCTTTTCTGAGTCGTACCTTGACCAATAACTTCAGAAAAATATTGGGTTTGAATATTAGTGCTAAAAAAATCTGTTATATTGATATTGCTAATTTTAGCTGTAAAACCAATTCTATTTGGTGTGGCGTCACCATATGGAGTAACCGAACTATACATTGGATTATAACTCATTAAGGAAGTTGAAAGATTCTTATTATAAACATTAGGGTCAGACATAACATCAAGTAAACTTACTTTTCTTTGAGTATAATTATTTGAATAATAAGGATATGTAGTGGTACTGTTATTGTACTGTATTCTTCTTGTTTGAGCCCCCATACTTCTAAAGTCAGAATCAACATATCTGAATCCTAGATCAAGCTCACCGTTTATTCTTTTTGAGTGTAGTGACGCTTGCATAAAATTACCTTTTACTTCAGGCGCTAGTGAATCACCATCCCACCCTCTTTTAGAAAATCCACCTTCTAATAACATTTTATATGGGTTATCATTTACTGAACCAGAATAAGATATTTGTGTATTAAGAACAGGATTATAATACGCAACTGTTCCATTACTTGAGGACAAAACTTCAAATGTATTTACATAATGCGATCCTAAATTTATTTTATTGCTTAATCTAACCATTGCCGAACCACCAAGCATTAACAATTCTGGTTTTCCTAGCCATTCAACCCCTCTAACCCTAGCTGTAAAAGCATCAAAATCAAGTTGCTCAATAAAATTATACATATTGAAAGAGAAATTAGTCTGCAATCCTTGCAATCTGTGATAATTAGATTGATAATAATTTTCATAATTCACATAATCTCTATAAAAATTAAAAACTGAAGGCTCATATTGCGATAGTTCCTGTTCATAATTATATAAGGTAAACTTAGTTTGTTTTAAGTAAATATCCCCAATACTAAATGCAATTTTATTATTAACGATTCCCTTAGCAGACAATCTTCTTAATTCAACAACACTTTTGTTCCCCCACATTCCGCCAAAATCATTTTTTAATCTAATTTCAGAGAAAATTTCAATATCATCTACAGGAGTAAAATGAAATCCTAAGTCGAGAACAGTAGACCCTCCTCCATTACTTCTAGTTGAAACTGTATCTATGTCTTTTATAGTACCCTCAAGTGCATCTCTATTAAATATTACTCTAGAATTACCATCATACCAAAGTTTTGATTTAACTTGTGATTGCACAAGTATAGGTGATAACATAAGAAATAAGAAATAGTATAAATATGTTTTTTTCATTAGAAATTAATTTTTAGTTCAAGAGTAGTTTCGCTTCCCTTTATGTTAGTTGCTGAAAAATTCTTATCATAGTAATGGAAATTTGAATGTCTTAGAAATAAATAGGCTCCTTCATTCAATTTAATATCAAACCCAAAACCAACAATATTACCAAATTGATTTCTTGCTTTAAATGAAGGAATATAATCTTCAGTAACACCCCAAGTATTGTCACTAGGATAAGGGTCTGTATCATCAATATCAGTAAACTCATTCCCTAATACCCTTTCGATACCATATTTAAAAACAAATGCAGTAGTCTTATTTAGCTCATAACACAAATCAAACTGTTGATTAAAATGTCGAATAAATGCTGATGAATTTGTAACTGGTAAAATGCTAAAGAAATCCTGTGCAGTATTATAGTTTGTAAGAGAAAATAAATATAAATCCTTCCCAAACACTCTTGTTTTATATTTTAAATGTAAATCTGAAGAACAATAAAATTTATCAAATAGAGGCAATCCATTTGTATCAATATAGCCACTTGATATTGTGTCATTATTCACATAAATACTATCAGAAATATTTACATTTTCAAATACTCCTCTATAATATGAATTAAACTGTTTATAAGGTCCGTATCCTGAACTAAAATAGGATATCCTAGAAAGCATTAATCCATTTGTTTTATGACTGTAGGAAAAATTTGTATTTATTCTTTCTAACTCTGAATAAAAACCAAATCCTCCAGAAACAGATACCGCTCCAATTTTAAACTCTGTATTAACACTAATACCTTCTCTGTTATTTGCAAGATAGCCAAGATTATTAATTGGCCCACCAAATGATGTCATTATTGTTGCATCAGCACCCTCTTCTACTACGGAAGATTGAACCAACTCAACTACAGAAGTATTTTGAAATGATGAATTAACATTAACCGCTTGAGGAGAAATTCTAGAGTATTGTAACTTAACAGGAATATAAATGTATTCTTCAGGAATATCTAAATTGATTACAAATAATTCGCCAAATTCTTTATCTGTAATATGAGTTTCATAACTTCCTAAACCACCCTCACCAGAAAAACGTATTTTTTTAAACTTAAAGTTAAATTCAAATGTTTGAATAGAGAATTCTCTATAATTATTTTTAACAGAATCAGTTGCTGTAATTGATGTGAAATAATTTAGAGCAAAATTTGAACCATTACTTAAATTATTATTTATTCTTAATCCTGCTGAATAATCATCCTTTCCGTAAGAAATAATCTCCCCAACATTATGCTGTGTTTTACCAATGATTGATTGAAATGAGAATGTTGATGCATCAGGCCCTTCTATACCTGAACCTGTAAATGTTAAACCCTGAAAAGCAACATTACCAAATCTAACATCTTGAGAAATTGATCCTTTATCATAATACTTACTATATCTGTCAGAAACACCTTTAGTTAATGGATCGTAAGGGGCACGTTCAAAAGGACTATATCTTAAATAGCCTTCTTCAGCCCATACAGTTAATTTACTTTGCCTATACCATTTAATACCTCCAGCATGTAGACCAAATTTTCCAAAATCAGAATTGATTGTAGAATAAACATTAGTACCAAGATACATTGCAATACTATTATTATTAAATGTTCCATTAAAAGGACTATTTAGCATTAAATCCGTACCAATATTTACATTTTTATTAGCTTTACCTGATATTGACAGCATCATCATTGGTTCACGGTATCCAGTACCTACACCTATTGTAGTATTTTGTGGGTGTACTCCAGAATAATAATTTGGCACATCTAAATCATACATATCATGGAAATTTCTTACATAGCCTAAAAATCTAAAATACCCTCCCATTCTTATATTAGAAATAGGATCTTTAATTACTTCTGCTGTACTTTGAAAACTAGAATTGATTTCAATATTTTGTGTATAAGAAAGAAACGGCATAGATGTAATGAAAAAAAACATAATCCAAACTTTTCTATATTCAAATTTCAACTTCATTATCTTTTAAAATTAAAATCTTTAGAAAGATTATTAACTATAACACTGAATTTTCCTTCTTCAGTTATCCATTTATTTTGCTTTCCATAAAATTTCAAATCATCATTATTAATTGTAAAACTAACTGTTCTTTCTTCTAAAGGTTCTAATTCTATTTTTGTAAATCGCTTTAGTTTTTTTAATGATGGAGATATAGTTGCATAATGATCTCTAATATATAACTGAACAACCTCTTTTCCAATTATATTACCAGTATTTTTTATATCAATTGAAATCAATATTTCATTATCAGAATTTATTGTTTTAGAGCTTAACTTCATGTTCGAATATTCAAATGTGGTATAACTCAATCCAAAACCAAAATCCCATTGTGGGTTATAGTAATTTTCCTCCCAAGTATTTGCATTTAATAATTCTGACTGCTTATGATCATAATGCATAATAACACCGTTATATCTAGGATATGTATAAGGTAATTTACCTGATGGATTTACATTTCCGACTAACACATCAACAATTGCATTAGCTCCTTGGTCTCCTGGAAGATAAGCTTGTAATATAGCATCTGATAAAGGCTCAATCTCTCTAATAATTTTAGGTCTTCCTTCAACAAGAACTAATATTATTGGAATACCTGTTTTACTCAGTTCTTTAACGATTAATTGTTGTTGTTCAGGTAAATCTAAAGTAAAAATATCTCCAGGCCTTTCAGTTGAAGGAAGTTCACCTAAACAAACTATTGCAACATCTGAATATTTTGCAGAGTTTACAGCATTTTGAAGGTCTGAAGAAGGTATATCATGCTCATCTCCATATTTCATTATCATTTTAGATCCCTCAAAGTAATTAACTTTATTAAACCTATCTTCAATAACATCTTTAATTGTTGGATAATCATTATTATAGCTTTCATCTACACCTTGCCAAGTATGAGTCCAGGCACCATTTAGACAATTTAAACTATTTGCAGTTGGACCAATAAGTAAAATTTTATTCTCTGTAGATAATGGAAGTAAACCTTTGTTCTTTAATAAAGTAATTGATTCTGAAGCAGCATTATAAGAAGCTTTTTTATGTTTTTCTGAACCAAAATCTGTATAATCATTTGAAAATGGAATTCTTGTCTTATTTAATAATCCTAAATGGCTTTTAACCCTTAGGATTCTTCGAACAGCATCATCTAAACGATTCTCACTAATTCTCTTTTCATTTACTAGTTCAATGAATAACTTACAGTAATTCTTATACTCAGGGTTATTAGGAACCATACTCATGTCAACCCCGGCATTAATTGCAGTTGCAATAGCATCCTTTAAGGTAGAATCAGTTTGTGCCATCTTATGCAAATTAATAAGGTCTTCCCAATCAGAAACTGTAAAACCAGTAAAACCCCATTTATCTTTTAGAATATCAGTAAGAAGATATTTATTTGCATGCCCAGGAATACCATTTACTTCACCGCTATTAATCATAACAGTTAACGCTCCAGCATCAATAGCTTCCTTAAAAGTAGGGAGATGAAGTTCTTCCAAAGATCTATTTGGAATAAGAGCAGGTGTTCTATCTCTTCCACTAGAAGGAACACTATAACCTACAAAGTGCTTAAGACATGCTGCAACATGATATTTGTCAATCATACCATTTCCTTGATACCCATTAATTATAGATTTACCCATAGTTTTGGCTAAATACACATCTTCTCCTAAAGTTTCGAAAAACCTTGACCAAATTGGATTTCTACCTAAATCCAAGACAGGTGAAAAATTCCAAGGAACACCTGAAGCCCTAGTTTCATATGCAGTAATTTCAGCCATAATACGAGCATGCGAGGTATCCCAAGTTGCAGCTAACCCAATTTCTTGAGGAAACAACGTGCTGTTTTTAATATAAGTTGCTCCATGTATAGCATCTACACCATAAATAATGGGAATTTTATGATTTGTATTTAAAGCTGTAGATTGAATGATATCAATAATATTATTCCATTTTTCTAAACTAAAAGTATGATTAGAAACATTTAATATTGACCCTACATTATAATCGATTAATGCAATATTTAATTTTTTTTGATCAATCTCGTGTGGCTCTAAAAGAACACCTAAAGTATCCTTTTTTAATATTGCATCTAATGTAATTTGACATGTCTGACCTACCTTTTCTTTAATAGTCATTTTATCTATCAAATTATTAATAGAATCTTCAGTTTTGGAATCTAATAATAATGAAGAAGAAATTGAATCATTTTGAATTGAATCATTTTGACATGAAAAAAAACAAAGTAGTGAGATTAGAAAAAAATAAATTTTATACATTTTATATTTATTGAAAGAAAGAATAAAGAAACACAGTAATTAGTAAAACAACGAAAGCAGAAATATTAAAAGTAGTGGAAGTTTTAAATAATTCTTTTGACAAATGGATAGCTTTAGGATTATCTTTATTTCCTTCAACATAACTAATCGCGAATATGATAAAAATAGTTCCAAGACATGTTATAAGCATCTGATGCATAAATGGAATATTCACAATAAACCAACTATCAGGTGCAATTTTGAAATACATGGCAATAGGTATAGATATTAAGACACCTAAGATTGCTGCATTATTTGTAGCCTTTTTATAAAATAAACCCATTAAGAAAACAGCTAAGATACCTGGACTAACTACACCTGTATATTCTTGAATAAATTGAAACACTTGACCTAGACTACCTAATTGTGGAGCGATTACTAAGGCAATTATTAAAGCAACAAAGCCAGATATTCTTCCAACTTTAACCATTTGATCATCTGTTGCTTGCTTATTAATCAAAGATTTATAAATATCCATTGTGAAAATTGTAGAAGTAGAATTAATCATAGATGCCAAAGAAGAAACAATAGCAGCTGCAAGTGATGCTAAAATCAAGCCTTTAAGCCCAATTGGTATGATAGTTTTTATTAACCAAGGAGAAGCGTTATCATTAGAAATACTACCATCTGATGCTAAAAAACTTGATGGCAATGACTCTTTGATAAAATTACCTGTTTCTGGGTCTAAGACCATAACATAAGCAATAATACCAGGAAGAACTACAAATATTGGTATTAGTAATTTTAAAAATGCAGCAAAAACTAAACCTTTTTGACCTTCTCTAAGACTTTTGGCAGCAAGTGTTCTTTGTATAATATACTGATTAAAACCCCAGTAATATAGATTGGCAACCCAAATACCTCCTACTAAAACAGCAAGACCAGGTAAGTCCCACCAAGCATCTTTTCCATTTGGGGTAAATATTTCACCTTTGGATAATATCATAGAAAATCTTTCAGGAACAGTATTATACACATCTTTTAAACCTACTAGCCAAGAATTTGCGTCACCACTAACAAAAAGTAATGCATAATAAGTCATCATAAAACCTCCAAAAATCAAAACAACTACCTGTACAACATCCGTCCATGCTACAGCCGCTAAACCACCCCATAATGAATAAGCTGCAGCAAATAGAGCAAGTCCTACAATGCTAGTAATTAATATACTACCATCACCAGTACCAATAACAGTATCTAATGCCTTTCCACCTAAGTACAAAACAGTAGTTAAGTTTACAAAAACAAATAGTGCAATCCAAAATACTGCTAAAATTGTTTTAAGATTAGTACTATATCGCTTTTCTATAAATTCAGGTATTGTATAAAGTCCTTTTTCAATAAAGATAGGTAAGAAATATTTAGCTACAATTAATAATGTAATAGCCGCCATCCATTCATAAGAAGCAATAGCTAAACCAAGCGCAAAACCAGACCCAGACATTCCAATAAATTGTTCAGCAGAAATATTTGCTGCTATAAGTGAAGCTCCAACTGCCCACCAGGGTAAAGATTTCCCTGCTAAAAAATAATCCTCTGCTGTTTTTTTCTTACCATTTTTATTTCTAGAAACATATAAACCTATTGCTAAAATCAAAACACAATAAGAAACAAAAACAATAATATCTATTGTAGCTATATTCATAATTTATTAATTTATTATTACTTTTTTATTAATTTTAAAACCAAAATAATCTTCTAATTCTACCAAATACATTCCTTTATTGAGGATTGAAATATCTACTTTTTTATTGTTATTTACATTCTTAGAAAGAACAATATTTCCATGAATATTAAAAATCTTAATACTGCTTACATTCTTGCCCTGAATATTTAAAACATCATTAGCAGGATTTGGAAAAACTATATATTTATTTTTATCATCAATATTAATACTATTTGTTAAATTTTCTTGATATACTCTAACATAATCAATTTCCATTTGATTTGGAAATACTGTATTAGAATTTGGTCCAGCTTGAGTAATAGCTAAATTAATCATTAGATACCATTCATTAGCGTTAAAAGGCCAAGCACTTTGGGATGGTATAGACCAGTAACTTGATGGATTTAAAGAAAATAGTTCTATTTCATCAACATACCAAGTAATAGTATCCTCTTTCCAAATTACCGAGTAAGTGTGGAAATCATCAGCATATGATCCTGATGAAATATAACTAGAAGAAGTCTCGTAAAAATGTGTAGATGACGAATAAGGACAAGTTCCAAGATGCGCAGCTCCACTAGTACTATTTGTTAAATAATCATTTCCCCATTGTTCCATAATATCTATTTCTCCATCGCAAGGCCAACTCCCATTACTAGGCAACATCCAAAATGCAGGCCAAAAACCCTGTCCATCAATAGTTTTTATTCTAGCTTCAACTTTTCCATATCTAAAATTGAATAATCCTTTGGTTGTAATTTTTGATGAAGAAAAATAAGATGTAGCGCTCCAAGAATCAATAATTCCATTTGGTTCTTCTTTAACTTCAATTTTAGCAATACCATTATTTAAAGTCGTATTTTGAGGTTGATAATATTGTAACTCTCCATTACCCCATCCCCACATTCCGTACTGTGAACCTGTTCCAATGTCATGAACCCATTTACTTTGATCCAATGAACTTCCATTAAAATCATCCTCCCATACCAATTGCCAATTTTGAGCATTTAAAGAGAACACAAAAAGAGATATTAAAAAAAATATTATTCTTACTTTCATTATTTAGTTATAATTAATTTATCCATTATTACTTTATCATTTATATAAATTTCTAAGAACAAAATACTTGAATTTATATCAGAAATATTAAAAGATTGTAATATACCTGGATTATTTTTTTCTAATATTTTCTTATTTAAAATATCATATACAATCACTTTATCAATTTTATCAGAACTTTTTATATAAAAAATACCAGTTGAAGGATTGGGGAAAATTGTATATGAATTGTCATTTTCATTTAGAATCAAACTTGTTGTAGTTAAACAAGTATCACACTCATTCCAGCACACAACGTCAAGTATAGTGTCTGAGTTAATATGTAAATATCTATTAGAAAAAACATTCCCTAGAGAATCTACAGTTGTAAATACACAATTAGCACTTGAATCTAATTGTTCTTGAATACCCCAATTATCAGCTGAAAATTTATATTCGTGTTTGGCAGTATCAATTAATGTATTAAACTCCCATATATTATCACCATCATCATCAGTCATTGGCCAACAATTTCCACACCAAGAATTGAACTCACCATTTACCTCAGGAACACTGAAATTAGAATTATTATTCATATCTAATCTAAAAGTAATATTATATGCTGATTGAGGAGCGTAACAATCATTACAACTTTGCCAACAAACAGGATCAAGAATAGTATCTTTTGTAACATTTATAAATCTATTAGAAAAACCAAATGCTGAAAACACACAAGGATCTCCTGAAAATAAACTTTCTTGGATATTCCAATTGTCAGCGGAAAACTTATATTCCCATCCTGGTAATCCCGAAACAGGTCCAACTCCTTCAAGAATTGGTATTGTGATTTCCCAGATAGAATCATTATTAACATCTGTCATTTGAGCGCAGTTACCACACCATGAATTAAACGAACCATTTAATTCAGGGTTCACATAAGTAAGTGTGTTTTGATTTCTTAAGTCAAGCTGGAAAGTTACATTATACTCATAGATACAAATACTATCAAAACAAGTTGCTAGTGTATCATAATTAAAGGCTAAAGTATCTGTGCAACCATAGATAGTTAAACAAGTACCATCATCACACGTTGCTAATGGATTATAATTACAAGCTAAAGTATCTAAACATCCATAGATAGTCAAACAAGTACCATCATCACACGTTGCTAATGGATTATAATTACAAGCTAAAGTATCTAAACATCCATAGATAGTTAAACAAGTACCATCATCACACGTTGCTAATGGATTATAATTACAAGCTAAAGTATCTAAACATCCATAAATAGTCAAACAAGTACCATCATCACACGTTGCTAATGGATTATAATTACAAGCTAAAGTATCTGTACAACCATAAACAGAGTTACATGAGCCGTCATCACAAGTAGCTAGTGAATCATAATTACAAGCTAAAGTATCTAAACATCCATAAATAGTCAAACAAGTACCATCATCACACGTTGCTAATGGATTATAATTACAAGCTAAAGTATCTGTACAACCATAAACAGAGTTACATGAACCGTCATCACAAGTAGCTAGTGAATCATAATTACAGGCTAGTACATTTATACATCCATAATAACAATAAATGCAAGAAGTATCATCAATCGAAGCTGTTGGATTATAATTTATTGCAATAGAATCCGTGCATCCATAAGTAACTTGAGCATAGATACAAGTGTCAGAACAATTTGCAAGTGAATCATAATTTACAGCTATTATGCTCATACATCCATAAATTGTAAAACAAGAACTATCATCAATATTTGCTAAAGAATTATAATTACAAGCTAACGTATCTGTACATCCATTTATAATTAATGTAAGACATGCATTAGCATCACTACATGTAACTGAAGCATCATATTCTAAATACAGAGCATCACCACATCCATTTGGAAGATCACATGAACCATTATCTAAATTTGCTAAATTATTATAGTTACAAGCTAAGGGATCTGTACATCCATTTACAATGAGAGTAAGACAATCATTAGCATTAGAGCAAGTAACAGAGGCACTAAATTCCAAATAAAGTGGATCACCACATCCGCTTGGAAGATCACATGAACCATTATCTAAATTTGCTAAATTATTATAGTTACAAGCTAAGGGATCTGTACATCCGTTTACAATGAGAGTAAGACAATCATTAGCATCAGGACAAGTTACAGAAGCACTATATTCTAAATACAAAGGATTATTACATCCATTAGGAAGATCACATGAACCATCATCAACTTCAGCTAGAGAATTAAAATTACAAGCAATAGGATCTATACATCCATAAATACAAGCAATACAAGATTCCCAACAAACATTAATTATTGTATCTGAAGTAGCTCTTAAAGATCTATTTACATACTGCAAAGAACCTAATGAATCAAATCCTAAATCAACACAACTTAATGCACTATCAAGATTTTCTTCAATGTTCCAGTTATCTGCAGAAAATTTAAACGTGTGTAAAGATGTATCAATATTAAATGATCTTGAATAAATATTATTTCCTTGTGGATCCAATACCCAACAATTTCCACACCAATTATTAAAAGTTCCATTAACTTCAGGTGCAGTATATAAGCTTGTAACATTACTCATATCTACTTGAAACGTAATATTATAAAAATTTCTTTCAGTATCACAACTATAGCATGTATTCCAACAAACAGTATCTAAAACTTGATTACCAATTACATCTAGAGTTCTATTAATGTAAGGAGAATTACCAATAACACAATTATCAAATTCATATAGAGATTCTTCAATATTCCAGTCATCAGCAGAAAATTTATATATATAAGTACCCGTAGTCATTGGAATTATTATTTCCCAAATTGAATCATTATTAGCATCTGTCATTGAAGCACAATTTCCACACCATGAATTAAAATCTCCATTAACCTCAGGTATAGTATACGCATCAGTTACATTAGTCATATCAACAAAAAATGTAACATTATACAAGCAACTACCATCATCCAAATTAGCATTAGAACTATAATTATTTGCAGTATAATCAGTACAGCCTGGTATTGCAGTAGCACAAGCACTACAACTTTCCCAACATACTAATGAGGGTGTAGTTGTATTTAAATTAATTGCTCTTAATGTATCATTATTAACAATTGTTAAGCAACTTAATAGAGTTGTAAAACCCTCAAATACTCCATCAACTTTAAATTTGTAAGTATAATTTGATAATTGAAAAGGAGGAACAAAAGTCGTATAAGAATAAATGTTACCACCAGTATTTGTCATTGGATAACTAGTCCCCGCTCTAAAAAACTCAACACTTGTAGAGGCTCCATTATACAAAGATAAATCTAATTCAAAGGTGAAGTTCTGTGAATAAGTATTTAAAGAAAATAATACCAATAATAATAGAACAATTTTTTTCATGTTTTTACAATTTTTTGTCAAAGATAAAAATACTTAGTGTAATTTATACGTTTATTTAAAATAATACTAACTTATTTAGAAAAACACTTACATATTCAAACAATTAATTTCTAAAAAAATTCAAAATTAGGACCGAGAGGTCCACTAAAAAGAAACCTACTCATTTGATTGGGGTTTTATCTAAATAAGTATAGGCAGCAGGATTACAACCTCTACCCCTACACTACATTACAGTAAGCTTTAAAACTAAAATTTGCACCACTTTTTGCACCGCTAATCAATCTACTAAATCAAACTTAATAAATTTATTTGATTATCTGAGTAATCTCTTATTTTATAAAATAACAAATTAAGAGCAGGCTTTAAAACCTGCTCTCTTATAATTTATTGAAGTATTAGTTTTTTATTGATTATTCCATCATTAGTTTCTATTTCCAAGAAGTAAATTCCTTTAGCATTTTCAATTAGGTTTATCTGCTTAGTATACTCACCAATGAACTGCTCTAAGTTTTCATTTATTATCTCCTCCCCTATTACATTTAGAATTCTAACTTTTAAATTCTGTTTAGTATCTGATGTAAAACTTACATTAAACACATCTCTTGACGGGTTAGGATAAATAGTTAAGTTAGCAATTGCACTACCACCTTCAAGTCTAATAGAAGTTGGTTGTGTCCAGTAAATGAATGAAGTCCATGATAGAGCTTTATAAGCTCCTCCATTTGGATTACACCATGTACGTGATTTAGCTCTATAAGACTCTCCTGGAACTAATCCATTCTTGTTCTTAGTGAATGTACCATAATTTACTCCTATACCTCCAATATTAAAGAATGAAGAACCAACAGTATCTACTCGTGCTTGTAATCTAACAAAGCTATAAGCTCCATTTGAATCATCCCAAGTAAAGGTAGCTTTAGTTGTTGTAGAGCTAGAAACTGTTAGGTTACCTACATTAGGACAATCACCAAGTGTAGTAAAGTTTTGAGTAGCTGACCAAGCAGAAACACCACCACCACAATACCAAACTTTCATATAGTACTCATAAGCTGTTGAAGCAGTTAAGCCTAAAATTAACTTACTTGTAGTGTTCAAACCAAACTGGCATAAAGCTGAATTTGCAATAGTTTTAGACAACCAAATACTTGTACCTAATTCTCTGTATCTAATACGGTATTGTGTAACCATACAATTAGCATCATTCATATTATCCCAATTTACTCTTACTCTATCATGAATTAATTCAGAAATATAAGCACCTGTAGGAGAAGGATAAGTACATGTTGAAAGATAAGTACAAGTACCATCATCTACTGTTGCTAATGGATCATAGTTTGTTGCTGTAGGGTTAGTACAACCATAAACAGAACTAGAAATACATTCAGCACAAGACCCCCAACAAACTAAATCAAGAATTGTATCACTTGTAATATTCAAAAACCTATTAGTATATCCCCATGCAGACACAACACAATTACCTGCATTCAATAAATCTTCTTGAGCAGTCCAATTATCAGAAGAAAATTTATACTCATGATAACCTGCTGGTATAGATAGAGTAATATCCCAAATATTATCATTATTTACATCTGTTAAAGTAGCACAGGAACCACACCAGCTATTAAATGTCCCATTTACTTCAGGCTGAGTGAATGGAACTGCAACATTATTCATGTCTACTTGAAAAGTAACATTAAAGTTGGTGTTATAGTTGCAAGAACCATCATCATAATCTGCATTTGAGTTATAATTTGTTGCAGTTGGGCTAGTACATCCTCCTATACATAAGTAACAAGATCCCCATACATTTGAGATACTTGTATCGCTAGTAATATTAATTGCTCTATTTGCATAAGTAGAATAATCTGTAATTGGTGCACAACTTGCTCCATTTTGCATTGCAGTAATTAAACCATTACTTTCAGAATCTGTCCATCCATCAGTGCAGTATATATAATCAAAAGATCCATTCGGCAATATAAAGTTTCCAGTCCAAATACCGTCAGAATTAGAATCGTTTAAAGCGTAAGTATTGCAATCCCAATTAACAGTAGGGCTAGTTATGTAAACCACAGATGGTGCACTAATATTAGATGCGCAATTTAAATTTACTTCAAAGCTTACTAAATACTCACACAAACCATTATCATTAGTTGCATTAGGATTATAGTTTTGAGCTAGTGAATCTGTACATCCAGAAACTCCTACTGTATTTTCATATATTCTTACCCAATCTATTTCGATTTGAGATGGAAATACTGTATTTGAATTAGGGCCAGAACTTGTTATAGCTAAATTAAACATCAAATACCAATTATTAGAATTAAATGGCCAATTAATATTAGGATATGAAGAAGGAGTTACTTGTAAAAATTGAATATTATCAATATACCAAGTAATAAGACCAGGCTGCCACTCTATAGAATATATATGAAAATTATCAGCATATGAGCCATTAGATATAACATGTGAGGAACTTTGATAAGTACTTCCCCCAGGACATGTCCCAGCATGAGCAGCACCTGTAGTAATATTTGATGGTCCGTCACTCCCCCACTGTTCCATAATATCTATCTCTCCATCACAAGGCCAACTCCCACCTGTTGGCAACATCCAAAAAGCAGGCCAGAAACCTTCCCCATCAACAGTTTTAATACTAGCTTCTACTTTTCCATATCTAAAATCAAAGGTACCTTTGGTTGTTATTTTAGATGAAGAATAATACATTGTGGTATTCCAAGAGTCAACTATCCCATTTGGCTCCAAATTTGCAATTATTTTTACTGAACCATTATTTAAGATAGTATTTTGTGGTTGATAATATTGAAGTTCACTATTACCCCATCCATATAGACCATATTGTGATCCCGTACCAATATCATGAGTCCATTTTGTAGAATCTAAACTATTTCCATTAAATTCATCAGACCAAATTAAATTCCAACTCTGAGAAAAAATTGAAGTTGAAAAAAATAAACAAATAAAAATTATACTATAAAAAAATCTCATTTTAAACTTTTAAGTAATTACAAAAATACATATTACACACTTTATTACATAATAAAAAGCCCGAGCAATTGCTCGGGCTTTTTAATATTAAGAATTAACTTACTTCTTATTGAAGAATTAATTTCTTGTTAACCACACCAGTATTAGTTGTGATTTCTAAGAAGTAAACTCCTTTAGTATAAGTAGCTAAATCAATTGCTTTAGTGTATTCACCAACAAACTGTTCTAAGTTTTCAGTGTATACAACCCCACCAACTACATTAAGCACTCTAACTTCAAGATTTTGTACATCCTCTGACGTGAACGTCACATTAAATACATCTCTTGATGGGTTAGGATAAACAGTTAAATTATTGATTGCACTACCACCTTCAAGTCTAATAGAAGTTGGTTGTGTCCAGTAAATGAATGAAGTCCATGATAGAGCTTTATAAGCTCCTCCATTTGGATCACACCATGTACGTGATTTAGCTCTATAAGACTCTCCTGCAACTAATCCATTCTTGTTCTTAGTGAACGCAGGATAATTTACTCCTATACCTCCAATATTAAAGAATGAAGAACCAACAGTATCTACTCTTGCTTGTAATCTAACAAAGCTATAAGCTCCATTTGAATCATCCCAAGTAAAGGTAGCTTGTGTATTAGAACCTGAAGTTACAGCTAAGTTACCTACGTCTGGACAGTTATCAGCTGTAGTAAAGTTTGGACCTACTACCCAAGCAGTTGCTCCTGTAGCACAATACCAAACTCTCATTTCCCACTCATAAGTAGTTGAACCAGTTAAACCTAATACTAATTTATCAGTATTTTGAGTACTATTACAAATACCTGTTGTAGGATCATAACCTGTTGGAGCAGCCATATTCTTCTGACTCCAAGTTGATGTTCCTACTTCACGATATTTAATACGTAATTGATCTACTCTACATACCTGAGCACCTGAAGCATCATAAGTGTTCATGTCATCAAAAGTTAAAGTAACTCTATTATGAACAACATTAGTAACACCTAAACCAGTTATTGGTGAAGCACTACAAGTAGTAGGATTACATGAAGTCCATTCACATGAACCATCATCAACGTTTGCTCCAGCATAATAGTTACATGCAGTAGCATCAGTACAACCATAAATAGAAGCTATACAAGTACCATCATCTACAGTTGCTGTAGGATCATAATTTGTTGCTGTAGGATCTGTACAACCGGAAATACTAACAGCACATGTACCACATGTATTATAAGTATTTATAACATTTCCTGAACCAACTACCCATTGTCTATTTGCATAAGAAAAGTAATCCGTAATAGGAGTACAAGACCAATCTCCTGAAGCAGTTCCTGCTGCAACTAAATCTTCCTGTACACCATCTACAACTAATAAATATTCCATATCAGCTGTTGGTGCTGGATCAAGTGTAAATGTCCAAGTACCATTACCATTATCTACTGCTGTAGGTCCAGCTGTTGGATCCCAACCCCACCATGGACCTGTCAATGCTACAGATGTAGCACTAGAACAAACTGTAGTAGTAATTGTAAGAACACTAGAATATAAACATGAACCATCATCTACAGTTGCTGTAGGATCATAATTTGTTGCTAAAGGATCTGTACAACCTGAAACATTAGATACTACACCTCCAAAAGTAACATCATCTAAGTAATAAAGAGTACTTGCTGATGGAACGTTACCGAAATCACAGAATACAGATGCTTTATTAAATGTCCAACCAAAACCTAAACCAATACTTAAAGGCTGTGTACCTGGTGCTTCATTTGAAAAATCAAATACTAACACCTGCCAACCTGAAGCTGTTGTATTAACTTCTGTTTCACAAGTATGCGTTGGATCATTAGAATCTTCAACTTTTAAACGTATTGGTGTTCCAGCTTGTGGAGACCATACACTAACTGACATTGTTGAATTAGATAAAGTTAATGGAATATCTGTAGCAAAACCTGAATTAGTACCAAGAGTCGTTCCCGCCCAAGTAGGTGATCCTGCTGTTCTATCTACTTCTAAAACAGTATTAGAAGCATTTGTTGGATCAGCTACTAAAGAAGCAGTCGTACCACCAAATGGAGTTACAGTATAATCAACTGTATTATCATCCCAAGTTACTGGTAAATCAATTTGTGTTAAAATAGGACCATATAAACATGAACCATCATCTACAGTTGCTGTAGGATCATAATTTGTTGCTGTAGGATCTGTACAACCGGAAATACTAACAGCACATGTACCACATGTATTATAAGTATTTGTAACATTTCCTGAACCAACTACCCATTGTCTATTTGCATAAGAAAAGTAATCCGTAATAGGAGTACAAGACCAATCTCCTGAAGCAGTTCCTGCTGCAACTAAATCTTCCTGTACACCATCTACAACTAATAAATATTCCATATCAGCTGTTGGTGCTGGATCAAGTGTAAATGTCCAAGTACCATTACCATTATCTACTGCTGTAGGTCCAGCTGTTGGATCCCAACCCCACCATGGACCTGTCAATGCTACAGATGTAGCACTAGAACAAACTGTAGTAGTAATTGTAAGAACACTAGAATATAAACATGAACCATCATCTACAGTTGCTGTAGGATCATAATTTGTTGCTAAAGGATCTGTACATCCAGAAACATTAGATACTACACCTCCAAAAGTAACATCATCTAAGTAATAAAGAGTACTTGCTGATGGAACGTTACCGAAATCACAGAATACAGATGCTTTATTAAATGTCCAACCAAAACCTAAACCAATACTTAAAGGCTGTGTACCTGGTGCTTCATTTGAAAAATCAAATACTAACACCTGCCAACCTGAAGCTGTTGTATTAACTTCTGTTTCACAAGTATGCGTTGGATCATTAGAATCTTCAACTTTTAAACGTATTGGTGTTCCAGCTTGTGGAGACCATACACTAACTGACATTGTTGAATTAGATAAAGTTAATGGAATATCTGTAGCAAAACCTGAATTAGTACCAAGAGTCGTTCCCGCCCAAGTAGGTGATCCTGCTGTTCTATCTACTTCTAAAACAGTATTAGAAGCATTTGTTGGATCAGCTACTAAAGAAGCAGTCGTACCACCAAATGGAGTTACAGTATAATCAACTGTATTATCATCCCAAGTTACTGGTAAATCAATTTGTGTTAAAATAGGACCATATAAACATGAACCATCATCTACAGTTGCTGTAGGATCATAATTTGTTGCTGTAGGATCTGTACAACCGGAAATACTAACAGCACATGTACCACATGTATTATAAGTATTTATAACATTTCCTGAACCAACTACCCATTGTCTATTTGCATAAGAAAAGTAATCCGTAATAGGAGTACAAGACCAATCTCCTGAAGCAGTTCCTGCTGCAACTAAATCTTCCTGTACACCATCTACAACTAATAAATATTCCATATCAGCTGTTGGTGCTGGATCAAGTGTAAATGTCCAAGTACCATTACCATTATCTACTGCTGTAGGTCCAGCTGTTGGATCCCAACCCCACCATGGACCTGTCAATGCTACAGATGTAGCACTAGAACAAACTGTAGTAGTAATTGTAAGAACACTAGAATATAAACATGAACCATCATCTACAGTTGCTGTAGGATCATAATTTGTTGCTAAAGGATCTGTACAACCAGAAACATTAGATACTACACCTCCAAAAGTAACATCATCTAAGTAATAAAGAGTACTTGCTGATGGAACGTTACCGAAATCACAGAATACAGATGCTTTATTAAATGTCCAACCAAAACCTAAACCAATACTTAAAGGCTGTGTACCTGGTGCTTCATTTGAAAAATCAAATACTAACACCTGCCAACCTGAAGCTGTTGTATTAACTTCTGTTTCACAAGTATGCGTTGGATCATTAGAATCTTCAACTTTTAAACGTATTGGTGTTCCAGCTTGTGGAGACCATACACTAACTGACATTGTTGAATTAGATAAAGTTAATGGAATATCTGTAGCAAAACCTGAATTAGTACCAAGAGTCGTTCCCGCCCAAGTAGGTGATCCTGCTGTTCTATCTACTTCTAAAACAGTATTAGAAGCATTTGTTGGATCAGCTACTAAAGAAGCAGTCGTACCACCAAATGGAGTTACAGTATAATCAACTGTATTATCATCCCAAGTTACTGGTAAATCAATTTGTGTTAAAATAGGACCATATAAACATGAACCATCATCTACAGTTGCTGTAGGATCATAATTTGTTGCTGTAGGATCTGTACAACCGGAAATACTAACAGCACATGTACCACATGTATTATAAGTATTTGTAACATTTCCTGAACCAACTACCCATTGTCTATTTGCATAAGAAAAGTAATCCGTAATAGGAGTACAAGACCAATCTCCTGAAGCAGTTCCTGCTGCAACTAAATCTTCCTGTACACCATCTACAACTAATAAATATTCCATATCAGCTGTTGGTGCTGGATCAAGTGTAAATGTCCAAGTACCATTACCATTATCTACTGCTGTAGGTCCAGCTGTTGGATCCCAACCCCACCATGGACCTGTCAATGCTACAGATGTAGCACTAGAACAAACTGTAGTAGTAATTGTAAGAACACTAGAATATAAACATGAACCATCATCTACAGTTGCTGTAGGATCATAATTTGTTGCTAAAGGATCTGTACAACCTGAA
Organism: uncultured Flavobacteriales bacterium; assembly: GCA_943789505.1. GTDB lineage: Bacteria > Bacteroidota > Bacteroidia > Flavobacteriales > BACL11 > UWMA-0277. Next base: position 18,229 of record CALSUJ010000002.1, on the reverse strand, counting down.
ACATTAGATACTACACCTCCATTTACAATAATTACACCAGACATTCCTGCTGCTGCGTGTGGCTGACAAACGTAATAGTATGTTTGAGCATTTGTTGGCATAAAAGAACTAGTTGTACCATATCCAAAATTAAATCCTCCATTGGGTGTAGAACCATTGGCTAAGAAAGTAGTTTGATCTACTTCAACCGCATTATGATAGGATCCCAAAGAAAAATTAATTGTATCACCAAGATTACAGATTATAGTGTCAGGAGAAAAAGTATTCCCAACAGTTGAAATATTGTATGATGTTATATTATTAACACATTGAGAACAAGAACCCCAAGTATCAGTAGTCGTTAAAGCTCCAACTGTAATTAATCTATTTGCGTAAGTCGCATAATCAGTAACAGGAGCACAAGTACTTCCTGATTGCATTGCTGAAATTAAACCTGCTGTCTCATTTTCTGCCCATCCATCTGCGCAATATATATATTCAAACGTTCCTGCAGGTAAACTAAATGTCCCATCCCAAATACCATCACCATCTACGTCAGATAAAGCATATGTACCACAAGACCAACCATCAGATGGGCCAGTTGCAGCAACATAACCAGGCGTAAAACTTTCACAATTTAAGTCTAAAGTAAGAGTGACATCATACATACACGAACCATCATCATTAGTTGCAGATGAATTATAATTATTTGCTGCTGCATCTGTACATCCGGAAACAACTGGTGATGCACATCCATTCCACGCAACAACATCTAATGTAATATCAGAATCGATAACTTCTACTTCTCTATTTACAAAAACATTACCTAATGAATCGATTGTTGTAAGCACACAAGATAAACTTGAATCTAAAGATTCTTGAATACCCCAAGAATCAGCAGAAAACTTAAACTCATAAGATCCTGGAGCCAGTAATGTAGTAAAGTCCCAAACATTATCGCCATCAGCATCTGACATTGCCCAACAATTTCCGCACCATCCATTAAAATCACCATTGACTTCCGGTATTGTGAATCCAGATACGCCATTCATGTCAACTTGGAAAGTTACATTATAAGCTGAAGGAGCGCCTCCGCAAGGATCACATGCTTCCCAACAAACAACTCCTAAAGTAGTATCTCCACTAACATTTAATGCTCTGTTTGTGTACCCGAAATTTGTGACTGTACAAGAAGACCCAGAAAAAAGATTCTCTTGAATACCCCAACCATCAGCTGAGAACTTAAACTCATGAGCAGTATTTTTAAATACTTTTCCTGATACATCCCAGACATTATCACCATCTGCGTCAGACATAGCCCAACAAGCCCCACACCAATTGTTAAATGACCCATTAACTTCAGGAGTTGTAAATGCTGTAGTGACACTATTCATGTCAACCTGGAATGTAACTGTTGCTGAATCTGCTGCAGTCTGAGCACTTACGCTCATTCCAAAACACATAGTCAGAAAACTACAGACCAATAATTTTGTAAATTTTTTCATAATAACTTGTTTTAGTTTAAATAATTTTCCTAAAACTACTAAAAAATCAACTTAGTGTTACATTTACATTTACTTTTTTTTTACTAGATTGTAATTATCGGATTCAATGCTTAGTGTTAATTTTACACTATATAGAATTTAGCTTGTTTTTTATTATTAAGCTAGCGTATATGTAAATTATACACTAAGTTATATGAAATATTATCTAAAATATAAAAAAAACTTTCATATACTTTAACAGCAATATTATATTTTTATGTATGCCAACTAGTTAATTAAAATGAAAATTTTAAATACACCCTCCAAATACATATGAATTTTCAATTTTATATATCAATTTGATTATCAATACAGTCCATATGAATAATTAAATCTATCAATTTATTTGAATATCCCCATTCATTATCATACCAGCTTATTACTTTTAGAAAAGTACCATCTAATTGCATACCAGCATTAGCATCAAATATTGAAGATCTACTATCAGAAATAAAATCCGTAGAAACCACCATGTCTTCTGTATAACCAAGAATTCCTTTTAGCTCTTCTGATAAAGAGGCCTCTTTCATAGCTTTACAAACCTCTTTATATGATGTAGGTTTTTTAAGATTTACAGTTAAATCAATAACAGAAACATTGGCAGTAGGAACTCGAAATGCCATTCCACTTAACTTACCCTTAATAGATGGCAATACTCTCTCAACTGCTTTAGCAGCCCCAGTAGATGATGGAATTATATTTTGATAAGCCCCTCTTCCTCCTCTCCAATCCTTAACTGAAGGACTATCTACAGTCTTCTGTGTGCCAGTTACAGCATGTACTGTAGTCATTAAACCGCTCTTAATTCCAAACTTATCATGTAAAACCTTAACTATAGGAGCAAGACAATTAGTTGTACATGAAGCATTAGAAACAATATCCATTTCTGAATTATAACTTTTATTATTAACACCCATTACAAACATTGGGGTATCGTCTTTAGAAGGGGCTGACATTATTACTTTCTTAGCACCAGATTTAAGATGTAATTTCGCTAAATCTTTAGTTAAAAACAATCCTGTAGAATCGACAATATAATCAGCCTGAACTTCTCCCCATTTTAGATTTTCAATTTTCTTTTCAGAACTCACTCTAATTCTTTGCTCATCAATTATTAAATAATTCCCATCAATTTTTATATTCTTAGAAAATTTTCCATGAGTAGAATCGTATTTTAACATATATACTATGTAATTAATATCAACTATGTCATTTATTGCAACAACCTTAATTGATTTATTATTTATAGCAGCCCTAAACACTAACCTCCCTATTCGACCAAAGCCATTTATACCTATATTTATTCTCATATTATTAGATTTACTTAATTGTTTTTAATAGGCATCATAGCCATCATCTACATATTTATCATTAAACTCATTTTTATATGCTACAAGTTCTTTTTCAATTTTATTATATTTATTTATTATCTCAAAATATTCTATTTGATTTTAAATCTGATCTATTTTCAATTTTATATTTTTTTTAATAATAAACAATATAACACACAAGAAAATAAGATAATAAAAAAATAATTATAAATAATATAAAATTTAACTTTAAAATAATTTTTACAAACTTAGTGTATTTTATACACTTTACAATATTTTAGTCAGATATTTTATTTTGTGTATATTTTACACTATCTTTGTGAAAATTTGAAAAAAAATATGATTTTAATAGCAGATAGCGGATCAACAAAGTGTAGCTGGGCTTTATGCGACCAAAATGGCATACTAATAAAAGAGTTTAGAACTATTGGATTTAATCCATATTTTATTGACAAAAAAAATATTTTAAAAGAACTAGAACAATCAAATTTAACTGAATATAGTAAGGAAATTCGAGAAGTATTCTTTTATGGTGCAGGATGCTCATCAAAAGATAAAAATAACATCATAGAAGAATCTCTTCAGTCTTTTTTTATAAATTCAAAAATTGTTATTAAGCATGATATTGACGCTGCCTGTTACGCAATGTACAAAGGAAACCCTAATATCACTTGTATTCTTGGAACAGGATCCAATTCTTGCTTTTACGATGGAGAAAGTATTGTTGAGAACGCTCCTTCTTTAGGTTTTTTGCTTGGAGATGAAGCTTCAGGAAATTATTTTGGCAAGAAAATATTAACCCTCTATTTCAATAATTTAATGCCTGAAGAGCTAAAAATTAAGTTTGATTCTGGATTTGAAACTGATTTAACAATCATAAAAGAAAATATCTATAATAATAATAGATCTAATGTATATCTTTCTAAATATTTTCCTTTTATCTCAGAAAATAAAAATCATCCAATAATCCAAGATCTAATTTTTAATTCCTTAAATGATTTTTTTAATTTGCATGTTTGTTGTTATGAAAATTATAAAGATTTAGAAATTAATTTTATTGGCTCTGTTGGGTACTTTTTATCTGATGAAATAAATACTGTAGCCAAAAAACATAATTGCAAGATAGGTGGTATAGTTAAGAATCCAATAAATAATTTAATTGATTTTCATTTTAATAAGATCAAGCCTTTTACTAATAAAGCTTCAATTTTGAGTAGTTAAATACAGATTACGCATGTTTTTTTATAATTATTTTAAAACAAAAACAAAGTTTATCCTATATTTGTTATTCAAATAAAATAAATGAAAATCAAGATTTAACCTAAATTAAAAATTTTGATAATTTTTTTTATCTTTGAAAATGAGAAAAGCGATAGTCTTCCTATTCTTTCTTCCAGTCTTTTTGACAGGACAAAACAACATTACAATATGTGATGGGGATAGCGCTTTAATATATGGTAATTGGCAAAATTCTGGAGGAATTTATACTAATGGAAGTCTAACAACTACTTTAGTAATAAATCCTTTACCAATTATAACTCCAAATTTTGTGCTAAATGGTAATGCCCAAATACAACCAGGAAATGTATTTCAATTAACTTCAGCAAATAACACACAATCAGGATCAGTTTGGAATAATGTACAAATTAATCTTAATTATCCTTTCCATTTTAATATTGATGTTTTTCTAGGGTGTAATAATGGAGGCGCAGATGGAATGGCTTTTGTATTACAGCCTATAAGTACCTCTATAGGAAGCGGAGGTGGTGGAATAGGATATCAAGGAATTAGCCCCTCTTTTGCAGTAGAGTTTGATACATGGCAAAACTCTTCTGACCCTTCATATGATCATATTGCAATTCAAAGAAATGGAGACCTTAATCATAACGGAGGAAATAATTTGGCAGGACCTATAGGATTTCTTCCAAATAATTATCAAATAGAAGATTGTAATTGGCATAGCGCAATATTTGAATGGGATCCAGTTACACAAATATTTTCTTTAGATTTTGATGGATATACAAGCGTTATCAGCTATTCAGGAAATATTATTAATTCAATTTTTGGAGGAAATCCAATGGTATATTGGGGGCTAACCGCAGCAACAGGTGGAGCAAATAATGTACATAAATTTAGATTTAATTATGAATTAAATGACGTTGCAATATTATGTCAAGATGATTCAATTCAAGTAAACTCATTAGTAACAGCAAGTTCTTACACCTATTTATGGTCACCTAGTTATAATATATCTAATGATACAGCATCCTCACCATATTTTAATCCTGATACCACTACAACATATACACTAGCAATTACCAATTCTTATGGATGTACTTACGTTGATTCATTTATAGTTAATGTAGATACATCTGCTGCTATTATTACGTTTCCTTTAGCATCAGATTTCTGCCTTGGATCTCTTCCAATAAATTTAAATTATGCAACACCTATTGGAGGAAATTATTTAGTCAATAATAATACTTCTACAATTTTTAATCCTACTATAAATGACATTGGAGTTAATACAATAACCTATCTATACACAAGTATCAATGGATGTTCAAATTCTCTTACAAATAATATAAGTGTTTATGACTCTCCAAATGTCTTATGCATACCAACAAATGTTTCTTGTAATGGCTTTACAGATGGTAGTGCCACACTTACAATTTCTGGTGGAACACCAACTTACTCCACTAATTGGGCAGGATTTAATCCTATTGCTTTAGCTGCAGGAACATACGGATATACAGTTATTGATAATAATAACTGTACTTATTCTGATAGTATTATTATTTATCAACCCGGAACTCTAACATCTTCTATCAACACCACAAATGTAATTTGTAATGGAGATAATAATGGTACCGCAAGCATACAACTGCAAGGGTCTTCCACTCCTGCAGGAACTGTCTCTACCCTATCTTATTGTAGCTCCATTCCTGGTTCAAATACTTTTTCTAATATTGAAAATGTTCAATTAATAGGTGATAATTATAGCATCAATAATAATACTTCAACTATTTGTGATCAATATGAAGATTATACAACAACTCTCTTTGCTGATTTAACAGAAGGACAATCTTATACAATTGATATTGATTTAGGAGTTTGTAATTCAGGTAATGTAACCAATTTCCCATCAGGAGCTAAAGTATTTATTGATTGGAATATTGATGGTGATTTTACTGATCTTGGAGAAGAAGTAGGTAACATTTCTAATGGAATTGCTATTTCTGCAAGTCTTACGATAACAGTTCCTTTTACTGGAGCTTATGGCCCAACCAGAATGAGAGTGGTTTCTCAATACCAAAGTGCCGGAAATACAAACCCTATCACATCTTGTGATATTGGGATTTGGGCTCCTTCATATACAGAACCTTGGTTTGGAGCTACTGAAGATTATTCTATTGTCCTAAATAGCGCTTCAATTACTGCTACTTACTTATGGAATACTCTTGCAACTAGCGATAGCATCTTCAATCTAAATGCAGGGATTTACTCTGTAGATATTACAGATGGAAATGGATGTACTATTACTGATGTCATTACCATAACAGAACCTACTGCAATCTCTGTAATCCCAACAATTTCTGATGTAAATTGTTTTAATGGAAATGACGGAGGAATTGAATTAAATATTGCTGGAGGAACTCCTAACTATACTATATCAGTACCTCCTTATTCTCAAATTTTAGCTGGTGGTATTTCTAATTTTTCTACACCAAACGTACTCAGTGCAGGCAATTACTCTTATACAATTACAGATTCAAGTAATTGCTCTTATACTGGAAATGTAACCTTAATTAATCCTAACCCATCAACATCTATTACTCCTATCACTACTTGTGACTCTTATAGTTGGAATGGAACTACTTATACTTCTAGTATTATCCAAACAGATACCCTGATAAATCAAAATAACTGTGATAGTATTGCTACATTAAACTTAATCATTACAAATAGCTCCTTATCAAATACAACTATAAACGAATGTGATTCTTATCTTTGGAATGGAATTAATTATACAACTTCAGGATTATATGATAGCCTTTTTACAAATAGTGCTAATTGTGATAGTATAGCCTCTTTAAACCTTACTATAAATTATAGTTCAAGCTCTGTTTTAAGTAATACATCATGTGATTATTATCTCTGGGGTATAACCAATCAAACTTATACCAACTCTGGAATTTACACTCAAATATCAACTAATAGTGTTGGTTGCACCCATATTGATTCTTTAATATTAAATATTAATAACTCTGAAATATCTACAGATACACTATTTGCTTGTGACTCTTATATTTGGAATAGTAACAATTATTTAATCTCTGGAATTTATACTGATACATTAACAACAAGTTTTGGTTGTGATAGTATTGCAACACTAAATCTGACAATTTCTGATACATCAAGCACATTAACACTTATAAACGAATGTGATTCATTCATTTGGATAGCTAATGGTCAAACTTACTTTTCATCAACAATTGACACTATATTATCTACTAATGCATATGGCTGCCCAAATGTTGACTCTTTAATATTAAATATTAATTATAGTAACTCTAGTATTGATTTGCAAGTAGCCTGTGATACATACCAGTGGATAGATGGTAACACTTATACAACTTCAAATAATACGGCAACATTTTTAACAACTAATACATATGGATGCGATAGTTTAATCTCATTAAATATAACAATAAACAATAGTACTTCTTCATTTTTATCTGACAACAACTGTATCTCATATCAATGGCCTTTAAACAATCAAACCTATACAAATTCAGGTATTTATACTTACACAAGTATTAATACTGTAGGATGCATACAAACTGATACTTTAAATCTTACTATTAATAGCCCTAATGCTGGATCAGGAAGTATTAATGCCTGTTTCTTTTACAACTGGAATGGAAACACCTATAGTAACTCAGGAATATATACAGATACATTGTATAATATTTTTGGATGTGATAGTATAGCAACATTAAACCTTTCTATTTCTGACACCTCTTATCAAACAATTACAGAAACTGAATGTACATCCTATTTATGGCCTATTACAAATACTGTTTATATAAATAGTGGTACTTATATCCAATCTAGTTTTAATGCAAATGGATGTACTCATATAGACTCTCTAATTCTTACTATTAATAATACAACAGCTAGTTATGATACAATATCTAATTGTGATTCATACTCTTGGAATGGAATTACCTTTAACACCTCGGGAGATTACAATTTTAATCTTATAAATTCGAAAGGGTGTGATAGTATTGCAAACCTTAATTTAACTATCTCAAACAGTACATCTTCTAGCTTCTCAGTATCGGAATGTGATAGCTATAACTGGGATGGCATTAGCTACACTATAAGTGGTACATACATACGAACATTAAATACCATTAATGGCTGTGACAGTATTGTTACGCTTAATTTAATAATAATCTCTGGAGGTTTTGAGATAACAACAAATATTAACATTACAGATGTTGATTGCTTTGGAATGAATAATGGAGCAATTAATTTATATCCTAGTGGAGGAATTAGTCCATTAACTTTTAGTTGGGATAATGCAGCTACTACTCAAAATATCAATTCACTTACAGCTGGAAATTACAGCTTTACAATTACGGATTCTATTGGATGTACACTAGATAGTACTGTTAGCGTTAGTGAACCCGATAAACTTATAGCTAGCTTTCAAGCTAATAATGAAATATGCCGCAATGATTCTATTTCTATTTTAATAGAACTTACAAATCCTACTTACAACTATTACACAGTACAGTTTTATGACTCAATCCAAAAATCATTTATTATTGATTCATCCGGTGTTTTAATTCCAGAGGGAATACCTTTTTATATTATCCCTAATTTTAGTAATCAAATACAATTAATTTCAGTTACAGATAATAATGGATGTACAAGTGATATAAATCAACCTTTAGATATAATTGTAAATGAATTACCCATTCTAGAAATTAACCAAGATGACATTTGCGTAGGTACTCCTTCCTTTACTCTAAATGAGGGAACACCAGAAGGAGGAGATTATTTCATTGATGGTCAAAATACAAACTTCTTTGATGTTGAAAATTTAGAAAATGGAGCTTACACTATTCGATATGAATACACTAATATTATTACTAATTGCAGCAATTCAATTGAAAAAATAATCAATATCAACCCTAATCCTATTGCTGACTTTTCATTCAGCCCTCAACCTGCTGATATTGACAACCCTACTATTTTATTTGTAAATGAAAGTGAAAATATAGTAAATACAAAATGGATTTTAGGAGATGGAACAGCTCTTACAGATGAATTAGAATTCTGGCACACGTATGCTGATACGGGCACTTATAATGTAACCTATGCAGTAAGAAATCAATTTAACTGTAGTGATACGGCCAAGGCAAAGCTTATTATTAACCCAGTATATCAAATCTTTATCCCCTCAGCATTTACACCCAATAATGATGGTGATAATGATAGTTTTAAAGTAGAAATTATTGGTCAAAAAGAATACTTAATGACTATCTTTAATAGATGGGGAGAAATTATTTTTGAAGAAAAAAATGGTGAATGGGATGGAAAACTAAATAACAATATAGTACAAAATGGTACTTATTCTTATACAATATTAGTTAGTGATTTTAAAGATAAAGCCTTTATCTATACAGGTATTGTTACTCTTATAAAATAAATGAAAAATATAGTTCTACTTTCTGACACTCACCATACATTGGATGAGCGGTTTTTCTATTTCATCATCCAAGAACCACCAACACTTAAAACATTCTCTAATTTTAAATATTCTAAATAAGACTCTTCATCTATTCCACCAGTTGGACAAAAACTAACATTTGGAAAAACAAATTGATACGTCTTTAATGCGGGTATTCCGCCAAATAAATTTGCTGGAAAAAATTTAAAGAAACTTAATCCCATACCCAATCCTAAAATAATATCGCTTGGGGTAGCAATTCCTGGAATAAACGGAATTTTAGAATTTATTAATTCTCTAATTAACTCCTCAGATATTCCAGGACTTACAATAAAATCAACTCCAATTTTTTCAGCTCTATGGATTTGTTCAATATTAATAACAGTACCAATACCTAGGCAAATCTTATTACTATAATTTTTCTTTATAAATTCAATAGCTTCAAAAGCAACTTTAGTTCTCAGAGTTACTTCAATACATTTGATGTTTTTATCTAAAATAGAATTAATTTTAGGTACTATTTCATTCATATTATTAATAGTAACTACTGAAATTATTGAATGTTTATTCAATATAGATTCGATATTATTTTGTGCAATTTTCATAGTTATATTTTTTTATAAGAAACTTGCCCCTTCTTCACTTGAAGAAACTTGGGCTCTCATATTAAAAAATAATTCTCTTCCTAAACCAAATACATTACTATTATCCTTTGATCTAATAGCTCTATTATTCACATTTTGATCCATGCATTTTAATTCACCAGTAATGGCATTCATAAGAATAATATCTCCTGTTTGAATTTTAGCAATTAAACCACCATCTCTAGCCTCAGGTACTACATGAATTGCTGCAGGAATTTTACCAGAAGCACCAGACATTCGTCCATCAGTAATTAATCCAACCTTAAAGCCTCTTCTTTGTAATATAGTTAGTGTTGGAGTTAACTGATGAAGTTCAGGCATACCATTTTGCTTTGGGCCTTGAAAAGGCAATACGGCAATAAAATCTTTATCTAATTCTTTATTCTTAAAGGCCTTAATTAAATCTTCCTGCTCTTCAAAAACAATTGCTTCTGCCTGTAAAATCATTTGTTTAGAGTCTATAGCTGATATCTTCATAACTGCCCTACCAATATTTCCACTCATCATTCTCAAACCACTTTTTAATTGGAACGGATTTGAAACTTTCCTTATAATTGACTCATTTAAAGATTTTTTTGGACCTTCTTCCCAAACTAATTTATTTTCTTTAATTTTTGGCTCTTTTGTATATTTATCTAACCCAAAACCAAGAATTGTGTTAACATCATTATGTAGTAAGCCATTTTCAAGTAAGGTGTAAATTAGAAAACCCATACCTCCAGCTGCATGAAAATGATTAACATCAGCAGCTCCATTAGGATAAACTCTTGTTAATAAAGGAATAATATCTGAAAGCTCAGAAAAATCATCCCAATTAATTATAATTCCAGCTGCTTTTGCTATTGCTATTAAGTGGATTGTATGATTTGTAGATCCGCCAGTTGCAAGTAATCCAATAATTGCATTAACAATAGTCTTTTCACTAACAATATTACATAAGGTTTTATCAAACGATTTATTAATGGAAGTTTGAGCAATAACTTTTACAACTTCTTCATTTAAGATATCTCTCAATTCTGTTCCTGGATTTACAAAACTAGATCCTGGTAATTGCAGCCCCATTATCTCCATGAGCATTTGATTACTATTAGCTGTACCATAAAAAGTACAAGTTCCCGGTGAATGGTATGAATCTGATTCTCCTTTTAGCAAAGCTTCTCTATCAATTTTTCCTTCTGCAAAATCTTGCCTAATTTTTGATTTTTCTTCATTACTAATTCCAGTTTCCATAGGTCCTCCTGGAACAAATGCAGTTGGCAGATGCCCAAATTTCAAACCTCCTATTAATAATCCAGGAACTATTTTATCACATATCCCTAAACACAAAACGCCATCAAACATATTATGAGAAAGGCCTAATACAGTTGAAAGACTAATAACATCTCGACTAAACAAAGACATTTCCATTCCAGGCTGTCCTTGAGTAACTCCATCACACATTGCAGGAACAGCTCCTGCAACCTGTGCAACTGCATTATATTTTAATGAATACTTTCGTAGGATTTCAGGATAATTCTCATACGTTTTATGAGCAGAAAGCATATCATTATATGCAGTTATTATTGCTATATTGGGAACTATATTTTTTCCTAAAGCCGCCTTGTCTTTTGTGCCACAACCTGCTGCTGCATGGACAACATTTCCGCAACTTAAGTGGGATCTAGAAAATCCTTTATCAAATTGAGATAACATTTGACTTAAATATAATTCGCGTGTTTTCTGGCTTCTTAAAATAATTCTTTTTGTAATATTTTCAATCTTATTGTTTATCATCATTGTGTGTAATAAATTTCCATTTCTCTGGCGTTTTTTACAAAATATGAAATTGGAAGATTAGTGTTGTTTAAATTTTTTAAAACATTAAATTTATTCACTCCAGTAAAGAATAAAACGATAGCATTACTTTTGACTATAAATTCTTTGCTGCATGTAATTCTATTATGGGGATAATTAGGTGCTTTTGTCGAGTATACTCCTATATTAATAGAATTCATTAACTCATCTGATTCATTATCATTAGGGAAAATAGAAGCTGTATGACCATCATTACCCATGCCAAGTAAAGTGAAATCTGTTCTTTCCATAAAGCATGAATAACTATTACTAACCATTTCTAAATTTAATAATTCATTACCAATACAACAAACCATAGGTGATAATATTGCCGTTTTTGCGCAATTTTTAATAAGATTTTTTTTAATATGGCTTTCATTGCTAAAATCGCTTTTTTGATCTACAAAGCGCTCATCAACCAAACCTATCTTAACTTTTCCCCAATCAACATTTTCTTTTGAAAGTAATGAATACAAATTTATTGGTGTTGATCCACCTGAAAGCAATAATCTTGCATCACCATATTTTTTAATAGCATCCGAAACACAAAGTGAAATTTTTTTCACCAAAGTACTTTCAAGAGTATTTATGTTTTCAAATTTTTTTATATTCATCTTCTTATAATTTACTCCAAGCATGTTTCTTATCTAGGATTTCATTTCCAGGACCCCAAGAACCAGCTTCATATAAAATATTTTTGAATTTAGTTTTTTCCCATCCATTCTTTATAGATTCAATCCAAGCCCATGCAGCTTCTAATTCGTCTTGTCTCATAAAGAGTGTTTGCTCACCTCTTAAAACATCAATAATTAAACGTTCATAAGCTTCAGGTAATCTTTCATAAAATGAATCCAAATAATCTAATTTTAATGAAATAGGTTTATATCTATAACCACCAGGTCCTGGTAATTTAGTCATTTGTACAAGTTCAATTCCTTCTTCTGGCTGCAGCCTTATAATAAGTGCATTTCCAGGAATATCTCCTTGTGAAGGAAAAAGGTTATGTCTGACAGACTTAAAATTAATAATAATTTCAGAATATCTTTTTTTCATACGTTTTCCAGTCCTTAAATAAAATGGAGTATTCTTCCATCTCCAATTATCAATATAGGCTTTAATAGCAACAAACGTTTCTGTTTCAGATTCAAATTTATTTATATCCTGCAAATAAGATGATACTTGATTTTCTGATTCATCATCAAGCTTTCCGCCTAAGTACTGACCTTTAACTGTACCCTTAAGGATAGATTCTTCATTAAAAAAACGTAAAGATTTAAGTACTTTAAGTTTTTCATTACGAACAAAATTCGCCTCAAGTTTAGCTGGAGGCTCCATAGCTATAAGGCAAAGTAATTGCAACAAATGGTTCTGAACCATATCTAATAACGCACCGCTTTGCTCATAATAATTAGCTCTTTTTTCTACACCAATCGTTTCGGCAACTGTAATTTGTACAGAATCAATATCTTCAGAAGACCATGAATGTTCAAACAAGTGATTTGCAAAACGTAAAACCATTAAATTCTGAACTGTTTCTTTTCCTAAATAATGATCAATACGATAAATCTGACTTTCAGAAAAGCATTTGCTTATTTTTGAATTAATATCTTTAGAAGATGCTAAACTAAAGCCTAAAGGTTTTTCAAGCACAACTTTACTTCTTGAATTTATCAATTGAGATTTTTTTAGCATATCACTTATCTCACCAAAAGCATCTGCTGGAGTTGAAAAATAAAATATATTTTGAAAACTTGTTGTTTTATTTAATTCTCCTTTTAAGATTTCATAATCTATTTCGGTATGTTTAGGAATATTTATTAATTTAATATTTTGAAAAAAATCTTCAATTTTTGTTTTATCTAAATCATAATCAATAGTTTTTTCTATTGAATATTTTAAGTCAGAATAAAAATTGGAATGCTTTTTTTTGGAGCGAGTTATCGCATAAATATTAAAATCACATTTAATCTGATTATCAACATACCTATGAAAGAGAGCTGGATAAATTTTACGGATAGCTAAATCACCATCTCCTCCAAAAATTACAGTATTGAAAGGCTTTATTTTTAATATTTTTTTTGCAGTATGATTCAAGATATCATATTAATTTATTTGCAAATATATAATCTTTGTGTAAAAAATACACTTACAAACTATACTTATTTCACTTAAATAGGTAAATGACTATTGAAAAGTTAGAAATTTGGACCGTAAAGCTCACCAAAAATAAACCACTCAAATGAGTAGGGTTGTATTTATTCAATAATTATCTTCTCAACAATTCCTTCATCATAGATGTAAAAGAGTGGAGATTTTCTTTTGTAAAGCTGATATACCTTAGTGGAGAATTTTGTAAAACTATAACAAAAAAAAATGGATCAAATAATATAAGATTAATTAAGAATAGAGCAAATAAAGAAAGTATTTAACAACTCTAAAGAACACTCAATAAAGAAAAATTGCGAACTTTTAAACATTTCTTGTTCTAAATCTTATATGTGGAAAAAGAAATTTAAAGAGCAAGGTGAAGAAGGGATTAAAAGAATGCATGATATAAACTACGAAACTCTCCAGCTAAGTTTGTCGCACGACAATTCACTTATTTTTTAAAAGGATTTCTTTTTATCCAATTTTTAATGCTTAGTCTTTTAAATATTGGCTTAAGAAAAATATTCAAATACTTATTTTTTACTTTAATATAAACGTAAGATTTAATTGGTATAGCCCCAAAATTACTCTTAAATTCATTAGCTGTTCGGCCAAAAACAACTTTATTAATTTTATGCTTTATTGCATTATTAATTGTCTCAATTAATATCCTTCCATATATAGGGAAAGTTTTATTTAACGACTTGTCGAACCCAGTATAGTATGAATATAGAGTTTTATCTTGATGAAATTCAGATGAAAAAGCAACAATATCATTATTGATAAAATAACCGTAAACTTTAAAAATATCTTTTTCAACTAATAGAGAAAAAGAATTAGTGTTAAATAAAGGACCATTAAATCTAGATTCATTTATCACCTGAGTAAATAGATCCTGAATATTGTCAGTATAAAATATTAAATCATCAGAATTCAAAGATTTAACTTCCAATTTACTACTCGATTTAATAATTTTTTTAACTTTATTTCGATATTTCTTTCTTAAATCAGAAATGTAATCATCTAATCCATTCCACTTATCTCTTATTTCTAAAACCATTTCTTCCTCTACCTCAATTTTAGAGAATTCATCCTTTTCAGCACTAATATTCTTAAACACAAAATCTGGAATAATTAATAAAGAATAATTATACTTAAGAACAGAAAGAAATTCGTTAAGATCAATCTGCTTATTGGAGAAAAATGCCGGTATATTAGTAAGGAATGAATTTGTAAGATAAAGAACATCAAAATTTATAAACCTTATAAAGAATATTAATAGCTTATTATTAATATAATTTGCAGTTTTAACAAAATTTAGTTCGAAAATATGAGCATATAACCTCAAATCTTTATCAATAACAAATAAGTGTTTTATTTTTGGGTGATTAATATAAAAAATCTCTAAGAAAGAACTGTGAAGAAAGTAACTTGCTTTAACTTTATCCCACCCCTGCTTTGCTTTATCAATATTAGTAAATACTTTGAGCAACTTAAATCTTGGACATAATATTTAATACAGATATATCAGGCATTATACCCACCCTTCCAGCATATCCTAAATGACCTAATCCCCTATTAACATATATTTGCTTTCCTACATTTTCATATAATCCAGCCCATTCTTTATATCTAAACTTTACTGGACTCCATTTAAAGCCTGGAACTTCAATACCAAATTGCATTCCATGAGTATGCCCAGATAACTGTAAATCAATATCATAATCACTTTTAAGAACTACTTCTTTCCAATGAGAAGGATCATGTGATAGCAATATAGTTGGAAGACTATCGTCAACAATGTTCATTGCAGCATCTAAATCCCCATCTTTATTAAAATTACCAGCACCCCAATTTTCAACACCAACAATATTAAATTTATTTTCACCTTTAGAAATAACTCTAGATTCATTTAATAAAAGGTCAAAACCAACCTCCTTTTCAAGTTCTAATAATTTATTAAAATTAGTTTTCCATTCTTGCGAATCTCTCTTTAGCATTACATAATCACAATAATCATGATTACCTAAAATTGATAATTTACCATCTTTTGATTTTATCTTTTTTAATGAATCAATATAAGGAATTGCTTCTTCATGATAATTATTAACCAAATCGCCTGTAAATACTACCAAATCAGCATTTTCAGCATTAATCATTTCTATAGCTTCATTGAATTTATCTACATCATTAAAACTTCCTAAATGAAGATCAGATATATGAATAATTTTATAATTATTAAGTGCCACTGGCCAATCATTTATAAAGATATCCTGATAATTCTTTTTAAAATTATATCTGCCCCATTTCATTCCAATTAATAAAGTAGAAAATAACACGCCTGAAAAAAGAAGGGCAGATTTTTTTAAAAAATCTAAACGCTTTACATCATGAATGCTATAGTTAGTATTAAAAAGGCTTGTGATGACCTTAAACAATCTTAAAATATCATCAATGATTAATGGTATAGAGCCAATTAATTTAGAAATAAATAAAACACCAATTAAACTAGTGAAAATAACATTATTATTAAGACGAATAGATGGAGTTGTTCGAATATATGTAATCGAAATATAAATAATTACTAAATATACAGCTATTGAAAGAAACCAATATACTAATTTATAAATAATAGGATTATTAAAAAATTTAGTTACTGTTGATACAGTACCTGTATAAAAGTAAATATCTACCACAAAAAGAAAGAGAATAATAAAAAGTAATTTCATTATGCAAAATTAATAATTCTAAATCAAATATAGTTAGTGTTTACTAACTTTTTGTAATTTTGCAAAATGAATTTCACAACAAGACAAGTTGAAATAATTGAGGCTTCTAAATATTTAATTGGAAAGAAAGGAATACAGAATCTTACAATAAAAAATTTGGCAAAAAAAATGTCTTTTTCAGAACCAGCTATTTATCGTCATTTTAAAGATAAAACAGAAATCTTAAAAGCTCTTCTCCTATTTCATAGAGAGATAATTAAAAGTGAAATAATAAAAATATTGGATTCTGAAAAACCCTCACTAGTTAAGATTCAAGAAATTTTTAAATTTAAGTTTAAACACATTGAAAAGAATCCTGCTTTTGTAATGATAATATTTTCAGAAACTTCTTTTCAATATTGCAGTGTGTTATCTTCAATAGTATCAAAGATAATGGAACAAAGATCAAAAAAAATAATCGATCTATTAAAGGAAGGGCAGAAGAATAATGAGATAAGAAATGATGTAGAAGCAGAACAATTAGCAACAATTATTATGGGCGGAATCAGAAAAACAATACTTAGCTGGAAATTAGAAGGTTTTAAATCCGACCTTAATTTGGAAGGAGAAAAATTATGGATTACAATTCAAAAATTAATTAAGAAATGAAAGAAAATAAAAGAAAAATCATAAGAAATTTATTAATAATCGTATTAGCATTTTTACTTGTCAAATTTATAATGAGCTTTAAACAAGAGAATATTATAAATACGCTTACTGAATCGCAAAAACTAGTAAGCACTGAAATAGTTGAATTAACAAATAATATTGTTAAAATACCTATCTCTGGAAAGTTAAAATCAGTTAATGAGATTAATATTATATCTGAAGTAAGTGGTGTTTTTCAAGGTGATAGATTTAAAACAGGCATAAAATTTACTAAAGGAGATACTTTGGGGTATATTAAATATGATGAAGTAAAAAATAACCTTAATAGTCAAAAAAGTAAATTATTAAATCAAGTATCCAGATTGGTTTCAGAAATTAAATTTGATTATCCTGAATCTTATGATATCTGGTTAAATTTTATGAGTAATATACAATTTGACAAACCTCTTCCTAATTTACCAAATGTTAGTAATTCAAAATTTAAAAATTATTTATCCGGCAAGGAATTCTATACAGTTTATTATTCAGCAAAAACAATAGAGGACAAACTGAGTAAGCATTTTATTATTAGCAATTTTAATGGAATTCTTAGTGAGGTAAATATAAAAACAGGAACAATAGTAGTTTT
>CALSUJ010000001.1 GCA_943789505.1 uncultured Flavobacteriales bacterium | reverse complement strand
AGCATCCTAATTTATTAGGATGCTTTTTTTTACAAATATGGCAACAGATAGATACAATCAAAGAGGTGTTTCTGCAGACAAAGAAGATGTTCATAATGCAATTAAGAATGTAGATAAAGGATTGTTTCCATTCTGCATTTTGCAAAATTGTTCCTGATTATTTAACTGGTGATGATGATTACTGTTTAATAATGCATGCTGATGGTGCAGGAACAAAATCATCATTAGCTTATATGTATTGGAAGGAAACGGGTGATGCTTCAGTTTGGAAGGGAATAGCTCAGGATGCACTTATCATGAATATTGATGATTTATTATGTGTTGGTTCGATCGATAATATTATGCTATCTTCTACTATTGGTAGAAATAAATCTGTTATAAATGGAGATGTACTTTCTGAAATCATTAATGGTACTGAAGAGCTTTTAGCTGAATACAAAAATTTCGGTGTAAATATTATTTCTACTGGAGGTGAAACAGCAGATGTTGGGGATTTGGTGCGTACTGTTATTGTTGATTCTACTGTAGTGGCTCGAATGAAAAGGTCTGATGTAATTGATAATGCCAATATAAAGGAAGGAAATGTCATTGTTGGTTTATCTTCTTCAGGAATGGCAAGTTATGAAACCGAATATAATGGTGGAATGGGAAGTAATGGACTAACTTCTGCTCGTCATGATGTTTTTTCAAAAATATTAGCTGAGAAATATCCTGAAAGTTTTGATCCTTCAGTACCTATGGATTTGGTGTATTCAGGAACTAAGAAATTAACAGATGCTGTTGAAGGATCAATTTTAGATGCTGGAAAATTAGTGCTTTCGCCTACCAGAACTTATGCGCCAATTATTAAAAATATTTTAGATAAATACCGCTCTAAAATTAATGGAATGGTGCATTGCTCGGGTGGAGCTCAAACCAAGGTATTACATTTTGTTAATAATGTACATGTAATAAAAGATAATATGTTCGAATTGCCAGTTCTTTTCAAGTTGATACAAGATGAATCAGGTACTGATTGGAAAGAAATGTATAAGGTATTTAACATGGGGCATAGAATGGAGTTATATGTTCCTAAGGAAATTGCTGAAGATATTATTGCTATTTCAGAATCTTTTAATGTTGAGGCTAAGATTATTGGTAGAGTAGAAGCTTTTAAAGGAAAAAAATTAACTATTAATTCCGAATTCGGAACTTATATATATTCACATGTTAGATAAATTATCAGCTATTAATGACAGGTATAATGAGGTAGAACGATTAATTTCTTCTCCTGATGCAATGAATGATATGAAAGTATTTATTCAATTAAGCAAGGAATATAAGGATCTTGACCCTATTATTAAGGCATATAAAGAATATAGAGATTTAGTAGGAAATATTGCTGAGGCAAAAGAAATTGTTTCAACTACTGATGATCCTGAAATGAAGGAAATGGCAAAAATGGATTTGGATGAAAATTTGCCTAGGAAAGAGGAAATGGATGAGGAGATTAAAGTGCTTTTAATTCCTCAAGATCCTGCTGATGCTAAAAATGCAGTAATGGAAATTAGAGCTGGAGCAGGTGGAGATGAAGCTAGTATTTTTGCTGGAGATTTATATAGAATGTATACAGCATTTGCACAATCAAGAGGTTGGAAAACGGAACTTGTAGATGTTGCTGATGGAACATCAGGAGGTTATAAAGAGATTATTGTCAATATTTCAGGAGAAGATGTTTATGGGCAAATGAAGTTTGAGAGTGGAGTGCATAGGGTGCAAAGGGTTCCTCAAACAGAAACACAAGGTAGGGTTCATACTTCAGCGGCTACTGTTATTGTACTACCTGAAGCTGAGGAATTTGATATAGAATTATTACCGTCTGATATTCGTAAAGATACTTATTGTTCTTCTGGTCCTGGTGGTCAGTCGGTAAATACAACTTATTCAGCTGTGCGTTTAACTCATATTCCAACTGGGGTTGTTGCACAATGTCAAGATCAGAAATCACAACTTAAAAATTACGATAAAGCATTGAAGGTATTGCGTTCTCGTATTTATGAAATTGAATTGCAGAAAAAATTGGAGGAAGATGCTAAACATAGAAAAACTATGGTTTCTTCAGGGGATAGATCAGCAAAAATTAGAACCTATAATTACCCCCAAGGTAGAGTTACTGAGCATAGAATTGGACTTACTAAATATAACTTGCAAAATGTTATGGGTGGTGATATTCAAGAATTTATTGATGAATTACAATTGGCTGAAAATGCTGAAAAACTAAAAGTGGGTTCCTCAGCAAATGACTAGACAAGAGCTCATATATCAGATTAAGAAAAAAAAATCATTCTTGTGTATTGGTTTGGATACAGATATTAGAAAAATACCAACTCATTTGTTGGATTTGGAAGATCCTGTTTTTGAGTTCAATAAACAAATAATTGATGCTACTAAGGATTTGTGTGTAGCTTATAAGCCAAATATTGCTTTTTACGAAAGTTTGGGTGTAAGTGGTTGGAATTCTTTACAAAAGACTTTAGATTATATTCCTAATGACATTTTTACTATTGCGGATGCTAAAAGAGGTGATATTGGCAATACATCTATATGTATGCAAAGGCATTTTTCGAAAACATGAGCTTTGATTCGGTAACAGTTGCTCCTTATATGGGATCGGATTCTGTTACTCCATTCTTAGAATTTGAAGATAAATGGGCTATTGTTTTAGCACTTACATCCAATAAAGGAGGATTGGATTTTCAAAAGATAGAAGATGAAAATGGAAAGCAATTGTTTAAACAAGTACTTGAGACTTCAAAACAGTGGGGTTCGGATGAAAATATGATGTATGTTGTAGGTGCTACAAGGACTGAAGAACTTTTAGAAATAAGAGCGATTGTTCCAAACCACTTTTTATTAGTTCCTGGTGTTGGGGCTCAAGGTGGTAGCCTTAAGGATGTCGCAAAATATGGATTAAATTCAGATTGTGGTTTATTAGTTAATTCTTCTAGAGGAATTATCTATGCTGGAAATGATGTTGATTTTGCACAAAAAGCAAAAGTACAAGCTAAAAAATTACAGCAAGAAATGGCTGTTATTTTATCAGAAGCAGGCCTTTAAAATTTTATTTTATACACGATATAGCCAATCCATTCATGTATAAGGTCTTCCCATTTTTCTAAGCGAATCAATATTTGGAATAAAGAAGATAATCAACTGCTTAAAACAATATCAGAATTTGTTAAATCAGTTGGATAGCAATCGACTATTAAAATTGTTTTCATTGAAACAAAACTTTGCTCTTTTCATGTGGCCTGCTGAAGTGATAAGTAAGTAATTTTTGAGAGATATCATTCTTTAAAAGGATTGCAGGTGATTCTTGAGCGTTTTCCATAGTATTTCTAGAACTGTTTTCTAGTATAATATCTTTGCTTTCAATCCCCATATTTATGCAAAAAACTTATTGACCATTCTGATTCCTTCATGCCATCATTTATGAGTTCTCCATTTCCTCCACTGATTATAATTTTTTCAATTTTACCTAATTGTATACAGTTCAATAGCTGAAATAAGTCGGTCTCCACTATCCTTAAAATCAATATGTTGTATTATCTTTGTTATAAGAAGAATACCCACCTAAAACGATACCGTATTTATAATTATGAGTTAAAGATGAAATTAATTTTGGTGATGGCTCCCATAGCTCTAGCAGCTTTATCAGCTAAAAATCCATTACTGAAAACCCAAAAAAAACTTAATGCGTAAATTAGATAGTGTTCTTCTTTTGGTTTTAAAGATGAGTGAACCAATGAAAGAATAAAAATCCACATTATTGGTTTACTTCAAAAAGCAAGTAGTTTGGAGGCTATAAAAAACATAGATTATTTTATCTTTCAAAGTTGATTTATTATTGGCTAATATAATAATCAATCTTTAAAAAATGTTTAATTTGCAGCAGCATCAAAGAGTAATAATAAATGATAAATTTTTTTAGAAATATTTTTGAAAAAAAGATATTTGGAGTAAGTTCTTGGTGGGGGAATCGACTAGGTATAAAAGCGTCATTTATTCGATTGTTTTTTATTTATGCGGCTTTCACTAATACTCTTACTATTTTGATATATTTGTCTATGATTTTCTTATTAAAGGTTAGAAATCATTTTAAGTATAGAAAAAGAAAAAGTGTTTTTGATTTATAATAATTATGGAAAATTTACAAATAAAACTTACAGTATTACTTTTACTTATAGAAGTTATCGCTTTTGCTTGGCTGATTATTGATATTCAAAAATCAAAGAAGAATCAAAATAAGATTATTGAATTAGAGCATCAGATTTTAAAAGTTGAAGGCTCTATCATGGAACTTGAAAAGACTATTGTCGATAAGATTGATATACTAATTGATAAATCTAATGACTGAAAGAAAAATCTTTGGTGTTTGTGCTTGGCTTGCTGATAAATTTGGGCTTGATGTAGGGGGCTTAAGAATTTTATTTGTTGCTGCAGCTGTTTTAGGTCTTGGTTCACCAATCTTTGTTTATCTTATTTTGTATTTATTAAAGCCTAGTTCATACTAAATGAAGATTCTAATTACAGGCAGTAATGGCTTATTGGGTCAGAAACTATTACACAAGCTAAGACAAGATTTTTCAGTTGAATTAATTGCAACTTCTAAAGGAGAGAATAGAGTTTCTATCAAAGAAGGTTATACTTATTTTGATTTAGACATTACTAATAATGATGCAGTTGCTAAGTTTATTTCAATAGAAAAACCACAAGTAGTTATCAATACAGCCGCTATGACTAATGTGGATTTGTGTGAGGATGAAAATAAGGATTGTGATGCTTTAAATGTTGAAGCGGTAAGGTATTTGGCAGATGCTTGTGTTAAGGTTGATGCTCATCTCATTCAAATTTCAACTGATTTTATTTTTGATGGAGAGAATGGTCCTTATAAAGAGGAAGATAAGCCCAATCCACTTTCCTATTACGGATTATCCAAATTAAAATCAGAACAATTATTACAAGAACATGCAGTAAAATGGACGGTTCTTAGAACAATAATTGTCTTTGGGGTAGGAGAGAATTTGAGTAAAGGAAATATTGTGCTTTGGGCAAAGGGTGCTTTAGCAAAAGGAGATCCTCTTAATATTATTGACGATCAATTTCGTGCACCTACTCTGGCGGAGGACTTGGCAGATATTTGTATTTTAGCAGCTAAGAAAAAAGCATTTGGTATTTTTAATGCTTCAGGAAAAGATATAATGAGTATTTACGAAATAGTTGAAAGAATAGCAAAACACTATGGAAACTCAACAGAAAATTTAAATAAAATAAGTACGGCAACACTTAAGCAGAAAGCGGGAAGACCTCCTAAAACAGGCTTTATTCTGGATAAATCCAGAAAAGAATTAGGGTATAACCCACATTCTTTTGAAGAGTGTTTAACTATAATTGATCAGCAATTAAAAAAATAGATTATCAATGAAAAAACTACTACAAGGGCGTCAACGACGATGTTAGGGCTGTTCGGGCTTTTTAACTATTTAACCATTTATCCATTTAAAATTATTGCATAAGCAATCGAAATTAATTTTTAAAACAAACAAATGAAAAACAAATTATCACTTTTTATTCTAATGCTTATTTCAGCTATCTCAGCAAAAGCAGCTACATTAAGCGAAACAATTGATAGCTTTTTTAAGCCAATAGTAGATAACTATTTAGTTCCTGTTATTTTTTGGGATCCTATAAAAGCAATGGGCTTTGATGTAGGAGCTAGTGTTCCTATTGTAGTGGTGTGGTTAGTCTTTGGGGCAGTTTACTTCACTTTAAAAATGAACTTTATAAACTTTAGAGGATTTAAACATGCTATAGGTTTAGTAAAAGGAGATTATGATGATCCAAATGATAAAGGAGAGGTTTCTCACTTTCAGGCGCTAACAACTGCCCTTTCAGCAACTGTAGGTTTAGGAAATATAGCAGGTGTGGCCATAGCAATTTCTATTGGTGGTCCTGGGGCAACTTTCTGGATGATAGTAGCTGGACTGCTTGGAATGTCAGCCAAATTTGTAGAATGTACTTTGGGTGTAAAGTACCGTAAACTAGATGAAAATGGAGAAGTATCAGGAGGCCCTATGTATTATTTGCGTGATGGATTAGCTAAATACAACATGGCAGGATTTGGTAAAGTCTTGGCAGTTTTATTTGCAATACTTTGTATTGGTGGTTCTTTTGGAGGTGGTAATATGTTTCAGGCTAATCAAGCCTATGCTCAGATTGCAGGCCAGTTCCCAGCTTTAGCAGGTAACGGACCAATGTTTGGTTTAATCTTAGCTATTCTGGTAGGTACAGTTATTATTGGGGGTATAAAATCAATTGCTAATGTTACAGAGAAAATAGTGCCTTTTATGGCAGCTTTATATGTTGGTGCAGCACTAATTATTATACTACTTAACATTACAGAAATTGGAAATGTATTTGCTTTAATATTTAAAGGTGCTTTTGCTCCTGCTGCTGGTCTTGGTGGAATAATTGGAGTACTTATTCAAGGATTTAGAAGAGCAGCCTTTTCAAATGAAGCTGGTGTTGGTTCTGCTTCTATTGCACATGCTGCAGCCAAAACAAATGAGCCAGTTTCAGAAGGGATTGTTGCTCTATTAGAGCCTTTTATTGATACTGTTGTTATTTGTACTATGACGGCCTTGGTGCTTATTATTACAGGCTACCATGATGTGCAAGGTGTTGAGGGTGCTCAAATGACTTCTCAAGCTTTTGGCTCTGTGTTTTCTTGGTTCCCTTACATACTCGTAGTCGCTATTTTCCTATTTGCTTTTTCTACTATGATTTCTTGGTCATATTATGGACTGAAAGCTTGGACATTTCTATTTGGAAAAAGTAAGGTGTCTGAATATTCTTATAAGTTATTATTCCTTGTTTTTATTGTAATAGGTTCTTCAGTAAAATTAGGAGCAGTACTTGACTTTTCTGACATGATGATTCTAGCAATGGCCTTTCCAAATATTATTGGTTTACTTATTTTATCTAAAGAGGTTAGAGTTGATTTAGATGATTATTACAGTAGATTAAAGTCTGGTGTTATTAAGAGATTTAAATAGAATAGCACTTTAGATTCATGATTAGTCAAAAGATAGATACAGCTATTAGGGAAGTTCCTGATTTTCCAAAACCAGGCATTAATTTTAAGGATATAACTACTCTTTTATTAGATACTAGTTTATCTAATGAAATTATAGATGCTTTTATTGAGCGTTTAAAAGGAAAGCAGATTGATGCTATTGTTGGGGTGGAAAGTAGAGGATTCTTATTTGGTTTTCTGCTAGCTAATAAAATGGGGGTTCCTTTTATTCCAATAAGAAAAGTGGGTAAATTACCTGGCGAAACTTTAAAATATAAGTACGATTTGGAGTATGGATCCGCAGAAGTTGAAGTGCATAAATCAGATGTAAAAGAAGGTTGGAATGTTGTGGTTCATGATGATCTGTTAGCCACTGGAGGAACTGCTTGTGCAGCATCAGAATTAATACAACAGTTAGGAGCTAATGTGGCAGCCTTTGCTTTTGTAATTAGTTTAGATTATTTAAAAGGGAATGAAAAATTAGAAAAATATTCTAAAGAAATAATTAGTTTAAAAAAATATTAGATGGATTTTACAATTAACGAAAACCAAAAAATGATTGCTGATATGATTCAGCAGTTTGGTAAACAAAATATAACTCCTTTTGTACGTGATTGGGATGATAAACAAACTTTTCCTGTTCAGGTATTTAAAAAATTAGGAGAATTAGGCTTGATGGGTGTTTTAGTGCCTACAGAATATGGGGGCTCAGGATTTTCTTATACTGAATATGTAACCGCTATTGAGCAGTTATCTATTTTAGATCCATCTGTTGGACTTTCTATGGCAGCCCATAATTCTTTATGTACAGGTCACATTCTGCAATTTGGAAGTGAGGAACAGAAAAAGAAATGGTTGCCAAAATTAGCATCTGCTGAGTGGATTGGAGCTTGGGGGTTAACCGAGCATAATACAGGTTCTGATGCTGGAGGTATGTCAACTACTGCAGTGAAGGAAGGTAATGTGTGGGTATTGAATGGAGCTAAAAACTTCATTACACATGCAATTTCAGGTGATGTATCTGTTGTTATTGTTCGTACGGGTGAAAAAGGAGATTCTCGTGGAATGACAGCTTTTGTTGTAGAGAAAGGAACTCCAGGATTTACTTCTGGAAAGAAGGAAGATAAATTGGGTATGCGAGCTTCTGAAACAGCTGAACTTGTTTTTGATAATTG
Source organism: uncultured Flavobacteriales bacterium (assembly GCA_943789505.1). GTDB lineage: Bacteria > Bacteroidota > Bacteroidia > Flavobacteriales > BACL11 > UWMA-0277. Next base: position 1,048,756 of record CALSUJ010000001.1, on the reverse strand, counting down.
CCGAGTTCCGCAGGAAAATATATTAGGAAGTGTTGGTGGTGGCTTTGTTCAAGCTATGAAGGTATTGGACGGTGGTAGAATATCAATTGGAGCCTTAAGTTTAGGTATTGCAAAAGGAGCATATTACGCTGCTAAGGCATATGCTAAAGAGCGTGAACAATTCGGGAAACCAATTGCCCATTTTCAAGCAATTGCTTTCAAACTTGCAGATATGGCAACTGAAATTGAAGCCTCAGAGCTATTAATTTATAGTGCTGCTGATAAAAAGAACAAAGGTGAGCGTATGACTTTACAAGGTGCTATGGCAAAGTATTATTCTTCAGAAGTAGCTGTGAAAGTTGCTAATGATGCTGTTCAAGTACTAGGAGGGTATGGTTATACTAAGGACTTTCCAGTTGAGCGTTTTTATCGTGATGCTAAGCTGTGTACTATTGGTGAGGGAACCTCAGAAATACAAAAGTTAGTAATTGCAAAACAAATTATAGGATAATGTTTGTTAGTTGCAAAGATATTTATATTTTTGCAGCCCAAATTTAAAAACAAATATGCTAGTAATACCAGTAAAAGACGGAGAGAATATCGATAGAGCGCTTAAGCGTTTCAAAAGAAAATTCATAAAAACAGGAACTCTAAAGCAATTAAGAGCTAGAAAGCAATATATCAAGAAGTCAGAGAGATTGCGTATAAAAAATCAAAAAGCTGTTTATTCTGAGGCTCTTCTAAGAGATTCTGAGTAGAAAATAGTTTTTCATAGTAAATCAAAACCTTTTTATTTGTAATTTCGTTACAAGTTTAAAGGTTTTTTTATGCTTCAAAATAAATTCATTAAATATCTCTCTTCAGAAAAAAGATTTTCTGAGCATACTATAAAATCGTATGCTACCGATTTAAAACAATTTACATCTTTCCTCTTATCTGAATTTCAAATTATAGATGAGATTAATGAAATTAGCTTCCAAATAATTAGAACTTGGATTGCTTCTTTATTAGAAAAAGGAATCAACCCAAGGTCAGTTAATCGAAAAATATCTACTTTAAAAACGTATTTTAAATTTCTAATAAGAGAAGGTGTGCTTATTGAGAATCCTATAACGAAAGTAGTTGCTCCAAAGTCGAAAAAAAGGTTGCCTGTTTTTATTGAAGAAGATCAAATAGCATCATTATTAAATGAAGTTCAGTTTGAAAAGGGTTTTGTTGGTCAAAGAAATAAGTTAATTATAGAATTATTCTACGTTACGGGTATTCGTTTGTCCGAACTTATTAATATTAAAATCAGTGATGTTGATTTAAATAAACAATCTATTAAAGTCTTAGGAAAGCGTAATAAGGAGCGTATTATTCCACTTTCATCTAATGTGGTTAATGATTTAAATATTTTCATTGAAAATAACCAAAAAAATAAATATCTTTTCACTAATTTAGAAGGCGAGAAATTATATAATAAATTAGTGTATCGTCTCGTTAATAAGTATATTGCTAAAATTAGTAGCGTGAATAAAAAAAGCCCACATATATTAAGGCATACATTCGCAACTCACATGTTAAATAATGGTGCTGATATTAATGCTATAAAAGAATTATTAGGGCATGCTAATTTGAGCGCTACGCAAGTCTACACCCATAATACTATCGAAAAATTAAAAACAGTTTATAAGCAAGCTCATCCTAGAGCATAAATAATTTATTATGAATATTAAAATCCAATCGGTCCATTTTGCAGCAGACAAACAATTAAAAGAATTTATTAGTAAAAAGGTAGAAAAGTTGATTTCTATAGATGATAGCATTATCAATGCTGATGTTTATTTGAAGTTAGATAAGCCTGAATCTTTTGATAATAAAATTGTCGAAATTAAACTGCATTCTCCATTAGGAGAGTATTTCGCTAAAAAACAAGCTAATTCTTTTGAACAATCTACTGATTTAGTATCTCAAGCTTTGCGTAAACAAATTCTGAAACACAAGGAAAAATAAGCACTAGTTTCCCCCTTCTTTAAATATTTAAAAAAAAGTATTCTTTTTAATTGGTTGTATTAAAAACTTTAATAAATTTGCAGCCCATTTTAAGGGACAGTTCATTTAAATATACATTAATTTATAATAAGCCGATATAGCTCAGTTGGCTAGAGCAGCTGATTTGTAATCAGCAGGTCGTGGGTTCGAGTCCCTCTATCGGCTCTTTTTTTAATGGGGGGATACTCAAGCGGTCAACGAGGGCAGACTGTAAATCTGCTGGCTACGCCTTCACAGGTTCGAATCCTGTTCCCCCCACATAAATTAATGAAATTGCGAGAGTAGCTCAGTTGGTAGAGCGTCAGCCTTCCAAGCTGAGGGTCGCCGGTTCGAGCCCGGTCTCTCGCTCAACTTTACTAGCCGATGTAGCTCAGGGGTAGAGCGTTTCCTTGGTAAGGAAGAGGTCATGGGTTCAATTCCCATCATTGGCTCTAAAAAGAAAAACTAGAAGTATAAAAAAAAGTAGGATTTATAACTAAATTATTAATAACTAAATTTAACAAAATGGCAAAAGAAAATTTTAATCGTACCAAGCCACACTTAAACATTGGTACTATTGGTCATGTTGACCATGGGAAAACTACCTTAACTGCTGCAATTACAAAGGTATTAGCTGAGATTAATGGTACAGAAATTCGTGATTTCGATACGATTGATAATGCGCCAGAGGAAAAAGAAAGAGGAATTACTATTAATACATCTCATGTTGAGTATGAAACAGAAAATAGACACTATGCTCACGTAGATTGTCCAGGTCACGCGGATTACGTAAAAAACATGGTAACTGGAGCTGCACAGATGGATGGTGCAATTTTAGTTTGTGCTGCTACTGATGGTCCTATGCCTCAAACAAGAGAGCATATCCTTTTAGCAAGACAGGTTGGAGTTCCTTCATTGGTTGTGTTTATGAATAAAGTAGATATGGTTGATGATGAGGAGTTATTAGAATTAGTTGATATGGAGATTAGAGAATTATTATCATTCTATGATTATGATGGTGATAATACTCCTGTAGTTGCTGGATCTGCTTTAGGTGGATTGAATGGTGATGCAGAATGGACTCCAAAAATTGTAGAATTAATGGCGGCTGTTGATGCTTGGATTCCTGAGCCAGTAAGAGAAAATGAGAAACCTTTCTTGATGCCAATTGAGGATGTGTTTACTATTACAGGTAGGGGAACTGTAGCTACTGGTAGAATTGAAACTGGTGTTGCAAATACTGGAGATTCTGTTGATATTATCGGTATGGGAGCTGAGAAATTATCTTCTACTGTTACTGGTGTTGAAATGTTTAGAAAAATATTAGATAGAGGTGAGGCTGGTGATAATGTTGGTATCTTGTTAAGAGGTATTGAGAAAACAGATATTAAAAGAGGAATGGTGATTTGTAAGCCAGGATCTGTTAAGCCACATCAAAAATTTGAGGCTGAGGTTTACATTTTGAAAAAAGAAGAAGGAGGTAGACATACTCCTTTTCACAATAAATACCGTCCACAGTTTTATATCAGAACAACTGATGTGACTGGTGAGATTTTCTTACCTACTGGAACGGAGATGGTAATGCCTGGTGATAACTTAACAATTACTGTAGATTTAATTGCAGGTGTTGCTATGAGTATAGGATTAAGGTTTGCAATCCGTGAGGGGGGTAGAACTGTTGGAGCTGGACAAATTACTAAATTACTTTAGTAGTTACTCATAAAGTTTTACAGCTAAAGGAAGATTGATTTTTAGTCTTCCTTTGCTGTGTAAACGGGTGTAGCTCAATTGGTAGAGTAGTAGTCTCCAAAACTATTGGCTGGGAGTTCGAGTCTCTCCACCCGTGCGATAAAAGAATTAAGAAAATGGCAAATAAAGGAACATATATTAAGGAGTCGTATGACGAATTAATGAATAAAGTGAGTTGGCCAAGTTGGTCAGAGTTACAAAGTAGTTCAATTGTTGTTGCAATTGCAACAGTAATAATTGCTTTGATTATTTATATAATGGATTCAGCATTTAGTAATGTGATGAAACTATTTTATGGTTTATTTTCATAATATTATAGCATGGAGGAAGAAGTAGTAAATATGAAATGGTACGTCCTTAGAGTGATGGGAGGTAAAGAGAATAAAACAGTAACTTTTATTGAGAAAGAAATTGATCGATTAAAGCTGCAAGATTTTGTTGCACAGATATTAGTGCCTACAGAGAAGGTTTATCAAATTAAAAATGGAAAAAAGGTTAGTAAAGATAAAAACTTTTTCCCAGGATATGTTTTAATTGAAGCTAATTTGGTAGGTGAAGTTCCTCACATTTTAAAGAATGTCACTAATGTTTTGGGGTTTTTGGGCGCTACTAAGGGTGGTGTTCCTGTACCAATGAGAAAAAGTGAAATCAATAGAATATTAGGTAAGGTTGATGAAATGGCTCTTATTGATGAGAGTGTTAGTATTCCTTTTGTAGTTGGAGAAACTGTTAAGGTTATTGATGGGCCATTTAATAGTTTTAATGCTGAGATTGAAGGTATTGATGAACAAAAGAAGAAGTTAAAATTAATGGTAAAAATCTTTGGGAGAAAAACTCCTTTAGAGTTAAATTTTATGCAAGTAGAAAAAATATAAAAGAATGGCAAAAGAAATTTCAGCACTTATTAAATTACAGATTAGAGGTGGAGCTGCAAATCCAGCACCACCAGTTGGTCCTGCATTAGGGGCAAAAGGGGTTAATATCATGGAATTCTGTAAGCAATTTAATGCAAGAACACAAGATAAGGCTGGTGGTATCGTTCCTGTTGTAATTACAGTATATGCAGATAAATCATTTGAATTTATCATTAAAACTGCACCTGCTGCTGCACAAATTTTAGCTGCTGCTAAAAAGAAAAGTGGTTCAGGAGAACCCAATAGAGTCAAGGTTGCCACAATTACTTGGGATCAAGTTAGAGTAATTGCAGAAGATAAAATGGCTGATTTAAATGCTTTTAAAGTTGAGTCGGCAATGAAGATGGTGGCTGGTACAGCAAGAAGTATGGGAGTAAATATTAAGGGAGCTTTTCCTTCATAAATATTAAATATAAAATAGTTTAACTAATGGGAACTAGTAAAAACAGAAAAAGTGCTTTGGAAAATGTTGATTTGAAAAAATCATACACTATTGATGAGGCTTCAGTAATTATTAAAGATAATGCAAAATCAAAATTTGATGAGTCTGTAGAATTAGCGGTAAGACTAGGAGTTGATCCTAGACAAGCTAATCAAATGGTAAGAGGAGTTGCTTCTTTACCTCATGGTACAGGTAAAAAATTAAAAGTATTAGCTTTAGTTTCAGCTGATAAAGAAGCAGAGGCTAAAGAGGCTGGCGCTGATTATGTTGGTTTAGATGAGTATATTGAAAAAATTAAAGGTGGTTGGACAGATATTGATGTTATCGTTACAATGCCTTCAATTATGGGTAAAATTGGAGCTTTAGGTAGAGTGTTAGGACCAAGAGGTTTGATGCCTAATCCAAAGTCAGGAACTGTAACTATGGATGTTGGGAAAGCTGTTTCGGATGTGAAAAAAGGAAAGATAGATTTTAAGGTAGAAAAGAATGGTATTATTCACGCTTCTGTTGCTAAGGTTTCTTTTGATGCTCAAAAGATTGCTGAAAATGCAAATGAATTAATGCAGACAATCATTAAATTGAAACCTTCTGCTGCAAAAGGTATTTATGTGAAAAGTGTTTTTATGTCAAGTACTATGGGATTAGGTGTTGAAATTGATACTAACTCATTAGTTTAATAAATTTAGAAAAGCGTAAGATGAATAAATTAGAAAAAAATAAAATGATTGAGCTTCTTGACGGGATGCTTAATGAAAATAATAATTTTTATTTAGCAGATATCTCTGGCTTAACAGCTGAAGAGAGTAGCGCTTTAAGAAGATTATGTTTTAAAAGAAATGTTTCTTTGCAAGTTGTAAAAAATACTCTTTTGAAAAAAGCTTTAGATAAGAATACTATTGACTTTAGTGAGTTGAATGATGTGTTAGTAGGTAACACATCTATCTTACAGGCTGAAGCTGGTAATGGGCCTGCTAAGGTTATTCAAGAATTTAGAAAAAAGAATGCAAAACCAATTTTAAAAGCAGCTCATATTGAAGAGTCACTTTACATTGGTGATGAGAATTTAACAGCTCTTGCAGATCTTAAATCTAAGGATGAGTTGATTGGTGATATCATCACCTTGTTACAGTCTCCAGCTAAGAATGTTATCTCTGCATTACAGTCAGGGGGTAATAAACTTTCAGGTATTGTTAAGGCCTTAGAAGAAAAGGCTTCATAAAAAAGAAATGCTTCCAACATTTAAAATAATAAAAACAAATTAAAACAAATTAAAATGGCAGATTTAAAAAAATTCGCAGAAGAACTAGTTAACCTTTCAGTAAAAGATGTTAACGAATTAGCAACTATCCTTAAAGATGAGTATGGTATTGAGCCAGCAGCAGCAGTTGCAGTAGCAGGTCCGGCAGCATCAGGTGGTGGTGAAGCAGCAGAAGAACAAACTGAATTTGATGTTATCTTGAAAGAAGTAGGAGCTACAAAATTAAAAGTTGTTAAAACTGTAAAAGAATTAACAGGTTTAGGATTGAAAGAAGCTAAAGATATTGTTGATAGTGCTCCAAAAGCAGTAAAAGAAGGAGTATCTAAAGATGAAGCTGAAGGAATTCAGAAAGCATTAGAAGAAGCTGGAGCTGTAGTTGAGCTTAAGTAATTTCTTTAAACATTTAAAAGGTTTAAATCTTATGGTAACATAAGGTTTAAACCCTTTCGTTTTTTTGTAGAACCCCCTTTTTTAACTAAAACTCAACGTCTTGGCCAAACAAAATAACAACCAAAGAATAAATTTCGCATCCATTAAAAATACGGTTAATTTTCCGGATTTTTTAGATGTTCAGCTTAAAAGTTTTCAATCTTTTTTCCAAATAGGTACAACCTTAGATGAAAGAAGGAATGAAGGACTTTACAAAGCTTTTGAAGAACTTTTCCCAATTACCGATTCAAGAAACAATTTTGTTCTTGAATTTATAGATTATACAATTGACCCTCCAAGATATTCTATTGAAGAATGTATTAATAGAGGGTTAACTTTTAAAGTTCCTTTGAAGGTTAAATTAAAATTGTATTGTACTGATCCAGATCATGAAGATTTTGAAACTATCGTTCAGGATGTTTATTTCGGAAATATTCCGTTTATGACTCCTAAAGGAAGTTTTGTAGTTAATGGAGCAGAAAGAATTATTGTTTCACAATTACATAGATCACCAGGTGTGTTTTTTGGACAAAGTTTCCATTCAAATGGAACAAAATTATACTCAGCAAGAGTAATTCCTTTTAAAGGTTCTTGGATTGAGTTTACTACAGACATAAACAATGTAATGTATGCTTACATTGATAGAAAGAAAAAATTACCAGTTACTACTTTATTAAGGGCTATCGGTTATGAAAGTGATAGAGATATTCTTGAAATTTTTAACCTTGCTGATGAAGTTAAGGTTTCTAAAAGTGGATTAAAAAGAGTTGTTGGAAGAAAATTAGCTGCCAGAGTATTAAAATCTTGGGTAGATGATTTTGTAGATGAAGATACAGGTGAATTAGTACCAATTGAAAGAAATGAAGTTATTCTTGAGAGAGATACTATAATTGAAAAATCACATATTGATGAGATCGTAAATTCTGGTGTTGAAACGATACTGTTGCATAAAAATGATGGAAGTGCTTCAGACCATGCTTTAGTTTATAATACATTACAAAAAGATCCTACTAATTCTGAAGTTGAAGCAGTTCGTCATATATATAGACAATTAAGAAGTGCTGAAGCTCCTGATGATGAAACTGCAAGAGGAATTATTGATAAATTATTTTTCTCTGACCAAAGATATAGCCTAGGGCATGTTGGTAGATTTAGAATTAACAGAAGGTTAAAACTAGATATTCCTGAAGATAAAATGGTATTAACTAATGAAGATATTGTATCTATCATTAGTAACCTTATTTCATTGGTTAACTCTAAAGTTGATGTGGATGATATTGATCACTTGAGTAACAGAAGAATTAGAACAGTAGGTGAACAACTTTCAAACCAATTTAATGTTGGATTGAGTAGAATGGCACGAACAATTCGTGAGAGAATGAATGTAAGAGATAATGAAGTATTTACACCAATTGATTTGATTAATGCTAAGACATTATCTGCAGTAATTAATTCATTCTTTGGAACTTCACAATTATCTCAATTTATGGATCAAACTAATCCATTAGCAGAGGTAACACACAAAAGAAGAATTTCAGCCCTTGGGCCTGGAGGTTTAACAAGAGAAAGAGCAGGTTTTGAGGTGCGAGATGTTCACTATACTCACTACGGAAGACTTTGTCCAATTGAAACTCCTGAGGGACCAAATATTGGACTTATTTCATCTCTAGCTGTTTTTGCTAAGATAAATACTTTAGGATTCATTGAAACTCCTTATAGGGAAATTAATGAAGGAAAGATTGATATTTCAAAAGTACCTGTATATAAAAGTGCTGAACAAGAGGAAGAACAAATTATTGCACAAGCAAACGCTCCACTTAATGAGGATGGTACATTTAAAAATGATAGAATCCAATCAAGAAGTGAAGCAGATTATTTAATTGCTGAACCGAGTAGTGTTACTTTGATGGATGTAGCTCCTAATCAAATTGCATCTATTGCAGCATCTTTAATTCCTTTCTTGGAACATGATGACGCTAATAGAGCATTGATGGGATCGAATATGATGCGTCAGGCAGTTCCTTTACTAAGAACTGATGCACCTATTGTTGGTACAGGGCTTGAACCTCATGTGGCTCGTGATTCTCGTACAATGATTAATGCTGAAGGCGAAGGTAAAGTAACTTATGTTGATTCAAATACAATTAAAGTAAAATACACTAAAACTGACGAAGAAGAATTAGTAAGTTTTGATGAGAATGAAAAAACTTATAGCTTAACTAAGTTCCAAAAAACGAATCAGAGAACATGTATTAATATTCAGCCAATTGTTAGAGTTGGTGACAAAGTAACTAAGGGTCAAGTCTTGTGTGATGGTTATGCAACTGAAAACGGTGAATTAGCTATTGGACGTAACTTAAAAGTTGCCTTCATGCCTTGGAAAGGTTATAACTTTGAGGATGCAATTATCTTGTCAGAAAGAGTAGTAAGAGAAGATCTATTTACTTCATTGCATATTGCTGAACATGTAGTTAATGTTAGAGAAACAAAAAGGGGAGCTGAGGAGTTAACGGCTGATATACCTAATATATCAGAAACTGCAACTAAGGATTTAGATGAATTTGGAATGGTAAGGATTGGAGCTCATGTTAAAACAGGTGACATTCTTATTGGTAAAATAACTCCTAAAGGAGAGTCTGATCCTACACCAGAAGAAAAATTATTAAGAGCTATCTTTGGTGAAAAAGCAGGAGATGTTAAAGATGCGTCATTAAAAACTAAACCTTCTAACCAAGGGGTAGTTATTGGTAAATCATTATTCTCTAAAACAATAAAAGACAGAAGAGCTAAATCGGCTGATAAAGAAGAATTAGAGCGTTTGGATTCTGTTTTTGAGAAAGAATCTTTTGCACTTAAAAATGTTTTATCAACTAAACTTTACCAAATTATTGGTGGAAAAGCATCTAAAGGAGTTAAGAATATTTTAGGAGAAGAAGTAATTCCTAAGAGTGAGAAGTTTACTAAGAAAATGTTATTAGGTATTGACTTTACATTAGTTGATCCCTACAAATGGACAGGTAGTCAAGAAAATAATATTTTAGTAAATAGAACAATTCAGAATTATTTAAAAAAATATAATGATGTGTATGGTGAGCACAGAAGAAAGCGTTTTGCTATTACTATTGGTGATGAATTGCCAAATGGTGTATTGCAACTTGCAAAAGTTCAGATTACTCAAAAAAGAAAAATTAAAGTTGGGGATAAATTAGCAGGTCGTCATGGTAATAAAGGTATTGTATCTCGTATTGTAAAAGATGAGGATATGCCTTTCTTAGAAGATGGAACACCTGTTGATATTATATTGAATCCACTTGGAGTACCGTCAAGGATGAATCTTGGTCAGATATATGAAACTATCTTAGGTTGGGCAGGAGATGAATTAGGTAAAAAATACTTTACTCCTGTATTTGACGGAGCAAGTATGGAACAAATTAATACTGAAACTGATGAGGCTAAGTTACCAAGATTAGGTCAGACTTATCTTTATGATGGTGGTACTGGTGAACGTTTTGAGCAAACGGCAACAGTAGGTATAATTTACATGCTTAAGCTTGGTCATTTAATTGATGATAAAATGCATGCTCGTTCTATTGGGCCATACTCTTTAATTACTCAACAACCACTTGGTGGTAAGGCTCAGAATGGGGGGCAAAGACTTGGAGAGATGGAGGTTTGGGCTTTGGAGGGTTATGGTGCTGCCAATATCTTACAAGAGATGCTTACTTTAAAATCAGATGATGTAGTTGGTAGAGCTAAAGCATTTGAAGCCATAGTAAAAGGTCAAGAATTACCAATACCAGGAATTCCAGAATCGTTTAATGTATTATTACATGAATTGAATGGTTTAGGACTTAAAGTTTCACTTGAATAAAATACAAATGAGAAATACAAAAAATAACAAACAGGCTCAGGATATTAATGCGATAAAGATTTCTTTATCATCTCCTGAAGATATTTTAGGCAAATCATCTGGTGAGGTTACAAAACCGGAAACGATTAACTATAGAACATATAAGCCAGAAAGTGGCGGATTATTTTGTGAAAGAGTTTTTGGTCCTACCAAAGATTTTGAATGCCATTGTGGTAAATATAAAAGAATTCGTTACCGAGGAATTGTATGTGATAGATGTGGGGTAGAAGTAACTGAAAAGAAAGTAAGAAGAGAGCGTATAGGACACATTAGTTTAGTTGTTCCTGTTGCTCATATCTGGTATTTTCGTACTTTACCTAACAAAATTGGATATTTATTAGGATTGCCATCTAAGAAATTAGACATGATTATTTACTATGAGCGTTTTGTAGTAATTAATGCTGGTGAAGGAACTATGAATTCTGAAGGTGAAGCTATACAATATTTAGATTTCCTTACTGAGGAAGAATACTTAGATATTTTAGACGCTCAACCATTAGAGAATCAGTATTTAAGTGATGAAGATCCAAAGAAATTTGTTGCAAAAATGGGTGCTGAGGCAATTCATAACTTATTAGCAAATTTAAATTTAGATGAGTTATCATATAAATTAAGAGATCAAGCTGCTAATGAAACTTCACAGCAAAGAAAAACTGAGGCATTAAAACGTTTGCAAATTGTTGAATCTATGCGTGATGGACAATTGCATACTGAGAACAGACCTGAATGGATGACGATTAAAGTTATTCCAGTTATTCCACCAGAATTAAGACCATTAGTTCCTTTGGATGGAGGACGTTTTGCTACTTCTGATTTAAATGATTTATATCGAAGGGTAATTATCAGAAACAATAGATTAAAAAGATTAATGGAGATTAATGCTCCTGAGATTATATTAAGAAATGAAAAAAGAATGTTACAGGAATCTGTTGATGCTCTTTTTGATAATTCAAGAAAATCATCAGCTGTAAAAGCAGATGGTAAAAGACCTTTAAAGTCTCTATCTGATTCCTTAAAAGGAAAGCAAGGGAGATTTCGTCAGAACTTACTAGGTAAAAGGGTAGATTATTCTGCTCGTTCTGTTATTGTTGTAGGGCCAGAGTTAAGTTTACACGAATGTGGAATACCTAAGGATATGGCTTCTGAACTTTACAAGCCGTTTATCATTAGAAAGCTTATTGAAAGAGGAATTGTAAAAACAGTTAAGTCTGCTAAAAAGATTATTGATAGTAAAGAGCCTGTAGTTTGGGATATTTTGGAAAATGTAATGAAAGGACATCCAGTTTTATTAAACAGGGCTCCTACACTACACAGACTAGGTATACAGGCTTTCCAACCTAAAATGATTGAAGGAAAAGCAATTCAATTACATCCATTAGCTTGTGCGGCCTTTAATGCCGATTTTGATGGGGATCAAATGGCAGTACATTTACCATTAGGTGCTGCTGCAATTTTGGAAGCGCAAGTTTTAATGCTTGCCTCGCACAATATCTTGAATCCTGCAAATGGAGCTCCTATTACTGTTCCTTCACAGGATATGGTTCTTGGTTTATACTATATGACTAAGGAGAAGTTCTCTACTGATGAAGAAAAAGTAAAAGGTGAAGGAATGACTTTTTATTCTTTAGATGAGGTGAAGATTGCTTATAATGAAAAGCAAGCTGATTTGCACGCAATGATTAAAATCAGAGTTACTGATACTAAAGGGAAAAATTCTTTAGTAGATACAACTGTTGGTAGAGTTTTATTTAACGAATTTGTACCTGAACAGGTTGAATATGTTAATGAGCTGTTAACTAAGAAAGCGTTAAGGAATATTATTGGTGATATATTAGAAACTTGTGGTGTAGCTGGGACAGTTCATTTCTTAGATGCAATTAAAACTATTGGTTTTGATATGGCATTTAGAGGTGGATTATCGTTTAATCTTGGTGATGTACTTGTACCTGAAGAAAAAGAAGGATTAATTGCTGATGCTAACAAAAAGGTAGCTGAAATTAAGAGTAATTACGCAATGGGTTTCATTACTAATAATGAAAGATATAACCAAGTAATTGATGTTTGGACAACTACTAATGCTCGATTGACTGATACAGTTATGAGAAATATTAGTTCGGACAAACAAGGATTTAACTCTGTATATATGATGCTTGATTCTGGTGCAAGGGGTTCTAAGGAACAAATTCGTCAGTTATCTGGTATGAGGGGGTTGATGGCTAAACCACAAAAATCTGGTGATCATGGAGGAATCAATTATTGAGAATCCGATTACAACTAACTTTAGAGAGGGACTTTCAATTTTGGAATACTTTATTTCGACTCACGGGGCGAGGAAAGGACTTGCAGATACTGCACTTAAAACTGCAGATGCAGGTTACCTTACAAGAAGATTAGTTGATGTAGCTCAAGATGTTATTGTTACTGAACAAGATTGTGAAACACTTAGAGGCTTAGAAGCTTTTGCATTGAAGAACAATGATGATGATTATTGAATCATTAAGTGATAGAATTTCTGGAAGAGTAAGTTTACATGATGTATATCATCCAAAAACTGAAAAGTTAATGGTTGCTTCTTGACATGATTACTGGTATTGTTGCTAAGGAAATTGATGCTGCTGGAATTGAAATGGTTGAAGTTCGTTCAGCATTAACTTGTGCTACTGGTAGAGGTATTTGTGTTAACTGTTATGGTAAATCTTGTCAACGAATAGAATGGCACAAGTTGGTGAGTCTGTTGGTGTTGTTGCTGCTCAATCAGTTGGAGAGCCAGGTACACAGCTTACACTTAGAACCTTCCACGTTGGGGGTACTGCATCTAGGTCAGAGGTTGATTCTTCTATCACTATTAAAAAAGATGGTAGATTAGAAATTGAGGATTTAAGAACGGTTAAGACGACTAATAAAGATGGTGATAAGATTGAAATCGTAATTAGTAGATCAGCTGAAACTAGAGTAATTGATGATAAGAATGGTGTAATCCTTTCTTCAGCAATTGTGCCTTATGGTTCAACTATATTTATTAAAGAAGGAAACGTTAAAAAAGGAGATGTTGTTTGTCAGTGGGATCCTTATAATGCTGTAATTATTTCTGAAATTGCTGGTAAGGTAGAATTTGTTGATATTGAAGAAGGTGTTTCTTATCGTACTGAATCTGATGAGCAAACTGGTCATCAGGAAAAAGTAATTATTGATAGTAGAAATAGAAAAAAATCTCCAACTATTCAAATTGGTGATAAAAACTATAGTGTTCCTGTAGGTTCTCATTTAGCAGTTGATGATGGAAGTAAAATTAAGGCAGGTGCTATTTTAGCTAAAATTCCAAGGTCGGCAGGTTCATCTGGTGATATTACAGGGGGTCTTCCAAGAGTAACAGAAATGTTTGAAGCAAGAAATCCTTCTAATCCCTGCAGTAGTTTCTGAAATTGATGGTTCTGTATCATTCGGAAAAATCAAAAGAGGAAATAGAGAGGTGATTATTACGTCTAAGAATGGAGAAACTAAGAAATACTTAATTAAATTGTCTAAGCATATTTTAGTACAAGAGAATGATTATGTAAAATCTGGTGTTCCACTTTGTGATGGTGTTATTACTCCTGCTGATATTTTAGCAATTAAAGGTATGGTTTCTGTACAGCAATACATTGTAAACGAAATTCAAGATGTATATCGTTTACAAGGAGTGAAGATTAATGATAAGCACTTTGAGGTATTGGTAGACAAATGATGCGTAAAGTAAAGATTGCTGATTCAGGGGATACTTATTTCTTAGAAAACTCATTGGTAGGAAAAGAAAGCTTTAATGAGCAAAATGATAAGATTTTCGGAATGAAGTTTGTAACTGATGCTGGTGATTCGGAGGAATTAAAAGCGGGTCAAATCATTTCACCTAGAGAGTTAAGAGAAGAAAATTCAAGATTGAAACGTAAGGATATGAAGGAAGTTGAATCAAGAGGAGCTGTTTCTGCAGTTGCAACTCCAGTTCTTCAAGGAATTACAAGAGCTTCATTGCAAGTTGATTCTTGGATTTCTGCTGCATCATTTCCAGCAAACTACTAAAGTCCTTAATGAAGCTGCAATTAATGCTAAGCGTGATAACCTAATAGGATTGAAAGAGAATGTAATTATTGGTAAGAAAATACCAGCAGGTACAGGATTAATTCAAGCTAGCGAAACTGTTGTTGGTTCTCAGGCTGAGTACGATAAATTAACTAATTTAGATGCTGAGGAAGTTGTTGAAACTAAAGAAGTAGTTGCTGAACAGTAACTTTAATAGAAGAGTAAATAATAATAATTATGTCAGAGGGAAATAAAAAGGATGGACTAAATATTGAGCTTACTGAAGAGGTTGCTGAAGGAACTTATAGTAATTTAGCTATCATCAATCATTCTCCATCAGAGTTTGTGGTTGATTTTATCCAAATGATGCCAGGAATTCCTAAAGCTAAAGTAAAGTCGAGGGTTATTCTAACTCCTCAACATGCTAAACGATTAATGAAGGCACTTGCCGATAATGTAAGTAAATTTGAAAATCAGCATGGTGAGATAAAAGATATTGATCCTGCTGCAGGAATGCCAATAAATTTTGGAGGACCTACACCATTAGCATAATTATTAAATCTAAAAAACTAAAAAAGCCTGCAATTGCAGGCTTTTTTTATGCTCAATATTTTATATTTTTATCCTAAGAAAGGGTACTTATAATCAGTAGCAGGTACAAATGTTTCTTTAATTGTTCTTGGAGAAACCCATCTTAACAAATTTAAGATTGATCCTGCCTTATCATTTGTTCCTGAACCCCTGGCGCCACCAAAAGGTTGTTGACCAACAACAGCACCAGTTGGCTTATCGTTAATATAGAAGTTACCTGCTGCATTTTCTAATGCTTTAGTTGCATATTCAGCAGCATACCTATCTACTGATAATATAGCTCCTGTCAATGCATATTCTGATGTATTATCTACTAGTTCTAATGTTTCTTGCCACTTATTAGCATCATAAACATAAATAGTCATTACTGGTCCGAATACTTCTTCTACCATGGTTTTGAACTTAGGATTAGTAGTTACAATAATAGTTGGCTCAATAAAGTACCCTACTGATTTATCGTAATTCCCTCCAGCAATAATCTCGGCATCAACCGCCGTTTTTGCAAAATCAATGTAAGAAGAGATACTATCAAATGCTTTTTCAGAAATTACTGCATTAATGTAGTTTGAAGTATCTTCAGGAGAACCTATTTTGAAATCTTTAGTGTCAGCAACAATTTGTGTTTTTACATTTTCCCATAAATTTGAAGGTACGTAAGCTCGTGATGCTGCTGAACATTTTTGTCCTTGAAATTCAAAACCACCTCTTGTAATAGCGGTTGCTACTTCAGCAGCTACTGCCGATTTGTGTGCAATAATAAAATCTTTTCCACCCGTCTCTCCAACTATTCTTGGGTAGGATTTATATTTTTCAATATTGTTTCCTATTCCTTTCCAAAGTGTCGGAATACATCAGTACTTCCTGTAAAATGTAATCCTGCAAAGTTTTTATCTTGAAAAACAACTTTTGAAATTTCTTTACCACTTACTGTTACCATATTTATTACTCCATCAGGCAATCCTGCAGCTTGGAATAATTCCATAATTACTTGTGCAGAATAGATTTGTGTTTCTGCTGGTTTCCAAACGACCACATTACCTAGCATTGCTGGTGCTGCACAAAGGTTAGCGCATATAGAAGTAAAGTTAAATGGAGTAAGTGCAAACACAAATCCTTCCAAAGGTCTGTGTTCTAAACGATTCCACATTCCTGGTAATGATTCTGGTTGTTCCTTATATAACTGACTCATGTACTTAACATTAAACCTAAAGAAATCAATTAGCTCACAAGCGGCATCAATTTCTGCTTGCATTACGTTTTTACTTTGTGCAAGCATAGTAGCGGCATTCAGTTTTGCACGAAAAGGACCCGCTAATAAATCAGCAGCTTTTAAGAAGATTGAAGCTCTGTGTTCCCAACTCATATTTGCCCACTTTTTACGAGCAGTCATAGCAGCATCAATTGCATCACGGACTTCTTTTTCGCCTCCATAGTTGGAAGTTCCAATTATATGTCCATGTTCATGTGGAGGTGTTAAATTTCTTTTATCATTTGTGAATACTTTTTTATCGCCAATATACATAGGTACATCAACAGTTGTATTATTCATTCTTTTGTATTCTGCAAGTAATTCAGTACGCTCAGAACTTCCTGGTGCGTATGCTTTTACTGGCTCATTTACCGCAATTGGTACGTTATAAAATCCGTTTGACATTTTTTTGTTTTTAAATGAGCAGCAAATATAAAAATTGATCTTAGATAATAGATTTTAGAACTGATAAATTCGTTTTCCTTTTTTTAATAAATGACAACTATATTCATTCTACTATTATTTAGAATCTGCGTCCTATTATTTATGTGCTAAGGTATCTAGTAAAAGTTTTTTTGAGTCAGTTTGACTTGTTTTAGAGCAACAATTTTATTTAGCAAAAGACAAAGTACTATGTTAAGCATAACACTTTATTTTAAAACATCTATTATCGCAAAATATTAACTATTAGAACATTATTTTGCCATATTCGAGTGATTTTAGTCAAGTTCAATGTATCAATTATGTATCAATTATGTAACAAAAAGTAAAATAATTAAAATTAACTTTGCCAAGTTTAAAAAATTTTAGTAATTATATTATTATACAATTTAGTAACTATAAGCTTATGTCTTAGACGTGAGTTTACTTTTACATATATATGTCGATTAAAAAAAAAATAATAAAAATACTTAATAGTATTACTCAGCAAAGAAAGGGTTTTGTGATTCAAAGTATTGATGATTCTTATACTTTAAAATCAACAAATAAATTTTCTTTAATAATTACTCATCTATATATTGTAATCTTAATTGTAACAACTTCTGCCATAATAGATGCTTTTCCTGCTCTTTTTTTCATAGATTATTTATTTAATTATATTTTTTATGTTTTAATTTTTTTATCACTAACATTAGTTTATTTGATAATTTTTCAACTTAATTATTATATCATAAATATTGATAAGCATTTCATTGATATTAAGATTTATCGAACAGTTATCAGTACTACGAATCCAAAAAATCATATATATATTCCTAATGAAACGCTTAAAGAAATTTCTTTTTTAAAAAGCTCCTTTACATTTAATGAAATTTTAATTCTTAAAATAAAGACTGATAAAGGAGAAATAAAAACAATTAAATTAAATTTACTTTTATTATCAAAAAAAGAAAAATTTAGAATTAAAAAATTCTTAAAAGATTTAATTTACAAAATGAATTCAAGTGAATAATAATTTTTTAATAGTATTATTTTTATTTGCAAACAAATGATTTTTATATATTCATACGTTTTTTATTCTTTTCTATGTGCATTGTTGATTAGCTATCTAGCTATACCAAAGCTTATGCATTTCGCACATAAATTAGAATTATTAGATAATGGTGGAGATAGAGCTTCCCATCAGGGTAGCACACCATTTTTTGGTGGGATTGCTATTTTTACGGGTGTTGTTTGCTCATTATTATTTTGGTCAGATATTGAAAATATTCAGTTTATTTTAGTGAGTATTTTTATTGTTTTTATTGTTGGTCTAATTGATGATTTACGACAAATTACTGCTTTTAAAAAGTTAATAGGTCAAATTATTGCTACTTTGATTCTCATTTTTTTTGGTGACTTACAGATTGACAGTATGCATGGAGTTTTAGGGGTGTATGATTTGCCATTTTGGGTAAGTTTACCTTTCACTATTTTTGTTGTTATTGTTATTACAAATGGTTTTAATCTAATTGATGGCATTGATGGTTTGGCCGGAGGGATTGGTTTGATTTCATCTCTTTCATTTGGAGGTATTGCCTTAATAATGGAGCAAACAGATATGGCTTTAATTGCCTTTACATTATCGGGTGCTTTAGTAGGATTTTTAAAGTTCAATACTTTCCCTGCAAGAATATTTATGGGCGATACAGGTTCTTTAGTTGTTGGAATGATTTTAGCTGTTTTAGCCATTAATTGCATTAAATATGGTCTAGTAACTGAAACTCATTCACTCCCACACATAGGTCCTTTATTAGCAATTTCCTTATTAGCAATTCCACTTTTTGATTCGTTGAGAGTTTTTGTTGTTAGAGCAATAAAGCGTACAGGAACTTTAACTGCAGCAAGAGATCATGTACATCATGCTTTAATTGATTTAGGTGCTGGACATAAGTACACTAGTTTCTTATTGTATATTGTTTCAGTAATTATTATTTTATTTACATATGTTCTTCTAATATTTAATTTCAACGTAAATGTAAGTATTGCGATGTTAGCCGTGTTTAGTTTTTTATTGTGGCTTATTCCCTTCTATATGCTTAAATCTAACTATAAATTAAAATTCAATCCTTTCAAGTGAATAGAAAACTTAAACTTAAAATCGAAAAAAAAATTGGACGTCAAATTTTAAAAAGAGGAGATTGTCAATATTTATCTGACAGAATATTAGATGAAAATAATAACACTCTTAGCTATAATACAATAAGAAGAGCATTTAATTTGGATTCTAATTCTAATGTAAAAGCTAGTAAATCAACACTTAATATTTTGTCAGAATTTGTTGGATACAAATCTTATGATGAGTATAATATACAGTCTAATTGGAATTATCTCTGGGCCTATAAAATTAAGATTTGTGGACTTATTAATCGTATGGATGAAGATGAATTAATTTATGAATTGAATTTAGCTTATAGTAAAAATGAAAATTTTTCAGTTTCATTTGTTACTGTTATTAGGGAGTTACTTTTGTTAAAAGAAATAAGACTTCTAAATAACATAATTTTAAAATCTAATTTTGTTTTAGAAGATTTTAATTATTCTGAGTTGGTGTTCATTGGTAACGGGTTAGGATCTTCTTTACGAAAAATAAATTTGAAAAATGATGAATTAATTTTATTGTTAAATAATAAATTCTTTATTGATTTTGTATTTAAAATATTTGTTGATTATTCCTCACTAAGTAGTTATTACGGTTTACTTTATTCTACTATCAAAAAAAATAAAATAAAATATTTACCTTATCAAAATTTTTTCTTTCTTTCTGTCGATAAATTTAAAGATCTACTTTTTAATAAAAAAATTAAATTAATAAAATATCTTGAGATAGATAAAAAATCGTTCCATCCTATCTTAATTGGACGTTTAGCGTCAATAGAAATTGCTGCTTGCAAGCAAATGAATATTAATTATGATTATGTTTTAAATGATTTATCTACTTTAATTAATTTATCAATAAAGGATACTGTAGATTATTTATATGAGATTAAAACTATTTCATTACTTACGAAAGATTTTCCTCTTATGGAATGGATTCTTTCTCAAGAAAAAAATAATTTAACTAAAAATATTTTAAATAATCAAATTATTTCTAAAAATGGAGGTTTTTGGTATGATGATTTGCTTCTTGAGAAAGAGTATCAAATTGCTCATCTGCAATATTCACATATTATACATTTATTTTTAGCAATACACACGAAAATGAATATAAAAAATGAAATCCTTCCACCTGATGATAAAGTTGATTTTAATATTGAATTAATTTTAAAAGGTATTGACAAAGAAAAATGGGTAATGAGTTATTATTCTTATTTAGATTTATTTTTTCAAATAGTTAATTATTATATTGTTAAAGATAAAAGAAAAAAAAATAATTTTCTTATGAATTATAATACAATCTGTACAGATCTTAATTATCCTATTTTTGATGAAAATTATTTGAAAAATTATTTTGATTAATATAGTTAGGGGCTACATTAGAATAATTTTATCTTCTTAAAATGATCAAGTATGTTGTTTTGTAAATTGAATTAAGCATGCATATGCTCAGCTAAATATATTACTATTTCTGCTTTTCCCAGTCCCAAGCAGATTTCATAGCTTGTTCTAGGGTTTCTATAGGCTCCCAACCTAATTTAGTTTTTACTAAATTTCCATTAGCGTATATTTGTTCAATATCACCATTTCTTCTAGGGCCAATGGAATAGTTAATTTTTAAATTATTGGTTTTTTCAAAAGCTTTTACTGCATCTAAAACACTTATACCAATGCCAGTACCAACATTAAATGCATGTTTTCCTGGGTTTTTAATTAGAAAATTCATTGCTAATACATGCGACTTTGCTAAATCAACTACATGAATATAATCACGAATACATGTGCCGTCATGTGTATTGTAATTATCTCCAAAAACAGTAATTTTTTCTCTTTTTCCAATTGCAACTTCTGTAATAATAGGAACCAAATTACTTGGCCTATCAGCAGAGCAATCTCCTATCAATGCAGAAGGGTGGGATCCAATAGGATTGAAATATCTTAAGGCAACATTATTGCAAGAATCTTCTTTTAGCATCTGTTCACAAATCTGTTTGGTTTCTCCATAAGGAGATTCAGCTTTTTTGAATGGAGCGTTCTCATCAACTGGAAGAATATCAGGCATGCCATATACAGTACATGATGATGAAAATATAATATTTTTCACATCATGTTCTTGCATACATTTAAGTACAACTTCAAGCGAACCCATATTATTATCATAATACTTTTGAGGGTTTTGTACAGATTCCTCCACAGCTTTGTAAGCAGCAAAGTGTATAACACCTTCTATTTTTCCGTGTTCAGTAAATACTTTATCCATGGCTTCCTTTTCTGTACAATCAACATTATGCCATTTTACTTCTGTATCAATAATTTTTTCAATCCCATCAATATTTTGAGTGGATGTGTTGCATAAATTATCAACTATAATAGGTGTGTAGCCTGCAGCAATTAGTTCCACAATTGTATGCGAACCAATATATCCGGCGCCTCCTGTAACAAGAATCTTTTTCATTATAGAGATTTATTAATTCCAATTAGCCATCTCATTTGGTAGAAATCCTCATCAGATGCTGGAGGTCTGTTTAAGAAAAGTGGCATGTCAAAGTGAATAACTAATGGCTTAATAGCTTCAAGTGGACCAAAATTTCTTAGCGTATAACTAAATCCTATTCCTACATCAGCTCTTATGTCTGAAAACAATTCTTTATAGTTTTCTTTAGTAAGTTTGTCACTAGTTATAATTCCTGCATCAGCAAAGAAGTATGAAGCAATATTATTTTTACGGATTGAGTAAGGAAGGTAGGCTGTAAAATCAATTTCAGTATTGAAAGCTGCTCCACTTGTTCCATTATAATCGTATGAAGCAATAGTTCCATCTTCATTAAATTCAGGAGCAAGGTAACCTGTATATCCTCTTAGATTTAATCCTCCCGCTTGATGAAAATGATTTGTTGTATAGCCATAATCCATAAATTCAGCTGAAACAATACCTTCTGCTCTAGTGAATTTAGAACCCATCATTTCTTCATTATTAGCTCCTGCCAAATGTAATTTACTTTCTTCTGCCCAGTTACTACCTGTGCCAAATTGAATATATGCTCTAGTATTTATCTTTAATTTCTCTAATTTGTTATTGTTTTTAGCACTTAAGATAAGTTTATTATAATCGTAAGCACTTCCTAATGCTGAAGATTGTAACATTAAATTAATTGTACCCTTACCATAACTGTAGTTGTACTTATGTTCTAAGTTCACATCAATTCTGTTATTCATTTTTTCTAAATCCCAACCTGAATTTATTAAGTAATCTTCATTCGTTCTGTAAAGGGATAAAAAGTCAACTTCCAGTTTATTGTTTCCTTTGCTATCACTTTTTATAATACTAAATTTATTGGTGTATAATCCTGCTAAAAATTGTGACCTAGTATTTATACGCGTATTCAATGCAATTTTATCCAAGTTGGTATTGTAATTTATTCTGTAGGAATAGTAGTCGTAATCATTTGCATTAGGAATACTATCTTTTTGTAAAGCACCTGTATTAAACCAAACACTTGCATCAAATAAATGATGATGTCTCAAGTATCCTCCAGTCAGGTTTAATCCTACCTTCATGCCATCATAATTGTTCCACCATACATCAGGACGATATTTTATTTCATAGTTTTTCCAATCAGAGTACTGATATAATTTATGGTCAAAATTAAATGTTGTATTGCAAGTAGAATTGTTATCTGGCATGTAAGCATCAGCCAAGTCGGTTAGTTGGATCAATAATTACTTCTGAAATTCCTGAAGGGATATCCAAAGTAGTAGTGTATGTTGGGTGTATTAAATCCCATCCGTGCCATTTGTCTAGTACGGTAGCATTAGTTTCTTTTACGAACCAGTTATTAGGAATATGAAAATCATGTGACTTTCCATCTTTTGCAATCACTCTAAAATCAATTGGCATTTGCATTCTTGATTTTCTTTCAAAAGTTACTGTGTTCCCTTTTGATTTTACTGAAAAATCAATTCTTTTTTGAGTATCTAACCATTGGTCAAAAAACCAGTTCAAATCCACTTTTGTATATTGAATAATTGCATCTCTAAAATCTTCATTATAAGGGTGAGCAATTTTCCATGTTGCAAAATAATGTTTCATTGCATTAAGAAACAAATCATCACCTAGTACATATTGTAAATTATACAACATTGCTGCTGTTTTGTAATATACATGTCGATAACCACCTCCATGTCGCAAAGCACCATTAAACCCATCAGAGTGAGTAGAAATTACTGGGTCATTAAATTTTGTAGCGTCTTTAATGTAAGCGTAATATACCCTGCTATCAATTGCTAAAGTTGGCTTATCAAATCTTATTTCATATTTGTCAGTAGGTTTGTCTTCTACTAGATAATCTCCATCTATTTTGATAAGTGCCCAAGCGGTTAGGAATTGAGTAAATCCTTCATCTAAAAGTGCACGATATGTTTCATTATTTCCTACTTGACCAAAAAACCAGTTATGTCCAATTTCATGTGCCAATAATCCTCTATATCCTGGGTCCATACCACCATCTAAAGTAAGCATTGGGTACTCCATTCCATCTCGAGCATCAGCTACAATCATTTTATGGTATGTATATCTTCCAAAATCTTCTGAGAAAACTTCAATACATTTTGCAGCATATTCAGCAGCATTTTGCCATTTACTTGCGTGTGGTTCTTGTACTAACGAATAACATACTTTGTCCTGCCACCAAGCTTCCCCAATACGGTAGTTAGGGTCAGCAGTAAAGGCAAAATCATGTACATTTTCAGCATGAAAAATCCATGTTTTTCTTTCATCCTTGTTGTATTCTGTAATTACTGAAGGTGAGGAATTCCAAGGCTTATCAGCAAAGTTAGTTAAGTTCAATTTTTCTCTTAATTCCTTTGGTAACATTTCATCTCTATTCAAAAGAAAACCTGTTGCATCAACAACCATATCTGCTGAAAAAGTTAAGGATACATCAAAAGCCCCAAAATCTCCATAGAATTCTTTACCTAAGTGTTGGTCAGTTGTCCATCCGAACTTTGCATCATATACACATACTCTTGGGTACCAATGTACACCATCATAATGTTTATACCCCCATGAATTAAATGTTTTCATTCTTCTTCTAACTCCTCCATTGTCAAAGTGGGTACGAAAGCTCATGTCAAATGTAATAGAAGTATTAGGGGCTAAAGTAGAAGGTAAATACACTTTTAGAATAGTATTGTCTAATTCCATTTTAACAGATGTACCATTAACTGTCATTTCATCAATAATAGTTCCTAGTTTTTTTGATTCATACTTACCATAATTAGGTTTTTTGTTGTTTTGTTGTTGTAACTCATCAAGGTAAGAATCTGGCTGAAAAGCATTTTGATACAAGTGAAAATAAACAAAATCTAACCCATCAGCAGAATTATTGGTATAGGTTAATTGTTCAGTTCCTTGAATGATATCTGTTACTTCATCAATATTTACATCAATTTTATAATATACATCTTGCTGCCAATATGCTTTATTTGGCATTTTATTTTTCCAGTAATTTGGATTGTCAGCATTCTGATAAGTATTTGGCGTAGCTAAAGGATTGTATTTCTCCTGTGCAAATGATGATGTGCTAACAAAAAGTGTTGCTAATAATAAAAGGTTTTTCATAGGTAACTTTAAAGTATGCAAATTTATAATTTCTATTTGTAAAATTGCTTGTTTTCCTTAGCATTCGATATGCTAGCATTTAGTTCGAATCCTGTAAGTAGGATAATGGAATTAAAGTACATCCAGATAAGAATAATCATAAGAGTACCAATGGATCCATACACCTTATTGTACTGTGCGAAATGATTGATGTAATAATTAAATCCAATTGAGGTGATTATTATTCCTAAAGTAGCTAGTATAGAGCCAGCAGTGAAGAATTTCCATTTTCTTTTAGTTGCAGGTCCAAAATGAAAAAGTATTGCAATACCAGAAAATAACATAGCAAGCATCACAAACCATTTTCCGTAAAGGATCAAATCAGCCGAAAATTTACTTATGATTTCAAAATCAGTAAGATAATTGACCGCTACCTTCCCAAAAATAATAAGTCCTATTGCAATAATTAATAGCAATGCAAGAAAAAAAGTTAGAGTTAGAGAAAGTGCTTTTTCTTGGAACAAAGATCGGGATTCATTTATATGATAAGAAAAATTAAAAGCCTCAATTAATGAACTCATACCATTAGCAGAAAAATATAGTGCCAAGATAAAACCTATGGAAAGTAGCCCTCCTCTTGGGTTGTTGATTATATCGTCAAGGGTGTTAAAAGTAATTTCATTGGTTGATGGCGGTAATACAACCGATAAAACTTCCATGAGTGTTTCTTGCAAACCATCAATTGGGATATAAGGTATAAGAGTAAAAAAAACAATAATGGAAGGAAAAAATGCTAAGAAAAAATTGAATGCTAAAGAAGAAGCTCTAGTAGTAATAGCACCTTCAATTAATCCTTTCCAAAAGAAAATAGTTACATCATAAATACTAAGCCCAGCAAAACCTAGAGGCTTTATTTTTTTGGCAATATTTAGAATGAATTGTATCATTTAAATAGCCTTTAAGCTTAAATCAAAATTAAGTATTGAATGCGTTAAGGCACCAACTGAAATAAAATCAACACCACATTTTGCGTATTCAGCAATGGTTTCTTCTGTTATCCCGCCACTAGATTCAGTTTGACATTGTTTGCCAATAACTGCAACTGCTTGCTTAGTTTTTTTATAATCAAAATTATCGAGTAGAATTCGTTTTATGCCTCCTTGGGAAAGTATTTCATTTACTTCTGTTAAATCTCTGGCTTCTACAATTATATCAAGGTTTTTATTGTTGTCAGTAAGGTAGGTTTTTGTTTTTTGTATTGCATTTGCAATTCCTCCTGCAAAATCAATATGATTGTCTTTTATCATAATCATATCATACAGACCAAACCTATGGTTTTCGCCACCACCAATTTTAACAGCCCATTTTTCAATAGTTCGGTTAAGAGGAGTAGTTTTTCGAGTGTCTAATAATTTACAATTAGTACCTACAATCAAAGTATTTAGGTAAGCTGTTTTAGTTGCAATTGCACTCATGTGTTGCATGCAATTAAGGGCTAAACGTTCGCCAGTTAAAATAGAGATAGAATTTCCTTTTACAATAAATGCAATATCACCAAATTTAACTTTATCACCATCTTTTAGTAATTGCTTTATTTTGAGTGAAGAATCAACTTCCTTAAAAATTAGTTGTGCTAATTCAATGCCTGCGATTATTCCATTATCTTTAACTAATAAATGGGCTTGGCTAGTTGCTTTGGATGGAATACTAGCTAGTGAGGTATGATCTCCATCACCAACATCCTCAATAAGTGCATTTTGTATAAATTTTTTCAGGTCTTTATCTGTCATACAATCAAAATTATTAATATTGCCAAAAATACAAAAAATGAAGATTGTATTACTCACTATAGGAAAGACGTCAGAAAAGTATTTGATTGAGGGAATTGCCCAATATCAAAAACGCTTGAAGCATTACACGCAATTTGAAATGCTTGAGATTTTAAATATTAAAAATGCTAAGAATTTTTCTAATGCTGAACTGATGAAAAAAGAAGGAGAATTGATATTAAAGCAATTACAAAATTCTGACCATTTAATACTCTTGGACGATAAAGGAAAAGATTTTACTTCAACTAAATTTGCCGAAAAGTTACAAAGCTGGATGCTTAGCGGAAAAAAACGCTTGGTATTTGTAGTTGGAGGGGCTTATGGCTTTTCTGAAGAAATGTACTCTAGAGGAAATGAAAAACTTTCTTTATCAAAAATGACTTTTTCGCATCAAATGGTGCGACTGTTTTTTGTAGAACAAATATATAGAGGGTATACAATCCTTAATAATGAACCTTATCATCATCAATAAATGAAACTAGTATTTGCTACCAATAACCCCAATAAATTATCTGAATTACAAGCTTTAGTTCCGCAAGGAATAGAGATTTTAAGTTTGATAGATATTAATTGTAATGAAGAATTACCTGAAACAAATCCTACTTTGGAAGATAATGCCTTGCAGAAAGCACAATATGTATATCAGAATTATGGCTTTAATTGTTTTGCAGATGATACAGGCTTAGAGATTGAAGCTTTGGGTGGAGCACCAGGTGTGTATTCTGCCAGATATGCAGGGCAGGATTGCAGGGCAGAAGACAATATGAAAAAGGTATTGACAAAGTTAGAAGATGAAGAAAATAGAAATGCAAAATTCCGAACGGTAATTGCATTGATTATTAAGGGAGAAGAAAATCTTTTTGAAGGAGAATGTAATGGAGCAATCACAAAAACTAAAAGTGGGGTAGAGGGTTTTGGTTATGACCCAATTTTTACTCCTGAAGGATGTGAAATTACTTTTGCTGAGATGTCAAAACAAAAAAAAGGGGCAATAAGCCACAGAGGAAGAGCAGTGGAGAAGTTAGTTGCTTTTTTGAACAGCTAATCAATTTACTTCAATCAACTTCTAATTTAAATGAGATAACTAATGAGTGCGTGGATGAACACGTTCATGCTCATCTCCAAGTTTATGTTGCTCATTATGTAACTCCTCAGTTTCTATATACTTGGAATGTTGATGTGAGTTGTCAGTAAAATAGCCATGCAATTGGAAAATCAATAATAATGTACCGGCTATAACTAATATCCAATTAGAGAATTTGGCTATTCTGTCAAACAATTCTGTTTTAATCATTTTGGTAATTAGGAAAACTAGTACTAATACTGCAATTTGTCCAAATTCAACCCCTAGATTAAAAGATATTATTTGCAATACAGATAAATGAACGCCAGTAGCAACAGCTACTTCTTGTAGTTTTGTTGAAAGGCCAAATCCGTGAATCAATCCAAAAATAAATACCATTAAAACTAAATTCGGAGCCTGGGTAGAAAAATACTTTTTAAACCCATCCAAATTCTCAAACCCTTTATAGATAACACTAAA
Organism: uncultured Flavobacteriales bacterium; assembly: GCA_943789505.1. Lineage (GTDB taxonomy): Bacteria > Bacteroidota > Bacteroidia > Flavobacteriales > BACL11 > UWMA-0277. The sequence continues at coordinate 1,020,618 of CALSUJ010000001.1, read as the reverse complement.
TGCAATTACAGCATCAACTAAATAAGCATTTGCAGTAATTCCATATAAAGTAGCAAAAATTAGTGTGATACAATGTGCAATGGTAAAAGCGGTTATGAACTTTAAAATATCAAAGTAATTGGAAAGGAAAAATACAATTCCAATTAGGAATAATATATGGTCATAGCCTGTAAGCATATGGGTTGCACCAAAATAAATATAATCAAATGCTGAGGCATCAGCCATGGCCTTAATTGTTGATTCAGGTACACCATGTGCCAAACCAATAAAAGGAATGCATAGAGATAGAAACAGGAGTATTTTTTTCATAAATTACTACAGATTAGTATCAATCAATCCTCTAATTTCATCAGAAGATGGTCTTGGTGCATCTAAGGAAATTACATTTCCATTGGCATCAAAAAGCATGAATCGTGGAATACCATTAATAGCGTATGATTTTGTTATTGCTGACCACCCATCTGCCCATAATTGAACGCCTCCTAACTCTTTCTCTGCCACCATATTTAACCAAGCTTCTTTGTCTGTGTCCACAGACACACTTAAAAAGGTAATGTTGTTATTTTGGTAGTCAAGTTCCAACTCTTTCAAAGCAGGAATTTCAGCCTTACACGGCCCGCACCAAGTAGCCCAAACATCAACATATACTAAGCTGCTGTTAAAACTAGAAAGTGAAAATTCATTTCCATCTTTATCAGGATAAGTAAAATCAATAGCAGGCTCTCCTATTTTTGGTAATTTGGCAATTGCTTCTATTTTTTCAAGATAGTATTCGACCATTTTTACATTATTTTCTTTTTCACTAATAAGAAATTCTTCATTATTTACGATTGTCAATTCTTGCTCTATATTTTCAATATGCTTATTCAAATTAGTAATAAATTCTTCTTTTTCTAACGTGAATAATTGTCCGTAAATATCTGCTTTTTCATTAAGCATGTATTTTTTAGCTAGGTAGGAGGATTCAGCAGAACCTTCATAGTTAATGGTTTCGTCAAAAAACTCGGTATCTATTGTTAGATTAACACTTTCTCCTCCTTTTAAGTACATACTTGTACTTTCCTCACCATGAAAAAAGCTAAGGTAAGTTGCTGTATCCAAATTAAGTGATATACTAAAGTGAGCAGCTTCATTAAGTGTTGTAATGTAACTCGTATCCTTCATCATAATTTTAACTGTATCTCCTTTCGGATTACTAATTGTACCGCTAATAACAACTTGGTTAGAATTTGTGTTGGTACAAGCAAAAAGTAAAGTTGCTAGTGCAAGGGTAATTAGGTGTTTCAATTTCATTTTTTATAATTTTAAAGGTCAATTTCTTTGGGTACAAATTTCTTCACATCACCACCATTTTTTATGATATCACGAATAATGGATGATGAAATATGAGATAATTCAGGTGGGGTTATGATAAAGATAGTTTCAATACTAGTATTAAGTTCTTTATTCATTTGAGCAATATTCTTTTCGAACTTAAAGTCGTGTGAATCCCTAAGCCCTCTTAGGATATAATTGGCTTTTTCTTTTTTACAGAAGTCTACTGTTAAGCCTTCATATCGTTTTACTTCAATTTTAGAATTTTTTCCGTAAACAGCTTTTATCCATTCTAAGCGTTCTTCAATAGAAAAATATTGATTTTTTTCTGAATTTATTCCTATGGCGATAACTATTTTATCGAATAAAGGTAGGGTCCTGTCCACTATTGATTGATGCCCAACTGAAAAGGGAGCAAAGGAACCAGGAAATATTGCGATTTTTGACATTCTCAAAAGTAATAAAAAAAACTAGCCTATGGTAAGTGTATGAAATTTTGATTTAAACTTATTATTTATAATACTAAAAGGGGTGGAATGTATTTAGTCTATTGTCTTTCTATTTAAAACGAGAAAATACTAAACTGTAAAGTGCCGTATTTTCTTAATTCAAGGTTATCTCCCTCAAATTGGGTTTCTTTATCGTGTTCAATAATAAGTAGCCCACCTTTTTTTACTAGTTTATTTTCAAAAATTATGTTTTTTAATTCTTGGTAACTATCATAGTCATAAGGTGGGTCAGCAAAAATAAAATCGAATTCTTGTTTGCAATTTTTAAGGTATTTAAGGCAGTCGGACTTAATGGTTGCAATATTGAATCCTAAGGTATTGGTGGTTTCTTCAATGTAGTTTATGCAATTATAATTATTATCTACAGCTAATATTTTATCACAACCTCTTGAGGCAAATTCGTATGCTATATTCCCAGTTCCCGAATACAGGTCCAACATATTTTTTTCTTCAAAGTAATATCTATTTTGAATAATGTTAAATAGTGATTCTTTGGCTCTGTCGGTAGTTGGTCGTACAGGTAATGTGCTGGGTGCCATCAATCTTCTGCCTTTATGTGTTCCTGAGATTATACGCATAGTATCTGTGTAAATAAACCGAAATATTTATGATCGGCTAAAGGGTTAAATTCGGTTGGAAAAGTAAACTGATGAGGTCTTTTTCCTAACTTTATATTTCTAATGTATTCATACATTAAACCAAAAGATTCATCAGTTTCTTCAATATTTCCAAATACACTTACATTAATGCTGTCTGGGGACAGCTTAAGTTGTTCAAAGCTGAAAAGAACATAGTATAGTAAATCCTCTTTGCTATCGTATTTAAAGGAGTTATTAAAGATTAGTTTATCGCCATTAAAAATAGTAATTCCTACTTTTTGTTCGTTCAAATAAAGGTATGCTTTTTTATTTTCCGTATTTAATTGACTGTACTGTTGTATAAGTATGCTTTCCTGTGCTTTGTATTTTGCATTAGGAAAAAAGTTACTTACAATATTTAAAATGCTTTCTGGCACGGAATAAATAAGGTAAGCCTTTTGCGAAAAAATATTGTCTGCTAAAACTTTGCCATTAACTTTGGTATTAAAAGTTAATAGGGTTTCGGCCTCTTCTTCTTTATATAACTTATCAGGCACTAAGGTGCTAGGAAAATTAATAAATGCTATTGACTGAGAGAAAAACTCAGCTTTTAAGTTAGAGTCATTGTTAATTATTTCAGTAATTTCAGTTGCTGTATTCTCTTTGGAAGTTAGCGGGTACTTTTTTACATAGTCGTAAGTAAAAGTAGTGGTGTTTAATAAACAATACGAAAAATGGTGAACCCCTAATTGAATGGACAGATGATAGCTGCTGGCTAAGCCAATATTAAAGCTTTCTGTTTGTATATGAATAGGATTATTCTCCCCAGTTTCCATTTAAAGAAGCTTCATCCATTGACCCTACTTTTAGTAAGTTACCTAATTCAAAACTTTTATTTTCAGCATCAAGTCCTGTAAAAACAGCACCAAAAGTTGTTGAAATTTCAAATACTTGTACTACTACCTTTCCTTTTTCAACCATACCAGCGTCTACTGAATAATTTTGGTCAGAATGTGGTACAGTAGTTAATGATGATAGATCCAGAGGAAATTTATCATTTCTACTAGATAAGTATGCTTCATCAAACACAGTTTCTTTAGCCAATACATAAGCTGTATCACGACTAATTATTCCAAGTTCTAATGCTTGTGCATCAGTTAATGAGTCAGGCGTTTCTCCTATTGCTTTAACAATAGCCATAGAATCGTTTTCTAAGAAGTTAATTAAAGATTCAAAGTTGTTTGAGTAGTTGTTGTTTACTTTTTTGTAAGCAATTTGTACTTGTCTTAAATCTTTTAGTTTTTGTACATTTTCAGCCACTCTTACTTTAGCTACTTGCTGAAATTCTACTTCACTGTTTATGCTATTGTATACAAAGTAAGCCAATATAATATTTAAAGGAATAAGTATAAGTGCAATGTGTTTTGCTTTCATAGTAATTATTTTTGTGATGCAAATTTACAATTTTTGCTGATATAACTATAAAATGTTTTTTCTTTGTAAAAAAATTTTATCATGAAACGATTACTCTCAAAACTAATTTTCAAAATAAATGGTTGGAAAATTATAGGTGTATCTACATATCCTGAAAAATGTATAGTAATAACTGCACCCCATACTTCCAATTGGGATTTTTTTATTGGCAGATGCTATGCCTATATTATTACTATAAGCCCTCTTTACCTGACTAAAAGTGAACTTTTTTTACCTGTTTTAGGAACACTTATTAAGTGGAATGGGGGTATTCCTGTTTACCGTAAGGCCAAGCATAATGTTGTGGATCAAGTAGTTGAAATGTTTAAAAATAGGAGTCAATTGATCTTAGGAATTGCACCTGAAGGCACTCGAACTAGGGTCGATAAATGGAAGACAGGTTTTTACCATATCGCAGTAAAATCAAATGTACCTATTCTATTACTTAAAATGGATTATGAAAAAAAGGAAATAGGGATAATATGTGAGTTTAATACTAGTGGAAACTTTGAAAAAGATATGCTCTTTATTCAAGAGCAATACAAGAACATTAAAGGAAAGAAACCTGAATATTATAATACTAAAATTTACTAAATAAAGATTTTAAAATAATGTTGAAAACACAAAATGAATTTTGCATTTAGGAGCTTAAAACTCATTTCTAAAAACTATCTTTGCATACTAAAATTATAAAATATGTCATCACAGGCAACACTTACTTTATCTACCCTTGAACAAGCACAAGAAATGGGTTTACGCCCAGAAGAATTTGATAGAATTATTGAGATTTTAGGAAGAACTCCTAACTTTTGTGAATTAAGTATCTTTGGCGTAATGTGGTCGGAGCACTGTTCTTACAAAAACTCAATTGTTTGGCTTAAAAAATTACCAAAAGAAGGACCTCACATGTTGGTTGAGGCAGGAGAGGAGAATGCAGGGTTGGTTGATATTGGTGATGGTTTAGCATGTTGTTTTAAAATTGAATCTCATAATCATCCATCTGCTTTGGAACCTTACCAAGGTGCTGCTACAGGAGTTGGTGGTATTAACCGTGATATATTTACTATGGGTGCTCGTCCAGTGGCACAGTTAAATTCACTTAGGTTTGGTAATGTTGAGTTAGATCGTACTAAATGGTTGGTGAAAGGAGTAACCAAAGGTATTGGTGATTATGGTAATGCTTTTGGCATTCCTATTGTTGGAGGTGAAGTTTTCTTTGATGATTGTTACAATACAAATCCTTTAGTGAACGCATTTTCAGCTGGTATAATGAAGAAAGAGGATATGATTTCTGCCACTTCATCAGGAGTTGGTAACCCAGTGTTTATTGTAGGCTCTCGAACTGGTAAAGACGGAATTCATGGTGCTTCATTTGCATCAAAAGACATATCAGCAGATTCAATTGATGATTTGCCAGCTGTTCAAGTTGGTGATCCATTTCAAGAAAAATTATTGCTAGAAGCTACTTTGGAACTTGCTAAGACGGATGCAGTGGTTGGAATGCAAGATATGGGAGCGGCAGGAATTACTTGCTCTACAAACGAAATGTCAGCAGCAGGAAAACACGGTATGGAATTGTGGTTAGAAAAAGTTCCTACACGTCAGAATGATATGAAAGATTGGGAAATCTTACTTTCAGAATCACAAGAAAGAATGTTGGTTGTAGTAGAGAAAGGAAAAGAAGCTATTGTAAATGCTATTTTTGATAAGTGGGATTTGTCATGTGAAGAAATAGGTGTGGTTACAAAAGGAGAAAGAGTAAAATATTATATGTATGGAGAATTAGTTGCCGATGTACCCTGTGATGATTTAGTATTAGGAGGAGGAGCGCCAGTTTATCATAGAGAGTATACTGAGCCAGCTTATTTTCAAGAGTGGAAGAAATTTAACATTGATGATATAACAGAACCTACTGATTTAGTTGAGATTGCAAAGTTTTTAGCAGGACACGAAAATATTGCTTCAAAAAGATGGGTTTACGAGCAATATGATTCTATGGTAGGTACAGTAAACATGAGTACTAACTTTCCAACTGATGCAGCTATTGTAAACTTAAAGGGGACTGATAAAGCATTGGCTATGACAGTAGATTGTAATGCACGTATGGTAAATGCAAATCCGGAGCAAGGTTGTGCAATGGCAGTTGCTGAGGCAGCTCGTAATATTGTATGTTCTGGAGGTATACCTTCAGCAATTACAAATTGTTTAAACTTTGGTAATCCTTACAATCCTGAAGTGTATTGGCAGTTTGTTGGAGCAATTAAAGGAATGAGTAAAGCGTGTTTAAAATTTAAAACGCCAGTAACGGGTGGTAATGTAAGTTTCTATAACCAGTCGGCTATTGAAGGTACTGAAGTACCTGTATTCCCAACACCAACTATTGGTATGTTAGGAATTGTTGAAGATAAAAAACACATTACATCTTTAGCTTTTAAAGGAAAATCCGATTTAATTTACTTAATAGGAGAGAGTAAAAACGATATTTCTTCATCAGAATATTTAGCTTCCTTCCATGGGGTTAAGGAATCATCAGCACCTGATTTTGATTTAGATGTTGAATATGATATGCAACAAACCCTTATTAACCTTATCCGTAAAGGAACGATAGAATCGGCACATGATGTTGCTGATGGTGGCTTGTTTATGACTTTACTAGAAAGTTCATTCACCAATAATTTAGGATTCGAAATTGTAGGAAGTTCAGAAGTAAGAGAGGATGCTTTTCTGTTTGGTGAAGCTCCATCAAGAGTTGTTGTTTCAGTTACTGAAACAGGAGAAGATTCCTTTTTAGATGCTTTGAAAGATAGTAAAACACCATTCATGTTGTTAGGACATGTTACTCAAGGTAAATTGGTTGTTGATGATAAAGATTTTGGAATGATTGCTGATTATAAAGAAATTTACAATAACTCATTAGCTGAAAAGTTGATGAAATAGATTTGAGACTAGTCACTAGTTGTTATAATCTAAGGCCGATCTTAGAATTGAACACTGAAAACTTAGCCAAAGGTTTTTACATTTTAAATGTGCGTTCAAACAATGGAAATACTATCTTTAACTCAAAAATTATTAAGTGATATTAAATTGGCTCGGCTTTTTTTATGTCCTTGAGAGAAAACTTTGATTTGCCCTTAATTCAAGAATAAGAAGCGGGTTTTAATTTACTAAAAAGTAAAAATCAACTTAGCATTAAGTTGTCGTGCGGTAAGGTAATTGGGTACTGCATATTCACGCCCGCTAACATCAGCAACCCAAAGGTAGGAAACCGTATTGTTAATGTCAAGTAAGTTAAAAACCTCTGCACTTACCCAAATGCTATTGAAAGTATTTAGCCATTTAAGTTTACTCTTTTTGTCAGCTGCTTTTAGTACTGCCGAAAAACCAATATCTACTCTCCTGTAATTAGGAATTCTTAGTACATCTTGGTGTTTTTCTGCCTTAGGAGGGCCAAAAGGCAAGCCTGTACCATATATTAAATTCAAGTGCATTTTGTATTTTGGTTTCCCTGGTATATAATCCTGAAAAAACATGGAAAAGTTTACTCTTTGGTCAGTTGGTCTAGGAATGAATCCAGCCTCAACTGTATTTCCGTTTGCATCTATTTTGGTATCTCCAACTATGTCTTCAGCTGTTTTCATTACGGATAAACTAGCCCAGCTTTCCACTCCTGGCACAAATTCACCATTTACCTTTATGTCAATACCTGTTGCGTAACCGTTCGACAAATCATTCGCTAGGTATTGTATGCGTACATTATCCACTTTATAGGGAATTAGATTTTCCAAATCCTTATAATATACTTCAGTTATCCACTTGAATGGTCGTCCCCATTTGTAAAATAGGTAATCGGCCGCTAATAGATAATGCGTTGATTTTTGAGCTTTGATTTTTGAGTTAAGTGTTCCTTCAGGAGTTCGTAATTCTTTATAAAAAGGAGATTGGAAATAAATACCACTTGCTGCACGGAAAACAACATCCTTTTCCCATATTGGTGCATAAGCTAAGGATGCTCTAGGGCTAAGTAATAGCTCTTCATTGTAAGTCCAATAGCTTCCTCTTGTACCTGCATTTATAGTGAGGTTACCAATATCCTTAGATACTTGCATATATCCTGAATTTCGGAAGGATGATAAATTGATTTGAGTTTTTAAAAGTTCACTCATTACTATCTGTTGGTTAGGGTTGGAGGTAGGGTTGCCAATACTATCTTCCGGATGTGGAAAGTTAAAAAAGGCTGAATCAATTAAATTCCATTCGGATATTTTATCTTCAATTTCTTCCTTTTGCATTCTAAAACCCCAATCTACTTTTATTGCTTCTTTATTGTAATTCCCTTTGTGCGAAAAATTAAGAACTCTAGCGTTAAGGCTATTTCTTGCATGATTGATGTATTTTCCAACTCCCCGGTCAAAGGCAACATCACCAAATTCATCCGAACCTAAATTATTTTCCAATTGATACAACCAATATTCTCCAAGTATGTCAAAATTCTCTTGCTCAAAGGTTTGAAAAGCTGAGGTGGTAAATTGCAAATTTAACTCGGTACTTGGCTGGTAGGTAGTACTTAGTGCTCCAAAATAAGTTTCATATTTATCCACTTCCTGTCCTTCAAAATAGATTCTAAGTTTCAGAGCTTCATTAATAGTCCCAAAATCAGTATCTCTATTTTCGGGTATCATTGTGTATTCGTTTTTGCTAATGTTTCCTAAAAAACTAATCTGCCAATCCGTATTTAGCTCATAGTTGATAAAAGCTTGCAGGTCAGAAAATTTTGGTGTGTAATCGGCCTTTGTATCCATAGCATTAAAAAGATACTTACTGGTTTTATGCCTTGCGCCTATCAAGTAGGAAAGTCTTCCGTTTTTATTTGTACCTTCAATATGTCCTGAACCTCCCAACATGCTTAGTTGTAAGCTAGCAGCTGTTTCTCTTGGGCGTTTGTAAGTTATGTCTAGTACGGATGACATTTTATCGCCATACTTAGCTTCAAAACCTCCTGCTGAAAACTGGATGCTTCCTACCATATCAGTATTTACAAAACTTAAGCCCTCTTGCTGCCCTGAACGCACTAAGAATGGGCGATAAACTTCAATTCCGTTTACATACACTAGGTTTTCATCAAAGTTACCACCCCTTACCGAATACTGTGAACTTAGTTCATTGGCTGAACTTACTCCTGGGAGGGTTTTAAGTATTGCTTCAATTCCACCACTATTTCCTGGTAATACACTAACATGTTTTGGTTTTATACGACTAAAGCTTTTTTTTCTACTTTTTTGGTCGGTAACAATTACATCATCTAGTAATGTGGAGGAGGATTGTAGTTGAATATTAAGGGTATAAGTTTGTCCTTTCTTTAGCATTGGAATTCTTATTTTTTCAATATGATAACCAATAAAACTGTATCCAATAACTACTGATCGGTTAGCAGGAATTGTTAAACTATATAAACCATCATCTTCAGATATAACGCCAATACTTTTTCCTAAAACACTGATGTTCACTGCAGACAAAATATTATTTTCTTCATCAGTAATAAGTCCACTAATTGTTTGTCCGTATCCTAAAACGGAAAGTAGTAAAGTAAAAGTTAGTAAAAGCCCTTTGTGCATATTTGCAAAAATAGAATTTAAATTAGAATACTAAACTCTAGAATTATAAGTTTAGTACTTTTGTTATAAGATTAAAAATAAAATATGAAAAAAGTATTGATTCTTTGCACAGGAAACTCCTGTCGTTCACAAATGGCAGAAGGTTTAATTAGTAATTCTTTTCCTGAAATGCAAGTGTATAGTGCAGGAACAAAACCCGAAACAGTAAATCCTTTTGCCATAAAGGCAATGGCCGAAATCGGATTAAATATTTCCGATAATATTTCTAATCATGCTGATGAATATGCTCATATCGATTTTGATTATGTGTTTACTGTTTGTGATAACGCAAAAGAGATTTGCCCAATATATCCTAAAGCTAAACAATTAATACATCATAGTTTTACTGACCCAGCTGATGCATCAGGAACAGAGCAAGAACAATTAAAAGTATATGTTGGTGTAAGAAATGAGTTAGCTACTTACTTTACATCCTTTTTTAATAATGAAAATTGACTGGATAAAAATTCCTGCTTCTAATTTACTAATCCCTAATAAGTAAATTCAGCTTTATATTCTGTAGGATTACCTACATTATCAATTACCTTTAAAGTAAAAGTATGTTTTCCTTTGCTGATGTTTTTTTCAATATCAAATCGCAATAGATTACGCTTGTAATCATAATCCATTAGTATCCATTTACCATCAATTTCTCCTCTGTAGGATTTTATACCGCTATGCTTATCTTTTATTGTTAACTTAATTGTGGTTTGGGTGTTAAATACTTTCCCGGGGAATATATTTACTCCTTTAATTTCAGGTTTTGTTGTATCGGCTACAATACAGAAATCTCCAAACTCTCTCACTTTTGTTTTTAGAAAACCATTTTCCCAAACCCCTCCTATGTGCCAATAGTTTCCTTTCATGTCAGTAGTGGCTATATAAGTTTTGCTTTTTAGGGTGTCAGGTACATCAGCTTTAATGGAGAGCGTGTATTTTTTGTGTACAGGTATATTGTTAAAATGAACTTGATGAATTTCTCCAAATACACCAGCAATAGAATCGCTAGTATTATAACGAAACATTAAAGGTTCATATAATGAGAATTCATCCATATAAAGTTCAATATTCTCTTTTTTAAAGATATTTACTTTATCAAAGCTAAAAGGGATACTTATGCTGTCTTTTGGTATAGGACACCTATTCAGTAAAGGATTATTTGTTGATTTAATTTTAAAATCCAACTCAGATACATTGCCGTAAATATCGGCTACTTCTAAGGAAATTGAATGCGTTAATGTATCTTTAATACTTATTATTCCCTCATTTATTAAGTTGCTGTAATTTGTGAGTTTGTTATTGGGTAATATGTAACATCTATGGTATTTATTTTTACTCTCTTTTTTTTCTTTATAATCCACATGAGCATTAATATACCTACTGGTGCTAAAGTCTAATTCGTCAACCTTAAATTGGTAACAGATGTTAGTATCTACACATAGTTTTATGCTATATACTCCGTTTTTGTTATAGCTATCATTTAACTTGTCATACGTAAAAATTCCAACAGCAAAAGCACCATTTATAGTAGGTGTTTCGTCAATTGAATATTTATCACCTTTCTTATTTATAGTAATGATTTTACTTTTTCTGTATCCATCAATAAGAGTTGTGTCTAAAGCATATATTTTTATTTTCTTTAATGTAGGAGCAATGTTGTCAGCAATATTAAAGCCAAATTGCAAAGGGTTTATTGGTCGTTCAGTTTGTGTGTCTCTTATTTCAAAATGTAAGTGTGCACCATCACTTCCTCCACTATTTCCTGAAAGTGCAATAATTTCTCCTTTGTTTACTGTTAAAGCATCTTTATTTGGATAAAAATTAATTTCAAAACTTTCTTTTTTGTAGTGTTCTTTTTTAATAATACTGTCAATTTTAGTGCTGAATTTTTTCAAATGGGCATATACTGATGTATGTCCTGTTTTAGGATGAGTAATGTAAATTACTTTTCCGTAACCCCAAGTAGATACTTTTATTCTTGATATATATCCATCAGCAATAGAATATACTTTTTGTCCTTCAACTCCTTGCGTTTTAATGTCAATACCTGCATGAAAATGATTCCCTCTTAGTTCACCAAAAGTACCTGAAAGTAACATTCTAAAATCAAGAGGAGATAGGTAGTCCTGCGCTTGTAGTAAAGTGTTAGATAAAATTATGATTATCAGTAATAAGGATGAAATTAATTTCATTTATAGATGGATTTGATAGGGAATTAAAAAGTTCGGTAAATATAACAGCAAAATTATATTCAAAGTATATTTAAAATCCCTAAGTTTGTAACAATTATTTTCAAGTGAAGAATATTGTAAACAAAATAGAAGTTAAGCTTGGAAAGCTGATTGCTAAGTATCAGCAAGTCAAGCAAGAAAAGTTGATATTACAACAAGAAAATGAGGATTTTGTTGCAAGTTTAAAGTTAAAAGAAATAGAAATTTTAAACTTACAGGAAAAGGTAAAGCTCATGAATATCTCAAAATCAGTTGACGCTTCAAAGCAAGAAGTGAAGGAAACTAGACTAAAGATAAATGAGTATGTACGGGAGATTGATAAATGTATTGCATTATTAAATAAATAGAGTCAAACACAGTGGATAAGTTATCGATAAAATTACATATAGCGAATCGTATCTATCCAATGAAAATTGAGCGGAAGTCGGAAGAATTTATTAGGAATTCTGTTAAGAAAATTGAAGAGCGACTAAAGTTTTATGAGGAAAATTACGCAATTAAGGACAAACAAGATTTACTTGCTATGTGCCTTATTGAATATGCTTCAAAGTTTGAATCTGTAAGTAATAAAAAAGTAGTTGATGATGATGGTTTAAGCGAAAAATTAGCTGATATTGAAGCTTTATTATCTAGTAATATATAAATAGTTCTTTTAAATAATACAAATTTAATCCCGTATTAATGTTATTGTTAAACTCAACACTTAAAGTATTGGGGATTGACTTAATGTATTAAAAACAGGCCTCAACCCGTAAGGGTTCTCAATTTGAGACAGTGGAAGTTTGCAATATATTAGCAACCCTATCCATGTTTGATTGGAGTTTTTCAGTTCTTAGTACGGGATTTTTAATTAATAAATAATAGAAAATGATAGAAATAATAATAGCAGTAGTTGGGATTTTAATTGGAGGTGGAATTGCTTTTTTTGTTGTAAATAGCAAAAATAATGCCAAAGCAAAATTGACAATTGTAGAAGCAGAAAAGAATGCTGAGCAAATAAAGAAAGAGAAAATTTTACAAGCTAAAGAAAAGTTTATCGAGTTAAAGTCAGAGCATGAAAAGGTTATTAATAAGAAGAATAATGATATTAATAATGCTGACCAAAGGGTAAAACAAAAAGAAAATACGCTTAACCAAAAATTGGCTGAAGTAAATAGAAAGGATGCTGAGTTTAAAAAAGATAAAGCAACAATTGATCAACAAAGGTCAGTTTTAGATAAAAAACAATCTGAGCTTGATAAATCACATAAATTACAAGTTGAACAGTTAGAACAAATTTCTAACCTTTCAGCTGATGAGGCTAAAAAACAATTAGTAGCAACCTTAAAAGATGAGGCAAAAACGGAGGCTTTATCTATTATAAATAATACAATTGAAGAAGCAAAACTTACTGCAAAGCAAGAGGCAAAAAAGATTGTTATTCAAACTATCCAAAGAATTGCAACTGAGGAAGCGGTTGAAAATTCAGTATCAGTTTTTAATATTGATAATGATGCTGTAAAAGGTAGAATTATTGGTAGGGAAGGTAGGAATATTAGAGCTATTGAGGCGGCAACAGGTGTTGATATTGTTGTAGATGATACTCCAGGAGCAATTATACTTTCTTGTTTTGATTCTGTAAGAAGAGAGGTTGCACGTTTGTCTTTACACAAACTAGTTACTGATGGAAGGATACATCCTGCTAGAATTGAGGAAGTAGTTAAGAAAACAGAGAATGAGATTGAAGATGAAATTATTCAAATTGGTAAAAAAACAACTATTGATTTAGGAATTCATGGTTTACATCCTGAACTTATTAAGATGGTTGGTAGGATGCGTTACCGTTCTTCTTACGGTCAGAATTTGTTACAGCATTCTCGAGAAACAGCTAATATGTGTGCGACTATGGCTGCTGAATTAGGTTTGAATACTAAATATGCTAAAAGAGCAGGATTATTACATGATATAGGTAAAGTTTCAGCAGATGATGCAGAAACACCACATGCTATTATTGGAATGAAACTTGCAGAGAAATATGGTGAAAAGCCTGAGGTTTGTAATGCTATTGGTGCACATCATGATGAAGTGGAAATGACTTCATTAATTTCACCATTAATTCAGATATGTGATGGCGTTTCAGGAGCAAGACCAGGAGCAAGAAGAGCTATGACTGACCAATATATTAAAAGAATTAAAGAGTTGGAAGAAACAGCTCTAGGATATCCTGGTGTGCTTAAATCTTATGCTATTCAAGCAGGTAGAGAGCTTAGAGTTGTAGTAGAAAGTGAGAAAGTTACTGATGAAAAAGCATCAGAGTTAGCTTTTAAAATTTCTGATAAAATACAAACTGAAATGACTTATCCAGGGCAAGTAAAGGTAACTGTGATAAGAGAGACAAGAGCTATAAGTTACGCTAAGTAAAACTTATTATTTTGATAATAAAAAACCCACTCAATGAGTGGGTTTTTTGTTTTATCACCTATAGAGAATTATAAAGTAATAATATTGAATTCTGCCTCAAGGTTTTTAGCCCATTGATTAGTTTCCTTTTCATTTTCATAAGGGCCAATAAATACTTGATAAACTTCATCTGTAAGGTTTGAGTTTTCAGGAAGATAAAAATAGTTACATTTAAATCCTTTTACTTTTAAATCGTTGACCATAGCTTTTGCTGACCCCTCATCCGTAATTGAGTTTTTGGTATTTATAATAGCAATATTGTTTCCTATTAAGTTGAACTTGTATTCTAGTTGATTAGATGTTAATTCTTCTGAAGTTTCGTCTTCTAAAAAACTTGTAACTAATGAGTTAAAATTAATATTTGTATACCCATAAAAAATACCATAAGCAACTGATCCAACAATTAAAGCCTTTTTAATCCATGATAAATTCAAAGGCTTTCTTTCTTTTTTTTGAGCTTCATTCTTAGGAGTTGCAACTTCAATTATAATTTCCTTTTGCTGGCTTATACTTTCAGGCGTATCTTGTTTTTGTTTTATTTGGGCTAATCGTTCTTGAAGAATTCTTAGTTTTTCATCATTTTTTGTATCGCTCATAGTGTCTCTAAATTTGGAGGCTAATATATTACTTATTCTTTACTCTCAACTAGGCAACTTTCAAAAATTAGTGAAAGTTTTAAATTAGCAGATTTTACTTGCTGTGGGATTATACTTTCTTCTGTAAAGCCTGGAATAGTATTAATTTCAATAATGTATGGTTTTTCATTCATAATTATATAGTCAATACGACAAATACCACTTAACTCCATTGCTTTGTAGATGTCAGTTGTTAGTTTTTGTACTTCAATAGTTAGTTTTTTGCTAATTCTAGCAGGCGTTATTTCTTGAGATTTCCCTTCATATTTAGCTTGGTAATCAAAGAATTCATTTTCAGTTACTATTTCAGTGATAGGTAGCGCTTGGGTATTGTTTTTATTAGTACAAACACCACAGCTTATTTCAATTCCATCTATAAATTGCTCAATGAGTACTTTATTGTCATGCTGCAGAGCACTATTAATTGCTTTTGTTAAATCTTCTTTTCTCTTTACTTTTGAAATCCCAAAACTTGACCCTGCACCATTTGGCTTTACAAAACAGGGTAATTTAACACAATCAATAATTTCTTGTTCAACAATGTTGTTTTCCTTTCTATATAAAAATGAGGTGGCACAATTAAATCCTAATTCTTTTAGTTTCTTGTTGCATTCATATTTGTTAAAAGTTAAAGCTGAAACCTTAGCATTACATGATGTATAAGGAATGTTTAAGTTGTCAAAATAAGGTTGAATTAACCCGTTTTCAGCAGGACTTCCGTGCAGTGCCATGAATATAGCATCAAAAGAAATGTGTTTATTCTCTACTTCAAAAGTAAAATTGCTTTTATCTACATCAATTTTTATTTCTTTGATAAGGACAGTGAATTTATCATTTTTAAGATGAATAATATAGGCCTTAAATAATTCAGGATTTAAATGTTTTAGTACTGTGTTAGCACTAAGGATAGAAATATCATATTCAGCAGAATCGCCACCCGTTAAAATTGCAATATTTTTCATCTTATATATTCTTAAACAAAATAACAAAATATTTATTGTTTATCAAACTCCTTTGCTTGCATAATTTTTATATTTGTAATTCGTTTATTCAATATAAAATACAAGATTTTGATGCTAGCTTTTCTTAAAAATAAAAGTTTTTACAAACACACTTTACTTGCCCTAATTACTTTAATGTTGTTATTTATTTGTTGGTTAAAATATTTGGATTATTATACACAACATAATAAATATATTCAGGTTCCTGATTTTAATAATTTACCAATTTCAGCTTTGGATTCTATGGTTGAAGCAAATGATATTCGCTATGTAATTATTGATTCTATTTTTGATAAAAGTAAAGAAAAAGGAATTGTTGTTAAGCAAGATCCATCACCTTTAGCTAATGTAAAACGAAATAGAAAAATTTATTTAATAATTAATTCTTTGCAGTCAAGGAAAGTGAAATTTCCTGATATTTATGATTTGTCACTACGACAAGCCATAAGAAAATTGAATAAAAAGGGATTGGAAGTAGGAACATTGGAATACCGAGCTGATATTGCAACAAATAAAGTATTAGATTATAAAATAAACGGTATAAAAATTGAAATTGGACAAGAGTTGTATTATGGTACAATTGTTGATTTAGTAATCGGTAAGGGCTTAAGTAAACAAAGTGTAATTGTACCTAATTTAGTTGGATTGACTAGAATAGAGGCAAATATTGTATTGAAATCAACGTCTTTAAATATTGGTTCTGAAATTTTTAAACCTTCTGTTATTGATTCTTCTTCTGCTGTAATATATAAGCAATTTCCATTAGGAGATGATGATAATACTTTGAATATAGGTTCAGTAATTGATCTGTTTTTTCAAAAAAATAAAACATCTGATTTATAATGAGGATTCTTATATTAATAGCTAT
Source organism: uncultured Flavobacteriales bacterium (assembly GCA_943789505.1). Taxonomy (GTDB): domain Bacteria; phylum Bacteroidota; class Bacteroidia; order Flavobacteriales; family BACL11; genus UWMA-0277. Next base: position 1,003,919 of record CALSUJ010000001.1, on the reverse strand, counting down.
TCTATTTTGCTCCCCTATATTAAATGGGCAAGAGGTTTTTTCTGACTTAGTTAGTAACTCTGTTTTAATAGGTAACAAGCTAGTTGTCAATAAGAATAATAATGCAATTACTTTACCTTTTTTTGATGATTTTTCTTATAATTCCCCTGTTGTAGATATTAATTTGTGGGAGCAAAGCAGTGTTTTTGTAAATAGAACTTATCCTATTAATCCTGTTTCTATTGGTGTTGCAACTTTTGACGGTTTAGATGAATATGGTTTTGCTAGAAATTTTTTTCAAGCTAATCCTTCTGCTCCTTCTGATACTCTTTTGTCACAGGAAATTGATTTATTAGCTGTTGATACTGCTTATTTGATGTTCTATTTTCAGGGTAAAGGAATAGGAGATTCTCCACAACTAAATGATTCTTTAGTTCTTGAATTTTTTAGCAATACATTAGTATGGGAACAAGTTTGGTTTTCTTTTGGACAATCAATGCAAGAGTTTGAAAAAGTAATTCAGATTATAAATGAACCGAAATTTTTACACGATGCATTTCAATTCAGGTTTAGAAATTATGCTACAATTTCAGGTAATTTTGACCATTGGCACATTGATTATGTTAAGGTTGATGAGTTTTTAAATTCAAACGATACTATAAAATTAAATGATGTTGCTTTTGTGTATGCTGCTACTTCATTTTTAAAAACGTATGAGCAAATGCCTTGGATGCATTTTAAGAACAATAAGATAGATGAAATGAATGATACGGCTGCTGTTCTCTTAAGAAATAATGGGGCTGGTATAAATGTTGATTATCAATATAATATATATGAAAATAACACTTTAATTGCTCATTACCCAACTTTAGGCGTAAGCAGAAACGCGAGTATTTTTGATTATGATTCTATTGGAAATTTTGAGTATAGAAATCCTCCAGTTACAGTAAACTCTTCTGTTTTCACTTCTTTATTTCCTGATAGTGTTTCTTTTAAAGTGCAACACGTTATCAGTACAGGATTTGATGATAATAAATGGAACGATACACTTTTTCATATTCAGCATTTTAACTCAAGTTTTGCTTATGATGATGGAGTTGCTGAATCAGCTTATGGAATTAATACAAGTGGTGCTAAGTTAGCGTATCAATTTAAGTTAAACCGTCCTGATACCCTAAGGGCTATTGAAATGTATTTTCCTCAAATGTTAGATTCAGTAAATCATATTCCATTTTTCCTTACAGTTTGGAATAATAATGCTGGTCAGCCAGGTTCTATTTTACATCAACAAGAAGTTTATCCTAATCATACTGAAAATGGTGAATTTTATTATTATTACTTGGATTCTCTTTTTCAAATAATTGGTACTTTTTACGTAGGTTGGGAGCAAACTACTAATGATTTATTAAATATTGGATTGGATAAAAATAAATCAGCAAATCAATTTATGTTTTATAATATTGGTTCAGGTTGGAATAATTCATCCTATCCAGGTTCTTGGATGATTCGTCCTATAGTTAGTATGGATGAAATTATCTTAACACAAAAAGAAATAAAAATGGATAATTTTAAGCTTTATCCTAATCCTGCAAATCAGCATTTAAATATTCTTTTGAATACAATAGATAATGTAATTTTAATTTATAATCTGCAAGGTGAATTAGTGAAAAACAGTTTTGTTTCTACTACTTATTGTAAGCTAAATATTACTGATTTATCATCCGGAATGTATGTTGTAGAAGTGAAAAATAATAAAGGTAGGAATTTTCAAAAATTTATAATTGAATAAAATGGGAGAGGGTAAAGAGTTTGAACACTATAAATTTGTTGCTGACAAAGGGCAAAATCCTTTAAGAGTGGATAGATATTTACAAAATTTTGTTGAGTTTTCAACTCGATCAAAGATTCAACAAGCTGTAAAAGCAGGTAATGTAAGGGTTAATGATTCGGTTGTGAAGTCCAACTATAAAGTGAAAGGAAATGATGTTGTGACGGTCGTGTATGATTTTCCTCAGGAAAAAAACGAATTATTACCTCAAGATATTCCAATTAATATTATGTATGAGGATAATGATTTATTAATTGTAAATAAGGAAGCAGGTATGGTTGTTCATCCTGGATTTGGAAATTATGATGGTACTCTTGTAAATGCTTTAGCTTTTCATTTTCAGAATTTGCCTAATATGGGAGAAGAGGATAGACCTGGTTTAGTGCATAGGATCGATAAGAATACTTCTGGAATTTTAGTGATTGCCAAAACTGAAAGAAGTATGACTACTTTGGCTAAAAAGTTTGAAGATAGAGATTTGAATAGAAAATATATTGCATTAGTTTGGGGTGACGTAAAGCAGGAAGAAGGAACTATAACTGGACATATTGGTAGGAGTTTAAAAAACAGAAAAATAATGGATGTCTTTCCTGATGGAGAATATGGGAAGCATGCAGTTTCTCACTATAAAGTGCTTGAACGTTTTGGCTATACAACTTTAATTGAGTGTAAACTAGAAACAGGTAGAACACATCAGATTAGAGCCCATTTTAAATTTATTGGACATCCGCTTTTCAATGATGAAGAATATGGAGGTGATCGTATTTTAAAAGGAACAACCTTTACAAAATACAAGCAGTTTGTACATAATTGTTTTAAAATATGTGATAGACAAGCTTTACATGCAAAATCATTAGGGTTTGCACATCCTACAACTAATAAGGAAGTTTTATTTGATTCTGACTTAGCAGAGGATATGCAGCTGCTAATTGAAAAATGGCGTAAATACGCCAATCATCAACAGCTTTAAAGTTTAATATTTTTTAATCGTATTGTAAACAGTATCTCTTTCTATTGGTGTGCGGCCAACTGCTTTAATTAAAGCTACAATTTCTTCAGTACTCATTGTTGGGTTTTGGTCTTCTACACCTGCCATAGAGTAAATTTTAGTAGTATCATCAATTGTTCCATCAATATCATCAACTCCAAAAGCCAATAAGTTTTGTGTAGTTCTTTTTCCAATCATTGGCCAATAGGCCTTTAAGTGATTGAAGTTGTCCATAAAAATTCTTGCAAAGGCATATAGCCTTATGTCATCAACAACATTAACTTCCTTTATGTGTGACATTTGGTTATTTCCATTTCGGTATTTCAAAGGAATAAAAGTGTTGAAACCATTCGTTTTATCTTGCAGTTTTCTTAACCTACTCATGTGGTCAACAATATGTTTTGGTTCTTCAATATGTCCATATAGGATTGTTGCATTGGAAGGCATTCCTAAGTTGTGAGCCGCTTCATGTATTGCTAACCATTGTTCGGCCGTACATTTATCTTTACAGATTATATTTCTTACCTCTTCATCAAAAATTTCGGCACCACCTCCAGGTAATGAACCTTGTCCTGCTTCTTTTAGCATTGATAATCCTTCACTGTAACTTACTTTAGCTTTTCGACACATGTATTCTAACTCTACAGCAGTAAATGCTTTTACATGTATGTCAGGGCGTAATGCTTTTATCTTTTTTATAAGTTCAATAAAATAATGCAAGCCCATTTTTGGGTGAACTCCACCTACAAGGTGAACTTCAGTAATCTCTTTTCCTTCATATTTTTGTAAGATTTCAACCATTTCATCAATAGTATACTCCCAAGCTTCTGATTTTTTACTCAATAACCTTGAGTAAGAACAAAACTTACAATCAAAAACACAAATATTAGTAGGTTCAATATGAATGTTTTTATTGAAGTAAGTATGGTTTCCATTTTTTGTTTCTCGAATAGCATTTGCTAGTGTTCCTAAAAGAGAAATTGAAGCCTCATTATAAAGCTTAATTCCTTCTTCTTCAGTTATTCTTTCTTGATTAATTATCTTCTTAACAATTGGTTTTAACCCACTAGTCAACTGTTCAATAATTAGGTTAGTTTTTAGCATTATTTAGTAAGAATAATTTTTTCAATATGTGTCCCTTTATCAGTGCTGATATTGATAAAATAAACTCCACTTTCGTAGGATGAAAAATCAATGGTATTTGCTGAAATATCTTTAGCAAATAATATCTCTTTACCAATAATATTTGTAATACTTAAGGTATTGATTTTATCAGCTGAAACAATATTTAATTTTCCAAGTGTTGGGTTAGGGTAAATGTTTAGGTTTTCTAACTGATAATTATTTAAACCTGTTCCAACTGATCCATCACAATTCATGCTTACAGTTGAGTTTTTTAATGATGAACGATAACCATTTAAAGTAGCATTCATTACATTGATTTGATCATCAGTAAACATCCATGCGGTTGATGCGTAGGACATAAAGTTTTCATCCATATCTAGCAAGTCAGTGCTAAAACCATAAAATGTATCATCACAGGTATTGTTGTTAGTGCTTGATATAACATTTCCAAAGTAAATATCTTTTGCAGCAGGCGTGTCATCTACATTATCATTATCATTATCACAACAAATTAAATTTCCCTGTGAGTCAGCACATCCGTAAGGAAAGCCATTCCAAATCCCACCTTCAGCAAAAGTGTGGTTAAGCCCTAAATAATGACCTATTTCATGCGTTGCAGTTCTTCCATCACTACTTGATGATGCGCCTCCAATAGTTCCAAAATACTGATAGTCAATTACTAATCCATCTTTATAAAGATTGCTACCTGAAAGTCCTGGAAGATATGCATATCCTAAAGTCATTCCACCACCACCAGAATTGCTAAGGTTACATACCCAAATATTTAAGTACTTAGAAGGATCCCAAGCGTCTATACCTCCAGACCAAACACGCTTCATCTCATTACTTTCGGTATCAGCATCAAAAGATAATTTTGTAGTTGATGTTCTTGTTATTCCATTTGTTGGATTACCATCAGGATCAGTAGTTGCTAGGCAAAATTTCATATCAGGATTTCCCCAATAATTTATGAATGTATTTCGTGGAGGGGTTGGGTGTTCAGGGTTTGTCTTGCTATAATCTTCATTTAATATTTTTAATGCATCTTCAATCTGAGCATTAGAGATATTGTTTCCTTGACCTATTTGTGTATAAGTATTTCTGTGAATAATGTGAACGACTACAGGAATATTTATTATGTTCTTTTCTTTTGAATTATTTTTTATCCATATTTTATTTTCAGAAATTATATTTGCTCTTGATTTTGCATAATCAGAGTTGCCAATAAGTTCTTTTTCAACTAATGGAGTGGTTAGACATTTTTTGTAATTTTCTTGAGCTGTAACTTGTAAACTTATGATTATAGAGAGTGTAAAAATTGCTATTTTTTTCATTTTTGAATTATTATTTTATGAATATATTGTTTTGTTTCTGTTTCAATTAATATCTGGTAAACACCATTATTTAAATGACTTAAATCTATTTTGTTATTTACTATTTTGGTAGATAAAACACTTTGACCTAAGTTATTTAAAATGCGTGCAAATATAGGAGTGTTGTTGTTGTGTGTTAAATCAGCATTTATCCATAAGTTTCCATTAGTTGGATTTGGGTGTATTTTAAAGGATTCATTTTTTTCAGTTAATATTGTATTACCAAGACAAAAATAAGATGTATCAGTAAAAGTAAATGGCACGTTTTGTACGTACTGATTATTTACAATACTAGATGTGACTGAAAAGTTTCCATTTCCAAAATTGCAACAAAATCCATCTCCATGACTATCATTAATTACAAATTTATAACACTCGTAAGCTAAGCAGTAGTTATTTTGATAAAGTGTATTGTTTGTTAAACTATCTCCACTATCTATAGTATTATTATTCTGATCAAGCAATATCCAAGAAGTTTCTAATGCGTAATTATCAGTCATAATATTGAGTTGAACTTGTTCGCCACTGATAGATGAAAAAATTTTTGTTTCCTTATCATTGCTTGGATTTATATCAGTAGAGTTGTTAGGATTTTGGGTGCTAACATTTAATAAATGAGAAGTACCTGTACTACTCAATGCTGAAAGTAAAATAGTGTCTTGTTCATTAGTTTCAAGGTCTCCGTTCCAGCTATAATAGGTGCTGTTGTTATTGTTGATGTTGTATTCAATTGTAACCGTATTTAAGTTAGTAAGACCATAATTTTTAAGGACTACTTTAGGGTAAATAGGACTTGCGCAATTTGAGTTCTGGTTATTTGGTTCAATAATTGAAATAATTCCTGCATCACTGTTGGGGATAGTTGTAGGCACGCAACCATTAGAAGTAAGTAAGCCAGTTCGCCAATTACTGATGCTTGACCAAATTCTATCTTTTTGTCCCTCAGTAAATGAATTCATGCAAGCATCATTTGTGTAGTCCATAAAGTTCATGAACATATCGCCTGAGTTATTACAACTTATGTGAGGATGTATTTTGCAACCAAAGTTTCCTTGTTCTTGTATTGGTGTATCGTTCACATAATCGTTTCCACAACTGTTATCCCCCCAAATGTGATAAAGGTTAAACCAATGTCCAACTTCATGGGTAGCTGTACGTCCTAAATCATAAGGGTATATTGCAGTTCCAATTGTTCCGAAATGCTCAAAATCAATAACGACACCATCTGTATTAGTATCTCCTGCTGCAGGAAATTGTGCCCAACCAAGTATTCCATTTTCTATTTCGGCTACCCAAATATTTAAGTATTTTTGAGTATTCCAGGCAGTACTTCCTCCAAGTGAATCATAATAAATTGCATTTCCGAAAAGTGGAAAGGAATTGGTAGTGGTTTGTTTTCTTATAATACCGTTTGTTGGGTTTCCTTTAGGAGATTGTTGTGCTAAACAAAAGTTAATTTGTGTATTAGATACCACTGGTAAAAAATCAGCAGGAGTATTAAATGCATCAGTATTGGTGCGAGTAAAATCCTTGTTAAGTACATCTAGCTGACTTTGAATTTGAGCATTTGAAATATTTTCGTTTCCATTTTTATAAACTACATGTACTACAACTGGAATAGTAGTGTTTATTTCCTTTTGAATTTGGAATTTAGTAGTTTTTTCTTCTAGTGTTGAACGAATTTTTTTTGCTTCAGGGTTTGTTTTATAGTACTTATTGAGTCGCAAATTACTTCCGCAATTCTTTTCTTGAGCTAAAAGAATTGTACTTGTGAAAAGAAATAAAAAAAATAGTTGTTTCAAAATTAATTTTTAGGATTGCAAATTTAATGAAAAATCATTGATTAATCACTACCAATAAATTCATTATCAGTTAGGGTTTTTAAATAGGCAACTAAATCTTTTTTTTCTTGGTTAGACAATTGCAAACCAACACCTAATTTTTTCATTAATGGATCTACAGTTGTTGAATATTTCCCTCCAGAATCATAATGTTCAACTACTTCTTCTAAAGTGGCGAACCTTCCATCATGCATATATGGTGCAGTCATCTCAACATTTCTTAAAGTAGGTGTTTTAAATTTACCATTATCTAAAGGGTTTGATGTTACTTTTGCTCGTCCAATGTCAATAAAAGGTTCTATGTCCAGTCCGTTATTATGAAACAGATTATCCATAAACATATTTGTACTATGACAATGAAAGCAATCTCCTTTTTCTGTGTTAAATATAGCATATCCATTTAATTCAGAAATTGTAAGTTGTTCTTCATTTTTTAGGTATCTATCAAGTTTGCTATTTGTTGAGATAAGAGTTCTTTCAAATTGAGCAATTGCCTTTACAACATGACTTGAATCAATGTAATTAATGTTAAAAGCCTGCTTAAATAGAAAAGGATAATCAATATGGGAATTCAGTTCTTGTTCTACATTCATCCAAGTATTATGCATTTCAATAGAGTTGGTAACTGGTTCAAATGCTTGCTCTTCTAAAGTTAAAGAGCTGCCATCCCAATTAAAACTTGTATTCCAACCTAGATTTATTAATGCAGAGGCGTTTCTATTGCCTTGAATATTATCAATTCCTGTGCTAAATTGATTAGGGTCTGAAAAAGAAAAATTTTGTTGATGACAATTTATACAGGCTTGAGTGTTATCGGCGCTTAGTATTGGATCCTTAAATAGTTTTTCTCCTAAAGCAATTCCCTCAACTGTCATTGGATTGTCGGATGGAATTTTCATATCAGGAAATCCGTATGGAGTTTCAATAACATATGGGGTAGTACTAAAATAGTTGCAACTTTGATCTTCAGTTATCGCATTTGGATTATAATTTATGGCAATATTATCAGTACATCCACTGATAGGTGCTAAATCTTTTTTGCAAGAAATAATTAAAATTGCACCTAATAGAAGATATATCAGACTTTTCATATTTACTTATCTACAGTAACTGAGAAGACATCTGTGATTCCATTCATTTGAATATTCATTTGCATCATCATATTCATCATTATTCCCATCCCATAACTAGAAAATTCTATCTGGTTTGGGGAGTTGTACCAATTGTTTATCTCCATGTTTATATTTACAGATACGTCACCTAAATCATTATCTACTGTTAAAGAAATGTTCTCTACATGATTAAATGAATAATCAGCTCCCATAGTGCCTCCTGTATGTGTATTATAGAATGTTGAATCATTATTATAAGCTCCTTCAAGTTTCATGTAATGATATCCTCCTCCATTTGGTTCTGGCCAAAACATTGTTGTATGAAAATCGTCATTTACATATTTGTTAGAAATATTTTTAGCAGTATCAAGCCCCATGTCAAATGAAATTGACGTATAATTATTATTAGGAACTTCATTGTAGGTAAGGCTAAAAGTTGATTCATCTGAAATGTCAATAAAATGAACCTCATCTAATAATAAACTGCTACCATTTTCTGAATGCAAAGTAATGTCAGATATAAGGTATTTTAGAGTCTGAATATCATAATTTTCACCAGCTTCATTAGTGTAAATCATACTATTAGTCATTAATTCTGAACCATTAACTGTATGATTGAAATTGATAGTTATGTCTGTTACTATTGCTTTGTCTTTATCACAAGATGTAAATAGGAATGCTATTGCGGAAATAAGTAGAAGTGTCTTTTTCATTATTATTATTATTATTATTATTATTATTCGCAAATTTAGGAATTTTTTAAGAATATAAAACTGTTTCCACTCATACAATAAATACTAATCTTATGTATTCAAATATTGTTGGTAATTTCCATGTACCAGTATTGTTATTTTTAAAACTAAATATTCATCTTTGCTTTTAATGTTTAGTCCCTTAAAATATATTGATGTTATTTTACCTTTACCACTTAAAGGTACATTTACATATAGTACTGACCAAGAGAACTTATTAGTTGGGCAAAGGGTAGTCGTTCAGTTTGGGGTCCGAAAATTGTATGCTGCTATTATAAAACAGGTGCACGATATAAAACCAATTGAGTATGAAGCAAAGCCTCTTTTGGCTATTTTGGATGAACCTCCTGTTGTAAATAGTATTCAGCTTAAATTTTGGGATTGGATAGCTTCCTATTATATGTGTAACTTGGGGGATGTAATGCATGCAGCTTTACCTTCTTCCTTAAAGTTGGCAAGTGAATCCAAGGTGATAGTACATCCTGATTTTGATGGAGATATTGAGCACTTGAAACCAGAAGAAAATTTGCTATTGAATGCACTTAGCCACCAAGAAGAGTTAAACATAGCTGACATAGCTAAGCTGATTCCTGTTAAAAATATTTTTTCCTTTATTAACGAACTTATCCGTAAGGAAGTGGTGCAAATAAAAGAGGATTTACACGATAAGTACAAAGAAAAAGTAGTAAAAATAGTCCGCTTTATAGCAAGTGATGAATTATTAGAAAATATAAAATTAAGTACTAAGCAGTTGGAATTTGTTAAAACTTTTCAGCAGTTAAGTAAAGGAAATCCTAACAAAAAATGGATAGTTGCTGACTTGTTAAAAAAAGTAGGATTAAGTAGAGCTATTTTTAATGCTTTAGTGAAAAAAGAAATCTTTATAATTGAGCAAGAAGGGATAAGTCGTTTGTTAAAATCGAGCCAGGAATTAATTGAAGATAAACAGTTGGCGGACTTTCAGCAAAAAGCTTTGGAAGAAATCGAGTTAGCTTTTAAAGAAAAGGAAGTATGTCTTTTGCATGGTGTTACTTCATCCGGAAAAACAGAACTATATATAAAGTTAATTGAACAGCAATTGAAACAAGGGAAGCAGGTATTGTATTTGTTACCTGAAATTGCTTTGACTACCCAAATTATTAAGCGTTTGCAAAAGCATTTTGGCAATAAAGTGGGAATTACTCATTCTCATTTGAATAATGGAGAGCGAGTAGAAGTTTGGAAAGCAGTACAGGAAAAGGATAAGAAAAAAACTCAATATCCAATTATGTTGGGAGCTAGGTCAGCATTATTTTTACCTTTTAATAATTTAGGGCTTATAATTGTTGATGAGGAACATGATTCTTCCTTTAAACAACACCAACCTGCACCAAGATATCATGCTAGGGATGCAGCTATTTATCTGGCTCATTTGCATAAAGCAAAAGTATTGTTGGGTTCTGCCACACCTTGTGTGGAGAGTTATTATAATGCCAAAACAGGAAAATATGCTTTGGTAGAAATGCACACACGTTTTGCTGGTATTGCTCTGCCAAAAATCCAAACGATAGATATACGAAAAGCCCATCTTAAAAAACAGATGACTCAGCAGTTTGCACCCAAAATGCTAAGTACTATTACCGAAACTTTAGAAGCAGGAAAGCAAGTTATTTTATTTCAGAATAGGAGAGGGTATTCGCCAGTGCTTAGTTGTGGTACTTGTGCATATACGCCTAATTGTAATGCTTGTGATGTTAGCCTGACTTATCATAAATGGAATAATCAGTTAAAGTGTCATTACTGCGGATATACTGAGCAGGTGCCAGAGTTTTGCCCTAGCTGCAGCGCTAAAGATTTTAGTGACAAGGGTTTTGGTACTGAGCAGATTGAAGAAAGTTTGAAGGAATTGCTACCCACTTATGTAACTAAGCGTATGGATTATGATACTACAAGGGGGAAAAATGCACATCAGCAGATAATTACTGATTTTGAACAGGGTAGGATAGATATATTAGTAGGAACACAAATGGTTACTAAGGGTTTGGATTTTGATAATGTTGCTTTGGTTGGGATATTGAATGCAGATAGTATGTTGCATTTTCCTGATTTCAGAGCTTACGAAAGGGCTTTTCAGCTAATGATGCAAGTTGCAGGTAGAGCTGGTCGAAAAGGACAACAAGGGCAGGTGTTAGTGCAAACTTATGATGAAGAACATGAGATGTTTGGGTTGTTAAAAGCAAATGATTATACTAGTTTTATTCGTCAGCAAGTGCAAGAAAGAAAGTTGTTTTCTTATCCACCTTACAACCGTTTAATTGGAATTACTTTGAAACATAAAAACCAAAGAAAATTGGATGAAACTGCTAACGCTTTAGTGGATTTAATGCGTAAGAGTTTTGGTAATAGAGTTTTGGGCCCCGAATATCCTTCTATTTCTAGAATACGGAATTATTACCACAAGAATGTATTGTTAAAAATAGAACATGAGGCTTCAATTTCTGAAGCTAAAAGTATCTTACATACGATTATAGAAAAAATGAAAAATCATGCTGACTATAAAGCAGTGCGTTTTATTTTAGATGTTGATCCAGTTTAATTTTGTATTTTTGAACAACTAAGATGAAAAAAATACTACTTATATTTATTGCTTTACCAATGATTGGGTTTGGGCAACAAAACTCAAATCAGATGGGAAGTAGTATGGATGCTGCAATAAATACTGTATTAGAATATACCTTTGAATACCTGAGCAAGGATAATTTTTATACTCCTAATGGTGAATTTAAAATTTCTACTAAAAAAGATAGTATTGATTGGAATAACACACAATTTATAAAATGGAAAATAATTCAACCAAAGGATTCATTACAAATAATTAAAACAATAGATTAACAATGAAAAAACCCCTACTTATATTACATTGCTTAGCCAATGATTGGGTTTGGGCAGATTCTATCTCCTTCAGTTATTGGTAGTGCAGGAGCTTCATTTAGTAATTCTACAGCTTCTACTGATTTAACAGTTGGTGAAGTAATGATTGAGACTTTTAGCAATAGTACGATTATAACTCAAGGCTTTCATCAAGGAATGGAAGAGTATAACTTCTGGGGTTGTTAATTTAGATATTAAGACAAAGGTTTATCCAAATCCAGCTACCAACTTTTTAATTATAGAGCTTGAGCAGAATGTCAATGCTGAACTATTGGTTTATGATGTAAATGGCAAGATAGTTATTAAGGATAAATTAAATAACGAACAGCAAAAACAATTAGACTTTAAACTATACTAAGCGTACTATTTTGTGCAATAACTTTTGCTCAGAGTGTACCACAAGGAATTAATTACCAGGCCGTTGCCAGAGATGCTTCTGGTGCTGTACTGATGAATCAAGCTTTAACGATTCAGTTTTCTGTTATATCAGATATAGCTACTTCAGCTGTGAAGTTGGCAATAAACCCACACAGTATCTACTAACGATTATGGTTTATATACAGCCATTATAGGACAGGGAACAGCAACATCTGTTGGTAGTTCAGTAACCTTTGATGTAATAGATTGGGGAGCTTCTAATCATTTATTAAAAGTAGAGGTAGATTACGGAAGTGGTCTTGTAGATATGGGAACAACAGCATTTATGAGTGTTCCTTATTCAATTTATTCAGCTAATCCAGGCTCCTCAAGGACTACAGGGTGTACCCGGTGTTGATGGTGATGACGGGCAAGACGGACAAGATGGAAATGACGGACAAAATGGTTATGATGGACAAGATGGAATAGATGGGCAAGATGGAATAGACGGGCAAAATGGTGATGATGGAAATGATGGTATTGACGGAGTAGATGGTGTAGACGGGCAAGGTGGAATAACAAACGCAGGAACAGGCATAAGTGTCACTGGTGCTGGAACTTCTGTTAGTCCTTATGTAGTTAGCACAAACGATTCTTTAATTCAAGTAGTTTCATCTCTTGATTCATCTCTTACAGTATTAAACTCTTTTCTTCATTTTGGATGTACGGATGCATCAGTAAATAATTATGATGCAACTGCTAATATTGATAATGCAACTTGTGACTATGCAATTGGTGATTTTAGTCAAGGTGGTATTATCTTTTATATATTACAAGCAGGAGATATAGGATATGTAGCTGGTCAAGTTCACGGCTTAATTGCAGCAGCCTCAGACCAATCTTCTGGTGCAGAATGGGGCTGTATATGGAACTCTGATTTCAGGAGCAGATGGAACAGCTATTGGAACAGGTAATCAAAACACAATTGATATTGAAGCTGGTGTACAACAGGAACGAGCTGCAGATATTTGTGCTGAATCTAACTATTGGAGGATACAGTGATTGGTTCTTGCCTTCAATAGATGAATTAAATAAAATGTATTTAAATATTGGTCAAGGTAATGCTTTAGGATTAGGAAATATTGGTGGTTTTGCTAATTACTACTATTGGAGTTCTACTGAGTACGTAACTACGATGCGTGGATACAGAATTTCTACAATGGATACCAGGAACTACACGATAAGGACAACACTACGATGTTAGGGCTGTTCGGGCTTTTTAACTATTTAACCATTTATCCATTTAAAATTAATGCGTAAGCAATCGAATTTAAAATTTATTAGCCTTTTATATCTATAGTAAAAGACTATGCCATTTAAGAAAGGAACAAGCGGAAACCCTATAGGTAGACCTAAAGGTTCATTAAGTACTAATCAATACCCACTAGTTAATAACTATAAAGCCTCAACATAATTGCTATATAAAGTGTGTTTATATTTGTATATGGAAAAAATTAATGATGAGAATAGTATGAATTTACAGGACTATTGTAATCTTTTGGCACTTCTAGTATTTTTAGGTGTGGCTGTATATATATTTTATCAGCTAATGTTTGTTTAACTGAAGTACTAAAGTAAGTACAAATCAATACTTACTACATATATAGAGATGAATTTTAAATCCGTAAGGAGCAATTAGACTTTAGTTTTTTAAATCAGGGAAATTACTTTATCAAACAAGCAGAAACCCTATGTTTTAAGGTTATTAGCAAGCATCCCAAATGCTATCCTTAGGAGCTGGAGCGACTATTGTTATAGATTCTTTTTTCACTGGATGTATAAACTCTAACTTTTGAGCTAACAAATGTATACTAGCGTCTTTATTACTTCTTTTGGCGCCATACTTCAAATCGCCCTTTAATAATACACCCTATATGTGCTAATTGTACTCTTATCTGGTGGTGTCTTCCAGTTTTTGGTTTTATTTCCAAATGAAAAAAATTGTCTAACTTTTTAAGCATTTTAAAGTCTAAAATAGCATGTTTTCCATCTGACCCCTTTGTAATATAGGATTTGTTCTGCTTTTGGTTTTTAAGTAAATAATTTTCAAGGGTTCCTGAATCATTTGCTGGTGCACTGTCCACTACAGCCCAATATGTTTTTTGCACTTGCTTTTCACGGAATTGTTCATTCATACGGGTAAGTGCCTTGCTTGTTCGGGCATATAATACTACTCCTGAAGTAGGGCGATCCAACCTATGGATAGTACCTAAGAAAACTTCTCCAGGTTTGTTGTATTTTTTTTTGATATACGCTTTTACAAAATCAGATAATGGTGCGTCTCCTGTTTTATCTCCTTGTACTATGTCGCCCGATTTTTTGTTAATCGCGATTATGTGATTGTCCTCATATAATACTTCTAACATTAGTATTGCTCCTTCTCGTTTGGAAAATCAGTTGATTTTACATCTGAAACATAGCTTTTTACAGCTCCTGTAATCTCATCAAATAAACTAAGGTATCTTCTTAAGAACCTTGGATTGAATTCATGTGTCATTCCTAACATGTCGTGTAATACAAGTACTTGTCCATCAACTCCAGCTCCAGCTCCAATTCCGATAACAGGAATATTTATGCTTTCCGCTACTTTTTGAGCCAATTGGGCAGGTACTTTCTCTAATACTAAAGCAAAACATCCAGCTTCCTCTAACAGTTTAGCATCAGCTAATAGTTTATCTGCTTCCTCTTGTTCCTTTGCCCGTACAGTATAAGTTCCGAATTTGTAGATGGATTGAGGGGTAAGTCCTAAGTGTCCCATTACAGGAATTCCTGCAGTTAGTATTCTCTCAACGGATTCAATAATTTCGCTTCCTCCTTCTAGCTTTACTGAATGTCCGCCACTTTCTTTCATGATTCTAATTGCTGATGAAAGAGCTTCTAATGAATTTCCTTGATAAGAACCAAAAGGCATATCCACTACTACTAAAGCTCTGTCTACTGCACGCACAACTGATGCTGCATGATAAATCATTTGATCAAGGGTGATGGGTAAAGTAGTTTCATAACCAGCCATTACATTTGATGCCGAATCACCAACTAAGATGACATCAATTCCTGATCCATCAATAATTTTGGCAAGGGTATAATCGTAAGCAGTAAGCATGGAGATTTTCTCTCCATTTTGCTTCATTTCACCAAGGGTATTAGTGGTTACTCTTTTATAATCTTTTTTAGCTACTGACATTTTTTATTTTGTTAGGGTTACTACAAATGCATTTGGGTATCCTAAAGCTGCAACTTTATTTTTGTGTGCTGTTGCTTCTTTTGGGTTCTTAAATTGTCCTGAAAGGTAAACATAAGTACCATGTTCGGTTTTTTCGTACCAAACTTCATCCGACACTTTTAGTGTAGAATACGCTTGTACTTGCATAAATACACCAAATTGTACAGCATATATTGTACTATTTCCTACAATGTTTTTTGGTGTTGAATAGGGATTAGTCCTCTTACTTAAGTCAGAAGGTTTAATACCATTCGATTCAAAGTCTTTAAGTATGAATAATTCTTTTAATTCAATATTGGTTGTCTCTAGGCTACTTGTTTTCTTGTTCAAAGCTTGTACTACAGACCTTAAATCAAGTTGTTTTGCTTTTAATAATGAAAGTTGACTATTTAAATCGTTAACAATGCCATCTTGTCTATTTTTGATATCTCTTAAAATAGATATTTCCTGCTTTGCTTTTTTTAATTTCGTATTTGTTTGTATAATTGTTTCATCTGTATTTTCTGTTTCGTTAACTTTTAAGTTGTTATTTTTAAAATCAGAAATTTTTCTATTCAAACTTGCTATTTCTTTTTCTTGCTCATTATTCTTCTCTTTTAATGATTTTAATTCCAGCCTCTGATTTTCTTTTTGTTCATTACTTAAGAAGTTAAGTTTTGTATTATTTGTCTCAAGTGTAGCAATTTCTCTATTTAATTCTTCAATTTCAGTATTTGTATTGCTCGTAATCTGGCTAGTATTAGTTGCTGTCAGAGTAGTGCTTTCTCCTTGTGTGTTTAAATGGTAATAAGCAATTCTAGCTTTTGTTTCAGGGCTAATTATTATGCCGCATGATCCTCTTCTGTAATCTGGGTTAAAGAAAGTAGTTAAGTAGTCATTATTTATATATACATCATAATGATTATTTTCAGTTCTTATTTCAATAGCATTATGTTCATCAACCCCATTTATTATTTTGCTTTTTACCCAACCTTCATTTTTTCTAAGACCGCTTAAGGTTTTATAGGTATTGTCTAAAAGTTGTTTTATTCTATATTCTCCTTTTTTGTTTATTTCAAAGATAATAGCTCCGTCTCCTTTTATTTGAGCTTTTAGTATAATTCCAATACTTGCATTTTTATTATTGCTTGGACCAATTCGGATACTTGTTTTTAATATAAAATCTGAAAAAGAGGAGTTATTGCAATTAATTATATATTGGCTATCCATATTATTTCTGCTTAAAAAGTAATCTCCATTGTCAATTATAAATTGATTCTCAGTCGTATTTATTACAGGAAAAATTTTACCTTCTTGGCTGAAATCTTCATGTATTTCAGTATGATTATAAGCGTCAGATGATATTTGTTGAGCGATACCATTTGTTATAAGACTAACAGATAAAAGTAATGTAGTAAAAATTGTTTTCATTTTCATATTTAGTTCAAAGTGTGGCAAATTTACAAATTATGCGTTTATCATATCATATAAAAGAATAACTTTGCAAACATGAAAAAAATATATTTATTAGTTAGTGTTTTTACAATCATATTCACTTCTTGTGATACTGATTTTGATGTAAATGCAGAGTGGGAGGAGGTGACAGTTGTGTACGGGCTTTTAGATGCTGGAGATGAAATGAAAACTCAACAAATTAAGATTAGTAAAGCTTTTTTAGGGAAAATGGATGCATTACAAATGGCTCAGTTTGCTGATTCAATTAATTTTGATCAAGGTGAGTTAGCTGTTAAAGTGATTAAAGTAAAAAACAATGGAACTAGGGACACTATTACTTTGGATGAAGTGCCAACATTAAGAAATGATGGTGTTTTTAATGATTCAATTATTGTGTATACTTTTGAAAATAATAATTTTTTGAATTCAAATTTTGAGTATGAATTACTAATTAAAAATAATATTACTGGTAATGAAGTTAGTTCAACCACTAATATTATTTCTGGATTTAATTTTGATATGGGTGCAGGTTTTCCTTTCGGATTTATAGAAACTTGGATTCCTGGAAACCCAAGTGCAACGAAATTTAGTTCTACAGTAGTAACCTGGGGAAATTCTACTGATAATGGGGTGCAATATCAAATTGAGTTAATTTTTAATTATAATGAAAATGATATTGCTAAAAACCTTATCTACACTAGTTCAGTTTTGGAAGAAACAAATATTTTTGAATTTGAAGGTGAGAAGTTTTTTAATTTTTTAAAAAATGAATTAGTTAAAGATCCATTAATTGAAAGAAAATTTCTCAGCATTGATCTAATAATGACAGTTGGTTCAGAGAATTTAAAAACGTATAGAGTAATTAATGAGGAAATTACTGGTATAGTACAGGAACGTCCTCAATTTACTAATATTAATAATGGTATAGGTTTGTTTTCATCAAGATTTACTAAAACTAGAAAAGGGTTTTCTATTGCAAATCGAACTATTGATTATTTAACTTCAATTGATGGTTTGGATAGAAATTTTCAATAATCTGACGCTCTGTCAGTAAATCACTTTTAATTTTCTCTAGGGTTTTGTTTTTATGTCAGTTTTGACGTATAAATTGTTATGGCATTGTAATTGCAATTACTATCACTCAGAAAACAAATTATTTAAATTTAAAACATAATAAAATGAGTAAAATTATTGGAATCGATTTAGGAACAACAAATTCATGTGTTTCTGTAATGGAAGGGAATGAGCCAGTGGTTATCCCAAATGCTGAAGGGGCAAGAACAACTCCTTCAATTGTTGCTTTTATTGAAGGCGGTGAGCGTAAGGTAGGAGACAGTGCAAAGCGTCAAGCAATTACTAACCCAACAAAAACAATTGCCTCTATAAAAAGATTTATGGGAGAAAGTTTCACAGCAATGGCTAAGGAAATTAAGAATGTTTCATATAAAGTAGTAAAAGGAGATAATAACACGCCAAGAGTTGATATTGATGGTAGATTATACTCTCCACAAGAAATTTCAGCTATGGTACTGCAGAAAATGAAAAAAACCGCTGAAGATTATTTAGGAACTACAGTTACCGAAGCAGTTGTAACTGTGCCTGCTTATTTTAATGATGCACAAAGACAAGCAACTAAAGAGGCAGGAGAAATTGCAGGTCTTACAGTGAAAAGAATTATTAATGAACCAACTGCTGCTGCATTAGCGTATGGCTTTGATAAATCGGATGAAGATAAAACAATTGCTGTTTTTGATTTAGGAGGGGGTACTTTTGATATTTCTATCCTTGATTTAGGAGATGGAGTATTTGAAGTAAAATCAACTAATGGTGATACACATCTAGGAGGAGATGATTTTGATCAAGTGATTATTGACTGGTTGGCAGATGAGTTTAAAAAAGAGGAAAGCATGGATTTAAGAGAAGATCCTATGGCTTTACAAAGGTTAAAAGAGGCAGCTGAAAAAGCTAAAGTTGAATTGTCTTCATCAACACAAACTGAAATCAATTTACCTTATGTTACTGCTACAGCTTCAGGTCCTAAGCATTTAGTTCGTACTTTAACAAGAGCACAATTTGAACAATTAGCTGATAAATTAATTCAAGCAACTATTGTTCCTTGTAAAAAGGCAATGAAGGATGCTAAAATGACTATATCTGACATTGATGAGGTTATTTTAGTAGGTGGTTCAACTCGTATACCAGCTATACAGAATGTAGTAGAGAAGTACTTTGGAAAATCACCATCAAAAGGAGTGAATCCTGATGAGGTTGTTGCAGTTGGAGCAGCTATTCAAGGAGGTGTACTTTCAGGTGATGTTACTGATGTATTATTATTAGATGTAACTCCTCTTTCATTAGGAATCGAAACTATGGGAAGTGTAATGACAAAATTAATTGAAGCAAATACAACTATTCCTACAAAGAAATCAGAGGTATTCTCAACTGCTGCTGATAACCAACCCGCTGTTGATATTCATGTGTTGCAAGGTGAGCGTCCTATGGCAACTGATAACAAGTCAATTGGTCGTTTCCAATTATCAGATATTCCACCTGCACAAAGAGGAATTCCTCAAATTGAAGTAACTTTTGATATTGATGCAAATGGAATCTTAAATGTTTCAGCAAAAGATAAAGCTACAGGAAAAGAACAAAACATTAAAATTGAAGCTTCTTCAGGTCTTTCAGATGAGGAAATTGAAAAAATGAAACAAGAGGCAGAAGCAAATGCTGATGCAGATAATAAAGCAAAAGAAACTGCTGATAAAATTAATGGAGCTGACGGAATGATTTTTCAAACTGAAAAACAGTTAAAAGAATTTGATGAAAAATTATCGGATGATAAAAAAGCACCAATTGAAGAAGCTTTAGTAGAGTTAAAAACCGCACACGAAAGCAA
Organism: uncultured Flavobacteriales bacterium; assembly: GCA_943789505.1. Classification (GTDB taxonomy): domain Bacteria; phylum Bacteroidota; class Bacteroidia; order Flavobacteriales; family BACL11; genus UWMA-0277. Next base: position 984,041 of record CALSUJ010000001.1, on the reverse strand, counting down.
AGACTTAGCCGCTATTGATACAGCAATGGAAAAAATTAATACTGCTTGGACAGCTGCATCAGAAGAAATGTATAAAGCATCACAAGACGAAGGGGCTGCAGCTGAAGGTAATCAGGCTGATGAAGCAACTAATGATGTAACTGATGTTGAATTTGAAGAAGTAGCAGAAGAAGAAGAAGAAATAAAAGAAGACACAAAATAGTAAGGATAATAGATGTACTCATATATATTTAAAAGAGCCCTGCATTTTTGTAGGGCTTTTTTATATTTGCCCCATGATTAATAAAATCGTCATATTACTATTTTTCCCTTTGCTAATAAATGCTCAACCTGCAGCGTTTATTTCTGCGAATGAAAGAATATGTGATAATGCTGGTTTTGCTATTGTGAAAATTGATTTTCAAGGAAACCCCCCATTTACATTTATTTATGCTATTAATGGAATAGAGCAGGCTTCAATTACTACTCATAATAAAAAGTATTGTATATCAACTAAAATAAATGGGATTTATACGCTAAAAAGTTTTAGAGATGCTTTTCATCAAGGGGATATGAACGGAAGTGGTGAAGTGACTGTTGTTTCAGCTCCTACAGCTATCATTCATTTGCTTAGTGATACTTTATCAGTATTATATCCTCAGGCAGATTTTATTAGTCAATCCTTAGGAAGTATTATTGAGCAGAAATGGAATTTCGGAGATAATTCAGATGAATTGATTGAATATAATCCTCATCATATTTTCCCAGTTGATCAGTTTGGTATTGGTATTTCTGCATTGTATGAAAGTAGTTTAATTGTCACTGATGATATGGGTTGTTCGGATACGACTAAGCATCAAGTTTGGGTTAGGGAAGAATACTATATGTATATGCCCAATGCATTCACGCCTGATGGGAATGATATAAACGATAAGTTTTGTATTGATTATCATGCTATCCGTGAGCAGTCATTCTTATTTAAGGTTTATTCTTCAATAGGAGAGTTAATATATCAAACAACTAATCCTTTAGAATTAAACTGTAAAATGGAAGCTGGCTGGGATGGAAGACATTATAAAACTAAGAATGATTTACCTTCAGATACTTATATGTATGAAATTTATTATCAGGATTTTGAGGGATGGAAGTATGATGAGTATGGATCCATTATCTTAATTAGATAGATTATTGTTGTAAAATTTTTACTATAAATGGATAAAAAGTTCTGAATTTAATGGCTTTTTCTATCTTTGATTTTTAAAATTTAAATGTATGAAATTATTAGAAGCTAAGACTGTTATTATTACAGGTGCTAGTAGAGGTATTGGTAGAGGAATTGCTAAAGTATTTGCAAAACAAGGTGCAAATATTGCATTTACTTACCGTTCATCTGATGAAAAAGCAAAGGCTTTGGAAGATGAACTTTCGGCTTATGGCTGTAAAGTAAAAGGATATAAGTCGGATGCATCTAATTTTGAGGCTGCACAGCAACTAGCGGTTGATGTGTTAGAAGAATTTGGGAGTATTGATGTATTAGTTAATAATGCAGGTGTTACGAAAGATGGTTTGTTAATGCGTATGTCTGAAAATGATTTTGATAGCGTAATGAATATCAATATGAAATCAGTATTCAATATGACAAAAGCAGTTTTGCGCCCAATGCTAAAGCAAAGAAAAGGTTCTATTATTAATATGAGTTCAGTAGTTGGTGTAAAAGGAAATGCAGGTCAAGCAAATTACTCGGCATCAAAAGCAGCTATTAATGGTTTTACAAAATCGACAGCTTTGGAATTAGGTTCGCGTAATATCAGGTGTAATTCTATTGCACCAGGTTTTATTGAAACTGAAATGACTGATGCCTTAGTAGAAGAACAAATTCAAGAGTGGAGAAATGCAATTCCTTTAAAAAGAGGAGGTACTACTGAAGATGTCGCAAATTCAGCTTTATTTTTAGCCTCTGATATGTCAGCTTATGTAACTGGGCAAGTATTACATGTTTGTGGAGGTATGCTTACCTAGAAAATGGGAGTAATTTCTGATTTACCACTAATGTATACTATAGCTTGCCTTTTTCTAGGAATAAGCTATTCTTATTTTTTATATAGAAAAGAAGTTTTGCTAACAGCAAAAAAACTAAAACAGCTTCTGTTTATAATCCGAACACTTTTTATTACTCTTTTAGCAGTTTTGTTACTTAATCCAGTTGTAAAATCAATCCAAAAAACCAAACATAAACCAATAGTAATTTTAGCTCAAGATATTTCTGAATCTATAACTGATTCTTTTGCGCTACAACTTTTAACTCAAATTAGTAATCAGCTTACTGATTTTGAAGTATATGAATTTTCATTCTCGGATAAAGTGAATAGTGGTTTTTCTAGTATTAATAGTGGTTTGATAACTAATTATAGTAACCTTTTTCAGGACATGAATACTCGGTTTGCTAATCGGAATATTGCAGGTTTGGTTTTAGCTTCTGATGGCTTATACAATTCAGGAAGCAATCCACTTTATGATAATAGAATAAATTTCCCTATTTACCCTATTGCACAAGGCGATACATTAATTAAAAGGGATATTAGTATTGCTAAAGTGTTGAAAAATGAAATTGCTTTTTTAGGAAATACTTTTCCTTTAGAAATTACTTTATCAGCTCAGCAATGTAAAGGAGAACGTATTCAAGTTGAAGTTTGGAATAAAGGAAAGAAAATTCATACTGAAGATAGAATTATCTATAGTGATGATGAATTTCAGAAGGTAAAAATTAATCTGTTAGCTGAAGATGTAGGTTTACAACATTATAAGATTTCAGTATCTCAGTTTTCTAATGAAAAAAATAGTAGAAATAATAGCTATACTACCTATGTTGAGGTGATAGATTCTCGTTATAAAATATTGCTGTTAACCGAAAATACTCATCCTGATATAGCGGCATATAAAAGTGCGATAGAAAAAAATAAAAATTATGCTGTAGAGCAAGTTAATTTTATTGATTTTAATGGAAGCTTTGAAGCTTATCAGTTGGTTGTTGTTTTTGGAATTAAAAAAAATAATCCTTTGTTAATGCAACTTGAAAAAACTAACGTACCTCTACTTGTTTTTGATATTCAGCAAAACTTAAATTTAAAACTTACATCAGCTTTTAGCTTTAAAAGCAGAGGTGGCTTAGAAGAAGTAAAGGCTGTGAAAAGTAAATTTTTTTCAAAGTTTACTTTTTCACCTGAATTGCTAAAATTGATTCAGGACGCTCCTCCTTTGCAGACTTCCTTTGGTAAATATACTTTGCAAATAGGTTCAGAAGTGGTTATTGCTCAGAAGGTAGGGATGCAAGTAACTACTAAGCCTATTATTCTTATAAACGAAAAGAATGGCAGAAAATTGGCTTTTATAACCGCTGAAGGTTTTTGGAAATGGAAATTGTATGATTATGCAAACACTAAAAATAATGTAGCATTTGACGAGTTATTTTCAAAACTGACTCAGTACTTAGTATTGCAAGAGGATAAAAGTAAGTTCAGAATAGATTATAAAAAACAGTTTGCTCAAAATTCAAATATTTATTTTGAAGCTTCATTATATAACGAGAGTTATGAATTAATAAATGACAAAGAAATTTCAATTGTAATCCAAAATGAAAAAGGAGATGAATTTGACTATGAATTTTCTAAGTCAGTTGAAAGATACAATTTAAATGTGGGTATCCTTGATATAGGAAAATACACTTTTTTGGCTAAAGCAAATGGCAGTGAGTTAATTAGGATTGGTAGTTTTGATGTTAGAGCAATTCAGTTAGAACAATTATATACTGTTGCAAATCATAAGTTACTTTATCAATTAGCAACTGCTAGTGAAGGTAAATTATTCTTTCCTAATCAAAGAAAAGAATTAGTTGCTAAAATTAAGAATAGTAAGAATAATTACAAACGCATCAGTACTGAAGAAAAGTTAAAAGGAATCATTAATATTCCTTGGATTTTATTAAGTTTGCTAGCCCTTATTTCTTTGGAATGGTTCCTTAGAAAATACAATGGCCTAATTTAATATGATAAAGCAATTTATTTTTGGAATATTAGTAGTTGCAGGATTAAGTTCATGCTCCACTTCATCAGTATTGGTGAATGTCCAAAGGCCAGCTGACATTACGATTCCACAGGAAATACAAAACATTGTAGTTGTAAATAGGTCACGCCCTTCAAAAGATAATTTAGCAGGAAATATTGTTGAAGGCTTATTTAGTGGAGAAGGTATAGGTGCTGATAGAAAAGGGGCTGAATATTGCGTTAATGGGCTTACTGATATGCTTGTTAATTCTGAAAGATTTACATTAAAAAATATTGGAGGAATTGAATTGAAAGGTACAGGAACTTCTGCTTTCCCAATTCCCTTAGCTTGGAATGAGGTGAAAAGTATTTGTGGTTCGTATAATGGTGATGCTTTATTAGTATTGGCTACTTTTGATTCGGATGCTAAAACAATAGTTGGTGCGCCAGTTACTAGAACTCGAAAAGTAAAAGGAATAAAAGTAAAAGAATTGCGTTATCCAGTAACACTTATTATGAGTGTAGAGTCGGGTTGGAGAATATATGATGCAAATAAGGAATTCATTATTGATGAAAATAAATTTACTGAGATTAAAGAGTTTAAAGCTTGGGGGAATTCTCCTGAACAGGCTCAATTGAATTTACCTTCAACACGAGTAGCGGTTAAAAAGTCAGGTGCTTATGCAGGAAAACAATATGGTTTTCGTATTTCGCCAATATGGGTTAAAGTAAACAGAACTTATTATACAGGAAAGTCAGATGATTTGAAATTAGCTAAATCATATGTTAAAAAAGGAGATTGGGATGCTGCAATTGAAATTTGGATGCCACTTACTGATGATCAAGATGTAAAAATTTCTGCAAGAGCTGCATTTAATATGGCACTAGCAAGTGAGATAAAGGGCGGATTAGAAACAGCAATAGAATGGGCGAAAAAAGCACAAAAACTAGGAGAAAAAAAAGCGTATAATTACATAAATATATTATACAGAAGAAAGATGGACGAAGAAAAATTAAAACAACAACTAAATTAATTAAATAACTAAAAAAAAAATTATGGAAAATCAGGGACTGCCAAAAGCAATGATAATGGGTATTGTTGGGCTAATATTTGTAGTCATGTTTGGCTCAAGTATGTTTGTAACAATAGATTCAGGAGAAAAAGGTGTTTTGTTTAGAAAGTTTGGAGGAGGATTGGAAAAAGAAGTAGTATATGGACAAGGTTTTCATGTGATAGCACCATGGAATGACATGTTTGTCTATGATGTTAAATTAAAAGATACTTTTGAGAAAATGGAAGTATTGTCAAAAAATGGTCTTTCTATCAAAATTGATCTTTCTTTTAGATACCAACCAGTTGCTGATAGTATTGGTTACTTGCATGATGGTATTGGTAAGAATTTTTTAGAAAGTATTATTAAGCCTGAGATTAGATCTGTAACTAGAGAAGTGATTGGAAATTACCTTCCAGAAGAACTTTACTCTACTAAAAGAGAGGCTATTGAGGATGAAATTTATGCATTAACAAAAATTAATATTGAAGCTAAATATCTTAGATTGGATGCAATATTAATTAGAGATGTTACATTGCCGACAACTTTGAGAACTGCAATTGAGCAGAAACTAAAGCAAGAGCAAGAATCTTTAGAGTACGAATTTAAGATTGATAAAGCAAGGAAGGAAGCTGAAAGAAAGGAAATAGAAGCTAATGGTATTGCTAAATTCCAAAAAATTGTTAATAGAACAATTACTCCACAATTATTGAAATGGAAAGGTGTAGAGGCAACTCAGGAGATTGCAAAATCACAAAACGCTAAGGTTATTGTAATAGGTAATGGTGATGGTGATTTACCAATAATATTAGGAGGAGAATAAAATTTGTATTATTGCGTTAATAAAACTAGTAACTAATTAAAAAAAAGAAAAATGAAAAAGATTGTATTAATGATGTTAGTAGCTATGGTTCCATTTTTAACTATAGCTCAAAAAAGAAGCAAAAAAGGAAGCGATCAAGATATTGAACAAGTTAAAGGTTTAAATGCTAATGTTGAATATATGGTTATTAAAGGATTTGAATTTCCAATTGATAATGAGGGAATGGATGAAAAAGAGCTTGTTGATATAACTGAAGATGTCCGCCAAATACAAATGAAGCGAATGATTAAACCTCAAGTTAAGTTAATAATTGCTTTTGAGTTTGGAAATCAAAGAAATAAAGAAGTTTCTGAATTAATTCGAGCTTCAAATAGCTTTCGATCTATGTCAGCTGCTGCAAATGCTGCTGCAGAAAGAGGTTGGGAGTTTGTATCTGCAAATGTGCTTTCAGCATCAGGTAATACTACGCATTATTACTACATGAAAAGAAAGAAGTAGTTTTTGTTTAGATTAATAATTAAGAAAAGCTCTACTGAAAAGTAGGGCTTTTTTTATTGTACCTTTCCGTTAATGATTACTTGCTTAATTACATTGTGTCCAAAACTATAAGGTAAGTAAGCATAGCTCGGTATTGGTTTTGTTATGAATAAATTAGCTTTCTTCCCAATACAGATACTGCCCAATTCTTTTTCAATACCAATTGCGTAGGCAGTATTGATAGTTGTTGCATTTATTACTTGCTCAGGGGTCATTTTTAATTGTATACAGCCAAGTGATGCTACGAAATTCATGTTTCCACTTGGAGTAGAGCCTGGATTATAGTCTGATGCTAAAGCTATAGGTAATCCTTTCTCTATCATTTTAACTGCTGGGCTGTAAGGTATACCCAAAAAGAAGGAACAAGAAGGTAATATAGTAGGCATACAATTACTCCCTTTTAGTGATTCATAGTCTTCATCAGCCATTTCTTCCAAATGGTCAACTGATAGTGCTCCTAAATCCACTGAAGCCTTTACACCTCCAATAGCATTAAATTGATTAACATGTGTTTTAGAAGGAATACCTAATTCATTGGCTGCTTTTAACAATCTTTGAGTATCATCAACTGTGAAATATCCTTTTTCACAAAAAATATCTACATAATCGGCTAACTTTTCTACTGCAACTTTGGGTAGCATTTCATTAATTACCAAATCCATGTAGCCCTCTTTATTATCTTTAAATTCTTTGGGCAGGGCATGTGCTCCTAAAAAAGTTGCTTTTATAGTAACTTCAGAATTTTCTTTTAAGCGTTTGATAACTCTTAATATTTTAATTTCTGCATCCAAAGTCAGTCCATAACCACTTTTTATTTCAATGGCTCCAGTTCCCATTTTCACTAATTCATTTAATCGAACAAGAGCATCTTCATACAATTCATCTTCAGTGGCATTTTGCAATTTTTGAGCAGAATTTAAAATTCCCCCTCCCTTTTCTGCAATTTCAGCATAACTAAGTCCATTTATTCTGTCAACAAATTCTCCTTCCCGGCTTGCAGCAAATACTAGGTGAGTATGGCTATCACAATAGGTTGGGAATACCATTCCTCCCTCAGCATCAATTATTTCAGTATTGTTCCAGTCTTCAATTCCTGCCCAATCTTCCATGCTTCCAAATAATGTGATAATTCCATTTTCAACTTCTACAAAGGCATCTTTTATGGTGTTGATCTGAGACATATCTTTTCCTGCAACCCATTTTCTTGGAAATTCTTCTGTTTGTATAAGTTCAGCTATATTTTTGATTACTATTTTCATGGCTATATATTCTGATGCGAAAATACACAATTCACTCCAAATACCTTATATTTGCCATTATGGGAAATTCTATCGGAAAATTCTTTAAACTAACTACTTTTGGTGAGTCGCATGGTATTGCTATTGGTGGTGTTATTGATGGTTGTCCTGCTGGTTTGGAGTTAGACTTTCAAATTATTCAACATCAATTGGATAGAAGAAGGCCAGGTCAATCCAAGATTACAACTCAAAGAAAAGAGAGTGATGAAGTTCAATTTTTGTCTGGTATTTTTGAAGGAAAAACTACAGGTACTCCTATTGGTTTTATAATCAAGAATGAAGATGCTAAGAGTAAAGATTATTCTGAAATAAAAGATGCTTTTCGTCCATCTCATGCTGACTTTACTTATACGGCCAAATATGGCATTAGAGATTATAGAGGGGGAGGAAGATCTTCAGCTCGTGAGACTACTTGCAGGGTAGTGGCTGGAGCAATTGCACAACAAATTTTAAATAAAGTTGGAGTGAATATTTCTGCTTATGTTTCAGCTGTAGGAAATGTTAAACTTAATAAATCTTATGCTGATTTGGAATTGTCCTTGATTGATGATAACTTAGTAAGGTGTCCTGATAATGCTATTGCTGATCAAATGATTTTAGCTATTGAAAAAACAAAAAAAGAGGGTGATACTATAGGTGGGAAAATTACGGCTTTAGCAACTGGAGTTCCTGCCGGCTGGGGTGAGCCAGTATTTGATAAATTACATGCTGACATAGGAAAAGGAATGCTTTCCATTAATGCAGTACATGGTTTTAAATATGGTTTTGATTCAGTTCATATCGCTTCAAGTAAAGGGAGTGAAGTTAATGATAGAATGATAGATGCAAGTGGGAAAACTAAAACAAACTTTTCTGGAGGAATACAAGGAGGGATAAGCAATGGGAATGATATTTATTGTGAAGTAGCCTTTAAGCCTGTAGCTACTATTATGCAAAAGCAAAACACGATTGATGCGGCTGGAAAAAAAGTAGAGATAAAAGGAAAAGGAAGGCATGATGCTTGTGTGGTTCCAAGGGCTGTTCCTATTGTTGAAAGCATGCTAGCACTTAGTTTAGTCGACCATTATTTAAGATCTTTAACTAATAAAATTTAAGATGATTAAAAAACTACTATTTATATTGCTTATTCCAGCTATTGGCTTCGGGCAAAACCCTAATTACTCTGAAGATATTGCACCAATACTATATGGAAAATGTTTACAATGTCATTATAATGGAGGAATTGCACCCTTAACATTAGAAACATATGCAAGTGTTGTGTCTAATGGTGGCATGATACAGCATGTTACTGCCTCTGGAGAAATGCCACCATGGCCTGCTGATACTTTATTTCAGAATTATGCAAATGAAAATGTTTTAAGCATGAATGAGATTAATACTATATTGGATTGGATAACAAATGGAGTGCCTCTTGGAGATACTTCATTGCTTCCTACAATGCCAATATTTGGGAATTCATTACAAATGGGTGTTCCTGATTTAGAACTGAAAATGCCAACATATGCAAGTACTGCAACTTCAAATTCAGATGATTATGTGTGTTTTTCTATACCAACTGGCTTATTGCAAAACAGAAGAATTAAAGCTATTGAAGTGATTCCTGGAAATCTACAAACAGTTCATCATGTTTTAGTTTCAGTAGATCCATTCCCTAATAGTTCTATTGTTACAACAGCTGACTGTATGGGGCCACAAGGGGATATGCTTTATAGTTATGCACCAGGTGCTTTGCCATTAACTTACCCTGAAAACACTAACAACTCTTTTGGCGTGGTATTACCTGCGAATAGTAGTGTTTCTTTTGCTATGCACTATCCTGAGGGTAGTTTAGGTCAGTTAGATAGTACTAAGGTTAGATTTTATTTTTATCCTCAAACTACAGTAATTAGAGAGATATCTTATGATTTTTTAATTAATGAAGGTTTGTTTGGAGCTCCATTTTATTTACCTCCAAATCAGATTACTGAGATTACTGGTTCTTTTGGTCCTACATCACAAGATTATTCATTTATGTCTGTTTTTCCTCACATGCATCTTTTAGGAAAAGATATGGTAATTTATGCTGTAACTCCTTTAAATGATACAATAAATTTGATTAAGATTAATAAATGGGATTTCGAATGGCAATATTCATATTTCTTTGAAAAATTCATTAAAATACCTGGGGGAAGTATAATATATGCTAAGGCAAATTATGATAATACTGTTAGTCCGTCTAACCCTTTTCCTGTAACTGTTCAATCAGGATTTAATACACAGGATGAAATGTTTATTGGTGGATTCCAATTTCTTCCCTATCAGTTAGGAGATGAGAATATTTCTATAGATAATGGTTTGATTTCTAGTAATTTTAATGGTGTAGCAACTACATCCTCATCTAGAGAATTATTAAAAATAATAAATTCTTTGGGCCAATCAACGCAGGCTAAATCTAACACTCCTCTCTTTTACATTTATGATGATGGAACAGTAGAGAAAAGAATAGTTTTAGAATAAAACAATAGATTAACAATAAACTAATATGAAAAAACTAGCATTACACTGGAAAATTATAATAGGAATGGTGTTAGGTGTTGTTTATGGCCTAGTAGCTAATAAATTAGGTTGGGTGGATTTTACCAATGCATGGATAAAGCCTTGGGGGGTTATCTTTGTTAATCTGTTAAAATTAATTGCTGTGCCTTTGGTATTTGCATCCCTTATAAAAGGGGTTGCATCCTTATCTGATATTTCAAGGTTATCACGCATAGGAGGGAAGACAATTGCTATTTACTTAGTATCCACAGTTATTTCGGTTACTATTGGCTTGTTCTTGGTAAATATGGTAAATCCTGGTGCGGATTTTGATAAAGACTCTATTCAGTTGACAGAAAACTCTCAATCAGGAGCAGATAAAAAAATAGCAGATGCAGGCAATGTGAAACAGGCGGGTCCCCTTCAGTTTGTTATGGATATTGTGCCAACTAATATAATCTCGGCCTCAGGTGATAATTCTAATATGTTGCAAGTAATTTTCTTTGCTATTCTATTTGGAATTGCAATGGTAATGTTGCCAAGTGAAAAAACGGTATATGTAAAGGGTTTTTTTGATGGTATAAATGATATTATTTTACAAATAGTAGACTTAATCATGCTTGCTGCTCCTTATGGTGTATTTGCACTCTTAGGAGGTTTGGTGGTTGATTTTGGAGCAAGTTCTACTTTATTTATCGCTTTAGGAAAGTATTCTCTAACCGTTATTGCAGGTTTATTGATGATGGTGCTCGTAGTCTATCCATTAATATTAAGGATGTTTACAAAAGTAAAGTATTTTGATTTTTTCAAGGCAATTTCTCCTGCACAAATGTTGGCATTTTCCACTAGTTCGAGTGCGGCAACTTTACCTGTTACTATGGAAAGGTGTGAGGATCATTTAGGGGTTTCAGAAGAAATTTCTTCATTTGTTTTACCTTTAGGTGCAACAATCAATATGGATGGAACTTCTCTTTATCAAGCGGTTGCAGCTGTATTTATTGCACAAGCTTTTGGTATTGAATTGGACTTAGGTCAACAACTAACTATTGTGCTTACTGCAACTTTGGCTTCTATTGGAGCTGCGGCTGTTCCAGGGGCTGGAATGGTGATGCTAGTGATTGTTCTAGGAGCAATTAATGTGCCTACAGAGGGTCTAGCACTTATTTTTGGAGTGGACAGAATACTAGATATGATGCGTACAGTTGTTAATGTAACGGGTGATGCAACTGTAGCTACTATTGTGGCTTCAACTGAAGGTGAATTACGCCAAGTTACTGAAGAAGAGTTAATGAGTTAGTATGCGCATACTATTTCTTTTTTCTTTTTTCTTCTCATTTAATTTTGTTTTCACACAAGAATGCTTTCCTGAAAAATCAAAGGATAAAAGACTAGTTAAAAAAATAGTTAAACTTATTGAAAAAAAGGCATATTATGATGCCTTAGATGAATTGCGTTCTACTAATGATATTGCAGTATTTAATGCGTTGAAATCAGAAGTATTATGGCGTAAAGCTGATTTTTTTAATGCTGAAACTGAAGGGTTTAAAGTAATAGCTAATTGTCCTGATAATTTCCCCAAAGTTTATTATTTCTTAGGTGAGATTGCTTTTAATAGAAAGGACTATGTGAGTGCGGATTTGTACTTGAAAAGGAGTATAGATTTAGGAATTTCTGATCCGTATTATTCTGATGCAATGAGTATATACGAAAAAGCAAAAGTGCTTGCCGATATCATTGCTAATCCTGTTCCTTTTAATCCTAAAATTGTAAGTGGTATTTCTACTATTTCTGATGAGTACCTACCTATAATTTCTCCTGATCAGGAATTGTCGTTTTTCACAAGAAGGTCGGATAAAAGCAGTTTAAATTCAATTACAAATACTATTGTTGAAGAGTTTGTATCTAGTAAGAAAATAAAAGGTAAATTTGAGATTGGTCATGCTTTATCTTCTCCTTTTAACTTAGAAAGTAATGAGGGTGGTGCATCCATCACTATTGATAATAGAGTACTTTATTATACAAAATGTATCAGAAACAAAAAAGGGTATAATAATTGTGATATTTATTATGTGAACAGAGAGGGTAATGCTTGGTCGGTAGTGCAGAATTTTTCTGATAAAATTTCAAAATCTGATTCTTGGGAATCGCAACCTACTGTTTCTTCTGATGGTAAAATAATTATTTTTGCTAGTGATAGAAGTGGGGGTTATGGTAAAATTGATTTATATGAAATTAATTGGAAAGATGGAAAATGGACAGATCCTAAAAATTTAGGTTCAGCTATTAATAGTAATGAAAATGAGAAATCACCTTATTTACATACAGATGGGAAAACCTTATTTTTTGCCTCAACAAATTTTCCTAGTCTTGGTGGGTTTGATGTTTTTTATTCACGAATGGATAGTTTAGGGAATTGGAAAGAACCTCAGAATATTGGTTATCCTGTTAATACTGTAGCTGATGAAATTTCTCTTTTTGTTAGTACAGATGGAAATACCGCTTATTTCGCTTCAAATCAATTGGATGGCATTGGGGGTTGGGATATTTATTCTTTTCTCTTACATGATGATGCCAAGCCTGAAAGAGTTCTGTTTTTAAAAGGAGATCTAATGGGTGAAAATGGTATGGTTTTGGAGGATGTAGAGTTAGAAATAAAAAATATAAATACAAATGAAGTAACTATTGTTAAAGTTAATGCAGGTACTTATGTTTCTTCTTTAACATTGGCTGAAGATGATGATGTATTGATTACTATTAAAAAGAAAGGGTATGCCTTTAATTCAGCATATATCTCATCTAATGATACTTCTTTTTCTTCTCCTGCTAATTTGGATTTCGAATTACATTCTTTAGAAAAGGGAAGATCGTTTGACTTAAGTGATATTTATTTTGAATCAAATTCCTTTCAACTTAGCTCAATAGCTAAAAATGTGATTTTTGAATTCACTTCTTATCTGAAGTTAAATAATAACATGAAAATTGAAATAAATGGTTTTACAGATAATATTGGGGAGAGTATTGTCAATCAGATTTTGTCGGAAAATAGGGCTAAGGTAGTTTATGAATTACTTATTGCTAATGGCCTTGATAAAGAGCGGTTAAGTTATAATGGCTATGGAGAGCAATTTCCTAGAGTAAATAATACCTCTATTAGTAATAGAGCTCAGAATAGAAGGACTGAGTTCCGAATTATTAGGCAATAAAAAATCCTGCTATTGCAGGATTCCTTATTATATATTTAGCGAGAGATTATCTCATTTCTTTAATTCTAGCTTTCTTACCAGTTAATTCTCTTAAGTAATAAATTCTTGCTCTTCTAACTTTACCCTTTTTGTTCAATTCAATTTTTTCAATTAAAGGAGAATTAATAGGGAAGATTCTTTCAACACCTATTGAGTGGGAAATTTTTCTGATTGTAAATGTTTCAGTAGCACCACTACCTTTTCTTTGGATAACATCTCCTTTAAAGAACTGAGTTCTTTGTTTGTCCCCCTCCTTAATAGTGTAGTAAACTGTAATATTATCTCCTGCTTTGAAATTAGGTAAATCGTTCCCTGCAGTAAGTTCTTTTGATATAGTTTCAGTAATGTTCATTTTTCTAATATTAGGTTTTGAAATCGGTTTGCAATATTACGCATATTTTTATTTAATCATCCTAAGAAACAAACAATTTTACTCAAATAAATCTGGTCTCTTTTCTTCTGTTCTTTTTATTGCTTCTTTTTCTCTCCATTCTGTTATAAGCTTCTCATTTCCAGACAGTAACACTTCTGGCACCTCCCATCCTTTATATTTGGATGGGCGAGTGTATATAGGTGGGGCGAGTAAATTATCTTGAAAAGAATCAGTAAGCGCAGATGTCTCGTCAGAAATCACACCAGGGATTAAACGTATTATGGAATCAGAAAGTATAGCTGCAGCTACTTCACCACCAGTTAGTACATAATCCCCAATAGATATTTCCTTGGTAATTATATGTTCTCTTACTCTTTGGTCAATTCCTTTGTAGTGTCCGCACAATAAAATTATATTTTTATATGTGGATAGGGTATTGCAAATTTGTTGATTTAGTGTTTCTCCGTCAGGTGATAAATATATTACTTCATCATAGTCTCTTTCGCTTTTTAATTTACCTATACAATCATCAATAGGTTGTATGCACATTACCATTCCCGCACCACCTCCAAATTGATAATCGTCAACACTTTTTTGTTTATTTGTTGAGTGGTCTCTTAAGTTATGAATTATGATTTCGGCTTTGCCATTTTCTTTTGCACGCTTTAAAATTGAGTACTCAAAATAAGCGTTAAAAAATTCAGGAAATAATGTTATGATGTCAATTCTCATTTGGCAAACTTACAAAATCAAAATGGTTTATATTTTAGGTATATTTTTACTTTAAAACAGGTATGACATGCTGTCATGTATATTTTATAAATTATTTATAATCAGATTTTTAATAATATTAATCTAAATAATTAATCTAGTATATGATTTTGATTTAAAATATTTGCTGTAAAAAGTAATTTTTGCAAATAATATGCGAAAATTGCTAACAATTGTTGATATTTATTTAAAGGAATAATGTTTAATATATATATATTATTTGTACTTTCATCCTTATAAAATAAAGGTATATGTATAAACTATTCCCTCTACTCTTTTTTGTTTTTTTGTTTACTAAAAGTGCGGAATCTCAAACTTCAGACAGTACAAATGTTAACTCATTGGAGCAACAATTTTCTGATTCTATCGCACAAATAAATGAACAAAATGAAGATTTAAAAGCATCTCGAGATGCTTATAATGAAGGGTTAATTTTATTAAAAAATGAAAGTTATAGTGAGGCAATTTTTTGCTTTAGTAAGGCAATTGTTATTGATTCTATTTTTTTACAAGCCTATTTAAGTAGAGCGAAATGCTATGAAAAGTTAGAAAATGATTTGGCAATTGCTGATTATTTAAAAACGTTTGAACTTGATTCTACTAATTTATTTCCCTTATTTAAAATTGCGAGCTTATACTTAAAAACAGATAAAGCTTTGGCTGAAGAAATGTATACAACTATTCTGTCCTTAAAGGGTGATGAATTTAAGGCTTTGAACCAACTTGGAATTATTGCTTTTACTGATGGTAAATATGAAAATGCCGAACAATTATTTACACAATCCTTAGTAATTAATATAAATGCATATACTTTAAACGACAGGGGAAGTTGCTATCGTAAGTTAGATAAATTAGACTTGGCAATAAGCGATTATTTGGCTGCAATTGCTTTGAATTCTAATTTTGCATTTATCTATAGTAACTTGGCGAGTGTTTATGCAAAACAAGGTGAAACCGATAAGGCTTTGAGTTATTATGATTTAGCAATTTCAAAAGATGCTAATTATGCTTTAGCCTACAATAACAAGGCAAGTGTATTGTTGGGTGAAAATAAATTTGAAAAAGCAAAAATTGAAATTGACAAAGCCTTAGAAGCAGATGCCGAATATGCTCCTGCATACAATAATAAAGGTGTCATTAATCATAAAATGAAAAAATACAAGGAAGCTATTGCAGCTTTTGATAAAGCAATTCAAATAGATGTAGATTATGCAAAAGCCTACTTAAATAGAGGTATATCCAAGCAAATGATTAGAGATGAGGATGGTGCTTGCTTAGATTGGAAAAAAGCAAATGAATTTGGAATTATGTTAGCAAAAAAATATTTAATAAATGATTGTGAATAGTAGTTGGAGTAAAAATTTATTTCTAGTTGGTTTCTGCTTAATTTCGAGCCTTACTTTTTCTCAAGATATTGCTTTTAAAAGCTCAAACTTTAAAGATGATAAGCCAGGTTTAAAGTTGGCGAAAGAAAATATAGAAATTGCTAATGAAATGCGTGATGAGGGAATTGATAAAATATTGGCAATGCAAGAAGCTAATATACTATTTATACAAGCTATTTTCCATTATCAAAAAGCACAAGATTTTAACCCAAATAATGCAGAGCTGAATTACAAAATTGGAAGTTGTTATTTATTTACTAATCAAAAAGAAAAAGCAGCTGATTATCTGTTACGAACTATGGATTTAACGTCTGATTATCCATCCGATTTTTTATTTTTTTATGGTATGGCATTACAATTACAAGGCAATTATTTACAGGCGGGTGAGCAGTTTGAACAGTTTAAACTTTCAGCCAAAAGTAAATTGTATGAGCGTTATGAGTTATTGGCTAAAAAATATACTAAAGAATGTCAAGGAGCAAATGATATATTAGCTAATTCCCACAGAATTTGGGTAGATAATATAGCTTTAAATACTGAATTTGACGATTGGAGTCCTTGTTTGAGTGCTGATGGAGAGTTACTAATTTTTACTTCTAATCAGCCGAATGAAAACCAAGCAAATGAATTTGGTATTTATGATCAGGACATATATTCTTCTACTTTAAATGCCAGAAAATTTGAAGCAGTATTGCCTGTTTCTGAATTAAATACGGAAAATAATGATGTTGCTGGTGGGCTTTCTTATGATGGTCAAAGGTTACTTATTTTTAAACAAGAAGATGGAAATACAGACGTGTTTGAATCTAAATTGAATGGTTTAAAATGGGAGATTCCAACTAGGAAAATGGGTGAAAAGCTTAGAGGTGGGAATACGGATGGTAATGAGACATTTGCCTCTTTTGATCCGCCAGATGTTAAAGTCTATTATATTACTGATGGAGGGTATAGTGGTAATAAAAACATTTATTTTTCAGGAGTAATGAATAGAGAACGTAATCTTTGGGGTAAAGGACAGAGTGCGGGCCACGAGATAAATACTAAGTTTCAGGAAGGTTCAGTTTATATTCATCCTGATGGAAAAGCTATGTATTTTTCCTCTCAAGGACATAACACACTTGGTGGCTATGATATTTTTGTTTCTTATGTTGATGATTTAGGGCATTGGGGTGATCCAGTTAACTTAGGGTATCCAATTAATACTCCTTATGATGATTTGTTTTATAGTGCTACTGCAAGTGGGAGATATGCATATATTGCATCAAATAGAGCGGGTGGATTAGGAGGTTTAGATATTTATAAAGTAACTTATTGGGGAATGGATAAGCCAATGAGTACTGATGTACAGGATCAGTTAATTGCTAGCATTGCTAAGCCTGTGAGTGATAATATAATTGCTAAACCTATTCTGGTGGAAGAGAAATCTTTAACTGTTTTTAAGGGTAAAGTTTTAGATGCGATTACTAAAAAACCTATTAAAGCTGCTATTGAAATCATCTTAAATGAAACAGGAAAGGTGTACACCTCCTTTTTCTCTAACAGTGCTTCAGGTAAATTTCTGTTATCCTTGCCTGCTGGACATAACTATGGAATCTCTGTATCTGCAGATGGGTATTTGTTTCATTCGGAAAACTTTGACTTGCCTAAGGGGGATGGTTTTAATAGTGTTACTAAGGATGTTGAATTAAAGAACATAAAAGTAGGAAGTAATATTGCCCTTAGAAATGTATTTTTCAATACAGGAAAATGGGAAGTCAAGGATGATTCCTATGCTGAGTTAGCGCGTTTAGTTTTGCTTTTGAATGATGTGCCTAGCCTAAAAATTGAAATTTCAGGACATACAGATAATATAGGTGCAGAATCTTTTAATGAGTTACTCTCGCAAAGGCGAGCTGATGCAGTAGTGAGTTATCTAGTAGAAAGGGGAGTAGACAAAAAAAGATTGTCAGCAAAAGGTTACGGGCAATCTAATCCTGTTGATTCTAATGATAATGCTGAAGGTAGGGCTTCCAACAGAAGAACCGAATTTGAAATTATTGAAAATTAATTCAATATAATTTTTTGTGTTTTATTTTTTGATTTAAGAATATAAATCCCATTCTTTAAATGAGAAATAGTTGTAGATTTTTCTTTAGTTGTTAAAACTAATTTCCCATTGATATCATACACTTTAATATCATGTGTTGTTTCAACGGTTTTAGTTACAGGATTATAAGTAAAAGGAGTTTGAAGATTATTATCTGAAATCGCATTTACAACTTCTTCATTTACTGAAAGTGATGTAGTAAATACATTATCCCCATTATTGTTAGAATTTGCATTAGAAAACAGTAGAGAAGCATAAAAAGTAGTATTTCCATTACTATTGGCAGTTGGTATCCAGTTCATAGTCCAAATTTTAGTTGTATTACCACTTGTACCTGATGATTTATGAGATACTGCCCTGCCTACATTTACTATTTTTGTTGTATTGTCAGTAATCAAAAAATTTCCCGATTTAGAAGGTCCATTTTCTGCTGTTAATTCAAAGCCAAATTTTATGCAGTTGGCTTTTACACCTGTAAGTGTAATTGTATATGTATTACCTATTACATAACCATTAGCAGGTATGTTACTAGTAATAGTTGCTGTACCTAATCCTGAATTTAATGTACCCTGATGACAGCCTGTGCAATTGCCTCCATCAATTGTAGAATTAGTTTTTGCTCCAGGAGATCCTGTACCGTTAGAATTTGAAGTCGTTGGGTAAAAGAATATTGCTAATGCAATAGCGAAATGGATAAGTAGTAAAGATTTTTTCATAGTATTTTTATTTTCTACAAATTTAGTAGTTTTTTTATTACTCTATAGATTGCATGTTAATGTTGTCATTCAAACTAAAGTGGATAGATTATTTTTTACTTTTTCTGTTTAATAAATAAATTCCTAAAATAGCAACAATTACTAGAAATGAGGAAATAATCTCTGCTTGTGTAATTCCTCCTAATATATCGTATTCTGTATTAATTCTTATTTTTTCAATGAAAAAACGCTCAATGCCATTTAGTCCAAGATAAATACAAAATAATATTCCTGGAACACGGATTTGTTTACGAATAGCCCACAAGAAGCTAAAAATAAGTAAACACATGACTACTTCATAAAAAGCTGTAGGCCATACAGGGTTCGCTAGTTGATAACAGTATGGTTGCCAAAACTGAGCGCCACAATCCTCCATAGGAATTCCAGAACGAATTACATTATGTGGAAAAGTATAGCTCCACATCCAATCAGGAAGATAAGCCATCCACTCTGGTTTTGGAGCTAAGTTATCAATCCCCCAATCCCCATCGCCTGACATTTGACAGCCAATGCGTCCAACTCCATAAGCAAGCATTAATGCTGGGGCAGCAGCATCAATCAAATGTAAAATATTTATTTTATATCTTCTTGTATACCAAACTACAGAAAATGCTCCAGCAATCAGTCCTCCATAAAAGGTAAGGCCACTGAAAGCCATAAGTTGTCCGATAGGGTCAGCTATGAATGCACCCATATTTTCTAAATTATGGAAAACTTTAGCTCCTATAATTCCTGAAACAGCAGCAATCATGGTCATATTTCCTACTAGTTCATAAGGATGAACCGTTTTTTCAATTTCTTTAGCTTTAGCTAATTTTGTTTTTTTGTTTTCATTCCATTTTAAATAAACGGATAAGCCTGCTATACAAATACCGCCAATAAAACTACCTCTTGTTGAAAGGATGAAATCCTGAGGGTTTGCAACTAAATCCGTATAATGAAAGATAGCTTCAATTACCTTAAATCCAATAAAGAAACCAGTAATAAGGCTGCTAAATATCTCGTAAATGCTTAATGATTTTCCGATAGTTTCTTTAATAATGCTTACGCTAAGGTGTCCTTCTTTTTCTTTTCGCTTTAATTCTTTAGTAATGACATAGGATGCTGCTAAAAAAGCGATGGCAACCCAAAATCCAAAGGTTTGAATAGGTAATGGGATATTAATTCCAAATAAATCAAAAAGTAAATGGCTAATTGTTGGGTACATAATGTTTGTTTAATTATAGAAGCTCTGCCTTCATTATACCGTCATCATCTATTGCTATTAGCTTAACTTGTTTTTTAGTTCTGCAAATAGTAGATTGAAAAGGAATTTTTATTTTAATATAGTTGTCTGTAAATCCAAATAAATATCCCTCCTTATTTTCTTGCTCAAAAAGGGCTGTATGTTCAGTATCTAGGTATTTTTCATAAAAGGCTCGTTGTAATTTATTAGAAAGGATTCTCAACTGTTTACTTCTGTCAGCTCTATCTGATTTTGAAACCACTCCATCCATATCTATTGCAGGAGTATTTTCTCTTTCAGAATAAGTAAATACATGCAAATAGGATAGGGGTAAATCTTTAATGAAATTAAGTGTCTTATCAAACTCTTCATTAGTTTCACCAGGAAAACCTACAATTACATCAGCTCCAATACAGACATCTTTCACTTCACTAACAATTTTTTCAATCTTTGTTCGGTATAATTTTGTTTGGTAACGTCTTTTCATTTTACCTAAAACTATGTCCGAACCTGACTGCATTGGAATATGAAAGTGAGGCATAAATTTTTCAGAGTTTTTCACTAATTTTATTACTTCATCACTAATTAAATTTGGTTCAATAGATGAAATTCTATAACGCTCAATTCGCTCTAATTTATCTAACTCTTTTATTAAATCAGAAAAATTTCTATTGTCATTCTTATCTTTAAACTCCCCAATATTTACACCAGTAATTACAATTTCTTTTATTCCTTTATCTGCAATATCATTTGCATTTTCTATAATGTTATCTATGCTATCACATCTGCTTTTTCCTCTAGCTAAAGGTATAGTGCAGTAAGTACAAGGATAGTCGCAACCATCTTGTATTTTCATGAATGAACGGGTGCGATCAGTAAGTGAATAGGATGAAAAATAATCTAAGTCATTAATTTCACAACCATGAACCTGAGTGGTTTCAAGTGTTTTTAAGTCAGTAAGTAGTTTTGGTAGGTTAAATTTTTCATTCGCACCAAGCACCATATCAACACCTTCAATGTCACTTATTTCTTTTGGTTTTAATTGTGCAAAACAACCTGTAACAACAATAAAAGCTTCAGGTGAATTCTTTTTTGCTTTCCTAATTATTCTTCTACATTCTCTGTTGGCATTTTCGGTAACAGAGCAAGTGTTGATTACATATAAGTCTGCTTTTTTCTCAAATTCAGTTTTAGTAAAACCAATATTAACCAATTGTCTTCCAATGGTTGAAGTTTCAGAAAAGTTGAGCTTACAGCCCAACGTATAAAAGGCAACTTTTTTATTATCAAACATTATGTAAAAGTAGAAAATCAAAAGGGTTTATAAGAATTGTAACTTAATATTTTTTAAGTCGTTTTATCAAATAGGAATAGTCTATTAATCAACACCCAAAATCATGATATTACTGTTATTTAGTTTCTTATCTGAAAATAGATTCTACCTGCTAAAAAATAAGTTAATGTATATTTTTCTAATCCTTGTAGTCATGCCTAATATCCAGTAGTACAAACCCAAAAGTAATTGCTGATTTTACGACACTCTCAGCCAACATTTGATCTGGATCATTAGTATTTTTGTTTTGTAGATCATTCTTTTTGCAAATAATTAAATAGTAAATTGACAGCAGGATTTTGGAGATAGAATTACTTCTAATTTATAATGAATAAATTAACCTTATGAGGTAATTTTAAATCCTTAAATTAGCCGACTTAAAACTTAACTATGAAGTGGAAAGTCGGCTTTTTTATTGTTACTCTTTTTTTTACTGCTTGTGCTGAGCAGTACAATAATGATGAATTCTCTATTTTTAAGTACAATGAGTCAGCAGGAATAGCAACTCTGGATCCTATTTTTGCAAGAGACCAAGCTACAATTTGGGCAACTAATCAATTGTTTAATGGTTTAGTGCAACTTGATAATGATTTGAATGTTAAACCTTCAATTGCAAAAAATTGGCATATTTCTAACAATTCACTAGTATATACTTTTTCACTTAGAGATGATGTGTTTTTTCATGATGATAAACTATTTAAAAATGGAAAAGGAAGGAGGGTGATTGCTAAAGATTTTGAGTATTCTTTTAACAGGCTTTTAGATAAAAAATTAGCAGCTCCTGGTGCTTGGGTATTGTCGAATGTAAGTAGTTTTAAAGCTGAAAACGATTCAATATTTATCATTGAGCTAACAACTCCTTTTCCTGCATTCTTGTCATTACTGAGTATGCAATACTGCTCAGTTGTTCCAAAAGAAATTATAGAATCGAGAGATTTTAATAGGCAGCCTATTGGAACGGGTCCTTTTCAGTTTCAATTATGGAAAGATGGCGTGAAATTAGTACTTAGGAAAAATCCTAACTATTTTGAAAAAGAAGCAGGAAAGCAATTGCCATTTTTGGATGCAATAGCCATTACATTTATTAAAGATAAGCAGTCAGCTTTTTTACAATTTATACAGGGAAGGTTGGATTTTATTTCAGGAATTGATGCAAGCTACAAAAATGAAATTTTGACTAATAAAGGAGAGTTGCAAGAAAAATATAAGGAAAAAGTTATCTTACAATCTGAGCCTTATTTGAATACAGAATACCTAGGTTTTTTAATGGAAACTCCTTTACCTTTAAAAATTAGGCAAGCCATTAATTATGGTTTTGACAGAGTGAAAATGCTTAAATACCTTAGAAATAATATAGGTACCCCAGCTAATCAGGGTTTTATTCCTATGGGATTGCCTTCTTTTTCTGAAAAATTGAATGGATATAGCTATAAGCCTGAAAAGGCAAGGCAATTAGTTTTAGCAGCTGAAATTGAGAATGGTTTTGATGCTAATAAAGAAATTATATTATCGACTACTTCTTCTTATTTGGATTTGTGTGAATATATTCAAAATCAATTGCAAGATATTGGTTTAAAAGTTAGGGTAGAGGTAAGTCCTGCGTCAACGCATAGGCAAATGGTTGCAACTTCTAAACTTAATTTCTTTAGAGGGAGTTGGATTGCCGATTATCCTGATGCAGAAAATTATCTTTCTCTTTTTTATAGCAAGAATTTTTGTCCAAACGGACCAAATTATACGCATTTTAAAAATGAAGTGTTTGATGCCTTATATGAAAAAGCTTTATCAGAAACCAGTATTGAAACTAGACATGCTTATTATCAACAAATGGATAGTCTGATTATTGAAAGTGCCGTTATAGTTCCTTTGTATTATGACAGGGTATTGCGTTTTACAAATAAGATTATTTCAGGTTTTGAAAGTAATGCAATGAATTTACTTGACTTAAAAAGAGTGAGGAAGTAATCTATAAATATTAATACAATTACTATTTTTGCTAAAATTCAATTTACATTATGAACATATCATACAACTGGCTTAAAAACTACTTAGACCTTAATATTCCTGCTGAAGAAATTTCTCAACTATTAACAGATACTGGCTTAGAGGTAGAGGGAATAAAGGAAATTGAAAGTGTAAAAGGAGGGCTTAAAGGGGTAGTGATTGGTGAGGTTATTACAAAAACTCAGCACCCGAACGCAGATAGATTGAGTATTACCACTGTTGATATTGGAGAAGATGAGCCATTACAAATAGTTTGTGGTGCACCTAACATTAATGTTGGTCAAAAAGTTGCAGTAGCTACATTAGGGACTTGGCTTTATGATGGCGATAATAAATTCAAAATTAAGAAAGGGAAAATAAGAGGGGAGGATTCATTAGGTATGGTTTGTGGAGAAGACGAATTAGGTCTTGGAGAAGATACTGATGGAATTATGGTTTTGGATGCTACTGCAAAAGTAGGTACTCCTGCTAGCGAATATTTTAAGTTAGAATCTGATATAGTATTTGAGATTGGCTTAACGCCAAACCGATCGGATGCTATGGGACATATAGGTGTTGCGCGTGATTTATTAACGGTACTTAATCATAAAGGAAATAAATTACAAATGTGTAAGCCTTCTACTAAGGATTTTAAGGTTGGTAATACAAAAAAAACTATTGAAGTTGAAGTAGCAGATTCCAAAATATGCCCTAGATATTCAGGCTTAAGTATTAGTGGAATTAAAATCGCTTCTTCACCTGAATGGCTACAGAATAAATTAAAAGCAATTGGCATAGCACCGACTAATAATGTGGTGGATATCACTAATTATGTATTGCATGAAATGGGTCAGCCATTACATGCTTTTGATTTAAATAAAATTGAAGGAAACAAAATAGTTGTTGCTTGTGTTAAGGAAAAAACAAAGTTCACAACTTTGGATGGGCAGGAAAGAGAACTTTCTGCTACTGATTTAATGATTTCTGACGCTAAAAACCCCCTTTGTATTGCTGGAGTTTTTGGTGGTTTAGAATCTGGAGTAACCCAAAGCACAACAGATGTATTTTTAGAATCAGCTTATTTTAACCCTGTAAGCGTTCGAAAATCGGCTAAGCGACATAATTTAAATACTGATGCATCATTCCGTTTTGAAAGAGGTTGCGACCCTAATAGTACTGTATACGCTTTAAAGCGTGCAGCTTTATTAATTCAAGAAATTTGTGGTGGTGAAATTGCATCAGAAGTTATTGATATTTATCCAAGTCCTATTTCTCATTTTGATGTGGAACTTACTTATGCAAAAATGGACAGCTTAATTGGAGAGGTGATTGATAGGCAAGTAGTAAAAAATATTTTAATTGATTTAGAAATTG
The DNA here is from genome assembly GCA_943789505.1 of uncultured Flavobacteriales bacterium. Lineage (GTDB taxonomy): Bacteria > Bacteroidota > Bacteroidia > Flavobacteriales > BACL11 > UWMA-0277. The sequence goes on along the minus strand of CALSUJ010000001.1, from coordinate 959,271 downwards.
AAATTGTAAAAGAAAACCTTAATGGGTTAAGTTTATTGGTGCCTCCATTGCGTGCTGATGTACAAAGAGAGGTAGATGTGATTGAGGAAATTTTAAGAATTTATGGCTTTAATACCATTGCTATTCCCTCAAAACTGAATACTACTATTACTAACAGTGAAGGTGTAAATCCTGAACAAGTTAGGAATGTAATTTCTGATTTACTTTCCAGTACTGGTTTTAATGAGGCTATGAATAATTCCTTAACTAAAGAGGAGTATACGACTCTGATCCCTGAGTTGAACAAAGAAGAGAATATAACGCTATTAAACCCTTTGTCGCAGGATTTGAATGTAATGCGTCAATCTCTTTTATTTAGTGGTTTGGAAAACATTGCTTACAATCAGAATAGAAAAAATGCTGATATTAAGTTTTATGAATTTGGCAAAACATATCATAAAACCGCAGAAGGAAATGTTGAAAATCAGCATTTACAGATTTTAATTAGTGGGAGAATGCAAGCTGAAAATTGGAATACTAGTGATGATAAAGCAGATTTTTATTTTATAAAAGAAAAAGTAGAGCATATCTTAAATAGATTAGGAGTAAAGAAAGTAAAATCGGAAGCAATAAGTACTCATGGTTTTACTCAAGGACTGATGTATACTTTTAAGAAGAAAAGATTGGTTTGCTTTGGGAAATTGAATACTAAGTTAGTTAAAGCATTTGGTGTAAAATCAACGGTTTATGCTGCTGATTTTAATTGGGATTTAATGCTAGAATTAGCTGGGTATACTAAAATAAAATATCAAGAGGTTTCAAAATTTCCTGAAGTGCGTAGGGATTTGTCATTATTGGTTAACAAATCAGTTTCTTTTGACGAGTTAAAGAAAATTGCAATAACTAATGATAGCAAAATATTAAAATCAGTAAACTTGTTTGATGTGTATGAAGGGGATAAATTACCTGAGGGTAAGAAATCGTATGCTTTATCCTTTATTATGGCGGATGATACTAAGACCTTAACGGATAAATATGTTGACAAAGTAATGGAAAAAATGATGAAATCTTTTACAGATAAAGCAGGAGCAGAAATTAGGTAGGGTTTTAGCATTTATCTGCACATTTCTCACCATCAATTGCTGCAGAGATAATTCCTCCTGCATAACCAGCTCCTTCTCCACAAGGATATAGACCTTTTATTTGTGGATGCTCAAAAGTTTCTCTATCTCTAGGAATACGAACAGGTGAGGAGCTTCTGCTTTCAGGAGCGTGTACCACAGCTTCATTCGTAAAATATCCTTTCATTTGTTCTCCCATTTGCCTCAAGCCCTCTTGTATGTTTTCTCCAACAAAATCAGGTAATATAGTATTTATTACTGCTGAAGTTGTTCCAGGAATATAAGAGGTTTTAGGGATGTCAGTCGATAAAATATTATTGGAATAATCAACTAACCTTTGTGCAGGTACTTTTTGAGTTTCACCCCCTAGTTTCCATGCATTTTGTTCTATCTCTTTTTGGAATTGCATACCTGCTAAAGGTCCATATTTTTCATATTTTACAAAATCCTCTAATTTCAATTCCATTACTATCCCTGAATTAGAGGTTGGGTAGTCCCTTTTGGAAGGCGACCAGCCATTAGTTACAACTTCACCAGGCTTTGTGGCACAAGGGGCTATAATTCCACCAGGGCACATGCAAAAGGAATAAACACCTCTTCCTTTTATTTGCTTTACAATGGAGTAGGGTGCAGGTGGTAAAAATTCTCCTCTGGTTTTACATTTGTACTGTATTTGGTCAATCAGTTCTTGGGTATGTTCTACTCTTACACCAACGGCAAATGCTTTAGCTTCAATAGCCACTTCTTTTTTATGTAATAATTCAAATATATCTCGAGCTGAATGACCAGTTGCTAATATGATTTTATTGGCCTCAATTCGTGTGCCATCTTGTAATTCAACTCCTTTTACAGCATTGTTTTTAGTAAGGATATCAGTTACTCGGCTGTCAAATATCACCTGCCCACCATATTGTATAATGGTTTCTCGAATAGCTTGTATGATTTTTGGAAGCTTATTGGTTCCAATATGTGGGTGAGCATTTACTCTTATTTCTTCAGTTGCTCCATGCTGTACCAATACATCCAATATCTTGTGTACATCTCCTCTTTTTTTACTTCTGGTATACAATTTTCCATCCGAAAAAGTACCCGCACCCCCTTCTCCAAAACAATAATTAGAATCCTCATTTACTATATGATTTTTAGTGAGATTAGCTAAATCTCTTCTTCTAGCTCTAACATCCTTTCCTCTTTCTAAAATAATAGGTTTTAGACCCTTTTCTATTAGCTTTAAAGCGGCAAAAAGTCCTGCAGGACCTGCGCCAATAATAATCACTTCATTTTTACCATTTACATACTTGTATTCAGGAATATCCTCTTCCTTTTTTACAAAGTTTTCATTAGTGTAAACATCAACTTTAAGGTTAATTTTGGTGTCTCTCTGCCTGGCGTCAATTGATCGTTTTAAAATCTCAATATGTTTGATGTCTTTTTCAAGAACATTGAGCTCTTTGGCTAAGGTACTTTTTAGTAATTTTTCAGTTGAAGCTACTTCAGGAAATACTTGTATCTGCAGGGTGTTTATCATGGTTCAAAAATACAGATTGAAATTGAACGAATAAGTTTTTTTTAAATTTAATTATGATTATTTAATAATCTGTATTAGCAATTGTATCTTTGTAAAAAATAAAATTAATAATGAAGAATATATTTTTATTTGCATTAGCATTAACTGTTTATCAGTTTGGATTCACTCAAGAAAATACAATAAAATTAAAGTCAGGAGAATTAGATTTAGTTGTTAATAAACAGTTAGATAGGGCTGATAATATTACCTATTATTTTATGAGTTTTACGGCTATCCCAACAATTGATGATAGAGTTGATATAACTAATTTGGGAGTTACATTTTTAGAGTATATTCCAAATAAAACGTATGTAGTAAACCTTGATGAAAAATGTGAATTATCGTCTTTGAGTGAATATGGTGTTATTGCATTAATTCCTGTAAGAGGAAAGCATAAATTAGATCCTAAAATTCAAAATAATATCTTCCCAGATTGGGCGATTAATAATGGAAAATTATCAATAAAAGTATTGCTTTATAAAGATGCAAATATTTCAGTTATGCAAGAGTTGTTTAGAAATAAGGGATACAGAATTGATGCTATTACTCTGCTAAGTAATAGTATCACAATTACAATAAAACCTACTGAATTAAGTACAATTACAAATATGAGTTCAGTTTGGTATATTGAACCAATTGACCCTCCTTCTGAAAAGGAAAATAAAACAGCTAGAACACTAGGTAGGTCAAATACAATAAACACTAAGTATGTTAGTGGTAGGCATTATAATGGTGAGGGAATTAATATCATGATGCAAGATGACGGAATTATTGGTCCTCATATTGATTATCAGGGAAGAATTGACCAATCTAGTTTTGGAGGAAGTGCTAATAATTTATCTAATACACATGGTGATCATGTTGCAGGGACCATTATGGGCTCAGGAAATTTGGATCCTATTGCTGCAGGAATGGCAAATGCAGCTTTTTTATATGTTTATGATTCTAATAATAATAATTACGGTAACGCTTTCCCTAATTTATATGTGAATGAAGATGTTGTAATTACTTCAAAATCATATAGTAATGGATGTAATGCGGGCTATACTTCCTTGTCTCAAGAATTGGATCAGCAAATAAATTTATACCCATCATTAACTCATGTTTTTTCAGCTGGAAACAATGGAAGTAGTGCTTGTTCAAACCCTTATATTTCGAGTACAAATGGTAGTGATTGGGGTAATGTAACTGGTGGGCATAAACAAGGAAAAAATGTTATTGCGGTAGCAAATCTTACTTCTACAAGTGGATTAGCTAATTCATCTAGTAGAGGACCTGCAGCTGATGGCAGGATAAAGCCTGATATTGGAGCAAAAGGAACTTCAGTTAACTCAACAGTTCCAACAAATGATTATGATTCCTACACAGGAACATCTATGTCATGCCCAGGTATTGCTGGTATAATGGGTCAACTATATCAAGGCTATAAAGAATTAAATTCAGGTGTAAATCCAAGTTCTGCTTTAATGAAAGGAGTTTTATTAAATTCGGGGGATGATTTAGGAAATCCTGGTCCTGATTTTAAACATGGATGGGGAGAGGTAAATGCTTATCAAGCAATTAAAATATTAGAAAATAATCAATACTTGAACTCTAGCATATCCCAAGGAGGTAATAATACACATAACATTACAGTTCCTTCAGGAATAATACAATTAAATGTTATGGTCTATTGGCATGATATTGAGGGGAGTGTTAATGCCGCACCAGCCTTAGTAAATGATATTGATATTAATCTTACAAATCCTGCTAATGGTTTGATAGCATATCCTTGGCTGTTAGATACTACTGCTACTGCTATAGCATTAAATTCAAATGCAACTTATGGAAATGATCATATTAATAACATGGAGCAGATTACGATAGATAATCCTGTTTCAGGTAATTATGTTTTGTCTGTTGATGGTTTTGCTATTCCTTTTACTGCCCAAGAATACTGGGTTATTTATCAATATATAACAGAAGAAATTGAGTTAACTTACCCTATTGGAGGAGAGGGTTTTGTTCCTGGAGAATTAGAATTAATTAGATGGGATGCTGCAAATGGTAACACTCCCTTTACTATAGAATATACTACTGATGGGTCAACTTGGAATTTAATTTCTAATTCTGTTGGAGTAAATTCTCGTTATTATAATTGGAATGTACCCAACTTAGTTACTAATCAAGCAAAAGTAAGAATTAGTCGTAATGGTAATATTGACGAAAGTGATTCAGATTTTACTATTGTTGATGTACCATCTAATGTAACAGTAAACTGGATATGTCCTGATTCAATTTATGTATCATGGAATACAGTTAGTGGCGCCACTGATTATGAAGTAAGTATGTTGGGGAATGTATATATGGATTCAATGACTACAACCACTGCAACTACAGCTTTAATTATCAACCCTAACCCTGCAATTATAGATTCTTGGTTTTCAGTTTGTGCTAAGGTAAATGGAAATATGGGAAGAAGAGCGGTAGCTATTAATGCTCAGCCGATTAACAGTGGATGTATGGCATCTCCATTAGCAAACTTTACTACAAGTGGATCATCTTCATGTACGGGTAGCGTTAGTTTTATTGATGCTAGTCTTAATCAGCCTAATTATTGGGAGTGGGATTTTGGTGACGGAACAATTTCTAATCAACAAAATCCAATACACACTTATTTACAAGCAGGTGTATTTGATGTAAGTCTTTTTGTTTCAAATGGCTTAGGTCAAGATTCTATTTTTCAATCTTCATTGGTTAATGTTAATTTTATGCCAGCACCTATTACTTACAATGATACTTCATATGTTAATCCATCTGCTTTTCAGCTTACTTCAGCAACTAACTCGGTAAAATGGTATAATGATACTCTTGGAAGCACTTCAGTTTTTACAGGCTCTCCTTTTATAACTCCTTTGTTGAGTGCTAACACTACTTTTTATGTTAGAGAGTTTGGTGGTCCTGCTGTATTTGGTGGTCCTGCTGATAATACGATTGGTGGTGGTGGTTATTATAATAATGACAGACATTTGTTTTTGGACTGCTTTACGCCTTCAACATTAATTTCAACTGATGTATATGCTAATACAGTACAGGCAATTACTTTTGAGTTAAGAGATAATAATAGTCAAGTTTTAGCAGATACTACAATAACGGTTCAAATTGGGTTAAATACTTTGTATCTTAATTTTGATGTTCCAGTAATGAACAATCTAGAACTAGGAATGAGTGCAGGAGGTTCTGATTTATATAGAAACAGTACGGGTTCAGCATATCCTTATTCTATTGGAAATATTGCGAGTCTAACAGGTCATAATTCTCCAGGAAGTGCAACTTACCATTATTTCTTTTATAATTTACAAATGCAAGAAAATTGCATATCTGATTTTGCTGAAGCTACAGCAGTTTTTATGCTGCCTTCATTAGTTGAGGATGTTATTATAGATAAATTTTTAATCTATCCTAATCCTGCAACTAATTTTATTAATATAAGTGCTGAAAAAACTATTGAACAAATTACTATTTTTGATATTAAGGGCAGTTTAATTTTCAGTAAATCCTATCAGCAAAAAAGGACTTCAATTAATGTTAGTGATTTTGCAGAAGGAATGTATACTGTTAAGGTTTTAAGTAAAGAAAATTCAAGTGTACAGCAGTTAATTATTGAATAGTGCGACTCTTGTTGGTTATAGCATTGTTAAGTGTTTTTAGTTTTACTAGCTATGCTCAGGATAAACTACTAATTGCTCCTTTTACGATTGTTAATGGAGATACTTTCTTTATTTCTGATATTCCTGAAGTTAAGGTGTTAGCTTTTAAAAACAAAGAAGAACATAAGAAATACAACATTCTTAAAAGGCGAGTATTGAAAGTGTACCCATTTGCTATGTCAGCAAAAGAAAAATTGTTGAGTATACAGAAAGGACTAGATTCAATTCCTAAAAGAAGACATAAGAAACGATATACGAAGGAAGTAGCGAAATGGGTAAAGGAAGAGTATGCTGATAGGCTGAAAAATCTAACAATGAGTGAGGGTAAGATTTTAGTTAAGCTAATTTATCGAGAAACAAATACAACATCATATGAAATTGTAAAATCATACAGAGGTAGATTTAATGCATTTTTTTGGCAAACTATGGCTAAGTTTTGGGATAATAACTTAAAAACAGAATATGATCCTGTAAATAGTCGGGAGGATATGCTCATTGAACATATTCTTATTCAGGCCAAGCTAGAAGGAAAATTTGAATAAAAAAACGAGCATAAGGCTCGATTCATTATTCCATAAGGAATATTTAATTTATTTTATAAATTGTGTAGCAACCTTTTTATTTCTTGGTCCTTCAGAATAATCATAGAATCCTTCTCCTGATTTAATTCCTAATTTACCAGCCATAACCATGTTTACTAGAAGTGGGTTAGGTGCATATTTAGGATTACCGAAACCGTCGTGCATAACCTCTAAAATGGAAAGACAAACATCTAAACCGATAAAATCAGCTAGGTGTAAAGGTCCCATTGGATGTGCCATACCTAACATCATTACTGTATCAATTTCTTCTACTCCTGCCACTCCTTGAAATAAGGTTTCAATTGATTCATTTATCATTGGCATAAGTATTCTATTGGCTACAAAACCAGGGTAATCATTTACTTCTACAGGAGATTTCCCAAGGGTTCTACTCATTTCCATTACTCTTTGAGTAACTTCATTAGAAGTTGCGTATCCTCTAATTACCTCTACTAATTTCATTACAGGAACGGGATTCATAAAATGCATTCCAATAACTTGAGTAGGGCGTGCAGTTACTGCAGCAATCTTAGTTATAGAAATAGAAGATGTATTTGTTGCTAATAAAGTATTGGCATCACAAATTTCATCCAGTTGTTTGAATATTTTTAGTTTTAAATCAATGTTTTCAGTTGCAGCCTCAACTACTAAATCAGCTCCTTTTACTCCTGAATTTATATCGGTATATGTGGAGATTTTTGCTAAAGTATTCATTTTTTCTGTTTCAGTAATTTTCTCTTTTTTCACCATTCGGTCTAAGTTTTTACCGATAGTAGCAATTGCTTTTTCAAGAGAGTCAGCTGAAATGTCAACTAAGTTTACATTAAAGTTTTTTTGAGCAAATGTATGTGCAATTCCATTTCCCATTGTACCTGCACCAATTACTGTAATATTCTTCATTTGTTTTGTTTTAATTTTTTGGTAAAAATATAAATAGACTTTAGATATTAGCAATGAGATGTTAGATTTTATTAAACACCCATATCTTACATATTTTGGTATAGTGTCAAATTTTAATAAACTACTTTTAGGTTATCAAAATAAAGTTCATTTTTTTCTAATTCAAAATCTCTTTTCATTCCGATAAATACCTTAAAAGAAGAAGCATTAATTCCCTCAGAAATTGTAGTTGTTAAGTTTATATATATCTTATTCCATTCTTCTTTGGGGTTAATCCATAATAAATCTTTTTGTATTACTGATTGAGGGTAGTTAACATAAACACCTACTAAAAACTGAGTGTTTGATTTGTAGTCAAGTTCTAAAAAAACAGGAGAACCCGCTTGGGGAAGATCTTTTAATTCATCAGTTGAAATTTCAAAAATAAATAGTGAATCAGATAAAATTCCAGCACCATAATGATTATCTCCATCAACTAATTTTAATAGGGTAGTATCAGAAATTGCTGATATTTCTAAGTTAATACCTGTACCTTCAAAATCCTCAAGAAATAAATCAATACTATCCAAATAGCTTACTGTTGGAGTAATAGTTTTGGTTTCGTTTGGAGTAAAAGTAATATCTTGAAAGTAAGAAGTATAAAAAGGATATGCTGTTCGGCTACTAGCAATTCCATTGATTTTTATTCCAGCTTTTATTCTTACAGTTTGAATCTCTTCTTCTAATACAGGAAATTTAGCTGGCAATTCATACACTCCTTGTAGTTGGTCGTTTACGTACACCCAAGCATCTGTTATATTTGAAGTAGTATTTCCTTCATCTAAAGCAATATTGTCAATTTTTAAATAGGTCGGAATATCAACTTTGTCTTCTTTTTGGCAAGAAGAAAGGACAAGTACTATAAGTAAGTATTTAATTTTTTTCATGGATTATTCTATTAACAATTTGCTGTGGATTTATTATTGTTATTAATGCTAAAAAAGCATTTTTATTGTATTTCTTTTGTTGTTAGTAAAACGGATTCAAAAATACAGTTTAAAGATTGATAAAGAAAAAGAATGGTAGATACTTTTAGACATCAAGGTTTGCGTAAACAGTTAATTGAGCATTTAGCTTCCAAAGGAATTTCTAACTTAAAGGTTTTAAATGCAATAAATAAAATTCCTAGGCATCTATTCATGGATAATGCTTTTGTTAATTTTTCCTATCAGGATAAAGCTTTTCCCATAGGAGCAGGACAAACTATTTCTCAACCCTATACAGTTGCTTTTCAGAGTCAGTTACTTGAAATAAATCCTTATGAAAAGGTTTTGGAAGTAGGGACAGGTTCGGGCTACCAAGCAGCTGTACTTTCCTTATTAGATGCTGAGGTTTTTACTATTGAGCGTCAAAGAGAATTGTTTTTGAAAACAAAAAAGTTTTTACCTACTTTAGGTTATAATTGTATGTTTGTATATGGTGATGGCTATAAAGGAATGCCTAAATTTGCTCCATTCGATAAAATAATTATAACTTGTGGAGCTCCTTTTATTCCTAATGATTTAGTAGCTCAACTAAAAGTAGGTGGCAGGATGGTTGCTCCAATTGGTGATGGAGATGTGCAGGTTATGCATTTAATTGAAAAAATATCTGAAACAGAAACTAGAGTGACAACTCATGGCGAATTTTTGTTTGTACCTATGCTCAATGATAAAAGCAGTGGAAACTAACTGAATATGGATTTTTACTCAGTTTATAAAAAAGGTTTTATACTCTAGTTTGTTTTATTGATTGACTTCTAATTGTTAATAACAAACTGTTAATTAAGGTGTTGAAATTTTAATGTCTTATTAATTTTAATAAATTAGCAATTATTAATTAATTAAAAAAAAATATGAAAAAATTATTTACAATGTTAACGTTAGTTGCTATTTCAACTACTTTGTCTTTTGCGCAGCAAGGTTCTGTTGCAATTGGAGTAGGGTCCAATTTAGCTAACGTTTCTTGGCAAGATTATTCTTTAACACCAACAGTTGGTTTTTTCATTACTGACAACATGATGATCGGTACAGGATTCTCTATGATTTCAGAAAGTTATTCGGAAATGGATACAGATTATAAGTCAGGCGGAATGAATATTTCACCATTCTTTAGATTTTATATGAATGATGCGTTTTTCGCATCAGCTGGTATTGCTATAGGTTCAGTTTCCGATAGTTATGATGCTTCTTCTTGGAGCTCTTCTGGAGTTATTACTTCAACAGGTGAAAATAAAACTTCTACATTTGGTTTAAATGTTGGAGTTGGTTATTCATTGATGTGGAATGATAGAGTTTGTATTGAGCCTAGTTTTGGTATTGCAACAGGCAGTGGGTCTTCATCTTCAACAGATAATTATGATGGTACAGTAACTGAAACAGATTCAGATGCTCCAAGTACATTTGGAATGGCTATCGGATTAGGTATTCATATTAGATTAGGAGGAGAATAATATTTTCTTTCAATACATTATAAAGAGGAGCCAATTGGTTCCTTTTCTTATGCCTCAAATATTCCTTTTATAATATTACAACCCTCTATTATTTCTTTATTTGAAATAGTTAGTGGAGGAGTAATTCGAATTGCAGTTTTAGTAAATAAGAAGTAAAAGAGAATTAAACCTTTTTTAAGTGATTGTTCCACTACTTTTTTCGCTAATGCTTCATCTTTAAATTCTATAGCAAGCATAAGGCCTTTTCCTCTAATCTCTTTGATTTTTGGGTGCTTCAAATACGTTCTGAACAATTGTTCTTTTTCAGCAACTTCTTGCATAATATCATTAGAGAGTAAATACTCTAAAGTCGCAAGTGATGCTGCACAATTTATTGGGTGACCGCCAAAGGTAGTTATGTGTCCTAATTTTGGTTCAAAGGTGAGTAGATTCATTAATTCCCAAGTAGAGATAAAGGCCCCAATAGGCATTCCGCCACCCATTCCTTTTGCAATGCAAAGTATATCAGGAATAACTTCATATTTTTCAAACCCAAAAAGTGTTCCTAACCTTCCAAAACAAGTTTGTATTTCATCAAAGATTAATAAGGTATGAGTTTCATTACATTTTTTTCTTACTTTCTGTAAAAAATTATTGCTAGGAGTTACAAAGCCAGTCCCCCCTTGAATAGGCTCAATTACAACTGCAGCCGTTTGTTTTGTTATATTTACTAATGATTCAACATCATTATAGATAATTTGATTGCAAGAAGGTAATAAAGGTCGATACTTAGCTTTATGCTCTTCATTTCCCATTATTGAAAGAGCTCCTTGGGTTGATCCATGATAAGAATCTTTGCAAGAAATAATTTCTGGACGACCTGTTGCTCTTTTAGCTAGTTTCATAGCGGCCTCTATAGATTCAGCTCCAGAGTTTGTGAAATAAGTTGTGCTTAAATTATTAGGTAAGTTATTGGCTAGTAATTGTGCTAATTTATATTGTGGAGATTGTATATATTCTCCATACACCATAACATGGGAATATTTATCCAGCTGTTGCTTTACTGCATCCGTAATAATTGGGTTGGAGTGCCCTAAGCTGCAAGCGGAAACTCCTGCAATAAAATCCAAATATGCTTTGCCGTTTACATCATATATGTAACTGCCTTTTGCAGATTCTACCTCCAAACAAGATGGAAAAGGAAAGGTTTGTGCTTGATGTTTTTTAAAAATATCTTTTGCAGAAGACATTATTTTCTAGCGACTGCCTTTTTAGCTGCTGCAACAATTGCTTTAGCGTCTAAGCCGTATTTTGCTAATAGTTGCATTGGAGTTCCGCTTTCACCAAAAGTATCATTCACACCAACCATTTCAATAGGAGTTGGAAGTTCTCTACCCAATAATTGAGCAATACTATCTCCTAATCCTCCATTTAACATATGTTCTTCAGCTGTAACAACGCATTTTGTTTTTTTAACAGCATCTAGGATAGCTTTATTGTCCAAAGGTTTAATGGTGTGGATATTTATTACTTCAGCAGAAACTCCTGCTTCAGCTAATGTTTTTGCTGCTTCTAAAGATTCCCATACTAAATGTCCTGTAGCAAATATGGTTAAATCAGTTCCTTCTTTTAAATGCAAGGCTTTCCCAATTTCAAATTTTTGAGCAGCAGGAGTGAAGTTAGGTACAGCTGGCCTTCCAAAACGTAAATAAACTGGTCCTTCATGGTCAGCAATAGCAATAGTAGCCGCCTTAGTTTGGTTATAATCACAAGTATTGATAACGACCATGTGTGGCAACATTTTCATCATACCAATATCTTCTAATACTTGATGAGTAGCCCCATCTTCTCCTAATGTAACCCCAGCATGAGAAGCACAAATCTTTACATTTTTACCTGAATAGGCTACTGACTGACGAATTTGATCATAGACACGAGAGGTGGAAAAGTTAGCAAAAGTACCTGTAAAAGGGATTTTACCACCAATAGTCATGCCTGCAGCAATTCCAATCATATTTGCTTCAGCAATCCCAATTTGAAAAAAGCGTTCAGGATTTTCATTTTGAAAATCATTCATTTTAAGCGATCCAGTAAGGTCAGCGCAAAGTGCTACCACATTAGGGTTAGTCCTGCCTAATTCTGTTAATCCTGCTCCAAATCCTGATCGTGTATCTTTTTTTTCCATTTTAATAAATTTTTATCAGTTCAGTTTCTCCTGATTTAAGTTTAAAACTTTTTTCGTTAGTATAAATATATTGTTTACCCGATTTTGCTCTGAAAACTACTTTATAGTTTCCTGGTAAAAGAGTAAGTTTATGTTGTAAGTTGTTTCCTTTGAAGTGATAAATCTGTTGCAATTTATCTTTGTTTTCAAGATATACACCACCAAAACCTTTTGAAGGAAGTAGGATATTAGCAATACCTGGTGTTGGGATAGTATAAGTAGTTTTGGTGCTTTGGCTTATTTCAATATCAATAAACTTTTTTCTTGGTAAGGTAAGCAATTCAATATCATACCTTCCAATAAGATAGTTTTCTACAGTATTAATTTCTTGCAAATGTAAAGTAGTGTCAATTCCTGCAGGTCGCACAATATATTGATAGTTAATTTTAGAATTCATCTTTATTTCTAATTCACCTTGAGGTGTAGAAAGTGGAATAATAGTGTGTTTACCTGGAGTAAGTATTATGCTATCCACAGAAACAGAAGGGATAGTATGGGCTACAACTTTATAAGAGAGTACAGGGTCGATAACCATTGTGTCAGGATTTCCATACGCATTCATAGTATGAATGTAATTATATTTTGCCACTCCAGTAAAATCATTGTAAAAAGTAAGGTTTACATTTGTTTCAGTAGGTTCTCCATTTTCATCTAACAGATTAACCTGTGCAGTTGTATTATCAATAACATGTGAGATTACTACATTAAGAATATTCGTAAAGTCTGATTCCTTACTAGCGTCAAAATAACGCCCTACACAATCAAATGTTTCTTTCCAGCTATCATCCAAGCCAACTCCAATAACAAAAGGTTTAAGAATAATTCCTTTTCTTTGATACAAACGAGAAACAGCACAAGGATCCATGCCACATTCTTCTTTACCATCCGTAATTAAGATAACAATATTACGAGCATCTCCTGATGGGAAATCCTTAGCGCCTTCTTCTAAAGAACGAGCAATAGGAGTAGTTCCCCTTGCACGAATCATACTAAGTTTAGCTTTCATCCTTTCGGCAGCTAAGTGTGCGGGTAGAAAGTTTATTTCCAATTTAGTATCATCACAATCTTGAGGAGGATAGCCTTTTTGATGTCCATAAACTCTAAGGCCAATTTCTAAGTTTTTTATATCCTTAAGAGAGTCGACCATATTGCTTAGAAGGTTTTTAGCAATATCAATTTTACGACCCGATTGCCATCTACCCAACATAGATTGAGAAGCGTCAAAAATAAAAAGTATACGATTAACAGGTTCTTTCTTTTTTTGAGCAACAGCAGAAAAGCTCCCCATAAAAAGGAGCATAGCCATCAATAATATTTTATAGTTTTTAGTAATCACCTAAAGTTTCCAAGTTTTGTGCTAAAGCACTTGCTAGTTGCTCGTCATTAGGTGCAGAGCCATGCCATTTGTGTGTTCCCATCATATAGTCAACTCCATTACCCATTTCAGTATGCATAATAATAACAACCGGTTTTCCATGACCAGAAAGTTCCTTAGCTCTAGCTAAAGTGTTAATTACTGCTTCAATATCATTTCCTTGGAATTCATCCAAAACAATCCAATCGAAAGCCTCCAACTTAGCAGTAAGGTTACCCATAGGCAATACATCATCAATTGAACCATCAATTTGTTTTTTATTATAATCAATAGTAGCAATAATGTTATCCACCTTTTTACCAGCAGCATACATAAAAGCTTCCCAACATTGTCCTTCCTGCAGTTCCCCATCACCATGTAAGCTATAAACTAAGCCATCATCCTTATTCAGCTTTTTGGAAAGTGCGGCACCAATAGCATTGGATAAACCTTGACCCAAAGAACCTGATGCCATACGAATACCCTCTAAGCCTTCATGAGTTGTAGGGTGCCCTTGTAAACGAGAGTTTAGTTTACGAAAAGTAGCCAATTCTGCTACATCAAAATAGCCTGAACGAGCCAATACTGAATAGAAAACAGGCGAGATATGACCATTAGATAAAAAGAAAATATCCTCACCCTTAGCATCCATACTAAAGTTAGTATTATGATTCATAACATGAAAGTAAAGTGCCGTAAGAAATTCCGTACACCCCAAAGAGCCACCAGGATGACCAGAATTATTGGCATGCACCATTCTTACTATGTCTCTTCTTACTTGAGAAACAACATCATTTAATTTTGAAATATTTGGCATTATATTATTGTGTAATTTTACGCAAAGATAATAATCATGGTAGTTGATTGTTGTTTGTTGCTGGTTTTTTGTTACTGGATTTATGATGATTTATTAACATTTTATTGGTGAATACAATAAACAGATAAACTTAAGTAATAATGCTAAAGGAATCTATTTCCTAGAAATAGAAACTAATGACGGAATAATTAATAAAAAGTTGATATTGCAATAAGAATTTAGATGGCTATACCTAAAGATTTGCTATTGCATCCTAATGAAAACGCTCAACTAAATGTTGGGCGTTTTATATGGGATTTTTTTCTTAAACAAACAACAAACAAGTATTAACAATTTCTATCTTTGCCGTCCTTAAAAAATATTAGTTATGGCGTTAAAATGTGGAATTGTAGGATTACCGAATGTTGGGAAATCAACATTATTCAATTGTTTGTCAAAAGCAAAAGCACAGTCAGCAAATTTTCCTTTTTGTACTATTGAACCTAATGTGGGAATTATGTCAGTTCCTGATGATAGACTAGAGGCTTTATCTGCCATAGTAAAACCTGAAAGAGTAATGCCTACCACAGTTGAAATTGTGGATATTGCCGGCCTTGTAAAAGGAGCTAGCAAGGGAGAAGGGTTAGGAAATAAATTTTTAGGAAATATCAGAGAAACCAATGCCATAATACATGTGTTAAGGTGTTTTGATGATGATAATATTATACATGTTGATGGATCAGTTGACCCAGTAAGGGACAAAGAAACAATTGATATGGAATTGCAATTAAAAGATTTGGAAGCTTTGGAGAAATTGCGTGATAAAAATGTGCGTACTGCAAAATCAGGCGATAAAGAAGGACAAAAAATATTAGCTACTTGTGAGAAATATATTGCTCATTTGGAAGCAGGAAATTCCGCAAGAAGTTTAAAGGCAACTAAGGATGAAATAGAAATAATTGAAATGTTACAACTTATAACAGCAAAGCCTGTAATGTACATGTGTAATGTTGATGAAGAGTCGGTAAAAACTGGTAACAAGCATGTTACTGCCGTAAGAGAAGCCGTAAGAAATGAAGATGCTGAAGTGCTTTTAATCGCTACGGCTATTGAAGCGGAAATTGCAGAATTAGAAGATGTTGAAGAGCAATTAATGTTTTTAGAAGAACTAGGACTTGAAAAGCCTGGTGTGCATTATTTGATACAATCTACTTATAAATTACTAAAACTACAAACTTACTTTACCGCAGGAGTAAAAGAAGTAAGAGCTTGGACAATAACTGAGGGTACTAAGGCGCCACAGGCTGCAGCAGTAATACATACTGATTTTGAAAAAGGATTTATTAGAGCTGAAGTAATGGCTTATAATGACTTTGTTGCTTTAGGGTCCGAACAAGCGTGTAAGGATAATGGGAAACTTTCAGTAGAAGGAAAGGATTATGTAGTAAAAGATGGTGATATCATGCATTTTCGATTTAATGTCTAAACTTTTTCTTTAAATTAATTTGGATTTGAATAATCTTATTTTTAATTATGATTAAAAAAATATTGAATGTAGATTTAGTTATTTCAGAAAGAAATCTTAACAGAATTATTGAGATGGCTTGGGAGGATAGAACTCCATTTGAGGCTATTGAATATCAATTTAACATGTCAGAAAAGGATGTTATTGTAATAATGCGTCAAGAGCTTAAAAGGTCTAGTTTTAATTTATGGAGGAAAAGAGTTAACAGTGGAGTAAGTAGTAAGCACATTAAAATTAGAAACACAGAAATAACCAGATTTAAATGTAGTAGACAGAAAACTATTTCTGCAAATAAAATATCCAAAAGATAAACTCTTATCTAAAAGCCATAAACATCATACATTTTGAAATTATACCTCTCATTAGTTAAACTTATAATGGATAAACTGAGTATTAAATTACTTATTCATCTTTTAATATTCACAATTCAATTAGGATAGTTAAAAAAAATATTATTCACTATTTTAAGTTGAAAACCCTGTTGATAACGCATTTCTAGTTGTTGAAAATAAATTCATTAGTATTTTATATTTGCTTTCTATCAAAATGGTAGTTGTAAACAAGTATAAAAATGGCTGAAGAAAATTATAATGAGGATAGTATCCGATCGCTAGACTGGAAGGAGCATATCCGATTACGCCCTGGAATGTACATTGGGAAAATGGGTAATGGATCCTCACCTGACGATGGAGTTTACATACTTTTAAAAGAGGTGATTGACAACTCCGTTGATGAGTTTGTGATGGGAAATGGAAAGACTATTGAGGTTACCGTTAAAAATAATAAGCTTTCAGTTCGTGATTATGGTAGAGGAATTCCACTTGGAAAAGTAGTGGATTGTGTGTCAAAAATTAACACAGGAGCTAAGTACGATTCTAAAGTATTTAAAAAATCAGTTGGTCTTAATGGAGTTGGGACAAAGGCAGCAAACGCCCTGTCCTCTTATTTCCGTATTCGTTCCATCCGTGATGGGAAAAGTAAGTTAGTTGAGTTTGAGCAAGGAAACATCATAAATGAAGAACCAATACAAGAAAATAGTAGTAGGAAAGGTACTAAAGTTACCTTTATTCCTGATGAAGAACTGTTTGGAAAATACAGATTCATTAATGAGTACATAGAGAAAATGATGTGGAATTATTGTTATCTAAACCCAGGGTTAACAATAATGTTTAATGGTGAAAGTTTTTATTCTGAAAATGGACTATTTGACCTTTTGGAACAAAGAACTGATGCTGAAATGTTGTATCCAATTATTCATTTAAAAGGTGAAGATATTGAGGTGGCAATAACGCATTGTAAAAATCAATATTCTGAACAGTATTACTCTTTTGTTAATGGGCAACATACTGTGCAGGGAGGTACACATCAAGTTGCTTTTAGGCAAGCATTTGCCAAAACTATAAGAGATTTTTATGGTAAAAATTATGATGCTGCAGATATAAGGCAAGCGGTAAATGCAGCAGTAAGTATAAAAGTAATTGAACCTATATTTGAGTCGCAAACCAAAACTAAACTAGGGTCAACCGAAATGGAGCCAGGCGGGGTAACGGTACTTACTTTTATTCAGGATTTCCTAAAAAAGGAATTGGATAATTATTTGCATAAAAATTCTGATGTTGCTGACGCAATACAACAAAAAATACAACTGGCCGAACATGAGCGTAAGGCCATGGCGGGTATTAAGAAATTAGCTAGAGAAAGAGCAAAAAAATCCAGTTTACATAATAAAAAACTAAGGGATTGCAGAGTTCATTACAATGATCAAAAGAAAGAAAATAGAGCTGATTCAACTCTATTTATTACTGAGGGAGATTCAGCTTCTGGATCCATTACCAAAACGCGTGATATAAAAACTCAAGCAGTATTTAGTTTAAGAGGTAAACCTTTAAATTCATTTGGGTTAAGTAAAAAGGTAGTGTACGAAAATGAGGAGTTTAATCTACTTCAAGCTGCCTTAAATATTGAAACAGGAATAGATGATTTACGATATAATAAAATAGTAATTGCTACTGATGCTGATGTAGATGGAATGCATATTCGCCTTTTATTAATTACTTTCTTTTTGCAGTTTTTCCCTGAATTAATAAAAGAAGGACATGTTTATATATTAGAAACACCACTATTTAGGGTGCGTAATAAAAAGAAAACCTTTTACTGTTATAATGAACAAGAGCGAATAGATGCAATTGCTGAAATTGGTGCTAATGCTGAAATTACTCGATTCAAGGGTTTAGGAGAGATATCGCCAAATGAGTTTAAACATTTTATTGGTGAAAAAATGCGTTTGGACCCAGTAATATTAGGCAAAGAGGTGACTATTCAGG
The DNA here is from genome assembly GCA_943789505.1 of uncultured Flavobacteriales bacterium. Lineage (GTDB taxonomy): Bacteria > Bacteroidota > Bacteroidia > Flavobacteriales > BACL11 > UWMA-0277. Next base: position 940,762 of record CALSUJ010000001.1, on the reverse strand, counting down.
ATTTGTTAAAATACTATATGGGAAAAAACACTAAAGAAAGACAAGATTTTATAATTGAGAATTTGAGAGTTGAAGAAGATATAATTGATGCCTAGAATAAGTTTAAAATCAAACAACAGGAAATATTCAATAATTATTTTCCTAGTAATGCTTTTACTTATATTTATCCCTATAGTGGTTAGTGTCATAGTATATACTTTCCCTAACTTAGCTTTTGGAGATTATTTGTTTAATAATATTGTTTATATTTTTTTTTCAGCACTTATTTTATTCTATTTTGTAATAGCTCGTATTAATTATTATACTTTAAAAATTGACTCTTATGTAATTGATATTAAAATTTACCGAACAGTTTTTAGTGTTTTTAATCCTAAAGATTACATTGATATATCTCATGATATGTTTGTAGGTTTTTCTTTTTTTAATCGTTCTTTTTCATTTAATAAAACCTTAATGATAAAAATTAAGAGTGATTCAGGAAAAACAATAGTAAAGCGTTTTAATTTATCGTTTTTATCAGAAAGAGAGGAACTTAGAATAAGTAAAATTTTAGAAAAAATAATTGCAAAAAATAGCTAATGGAAGAAGATGGAATTGCAAATAAAAATGAAGGTGAACAGGAAATAATTCATCTTTCAGGAATGTACCAAAACTGGTTTTTGGACTATGCTTCCTATGTAATACTTGAGCGTGCTGTACCTCATGTTTATGATGGATTAAAACCTGTACAAAGGCGAATACTTCATTCTTTAAAGGAATTAGATGATGGAAGGTATCATAAGGTAGCAAATGTAATTGGTCATACTATGAAATACCACCCTCATGGTGATGCTTCAATTGGTGATGCTATGGTACAAGTTGGGCAAAAGGAATTACTGCTGGACATGCAAGGAAATTGGGGGAATACAGCTACAGGAGATAGGGCGGCTGCACCTAGATATATTGAGGTTCGTTTAACGCCCTTTGCACTTGATGTAGTTTACAATAAAAAAATAACAAAATGGTCATCATCTTATGATGGTAGAGGAAAAGAACCGCAGACCTTACCTGTTAAATTCCCGCTTCTATTAGCCCATGGAGTAGAAGGGATTGCAGTTGGACTTTCTACAAAAATATTACCTCATAATTTCAATGAACTAATAGATGCCTCTATAAAAGTATTAAAAGGGGTGAAACCAAAGATCTATCCTGATTTTTTAACAGGTGGTTCTGCTGATTTTAGTCAATATAATGATGGGAAAAGAGGAGGTAGAGTAAGGGTTAGAGCAAAAATATTTCAAGAAGATAAAAATACACTTATTATATCAGAATTACCTTTTTCTACCACAACCACCACATTGATTAATTCAATACTAAAAGCAAACGAGAAAGGGAAAATTAAGATAAAAAAGGTAGAAGATAATACGGCTGAAAATGTAGAAATTGCAATTACTATTCCCCCTGGTATCTCACCAGATAAGACGATAGATGCTTTATATCGTTTTACCGATTGTGAGGTTTCTATTTCACCACTTTCATGCGTTATTGAGGACAATACACCTAAATTTTTAGGGATCTCTGAATTAGTACAACAATCTACTGATCACACACTTAATTTGCTAAAGCAAGAGCTGGAAGTAAACTTGAATGAATTACAAGAAAAATGGCATCATTCATCATTAGAGCGTATTTTCATCGAAAACAGAATTTATCATAAGATTGAAGAGCTGGATAATTGGAAAGAAATTATTAATACAATTCATACCGAACTTAAATCATTTACAAAATATTTATTGCGTCCAGTAACGGATGAGGATGTAGAGAAACTAACAGAAATAAAAATTAAGAAAATTACTAAGTTTGACCTTAATAAAGCAAAAGAAGAGTTATTGAAACTTGAAGACAGGATAGCTGAAATTAAAGAACTCTTGGCTAATCTTAATGGTTATGCTATTGACTATTTTAAAAATCTGAAAAAGAAATATGGAATAGGAAAAGAGCGTAAAACTGAAATTAAAATTTTTGAAAGCATTGATGCTACAAAAGTAGTAGTGGCAAACAAAAAACTATATATAAATAAGGAAGAAGGCTTTATAGGTACAGCTATGCGTAAGGATGAGTTTGTTTGCGATTGTTCTGATATTGATGATATTATTGTATTTCGAAAAAATGGAGTAATGCAAGTGGTAAAGGTAGATAATAAGGTATTTGTAGGTAAGGATATAATCCATTGTGCAGTCTTTAAAAAGAAAGATGAGCGTACGATTTATAATATGATATATAAAGACGGTACGTCAGCAAACACTATGATGAAACGTTTTCCTGTCACATCAATTACTAGAGGAAAGGATTATAATTTAACCAAGTCCGAGAAAGGAAGTAAGGTGGTTTATTTTACAGCTAACCCCAATGGTGAGGCTGAAACAGTAACTGTACATCTTAAAAAATTAGCCAAATTAAAAACCTTAAAAATTGATATTGATTTTTCATCATTATCTATAAAAGGTAAAGGAGCAGGTGGAAATATTGTTTCAAAAAATTCTGTGCGGAAAATTGAACTAAAATCAGAAGGTATTTCTACTCTTTCAGCTCGTAAGATATGGTTTGACGATAATGTACAAAGACTAAATGTTGAAGGTAGAGGTGAATTGCTAGGGGCTTTTAAAGCGCAAGATAAAATATTGACGATTAAGCAAAGTGGGGAATTGGAACTAAAGTCTTTTGATATTAGTAATCATTTTGATGAGGATATGATTCTAATAGAACAAAATAACACTAAAAAGCCAGTTACCGCTATCTATTTTGATGGAATAAAGAAAGCTCATTATATAAAAAGATTTTTAGTTGAAAATGCCTTGAGTAAGTTTAGTTTTATAACTGAACATCAGGAAAGTAAACTAGTATTAGTTAGTACTGATTGGAGGCCTCAAGTAGAATTAATTTTTCAGAAGGAAAAAGGAAAAGACAGGCAAACAGAAATAATTAATCTGGAGGATTTTATTTCTGTAAAAGGTGAGAAAGCTTTGGGAAATAAACTAACTTCAAAAAAGATTAAAGAGATTAATTTATTAGATCCATTGCCTTACACTAAGATTATTGATATTAAACAGGAGGAAGTAGTTTCTCAGGTTATTGAGCACGAAATTGTTCCTGAATTAACTGAGGAAATAATAGAAAATGTTACAAATGAGATTGAGCTGAATATAACCAATGAATCAGTTGAACAAATAAAACCTAAGGATGATAACGAATCTGAAGGTCAGATAACGCTAGAGCTATAATTGAACACATAAGATTAGAAAACACCTACTTGCACTGAGTACGAATTTCCTTTATCTTTGTAAAAAAAAACAAGTAATGAAAAGAATAATATTAGTACTAATGATGCCACTAATGGCATGGGGGCAAAGCAATTTTAATTTAAGTTTTGTAGGTAGTTATGAGTGGCCAACAACTGAGGGTAGTGATATTTGGGGTTGGGTAGATGGTAGTGGAAATGAATATGCACTTATTGGACTAAATGATGGTTTTGCTTGTGTTAACGTTTCTAATCCAACAAACCCTGTTCAAGAATTTTATATATCAGATATTAATTCCACTTGGAGAGATGTGAAAACTTGGGGCAATTTTGCGTACATTACTACAGAGGCAGATGCTGGTTTATTAATTGTTGATTTGACAGATATGACTGGAGGAACTTATTGGCATGTTAGTAATTTCACACACCCAACTAATGGAAGTTCAGTAGAGTTTACAGCAGCACATAATTTATTTATTGATGAAAATGGAATCTGTTATATTTTTGGAGCTTCTTCAGCAACTGGTGGAAGTCCTTCTGATGGAGCTATCTTTTTGGATGTAGCTGCAAATGCAACTGCACCTGTTTATTTAGGAGAGTGGGATGATGAATACATCCATGATGGAATGGTTAGGGGAGATACTATGTATGCAGGTTGTATTTATGCAGGTGAGTTATTTGTTGTGGATGTAAGTAATAAAAATAATCCTAGTACATTAGGAACGCATAGCACACCAAATGCTTTTACACATAATGCTTGGATAAGTGATGATGGTGATTTTGTGTTTACTACTGACGAAAAATCAGATGCTTATTTAGCGGCATATGATATTTCAAATATTAATAACATACAAGAAGTAGATAGAATTCAATCTAATCCAGGAGAACTATCAATACCGCATAATACACATGTTGATGGCAACTTTTTGATTACTTCTTACTATCGGGATGGAACGACTGTACATGATATCACCCATCCTAATAACATGATTCAGGTTGCTCATTATGATTCTTATTCAGGAGCTGGAAATGGTTTTGATGGTTGTTGGGGGACGTATCCATTTTTACCTTCAGGATTAATTATCTCTTCTGAGATAAATAGTAGTGCAAATCAATCGGCAAAACTAATGATTTATGAAAGAGGTTTTGTTCAAGCTTGTTATTTGGAAGGGAATGTAACAGACGCATCAAATGGAAATAACCTTAATGGCGCAACTATTGAGATATTAAATACTGTATTATTGAATAATTCATCTTCTAATCTGCTTGGAGAGTATGTTAGTGGTACGGCTAACGCAGCAAATTATGATGTTGTATTTTCAAAACCTGGTTATTTGGCCGATACTTTGTCTGTTAGCTTAACAAATGGGATTATTACTATTTTGGATGCTGCCCTTCAACCATTAGTTGCCTTTAATGCAGGCGGTATGGTAGTTGATGTTTTGGGAAATGGTATTGCTAGTGCTGATGTAGTTGTTTTTAATAATAACTTTACTTTTAATGCAACAACTGATGCTAATGGTAACTATACAATCAATAATATGTATGAAGGAAATTATGAAGTTATAGCTGGACTTTGGGGATATATTACTACTTGTGATAATGAATATATTATCCCTTCTACAATCAATACTATTACTTTAGAACAAGGATATTATGATGATTTTACTTTTGATTTTGGTTGGACTGTAAGTGGAGGAGTAACTTCAGCTAGTGATGGGATTTGGGAGAGAGGGCTTCCTGAAGGAACTAATGATCAAGGAGTAAATTATAATCCAAACGGAGATGTTAGTGGAGATTGTACTGATTTTGCTTATGTAACGGGTTTACTTGCAGGTGGACAAATTGGGGATAATGATGTGGATGACTTTAATACTATACTAACTTCTCCAATTTTTGATTTAAGTGCAAATCAAATTCATTATATTAATTATTCTTCATGGTTTCAAAATGGTTTCCCTTGGGGAGGAGTACCTAATGATAGTTTAACTATTAGCATCTCAAATGGAAGTACTGTTAGTGTATTAGAAACTATTACTAGTAATTCTCCAAATTTAGGACAATGGAATTATAATTCTTTGGATATTTCAGAATATATAGCGCCTACAACTACTATGCAGTTAATTATTGAAACAGCTGATTGGGATGCGTTAGGAGGGCATTGGGTTGAAGCTGGTTTTGATCAATTTTCGATAACAAAAGCACCAAGTGCTATTTCTGAAGAATCAAAAATTGAAAAAGGAAAACTAATAAAAGTTGTTGATGTATTAGGAAGAAAAGTAATTGAGTCAAATAACTCTACTTTGTTTTACATTTATGAAAACGGAACTGTAGAAAAAAACTTTATTATTGAGTAATATGAAAAAGAGTTTCTTTCTTTTACTAATCCTTCCTCTTTTAAGTTTTGGTCAATTAAAAAAAGAAGTGCTTTTTATAGGAAATTCGTATACTTATTATAATAATTTACCTGACCTTGTAAATGAAATAGCCTTGTCCTTTGGTGATACCTTAGTGCATGAAAGTAGTACTCCTGGAGGTTCTAACTTTAATGCACATAGCACAAATACACAAACACTTAACAAAATTAATCAGCAGCAATGGGATTATGTTGTTTTACAAGCCCAAAGCCAAGAACTTTCATTTTCTCCCTTTCAAGTAGCTAGTGATTCTTATCCTTATGCTGAAATTTTAGTAGATTCTATTTTTGCTAACTCAAGCTGTACTGAACCTTTATTTTTTATGACTTGGGGTAGGAAGTATGGTGATCAGAGTAATTGTCAGTTTTACCCACCTGTTTGCACCTATTTGGGTATGCAGCAAAGGTTACGTGAAAATTATTTGGATATGTCATTTCTACATAATGCTAGCTGTTCGCCAGTAGGTATGGCTTGGAAAAAATTCATTGAAATAGACAGTACGCTAAATTTGTATTCTTCTGACAATAGCCATCCTAGTATTTATGGAAGTTATTTGGCGGCGTGTACTTTTTATTCCAGCATCTTTAAAAAGAGTGCAGTTGGCAGTACATATTGGCCAAATGCTATTGATTCGGCTAGCGCATATATCTTACAGCAAATTGGAAGCAGTACAGTATTAGATAGTCTTGGGGTTTGGAATGTTTTTAATGCAGATTTTGGTTTTCAGCAGTATAATGATAGTATTTCCTTTACAAATCTTTCTTCAAATTACGAAAGTGTCTTATGGGATTTTGGTGATGGAATAACTTCAACAGATGAGAATCCCACTCATAAGTATACTTTAAATGGTAGTTATACGGTCATCCTTACTGCTATTACTAATACTGCCTGTATTCAGGATACCCTAACGATTAGTATTACGGTAAACATAAATACAGTAATTGATGAATTGAAAGCGCCTAATCAATTATTATACGTTACGGATCTATTGGGTAGAAAAACGAACCCAACTTACAATTTACCACTAATGTATAGGTACGATGATGGTACTGTTAAGAAAATGATAGTTATCGAGTGATATAAAATTAACAATATAAATTTACACATATGAAATTACTACTACCCTTATTTATTATGCTTTTATCTTTTTCGGCTAAAGCTCAAACTGAAATAGTTATTTATACAAATTATGGTACTATAAATTTAGCGCTTTATGATACCATAGTGCCTAATACAGTAAGTAATTTTGTTAATCTTGTAAATCAAAAGTTTTATGACGGGGTTATTTTTCATAGAGTAATTGATAATTTTATGATTCAAGGGGGTGATGGTATTCCTTCTCCTCCAACGATTGTTGATGAATTTGATGTTTCATTAAGTAATACAGTAGGAACAATTTCTATGGCAAATTCTGGCCCTAACACGGGTACTTGTCAATTCTTCATTAATTTGGTAAATAACACTTATCTTGATTTTAATAAAGCTCCTTTAAGCTCCAAGCATCCTGTTTTTGGAACTACAATAAATGGTTTTAATATAGTTGAGAATATAGGTGATGTACAAACAGATGGGAATGATGCACCTTTAGTAGCAGTTGTTATGGATAGTGTGAGGGTAGTGAGTCAGGTATTAGCAGTAACCGATAAAGATGCAGTAAATAATAACAGAAGGCTAGTAAAAATTATTGATGTATTAGGTCATGAAAGTCAAGCGACTAAAAGTAAGCCACTTTTTTACATATATGATGATGGATCAGTAGAGAAGAAAATTAATTTACCTTATTAGACTATAGTATTTAAATATTTGCTAAAAGAAAATCCGAACATTTGTTCGGTTTTTTTATATTTGTTAGATGATACAAAAGCTTAACAACTTAATTATTGATGGCTCTGCAGGTAAGCCTATTTTGATTGATGCTACTTTTAAAGCAAATGCACATGCTAAGCAAGTAGTTGTTTTCTGTCATGGATTTAAAGGATTTAAGGATTGGGGACCCTTTAATAAAATTGCAAATCATTTTGCAGATAATGATATTGTGTTTGTTAAATTCAATTTTTCATTTAACGGAACAACAACAAACGACCCAGTTAATTTTTGTGATTTGAAAGCCTTTGGAAATAATAATTTCTGTAAGGAATTAGATGATTTAAGTTTAGTATTGGATTGGATAGAGAATTGTCAGGAGCTAAAAGGAGAAATTAATACATCAAAAATTTCCTTATTTGGACATAGTAGAGGTGGTAGTATTGTTATGTTAAAAACTGCTGAAGATATTAGGGTAAAAAAAGTAATTTCATGGGCCTCTCCTTCTAATTTTTTGGAAAGATTACCTAAAAAAGAAAAATTAGTTAAATGGAAAGAATTAGGTGTTGCCTATATTTATAATGGCAGAACAAAACAGAATATGCCAATGTACTTTCAGTTTTACGAAAACTGCATTAAATTTGCTAAGCGCTTAAATATCCAAAATGCGGTATCTAAGATGAGTATTCCTCATTTACTTGTACATGGTAATGAAGACCCTACTGTTTTGCTTAGTGAAGCTGTGAATATTAAAAGTTGGAATCCAGATATAGACTTACATATTATTGATGGAGCTAATCATGTTTTAGGAGGTTTTCATCCTTATGCTTTAGAAAAATTCCCAAAAGATTTGCAAGAAGCAATTGATGTGACAATTAAATTTTTAAAAGGATAGGCGAGCTGAAGGAGTCTCACTTTGATCAGCAAAATCTTTATCTAAATATTTAAAATAACCAGTTATAGCAATCATAGCAGCATTGTCAGTACAGTATTCAAACTTTGGAATGTAAAGCTGATATCCTTTATCTTTCGCTAATTTTTCTAATTCAACTCTAAGATAGGAATTAGCAGATACACCACCGGCTATTGCTAATTGTTTTATACCAGTTATTTTTATTGCTTTCTCTAACTTATTAAGTAAAATACTTACAATACTATGCTGAATAGAAGCGCATAAATCCTCCAAATTTTCCTCAATAAATCTTGGATTTTTCTGTAAGTTACTCTGTATTTTATAAAGGATAGAAGTCTTAAGTCCGCTAAAGCTAAAATCTAACTCTTTTATTTTAGGTTTTCCAAATTCAAAAGCATGAATATTTCCTTTTTTCGCGTGATTATCAATGTGTGGTCCTCCAGGGTAGGGTAGTCCTAATATCTTTGCCGATTTATCAAAAGCCTCTCCTGCTGCATCATCAATAGTTGTGCCAATTACTTGCATATTTATAGTGCTTTCAATTCTTACAATTTGAGTGTGTCCTCCTGAAACCGTAAGACATAAAAATGGAAATTCGGGCATAGCTTTTCCTTCATCAATAAAATGGGAGAGTATATGACCTTGCATATGGTTTACAGCTATAAGAGGAATATTCATACCCATAGCAAAGGATTTTGCAAATGAGCTTCCTACTAAAAGTGAACCTAATAGACCAGGACCTTTTGTAAAGGCAATAGCCGAAATATCTTCTTTGTTTATATTTGCTTTTTTTATTGCTGCATCTACAACAGGAATAATATTTTGTTGATGTGCTCTTGAAGCTAGCTCAGGGACAACTCCACCATGTAATGAATGTATCTGTTGATTAGCTACAATATTTGATAATATTTTTTGTCCTTGTAAAATAGCAGCAGAAGTATCATCACATGATGATTCTATTCCTAAAATAATAGGTTTTTTAATCATTTAACTTTTTAAGAGCATGACCCATCTTATCTCTTTTTGTTTTTAGGTAAAATTCATTATGAATATTAGAATCTATTTCTAAAGCAACACTTTCAGTAATCTCAATTCCATAGCCAATAAGCCCAACTCTTTTTTTAGGATTATTACTTAATAATCTAATTTTACTTATCTTCATTGCTCTTAGAATTTGTGCCCCAACACCATAATCTCTATCGTCAGCATTAAATCCTAACTCGGTATTTGCTTCTACAGTATCACGTCCTTTTTCCTGTAATTCATATGCTTTTAGCTTACCAAGTAGACCAATGCCTCTACCTTCTTGATTCATATAAACTAGAACGCCCTTACCTTCAGTTTCAATTTGTTTTAGCGCTGTTTGCAATTGAGGTCCACAATCGCATCTGCATGAGCCAAATATATCTCCCGTCATACAAGATGAATGTACTCTTACAAGTACGTCCTCATCTGCCTTCCATTCTCCTTTGTAGATGGCTAAATGTAATTGACCGTTGGTTGTTTGTTTAAATGCTTTCATTTTAAAATTACCATAATCAGTTGGTAATTGTATTTCAGCTTCTTCGGTTATCAATGATTCATTTTTCATTCTATATTCTATTAAGTCTTTAATTGTTATAAATTTTAAATTAAACTTTTCAGCAATTTTATGTAATTCAGGGGTTCTTGCCATTGAACCATCCTCATTTAATATTTCTACAATAACACCTGCTGGTTCTAGCCCTGCAAGACGAGCTAAATCAACAGCAGCTTCAGTATGTCCTGCTCTTCTTAAAACACCTCCTTCTCGCGCCTTCAAAGGGAAGATGTGCCCAGGCTTACCTAGTTCATTAGGATCAATGTTAGGGTCAACAAGTGCCTTTACTGTTTTAGCTCTATCAGAAGCAGAAATACCTGTAGTGCAGCCATGACCTATTAAGTCGACTGAAATAGTGAATGGAGTTTCGTAGGCTGCTGTATTTTTCCCAATCATCAATTCCAATCCTAACTTTTTACATCTACTTTCGAGTAAGGGAGTGCAAATCAATCCTCTACCATGTGTTGCCATAAAGTTAATCATTTCAGCAGTTGCCATTTCAGCTGCAGCAACAAAATCGCCTTCGTTTTCTCTATTTTCATCATCAATAACAATGACTATTTTGCCGGCTTTAATATCCTTAATTGCTTCTTCTATAGTATTGAAACTCATATCATAATTTTAGATGGTAAAAATACTAAGATTTACTTTATTCTTTACTTTTAATTAAGCGATTATTTCCTTATCTTAACTTTTGCAAAGATATGCAAAAAAAATATTATGTATAGCTTTATTTTTAAAAAACTATACATAATATTTTCTATTTATTTAAAGAAATAATTCTTTTAAACACAGAACTAAAATCAAATAATTGAGAGTCATTTTTTGCCTTGTAAAGTAAAAATAATGCAATTGGTGAAAAAACTATATTAGCCAACCAAATACCTTCATAGGCTTGCATACTCAAATCCTTTGCTGATTTTTCACCAATCATACTTAGCACATGATATATTATAAAAAAGAATACTGAAATTAAAACAGGAAGTCCAAAACCTCCTTTTCTAACGATTGCTCCCATGGAAGATCCTACCAAGAATAATAATAAACATGCCACAGCTAAACTGATTTTTCTGTGCCATTCTATTTTGTGTTTAGTAATAATTATTTTGCGGTATTCCAAATCATCCTTATTAGATTTCACAATTGATTTAATAGTTTTCAATTTATTAATTGCTATGTCAAACTGTTGCTTTTGCTTTAATAAACTTAAGTCATCTAAAACAACCAAGCTATCCATTTCTGATTTCGAATTATATTTATCTACAATGTTAATTTTAAAAGTTTCTTTTCTTTCTTTAAATTTCAAATTTAAGGAGTCGATAGCCATAGCTAATTGTTTGTTGCTTAACATGGCATAATGTCCTTTGTATAAATCCACACTATTGTTCATTGTACTAAAACTGGATAAATTAAACCGTATTAAATCTTCTTTAAAATGGGTAGTTCTGTAAGGTTTTTTAGCTTTTCTGTTATTTTTAGCAATATCAATGTAAGAGTGACCATTGTATAAAATTAGCTCCAAAAATTGCTCATCCTTCGTTAATTGCATTACTCCAATTTCAGCAATTATAACTTTATCGTTACCATTATTTGCTGTATGATCGTAAATAATGATGTTTTTTAAAGTTTTACCGTCATCATCCTTTTTAGTTACTTTAATGCTAAAACCTTCAATATCTTTATAAAATATCCCTTCTTTAATGTTCAATGCAGGCTTCTTTTTTTGGATGTCATATATCATGCTTCCATTTTTAAGATTAGCAATCGGCATTACATAGTTTGAAAATAGAAAAGAAGAATAGCTTATAATAATCACAAAAATTGTTAGAGGAAAGAGTATCCTAATAAGGGATATTCCTGATGCCTTTAGGGCTGCAAGCTCATAATTTTCTCCAAGTTTTCCAAATACCATTACAGATGAAAGTAACATAGCAATAGGTAGTGCTATAGGAACAAAACGAGCTGATGCGTAAAAGATAAGTTCAGCAATTTGCGTGAATTCAAGCCCTTTTCCTACTAGGTCGTCAATATACTTCCATAGGAATTGCATTAATAATAAAAAAATTGCAATAAAAAATGTTGCTATAAATGACCTTATAAACGCTTTGATTAGAAAAAGGTGTAACCGCTTCATAGAGAAGATGAATTAAGAATTATGAACCAATAGCCATTTTAAGAAGACTAATTTGATTTCTCCATAGATTAGTTTGTTCTTCTTGGTCTTGCTCATCTTCAGCAAAATCAGTAATAATTAATGAGACATCTGAAGTCATATCATCAATTTGGATGAGAAACTCAAAATAATCTTCTTTTGTATCATTGTCTTCCCATTTAAAGCGAATAAAATGATCAGTTTTTAACTTTAATAATTTTGCTTCTTGCTCGCTACCTTCCCAAAAAAAAGTAAATATTTTGTTCTTAACTATTACATCATCAGCAAACCATTCAGCTAAACCACTAGGTGTGCTAAGTCGTTTGTATAAGATACTTACTGATGAATTTATAGGAAATTCTAATGAATATTTGATTAATTCTGGCATATATTTAATAAATTTGCAAACTTATTTTACAAAGATACTATATTATTTATGGCTTTAGTACATTCATTCGAAAAACAAGGTAATTTTTTATTTAAATACAGAGGTCAATTTCCTGTACTTCTTTTTATTTTATCGGTACCATTTATTTACTTAACAGATTACACACTAATCAATTATAAGGAATATGATGTTTTTTTATTTACAGCAATTTCAATTTCTGTTTTAGGTTTTTTGGTTCGTTTTTATACCATAGGCACTACTCCTAAAGGTACTAGTGGAAGAAATACAAAAGAGCAAGTTGCTGATGTATTAAACTCTTCAGGAATGTATTCTATGGTGAGGCATCCGCTTTACTTGGGAAATTACCTTATTTGGCTAGGAATATCTTTAGCATCTTTTAATATTTATTTTGCTATTATTATGAGTTTATTATTTTGGATATATTATGAAAGAATTATGTTTGCTGAGGAACGATTCTTAGAACATAAATTTGGAGCATATTATTTAAATTGGGCTTCTAAATTGCCTGCATTTTTGCCATCAATTTTAAATTTCAAGAAATCAGATACTAAATTTTCAATAATTACAGTACTCAGAAGAGAGTATGCTAGTGTATTAGCGGCTGTTGTAGGCTTTACATTTATTGAGGTTTTAAGAACTTATTTTAGTACTAATAATTGGAGTATATCTGATTACACAGTAATGATATTAGTTGGGACTATTATTCTTGTTTTAATTCTTAGATCGCTTAAACATTATACTAGTTTATTAGAAGAAAAAGGTAGGTCATAATTTTTTTCTAAAAAATATTTCAGATTAAGTGAAAATAATATATTTGCAACCGTTTTGGCGTGGTAGCTCAGTTGGTTAGAGCGCAGGATTCATAACCCTGAGGTCGGGAGTTCAAATCTCCCTCACGCTACTAGAAATAGAAGACCCTTTTAGGGTCTTTTTTTATGCTTAAAAAAAGGGGTTTTAGAACACATGTAGAATAAATGAATTTTTTCCTTCTCTCTTAAAGGTACAAAATTTGTCCAAACCTTAACTTTTCACTAGCTTTTCTTCAGTGTTGCAATGATGTAGTAATTCTTTAGATTTAAATTAGTGGTGTAGTAAAATGCCATATTCTAATTTTTTTGCCATTCAGTATTTTTCTCAACTTATCTTGATAATCAAATAATTACAGTGTAAATGGTTTTTTATAAAATTATAATAGTGATTGTAGATTTATATTAATATTTATGTATAATTTTGCGAAGTGAAAATAAATAAAAAAATAATTAATCAGTTCATTAGTATTCTAATGTTGGTAATTTATTTATTTGGCTCTTCATCTATTCTTTCATCTCACAATCATGATGACGATAACCATCATCATCATCATCATCATCAGGATTTACCAATTTGTGAGAATCTTGATGTTAATTCTTTTAATACTTCTGAGTGCTCTCACGATTCTCATATAATAAGTTCAGAAGAAAGTTGCCCTTTATGTGATCATTTTTCTAATTGCAAACCAGCAATATTAGATAATATGATTAACACTTTTTCAGAATCATTTACTGTAAAGGAAGTTCAATTATTTACTTCACTTTACTTAATTGATGCAAATAACACTCGAAACAAATCCCCTCCTTTCATAATATAGATTTATTAAGTCTAGATGTAAAGTACATTCTAGTGATTCTTAACCGCAATAGTTAAGAATAAATTTATTCATTTTATTTCTATTTTTATGAAAATTTTTATTTTTTCATCATTTTTTATGATGAATGTTTTTACACTTTTTTCTCAAACAAAGGGCATTATACTAGATGCTTATGATACTCCAATTAATGAAGTTAGTGTGTTTTTATCTGACCAAAATTTAATCATGTATAGTGAAAAAGATGGTACTTTTCTTACTAAATATGATATCCCAAATAATAGCCACTTGCACTTTTATAAGTTTGGATTTGCCTCTAAAATTATTAAGTATATAGCTGGTCAAGAATTAAAAGTAATTCTCGAGGATTTACATATCAATTTGGATGAAGTAGGTGTTGTGGAGTCCTACAGTGAATTAGGTAATTCTAGGCTAACAAATATTGAAAAAAAATCTTTAGACAATGTTTTTTTGAAGAATAATTCTATGGTTGAAAGTTTAACTCAATTAAGTGGTGTAGATATAATTTCTTCTGGAATGGGGATTCAAAAGGTTGTTGTTAGAGGTTTATCTGGTATGAGAGTTGTAACATATTTAAATGGTATGCAAATAAATAATCAACAATGGGCTAATGATCATGGAATAGGATTTACTGATTTAGGCCTTAGTGAAGTAGAGTTGATTAAAGGCTCTAGTGCATTAAAGTATGGATCTGAAGCTATAGGAGGTTTATTATATTTTAAAGATTCTCCATTTATTTCTATTGATAAATTAAAGGGATTTTTTTCAACAAAATTTAATAATAGTAGTTATTTAAGTAGTAGTCAATTTGGAATTAAATGGAATAAAAATAATTTTTATTTTAATTTTTATGGTCAGTATTCATTATCATCTGATTATCGACTTCCAAATAACACCTATCTATTTAACTCTAGATTCAATAAAAAGGCAATTAAATTTTCTGTAGCACATAGATATAAAAAATTACAAAATATCTTTAGGTATCAATATAATTCTGAAATTGCTGGAATTCCAGCACATGCTCATGTTGATCCTGCAGATGTTAATATTTCAGATATCTCTTCTTCGTCTTTAGATTTTAGTAATGATTTTAAAGCTACTAGACCAACTCAGTTTGTAAATAATCAACTATTTATCTACAAGTTAAATTACCTTTCAAATGATGTAAAATTAAGTCTACATGCTGGTCACTTTATAAATACTCTTCAAGAATATGAAAAATGGACTAGTCCAGCATTTGATTTAACGATATCAAACACTCAAATCACTCCAAATATCCAATATAAAGCTAATAAATTAACTTTTAATCTAGGATCTCAAATTAGTGTACTTGATAATAAAAATAATCAGCTTTTAAGGCTAGTACCTGATGCATCATCTCTTAATATTGGTCCTTATTTTATTTTAGATTATGAGAAAAATAATTTTGGATTTAATACTGGAGTTCGTTATGATTATAAAAATTTAAAGTCTGAAGATATTATATCTAACACAGACTATGATAATAAATTTTCAAATACTAGTTTTTCAACTGGATTATTTTATAAAATGCAGGATAATATATTTAGGTTAACTTATTCTGGAGCTTACAGAGCACCACATTTTTCTGAACTGTTTTCAGATGGAGTTCACCATGGAACAAATCGTTATGAGTTAGGAAATGAGAATTTAGATATTGAATATGCCAATCAGTTTGAGTTTAAATACCAATGGTCTAATGAGCATTTTGGTTTTGTTTTAAATCCTTTCTTACAAAATATTTCTGATTTTATTTCTATCGCTCCAACTGATTCAATCAATAGTTCATTCAGAGTATATAACTACATACAGTATGATAAAGTGGAGATTAAAGGGTTTGAAATGAATTTACATTATCACCCGCATCAACTTCACAATTTACATTTAGAGCAGTCATATTCATTTCTACAAACAAAGAACAAAGATGATAAATATGGATTAGCTATGGTTCCTGCAAATAGTATTAAAACAAAAATATTATTTGATTTTAATGATTATGCAAGATTAGTTACATATAAGCTTGATTACTTCTCTTTATATCATATTTACAAATTTAGTCAAGAAGATTTTGCTGAATATGAGGAATTAACAGATTCGTATAACTTAATTAATTTACAAATTGGTCTTAAATTTAATAATAAATTACTGTTTAGTATCGGCTTAAATAATTTATTGAACAAAGAATATTCACCGCATACATCAAGAATTAGAAGTGTTGCTGGTGGCATACCAAATCCAGGAAGATCTTTCAATGTTAAATTAAAATATGAATTCTAAAAATATTCTGATGAGCTTTCATGAAGCGAAATACCTTAATTGCTTCTTAAGGTATCAATATTAATAATTAAAAACAAAAAAAATGAAAAAAATGAAAAAAACAAATTTATTAACTGTAGCAACACTATGTCTAGCTTTAGGCTTTACATCTTGTTCAAAATCTGATTCAGTAGACTGTCATGAATGTCATATTGCATATGATGGACCAAATGGTGAAATAGAAGTTGAGATTGGAGAGTTTTGTGGAACTGACTTAGAAACTGTTGAGGCACCAGGATATACTCATACGATTGAAGAAACAATTGTTGGGATGGACACTATTGCTGCAGGTGCTTACTCTGAAATTCATTGTGAAGAACATGCTGATCATTAAGATAAATATTTAAATATCTGATTAATAATTAAATAACAGCTGTTCTTTAAAAAACCCACTCATTTGAGTGGGTTTTTTGTTTACTTCTCGGTCCTTATTTGGAGCTTTTTTAAAAAAAATAAGTCGTCATAAATTAGTCAATACACTTACCTTTAGTATAAATATAAATCTTATTGCATTTTGCTGATGATGGATTTACATATGTAATATTATCAGAACCGCATACGTAGTTAATATCTCTAGTTGTTGGGCATGGTTTCTTTTTATCAGCTATATATACTTGCTTAAAGCAACTTACCAAAAGAAATAAAGCAAAAAATGGTAGTAATTTTTTCATATTAGCTAAAATAATAAAAACCACTCAAATTAGTGTGTGTTTTTGTTGACCTTTCGGTCCTAGCTTTAAAGCTTTTTAAATTAAATTTATACTGAACCCCTTAAGTAAAATTCTGTTATAGATTTATTTAATTAAACTGACACTTCTAGAAATAAATTTAGTAAGATCTTCTCCTTTTAGCATACCCTGAGACAATAGGGCTAAATCAAGAAGTTGGCTAATTAAATTAGTTCTTTTCTTCTTTGTTTTCTCTTCAAGTATTGTACCAATTAAATCGTGATTTGAATTAATAGCTAAATTATAAGATTCAGGCATAGATCCAAACATTTGCATACCTCCCCCTCCAGATAATTGCTGCTGCTCTTTCATTCTTCTCATAAATTCACTCTGAGTTATAACTATAGGTGAATCTAAGGCTGACATATTTTGAACTTGAACAGTAAATTTTTCTTTATCGACCCCTTCTTCAATCATTTTCTGTAACTTCTCTTGTTCTTTATCAGATAACTTTGAAATAGTGGTTTCTTCTTGCTCAATTAATTTATCAATTATATCTGCATCAACTCTAGTAAATTGAATATCCGTATTGTCTGCCTCAAGCTTACTAATTAAATGACTAATTAAAGGCCCTCCTAGCTCTAAAACTTCATAGCCTTTATCTGTTGCAGTCTTAACAAAACTATGCTGTTCTTTTGAATCATTTGTGTATAAAACTATTGTTTTCCCATCTTTATTTTTCTGAGAATGCTTTACTTTTTCAGTAAATTCAGTGAATGTGTAATATTCGCTATTCGTATTCTTGTAAAGAGAAAAATCTTTTGCTTTATCAAAGAATTTTTGTTCAGTCAACATGCCATATTCAATAAACACTTTAACATCATCCCATTTTTGTTCAAAGTCTTTTCTATCTTTTTTGAACATTCTTGATAGCTTATCAGCTACTTTTTTAGTAATATGACTTGCTATTTTTTTAACATTTCCATCGGCTTGAAGATAAGATCTAGAAACATTTAATGGAATATCTGGAGAATCAATAACACCATGTAATAAAGTTAAAAATTCGGGTACTATATTTTCTACATTATCAGTAATAAAAACTTGATTACTATATAAATTAATTTTATTTTTTTGTACTTCTAAGTTATTTTTTAATTTAGGGAAATATAAAATTCCAGTAAGATTAAAAGGAAAGTCAACATTTAAGTGAATATGGAATAAAGGGTCAGAAAATTCCATAGGATATAGTTCTTTGTAAAAACTATTATAATGTTCTTCTTTTAGGTTTGAAGGAGTTTTAGTCCAAGCTGGATTTGGATTGTTAATAATGTTATCCGAAATCTCATCAATTTTAATGACACCTCCTTTGTCATCTTTCTTGCCTTTAGGATCGTCAATTTTATTTGTCTTAGTTCCAAACTTAATTTCAATTGGAAGAAATTTACAATATTTATTTAGAATAAAAGTAAGTCTATTTTCATCTAAAAATTCAATTGAATCATCTGCTATATGTAAAATTACATCAGTTCCTTTTGTTTTCTTCTTTGTTTCTTCAACAGTATAGTTTGGCGAACCGTCGCACATCCATTTTACAGGTGAGCTATTAGGCTTCTGACTTTTAGTGATGATCTCAACTTCCTTTGCAACCATAAATGCGGAATAGAAACCAAGTCCAAAATGACCAATAATTGAATTCTTTGTATCAGCATCCTTATATTTATTTACAAACTCTTCAGCACCTGAAAATGCAATTTGATTAATATACTTATCTAATTCTTCCTCTGTCATGCCAATACCATTATCTCTAATAGTAATTGTCTTTTCTTCCTTATTAAGTAATACCTCAACTCTTAATTTGCTAATATCTGAATCTAATTCCCCAATAGATTTTAATGTTTTTAATTTTTGAGTAGCGTCTACTGCATTTGAAACTAATTCTCTCAAAAAAATTTCATGATCTGAATATAGAAACTTTTTAATTATTGGGAATATATTCTCGGTTTGAACGTTAATACTGCCATTCTTCTTCATTGTTTATTTTTTATTGATTATATTAAATAAGTTCATATGCAAAATCTGTGCCATTGTTAATTTTAGGACAGAATGTCACATTAAAATTTAAAATTAGTGTTTAATGTAAAATAGTGTAATTAGTGTTGTTTGTAATTATGCTAAAACTAACACTTTAATAAAAACAAAACCCACTTAATATTTACTGGCTTTATTTGTGTGCTTCTTGTTCCTAAGTTCGAACTTTTTTAAGAATAGTTAAAACTAATTTATAAATATTTATATGCTATTTCAAAAAAGCCCCTGACCATGAGATGCGCAAAATAGTGTATTGGATGTTTATCACTATTGCTTAAATTCGCATATTTTTATATAATAAAATATCATCATGGAAGTATATAATGGATTAAAAATATCAAATGAAACTTCTTTTTTTAAACTTATACACTTTAGTTGATAGTGTTGTTTAAATTCAATTTAAAAACCATTAAATAAGCTTTAAGCTAATAATGGTAAAATAGAGCAAGCAGATCGATTTTGATTAACCAATTTTCCTAAGCTAAAAAAGTAATTAATTATGTATGCTTTTTGTAACGTATTTATTCTTTTAGTAACAAACTATAATTTTATATATTCTAATTATTATTTTATCTTTGTAAAATGAATAAAATAATACTCCTTACTCTTTGTACTTTGCTTTTCTTTTCTTGCAAACATGAATTAGAGAACCCAACTTGGGATGTAGATATGATTATTCCTTTGGTGCATTCTCAAATGAATATAGATAACATGATATCTGATTCAAACCTTAATATAGTCGAAAATGAAGAAGGTTATATCTCTTTAATTTACCAAGAGGATTTATTAAATATAAATTATGATTCATTAATTACTCTTGAAACAAAATCAAAAGAAAAGTCAATACGAATTGATTCAGTTAATTTTAATGATGTAGTTATTGAACAAATTATTACTATAGGTAGCGTAATTAGTGAATTGCCTTTTGGTACCATTTTATTTCCTGATGGAAGCCAAAGAGAAATCCCTGCTATGGCAGGAATAGTGCAGAATGATTCTATCCCTATTGATGCTAGCGATTATTTTCAGACTATGACCCTTTACAATGGCATGTTGAATTTAAAACTTACAAATGGCTTTCTAACTGATATTTCCAATGTAAGCTTTTCCTTATATAACGCAACAAATCTGAATTTGATAGCTACTTTTTTCACTCCCTTAATTGAAAGTGGAAATAGTTATAGTGAGAGTGTTTCCATTGCCGGAGAAACCTTAGATTATAAAATGGTTGGAATAATCAATAATATGGATATTGAATCAAGTAACGGACTAGTTCCTATCAATTACTCGGATGCAATGACAACTAAAATATCAATTACTGAAATACAAATAATGGAAGCTACTGCCTATTTTCCTAATCAATTATTACATGAAGAAAACGTAGAGCAATCATTTAAATTAGGGTCAGCAAGATTAACTGAAATAGGAATAAAAGATGGGACTGTAACTATAAATGCTCTAAGTACATTACCTGATACAGGAACAATTATTTATGCTATTCCATCTTTATCCAAAAATGGAGCATCGTTCGAAACGAGTGTTAAAGTACCCCCAAATACCAATGGTGTGATGACACAGTATGTCTTTGATTTTAGTGGTTATACTATGGATCTAACTGGTGAAAATAATAGGGTAGGTGGCGATACAGTAAATACCATTTATGCAACACTAGCAGCTTATTTGGATTCAACAGGGGAGCTTGAAACCATCCATCAAGTAGATAGCTTTTATCTTTTTAATGAATATAATTTCATACCTGAATATGCCATAGGATATATTGGTGGAGATACTCTAGAAAACGGGCCAGAAAATATAAATACTGATGTTTTTAAATTTATTTCTTCAGGAACAGTAGATCTTGAAAAAGTTGAAATGAGTATAGCAATAGTTAACTATATAGGTGCTGATGCTGCATTTGTAATTAATGATTTAAGTGCTAGCAATACTACAACAGCTGTAAGTGCAGCAATCGATAATACTAAGCTGCACCACATAGCAAGAGCCATCCTAAACAGTAATGAGACAATAACCCCAACTAATACCATTATTTCTTTGCAAGCAGATGATATGCTTGAGATATTTCCTGATAAATTAACAACACACACTACTATCTATTTAAACCCAGATGGTGAAGCCAGTACTGCTGATTTCTTGTATACTGAACAACTTATGAATGCTACTTTATGCATTGAAATACCACTTAGTTTTATATCCAACAACCTTGCGTTAAGTAAAACTAGTGACTTAGAAATCGATAACATTGATGAAATTGAAGTACTCTATATTACAATTGAAAATGGATTGCCCCTTGAGGCTAATTTAATCTTAGTTGCGTTAGATGATGCAAATCAAATAATAGATACCCTAATTAGCAATAACACCATACTTGCAGCCATAACTAATTCTCAAGGCATTGTAACTCAAAATAGAACATCAGTTATTGAAATTAAAAATACTGATCTTGAGGGAATGAGTAAAATACAAAGTACAGCTATTTTTAACACAGAATCTCAAACTGATTTTGTTCGTATTTACGACAACTACACTATGGATATAATCTTAAGTGCTAAATTCAGTAAAACTCTAGGCGAATAATGAAAAAAATACTCATCATCTTATTAATTGTTCCCCATATTTTACTTGCTCAAAATAAGCTAAATAAACATAGTATTGAGTGGAATACAAACCTAATATTTGAGAGCAGTAGCTTGGATAAAAGTTTCTTAAACACTATGCTTTATGGTGGGTATATTACGGATAGCATAAAAACCAATTGGATAAATACTGGAGGAAATAACAATGTGTTATATTCTGAAATTACTAATGGACTTAGCTATTCGCTTGAAAGAAATAATAATACTTTTGGTTTTAGCTTTAAAGACAGGAACATCCTAAATGCTAGCTTTACTGACGATTTGTTACGCCTAGCTTTTGAAGGTAATTTTTATTATGAGGACAAAACTCTTGATTTTGGAGCTACTAGTATAAGGGCTGACCGTTTTCAGCAATACACACTTTCCTACGCAACTAGTTTTAAACAAGTAAAGCTAAGCACTTCTGTTTCCTATTTATCAGGAAACCATCATCTTTCTTATATTATTGAAAAGGGGAGTTTATATACAGCACCTTATGGTACTTCATTAGACATTGCTTATGATATAAACGCCTTTGTTAGCGATACAGCTTCACTTAATCCTTTTGAAAATAACGGAAATGGTTTATCCATTGGTTTAAGTACTGAATTTCAATTTAAAGAACATACAATACATCTTTCATTTTCTGATTTAGGATTTATAATGTGGGACCCAACTTCTATAACTTTAGCTGCTGATAGCAACTTTGCTTTTTCAGGAATTGAAATAGATGACTTCTACAGTTTTAATGATTCCTTGATTTATGTAGATGATTCAACTGAGGATTTTCCGAGCTCCCAAAAAGGAAAATTTAAGTCCTATATTCCTGCTACTTTTCATTTTAAAGTTAGTGGTAATTCAGATTATAAATACTTAAAAAATTATACATTTGGAATACAAGGAAAATGGCAACCTTACTTAGATAATACACCTTTATCTATTGAAAAAATAGAACAAGGTTTTAAGGAATCCAATTTTAAAACATTGTACTATATGCATTCTGTTTTCAGTACCAAATATTGTGATGTTATACCTACGCTAAGTTATGGCGGTTATAGTTCAGATACTAATTTTGGTTTTGCATTATCCAAAGGAAAAAAACATAATTTTACCATTGGAACACATCATTTTGAAGATGTATTGAAAAGCAATAGTGCAAAAGCAGTAAGCGTTTATTTTAACATTAAATTTCAATTTTAATATGCTAGCAAAAATCAATAAAATACAACATCAAAAAAGTGGAAACTTTTTTTTACTCGCAGGACCTTGTGCTATTGAAAGTGAAGAAATGGCCATGGAAATTGCTGAGAAAATCCTAAATATTACCAATAAACTTGAAATTCCTTTCATTTTTAAAGGAAGTTACCGAAAAGCAAACAGAAGTCGTTTGGATTCTTTCACAGGTATTGGCGATATAGAAGCTCTTGAAATACTAAAAAAAGTAGGGGAGCGCTTTAATATACCTACCGTTACTGATATTCACACGTCTGAAGAAGCAGCTATTGCAGCCGCTTATGTGGATGTATTGCAGATACCCGCCTTCTTGTGTCGACAAACTGATTTGTTAGTTGCAGCAGCCAAAACAGGAAAGGTAGTAAATATTAAAAAAGGACAGTTTCTATCGCCTGAAAGTATGATACATGCCGTAACTAAGGTTAATGAGAGTGGAAATAATTCCATAATGCTAACAGACAGAGGAACCATGTTTGGCTACCAAGATATGGTAGTAGACTTTAGAGGTATTCCTGCCATGCAGGAATTTGGCGTACCAGTAGTATTAGATATCACACATTCTTTGCAACAACCCAACCAAAACAGTGGTGTAACAGGTGGAAAGCCAGCGCTAATTGAAACTATTGCAAAAGCAGGAATTGCTATTGGTGTTGATGGTTTATTTTTGGAAACTCATCCTAATCCTAGTCAGGCAAAATCGGATGGAGCTAATATGTTACAATTAGATAAGTTGGAAGACTTACTTATCAAGTTGGTAAAGATAAGGAAAGCAATAATCTAATTAAGAATGAAATTGTTGTTATCTTGTGTAATTACAAGTACAAATAGAGTTTTTCAAATCACTAAAAACTAAGTGTGGGCTTAGTGTTAAGCTATCTTCTTTAAAACTTCATAAATAGAACTGCCCTTTTTAATATCTTGTTCTAAGTCAGTTAAATTATTATCGGCTTTCAATTGTTGATACTTTTTATTTCCTAATTCGTGTTTTATAATATGATGTAACCAATAATTATTTTGTTTATTTCTATTGCTCATAAAATATGAATTTGCTTGCATTTGGTTATTGTATTTTTCTATCAATTCCCAAATGGTATCCAATCCTGTTTTATCAAAAGCAGAACAAGTACTCACCTTAGGAATCCAACCATTTTCTTTGGCAGGAAACAAATGTAAAGCTCTCTTATATTCCATAGCGGCATTTTTGGCTTTTATGCTATTGCCTCCATCTGATTTTGTAATTATTAAAGCATCAGCCAATTCCATTATTCCTCTTTTAATTCCTTGTAGTTCATCACCTGCACCTGCTAACATGAGTAGTAAAAAGAAATCTACCAAATTACTTACTGTAGATTCGCTTTGTCCAACACCAACAGTTTCAATAAGGATAATATCAAAACCTGCCGCTTCACACAAAATAATACTTTCTCGAGTTTTATTGGCTACTCCACCTAAAATCCCACTACTTGGGCTTGGGCGAATAAATGCATTTTCATCAGCTGCAAGTTCATGCATACGACTTTTATCTCCTAAAATACTCCCATGTGTTCTCTCACTTGTTGGGTCAATAGCAAGTACAGCAATTTTTTTTCCTTTGTCAGTTAGTAGTTTGCCAAAGGCTTCAATAAAAGTGCTTTTTCCAACTCCTGGTACTCCTGTTACTCCAACTCGTATTGATTTTTGACTATGAGGTATGCATAATCTTAGTAATTCTTGGGCTTTATGTTCATGCTCAGGCAAAGTGCTTTCTAATAGGGTAATCCCTTGTCCTAAAGCAGTACGATTTCCTTCAATTATTTGTTGAGCTAGTTCCATTATTTTACAGCAATTATCGAAATTTCAACATTTACATTTTTAGGTAATACTGAAACTTGTACCGCCTCACGTGCTGGAGGATTATCTGAAAAAAATTTAGCATACTCTTGATTAACAGCTGAATAGTCGCTCATATCTATCATAAAGATTGAGCATTTTACTACATTATCAAATGTCATGTCTGCCGCTTTTAATACAGCAGAAATATTTTTCATTACCTGATTAGTTTCTGCAGTAATATTTTCTGTTACTAAGTTTCCTGTATCTGGATTTATTGCTATTTGCCCCGAGCAATAAAGTGTATTACCACTATGTATAGCTTGGCTGTAAGGCCCTATAGCTTTTGGGGCATTTTTAGTATTGATTACTTTTTTCATTCTTTTTAGTTTCTGTGCCCAAATATAGCACTTCCAACTCTAACCATATTGCTTCCTTGTTCTATTGCTAATTGATAATCTCCACTCATTCCCATGGATAGTGTAGTTATGTGTTCATTTTTTACAGTATCAAATACAATTTTAAGACTGCTAAATTCTTGTATTACTTGCTGCTTGTTATCTGTAAAAGTTGCCATTCCCATTAGTCCAACAATTCTAATATTTTGGTATTCATTAGCACTATTTATTGCATTATTTAATTCAGATATATCAAATCCAAATTTTGTACTTTCTGTTGCAATATGCACTTGCAAAAGGCAGTCAATCACTCTGTTGTTTTGTTTTGCTTTTTTATTAATTTCTTTGAGTAATTTAATTGAATCTACACCATGAATAAGTGAAACAAATGGAGCTATAAATTTTACTTTATTAGTTTGCAAATGCCCAATCATATGCCAATAAATATCCTTGGGTAATTCTTCATACTTTTGTACTAATTCTTGTACTTTATTTTCTCCAAATATTCTTTGCCCAAGTTGATAGGCTTCTATTATAGCTGAGTTTTGCCTTGTTTTAGATACGGCCACTAATGTTACTTCTTTAGGAATAGACTTTAGTATAGTATTTAGGTTTACTTTAATATCCATTATTCTAAAGAGTAGATGGTTAGTCCAGAACGTAATTTTGGTTCAATATAAGTGCTCTTTGGTGGCATAAATCTATTATTATCAGCTACCTCCTTTAAGGCACTAATTGAGATGGGTTTTAAGATGAAAGCTATTTCATATTCTCCTGAATCAATTTTTTTTGCGATTTGTGAAAGGGGAGTAGTGCCTGATTCAAAACTGATATTTTCATCAGTTTTTTCATCTGTAATATTTAGTATTGGTGCTAATATATTGTTTGATAATATTGCAGGGTCTAATCTACTTACACAATCTTGCTCTATATTTTTTGGTAATGCAACTAAGGAATACCAAGTTCCTCTTATGTACATGGAAATTTCATCTGTAAAATTAGGAGAGTAAGGGATACTTCCTTTTTCTATAACAGTATATGATTTTTTAATTTCAGCAATAAGTTCGTATGAAGTTAGTCCGTTAGTGTGTTTTATTAATCGGTTAAAATTGATGATGTTCAATTGGTTTTCATCAATTAAAAAACTCATAAAATAAGGACTATTTTTTTTAGTACTATTTTGAGCTAAAAGAGCTGAAGATGCAGACCTATGATGCCCATCAGCAATGTACAAATTATCAATATTTTTAAATGAATTTATAATAATATTTATGTCCTTAGTACTATTTACTAACCATAATTTATGGATTGTTTTATCAGTTGTTGCAAACTCGTACTCAGCTCTAGTAACTTTGTAATACTGAATAAGATTAGTAATAGCTGTATTTTTTTGATGACACAATAAAACAGGTTCTGCATTAAAACCTGTCGTATCTAAATAGCTCTCGAACATTTTCTCCCTTGCGGTAATGGTATGTTCGTGTTTTTTTATATTTCCATTTAAATAATCTGCAACCGCTGTAGCACCAATAATACCTTCAAAAGTTTGATTTTCATTTTTTTGCTGATAAATATAAAAGGTTTCTGTATCTTCAGTTATAAAAAATCCAGCTTCTTTAAAATCATTAAACTTATCTTTTACTGCATTAAATTTATTTATTCCTTTTTGCTTAATATTAGGATTAATAATATGTAAAAAGGTAAATGGATTATGTTCTAATTTTTCTTTTAAGGTTTCGTCAGAATAAGATAAATAAGAGCGTGTTGCTACTAGGTTAGCCTTGTCTCTTGTTGGGCGTATTGCCTTAAAAGGTCGAACGATTGCCATTTTTATTTATTAAAATGAGTATCAATTTGATCAGCCAATTCAGTGCCAATTCTATCTTGTGCTTCTAGTGTTGCTGCACCAATATGAGGAGTAAGCGAAATTGCATTATGCATGCAAATATGTATGCTTGGAGTAGGTTCATTATCAAAAACATCAAGCCCAGCATAAGCAAGTTTTTCTTTGTCCAAAGCAAACATTAAAGCTGTTTCATCAATAATACCACCTCTAGCAGCATTCACAATTCCAGCTCCTGTTTTCATCATTCCTATTTCATCTGCACCAATTACAGCTTTGTTACCAATTTTAGGTACATGTAAAGTAATGAAATCAGAATTTTTTAGTACTTCTTTTAAACTTTCAGTCTCAATGGTGAATGATTTTTTATCTCCATTAAAAAAGTCTAACGTTATGTTTGCCTCCTCAATAAATTTATCATGAGCAATTACTTTCATTCCAAGGCCTATTGCTCTTTTTGCAACTTCTTGTCCTATGCGTCCAAAACCGATAATTCCTAGAGTTTTTCCTGATAGTTCTCTTCCGTTAGCGTATGATTTTTTTAAATTTTTAAAGTCAGCATCACCAACCATTGGCATTTGACGATTACTATCAAAAAGGAAACGAACCATTCCAAAAAGATGAGCAAAAACAAGTTCAGCTACTGAAGCGGATGAAGCTGCAGGCGTATTAATTACATTGATTCCTTTCTCTCTAGCATAATCAACATCAATATTATCCATTCCTACACCACCTCTTCCTACTACTTTTAGTTGTGGACAAGCATCAATTAAATCCTCACGAACAGTAGTAGCGCTTCTTACTAAAAGTACTTCATAGTTTTTAGTATTTATTGTATTTATTAAATCTTCTTGCGCTACTTTTTCAGTAACAACATTAAATCCTTTTTCTGTTAAAGCATCAATTCCAGCTTGTGAGATTCCATCATTTGCTAATATCTTAATCATCTTAATTTTGTTCTAATTTTTTCATCATATCTATTAATACTTGTACACTTTCTATTGGCATTGCATTATACATGGAGGCTCTATATCCTCCAACTGACCTGTGTCCTTTAATACCACTTATTCCTGCTGCATTCCATAAAGTGTTAAATGCATCTTCTTTACTACTATCATTTAACAAGAAACAAACATTCATATTTGAACGATCCTCCTTTGCTGCAGTTCCTTCAAATAATGGGTTTCTATCAATCTCTGAATATAATAAGTCCGCTTTTTCCTGATTCAATTTTTCTATAACTTCAACTCCTCCTAAATTCTTTAGCCATTGTAGGGTAAGCATTGAAACATAAATAGGGAATACTGGAGGTGTATTGAACATACTACCTTTGCTGATATGGGTGTTATAGTCTAACATAGTTGGGATATTTCTGCCTGTTTTACCTAAAACCTCATCTTTTACAATTACTAAGGTTGCTCCAGCAGGGCCCATATTTTTTTGTGCCCCAGCATAAATAATGTCAAATCTACTTACATCAATACTTCTGCTAAAAATATCTGAACTCATGTCACAAACCATAAGGGTAGCAGAGTTAGGAAATTCCTTCATCTGTGTGCCGTAAATAGTATTGTTTGATGTACAATGAAAGTAATCTACATCACTAGAAATTTCATATCCTTTTGGAATATAATTATAGTTTGTGTCTGATGAATCGCCTACAACAGTGACATCACCTAATTTTTTTGCTTCTGTAATAGCTTTTTTAGCCCAAGCTCCAGTATTGGTATAAGCTGCTTTGCCATTAATATTCATAAGGTTTAAAGGAACCATTAAAAATTCCATACTTGCCCCTCCTTGTAAGAATAAAACAGAATAACCCTTAGGGACATTTAAAAGTTCTTTTACCAATTCAATAGCCTTGTCCATTACTTTAACAAAAGGTTTACTTCTGTGTGAAATTTCAATTAATGATAAATTATCATTATTGAAATTAAGTATTGCATCTGAAGCTTGTTTTAAAACTTCTTGGGGTAAAATGCAAGGTCCTGCTGAAAAATTATGTTTTTTCATATTTTATCTATTGTTTTACTCTTTCTATGTATGAACCTTTTTCAGTATCAATTTTTATTTTATCTCCCTCATTGATAAACAGAGGAACATTAATACTTGCTCCTGTTTCAGTAGTAGCAGGCTTAAAGGTATTGGTTGCCGTATTTCCTTTCATTCCAGGTTCAGTATGTTTAATTTCCAATTCTACATGAGATGGAAGCGTTGCAGATAAAGGCATTCCTTCATCAGCATGAAATAGAACCTCTACATTTTCACCTTCTTTTAAAAATTGAACATTGTCAATAAAATCCTTAGCTAACATGATTTGTTCATAATCTTCATTGTTCATTAAATGGCAATCATTTTCTTCAAAATAAAGAAATTGATATTTTCTATTTTCTATTCGAATAATATCAATTTTAAAACCAGAAGTAAATGTGTTATCTAAAAGCCTACCTGTATTTAAATTTCTGATTTTAGTACGAACAAATGCAGGTCCTTTTCCTGGTTTAACATGCTGAAAGGATTCAATCTTCCAAGGCTCTCCATTGTGATTAATGCATAGTCCGTTTCTAATATCTGCTGTAGTTGCCATATTTATTATTTTTGGTTATAACCTTTCATAATTCCTCTTCCTGAATTTTGTGCAAATGAGATAATTTCATCACGCTCAGGAGAAGCATTTATTTGGGTCTCAATTTGCAATAATGCTTGTGTATTATTATTGTTATTTTGATATAATATTCGAAATATATCTTGAATTTCTTGTATTTTTTCACTTGAGAAACCTCTTCTTCTTAAACCTATAGAGTTAATTCCTACAAATGAAAGTGGTTCTCGAGCTGCTTTTACAAAAGGGGGTACATCTTTACGTACTAATGAACCGCCAGAAACCATTGCATGCTTACCAATACTTACAAATTGATGTACAGCTGAAAGCCCCCCAATAATAGCATATTCACCTATGGTCACATGACCACCAAGTGCTACACTATTTACAATGATGCAATTATCACCAATATTACAATCGTGAGCAATATGAGCATATGCCATAATTAAACAGTTTTTTCCAATAACAGTTTTCCCTGTTATGGATGTTCCTCTATTTATTGTAGCGCATTCTCTTACTGTAGTATTATCTCCTATAATAGCAAGTGATTTTTCACCTTCAAACTTTAAATCTTGAGGTACTCCAGCAATAACTGCTCCAGGAAAAATCCTGCAATTTTCTCCAATTCTGGCTCCTTCCATAATAGTTACATTGGAACCTATCCAAGTTCCTTTTCCAATTTCAACATTTTTACCAATAGTAACAAAAGGATCAATTACAACATTGTCAGCAATTTTAGCATTAGGGTGTACATACGAAAGTGGCTGTATCATATTTTATTTTTTAGGTGCTATTTGTGCTAACAAATCAGCTTCAACAACAATTTTTCCATTAACAAAACCTTTACCATGCATATGGCAAAGCCCTCTTCTGATAGGTGAAATTAAATTTAATCTGAAAATGATAGTATCTTTAGGAACTACTTTTTGTTTGAATTTAGCATTGTCAATTTTCATAAAGAAAGTTAGATAATTTTCAGGATTTTCAACAGTACTGAGTATTAAGACACCTCCTGCTTGTGCCATAGTTTCTAATTGCAAAACGCCAGGCATTACAGGTTCTCCAGGAAAATGGCCTTTAAAATAATCTTCATCTGCAGTAACAAATTTAGTTCCAACAATAAAATCTTCTCCTAAATCTCTTATTTCATCAATAAATAAAAATGGATCTCTATGTGGTAAAATTGACATTATTTTTTTTCTATCGTATAAAGGCGGTGTATTAAAATCAATTTCAGGCGGTGTTTTTTTATTTTCTTCCAACATTATATTTTTTAAATATTTTGCAAATTTTGTATTATTTTTATGCCCAGGTTTTGAAGCAGTAATCTTACCTTTAATAGGTACGCCTAAAAGAGATAAATCACCAATTATATCAAGTAATTTATGTCGAGCAGGTTCGTTTTTATGTCTTAATTTTAAATTATTGAGTACTCCTCCTTCCTCAACTTTTATGTCTGTTTTATTAAAAGCTTTAGCAAGTGCATTTAGTTTTTCATCTGAAATTTCTTCTTCTACAATAACAATTGCATTATTTACATCACCACCTTTTATGAGCTTGTTTTTTAATAATTCTTCTAACTCATGTAAAAAACAAAATGTACGGGATGAAGCAATATTTTCTTTAAATTCTGATAAATCCTCAAGTGTAGCGGTTTGTATTCCTAAAACAGTAGAGTTGTAATCAATTTCAACTTCTATTTGGTAATTTTCAGCAGGTATTGCTGTGAATGTTGTTCCACTTTCAGAGTCAGTAAAACTGATTTTTCTTTTTATTTCAAAGAATTTTTTTCTTTCATTTAATTCTTGAATACCTACTTCTGATATTAATTTAGAAAACTGAATAGAACTTCCATCAAGAATTGGGACTTCCACATTATCAACTTCAATTATTATATTATCTATTCCTTCAGCTACAATTGCAGCAAGAACATGTTCAACAGTATAAACTTCAAAATTTTTAATTTTTAAATTGGTACTTCTTTTTGTTGAGAAAACATAATCTACATTAGCAGGAATAGTTGGTTTTCCTTCTAAATCAGTCCTAATGAAACGGATTCCAGTATTTGCTTCAGCAGGTACTAATGTTAAATTGGTATGGAAGCCTGTATGAATACCAACACCTGATATAGTAGCAATATTTTTTATGGTTTTTTGATTCATTTTAACCTATTATCTGTTTCTTTAGAGTGTTAACTGTTCTATACAAATTAGGTAATTTTTTAAAAATGATGTAGGATCGTTGGAAATCCTTAATGTCAAATGCCATTGGGCCTTGAACAATTTTACCAACTTGTTTGATGCTTGAGGCAATACCACTTTGCCCAGCAATTTTGACTTGATCAGCAATTGTTATATGTCCTGAAACTGCTGTTTGTCCACCAATCATGCAGTTTTTTCCAATTTTTGATGAACCTGCAACTCCTGCTTGAGCAGCAATTACAGTATGATCACCAACTTCAACATTATGAGCTATCTGAATTAAGTTATCTAATTTAACTCCTTTCCCAATTTTTGTTGAACCCATAGTTGCTCTGTCAATAGTTGTATTTGCTCCAATTTCAACATCATCACTAATAATCACATTTCCTATTTGACTAATTTTATCGTAATTATTTTCAGCATTTGGAGCAAAACCAAAACCATCTGAACCAATAACTACACCTGAATGAATGATATTATTAACTCCAATTTTGCAGTTGTGATAAATAGATACATTTGGATAAATAATACTGTTATCACCAATCGTAACATTTTTACCAATATAGCAATTAGGGTGAATCTTAACATTATTTCCAATAGTAACCCCTTCACAAATAGAAGTAAAAGCTCCTACAAATACAGTATCTCCAATTGAACAATTTTTATCAACATCTGCCTTCTTAGAAATACCTACCTCATTAAATTTTATTTTATTATATAATTCAAGTAACTTACTAAAAGAAGAATAAGCATCTTCAACTTTTATTAAAGTGGATATAATTTCTTTTTCAGAAATAAAAGAAGTGTTAACAATAATAATTGAAGCTTTTGTTGTATAAATATGAGGTGTATACTTGTCGTTAGCAAGAAAACATAAGTCTCCTTTTTTTCCTTCTTCAATTTTAGCTAATGAATTTACTTCAACTTCAGCATTTCCTACTATTTCTCCATTAAGTATTTCAGCTATTTGTTGGGCAGTAAATTTCATGTTGCAAATCTAATAATTTTAATTATCCTATAGGGCTGATTATTTCAGTTTAGAATAACACAGAAAATACTTATTTATTGTTTTTTTTAAAGCCTCAATATTAAACTGACCTGAAGCAGAAGTAATATCAATAACATCACCATTTTTCATTAAGATATTAATGGTTGCTTTTTCAATATTATAGGTGCTATTACTAACTTTATCAGAGAAAATAAAATATTCTGCCTCTTGTTTACTAATGTTGTAATATTTTTTAACAGTATCTATTTCGGTCTCTATTTCAGATGCTGTAAATGCAGTGTTTTGTACTTTTATTTTTAATAAATTACGGTTTAGAATCATCTTTGATAATGACGATAAAACAAAATCAGGATTATTTTTCCAATATTTTAATGAGGAATAGATATCAAAATCATCTAATTCAGCAAAGTCATTTAGCAATTTTGTATTATTCTCAAAATCGATAATTGTATAATTATTTTTCAGAAATTTACCAAGATAAGGGTTTGCATAAACTTCTTTTCCATCATTTAATAATTCTTTTGCTCTTTGAAGTGTTTTAATGAGCATATTTTCGGCCGATACTACTGTTTTATGAAGATAAACTTGCCAGTACATTAATCTTCTGGCGATTAGGAATTTTTCAATAGAATAGATTCCTTTTTCTTCCACTACTAATTTGTCATCCACTACATCTAACATGTTTATAATGCGTTCAGTACCTATGTTTCCTTCTGTTACTCCTGTAAAAAAACTATCTCTTTTTAAATAATCTAAACGATCCATATCAAGTTGTGAGGATACAAGTTGGTGTAAAAATTGTTTAGGATGTTTGTTTTTAAATATTTCAATAGCTAAAGATAATTTTCCGTTAAATTGCTCGTTTAGCCTTTGCATAAACAACAAGGAAAGATGCTCGTGAGGGATGTTGGAAGTGATAGAATGTTCCAATGCGTGGGAAAAAGGACCATGACCAATGTCATGTAAAAGAATAGCGATTTTCAAAGCTTCAGCCTCATCCTCAGTTATTTCATGTCCTTTATTTCTGATTTGATTAATTGCCTTATTCATAAGGTGCATACACCCAATAGCATGATGGAATCGAGTATGATGAGCACCAGGATAAACTAGGTAAGAAAGTCCTAATTGAGCTATTTTTCGTAATCTTTGAAAATAAGGGTGGTCAATTAAGTCAGTAATAATACCTTTATCAAGTTTTACAAAGCCATAAATTGGGTCGTTAATTATTTTGTCTTTTTTTCTGTTTAGCATATAAGCAAATAACGGAATTTTTTTAATTTTTGTAAACTATAAACAAATAAAATATGATAAGAATACTTTGGACAGATGATGAAATTGATTTATTAAAACCGCACATTATTTATTTAGAAGGAAAAGGATATAATGTTACTCCAGCAAAAAGTGGAGATGAGGCTTTGGATTTGATGGGGGAAAACAATTTTGATCTCATTTTTCTAGATGAGAATATGCCAGGACTTTCTGGGCTTGAAACGTTAACGATTCTTAAGGAAAAGTATGCTAATACTCCTGTGATAATGATAACTAGGAGTGAAGAGGAAAGCATTATGGAGGAAGCAATTGGTTCAAAAATTGCGGATTATTTAATTAAACCTGTCAATCCAAGTCAGATTTTATTGGCTATAAAAAAGAACATAGATACCAATCGTTTGGTGGAGGAAAAGACTACAAGTAATTATCAGCAAGAGTTTAGAAAGATAAGTATGTCCTTATCCTCATTTTTAAATAAGGAAGAATGGTATAAGATTTATAAAAAGCTAACTTATTGGGAGTTAGAATTAGATAAGTTAGGAGATAAAAGTGTTGAGCAAATTCTAGCTATGCAAAAAACTGAAGCAAATACACAGTTTTTCAGGTTTATAAAAAATAATTATAAGGATTGGATTAGAGGACAAGATGCTCCTTTAATGTCACATAATTTGATACGAAAAAAGGTGTTGCCAAAGATGGAGGAAAATAAACCTACTTACCTTATTGTCATTGACAACCTAAGGTACGATCAATGGAAAATTATTGAGCCATCAGTTTTGGAGGACTTTATGGTTATAAATGATGAAATGTACACCAGCATTTTGCCTACTGCAACCCAATATGCACGTAATGCAATTTTCTGTGGTTTGTTGCCTTCTGAAATTCAAAAACGCTTTCCTGATATGTGGATGAATGATGAGGATGAAGGAGGTAAGAATATGTTTGAAGCAGAATTTTTAGCTGATAATTTACAACGATTAGGAAAAGGAAGTAGCAAACATTCTTATACTAAAATCACTAATATTGATACGGGAAGGAAAGTTGTCAATAAAATTCCAAATATGAAGCATAATGAATTGAATGTTATTGTTTATAATTTTGTAGATATGCTTTCTCATGCGCGTACCGATATGAAGGTAATTAAAGAGTTGGCTGATGATGATTCGGCATATCGTTCACTTACTGCATCATGGTTCTCCCATTCTCCACTAAAGGATATAATGAAACAAATTGCCAAACAAAAAGCAAATCTTATTATTACTACTGATCATGGAACAATTAATGTTAATAAACCATCAAGAGTTATTGGAGATAGAGATGTAAATGCAAACTTAAGATACAAGCAAGGTAAAAATCTGGATTTTCAGAAAGGAGATGTGCTAGAAATAGATAAACCCTTGGAATGTTATTTGCCAATTCAGAATGTAAGTAGTAAATATATTTTTGCAAAAGAGGATATGTATTTTGTGTATCAAAATAATTTCAATCATTATGCTAAGTTTTATAAAAATACCTATCAGCATGGTGGAATTTCAATGGAAGAGATGTTAATTCCAGTCATTACTCTAAAGTCAAAATAAATGAGTAAAACCTTTTTTGCTGAAAACTTAGAACAGTTAAATTCTATTGCTAAGCAAATATTAGATTATACTTCAACTCATAGAAAGTTTGCCTTTTATGCAGAAATGGGAGTAGGCAAGACTACATTAATAAAAGCCTTATCTTTGCAGTTAGGAGTTGCTGATATAGTGAGTAGTCCTACTTTTTCTATTGTCAATGAATATCAAGCTGATGAGAACACAAAAATTTATCACTTTGATTTTTATAGAATAGATGATGAAAAGGAAGCTTATGATATGGGTTATGAAGAATATTTTTTTAGTAGTGCTTATTGTTTTATAGAATGGTCAGAAAAAATTCCTAATTTGATTGAAGATGATATGGTGCAAATAAAGATGAGTATTGTAGGGGGTACAAGAAAGATTGAAGTAATAATTTAACTATGAAAAAAGAAAAAATATTTAGTTCATTTGGAATACTTCCTAAAGAAGAAATGCTTGAGGTAAAACCAAATTTCAAGAAGTTGCAAATAGGAATTCCTAAGGAATCCTCATTTCAAGAAAACAGAGTAAGCTTAACGCCTGATTCTGTTGGGTTATTAATTGCAAACGGTCACAGTGTAATTATTGAAAAAGGAGCAGGTTTAGCTTCCAATTTTCAGGACAAAGAATATACTGATAGTGGTGCTGAATTAACCTATTCTAAAGAAGAAGTTTTTAAAGCAAATTTTATCTTAAAAATTGAACCCCCAACTCAAGAAGAATTAACTTTAATGCAAAGAGGTCAGCAATTAATTTCAGCTGTACAAATGAGTACACAAACGGCCACTTATTTTAAAACGTTGATTAAGAAAAATATTACCGCTTTTGGTTTTGAGTTTATAAAAAATGAACA
This sequence comes from uncultured Flavobacteriales bacterium, assembly GCA_943789505.1. Classification (GTDB taxonomy): domain Bacteria; phylum Bacteroidota; class Bacteroidia; order Flavobacteriales; family BACL11; genus UWMA-0277. The sequence goes on along the minus strand of CALSUJ010000001.1, from coordinate 904,026 downwards.
AAATAAATTACCTATTGTTAGGAGTATGAGTGAAATTGCAGGTAATACTGCTTTGCTAATTGCTGGAGAATACTTATCCAACACAAAAAACGGTAAAGGTTTGATGTTAGGTGGTATTTCAGGATTATTGCCAACAAATGTTGTGGTAATAGGTGCGGGTACAGTAGGAGAGTATGCCTGCCAAACTTCTTTAGGATTAGGAGCTTCAGTTATTGTGTTTGATGATTCAGTTACTAAGCTAGGAAGACTGCAAAACAATATCAAGCAAAGAATTTCTACTTCAACTTTACAGCCTAAAGCATTGGGCAAAGCCTTGAAAAGAGCAGATGTCGTAATTGCAGCTTTGCGAATAGGTGATGGAAAAGTACCTTGTATAGTAAGTGAAGAGATGGTGAGTGAAATGAAAAAAGGTGCAGTAGTGGTTGATGTAAGTATTGATCAAGGAGGGTGTTTTGAAACTTCTGAAATTACTACACATAAAAACCCAACTTTTATAAAGCATGATGTTGTTCATTATTGTGTGCCTAATATAGCATCAAGAGTTTCGCGTACAGCATCAATGGCGATTTCTAATATTTTAACACCTATTTTGTTGCGTATTGCTGAAGATGGTGGAGTGGAACACAGCATAAGAAAACATGAATGTTTAAGAAATGGTGTATATACTTGTCATGAAAACTTAACCAATAAAATGCTAAGTAAGAATTTTAATATTCCTTTTGTAGATTTAGAATTAATAATGACAAATAGATAGTATTATGAGAAGAAGACTTTTGTTTTTTGGATTTGGAGCATTAATTAGTGTTTTTTTCCTTTCAATGGGTCCTGAAAATCGCTTAAAAAAAACTTTTTATGCATACCTAGATTACTTTGATATGGATAAAAGAGTTATTTCTCATCTTTATCCTAATACAACTGATGATGAAGGAAATGTGCTATTAATTGACCCTGAATTTTCAACACAAGCTGAGTGTCAGTTGGTGTATTATAATTTAACAAAGAAAGATTTATTATCGGTTTTAGAAGATGGAGAAGTAAATTTTGAATTATCAGATGAAGATGGAGAGCCTTGCCAGTATTTTGTAATTGAAAAGTTAGTAAAGGGCAATGCTTTGTCAGTTACTTTTGAGCTTTGTTATTACAATGATAAAAGTGTGAAGGTAATGAATTTTACATCCAATAAAGAGAAGGGGGCTTGTGATGTTTAGAGGTTTTTCCTCCTATGCTTTTCAGCTACAATATTTGTGAGTTCACGTCCCATTTGTCCGGCAATGGAGGTGTTTTCTTCTGCTCGCCTAATTAAGTAGGGCATAACATCTTTTACTGGCCCGTAAGGAACATATTTACTAACATTATAATTAGCAACCGAAAGGTTATAAGAAATATGATCACTCATACCTAAAAGCTGAGAAAAGTAAATTCTAACATCATTTTTTTTAATTCCTTTTTCATCTAAAAGATTAGCCAATAGCTGTGTGCTATCTTCATTATGAGTTCCTGCACAGATTGCTATTCTGTCAATATTATTAATACAAATATTTAAGGCTTGGTTATAGTCCTTGTCCGTATCTGATTTTTTAAGATGTACAGGGCAGGGGTATTTATTTATTTTTGCCCTTTCTATCTCTTGTTCATGATAGGCACCTCTTACTAATTTAATTCCTACAAAAAACTTATTTTCTGAACGCTCCAATAGGGAATTAAGGTAAGTTATTCTATCATTCCTATATAGCTGTATCGTATTGTAGATAAGGGCTTTTTTAGTATTGTATTTTACCATCATTTGTTCTGCAATACTATCGATAGCATCTTGTATCCAACTTTCCTCAGCATCAATAAAAACGGCTACATTTTTATCGTGTGCCAATTGGCAAATTGAATTTACTCTTGCTTCATATTCCTTTTTTTCTTTTTTATCATTAGCTGAAAGAGAAGTGCAATCATTTATTTTTTGGAGTAAAGAAAATTTACATAGCCCAGTAGGTTTAAAAACTGAAAAAGGAATGCTGTCATAAATTGCAGCTTTTTCAATAGAAGCTAGGGTTTGCTTTAAAGCTCGATCAAAATCAGAATTTAATTCCTTTCCTTCTGCTGAAAAATCCAAAATTGTTCCAATTTTAGATTCCCATAATTTATCAATAGTAACTTGGCTTTGTTCTATAGTTTCTCCACCACAAAATTGTTTGTATACAGTTGCTTTTATAATTGGTTTTATAGGAAGATGTAGCTTTAATGCAAGTTTTGATATGCTGGTAAGTAATTTTGAAAAAAAAGGATTGCTCATCCCTTTAAAGAGAAAATAGGCTCTATTTAAATCAGGATTTGATTTGTCAGAAAAAGCTATTTTTAGATTATTAAAATCAATCATATATTAAATAATTTGTGCGTAAAAATATAAATATTGATAGATCGGATTTATAATTTATATTAAATAAATTATTTAATTTTCCTTGAAATCATTAATCCATCTCGAACTGGTAAGAGTAAGGTTTCTACTCTATCTGAATTAAGCATTTTCTTATTGTACTTATCTAATGCAATTGTTTCGTAATCCTTTTCTTGTTTGGTAACCTTGCCACTCCATAGAACATTGTCAGCAATAATTAATCCGCCAATATCCATTTTTTCAATTATTGCATCAAAGTATTTAGAGTAATTTTTTTTATCAGCATCAATAAATGCCAGCTGAAAGTTATAATTTAAGTTAGGTATGATTTCTAAAGCATCACCAATATGTTGTATGATGTTTTTGCTAAAGTTAGATTTTTTAAAATAACGATTGGCAACAGATGTACATTCTTCATTAATATCTAATGTATGTAAACTTCCATTTGGCTTTAATCCTTCTGCTAAACATAGTGCCGAATAACCTGTATAAGTTCCTATTTCTAAAATTTTTTCAGGGTTTACAAGTTTACTAAATAGGGAAAGAATTCTACCTTGTAAGTGTCCAGAAAGCATTCTGGGTATCATTACATTGGCCCAAGTTTCTCTGTTAAGTTCTGCTAATAGTTGAGATTCATTAGTGGTATGCGCTGTAGCATAGTCTTCAATTACCTCTGGTAAAAATTCCATATTTTTAGGTATAAAAAAAGCCACACTTAGTGTGGCTTTTATGATGTTAAATTATATTTATTTGATAGATGTTGCTGTAGCTTCTTTTTTACAACATCCTTTCTTTTTATCTGCTTTATTACAAGATTCTTTAGTTTTGCAACATCCTTTTTTTGCATCTTTACTGCAAGAAGATTTTTCATCTCCATAGCTATTAGACTTGTCAAAGTTAAATGAACCTTCTTTACTTTTTGAGCAAGAAGCTTTTTCTGATTTAGAGCATTTAGCTTTACTTTTTGAGCAAGAAGCTTTTTCTGATTTAGAGCATTTAGCTTTACTTTTTGAGCAAGAAGCTTTTTCTGATTTAGAACAAGATTTCTTTTTCTCACCTTTACAACAAGTTCCGTTTTTCTTGTTTTCACAAGTTGCATCACAAACTTTCCCTGATTTAGCACAAGTTTTTACACCTTCTTCAGCAGTTACCTCTTCAACAGCTACTACAGTTTCAGTAGTTACATCAGATTGAGCATTTACATTAGCGATTCCAATAAAGAATACAGCTATAAGTACGATTGATATTTTTTTCATTTTCATTTTTTTAATTTATTTAGGCAAATATAGTAAAATAGTTTTAATATATATCTTTAACTAATAACTAGCAATTACACTTTGTCCTCCAATTACTTTTTCTTCTAATTGTATGCTTATTTTTGTTCCTATTGGGAAGAATAAATCTACTCTCGATCCAAACTTAATAAATCCGAATTCATCAGCTACATTAGCTCTGTCATTTTCTTTTGAGTAAGTCATAATCCTACGAGCAACTGCACCTGCAATTTGTCTAAAAAGAATAGAGATTTTATCATTTTCAACTACTACAGTGCTTCTTTCATTATCAGTTGACGCTTTTGGGTGCCAAGCAACCAAAAATTTACCAGGATGGTATTTTGTATACTTTACCTGCCCACAAATAGGGTATACTTGGTTGTGTACATTTAAAGGCGACATAAAAATACTTACTTGTATTCTTTTATCCTTATAGAACTCAGTTTCTTCAGTTTCTTCAATAACCACTACTTTACCATCACAAGGAGCGTAAACAATTCCTTCTTTTCTTTCGAACTCACGCTTAGGAATGCGAAAAAAGTTTAATGTCATAATGAATAAAAACCCTGTGATTGCAGTTGTAAAAAAAGCTACATATTCAGGTGCATAATTGTAGGCTAAGTAGTTAAATAAACTAAAAGCTAAAATTTCAATTGTTAGGGTTGCGTTTCCTTCTTTGTGTAATTTCATATTAAATGATATTTAAGTAAATGTATAATACTGGAATGGTAATCATAAAAGCATCCATTCTGTCGAGCATTCCTCCATGCCCAGGTATAAAGTTCCCTGAATCTTTTACACCTGCTTGTCGTTTGTAATAGGATTCCGTAAAATCACCAATTGTAGCGGTGAAAGGTAAAAATAGGCTCATTGCTAAAGCAATACTATTGTCTACTTCTAGGAAATAATGAGTAGTAATGAAAGAAGCAATAACAGTAAAAATAAAACCGCCTGCAAAGCCTTCCCATGATTTTTTAGGTGAAACAGAAGGCATAATTTTTGTTTTTCCAAAGCGAACACCAAATAGATAGGCAAAGGTGTCAAAAGTCCAAGTAAGAATGAACATTAACAAAATAAGAGAGGGGTCAAATACAGAATTAAAATTAAGACTTTCTATCTTTCCGAAAAAATGAATCAGAAAAAATGGTAGTAGTACATATACAAAAGCATAAACTTTAGATTTACCTTTTCTTAGTTTCCACATTTCATAAATTGAAATAATCCCTAAAACTAGAAATAAAATATGGAATGATAACTCAGAAAAAGAAGTTCCGAACCACATGATAAGCACATAAATAAATCCTGATAATGCTCTTTTAAGTGTTTCGTTCATTGTTAATTTCTTTAAGTAAATTCTCTGTTTTTTCTACCTGATCTTCCTGTACATACAGATCAACTAAACCAAACATTAAATAAGAAGAATCCTGTTTATTAAGCAGTACAACCTTAATGTTATTTTCTTCTAGCATTTGTTTTACAATTGCAGCTTTATTTGGGTTATCAGTACTAAGAACTTTTATCATTTACACTTTCTTCAGTTTCTTTAGTTTTATTCTCTTTTGCTGCTTTAGATTTCTTCTCTTCTGCTTTTACTTTTTTTGCTGCTTTTGCTAATTTATCAGATTCAATTTTTTCTAGATCCATTTTAATGAGTTGCTCTTCTTCATAGGATTTCCATTTTCTATCTCCAAATATTTTAGTTAAATCATCTTTAAAAATAACTTCATTTTCTAAAAGTTCAGTTCCTAATTTTTCAACTTTATCTTTATGTTTGATTAAAATATCTTTTGCTTTTTGGTATTGCTCTTCCAAAATTCTTGAAACTTCTTTATCTATAGTTTGGGCTCTTTCTTCAGAATAAGGTTTTGTAAATCCTGATTGTTGTCCTGAAGAGTCGTAATATGAGATATTTCCTACTTTTTCGCTTAAGCCATAAATACTTACCATTGCATAAGCCTGTTTAGTCACTTTTTCCAAGTCGCTTAATGCTCCAGTTGATATTTTACCAAAGAATACGTCTTCAGCAGCTCTACCACCCATAGCAGCACAAATTTCATCTAACATTTGTTCGGTAGTAGTCAATTGTCTTTCTTCAGGTAAGTACCATGCTGCACCTAATGATTTTCCTCTGGGTACAATAGTAACTTTAACAAGGGGAGAGGCGAACTCTAACATCCAACTTACAGTTGCGTGCCCTGCCTCATGATAAGCAATTGTTTTCTTTTCTCCTGGAAAAATAATTTTTGACTTTTTCTCTAAGCCACCTATAATCCTATCAACCGCATCAATAAAATCTTGCTTATCAACTTCATTTTTGGATTCTCTGGCAGCAATAAGAGCAGCCTCATTACAGACATTGGCAATATCAGCTCCTGAAAAACCTGGAGTTTGTCTGGACAAGAAATTAACATCCATACTTTCAGCCAATTTGATTGGTTTTAAATGCACTTCAAATATAGCTTTACGTTCTAGTAAGTCCGGTAAATCAACAAATATTTGTCTGTCAAATCTTCCGGCTCTGGTCAAAGCTTTGTCTAAAACATCAGCTCTGTTAGTAGCACCCATTACAATTACTCCTGAATTTGTACCAAAACCATCCATTTCAGTTAATAACTGATTTAGTGTATTTTCTCTTTCGTCATTACTTCCTGTCATTGCATTTTTTCCTCTGGCACGACCAATGGCATCTATTTCATCAATAAAGATAATAGATGGAGCTTTTTCTTTTGCTTGCTTAAATAAATCACGCACTCTACTTGCACCAACCCCAACAAACATTTCTACAAAATCAGAACCTGATAAAGAGAAGAAAGGTACCTTTGCCTCACCAGCAACTGCTTTGGCAAGCAATGTTTTTCCTGTACCAGGAGGACCAATAAGCATAGCACCTCTAGGAATTTTACCACCTAATTTGGTGTATTTTTCTGGAGATTTTAAAAAGTCAACTATTTCAGTAATTTCTTCTTTAGCACCCTCTAATCCTGCAACATCATCAAAAGTTATTTTTATATCTTCTTTGTCTACTAATTTACCTTGAGTTTTTCCTATATTAAATATTTGTCCACCAGCACCACCAGCACCACCACCCATTTTTTTCATAATGAATAACCAAATAAAAACAAAGAAAGCTAAAGGTAAAATCCAGCCTAAAACATCTCCAAATACATCTTTTTGTGTTTCATAGAGTGGGGATATCTTATCCTCATTGTCAAATGCTATTTGTGCATCTTTTAAATCATTACTAAAGGTTTCTACCGAACCGATTTCAAAGTAAAAATGAGGACCTAAATTTGGTGCATCACCAAAAGCTTTCTTTCCTACTTTCTTAAACTGTTCTTCTGATAAAAATTCTTTTTTAATATATATGTAGGCCTTATCTTTATTTACAATCACTACTTTGTCAACCTTACCGTCTTGTAACATTGTTCGGTTGAATTCCTGCCAATTAGTAGGCTTAGTTACTTCAGTACCTATGAATTGCAACCCAATAAAAAACACAAATATGATTGCGTACAACCAGTAGATTTTGAATTTAAATCCTTTTAACCCGTTTGGTAAATTTGATTTCTTTTTTTTATCCATTTTTAAATTCTTTTATTCTTTGTAATTTTTAAATTCTGCATCACCCCAAAAGTCCTCAATATTATAAAAAGCTCTTGTTTTTTCTTGAAAAATGTGTACGATTATATCTGAGTAATCCATTAATATCCACTCTCCAACTCTATTTCCTTCAGTATGGAATGGCTTTTCGCCTAAGTCCTTTGAAATTGTTTTTTTAATACTTCCTTCAATTGCGTTAACATGAGTGCTTGAAGTACCTGTACAAATAACAAAATATTTACTTATTGCAGAGTCTAACTTTCTTAAATCCAAGGAAACAATTTCTAGTCCCTTTACATCTTTTATTGCATCTATTATGTTTTCTAATAGAATATTTGTTTCATCAATTTTTTTAGCCATATTTATTTTTAGATTTGCGTCTGCGAAAATACATTATTTTAACTAATAATTTCTAAAAAATTAGGCTGCTTTGTTTGCTATAAATCACATAAAATTAGAAACCATAAATTCAACAAACGATTATACGTTAAGTTTGAAAGATTCACTAGTTTTTAAAGAAGGATTAGTAGTTACTGCCAATTTTCAAAGTGGTGGAAATGGGCAAAGAGGAAAGGCTTGGGAAAGCAATGCAAACGAAAATCTATTGCTATCAGTTGTTATTGAACCTAAATTAAAACTTGATGAGCAATCCTTAATTAGCAAAATAACTGCTTTGTCAGTGTGCGATTTGCTTAAAAGTTTAGGTATTGAGGCTGTAATAAAATGGCCAAATGATATTTTGGTAAATAAGCAAAAAATTGCTGGCATATTGATGCAAAATAAATTACTAGGAAATTACATTACTCATTCAGTAATTGGACTAGGTTTTAATGTAAATCAGCTTGTGTTTAAGCCCTATTTCCCTAAGGCTACTTCATTAAGGTTGCAGCTAAATAAAGAATATGAAGTTTTACAAATACAAGAGCAATTCTTAAGTTTTCTATCCACACGATTGATTCGCTTAAAAAAGGGTGAAAATCAGACAAATGAATATTTGAAAGCCTTATTTCTAAAAGATACACCAGCAGCTTTTGAAAGTGATAATAAGCAGTTTATGGGAATAATAAAAGGAGTAAGTGAAAGTGGAAAATTACTTATTCAGTTTGAAGACGATAGCATTACTGCATTTGAGAATCAGCAAGTAAAATATTTATTTTAGAATTGCTCCATTTTACTTGATAGTACATCCAAAAACTGTGTTAATGGTTTTTCAACCATCATTTTCATCATCATATTTAGCTCAGCATTTATTTCCAAACGGGCTTGACATTGATTTCCTTTTTCAGTAATAAAACAATCCAAAGAAAAAGGCACTTGACTTCCTTTGGCTGTTAAGGAAATTTTAGAAAAGGGAGTTTTCTCTCCTAATTCTAAATTAAGGGCTGGCATTCCTTTCATTTTAAATGAACAAGTTGTTTCAGTACTTTCAAAATTCTTAATAGAGGAAGGCATTATCTCTTTTAGGTTGTTAAGATCTCCAATTTTAACAAATAAATCTTCAGCACTTCTGTTTACGATTACTTCTGGTGATGTAAATGTTGCCATATTTTTATTTTTTCCAAATTGATGGATTTTCTCTCCACTGTTTCAGGATAGCTAAATCTGATTCTTCAATATATTGTGATTCTATTGCTTGTGGTAATAAGGTGTTGTAGTCGCATAAAGATACATACTCACAATCGGCATTTTTAAAATTTTCAGTTGCTGCATCAAAGCCGTAAGTGAATATTGAAACCATTCCTTTAACATGCATTCCTGCTTCTTTTAAAACGGCTGCAGCATCCAAGCTGCTTTTCCCACTACTTATCAAGTCCTCAACTAAAACGACTGATTGCCCTTGTTCAAAATAACCTTCTATCTGGTTTTGTTTTCCGTGTTCTTTTGCTTTAGCTCTAACATAGATAAACGGTAGACCTAACTCTTCAGCAACTAAAGCTCCATGAGGGATTCCGGCTGTTGCTACCCCAGCAATTATATTGGCTCCTTTATAATAATTTTTAACAATAGCGGACAATCCTTGTTTTATGTAATTTCTTATTTCAGGGTATGATAGCGTTTTTCGGTTATCACAGTAAATTGGAGAGTTCCAACCTGCTGCCCAAATAAATGGATTGTTAGGTTTTAAAATAATTGCGTTTATTTGCAATAAAGATTTAGAAACTTGTTTAGCAATATCAATATCATATATCATGCCGCAAAAATATAAAGTTTACATTAATAATGAGCCAAAAATTATAATTGATAATTGGGAGATTTTCTGTGCTGATTATTCATTAATTGAAGCTGCAGGAGGAATTGTTTATAATAATGAATGTCAATTACTTATGATTTTCAGAAATAATAAATGGGATTTGCCAAAAGGGAAATTGGAACAGAATGAAAATATAAAAGAGTGTGCAATTCGTGAAGTCCAAGAAGAGTGTGGGGTTTCAGGTCTAAGAATTATAAATGCTTTACAAGATACCTACCATACTTATGAAATAAATGGAATAAAAATACTTAAACGTACTTATTGGTTTTCTATGCATACTGATTCTAAATGTAGCTTGGAACCGCAAATTGAAGAAGGAATAACAGAAGTTGTTTGGGTTGATAAAGAGCAGATAGCTGAAAAGCTAAATAATTCTTTTAGAACTATTAAAGAGTTGTTAGAATAATTATTGAATAAATAAAAACCTACTAAAGTTAATAGGTTTATTTTTAGGTGAGCCTCTCTATCCTAAGTTCGAACTTTTTTCATAGGCATTTTACTTTGGATATGTAAGACTATTGCTAGATATAAGCATTGGCATGAATTTCTTGAATACGTAATATGTAATTCAAAAATATGTTATAAATTGCAAGAAATTATATATTTTTGAAGTGTAAATCGATTTGATAACTAAAAAATATCTAAATTAATCTAAACCGTAAAATTATGAAAAAGTTATTATTATTATTAACACTAACATCATTTACTCTTTTATATGTTCAGGCACAATCACCTTGTGATTCATTAACTGTTTCTGGCTCACAATATCAATTAACACTCACATCTGTAGGAATTATTGATTTTTGGGAAACAACTGCTTCAGATGGAACAATATTAGGGCAGGATAGCTCATGGAATATGCATAGTGTATACAATATTTCACCTTCTGGTGCGCCTTACGATACAATTACCACTTGTCTTTATACAATGAATACTGTATGTTGTATTATTTATTTTTGGAATGGAAGTAGTTGGTCAATTCCAGGAAATGCTGTTGCTTCTTGGGATTGTAGTCCAAATTTGCTTGGATGTTATGATCCTGGAACTGGTTTGGGACAATACACATCTATGGTTGCGTGTCAATCTCTTTGTGGTACACCAACACCTTCTTGGGATTGTAATCCAAATATGCTTGGATGTTATGATCCTGGAACTGGTCTCGGACAATACACATCTTTAGCTGCTTGTCAATCTAATTGTGTTAGCGCTGCATCTAATCTTTGTGATTCAATGACTATTTCAGGATCTCAGTATGCATTCACAGCGGCAGTAAATAATATTAATACAATTATTGAATACTGGAGTACTACACTCAATAATGGTCTTACAATTGCAGAAGACAGTATGACCAATACTCATTATTGTCAATATGGAATTGCATTAGACACCAATAATGTATGTATTACATATGCAGATGCTGCTGGTTATTATACATGTTGTGTAACCTGGATATGGGATCCATTATTAGGAAATTGGGCTAAAATGGGTAGTGTTACTTCAATATTAGAGAGTAACTCTTCTAAAAAGAAGCTAATGAAAGTTGTTGATGTTTCAGGAAGGGAAACATCTATAAATAGTAATAAAACCTTGTTCTTCATTTATGAAGGCGGTATAATTGAGAAAAGAATAGTTATAGAATAATTATTTTATAAAATATCGGTTTACTCAGGTAATCAAATCCATTTATTAAATTTGATTTAGTATATTGGTTAGCAGTCATTATTAAGTACCAAGCAAAAGGAAATTCAAAAAAATGAAAGCAACGGGAAAAACAGTACAAGATATTTTATCCAACCTACCTGAGGAAAGGATAGAACCATTTAATAATTTGCATGATGTCATTATGCAAAACTTGCCTAAAGATTTTGAAGCAGCTATTAGTTACGGCGGTTTGGGTTACGTTATTCCTCATTCAGTTTATCCTGCAGGATACCATTGCAAGCCATTAGAACCATTGCCGTTTGCTGGAATTGCTTCACAAAAGAATTCAATTAATTTTTACCACATGGGTATCTATTCAGATCCAAAACTTTTGGAATGGTTCGTGTCAGAATATCCTAAGCACAGTAATCAAAAATTAGATATGGGAAAAAGTTGTATCCGTTTCAAAAAATTGGATCAAATTCCCTATAAACTCATTGGACAATTAATGAAAAAAATTAGCGCGAAAAAATGGATATCTATTTATGAAATGAATATTAAAAAATAATATAACGTAAAGCTAACAAAACCTTAACTGCATTAAATTTCAGTTTAGCTAAAACGATTATCAATGAAAAAACTATTACTTATATTACTTTGTTTTCCCAATTATTGGGTTTACACAAATGCTAGGTTCTATTTCTTCTTTGATTGTTGCTCCTGCAAATCCAAATAATACTGATACAGTTTATATTTATGCTGAACTTTTATTTATTTCTTCTGGCTGTCCTTTAGATTTTAAGTCATTCAATATTCTAGGTAATAATATATTAGCTTCGACTCAACATTGCATAGGAATTGCAGCTGCGATTTGTAATACTATTGATACTTTTAAGTTAAATCCACTATTAGCTGGAAATTATCTTTTCGATTTAACTTTGTCTTCTGGAGGTGGCGGACCCCCTTGTACAGCTGGCATTGTGCCTGATGATAATGATATAATTTCTTTTAGTGTTGTTAATTCTGTTGGAGTTAAAGAACATACTGCAACCAAAGCATTACTTAAAATAACAGATATATTAGGAAGAGAAACTAATGAAAAAAGAAATAAACTCTTATTCTATATTTATGATGACGGAAAAGTAGAGAAGAGAGTAATTCTTGAATAACTAAAAACCTACTCAAATGAGTGGGTTTGTTTTTTGTGGACCTCTTGGTTCCATTTTCGAACTTTTTTAGAGAAAAAAATATTAGAAAGTTCAACTTTAGGCGTGAAGTAAATTTTAGATATTTGTCGCATAATTGCATCATTATTAATTATAAAACCAAAAATTATGAAAAAGATCTTAGTAACATTAGCTATTGCTTTAGGAATAACACAAATAACACCAGCACAAAATTCTTATCCAATTGATGGAAAGTGGACTTATGAAGTTAGTTTAAATACAATGTATATTTTTGAAAACGGAATTCGTTATACCTTTTATTGTGTAGTTAGTAATTGTGATTCATTATATCAAACATATCAAGCAGGTGATACAAATGCTCTTCCAGGAACTCATCCTTATACATTTGAAAATGACACACTAACAGTTGATTTGCATTTTGGAAATGAATTAGTTACTCCAGTTATATTTGAATGTGAGGGAGATAAAGCAATATTTGTAACACCATCTAATAATATGCTAAGAGTAGGAACTAATTGTAGTACAACAGGTATAGGTGATGAAAAAATAAACTATAAGAATAGAGAGTTAGTGAAAGTAATTGATCTTTTAGGAAGAGAAAATAAGGGAGCTAAAAACGAACCTCTCTTTTACATCTATGATGATGGAACAGTAGAGAAAAGAATAGTTATAGAATAATATTATTTTTTAAAATAAGACATTACCCAGATAATCAAATAATTTTTTTAAGTTTTTTTTAGTAGATTGATTAGCGGTGCAAAAAGTGGTGCAAATTTTAGTTTTAAAGCTTACTGTAATCTAGTGAAAAGGGTAGAAGTTTTAATCCTGCTACCACTAAAATATATTTTAAAATTTCTAATAATTTTCTGTATTTTTGTAATATGAAAAAAATAGTTATTGCTTTATCTTTTATTGCATTTTCTAGCACTCTTTATTCTCAAAGTTTTAATATTTCTGCTAATGTAGATGATGAACTATGTATTAATTATTCTGATGGATCAATAATATTAAATATTAGTGGAGGTACTGGATCCTATTCTTATTCTTGGACTGGTCCTAATTCTTTTAGTTCAACATCAAGCGATATTTTTAACTTATTTCCAGGTTTATATGATGTAGTTATTACTGATAACGTAAGTTTTTTTACTAGAGATACTAGTTTTACAATCGGGATAGGATTTAATATGCAATTTACATCTTCAACTAATAATATTAGCTGTTATGGTTATGATGATGGTAAAATTGACATCAACCCAATAAATTTAATATTGCCTGTTTATAATTGGTCAGATATTAATTTATCAATAGCAAATAGAGTTAATTTAGCTCCAGGGATTTATTATTTACAAATTGATGATAATAATTGTTTTGTTAGAGATACATTTAATATAGCTCAACCGCTAATAATTTCTCAAGATATTGATTTTGAATTATCTAATTATTCAACTTATAGTATTTCGTGTAAGGATGGTAATGATGGTTGGATTAATGCAACACCAACTGGTGGTAATGTTCCTTATAGTTTTGCTTGGACAGGGCCTAACGGTTATTTTTCAAATAGTCAAAATATTTCAGGTTTATCTAAAGGTTTGTATAGTTTAATAGTAACAAATGGATTAGGGTGTGAAGAGCAGTTTACATTTCCTATTTCTGACCCAGAAGAATTTCTAACTGGAGTTGTAAATTCTCTATATGATTATAATGGATATGATATAAGTTGCTATGATTATAATGATGGTGGAATTTTTTTTAATCCAATTGGAGGAGTTTCACCATATACTTTTTTTTGTGATAATGTAGAAATATTAAATCCACTTGTATTTAAGGAATCAGGTGAGTTCTTGATTGGTATTCGTGATAATAATGGTTGCGCTTGGGATGGTAATATATTTTTAAATCAACCAGATAGCATAACTTGGAATATTAATATTTTTCCCGACACTTGTCAGAAAGAGGTTGGTCAGATTACTGTTGATGTTAATGGAGGTGTCTCCCCATATAACTATTTATGGAGTGATTCTCAAATATCTAGATTTGCTACTAGATTGCATGAAGGAGAGTATAGTTTTGAGGTGACAGATGATAATGGCTGTAAGCTATTTGATACTGTATTTGTGTCTAACCTTATTTCACCAATTATAGATTTTACTATAATATCAGATTACGAAAGGCTATATAGCCAACTTAATGTTCCAATTGTTTTTATTGATATGACCAAGCTTACTTGGCAAAATGCATTGTATTGGGATTGGGATTTTGGTGATGGTACTAACGGAACAGATTCAATAGCATTTCATTCTTATCAAGAAATAGGAGAATATGATGTTTCTCTTAAATTGACAACTGAATATAATTGCATTGATATATTAAGAAAGAAGGTAATAATATTAGAATACGAACTATTTATCCCAAATGCTTTTACGCCTTTTTCTATTGATGATAATATAAATTCAGAATTTAAACCCTTTGGTGTAGGTGTTAATCAATTTTTAATGAATATTTACTCTAGATGGGGGCAAGTAATATTTTCTACAAATGATATTGAAAAAGGTTGGAATGGGAAGTTTAATAACACAGGTAAAAACCTTCAATTAGGTATTTATTTATATTCTATCGAAATTAAAGATGTTTTTGGAACAAATCATAAATACGAAGGTCAGCTTTCATTATTTTGATAATTTATTAGAATATAATTTAATAAAAAGTAATCTCTTTTTCTTATCCTCTACTATTATATATTTCAACTTCTAAGTTTTTTTGGTTCTATGTATTTTTTTTTAATTATAATTCTAGTTGATAGAATTATATACAATACTTTTTTAAAAATTTGAATGGATAAGATGTTATTTAAAGAATCATCTGTTCTGCTCAATAATTTCTTAATTTTGGGAAATAAAAAATAGTTTATGAAAAAATTAATATCGGTTTTTATTCTTCTTGCTTTTACACTTAATACTGTTAAGGCAACTCACCTCATGGGAGGAGAGATTACTTGGGAATGTATTAAGTCAGGCAATAAAAAAGGAGCTTATGTTTTTAGTGTTAAAGTTTATAGAGATTGTCAAGGAATTGCAATTTTAACAAGCATGTCGCTAGATGTGCATAATGTCCCCGGAATATCAACGATTCCATTATCATATATTGGAGCTAATGACATTTCACCTTCTTGTAATACGGTTAATGGGCCTAATACGCAGTTTTCTTGTGGGGGTATTAATATAGGTCAAGCTGGCAGTGGAAATGGTGCAGTTGAGGAACACACTTATCGATCAGATACAATTGAGATTTCAGGTATTCCTGATGCAAATGGCTGGCATTTTACTTGGTCTTCATGTTGTAGAAATGCAGCCATTTCTAATGGAATGGCTAATGAAGGATTTACACTAAGAGCCGTCATGTACTCATATATTGATTCATTGGGTCAAGTTTTTCCTTCCAATAATGAGTGTTATGACTCTTCTCCCAAGTTTTTTGAAAAACCAAGAACTATTTTAGAAGTTGGAAACGGATACGATCCTTTAGCCTTTTCTAATGGCTTCACTTATAGTCATAATGCATTTGATGAGGAGCAGGACTCCATTAATTATACTTGGGGTCAACCTTTAGATGATCTTGGCTATGATTATTTAAATCCAAACTCTACTGCGTTATTCTTTAGTGCTCCTTATTCTTATTTAAATCCAATAAATGGTATTTTAATGAATAATCAAACAGGAAGGACTTGGTATCCTGCTAATCAGCAAGGAAATTTTGTTACTTGTACTAAAGTTTCAGCTTTTAAATGTGGACAGTTAGTCTCAGAAATTTTTAGAGAGATACAGGTCGTATTAATTCCTCCTACTTGTAATTTAGGAGATACAACAAATGGAAATGTCGGTGCTAATACGCTATGTAATGTTAGGCCATCCGTACAGCCTCCATTTTTTTATCCTTCTACGCCAGCTCCATATCAATGGGATACTTTAGTTCATTGTGGTGATACTGTTAAGTTTGATTTTAATGCTATTGATAATGATATTTACCCAAATGGATCGCAGCAGGATTTATTGTTTGAGATTTCGGGAGGGCAGTTCTACGATTATTTTAATAATATTCCTTGTCAAAACCCACCTTGTGCAACTTTTAATGAAATAGGTACGGGAGCTACTCCACCATTTATTACTTCAGGTGGTAGCGGTAGTGGTGAGTTTGAATGGATTACTTCTTGTAATCATGTTGTAAATACTTGTGGGAGTGATTTTAAGCCTACAGTTTATACTTTTGTTATTAAAGTTTCAGATGATTTTTGTCCTGCACCCGCCATTGAAAATACTTCCCAAGTTATTTCAATTACTGTTTACCCTCCCTGTGGAATTAGCTTAAAAACCAATGCTTCAGTTCTGCCTGAATCTTATTGTGGGGTTGGGGATGGTTCTATATCAGTTAATCCTAACGGAGGATTCCCTCCTTACACAAGCTATTACTTTGATATGAATGGGCTGCCTGTCAATCCAAATGCTTTATCTTCTGGTGATTATCAGGTAAGAGTTACCGATTTAAGTCTATGTGAGATCATAGATACGATAACTGTTTCCGGGCCTGTTCCAAACACTAGTTTTAATAATTATTCTATTTGTAATGGGGATAGTTTTGTTGTAGGAATAAATAGTTATTTTTTATCAGGAACATATTCTGATACTCTAACGACTATTAATGGATGTGATTCTATTATCAATACTAACTTAATAGTTAACACTAGTAGTACATCCTCAGTTTCTGTTATTACTTGTGATTCATCATATCTATGGAATGGAATAAACTATATTTCAAGTGGTACATTTAATAGTGTTTCTCCCAATTCTTCAGGCTGTGATTCAATAGCGTCATTGGTACTGGTTATTAATAGTACTAGTTTGACTACTTCTTTTGTTACGGAATGTGATAGTTATATCTGGAATGGACTTGTTTACACAACAAGCGGTGCTTATACAAGCACGTATACGAATTTATTAGGCTGTGATAGTATTCATAATTTAAACTTAACAATTACTAATTCTAGTATTACTCCAAATAATCAAAATTTATGTTTTGGTAGTTCTTATATTGTAAATAGCAATACTTATTCTACATCAGGAATATACATTGATACATTGACTAACTCTAGTGGTTGTGATTCTATTGTCACAACAAATCTTAATATTGGTACTGCTATAAATATTATGAGTAATATTTCTCAAGTTTCTTGCAATGGATATATTGATGGAGGTATAAATATAACTACTAATGGTGGTAATTCTCCTTACAGTTATTTATGGTCAAACGGTTCAATAACAAATACTATAAATAATTTAGTTGCTGGAGTATATTCAGTTACTGTAACAGATTCAAATAATTGCTCGTCAATAGATTCTATTACAATTATTGAACCAATTTTGTTAGCTCCTGTTTTGATAAGTAGTTCAAGTACCTTGATCGGGAATTCAAATGGTGGAACAATACCATATACTTTTGAATATTGGGGCCCAAATGGTTTTGTCGCTTCAAGTTCTAATAATTTTGGTACTAGTTTCTCAGTTAATCCAATTATCTCAGGTTTATATACTTTTATTGTAGTTGATGCTAATGGATGTACAGATTCATCCTCAATAATTTACTCTGCTAATTTTACTCCATTGGTTACTGTATCACTTTCCAATAATTGGTGTGATAGTATAGCTGATTTAACAATTGAAGTGAGTCAAGATTCTGGTGAAGTTGATATGTCAACTGCATTATTTGAATCTAATGGAGGTTCTTTTGATATTGCATCAATGAGTGTTGGTGACACTATAGGAACCTCAAGTATTATAGCTGGTGGGGGGAGTATAAATATAAATGCTTACTTAATTGTAAGTGTAATAGTATCAAATTCTGAAGTAATAATTCAAAATACATCAGTTGTTAATGGAAATCTTGGCAGTTTCACTATTACAAATTTGCCTTTTGGAGGAATTAGTGTTTTTACTCAAACTATTCCCGATGGGAATAATTACACTTCAGGAAATATGAATAGTGTTACATTTAATAATGTTTTTATCAATCCATGTTTTTCTTCAGTTTTTACTTCAACAATTACATCTGAATTAGGAGATATAGATCTTCAGAATTTCAATTTTATAATCTCAGAAAATAACGAGATTTTTTCAAACTACAATATTTATCCTAATCCTGTACTAAGTACTCTAAATATTCAATTAGATAAAAATTCATCAGATTTTTCAGCTATTATTTATGATATTTCAGGAAAAGTAATTTTTTCAGAATATAATTTTTCAAAATTAAATAATGCAACTATAGATGTTTCTCATTTATCTTCAGGTATGTATTTAATATCTGTCTCATTGCAAGGAAAAATAAACAGTAGAACTTTTTATAAGAAATAATTTTGGATTATTACATGCATTCCATCAAACCAAAATGGAATATTCTTATTTAAGCTAGCCAATACAACTGCTATTTTCTACTCAGAGTTGTATCTTTTTCTTGTCTTTCTTTTTAGTTCTTTTATGAACTTAATTGCGTTTTCTTTGTCTTTCATTTTTATTAATTTAAAAGGTAAAAATAAAAAAACCATATACTAGACTTTTACACTAAAGAGTCCACTTTGGTTTGACGGATTACAAGCTTACTATAATCTAGTGAAATAAGTGTTGGTTGTAATCCTGCTACCATAACTAAAAAAACAAAGAGCCACTCATTTGACCAAGTTTCTGTTTGGTGGGTTCTCTGTCCTAAGTTCTTATTTTTTTAGAAAAATATTTAGTAATTTTGATTATGAAAAAAGACGAACTAATTGGCATAATGAATGCTAAGTTTATTAATTTTAACAATATTTAAAATATATTCCGTTATATAAATCATGAAAAAAATATATACCATTCTGATCTTATTAGCTATAGTGACAAGTAGCTATGCACAAAAAAAATACACTATAAGTGGATATATTACCGATAAGAATAATGGAGAGAGTGTAGTGGGGGTAAACATTTATTCTAAGGCACTGAATCTTGGTGTTACATCAAACACTTATGGCTTTTATAGTTTAACGCTTCCAGAAGGGGTGTATGATATCTCCTTTACTTTTATTGGCTATCAGAACCAAGTAAAAAACTTTAATTTCAATTCAGCTGTAAATCATGATGTTGAATTTGAACTTTCCTCAGTTAATATTCAAGAAATTGTAGTAACTGGAGAAAAAAATATTGTTGAGACAACACAAACATCAATGATTGAAGTTCCTATTGAACAGATAAGAACTATTCCTGCTCTTTTAGGAGAGGTGGATATTTTAAAAGCTATCCAATTATTACCTGGAGTACAATCAAGTGAAGGAAGTTCAGGTTTTTATGTCAGAGGTGGTGGCCCTGATCAAAATTTAATTTTACTTGATGGAGTGCCTGTATATAATGCATCACATATAGGTGGTCTTTTTTCAGTTTTTAATGCAGATGCTATTAAGAATGTACGTCTAACAAAAGGAGGATTTCCGGCAAGGTTCGGAGGTAGACTTTCTTCTGTACTGGAAATTGATATGAGAGAAGGAAATATGAAGGAGTTTAAAGGAGATGCAACACTGGGTTTAATTTCTTCTAAATTAACTCTTGAAGGCCCAATTATTAAGGACAGAACATCTTTTATAGTTTCCGGAAGAAGAACTTATGCCGATTTGCTTGCGGGGCCATTTATGCCAGCAAGTACTGATCTAACTTTGTATTTTTATGATCTTAATGCTAAGATTAATCACAAGATATCTAAGCAGGATAGAATTTACTTAAGTGCTTATATGGGTAATGATGCTTTTGGGGTAGATTATGATGGTAGCCAAGAAGGAGGGAAGGGAGGAGAGTCCTCAGATAACGGTGTTTTAAATTTTGGTTTAGGCTATGGAAATTTGACATCTACATTAAGATGGAATCATTTATTCTCTGATAAGCTTTTTAGTAATACAACATTAACATATAGTAGATATTCCTTTAATACAAATTTTGGCCTTACATCAAATAACACAAACGAAAATACAGCTATTAATTTTGATTATCTAGCAGGAATTGAAGATTATGGAGGAAGAATAGATTTTGATTATATGCCAAATCCTAATCATGATATTAAATTTGGGACATCATATACTTACCATCATTTTTTTCCAGGAGAGGTAAATCAAAATATTAATATTCAGTCATCTGATACAAGTCGGAATTTTTCTTTAGATACGACACTTAACTTTTCTGGTAATACTAATGTTCATGAAATGTTTTTTTATGTGGAAGATAATGTAAAAATAACAAGTAGATTAAAAGCAAATATTGGTTTGCATATTGGATATTACTCGTTAGCAAATAATAGTACAACTGATAATATAGGACTAGCGGATAAAATTATTGATAAAAATAATATCAGTTTACAACCTAGAGTATCTGCAAGATATTTGCTGAATGAAAGTTGGTCGTTAAAAGCATCATATGCTAGCATGGAGCAAAACATTCATTTATTATCCAATTCATCAGTAGGTTTTCCAAGTGACATCTGGGTGCCAGCTATTGAAAGTGTACCTTCCCAAAAATCAAAACAATGGGCAGGAAGTGTTAGTACCCTTTTATTTCAAGGTGCTTATGAGTTGAGCTTAGAAGGCTATTATAAAACTATGAGTAATTTAATTACATACAAAGCAGGGTACTCTAATTTAGAAAGTACTGAGTCCTGGGAGAATGCCGTTGAGACAGGTGGAGAAGGAAAGGCTTATGGAATGGAACTCTTTTTGCAAAAAAAGAAAGGTAAAACTACAGGTTGGATTGGTTATACTCTTTCTTGGGCTGATAGAAGATTTGATAATATTAATTTTGGGGAGTGGTATTCATATAAATATGATAGAAGGCATGATTTCTCGTTAGTAATATCACATAAGTTTAATGATAAATGGGATGTTGGAGCTACTTGGGTATACGGCACAGGAAATGCGATCACTTTCCCTCAAGGTGTTTATACTGGGATGCCTCAAATTAGCCCGTGGGATGAACAAGTTGCTGTTGACTTTGTTGAATCATATGGCAATAGAAATTCAACACGATTACCCGCATATCACAGGTTAGACTTTGGGGTTAACAAGACATAAAAAAAGAAAAAAATGGGATAGCACACTATCTTTAGGGGCATATAATGTATACAATAGAAAAAATCCATTCTTTGCTTATCTTGCTTATGAAGATAATCAAAGGGTTGCAAAACAGGTTTCACTTTTCCCTATAATTCCTTCAATTTCTTACCGAATACAATTTTAATTATGAAAAATTTCATATATCCTATACTACTAACTAGTTTGTTTATAGTTTCCTGTGATATGGAAACAGTAATTGATTTAGATATTCCCTCTCACGAACCGGTTTTAGTTTTGAATGGCTTGTTAGATACTGAAACTAATGCTCAAGTAGTTATTTCTCATTCTGTAGGAGCTTTTTCTACTGCAATACCTTCATTTATTAATGATGCCAATGTTTTGCTTTACAAGAATAATGAGTTGATAGGCATACCTTTATTACCTGATTTGGAAAACTTAGTTTATGTTAATTATATAGATGATAGTCAAAATGTTGATTCATTAGCTATGTATTATTATAAAAGTGATTATAAACCTGAAAAAAATGAAAATTATAGAATAGAAGTAAATCATTCTGATTATCCTTCAATATCCGCAGAAACCTATATTCCTGATGATATTAGTTTATACAATATTGATATAGACACAATTTCTAGTGAAGAAAAAATAGGATTTACCTTTAGCTTTGATGATAATGCCAGTCAGCAGAACTATTACCGATTAAAATTATTTTCTTCTTGTAAAAAAGAATGGGAAAATGAGGATGGTGATATTGAGGAATGGAATTTTCGTGGAGATACTAGGTTTATGTCTAATGACCCTTCATTCCCTAGCGAAATTCCTTTTGAAGGCTATACTTTTGAGGGAGATAATGTAGTATTTACTGATGCGTTATTTAATGGACAGCAAAAAACAATTACATTAGATGTAATTTCTGATCTTAAGTATGCTGATTGTGATACTATTATTATTCAATTCTCAACTTTTAGTGATGATACTTATAGTTATTATAATTCATTAGGAGATCATAGTGAAAAAGGCGAGTTAAGTATATTTGGAGGTGAGGTGATTCCTGTTTATTCAAATGTTGAGAATGGTTTGGGTGTATTTATATCAACTAATGCTCAGCAAATTTATTTAAAACCATAAAATAACCCCACTCAAATGAGTGTTTTTTTTGGTGGGTCTATCTGTCCTTATTTAAAACTTTTTTTTAGAGAATTAAATCATTGGATGTGTAATATTATTACTAGATGTAAAAATAGGTATAAGCATCTTGAATTCGTTAGATATTTTTTAATAATATATTGTCATTTTAAATAAACCACATATTCTTGCACCATAATAATTTAAAAAATAAAAAAAAATGAAAAAAAATTTAATGATATCAATATTAGCTTTGCTTATCTTTTCTGCACAAGCTCAGATAACAGTTGTGCCTTGCGATTCTATCGATATTACTGTTGATCCTAATTCTACACACTACCAACCCTCTTTTTCATCGAATTGGATTCAAACTAGTATTTATAACAATGGATCCTTGTCTCCATATTTTACTACTTCCTCTTTATCAGGAATTTTACTTTCAGAAGATTCAGCATTCACTCATAATGTTTTTAACATGAGCCCATCAGGAAGTTATTATGATACTATAGTAACATGTTTTACAGTAGAGGGTTTAGATTCACTTCCAAACACCCCAATGGGTGCTTTGACTTGGTCTTGTGGTGTTGATATGAGCGGAAATCTTATATATTGTGAGACTTTTGCTTGGGATGGTTTAGTGTGGAATTTAATTACTCCTCCAGCTCCAACATCATCATGGGATTGTGATCCAACAATTGGATGTATTGATCCAGGTACTGGAAATGGAATGTATACAACATATGCTGATTGTGATACAAACTGTATTAGTAATAATTGGAATTGGAACAATTTCACCATATGTGATTCTCTAGATCTTTTAGTTATTAGCTCAACACCAAATTCTGTTACATTAGGAACTAATCTTTCATCTTTACCATATTCTGGACCTGTATCATATGACTGGACGTTATTTGATCCTGTTAATTCTAGTAATGGAAATCCCTTTGGTAACACGGTATCTACAAGTGCGAGTCCTACATTTGGTGTTAATCCATTAGACACAACTTTATATTTTTTAACAATTCAACTTGTTGATTCTATGGGGATGACATGGAGTTGTGTGTATCCATTTATGGTTTTCTGGGATAATAGCCAATGGGTTGCTTTAAAAACCGAATCACCTACTAATACTAATACTTTAAATCTTACTCCCGTTAATGATAAAAAACTCTTAAGGATAATAGACACTTTAGGAAGAGAAGTTAGTAGAATTGAAAAAAATACATTATTATTCTATATCTTTGATGATGGAAGTATTGATAAGAGAATAATCAGATAGATATTGTTTTTATAATGAGTAGAAAAGTTGTTTTTATATATCTGTTTATATTTATATCATCTCTAAATATAAATGCTCAATCTGTTAGTGTTAAAGGAGTTATTCATGCTGATACAGTTCAGATGAATACTCCTTTTTCACTATCTTTTTGCTTTGTAAACTCAGGTCTAGATACATTATTTATGGACTCGATTACTGCTAATATTGTAATAAGTTCTTTAGGTGTGACGCCAATACCAATTCAAATTTCCTATTTATTAAATATTCCTCAAAGTATTTTTGCTCCTGGAGACAGTGTTTTGTTTTTAGACCCTCAAATACCAATGTTTACTCTATCAGCTGGGGATCATATTGTTACAATATGGCCATCATCTATTGCCCCAATTATTGCCGATACTAGTATTACAGATTTACATGTTATTTCCACTATTTCTAATATTAATGAAAATCTAACTCAAAATATCGGCAAGTTTAAATCTGATATTTATGATCTTTCAGGTAGAAAATATGATAATATTAATTGTGTGCCCTCAGGAATAATATACATAAGGGATTCTAAAAAATATATAAAAATCAAAGAATGACTTCTCGATTAGAAACAATAATAGATTCGCTTTCTAAGGAAGAGGTTAGATTTTTTAAATTATTTCTAAATAGAACTGTTAGCGCTAGTCGAAAAGATGTAAATCTTTTTGATTTTCTGAGAAAGAGAAAAGGTGATTACAAAACTAAAGATTTATTAAAGAAACTAAATACAAGCGCAGGTAATTTCTATACTTTAAAAAACCGACTTTATCATGAATTAAATAATTCTATGGTTTGGCAACATATTTGGAAAGATCAACAGTCTAAGTCATTTAGTTTTGTTTTACTATCTAGAGTTTATAAGAATAAAGGTGAATTAGAACTATCTTTTAATTACCTGAAAAAAGCGGAGAAAGAAGCATTAGATTCAGATTTATATGAAATATTATCTATTATTTACTCAGAAGTATTGCAGCTTTCACATGAGCTAATATCAATTGATGTTGATTATTATATTGAGCAAAAAAGAAAAAATATTAAGACCTTATCAGAAATTGATGAGATAGATTTGTTATTAACTAAGATTATGTATGATGTGAAAACAAAGCAAAATTTTAGTAATTCAAATATTTCTATTGTTAAATTGCTTAAATCAAAATACAATAAGATTTCTAGAGATAATAATCTGCTAAAAAGTTCAAGATTTCGAATAAAGTTATTTAATATGTATAGTCGTTTATTGCTTCAGAAAAGAGACTATAAATCATTGGAGATTTTTGTAATTAAAAGTTATGATGAATTTGAAATAGATAAGTTATTTGATAAATATAATCATAACGATAAATTAACAATGCTAACTTATATAGCTAATTGTTTATTTAAAACTTATAAGTATAATCAATCTTTAAGGTATGCAGAAATCTTGTTAAAAAATATGTGCGAATATGATTCTTTCCTTTATGACAAATACTTATTCTTTTATTATAACATTCTAGTGCAAAATTATTCAATAACCGATAAAGATAAAGCATTAGATTATTTGGATAAAGCAAGTAAGAATGAGGTGATAAAAAAAATACCAGCTTATAATTCATTTATATATTTAAATCGTTCACTTATTTATTATGATCAAGATGATTTTATAAGATCTAAGCAAAATATCTCTAGATTAATTATGCAAGAAGATTTTTTATTGTTAGACAAATCTTTTCAGCTAAAAATATTAATTACTAGTGCTATTATCATTTATAATATTTCTAAAAAACATACTAAAGAAAAGATAAATGAGATTAAAAATAATTATAATACTCTTTTAAAAACAGAAAATCATTATAGAGATACAATGTTCTTGGAATTAATTTCAAAAAAGTTAAACAGTGGTGATTTTGAAAAAGATAAAGATGTATTCTTATCAAATATTACTGATGAAGAATCTAAAGAATTAGATATAATAGGCTATAATAGTTGGGTTAAAGAGCGTATTTAGGATAAATAAAAACCCACTCAATTGAGTGGGTTTCTTTTTAGTGGGCTTCTCGGTTTTAAGTTCGAACTTTTTTTTGAATCTATTCAGCATAATAATTTATAAAAAAATACTTACTTTTGATTAATGAAAAATTGGGGACTCGTTTTATTAATATTTTGTATCGGTTTAGTATTAAGTTCTTGTTCAAAGAATAATTCTGATCCAACTTATATCTCTGGTCGATTAGTAAAAGTGTTACCTAGTTATGAAACAACACCCGTATTAAATGCTGGTGATTATGCTGATGATGCTGTAGTTTGGATTCATCCTAACAATACAGATTCTAGTTTTTTAGTAGGATTAGATAAATCATCTAATGGGAGAATAGAATATTTTAATGCGGACGGAAACAGATATGGAGCTACAAACCTCACGAAAAGTTTTAATAATCTTAGTATTACATATGGTTATAGTGTTTTAGGTAAATCAGAAGATTTAGTTGTAGCTTCAAATCGAACTGACAATAAACTGCAATTTTTTAAAGTTGATTCAGAATCTAGAAGCCTTATTGATTTATCAGGAGATTGCCTAATAGGATATGAGCCTTATGGAATAGCATTATATCAAAATAAGAATAATGACTCATTGTATTGCTTTGTTTCACAACGAAACACTCCATTTAATGTATTACAATATGTTGTGCGTGAAAATGAGGGATTATTAGATGTTACTTTAGTTCGAACAATAGAAACTGCTAGCTTAACTGAAGGTATCTTTGTTGATGAAAAATTAGGATATGTATATGTTGCTGAAGAAGATGTAGGATTGTATAAATATAATGCTAATCCTTCAGGAGGTCAAAATAGATTAACTATAGATTATGTTGGAAGTCCAAATATTGCTGGATCTGATATAGAAGGCATTACATTATATTGTTTGTCAGACTTCACAGGTTATTTAATTGTTTCGATACAATACAACAATACTTTTAATGTATATTCACGAGAAGGAGATGAATTTATAGGGTCTTTTACAATTGGATCTAATGGATCTATTGATAAAACGGAACAAACAGATGGGATTTTTGTAAGTTCATCAGCATTTTCATCAATTTTTTCAAATGGTGTTTTTATTGCACATGATGGGAGTGCAAATGGTTATACTAACTATAAATTGGTTTCATGGAAATCAATTGCAGATTCTTTAGGTCTTCAAATGAATCCTAGTTTTGACCCGCGGTGAATTTATTGTTCGAGATAACTAAAAATAAATACAGGTATTTATGAGAATAAAAAAAGCGAAAAACTAACTCGCAATTAGCTGGATTCCGCTTTGGTTGGCCTTTCGGATCTCGAATTCAAATTTAATATTTTATAAAATAAGAGATTACTCAGATAATCGAATAAATTTATTAAGTTTGATTTAGCAGATTGATTAGCGATGCGAAAAAATGGTGCATTAATGATAGAAACAAATGATAAAAGAACTAAAAGATAATTACGGTCACTTATTTGAAGATGAATTATTGAACGAAATAAACCAAGTAGGAACTTTTAAAGAAGTTCCTGAAGGCTTTAAAATGATAGATATTGGTAATTATGTAAAAGCAATACCTTTATTGATTTCTGGAGCTATAAAGATTTTGCGCCAAGATAATGATGGAGATGAACTACTTCTTTATTTTTTAGAGAAAGGAGATACTTGTGCAATTACCCTATCTTGTTGTTTAGGACAGACTAAAAGCGAGGTCAGAGCTATTGCAGAAACTAAAGCAACACTTATCATGGTACCCATTCAAAAAATGGAGGAATGGTCTGGAAAATATAAAAGTTGGAGAAGCTTTGTTTTTGAAAGTTATCATCATAGATTAAACGAAATGCTAGAAACTATTGACAGTATTGCGTTTTTAAAAATGGATGAACGTCTTATAAAGTATCTTAAAGAGAAAGCGAGGATTTCACAAGATAAGATAATACAGCATACACATCAAGAAATTGCTTATGAGTTACACACATCAAGAGAAGTGATTTCTCGCTTACTTAAAAAGCTAGAAAATCTAGGAAAAGTAAAACTTCATAGAAATTATATAGTAATCAAAGATGTTTAGAAACCATCTGTAACAAATGTTACTGTAGGGTACATATTGGTTATATACATTTGCCAAAAATAATCAAAACTATTACTTATGGAAGTTATTGAAATTTTTGGATATGTATGTGCCCTAGCCATCGGTATCTCTCTAGGATTAATTGGTGGTGGTGGTTCAATATTAGCAGTACCTGTTTTAGCGTATTTATTCTCTGTAAATGAGAAAGTTGCAACGGCTTATTCTTTATTCATAGTTGGTACTAGTGCTTTATTTGGTGGATTAAAACAACATTTTAAAGGATTGGTGGATTGGAGGACTGCAATAGTATTTGGTATTCCTGCAATTATTGGTGTTACTATAATAAGACATTATGTTATTCCAGCACTACCCGAAGTCTTATTTATTGTAAGTGACTTCAATTTTACAAGAAGAATGGCTATGTTTGGTTTATTTGCAGTACTAATGATACCCGCTGCATTTTCTATGCTAGGAGAACGAAAAGAAAAAGAAAAATCAGGAGATATTCAATATAATTATCCTTTAATCTTAGTAGAAGGTCTAATAATTGGCGCCGTAACCGGGATCATTGGTGCAGGTGGTGGTTTTTTAATAATCCCAGCTTTGGTTATTTTAGCAAATGTAGAAATGAAAGTAGCAGTTGCTACATCATTAATAATTATTGCTTTTAAATCATTGTTAGGTTTCTTTTTAGGAGATGCCTTAAATATGGAGATTGATTGGCAATTTCTTGTAATATTTACATCATTGTCGTTGGCTGGTATTTTTATAGGTACCTATTTAGGGAACTTTGTAAATGGAAAAAAGCTAAAGAAAGGGTTTGGTTATTTTATTTTTGTAATGGCCATATTTATATTTTATATGGAATTTTTTATAAAATAATAAGTGTAACTAATGTTACTGTACAATTTATAAACATATTATAATTTTGATTATCATTTAAATTAAACAATTATGAAAATAGAACAAATATATACAGGATGTCTATCTCAAGGAGCCTACTATATAGAAAGTAAAGGTGAAGTTGCTATTATAGATCCTTTACGTGAAGTACAATCTTACATCAATAAAGCTAAGTTAGACGATGCAAAAATCAAATATATTTTTGAAACGCATTTTCATGCAGACTTTGTCAGTGGCCATGTTACATTAGCTAAACAGACTGGTGCTTCCATTATTTTTGGACCAAATGCCGAAACAAGTTTTGATGCTATTATAGCAAAAGATAAACAAGTTTTTAAATTAGGAGATATCACTATCACAGTTTTACATACACCAGGTCATACCATGGAAAGTTCTATTTTTCTTTTGAAAGACGAAAATAATAAAGATCATGCTATTTTTAGTGGTGATACATTATTCTTAGGAGATGTAGGTCGCCCAGATTTAGCACAAAAAATTGGAAAAATAACTGAAACCGATTTAGCAGGTTTTTTGTACAATAGTTTACGCACTAAAATAATGCCTTTAGCGGATGATGTTATTGTGTTTCCAGGGCATGGTGCTGGTTCTTCTTGTGGAAAAAATTTAAGTAAAGAAACGGTAGATACATTAGGAAATCAAAAAGTTACAAATTATGCATTACGTGCAGATATGTCAAAAGATGAGTTTATTAAAGAAGTAACGGATGGTTTATTACCGCCACCACAATATTTTCCATTAAACGTAAAAATGAACAAAGATGGGTATGATGATTTTCAAAATGTTCTGGAACGAAGCGCACAAGCATTGTCACCTAAAGATTTTGAAGCTGTAGTAAATGAAACAGATGCTATTGTTTTAGATGTTCGTCATCAAAATGATTTTTCAAGAGGGCACATACCACGTTCAATATTTATTGGATTAGATGGTAATTTTGCTCCTTCTGTAGGCGCTTTAATTGCAGATGTAAAACAATCTATTTTATTGGTAACTCCAGAAGGAAGTGAAGAAGAAACTATTACACGTTTATCAAGAGTTGGTTTTGACCAAACATTAGGCTATTTAAAAGGTGGCTTTGAAGCTTGGAAAAAAGCTGATAAAGAATATGACACTGTTAGCTCAATTTCTGCAACGGTGTTTAAAGGAGTAAAAGAAAGTGGTGGTGTAAGACTTTTTGATGTTAGAGAAGAAGGTGAGTATTTATCAGAACATGTTTTAGATGCAAATAATACACCTCTAAGTTATTTAAATAATCACTTAACTGAATTTCCAGATACAAAAACCTTTTACGTTCACTGTGCCGGTGGTTATAGGAGTATGATTGCAGCATCTATCTTAAAAAGTAGAGGTATTCATAATCTAATTGATGTTAAAGGTGGGTTTAAAGCAATAAAAGAAGCTAAAATTATAGTGTCAGATTACGTCTGTCCATCAACTTTATAATAAAATTAAATGAACTGGATTTTTCAACCTTGGCCTTGGTATATAGCAGGCCCTATGATTGCATTTATTATGTTTTTACTTTTAATGTCAGGTAAAAGCTTTGGTATGTCTGCAAACTTAAGAACAATTTGCACTATTTGTGGTGCAGGAAACAAAGCAAATTTTTTCAATTTTGATTGGAAGTCTCAAAAATGGAATTTAGTTGTAATAATTGGAGCGGTAATTGGAGGTTATATTGGTTCATATTATTTAACTACAGACATGGCAGTTGCCATTAACCCTGATACGATTAACGATTTGAATATCCTTGGGTTTATGAGTGCCGGTGAATCCTATTTACCAGATGAACTTTTTGACAACAGTTCATTGTTTAAAGTTAAAAACATTCTTATTTTATCAATAGGTGGTTTTCTAGTCGGTTTTGGTGCTAGATATGCGGGAGGATGCACTTCAGGTCACGCAATATCTGGATTGAGCGATTTACAACTTCCATCTCTAATTGCAGTAATAGGTTTCTTTATTGGAGGCCTTACAATGATTCATTTTTTATTTCCATTAATATTTTAACCTATGAGAACACTTATCTACCTGTTTATCGGAATTCTTTTTGGAATTACCATGTTTAAATCTGAAGCTGCTTCATGGTTTCGTATATATGAAATGTTCAAATTTGAATCTTTTCATATGTACGGTATAATTGGTTCAGCTTTAGCTATTGGTATTATTGTGGTGCAGATGATAAAACGATTTAAGATTAAATCTTTTTATGGCGAAGAAATAAACTTTAATACAAAAGAAAAAACCTTAAGTCGTTATATTATTGGCGGAATTATCTTCGGATTAGGTTGGGCATTAGCAGGTGCTTGTCCAGGCCCAATGTTTACACTTATTGGTGTTGGTTATTTCCCTATAATAATAGTAATAATATCTTCAATAATTGGCACCTTTATTTATGGTCTGTTAAGAGACAAACTTCCTCATTAAAGGTATAAATATTTGTATTTTAAGTGCTTATGTATACTCCTGCTAAATAATTAGGCCTTATAAACAGAAACGAAAAATCATTTATTGTTGCAACTAAAATGATGCAAAGGGATAGAGGTTTATAATCTGACTATTCTATCTTGGATTATTTTTGGTGTCCTTAAGGTCCTAAGTTCGAACTTTTTTAATTTTGTATTATACAATCAATAAAGTCTGTTAGCATATGTAGTAAAAGTCCAATTCCAATTATATTTAAGGGTTTTCGAAAGAAAATCATTATAATATATACAGCTATAGCATAATATGTATGTAGAGGATGAAAATTGATACTACATCTATCTTCTTGGTAAATTGGGTTAGCAAGTAAATGATCTAAATCAACCATCATAGTTGAGAGCATAATCAAATACACTTTTTTCCAATCTTTTCTGAAAAATACAAATGCAATTAAAAGTGGGAAAACAAAATGCAAAGAATAATGTATAAAAAATTGTGTCATCTTTTTCCAATTCCTAAATTAATTGTGGATACCACTAATAATTCGCAAATATATTAAAAATTCTCTCCCAAATTATGTGAGGGATTTTTGGTGGGTCTTAAGGTTATTGAATTCAAATTTAATATTTTAAAAAATAATAGAATACTCAGATAATCAAATAAATTTCTTAAGTTTTTTTTAGTAGATTGTTCAGCGGTGCAAAAAATGGTGCAAATTTTAGTTTAAAAGTTTGCTGTAATCTAGTGAAAAGGGTAGAGGTTTTAATCCTGCTAAATCTAATTATTTTCTATTAATTAAATAATATCCGATGCAAATAGATAAAATTGAAAGACTAAACAAAAGAAGGTCATGTGGAGTTGTAAAATTGTGAGATAGTTTTAAAACTTTTTCAAAAAATTTAACAATTAATACAATAATAATTACTTTAATTATTTTATTTTTTAGTTGATCAAGACTATTAATTTTTAGTGTGGAATCTGCAAATTTACCCTTAGCAAAATCAATCTCACTGATAAATAACTCATAAACTCCAAATCCAAAAATCAATAAAACTATACCAATTAAAAATAAATCAATAGATGAAATAATTTTAAACAATAAGTCATTATTTGTGTTAATATTTTCATTAAATAATGGGTTATTAAAAATGGTTGCTTGTATAATATCCCAGCCTCCCAATAGAAATAATGTAATTGAAGAAATGATAGATAATACCACTGCTATTAGCACGATAAATCTAGTACTCCAAAGTGCTTTTTCGAATTTATTTTCTAACATTGACATTGTTAATCTTTTTTATTTCACACATTATTTAATAGATTTATTTATGTTTATTTTTTAACTCTTTTGATACTACAACCTACTGCTTTAGTTTCACTAACACTAACACTTTTTTGATTACTAACTTCTTGCATAGCATCTAATAAGTAGTTTTTAGTAACATCATTAATTGAATTATAATTATCATCAATTGCTCCTTTATATACTAACACTTTTTTCTTATTAAATAAGAAAATATGAGGAGTTGTTTTTGCCCCAAAGGAATTTGCTATTTTACTGTTTTTATCAATCAAATATGGGTAAGTATAGCCCATTTTTATAGAATGTTTCTTCATTTCTTCAACTGAATCATCACCATCTCTTTTAGCTTGATTTGAGTTTATATATACCATGCCTAAATCACTATTCATACATTTTTCTTCAAGTAATTTGTATCTATCCTCCCACATTACAACAAACGGACATGAATTTGAAGTAAAAACAACCAGTATTCCATTTCTTTTTAGGTTTTTACTAAGTGTCATGCTCTT
Organism: uncultured Flavobacteriales bacterium; assembly: GCA_943789505.1. Taxonomy (GTDB): domain Bacteria; phylum Bacteroidota; class Bacteroidia; order Flavobacteriales; family BACL11; genus UWMA-0277. Next base: position 870,899 of record CALSUJ010000001.1, on the reverse strand, counting down.
CTCGTATACATCTAATATTTCAGTGTCTTGCATAGGCATTTCTTGGCCAATATTTAGTGTTGGATATTTCTGTGCAAATAATGAAGTGTTAATTAGTAAAAATACTATAAATAGTGTTTTGTAGGATTTCATTTTAGTTTATTTAATTATTGCGCAATATTAGTGAGAAAAAAACAATAATCATTCTAAATTTGATTTAGATCGGTTAGCGGTGCAAAAAAATGGTGAAAATTTTAGGTTTAGAGCTTACTGTAATCTAGTGAAATAAGTGTGGGTTGTAATCCCGCTACAAGAACCTAAATTTAGTATTTTTATCTCCATGAAAAAAAACAAACTGCTTTTCCTTTTCCTTTTTATCAGCTCAACAATTATTGCTCAGAAGAAAGCTTTTGTTATTTTTGATAGTCAGGGGCTTAAAACTACATATCAAGAGTTGTTTGATCAATCCAGAAAAGCAGACATTATTCTTTTTGGGGAGCTACATGATAATCCGATAAACCATTGGTTACAATTAGAATTAACTAAAGATCTATTCAATGTTTCTGAAAAATTAGTTTTAGGTGCGGAAATGATGGAATCTGATAATCAATTAGTGATAGATGAATATTTGACTGGGCTAGTTTCTAAATCAAAATTAATTTCAGAAACTAAAACTTGGCCAAATTTTAAAACGGATTATTTTCCTTTAATACAATTTTCTAAAGAGAACAAGCTCTCATTTATTGCTACTAATGTTCCTAGAAGATACGCTTCAATTGTATATCAACACGGGTTAGATACATTGAGTTTTTTATCAGATAAAGCAAAATCGTACATGGCACCACTTCCTATTTTATACGATACTTCTTTATCGTCCTATCAAGAAATGTTAGCTATGGGTATGGATCATGGGGGTGATAATCTTCCTAAATCTCAAGCATTAAAGGATGCTACAATGGCACATTTTATTTTTGAAAACTGGAAGAAAGGACAAACTTTTATCCATTTTCATGGTGCTTTTCATTCAAAGAATTATGAAGGTATAAATTGGTATTTGAAACATGAAAGTAAAAGGATAAAAACCATAACTATTTCTAGTTATGAGCAAGATGATTTAAATCAATTAGATGAGGGTCAAGTTGGTATTGCAGACTTTATAATAGTTACACCAACAAACATGACTAAAACACATTAATTAAAACAAATAATAACATATAGTTATATTATGAACACATTTGAAGTTAAATACCAAGGAAATTTAAGAACAACTGCTACTCATTTAGATTCTGGATCTGAAATAAGTACGGATGCTCCAAAAGACAACCACGGACTTGGAGAAACCTTTTCGCCAACTGATATGGTGTGTTCTGCATTAGCAAGTTGTATTTTAACTATTATGGCAATTGCCGTGGAGAAAAATGATGTTGATATTAAAGATGCTAAAGCAATTGTTAAAAAAACGATGGGAAATAACCCTAGAAGAATTACTAAAATTGAAATTGATTTAACTTTTCCAAGAGAATACGATTCTAAAACTAAAACTATTTTAGAAAGAGCAGCTCATAATTGTCCAGTACATCATACCTTATCAGAAAGAGTAGAAAAAAATATTTCGTTTACGTATGTAAGTTAAGGATATAGTATATGCTAATTTAGATATTTTAATGATAAAAAATCACAAGCTTTTTGTTATTCCTTTTATGCGATTAAAAAAAGTGGCATCTTAATTGATTAAGAGATGGATTCCGCTTTATTTTGCTTTTCGGATATCAAATTCAAATTTAATATTTTATAAAATAAGAGATTACTCAGATAATCGAATAAATTTCTTAAGTTTGATTTATGGTGCTTCAGAATTTCAAGGAAAATGGATTCATTTTGGTAGTAAGTATTATCCTGATTGGAAAACGATTTTAGAATATTTTAAAAAATAACTCATTACTCAGATAATCAAATAAATTTATTAAATTTGGTTTAGTAGATTGATTAGCGGTGCAAAAAGTGGTGCAAATTTTAGTTTTAAAGCTTGCTCTAATCTAGTGAAAAGGGTGGAGGTTGTAATCCTGCTACCACTACATAGTAAATAAAAATCCAATCTATTAAGTGAGTTTGTTTTTGGCGGGCCTCTCGGTCTTAAGTTTGAACTTTTTAGAAAATTAATGTGTAATTTTGCATTATAAAAAATCTTAATATATGAATGTAAAAGGAAAAAATATTATAATAACTGGAGGTAGTCTTGGAATTGGAAAGGAAACAGCAAAAGACTTAGTTAAAAAAGGTGCAAATGTGTTGATTACTGGAAGATCAGAAAACAGATTACTGGAAGCCAAAATCTATACTGGATCTAAGATTATTGAATTTGATATTTCTGATCATGAAAATATTTCCGAGAATACAAAAAAATGTATCGATATTTTAGATGGTAGGGTAGACGTTCTAATAAATAATGCGGGTATTGGAGTTGCAAAATCTATTGATGAATTAAATATAGAGGATTTCTTAAAAGTATTTAATGTAAATGTTTTTGGACTTGCATTATTTACCAAAGAAATTATTCCTTATATGGTTAAAGAGTCTTTTGGAACTATTATTAATATTGGCTCTACAGCAAGTTTAAAAGGATATAAAAACGGCAGTATTTATTCATCTTCAAAATTTGCTGTTAGATGTTTGACTCAGTGTTGGCAAGCTGAATTGAGGCCTCATAATATTAGAGTTTGCCAAGTAAATCCTAGTGAAGTTACAACTGCATTTGGAAATTCTGAAAGAGTAGAGAGAGAAGATGTAGATAATAAGTTAACTCCAAAAGAAATATCTCATTCTATAATCTCTGCAATTGAGATGGATGATAGAGGCTTTATTAATGAGTTTAACATTTGGGCTACAAATCCATTTAATTAAAGAAAACTCCACTCAAATGAGTGGAGTTCTTTTGCTGCCTTCTTGGTTATCGGATTTAGATTTAATATTTTTAAAAATAAGAGGTTACTAAGATAATCAAATTAATTTCTTAAGTTTGATTTAGTAGATTGGTTAGCGGTGCAAAAAGTGGTACAAACTTTAGCTTTAAAGTTCACTGTAATTATGTAAATAAGGCGAAAGAGAGATGATTGAATCCTATATTTTCTTATCAACACCTTGTTTTCCTAGGCTTCATTTTTAGTATTTTTATCACTTCAAAAAAACATTTACTAATGAAGCTGAAACACCTTAAACATACTGATGTATCGGACATCTTTTCTGTAGAAAAAAACGTTTTTACTGATATTCCTATGTTTGCTGATAGTGTACAGGCTGGCTTCCCTTCTCCAGCTGAGGATTATATTGATTTGGATTTAAATTTACAAGATCATTTGATTCAAAACCCCTCTGCTACTTTTTTTGTTCGTGCTATTGGTGAGAGTATGAAGGATGCAGGAATCCAAAGTGGTGATATTATGTTGGTAGATAAATCTCTTACACCAAAGAATAGAAGTATTGTATTGGCAGTAATTGATGGAGAGTTTACGGTCAAGCGAGTAAATGTAAGTGAGAAAGAACTTTACTTAGTGCCTGAGAACGAGAATTCTTCTCCAATAAAGATAACTGAAGAAATGGATTTCCAAGTTTGGGGAATTGTAACCTACATCATCCATAAATCTCTTTAATATGTTTGCCTTGGTTGATTGTAATAATTTTTATGCCTCTTGTGAGAGGGTGTTCAATCCTAAGATTGAGAAGAAAGCTGTTATCGTTTTATCTAATAATGATGGTTGTGTAATTGCAAGAAGTAATGAATCAAAAGCATTAGGTATAAAGATGGGTGAACCTGCTTTTAAACTTAAAAACCTAATTGAGAAATATAATATCAATGTCTTTTCTACCAATTTTGCTCTTTATGGTGATTTGTCTAAACGAGTAATGAATGTTATTAGAAGTGAAGTGAATCAGATGGAGGTGTATTCTATTGATGAGGCATTTTTGGATTTTACTGATTATGCTACTAAGGAAAGAGGTATTGCATTAAGGAAGAAAGTAAAGCAATGGACAGGCATACCTGTATCAGTAGGAATTGCGCCTACAAAGGTACTATCTAAAGTGGCCAGCCATATAGCTAAGAAACATACTAAGTCAGGTGTTTTTATGTTTGATGATGAAGATTTGATTAGAAGGGCTTTAAATGTGTTTCCTGTGGAGGATTTGTGGGGTGTTGGTAGAAAAAATGCCAAACGATTAAAAGAAGCAGGTATTCATACGGCTTTACAGTTTAGGGAATGTGATAGTGGTTGGATAAGAAGGAATATGTCAGTGAATGGAGTGAGATTGCAGAAGGAGCTTTTTGGTGAAGTGTGTTATCCTTTAGAATTAAAAAGAAACAGGAAAAAGAATATCTGTACGGCTCGTTCCTTTGGTACTGAGGTGAAAGAACTTTCTAAACTAAAAGAAGCAATTAGTTCACACGCCAATACTTGTGCAAGGAAGTTAAGGGACGAGAAAAGTTGTTGTACTTCTATTTCCGTTTTTATAAATACCAATCCTTTTAAACCACAAACCAAACAGTATAATCCTTATAAAGTAATTCAGTTGGATGTCCCTACAAATGATAGTATGGAAATAGTAAAAGCAGCTCTTGAAGGTTTGCAAAGTGTTTTTAGGGACATTATATTTACAAGAAAGTAGGTGTTATAGTGAGTAAAATTATATCTGAAGAACATGTTCAACTAAGCCTATTTGATAAGTTAGATAGGGATAAACGCAAATCAATTAATAAAGCAGTTGATAAACTTAACTCTGTAATGGGAAGAGAGAAAGTAAAACTTGCTGTACAAGGTAAGGGTATAAATTGGATATTGAAACAAGAAAAACTATCTCCATGTTATACTACACGCTTTACTGATATACTGGAAGTGAGGATTTAGTGCTGCTACTTTTTAAAACTAAATGTTAAACCAGCATTTTTTCTAGTCTTGTTAAAAGAGAATCTCCTATAGCTATACCGAAGGCGTTGAATCACCACTTGTATTTGGTAATTTATCTTTCGCTAGACACACGATTCAGCTAACATCTTAGAGACTAGATCCACATCAAGGATCCATATCTCCAGTGACCTTTGCAAAAGCATTTGAACCATACTCTAAAGTGATGTAAAATATTAAATTATAAAATCCCTGCTCCATATTTTTATTTGTTGGACCTTCGCCTGGAATAGGTAAAAGTAAATCTAAACCTTTTTTTAATAAATCCCCATGATTAGCAGACATAACTATTCCAATTGAAATAGCACTGAAAATTCCTTTTTCTGAATATTAACTAATCTTGAAATAAATTATAGTTAACTTTTTAAATACACTAATTATTATTAGTAAGTTTTCTTATCATGCCTAGAAATATTATTTCATGAAGCGGATAAACAAGATACCAATACAATCTACCAACTATGCCTAAAGGTCTAAACGTTGCAGTTTGAACTAATTCATCACCTACTATTTTAAATTCTAACCAGGCTTCACCTGGAAGTTTCATTTCTGCAAAAAGTAATAATCTCCCTTCTTTTTTATTAGCATAGATTACTCGCCAAAAATCTAATGAATCTCCAACTGAAATTTCTGATATATTAGTTCGACCTCTTCTTAGTCCAACCCCTCCTGATATGGTGTCTAAAAATCCCCTTATTTTCCAAAGCCAATTTGCATAGTACCAACCTTGTGTTCCTCCAATTGACCAAATTTTGTTAATTGTGATTTTTCGATCTATTATTTTCTCTATTCTCTGATCAGTAAAACATCCAAATTTTGGTACTTTAATATTTTCAGATATATTATAGTTCAATTCACTACTAGAATATGAATCTTTCCAACTTGAAATAATTTCATTATTTTCAATTTTATCAAATGCCCTCTCTATTGCTTCTTTGTAGGAAATTGGATTTATTCCTAAAATACTATTAATTTCATTATTTCTACATATGATTTCAATACTCATACTATCTACCAATGAACTTGCTAGTTTATATGTAGTTGAGGTTACAAAATAAAGCCAATAGGATGATAGCCTAGGAGTCATTATAGGAATGGTAATAATAATTCTATTTAGATTTCTAATTTCAGCAAATCTAAATAGCATTTCCTTGTAAGAAAGTATATCATCACATCCAATGTCAAAATTTCTATTAAATGTTTCTTTTCTCATTATACATTTAATTAGAAATCTTTGAACATCTGAAATTCCTATTGGTTGACATTTTGTTTTTAGCCATTTAGGGGCAACCATTATTGGTAATTTTTCTACTAAATCACGCATTATTTCAAATGATGCACTGCCTGACCCAATAATAATCCCTGCCCTAAGGCAAGTAAGATTGTAATCTCCTTTGCCTAATTCATTCTCAACATTTTTTCTTGATAAGAGATGTTTAGATAAATTACGTTCATTTACTATTCCACTTAAATAGATAACTTGAATTGCAGATGTATTAGAAATTTTTTTACGAAAATTTACAGCCGATTTTTTTTCTAATAAGCTGTAATTTTCAGAATAAGACATTGAATGAACTAAATAGTATGCAATATCAATATCATCTGGTACCTTATTTAAGCTGGAACTAATTAATAAATCAATCTCAATAATTGAGATGTTTTTGATTAATGATATTGGGGGATGAAATCTAGATGCATCTCTAACGCAGCATACAACATGATGACCCTCTTTTATTAAAATTGGAAGAAGTCGTTTACCGATATAGCCTGTTGCTCCTGTTAGCAGTATTTTCAAAACTATATTAGTATTTCAGATTTAATATTATTATGATGGTTAAACATTTTAAATACTTTTTTGTAGCATTGCTTAAACCAAGGAGTAAATGATTCGTGTTCTTTTTCGATAAGCAAATTTAATTCATATTCACATATATACTTGTAGTCACATACTTCATTCACATTAATATTAGGTTTTGCATCACTTGTACCTATGAAAATATGATCTAATTCATTCTCAATTAGATTATTATCTAATATTGCTTTGTATAAAAACTTATAAATAAATTTTAATTTTACGTATATTCCCATTTCTTCAAATATTCTTCTTTCAGCAGAATCAATAGGTTTTTCATTAATTCTTGGGTGACTACAAGCAGTGTTACTCCATAAGCCTGCAGTATGATATTTTTCTAGAGCCCTTTTTTGTAGTAACATTTCACCTTTAGTATTGAAGATAAATACTGATATAGCTCTATGTAATTTACCATTTAGGTGAGTTTCTATTTTCTCCATAGTGCCTAGCTCAACATCTCTTTCGTTTACTAATATAACTAGTTCTTTCATTTAAAGTGATTTTAATGTTGAGCGAATATATTCTTGTAGTTCATTCGAATGAATATCAATATTCTGTATAATAAATTGATAATCTAATTCTAAATTATCGTTATAACCAAGAAATCTGGGTGTTTTTTTTTGTACGCAATATCTTAAAAAACGTATTTCAATATTGTTAAAATTATTTTTTACAATTAAATCAAGTTTTCTAGAGTACTCAGTAAATAAATTTAGCTTATAGAATGGATTGTATTTATACTTTATCAGCATTAAATCAGCGACAGTTCTATATGCACAAATAATTGAATTGTTTTTAGATTTATAATCTTCACACGTACTTATTAATTTATGAATATTCTCTTCACTTTTAGCTGATTCTAGGTAAGTTTTTCTAATCTGATCAAAATTATTTATCTGAGCATTACAGTTTATTATAAAGAAAAATAATATAATAATATTTGTTATCCTCATAATTGTTTTGAATGAAATTTTATCATAGAAGAAACTAATATGGTAAATTTTCTAAAATTAGAAATACGAGTTCGTTTCTCTAAAATTTCTTGCGCAGGGATTTTTTTTATTTTTTTAAAAAGATTATAATAGTATTTATAGGCTAAGTATACACCTCCTCTTGCAGTATTTGGCAGCATTCTTATTCCTTTTAATCCCTCAACAAATTCATTCTCAATTTCATTTTCAATTTTTAGCTTATCTGATTTGCTGAAATTTTCTATATTAACTTCTGGAAAATAAGTTCTTCCTAATGTTTTGTAATCGTCATTAACATCTCTTAAAAAATTTATTTTTTGAAATGCAGATCCAAGTTTCATTGCATAAGGTTTAAGCTTTTTATATTTGTTTTGATCGCCATTAACGAAAATAGTTAGACACATTAATCCTACTACTTCTGCCGAACCTAATATATATTTTTTGTATGTATTTTCATCATAATTTTGATCTTCCAGATCCATTTCCATACTATTTAAAAATGATTCTATTAATGAATGATCTATTTTAAATTTATTAACTACTTCTTGAAAACTATTAATTATTGGATTTAAACTTATTTTATTTTTGATTCCTAAATAAGTATCGTCTTTATATTTTTTGAATAATTCTTTTTTATTATAATTATGAAATGAATCTACAATTTCATCTGCAAAACGAACAAATCCATAAATTCCATAAATTGGATTGTGTAAGCTTTTATCTAATACTTTTATTCCTAATGAAAAACTTGTACTGTAAGCTTTGGTTGTTATTTCACTGCAATTATTCGATACTTTATCAAAAATAGCTTTCATTTATTTTATTTATTTTAATTATTTGTTCTGCTACTAGTTTTCCTGAAATTATTGAAGGTGGAACACCAGGGCCTGGGACAGTTAATTGACCGCAATAAAAAAGATTATTAACCTTATTGTTTTTAATTTTTGGCTTAAGGTTTGCAGTTTGTAATAATGTATTTGCCAGACCATATGCATTTCCTTTGAAGGCAAAATAATCTTCTTCAAAGTTCTTAATGCAATAGCTTTTTTTATATTCAATATTAGTTATTATATCTTGTTTACAGTAATTTTCAAGTCTTTTAAGAATAATTTGAAAATACTTTTCACGAAGCTCTTCAGTATCTTCTAGCCCAGCAGAAATAGGCATCAATATGAAAAGGTTTTCTTTACCTTTAGGAGCTAAATTTTCTTCTGATTTAGCAGGACAGCATGTATAGAAAAGTGGTTTTTCAGGCCAAACCTTGGTGTCATAAATTTCTTGTGACAGTTTTTCCATGTCTTCATCAAAAAATAATGTATGATGTTCAAGGTTTTTTAATTTTTTATTTACACCCAGATAAAATAAAAGAGCTGATGGAGAAAATTCTCTACTTTGCCAGTATGCAGAATTATAGTTTCGGTATTTTTTATCAATTAATTTTGATTCAATATATGCATAATCTGCTGACCCAACAACGAAGTTAGCTGGTAGTTCTTGAGATTTAGTCGTAACTGATTTTACTGTATTATTGAAGATATTGATTTTAGTCACTTGATCTTCAAGCAGAAATTTAACTCCATTATTTTTACATATTTCTGCCATACTTTCAATGACTTTAGCAAATCCTCCCATTGGATAAAAAGTTCCTTGTTTAATCCCAGAGTATGACATTAAGCTGTATAGTGCCGGAGCACTCTCAGCTGATGTTCCTAAAAAAAGAACTGGAAACTCTAATAAGCTAATTAATCTATTGTTTTTAAAATGTCTTTTAATATGCTTTCTGTAGGAAGTAAGTAGTTGTAATTTATTTGCATTTAACAATACATCTTTTTTTAATAATTCAGTGATAGAAAGCCCGGGAGAATTATATAAAAATCGAAGACCTATACTGTATTTTTTTTCTGCATCATCCATAAATTTATTTAATTTAATTGCACCGTTTTCTTCGTATTGGTCAAATAAATCACAGATTTCATTCCAATTAGCAGGAAGGGTCATTTCTGAATTTTCAAATACAATTTTAAAGCCAGGATCTAATCTTATTAGTTTATAAAAATCCTTTGTTTTGTATTTAAAGCTATTGAAAAAATTATCAAAAATTTCAGGCATCCAATACCAGCTTGGCCCCATATCAAATGTGTATCCTTTAGCCTTGAAATTTCTAGCCCTACCACCAATTTGCTTATTTTTTTCCACAACAGTAACATCAAAACCTTCTTTTGAAAGATATGCTGCTGAGCTTAAGCCAGCAAAACCACTACCTATTACTATAACTTTTTTCAAAATGTATTTAAAAAATAATTTTTTTGCAAATCTATAGATAATTTTCTTTAATACAAGAAAAGGTTGTATAGATTTTATATTGTTACTCTATACATTTTTGTATTTTTGCTAAAAAAAATAATGGGAAATTATAGTATTGATCAATTTTCAAGTATTACAGGTATCACAAAATTTGTTTTAAGAACATGGGAAAATCGTTACGATTATTTAAGGGCAAATAGATCCAAAACAAATATCAGAATTTATACAGACGATATGATTGTTAGAGCCTTAAATACCAATTATTTATTAGAAGCTGGATATAAAATTTCTAAGATTTCTAAGATTTCAGAAATTGAGATAACTAAAATAGTTGATGAAATAAAAGTTAACAAAATTGATGGTAAGGAGAATTATTATATTAATCAAATAATTATTTCAACATTAGAATTTAGTACATCTAAATTTAATGAAGTGTTTGAAGAGGGTGTTTTAGATTATGGAATACTTGATTTTTATGAAAAAGTTGTTTTAACTACTTTAGATAAGATAGGTATTCTTTGGTTAACTAATAAAGTAGGTCCTTCTCAAGAACATTTTCTTTCTGAAAATATCAAACAAAAGTTAATTGTAGCTAGTGATATTTATTTAAATCAAGAAAATATAAAGCAGACATGGTTATTATTTCTTCCAGAGAATGAGTTTCACGAAATAGGACTTTTATTTGCAAGATTTTTATTAGTAAAAAATGGGTTTAATGTAATTTATTTAGGATCAAATCTTCCTTATGAGTCATTATATCAAGTAAATGAAAAAATAAAAATTGATAATACCCTAATGTTCTCAGTTTCAAAATCCTCAATAATTAATATTAACTCTACGATTGAATTTCTTGAATCTAATTTTGTTTCTACAAACAACTATATTGTATCCAAGCAATTTACTACTAAGATGATTTCCGAAAAGAGCACTCTAAATATTATTAGTGATGTAAATAGTTTTATTAATATTATTTCTAAGTAATTATATGTACTATCAAATTAAAAAAGAACAAGTAATAAATTGTAAGATAGATGAGTTATGGAATTTTGTTACTTATCCTAAAAATTTAGAGCTTATTACTCCAAATGAAATGAAATTTGTGGTGAACTCAGGTAATCAAGATGAAAAAATTTATTCGGGTATGATTATTACTTACAAAGTTTCACCTTTATTAAATTTAAAAATGGATTGGGTAACTGAGATTACTCAAGTTAAAAAAAATTATTTGTTTGTTGATGAGCAAAGACTTGGCCCTTATAAGCTTTGGCATCATCAACATATTTTTGAGGATAAAGGTGAATATGTTGTTATGAAAGATATTGTCACTTATATTCCTCCATTTGGATTTTTAGGAACTATTGCGAATTACTTTTTTATAAAGAAAAAGTTAAAATATATTTTCGATTATAGGTTTAATATAATGGAGAAAATGTTTAATAAATAAGTTAATATGAAGGAGATAGTTCTTATTACTGGGGCAAGCGGAACTTTGGCAAAAGTTGTTGCTAAAATGTTAGAATTGGATGGTTTTGAAGTCTTATTCTATTCTTCAAATTTTAATATTATTAATAATAAAGATATCTTTTATTGGGATGTTGAAAATAAGATCTTTGATAAAACTCCTTTGGAAAAATGTTCGCATGTTATTCATCTTTCAGGATATGGTATAATTAATAAATGGACTGAAAAAAATAAAAAAAAGATGTACTCAAGTAGGGTAAATGCTGCTAAACTAATATTTGATTATTGTAAAGAAAAAGAAATCAATATTAAAACTTTTATTAGTGCTTCAGCTATAGGGTATTATGGTTTTGATTCTATCGGTTTAAAGAATGAAAACGATTTGCCATCTAAAGATTGGTTGTCAAAATTAGCTGTTGACTGGGAGAGTGCTGCTAGTGCATTCGAAGGAATTGATTCTCGTGTTATTAGATTGAGAATTTCTTTGATCTTAACTAAGACGACAGGATTTCTTAAACCTATTCTTTTATCAATGAAGTTAGGGGTTGCACCAATTTTAGGAAGTAGAAAACAATCTTTTGAATGGATACATTTAGACGATTTAGCGAATTTTATTTTATTTTCATTAAAAAATAAAAATGTTAATGGGGCTTATAATATTGCAACTGATAAGAAGAGTAATCAAGAAGAATTTTTAAATATTATTAAAAATAAATATTTTAAATATTCTCTTCTTTTAAAGATACCTACTTTTGTACTAAAGTTCTTGCTTGGTCAACGAATAAAAATTGTTTCATCTGATATAGCTGTTTCTGTAGATAAATTAAAATCAACTGGTTTTAATTTTAAATATCCAAATGTTGATGTTGCGATTGACAAAGAATTTAGAAAATAAAATATTATAATTATATGTACATACTTAACTGCTTTACAATCACATTATTAACTTTTTTAGTTATGGAATGTGTTACTTGGTTTACCCATAAATATGTTATGCATGGTTTTCTTTGGGTATTACACAAGGATCATCATCAACCCCGTTATAACAGTATTTTTGAGAAAAATGATACTTTTTTTCTAGTCTTTGCCATTCCTAGTATCATGCTTTTTTATCATGGTACATTTCCAGCTTTAAATTATTTGTTTTTTATTGGTTTAGGTATCTTGTTTTATGGCATTGCCTATTTCCTTGTTCATGATGTATTTATACATCAAAGATTTAAATGGTTTAAAAAAACAAAATCTCAGTACTTACTTTCATTAAGAAAGGGTCATAAAGTTCATCACAAGTATTTAGATAAATATGATGGTGAAAGTTTTGGTATGCTTATTGTGCCTTTTAAATACTTTAGAGAGCAATACAATAGAAAATGAAACAATACTTATATTTATTCATAAATGTTGGCTGTATAATTATTCCTTTTATTTTTAGTTTTTTACTCAAACATAAATTTTATAAGCAATGGAGATATTTTATTCCTGCAAATATCATTATAGCTATTTTATTCATTATTTGGGATCATATATTTGTTGAAATGGGAGTGTGGGGTTTTAGATCAGATTATCTAACTGGATTATTTATCACTCAGAATATTCCACTTGAGGAAGGTTTGTTTTTTATCTGTATTCCTTATGCATGTGTATTCACCTATTTTATAATACGCGAATATTATCCTAAAATTAATTTGATTTATAAATCAAGAATTACTATTTCTATTTTATTTCTTTTATCATCAATTTTATTTATATCTAATATTGATAAAATGTATACAGCTTACACTTTTGGATTATTATCCATTGTGCTTTTATTTTGTTTCTATAGAAGGATTAATGTTAATACAATTACAATTTCATTCATTAGCATTTTGCCTTTTATGTTTCTTAGTAATGGGCTACTTACTGGAATGTTTATTGAAAATGAAGTGGTCTGGTACAATGACGTACAAAACTTAGGATTCAGAATATTTACAATACCGATTGAAGATTTTTTTTATGGCTATCTATTAATATTATTGAATGTTTTGCTTTATGAGGCATTCAGAAATGTCAATTTTTTAAACTTTGTAAAAAGGTAACTATCTAAAATATTTATTTAGTTCAGCTCTAACCTTACTTACTTTAGGAAAAATAACTATTTCGCAGTACGGCTGAGATGAATTTTCATTAAAATAATTTTGATGTAATTCTTCAGCATAATAAAAATTGGAAAATTCTTTTATTTCTGTAATTATTCTACCATCATATTTTTCTTTGTTAATTTTATTTTTGACTGTATTGATTATTGCTTTTTCTTCTTTATTATTATAAAGTATTATTGATCTGTAATGTGCTCCATGATCATTGCCCTGTCTGTTTAAGGTTGTAGGGTCATGGTAATAAAAGAAAATCTCAACTAGTTCATGTAGTTTTATTATATTTTCATCATATGTAATTTTACAAACTTCAGCATGACTAGTTAAGCCTTTTGATACTTCTTTGTAAGATGGGTTTTTTATCTTCCCTCCTGAATATCCACTTACTACAGTTTCTACGCCTTTAACCTGTTCAAATACAGCTTCAGTACACCAAAAGCATCCCCCTCCTAAATAGATGTTCTTTAGTGTTGATATTTTTTCATTATTTTTAGTATCCATATTTATTGTGACAATTATTTCATTTTTACGATTTGTAAATTCAAAAGGAGAATTATATACTAATATTTCAAAATCATTTTTGTGATTGTAGTTGTATTTTAGTAAGATGTTTTTTAGTTCATTTATCTTTTTATTTTCAACAGCTTTGTTCGTATATCCAGAGTATGAAATACATGCCTTTAGAGTACCTGGCTGAGTGTAAATGTTTATTTCTTTATTACCTGGTTTAGGTAAATTTTCAAGGTTATATTTTTTAGGCATTATAAAGGCCATCTCGTAATCATTGTGTATTTTTATAACTACAGGAGATGTCATACTTATTTTTTCATTTTTTGTATTATCACCAAAAATAAATGATGCGACTTTTCTAAATGAGCTATTTCTTTCTTTTTCATTTTTCGGAATAAAACTTGCGTAAATTGAGCTTTTATATTTCCTAATTTCAATTTTATCTAACTTTTTAATTAGTGTGTAATTTTTTTCTGCATCTACAGAAAAAAGGTTTTTCGCAAAAAAAAGTAGCAATATTATTATTGATACTATTGTAAGTGTTTTCATTTTTTATTCATTAATTTTTTCCCAAATATCATTTGCTGATAATCTGAATGTTGCTATATATTTCATTTCCCATTGGTTTGGCTCTATCATGCTTAGAAATGTAATGTTTTTATTTTTATATAAATGATATTCTTCCCCTGCAATAGGAGTAAAGTTATGTTCTGAATTATATATTATCTCATTCCACTTTAATGTAGTTAATAAACTGGTATACTCTGTATTTAGCTCATCAAATTTGGCCTTTAAATGTTTAAAAGCAAAATTATCTTTCTTTAATACTGAGCTGTCAAATACTGGGCTACCTAAGTCTGTTGGATAATTTTTTTTATAAGAATCATATTCCTGTGATTGGATATCGAATACAACATTATCTGGTTTTTTCATATTCATAATTTGTGCAATATTAACTAATATTTTTATTTTGTATATCTTTTTTATTAATGAATTATACATTTTAATATAATTGTATAGCTTTTATCAAAAAAAACTATACATTTGCAATGTCAAAAACTAAAAAATATAAGCATGAGCAATTACAAACTATTGAAAAAAAAGAAAGCAGAAAAAATCTTAGATAAAATTAAAAATAATTCTCCGAGTATTATTTTTAAGACTAAAACTATGACTGTTACATTAAAAACTAAAGAACAGCTAAAAAAATGGTTGGATATGTATCCAACAGGTGAATATACATTTGCCACAGAAATATAAATTCTAATAATAAAACATTAATTAATCTTTTTTAAACTAAACTAAACTAAAATGAAAACAAACAAACTATTTTTAACTTTCTTAACTTGTCTTTTCGCAAGTTCTTTAAGTGCAACTATTCACTCAATTAATGCAGGGTCCTATTATTTCACTCCAGCTAATCTAACTATTATCGCGGGAGACACTGTAGAGTGGATTAATGATGGAGGAAATCATGATGTTAATGCTGATATCAATTCTCAGACAGGATCAAGTTTTAATAATCCTGTAAGCTTTCAGTCTAATACTACTAATGTTGTAGGCGCAATAATTTACACTCATATTTTTAATGTGCCAGGAAATTATACTTACGACTGCTCAGTAGGATCACATGCTGCTGCAGGTATGGTTGGTACTATTGTAGTTAATGGAGCACCATCTAATTCAATTTATGATATAGTATCAAATTCTTCTAACCATACTACTTTAAAAGTAGCTATTGATGCTTGTGCCTTAAATGGTGTTTTATCAGATCCTGGAACATTGACATTATTTGCTCCAACTGATGCTGCATTTAATTTGTTACCATCAGGTACAGTTGCAGCATTGCTAGCTGATATTCCAGCATTAACAGATATTTTAAAGCACCATGTTGTAGGAGCTAGCGTAATGTCAGGAATGTTATCAAATAATCAAATAGTTACAACATTACTTGGAACAGATGTAACGGTAACAATTAATTCAATGGGAGTCTTCATTGATAATGCAATGGTAACTGTAGCTGATATTGTAGCTGACAATGGTGTTGTACATGTAATTGATGCTGTTTTAATACCAGCATCTTCAATTTATGATATAGTTTCAAATTCAGCTAACCATACTACTTTAAAAGTTGCAATTGATGCTTGTGCCTTGAATGGTGTTTTATCAGATCCTGGAACATTGACATTATTTGCTCCAACTGACGCTGCATTTAATTTGTTACCATCAGGTACAGTTGCAGCATTGCTAGCTGACATCCCTCAGTTAACTGATATTTTAAAGCACCATGTTGTTGGATCTAGCGTAATGTCAGGAATGTTATCAAATAATCAAGTTGTAACTACATTACTTGGAACAGATGTAACGGTAACAATTAACTCAATGGGAGTATTCATTGACAATGCTATGGTAACCATAGCTGATATTGTAGCTGACAATGGTGTAGTGCATGTTATTGATGCTGTCTTAATCCCAACAACAACAGATATTATTGATTATAATAGTTTAGAAAAGAGGTATTTATACTCTGTTAATATTCTAGGAGAGAAAGTAAGAAAAAACTTAAAAAATCAAATAATATTTAATGTTTTTGAAGATGGTTCAGTTGTTAAAATCTTTAATAAAAAATAGTTAATATAATTTTTTCATGAAGGAGTCTGATTATATATTAGGCTCCTTCTTATTTAAACGATAATTATGAAAAATATTTTGTTAGTAGGCTCTAGTAGTAAAGTATCAATTGACTTATTTGATAAGCATAATAATAACTATAATTTTATCAGATTAAGTCGAAATCATACTTTTTCTGATTTTAAAGATTTTGACCCTCTAGATACTTTAACATTCCCTAAAATTGAAAGCTTAGATGGAATTGTTTATTTTCCAGGTAATATAAATTTAAAACCATTCAAAAGAATTAAAATTGAAGAATTTCAAAATGATTATAATATTAATGTAGTTGGCTTATTAAATATTTTGAAATTTTACGAAAGAAGTTTAAATAATAATTCTTCAATTGTTATGTTTAGCTCTGTAGCAGCAAAACTTGGTATGCCTTTTCATGCTTCTATTGCAATGTGTAAATCAGCAATTACTTCCTTAAGTAGAACTCTAGCAGCTGAATGGTCCCCTAAAATACGATTAAATACTATTTCACCTTCACTATTTAATAGTACTATGTCTCAAAAGTTTTTAAAGGATGAGAATATGATTGAAAGAATGTCAGATAAACATCCCTTAAATAGAGTGGGCTCTGTTTCAGATATTTCTTCAATGATTAGCTTTCTCATTTCAGAACAGTCAAGCTGGATAACTGGGCAGGATTTTAGTGTTGACGGGGGAATGTCAACACTTGTAAAATGATCAAAGTTTTATGGAAATATAAATACATCTTCCTTTCACTTATTTTAGTGTTATTATTAGTTTCATTAAATAATATTAGTGGATTAAAAATTTTTTATGAAAGCGAAAGAATAATTGAATTATCAAATGAGAGTCAAGATATTATTGACAAATCTCTAGATGATAAGAATTTAATTTTGTTAGCTGTTGAATTTCAAGATTCAGTTAAATTTCAAGATTTGTTAGATTTATCTAATGTGTCACTAAAGTTATCTAAAGATCAAAATACAAAATCTGTCAGAAGTATTTTTAATGAGAGAGTTTTAATAAAATCAAGTGTCATTCCATTTGCAGTTAAGATTTTTGATATTGATAATTATGATAAATATAAAACTTCACTTTCAAAAATAAAAAAATACGGAAGTAAATTTGCTACAGAAGATTTAAATTCGTTTTTATTCATTATAAAATCTAAAGACCTTGATAGTGAAGGTCAAAAAAGATCCTACCTCAATAAATTAGAAAAGGAATTTTCTCAGAATAATATAAAAGTATATATAACAGGTCAGATAAAGTCAGAAATTTATATGCAAGACAACGTGACTAAAGAGTTGCTTTTATTTATTATTTTAAGTAGTATTCTATGTAGTTTGGTTTTGTATTTTTATTTAGGAAATATTAAACTAGTTTTAATAAATTTCATCTCGGTTTGTATTTCTTTAATTTTCTCATTTAGCCTTTCAAACAAATTGTTTGGTGGTATTGAGTTAGTGATGATCCTTATACCAGCAATAGTTTTTATTATTACGATATCAGATTTTATGCATTTACTTAATTCTGATAAATTGTATAAAAACAAATTTAGATCCTTTAAAACTCAGTTAGAGAAAATTGGTATGCCCGTATTTATTACATCTCTAACTACTGCTATTGGGTTTTTAAGTTTTATGTTCTCATCTTTAATTCCTTTGTTTAGATTTGGTGTTATTACTACTATTACAATTTTCATTTCTTTGTTTGTAATTGTCATATTGTATTCATTAATTATTGATTTTAATATAAATAAGAATATTAAAAATAATCATTTTTTAGATGATTTAATAGTTTCAATTGTTCATATTAAAAAATCCTATTCATATGTATTACTAGCCTCCTTTTTAGTTCTTTCTTTTTTAGCATTTAATAATTTTAAAGTTGATAATTTTATAACAGATGAAATTAATAAAAATTCCGATTTATATACTGATATTAATTTCTTTGATAGAGAATTTGGGGGAATAAAACCGGTAACTTTTATTGTAAAAAATGAGAGCCCATCCTTATCTAGTTTGGATTCGCTTAAGGAGATTATTCTAAATCATAATTTTGTTATTGATTTTTCATTAAATGATTTTTCAAAGCCTGATAATAATGAATATCTTATAAAGGCCAGAATGAAAGATATTGGATCTAGTCAATCAGCGGTTATTTTTGATGATATACTAATAAAATCAAATGATCTTTCTTTAGATTTAGAAATTGCTGGTGTGGGGTTTCTATTTGATAAGATTAGTAATAAAATGACTTTTGAAATTATATTAGGTTTAATTTTAGCAATAATAATAATTGGTCTAGTTTTTGTTTTACTAAATAATTTTAATTGGTATTATTTCCCAATTTCATTAATTCCAAATATATTGCCTTTACTGACTACTATAGGATTACTGTCAATTTTTGGTTTCTATTTTAGTCTTTCTAATGCATTTATTTTAGCTATCGTCTTTGGTTTAATTGTTGATGATTCAATACATATTATTAATGCCTATAGTATGTCTAGGAATAGAGGTTTGAGTATACAGGAATCAATTTCTCATTGTCAAATGTATACTTACAAGGCTGTTATCAAAACATCTGTTGTCATTATTTTCACATTGTTTCCACTTTTGTTTTCTGAATTTAAATCCATAAGTCAATTGTCGATAATTACTATTATAGCAGCTGTTATAGCATTAATTTTTGATATTATTTATCTTCCTAAAATGCTTGTTAAATATATAAATTAATATGAAATTAGTAGTTGTTAATGATAATATGCAAAATGATTTTCACTATTTTCTTACTGAAAAAGAGGGTGTTAATTTTCATCCTGATTTTATACCAGAGCTTAATCCGAAACAGATGTTGGATTTAGGGATATTTGGTGGGAAATACATGACTGATTGCATTAATGAATTTCCAAAAAATTGGTTTGAAAATGCAGTTTTGTCAAAAGAAAATAAAAATATAAATCTAAATTATTTTAAAATTGATGCATCTATGCCCTTGTCTCATTGGCAAGAAAAGGGTTGGATTTATGAAGATGACCCTAGAGGATGGTTTCAGTGGTATTGTAGGTATTTTATGGGAAGAAGGTTAGCGGTTGAGGATTTGCGTCAAATTAAGAGATGGAAGTCAATGGTTAGGCACTTAGGAGCTATAAAGAAAAATTGTATTCCTGGTGATTTATCTTGCAGAAAAAAACAAAGACAAGCTTTATTACATTGGGCTTATGATACAAGAAATATTTAATATAGTCACTAATTAGTTTAACTAAAAATTATTATAGATGCATTATACAAAATTAGAAATTAAGGATTTAAATAGAGTTAAAAGATTAAGGCTAATGAATTCTATTACGGGTATCAAATCTGCTAATTTGATTGGTACTATAAGTGAAAAAGGTTGTACAAACTTAGCCATATTCAGTTCAGTTGTCCATTTAGGAAGCAACCCAGCACTTATTGGTTTTGTAATGCGTCCAAATAAAGATGTAAAACGGGATACCTTAGATAATATATTAGAAACTAAACAATTTACAATTAATCATGTCCATTCTACTTTTATTGAAAAGGCTCACTATACATCAATTAGTTTTAACCATGATCAATCAGAGTTTGATTATTGTAATTTAGAAAGTTTTTATATTGATAATTATCTTCCGCCTTTTGTGAAAGAAAGTAAAGTTAAGTTAGGGCTTAAATTAAATGAGATTATTCCAATTAAGAGCAACGGTTGTAAATTTATCATTGGTGAGGTAGAACATATTTTGATAGATGATAGTATTGATTTTATGACTGAAGGCGCTTTAAACCTTGAGATTAGTAGTTCAGTAGGAGTAGGGGGTTTAAATTCTTATTATACTATGAATAAAATAATTGAATTACCTTTTCCAAGATTAAGTACTAACCCAGCATCTGATATGAATGAATTTTTTAAAAGTAATTTTGATATTTTTAAACAATAGAATTTCAAGAATTAAAAAATAATTATATATTTTTATATTATGAAAAAACTATTACTAATATTACTTTGCTTGCCTATGATTGGGTTTGGGCAACAAACATTTAATTTCATGCATAATGGATTAAATAGAGAGTATATATATTATGCTCCAGTAAATTTGCCAGTTGACGCTCCGTTAGTTTTTGTGGCTCATGGCTTTACAGGTTCAGCTCAGGGAATTATGAATTATTGTGGAATGAATTCAATTGCAGATCAAAATGGTTTTGCTGTTTGTTACCCACAAGGAACTACAGATTTTAATGGAGATAATTTCTGGAATGTTGGCTATAATTTTCATTTTGGTGTTACTATTGATGATGTAGATTTTATAGTTTCTTTGGCATCCTACTTGCAATCTACACATCAGTTAAGTACTTTAAATACTTTCTTCACAGGAATGTCAAATGGTGGTGAATTATCATATTTATTGGCTTGTGAAGGGCCAAACGTGTTTAGAGCATTTGCTCCAGTAGCAGGAACAATATTTCCGAATGGCTTAGCTAACAATATTTGTACTCCAGTAGTGCCTGTCTCTATATTTGAGATGCATGGAAGAAATGATAATGTCACACTAATAGGTGGAGATCCTTCTGATCCGTATTGGGGGCCTTATTTGAGTATAGACACAATAATTAATTTTTGGGTAAATCAGAATTCTCTAACAGATCTTGTAATTGACACATTCCCTAATTTTAATAATCCTAATAAGATTACTATTAGTTATAAGTATTCTGCTCCCAACTCAGATAATAAGGTATGGTTATACACTCATAAAAGTGGACATAGTTGGGGGGATGATGGCGATATGGTAATTGAGCAGGAAATATGGGACTTTTTTAGTCAGATGGCTTTTACTGTACCATCTTGGGATTGTGTAAATAACGCTTGTATTGATCCTGGAACTGGCGCAGGAATGTATCCTAATCTAGCTGCTTGTACTTCTGCTTGTTTATCTAGCGCAGTAGAAGAATATGCTACTAAAAAAGAACTTCTTAAATTAACAGAAATAATAGGAAGACAAACTAAAGGCACTAAGAATGAAGTTCTCTTTTACATCTATGATGATGGAACGGTTGAAAAAAAGATAATTATTGAGTAAAAAATCCACTTGATGAGTGAGTTTATGTTTGGTGGGTCTCTCGGTTCTAAGTTCGAACTTTTTTAGAAAATTATTGAGTAAGTTTGTGTCGTGAATAAATTATATCTCATATTATTTTGTTTTCCCACATTTATATTTGGTCAGCAAGCAGTAATTAAAGAAATAAAAATTGAGCCTCACATGTATACTCAGAATTATGAGCATTTCAAAAGGCTAGTACTTGATTCTCCTGATTCTGAAGTAGAGTATATTGATGGATTTAATTTTGAATGGGGATATTATTATACTTTAAGAGTTAAAGAGTTTAATGTAGGCGAGCTGTCAGATGGAACTCGTTATGAGTATTCTTTGTTAAAAATCATTTCCAAAGAAAAGGTAGCTGATACGTTAATATTTAGTATGTCTATTGATCCTTTAAGGTATTATCATAAATTAGAAGAAGATGGGACTTCTAACTACACTTTAAATCAGTTAAATGAAAGAACTTATCTTTATATGGATAATGTTGAGATTGAAGTACCTCAAAAGTTTCTAGAATCTTTTAGGGAGAGGATAGGTAATGAAATTGGTTTTAGAGGAAACTTTAATTTTGTTAATGGAAAAAGAATTAGATTAGTAAGTATTAGATAAATAAAACCCCACTCAAATGAGTGGGGTTATTTCTTGTGGAGCTGGGGGGCATCGAACCCCCGTCCAAACAAGGAATTAAATAACTTTCTACATGTTTATCTTATTTTGATTTTCGAAATTAAGTTGGATATAAGATATCCAAACCCAATTCTTAGCTTTTTAAATTTTTGCTGGTTTATAAAAGCAATAAACCAACTATCCTGATTTTGATTATGCCTCAAGATCTATAGGAGACAGGAAGTCCTATAAAAGAGACAAAAGCTAACGTAATTATATAAATTAGGCAGCTAAAGCGTAGTTATTCTCGCCAATTAAAAATGTGAATTTTGATATTTACGAGCCAAAACACAATGCTCGACATGCTTACTAAAAAATGCACTTGCAGTCAAATCCAGTCAGCCCCAATAAATTAATGAACAAGTGCAAAATTACAAAAATGACTAGTTAAGTCTTCTTCTTTTTTTACTTTTGTTATTCAAATTTATAGCATTATGAAGATAGGAGTTTTAAAAGAAGAAAAAGTACCTGCCGATAAGCGTGTCCCTTTAACGCCAGAGCAATGTAGAAGACTACTAGACACGTACCCAGACATTGAAATTTCAGTGAAAAGTAGCGCTATAAGGTGCTTTTCAGATGCTATGTATATTGCTGAGGGAATTGATGTTGTTGATGATTTGAATGATTGTGATGTGTTAATAGGAGTGAAGGAAGTTCCAAAAGAATCATTAATTGCTAATAAAACTTATTTATATTTTTCCCATACCATAAAAGAACAGTTTTATAATAGAGAGTTGTTATTGAAAATGATTGAACTTAATATAAATATGGTTGATTATGAAGTTTTAAGGAATAAGCAGGGAAAGCGCCTTTTGGGTTTTGGAAGATATGCGGGTATTGTGGGTGCTTATAATGGTTTTTTAACCTATGGTTTAAAATCAGGAAAATACAACTTAAAAGTAGCTCATAATTGTGAGGATAGAATTGAAATGGAGTCTGAAATTAGTAAAATAAAACTAAGTAATGAAAAAATTATAATTACTGGAAATGGTAGGGTAGGGAATGGCATTATGGAAATTATGGAAAAGTCAAATATCAGAGAAGTTTCAAGATTAGAATTCATTCAAGATACTTTTAATGAAGCTGTTTTTGTGCGTTTAAATACTATGGATTATAATGTTAGAAAAGATGGAAGTATTACTGTAAAACAAGAGTTTTATAGTAATCCTGAATTGTTTAAATCATCCTTTATGGACTATGCCATACATGCTGATATTTTTATTGCAGGACATTATTATAGTTCTGGTTCTCCTTTCTTATTTACTAGAGAGGATGCAAAGAGTCCAGACTTTAATCTGAAAGTTGTAGCAGATGTTTCTTGTGATATAAATGGGCCTGTTGCTTGTACAATTAAACCTTCAACTATTGCTAATCCAATCTATGGATATGATAAACAATCAGAACAAGAAATAGATTTTAGAAATGAGGGTGCAGTTGCTGTTATGGCAGTTGATAATTTACCTTGTGAGTTACCAAAAGATGCTTCAGAGGATTTTGGTAATGAGATGCTAGCTAAAATTATCCCTTCTTTATTAATTAGTGATGATGAGCAAATTATTGCTAATGCAACTATTTGTAAAGTTGGTGATTTAACTCCAAATTTTGAATACTTAAGAAATTACGTAAACGGAAATTAAATTGCTTTTAATTCAGCAATAGTTTGCGTAGGGTTTTCTGATTTAAATATAAAGCTTCCTGCAACTAATACATCAGCACCTGCATCTAATAATTTTTTTGCATTTGCAGATGTTACCCCACCATCAATTTCTATATGAGTATTTAGATCTTGATCATTAGCCATTTGTCTAAGTTTTCTTACTTTGTTGTAAGTTATTTCTTCAAACTTTTGCCCTCCAAATCCTGGATTTATTGACATTAATAAAACCATATAACATTTAGGTAAAATATCTTCCAAAACACTAACTGGAGTTGTTAAGTTTAAAACTACACCAGCTTTACATCCTACGTCTTCAATCTGAGTAAGCGTCCTATGTAAATGTACTGTTGATTCGTAATGTACAGTAATGATATCTGCACCAACTTTCGCAAACTCTTCAATATAGCGTTCAGGCTTTTCTATCATCAGGTGTACGTCAAGTGGTTTAGTAGCGTGTTTTTTTATAGACTGGATTACTGGCATTCCATAAGAAATATTTGGAACAAAATGACCATCCATTACGTCAATGTGAAACCAATCAGCTTGGCTATTATTAATCATTTCGCAATCTCTTTGAAGGTTTCCGAAATCGGCTGCTAATATTGAAGGCGCTATTTTATGTGACATGTAATCTTTTTTTGGCAAATATATGTAATAAGAAAGAGGGCTAACAGCCCTCTTTTAATTATCCTAAATAAGTTTTTAAAATTTTACTCCTTGAGGTTTGTTTCAGCCTCCTAACTGCTTTTTCTTTAATTTGTCTTACTCTCTCTCTTGTTAAATCAAATTTTTCACCAATCTCTTCAAGTGTCATAGCGTGTCCACCGTTTAATCCAAAGTAAGAAGAAACAACATCAGCTTCTCTAGGTGTTAAAGTATCTAAAGCTCTTCTGATTTCCTCTCTTAATGATTCTAGCATTAATTCAGCATCTGGGTTTGGGCTTTCGTCAGAACCCATTACATCATATAAATTACTGTCTTCTCCTTCAATTAATGGAGCATCCATTGATACATGTCTCCCTGTATTTTTAAGTGATTGTTTAACTTCAGTAAGTGAAAGTTCAACCAAATCTGCAATTTCTTCAGGTGTAGGTGGGCGTTCAAATTTTTGCTCTAAAATAGCATAAGCCTTGTTGATTTTATTAATTGAACCAATTTTATTAAGTGGTAACCTTACAATACGAGATTGTTCAGCTAAAGCTTGTAGAATTGATTGGCGAATCCACCAAACAGCATATGAGATAAATTTAAATCCTCTTGTTTCGTCAAAACGCTTTGCAGCCTTTATAAGTCCAAGATTTCCTTCATTAATTAAATCAGGTAAAGTTAAGTCCTTGATTTTGGTATTGTTTGGCAACTGAAACTACAAAACGTAAATTTGCTTTGGTTAACTTCTCAAGAGCTCTTTGATCACCAGCTTTAATCTTTTGTGCTAATTCTACTTCCTCTTCAGCAGTAATTAAATCTACTCTTCCAATTTCTTGTAAGTATTTGTCAAGTGATGCAGTTTCTCTATTGGTAACCTGCTTTGTAATTTTTAGTTGTCTCATCTGAATTCTTTTAGTTATTAATCTTTTGCACTATCATCATACGGATGGTTTTGCAAAAGGTTACACTATTTAAAAAATTATTTTGTTTGTTTTTCTGGTTTAGGTAAAAGTACTTTTCTTGATAATTTTAATTTACCACTTCTTTCGTCAATAGCAATTAATTTTACTTCAATAGTATCTCCTTCCTTAAGTACATCTTCAACATTGTCAACTCTTTCCCAGGCTAACTCAGAAATATGAACTAAACCGTCAGTATTTGGTGAAATTCCAATAAATGCACCATAAGGCATAATTGATTTTACTTTTCCTTTATAGATTGCTCCAATTTCAGGCATAAAGGCAATTGATTTTATTTGTTCTACTGCTAAATCAATTTTTTCTTGATCAGTTCCTAAAATTTCAACAACACCCATATTATCTATCTCTTCAATAGAAATATTAGTTTCAGTTGATGCTTGCAATTCTTGAATAATTTTACCTCCAGGTCCAATAATTCCACCAATAGTAGATTTTGGTACCTTTAATACAACAATCTTAGGAGTTTGAGGTTTTAATTGTACTCTTGGTTCTGCAATTGTCTCAATAATTTTTCCTAAAATATGTAATCTTCCTTCTCTTGCTTGGTTTAAGGCTTTATCTAAAATTTCGTAAGATAATCCTTGAACTTTAATATCCATTTGACAAGCAGTAATACCATCAGCAGTACCACAG
Organism: uncultured Flavobacteriales bacterium; assembly: GCA_943789505.1. Lineage (GTDB taxonomy): Bacteria > Bacteroidota > Bacteroidia > Flavobacteriales > BACL11 > UWMA-0277. The sequence continues at coordinate 844,389 of CALSUJ010000001.1, read as the reverse complement.
ATTTTAAAGTCCATATCTCCTAAATGATCTTCATCACCTAAAATATCAGAAAGTACAGCATAGTTATTTGGATCTTTTTCATCAGAAATTAATCCCATAGCTATACCAGAAACTGGTTTTTGAATTTTAATTCCTGCATCCATAAGTGCCATAGTACCTGCACAAACAGTTGCCATTGAAGATGATCCGTTTGATTCTAAAATATCAGAAACAATACGTACTGTATAAGGATTGTCAGCAGGAATCATCTTTTTCAATGCTCTTTGTGCTAAATTTCCATGACCAATTTCTCTTCTACTTACATTAAATTTCATTCTAGCTTCTCCTGTAGAGAAAGGAGGAAAGTTGTAGTGTAAATAGAAACTTTCATGTCCTTGATGAGTCACACCATCCAAACGATTAACATCAGTAGCCGAACCTAAAGTTACAGTTGTTAATGATTGAGTTTCACCTCTTGTAAATACAGCTGAACCATGTGGGCTATATAAATAATCTACTTCACACCAAATAGGTCTTATTTCAGTTGTTGCTCTTCCGTCTAATCTTTTTCCTTCTGCTAATACAAGATTTCTTATCGCTTCTTTTTCAACATCATGGTAGTATACACCAATTAATTTCGAATCATATTCTTCAACTTCATTCTCTGATAAGCCTGCAATCCAATCTGTTTTTACAGCTTTAAATTTAACTGATCTTTCATCTTTACCTAAACCTTCATTAGCTACAGAATAAACAGCATCATAAGTGTCTGCCTTAATTTTAGCTTTTAAATCTTGCATCATGATTTTCATGACAGTATTCTCTCTTATCAGCTGAAACACCAACCTTAGCAGCTAATTCTAATTGTGCAGCACATTGTACTTTAATTGCTTCATGACCAATTTTAATTGCTTCAATCATTTCTGCTTCTGAAACTTCATTCATTTCTCCTTCAACCATAGCTACACTATCAGCTGATGCTCCAACCATAAGATCAATATCTGCATTTGCTAATTCTGCTGATGAAGGGTTGATTATAAAACTTCCATCAATTCTTGCTACTCTACATTCCGAAATAGGACCGTTAAAAGGAATGTCAGAAAGTGCAATTGCAGTTGAAGCAGCAAGTGCAGCTAAAGCATCAGGCTTTACGTTCGGGTCATGTGAATTTAAAGATATCATAATTTGTACCTCAGCATGATAATCACTAGGAAACATAGGTCTTAATATTCTGTCAACCAAACGCATTACTAATATTTCTTGGTCAGTTGGTCTTCCTTCTCTTTTTAAGAATCCTCCAGGAAATCTTCCGTCAGCAGCAAATTTCTCTCTATAATCTACTGTTAGTGGTAAAAAATCTACTCCTTCTCTAGCACTAAAGCTAGAAACTACAGTTGCAAGCATATGAGTATTACCCATTCTTAATTCAACTGATCCGTGTGCTTGTTTCGCTAATTTTCCTGTTGAGATAGTAATCTCTCTACCGTCTGGTAGTGTAATAATTTGTTTTTCTTCTTTTATCATCTTGTCTTCTTTGTTTATAAAAATTAAAAAAGGCAATAAAAATATTGCCTTTTTTTGTAGTTTGTCTTTCTGTTTTATCTTCTAAGACCTAAATTTTTCACTAGTTCTCTGTATTTCAAAATATCTTTACCTTTTAAGTAGTCTAGTAATTTTCTTCTCTTACCAACCATTAGTTGTAATGATCTTTGCGTTCCGTAATCTTTACGATTTAATTTTAGGTGCTCAGTTAAATCTGAAATTTTCTTAGTAAATAAGGCTACTTGAGAGTAAACTGATCCTGAATCTTTGGCATCATTACCAAATTCTTTGAAAATGTTTTCTTTGTCTTGTGTTGTTAAGCTCATGTTTTTCTGTTTAAAACCACTTTAATTTATGGGCTGCAAATTTAGTAAACTAATTGAATAATAAACCCTTTTAAATAGAATTTATTTTTTAATAATTCTGAATAGCTGAGCCAGTTTTTCTTTTAAGTCTTTTCTGTCAACTATAAAGTCAAGAAATCCATGCTCTTGTAGGAACTCTGAGGTTTGAAATCCTTCAGGCAAATCTTTTCCAATAGTTTCTTTTACCACTTTAGGCCCTGCAAAACCAATCAAAGCATTTGGTTCAGCAATATTCATATCCCCTAACATAGAAAATGATGCAGTAGCACCACCAAAAGTAGGGTCAGTACATAATGATATAAAAGGTAAGCCTGCTTTACTTAGTTGAGCTAGTTTAGCTGATGTTTTTGCCAACTGCATTAAGGAAATACCAGCTTCCATCATTCTTGCTCCTCCTGATTTGGAGATGATAAGCATTGGATGTTTGTTTTCACGAGCATAATCAATTGCTCTGGCAATTTTCTCACCTACAACTGAACCCATTGACCCACCAATAAATGTGAAATCCATTGCTGCAATAACAACTATATTTCCTTTTATTTTACCATGTGCAGTTCTAACAGCATCTTTTAGGCCTGTTTTTTGTTGCATATCCTTTACTCTATCAGGGTACTCCTTTTTATCCTTAAACTTTAAAGGGTCTAATGAGGTCATTTTTTTATCTAACTCAATAAATTTATTATTATCAAATAAAATTTCAAAATATTCGGTTGAACCTATTCTGTTATGATAGTTACAGTTAATACAGCAATAAAGATTTTTTTTATGTTCTTCTGTAGTAACTATCGTTTTACATTTAGGACATTTACTCCACAGTCCGTCTGGAGTTTCTTTTTTTTCATGTGTGGAAGTAGTAATTCCTTCCTTTATTCTATTAAACCAACCCATAATTATGCGTTTGTATTTAGGTTATTTAAATCGTTAAATGATCGAGTTAATCTAGCTTTAAAAGTTAACTCACCAGCTCTATTATAAGTTCTAGGATCATAGTATTTTTTATTTGGCTTTTCTTCTCCTTCAGGATTTCCAATTTGAGTTTTAACATAATCATTATTTGCTAAGAAATAATCTCTTACTCCTTTTGTAAAACCCCATTGTAAATCGGTATCAATATTCATTTTAATAACTCCATAGCCAATTGCTTCAGTAATTTCTGCTTGACTTGACCCTGAGCCTCCATGAAAAACAAAGTTAATAGGTTGTTTTTCAGTATTGTATTTTTCTTCAATAAATTTTTGAGAATTATCTAATATTTTTGGAGTAAGAACTACATTGCCTGGTTTATAGACACCATGTACATTTCCGAAAGCAGCTGCTACTGTAAATTTATCACTTATCTTCATAAGTTCTTCATAGGCATAAGCCACTTCCTCAGGTTGAGTGTATAGTTTTGAAACATCAACATCAGTATTGTCAACCCCATCTTCTTCGCCTCCTGTAATGCCTAGTTCAATTTCTAAAGTCATATCAATTGCACTCATTCTTTTTAAGTATTTTTTACATAACTCAATATTTTCTTCTAATAGGTTCTTCTGATAAATCAATCATGTGTGAAGAATATAATGGCTTGCCATGTGCAGCATAAAATTCTTCACCTGCTTCAAGTAGCCCATCAATCCAAGGTAATAGTTTTTTTGCAGCATGGTCAGTATGTAAAATTATACTGGCTCCATAAAGTTCCGCCATTTGATGTACGTGTACTGCACCTGAAATTCCTCCAGCAATTGCTGCTTCTTCATCTATTATTAGACAACCCTTTTCCAGCATAAAATTGACAGCCTCCATTTGAAAACTGAATTATTGCAGGTGCGTTAAGTTCTGCAGCGGTTTCCAAAACTGCATTTACTGTACTTGTATTACTTACATTTATGGCTGGTAACGCATATTTATTTAGCTTTGCATCTGCAAAAACTTCTTTTAATTGATCACCTGTTAATACTCCTGCTGCAAATTTTGACATTAGGTTATAAGTTTTATTTTAGAAAGCAAAATTATAAGATTGTTATGAATTTTAGCATAATTTTCTAATAATTTCATATTATTGATTATAATTAAAGTAAATTAAGTGATTTCAAAAAATCAAATTAAGTTTATTAAGAGTTTATCTCTTAAAAAGAATAGGGTAAAGGCACAATTATTTATTGCTGAAGGAGAAAAGATTGTAAATGAATTGTTGAATTCAAATTTCGAAATTGAACATATTTATGCTACAAAACAATTTTCAGGTATAAATAGATGTCAAAAATCAGCTATAACATTGATTACTAATGATGAACTATTAAGGATAAGCAACTTGGCATCACCAAGCAATGTTTTGGCTATTGTTAAGATTATTCAAAATGAATCAGAAAAAAGTCATGGAATTAAGCTTGTACTAGATGATCTAAATGATCCTGGAAATTTAGGAACGATAATAAGAGTATGCGATTGGTTTGGTGTCACACAAATTATTTGTTCAAAAGGCACAGTAGATTGTTATAATCCTAAGGTAGTTCAATCGGCTATGGGCTCTCTGTTTAGGATTGATATTAAGTATTTTAACTTAACTACTTACTTAGCTAATGTTGATACGCCAGTTTATGGTGCATATATAAATGGTGCTGATGTTAAGGAGCAAGAAATACCTAAGCAGCTTCATCTTATTATGGGAAATGAAGCGAACGGTATATCAGAATCAATTAGTAAATACATTACTAATAAAGTATCAGTTAAAAACATTGGAAACAATGCTGAATCATTGAATGTATCCATAGCTACTTCAATATTACTTCATGAGTTTTGTTCATAATTATCTGTTGGCCCTATAATTTTTGGTCCATCTTAATCCTTCCCATCCGCATTTCTTACAAATATAGCGTCTCCAATCAAACATTCCAAGAGTTAAGTAGATAATAATTTTGTCTTTAAAAATTCTTTGTATTCTATCAAGAGGATTTCTACAATCAGGGCAACAGTTATTGGAGTTTTTACCTCTAATTTTGCTTCTAATTCCTAAATATTGACAAATAAATAGAATCGTGATATATAAAAGTATTAAAATAAATAATAGTAAAAAAATGTCCATAAATTTCGATTATATAAAAAAATTATTTGATACAAATCAGATACATTGCATCATATGCAAACATAAATAAAAAAGTGATATTACAAAGTTAATCTGTAATAAATTTAAAAAGAACGTGTTATGGTATTTTTTATTCAAAAGTAAATGAAATCATCCATCCGTTTGTACTTAAATGATTTATGGATTTAGTGTAAATCGTTTCATCTTTTGAAAGAAGATTAAGGATTCCATATGAGAGCTTTATCTGCGGAGAAAATTTGAAATATTCTAAGTAAAAATCAAATCCAAAACCAATTTCACCCATTAAGTCATTCTTTTTTAATTTTACTATTTCTTTACCTTCATCATTTATTTTATCTTGTGAGGCAACATCTAAACTGTATTTTATACCACCAATTACATAGGTTCTGAAATTATTATATCTGGCAGATTTATACTTTATATAAATAGGAAAATCAATTAAAGTAGATTCGATTCGTTTAACTCTTTCATCACTTACACCATTGCTATCAATAAAGCCATAATTCAAATATCGCTCTCCAAAAACTAGTGTAGGGATAAAGCGTAAGTCGGTGAACTTCCCTATTCTAAGATTAGATACTATCCCAAGATTAAATCCTTTTTGACTTTTAGGAAGTAGTGTTAGTAAGCTGTCATTTATTAGGGTGCTACTGCTTTTCTTAATGTTAAAATTAAGTTCATTTATTCCAAGTGTAAATCCAAAATGCAATTTTTTAAAATCATAACGCGCCAGATTTTGAGGCTTCTTTCTTCTTTGCCCATAAGAAGTGCTAGCTCCTATAAATAAAAGTAAAATAATAAAGTATTTAATTTGTTTCTGCATTTAGCCCCTAAACGATAAGGATATTATTTTATTGCAATATATAATGAAACGATTCCAAAGCTAAGGGGAATGTGATTGGATTCTTTAAATCCTACTTTATTTAGTTCAATTAAAAAATTATTACCTGAAGGAAAAGCTGAAACTGAATCAGGCAAATAAGTGTAAGCATTTTTGTCTTTTGAAACAATACCTCCAATAAAAGGTAGTATATGGTGAAAATATAGATTATAAAACTGTTTTAAAGGAAAATTAGTTGGCTCTGAAGGTTCAAGTATAGCTACTTTACCACCTGGCTTTAGAGTTCTATACATTTCTGATAATCCTTTGTTTAAGTCTTCAAAATTACGCACGCCAAATCCAGCAGTTATTGCATCATAACTATTGTCCAGAAAAGGTAATTTTTCTGAATCAGCCAATTGTAAATGAATTCTATTAGTAAGTCCTTTTTTAGTTATTTTTTCAACTCCAATGTCAAGCATCCCTTGTGAAATATCAATTCCTGTAATATTAGCTTTGGTATGTTTTGAAGCACTAATAGCAAAATCAGCAGTGCCAGTAGCAATATCAAGTATTGTAGCTGGCTTATTGCCTAGTTTTTTAATAGCAATTTTACGCCATATATTATCCATTCCCAATGATAGAGTATGATTTAGAAAATCATAACTCCCAGCAATGTTATCAAACATTTTAGTTACTTGTTTTTTCTTAGTTTCTAAATTGTTATATGGTTTAACTTTTGTCATTAACTAATATGTTTTAAAGCTTGTTCAAGTAATTTTTCTTTATTGATTGGCATAACTCCCACATCTTCACAAACTAACCCTCCTGCTAAGCTAGAAAGTACGGAAAGATCAGTATAATCCATCTTTGAAGCAAGACAAAGAGATGCTACAGAAATAACGGTGTCCCCAGCACCAGAAACGTCAATAATATTTCTTTTAAAAGCTGGAGTATACTTAAATTCCTTCTCAGAATTAATGCAAATCCCTTTTTCTGATAAAGTAAGTAAAACTCCTTTTGCAGAAAGTTTTTTTCTTAGTTCTGAAGTAGCTTTTTCAATTTCAGCAATATTATTGGCATCAAAATCAACTTTCATACCTGTTTTTATTTCTGCTAAGTTAGGTTTAAATATTGTGCAATTTTTATAAGAGTTAAAGTTTAGTTTTTTAGGGTCAACAATAGTAGGAATTCCTTTTTTATTTGCAGAACCTATCACTTTTTCAATTATTTCAGAAGTAAGCACTCCTTTATTATAGTCTTGCAAAATAATAACATCAATATCATTTATTAAACTTATAGTAAGTTTTAAGAATTCCTCTGCCTGTTCAATAGGAGAGGTTTCTTCTTCATCAATTCGTAATTGGTGTTTATTTTCAGCAATTACTCTAGTTTTAATTGTTGTTTTTCTTTTATTAGTAGAAAGTATTCCTTCAGTGGATAGGTTCGATTCTTTCATTAGTTTTACAAATAAAACACCTCTTTCACCCGTACCAATTACTGAACACAAAATAGGATTAGCGCCAAGAGCTTTTAGGTTTAGAGCAACATTTGCTGCTCCTCCTAATCGGTTTTCGTGTTTTTTTACTTCAACTATTGGTACAGGAGCTTCTGGAGAGGTTCTATTTACTTCTCCCCATAGGTACGCATCAATCATCGAATCTCCTATAATGAGAACTTTTTTATCATTAAATGTTTGAAATAACTTTTTTATATTCATTAGCTTAGTTTAGCTAATTGTTGTTTAACTCTTGACATTGCTTCCATTAATTTATTATCAGCCGCAGCATAAGAAATTCTTACGCATTCAGGATTTCCAAAAGCATCACCAGCTACAAAAGCAACATGAGCATTATTTAGTAAATACATACAAAAATCATTTGCATTATTGATAGTAGTATTAGCAACTGACTTACCAAAATAATAACTTATATCAGGGAAGACATAAAATGCTCCTTGGGGAACATTGCACCTTATACCTTTAACACTATTCAATTCATTTAAAATCATATTTCTCCTTTTTAGAAAAGTTGTCTTCATTTCAGTAGTAACTTCTTTTGGGTCAGCAAGCATAGCTGATTCAGCTGCTTTTTGTGCAATAGCACAAGTAGCGGAAGTAATTTGTCCTTGAATTTTATTGCACGCTTTAGCTACCCATAGTGGCGCTCCAATAAATCCAACTCGCCAACCTGTCATAGCGAATCCTTTTGAAACACCATTTACTGTTATTGTACGATCTTTCATACTAGCGATTGTTCCAATTGAAAAGTGAGCCTCAGTAAAATTAATATGCTCATAAATTTCATCAGCAACAACATAAATATCAGGATATTTTTCAAGAATCTTTGCAATTGCCTCTAATTCTTCTTTTGTATATACGGTTCCACTTGGGTTGCAAGGAGAACTAAACATTAATAGTTTTGTTTTTGGTGTAATTGCAGCTTCCAACTGTTCAGGTGTGACTTTAAAGTCATTATCAATATTAGAAGGGACTTCAACAGGAACACCTTCTGAAAGCTTGATGATCTCGGTATAACTTACCCAGTAAGGACAAGGCAAAAGCACCTCATCACCAGGGTTTAATAAACTTAAACATATATTTGCTAAGGATTGTTTAGCTCCAGTAGAAGTTACAATCTGATTAGCTGTATACTCTAAATTATTATCCCTTTTAAATTTTTGAACAATAACGTTTCTTAAATCAAGTAAGCCTGGTACGGGTGTGTAATGAGAAAAATTATCATCAATTGCCTTTTTGGCGGCTTCTTTAATGAAATCAGGCGTATTAAAATCAGGTTCACCAAGGCTTAAAGCAATTACATCATGACCTTGTTCTTGTAATTCTCTACTCATCCTTGCCATAGCTAGTGTTGCTGATTCTGCTAATCGATTTAGTCTATCTGATACTTTTGTCATTATTATTTTTTGAGTTGCAAATATATGAAGTAGAATTGGGTAGTTTCTTTTTAAATCTATTTTTTGTAAATTTACGAAATGAAATATATATTAATTGTTATAATAATTACTTTTTCTTGCCTTACTGCTAAATCTCAAAAAATATTTTCTGTAGATTATGCTAGCCAAGCAGACATAAAAATTTATGTATCTGATTACGAAAGTATGTCTGATTTATCAGTATTTAAGGTTGATTACGAAAGTAGAGCTGGAAAGAATGATGGTAATTGGTTTTTTGTAGAATATGTTAGTAAAGCAGATAAAAAAATATTTTTTGTAGAACATTCCTCACAAGCGGATATTATAATTTTTTTTGTTGATTATAGTAGTAGGGCAGGATGGAACAAAAAAGAAAAAATACACTTTTTTTATTAAACGAACAAGTATTAATTTTATTTATTATTTATTATTAGACTTTGTTAACGCACCTTATAGTAAATATTTTCTAATAATCACCATTATCACCTTCACTTATATCATTATTTTTAATATTACTTTGCTTACTTGAAGATTTAAAATTAAGTTTACCAAATGTATATTTAAAGCTAATTCCTATTGAGCGGAATGTAATTATTCGTTCGGATCTTTGAGTAAAATTTTCTCCTGTAATGTCTGTTAGGAATATTTTTTTATCTTTAAAAGGTTCAATGATTCTTATTCCAAGAGAACCTCTTTTATTTTTAAATTCTTTTTTAACTCCAAAACTCATCATACTAAAAGATGTTGAGCTTCCTTGAATTGTTTGGTTAGGTGATCTAAAAAAACCCCAACATTCAGCTTTCCAGTAATCACTTATGTTATAGCTACCACCAAAGTTATAACTGTACAGTAAAGAGCTTGTTAAAGAAATTGGTTGGCCATCAATCACTCCGCTTCCTCTATATTGATACAGGTTAAATCCTGTACGTATATTAAATTTATCAAAACGTAGTGAGCCAAAATAATTAAATCCATAATTAGCGCTTGCACCAATATTTTCAAACTTCTTTACTTCATCTCCATCTATAATACGAGAATAGCTTTCAATTATATCATTAGTGTTTTTGATATATATGTTATAACTTCCTTGATATTTTCTTCCAAATTGATTATAGCCCATCTCTAATTGTTTAGCGTTAGCAGGTGTAAGCTCTGGATTACCTTCAGTAGTACTGAAATTATTATTTCTTAAAATATTTGGATTTATATTTTGAATGCCAGGTCTTAATATACGATTACTGTAAGATAATTTTAATGATTTAGTTTTACTAAAATTCTTTGAAAGAGTTATATTTGGTAAAATATTGCCATATTGATTTCCTTTAAAATCACCTTTAATTATGGTGTATTCGTACCTTAAACCAGTTTTTAAACCTATATCATTATAAAATGACCAATCACTAGAAATGTATGACGATAAAACTTGTTGATTATAATTAAATATATTTTGTGGAGAATAATAATTTGATAAATTTGAAATTGTTGTGCTAACTATTTCTCTGACTCTATTAATTAATTTAGCTCCTATTTCTAATTTATTTTCTTCCATAAAAGGATGAGTATAATCAGTTTGTAAAGTGATTTCTATTTCCTTTTCATCATTATATGTTCGGTACTGATTTATTTTTTCTTTCGAACTATTTATATTATCATCTCCTAAATCACCCCCAATCTGTAATGAGATATTAAACTCTCTCTCATCATCATTAGCAAAAGTTTTAGTGTAATCTGTACTCCATTCTATATTTTTGCTTTCATTACTTGTTCCTAAGAAGGATTTGTAAATATTGGTATCGTTATTATTTGTTATAGTGTTGTTGTCACTAAAAGAACCTCTACTTCCAAATCTAATATCTGACATAATGCTATTGTAAGCATTTATATCATAATACATATTTATAGAACCTCCAATTCCTACCCAGTTACCAAATGTTTTACTAACTTGATTTAATATACTCGTATCACCATCGCTGCCCCAATATTCTCTTAACAAATTAGATTCACCCTCTCTAGGCCAACTGTATCTCGCGCTAGCCCTTGCAGAAATACCAAATCTACCTTTTCCTAAACTTAAATTTACAGATTGCTTATTCATTCTATTACCAAATGAACCATTAACAGTACTTTTATAACCGTCAATAACTTTTCTTTTGGTTATAATGTTAACAATGCCTGCATCTCCTTCACCATCATATTTTGCTCCTGGACTAGTAATAACTTCAATGCTTTTAATTTCATCAGCTGGTATCATCTGAAGAGCTGTAGCTATATCTGAACTGAAAAAAGTTGATGCTTTTCCATTTACTAAAAATTTAATATTTTTTGAACCTCTTAAACTTACTTCTCCTTCTAAATCAACAGTGATAAGAGGAGTTTTTCTTAGTACATCCGTCGCATCATTTAATCCTTCATTCATGTCATTTTCTGCATTGTATACTATCTTATCAATCTTAGATTCAAAAATTGGTTTTTGTTCTTTGATCTTAACTTCTGAAAGCATCCCATTATTAGAGATTAGTAATATATCAGCAAGCTTAATGTCTGGTTTTTTTTTGGTTAGTTCAAAATTAACATTTTGTATCTCATACCCTAGATAGCTTACACTAATTTTATAGCTGCCTGTACGAATTTTATTCATATTGAATCTTCCCTTTGCATCAGAAATTGTACCTTCAATTATTTTATCCCACTTAATATTTGTAAGACTAATATTAGCATATTCAAGTGTTTTTCCAGTTTTGCTATCAACAATTTTGCCACTAATATTACCTTTTATATAATCTTTAGAATTATCTTTTCCAGAACTTTTATAGCTCCTGTTTCCACTACCTTTATCTTGTGCAAAAGAAAAAAAGGGGATAATAAGTGCAATAAGTAATATACGTTTTATTTTCATTTTTTGTAAATTTATACTTTACAAATGTATATGTTTTTGGCTAATAAACTATACAAGTAATGTAATTTTATATATGATGTTAAATTTCTAATAAAAAAATTAAATTATATTTCGCATGACCAACCAAACAAGCATTTTTCTTTAATTATTTTAGCCACACCTTCTGGTACTTGATCTTCCCAATTACCATCTTCACAATTTTTTATTTTCTTTAAAACTTCTCTAGAAAAAATACTTAAAACTTCAGGATTGTAATCTAAATCAATTAACCTTCCGTTACCAAGTAAGTAATTGTACAAATCTTTAATTCTTGGGTGAATAGGAATATTTCCGCTATTTAATAATTCTGATTTATCATTTGGCTTATAAGGATATAAATAAAAACGAATGTCTCTTGTAAAGATAATTCCAAATGCTTCCATTATTCCTCCATTCAGATTTCTATAGTATTGCTCATCAAACATTCCTACTAAATTATCAACTCCAAGAATAAGTCCCATTCTTAATTTTGTAAATTGAGATAAATATTCTATTAATTTATAATACTTTTTATAGTTAGATATCATTACAGTATATCCTAGTGAACAAAGGATATCTACTCTATCTAAAAAATCTCTTTCATCAACTTCACCTTCAGCTTTTAAATTACTAAGTGTAATTTCAAAAAGCAGTTGAATATTTTCTTCTTTTACTTTTGTATTTTTCTTAAATTCATTCAATCCTCTTTCAAGCATATCAATATTAACCTTAGTAACAGGTCTAAAACTACCCCTTATAGTTACGATATTTTTCTTGTACAAAATGTCAGAAGGCTGCTGATTCATTCCATCTGGAGTAAATATAACCGCATTTGTCATGCGCTCTTTAACTAAAGTAAGACTTAACAAGCGATTGTCAGCATAATCAAAAGCTGGACCTAGAACTTCAATCATATCTATTTGGACTTTATCTTTAGATAGATTATCATATAAATGTTTCAATATTTCTTTTGGATCGGTTTCATTAAAACAAGCATGCAACATATTTGTTCCAATAATCCCTACCGTTTCTTGTTGTAGTTGTGCATCAGCATCATTTAGTAAAACATGAATAATGAAATTACTTGGTTTTTGACTAGGAGTTAACTGAAATCGTAAGCCAATCCAACCATTTCCCTTTATAGTTTTTGAATAGTTTATAGTAGAAATAGTGTCAGCAAATGCAAAATAACGAGTTTCTTTAAAATTTTCTATATTTAATCGTTCTTCCAAAAGAGAATATTCTTTTTGAAGCATTTTCTCTAATCTTGATTTAGATACATATCTTCCATCAGGTTCTTTACCATATATAGCGTCAGAAAAATCTTTATCATAAGCTGACATAGTTTTCGCAATTGTACCTGAAGCAGAACCAACTCTGAAAAAATTTCGTACTACTTCTTGTCCTGCACCTATCTCAACAAATGAACCATAAATGGAATCATCTAAGTTAATTGCAAGTGCTTTTTGGGTTGGTGAAAGAATGATGTTACTGTCCATTACTAGTTCCTTAAAATTTTTGCAAATTTATATAGATATATCTTTACAAAACACTTATTATATATAATTTTACAAAAAAAACTTTAGACTGATATGAAAATTACTATTTTAGGAACAGGTACATCACAGGGAGTGCCCGTAATTGCTTGTGATTGTGAGGTTTGCCTTTCTTCTAATCCAAAAGATAATAGATTACGTTCATCAGTAATGATTGAGGTTGATAATCTTAATATTGTAATTGATACCGGGCCTGACTTTAGGCAGCAAATGCTAAAAGAAAGAGTTCAGAAAATAGATTCAATTTTATTTACTCACCATCATAAGGATCATGTTGCGGGAATGGATGATATCAGAGCTTTTAATCACAAGTGGAAAACAGATATACCGATATATTGCAATCAAGTGACTAGTGATGCATTAAAATTGGAATTTCCTTATATTTTTTCAGGATTTAATTATCCTGGAATTCCAAAAGTATCAGTTAATATTATTAATAATAAACCCTTTAACATACAGAAAACTATAATTAAACCAATAGAGGTTTTGCATTATAAATTACCCGTTTTAGGTTTTAGAATAAAGAATTTTGTATACTTAACAGATGTTAGTAAGATATCAGAAACTGAGAAAGAGAAGATGAAAGGTGCTGATTTGATTATTTTGGATGCCTTAAGAAAGAAGACTCATATGTCTCATTTTAATTTGGATCAAGCGTTGGCTCTTTTGGAAGAGTTAAAGCCAAAACAGGCTTTATTAACACACATTTCACACTACATGGGATTACATGACAGTGTAAATGATGATTTACCTAGTCATATAAATTTAGCATACGATGGCCAAGTAGTAATTTTGAATGAATAAGACTAAGAAAAGTAAATTTGCTTGAGAAAAAATTTAAATGTATTATTGCAAAAAGAAAATATATTATGAAAAGCAAAATTTTATTTATTATTTTAACAATAAGCACTACTTTACTACACGCTACAAAACATAGTCATATTGATCAAAATGAAATTCGATATTTTAAAGCTTCACCATTAGATATAACTATACAACAGCAGCTAAGAGAAGGTGAAGTTTGGCAAGCATTTTTAACTAATAACCCTAATTGGTTTGTTATGTTCGATGAAAATAATAAAATGCCGCATAGAGCTTTTGGTGAGCCTATCCAATTAAACGGAAGTTCTAATAGTGATGTGCTAAACTTCCTATCAGCTACGAGCTTTGCTCTTCCAACAGATTTAAGGTTTGAAAAAAGCAGTAAAAATGATAAGTATATCAATTTTGATTTCAATCAGTTTTATAATAATATTGAAGTTATTTCTAGTAGGGTTTATGCAAAATTAAGTTTGGACAATAGATTGATAGCTTTTGGTCTTGATGTTTATAATAACATTAATATTGATATTAACCCATTAATTAATGTTAATACAGCAATTACTGCTGCACAACTAAATGTTAATCAGCCAATAACAGATGTTTCAGTTCAAGATGAGTTAATGATTCTGCCTATACCTATAAACGGAAAATATGTTTATCATTTGGTATATGTTGTTAAATTTAAAACTAAAATCGAAGTAGGTCCAGCACACTATGTCTGCTATGTAGACGCTAAGAATGCTACTTTGTTGATGCGTAAAAATGAGGTTATGTATGAAGCGCCTCCTGCAATTTCTTCAGTCTCTGGAGAATTATATACTACACATCCTTACAACCCTTCATCAGTTGAAAAACTAAAACATTTAAAAGCAAACAATCCAGCAACAGGCACTAATTATTACACTGATTCTTTCGGTAATGTAAATATTCCATTACCTGTAGGCACTCAGATAAGATATAAACTACAAGGACTCTATTCTGATGTTCAGACTAATGGAAATACACCAGATATTTATGCGACACTTTCTGCAAGTAATACTATTTCATTTGATAATTCTAATTCTACTATACAAGAAAGAACAGCATATCGTGCTGTTAATGAAATTCATGATCATTTTTTAAATATATTTCCTAATTATCCAGCTAATGGTTATTTAAATCAACCCCTAGAAACAAATATAGATGAATTTGGTACTTGTAATGCTTTTTTTGCTGGTACATCTATTAATTTTTATGAAGAAGGACTTTCAGCTAATGGTACAGATTATTGTGAAGCAACAGGCAAAATTGCTGATGTAGTTTATCATGAATATGGACATGCAATTAATAGTTATCGATATAATAATGGCTCTGGAATGCAAAATGGAGGATTAAATGAAGGTTTTGCTGATATTTGGGCTTTTACTCTTACTGAGGATCCTATTTTGGGTATCGGATTCTATCAGAATAATCCATTAGGATATGTAAGGCGTTTTGATATTAATAAAAAGGTTTATCCCCAAGATTTAGTAGGAGAAGTTCATGCTGATGGCGAAATTATTGCTGGTGCATTTTGGGATACTTTTTTAAATTTAGGTAATATGCAACAAACAGTTGATTTATTTAAAGAATTATATGATAATGGTCCTGATGGAGCAAATGGTAACGAAGGTGTTATATTTACAGATATTCTATTAGAAGTGTTGTATGCAGATGATAACGATGCAAATTTAACAAACGGAACCCCAAACGATATTGCAATTGTAGGCGCCTTTGCTTTACATGGCATTACATTGATTTCTAACGCTGTCATTACTCACACACCAGTTGCTTCATCAATTGCTAGTACAGTTATACCTATTAATGCAAATATTCAGTTAACTTATCCTTGGGCTTTGGGATCAGTAGACTGCTATTACAGATTAAATACTGATACTAACTGGTCGCCTTTAGCTATGACTCAATCTGGGAGTAACTATATAGGACAAATACCATCACAATTAGATGGAACTATTATCGCTTACTATATTTCTTTAGAGGATAACTATGGTTTTAACTCAGGAATAACTCCATTTTCAGCAAATAAAAAACCCAATAATTTTGCAAATGTTCCTTATTTTATAATGATTGGCTATGCATTAGATAAAGAGGAAGATTTTGATTTCAATATAGGGTTTTGGCAAACAGGAGATGCTGGTGATAATGCAACAACTGGTTTCTGGGCAATTGGAACTCCTTTAGGTTCATTCGTTACTCCAGGTGATCCTAGCACGATGGTGCAGCCAGATTATCAGCATACACCAAACGGTTCTGATTGTGCATTTACAGGCAATGCAACTTCAACTAGTGCTAGTATTGGAGAGAATGATATTGATGGTGGACATACTACTTTATATTCACCTACTTATGATCTTACAAATTATGTGAATCCTGCATTTAGTTATTGGAGATGGTTTACTAATAATACAGGCGCTGAGCCTAATACTGATTGGTGGCAAGTTTCTATTACTGGTGATGGTGTTAACTGGGAAAGTATTGAAAATAATCTTACTTCTGATACACGTTGGAGAAGATTTGCTTTTAGAATTAAGGATTATATTAGCTTAAATAGCACTCAGGTTAAATTAAGGTTTGTTGCTTCTGATAGTACTAATGGATCATTAAGTGGTGGTAGTTTAGTTGAGGCTGCAATTGATGATTTATATCTTTGGGATTCAGTAGAAAGCAGTACTTCTATTGACGAAAATGGCAGTATATTAAAGCCTAGAAATTTAATAAAAATTACTGATTTACTTGGAAGAGAAATTGAATTTGATAAGGTATTAAGCAAAACAACTCTATTTTATCTTTATGATGATGGTAGTGTAGAGAAAATAATAATGTTAGATTAACACTTTTTAAATTTACCGTTATTAAAGATAGCTAATGCTTTTCCTTTTAACTTTTCTCCTATAAAAGGTGTATTATTCGATTTTGATTTTATATCCTTTTTTGTGAATTCCCATTCCATATCAGGATTAAATAAAGTGACATTTGCTATATTCCCTTCTATTATTGTAGCTTCATTTATTCCTAGTATCTTTCTTGGATTAATCGCTATTTTTTCAATTAGCTGACTTAACCCAAGTTGAGGAAGTAGGTGTTTTCCTAAAAGCCCAAATGCTGATTCTAAACCGATTATTCCCTCTGCAGCATTATCAAACTCTAATCTCTTATATTCGTCATCTTGTGGGCTGTGGTCACTTGTAATTACATCAATAGTTCCTTCTTTTAATGCTTTAATTAATGCTCTATTATCTTTTTTAGTTCTTAGAGGGGGCATTACTTTGTATCGAGTATCAAAGTTATTGATAGCTTCATCTGTTAAAAAAAGATTATGTAGTGCAACATCAGCAGTAATATTTAATCCTTTTGATTTTGCTTTTTTTATTTTTTCAACACTTCCTTTCGTACTTAGGTAACTAAAGTGAAAACGACTATTAGTGTAGTCACAAATGCTAATATCTCTATCCACCATCATTTCCTCTGCTAGAGCAGGAATTCCCTTTAATCCAAGTTGTGTACTTACTTCTCCTTCATGCATATAACCATCATTAGCTATGCTATTTTCATTTGGATAGTTCATTATTAAAGCATTGCAATCCTTAGCATATAGCATGGCAATCTTTAGTACTTCATTTCTTTTGATGGATTTTTTATCATCCGTAAAGGCCAAGCAACCAGCCTTACTCATATCGTGCATTTCAACTATATCGTTACCCTCTTGTTTCTTTGTTAAGTTGCCAGCAGGCAGGATGTCAACTATATTTCCTGTTGTTGCATTTTGAATGAATTTTATCATTCCTTTATTATCAAGACTTGGAGTGGTGTTTGGCATAATCATTATTCCAGTAAATCCTCCTTTTATAGCTGCTTTACTACCACTTTCTAAAGTTTCTTTTTGCTCGTTTCCAGGTTCCGAAAAATTGGCATGTAAATCAAACCAACCTGGAGATAGGTGCAAATTATTTTCTGAATATTCAATTTCTGTTCCTTTCGCTAATGATTCCTTACAGGATTTAATTGATTTGGCAATTTTCTCAATCTTACCATCTTTGATAAAAACATCCATTATTTTATTATGGTACTTTGAATTGGCGTCAATTATTTTAGCAGACTTAATTAGTAAATTCATGATTTGATCAATTTAATAAGTAGTATTTCAGTTGCAAAAAATAGCAGCGAAAAAATTAAAGCTATTTTCCATAATTCTTTTGCTTTTTGGCTATCATTTATTGTAGCAATTAGTGATTTTGTATTCCCACTAATTATATGTATGTTATTTAAATTGATACTGCTTTTCCAATCCTTTAATTCATTTATTGTTAGCGTTTCACTTTTACTTTCTGTTGTAGTGTAGTTATAAGCAATGGCATCTATCATTTCTCCATTAACTTCAACAGTATAAATTCCATTTTCAGAAATTTGATTATGTGTATAAAATACTTGCTTTCCTAAATGTGTTTTTTGAGTAGGAATGATATCTATGTTATCATTTTTAAGATGAACTAGCGCATTACTATTTTTTATTGCATTACTACTAAAATAATCTTCAGCACTTATTGTGTTATAAATAGATTCTGTTCTGATGGATGAAGTTGCTATATTCAGTAGAGTAGGCACGAATAATGCATGCTTACTAAAATTATTAAATTTGATGTCAAGGGGGCTATTAAAAAGATAGATTAATCCTTTCTCTTTAGAGAATACGGATAAGAAATCTGCCTTGTTTTCCTGAGTCAAAAGAGCAGCACTATTACTATTGTTTTCAGAAATTATTGGGTAGTATTTCTTTATTTCTGGAAAATTAATTTTATCTAATTTCCCTTCAAATACTTGTTTGAAGATAGAATGTTTTATATTTATATTTTCGAGTAAAACTGATTGTGTTTTTAATTCTGAAAATGTAGCAATCCTTAGTTGTCTTAACGTATGGTTATAGCTTGTTAAATCAATTTCTTTAGGTGGAAAAATAGCGATACTCCCACCATTTTTAGTGAAATTATTTAAGCCATTAATAAGACCAGAACTAAAGTCTTTAACCTCATTAATAAAGATGATATCTTGCTGTTTTAACGCATTGAAATCTATATTTTTAACTGTTGTATTCTTAAAGTTGAATAGTGATGTGTCATTGTCAAATAAGGTGGTTATTGCTGTATTATTCGCAGAGGAATTAATACAAAGAACAGCTACTTTATTTGTGTTCTTAAGTGTGAAGTAACATTTATTGTCAAAGGAAATAGGGTGGTCATTTATTTGTATTAATCCTTGTTGTAACGCAGTGTTTTCTGGCATAAAAGTAAAGCTAATTATTTTACTTTTTTTTGCTTTTAAGTTGATGTATTGTTGTGATTTTTGTTTTGAGTTTATCTTTAAAAAAACAGCTTGGTCACTTAGATTGTTCTGGGATTGATTAGTAATAGTAGCATAAACAGAAATTTCTTGGTCATTGCTAAATACAGGTGTATTTATCCAACAACTGTCAATACTAATATTATTATTTTTATTAGCAGTAATGGGAATTAAGAAAAGAGAATTATTGACATCAAAATTAGTTAACTCTTTAACTTGTAATCCACTAATTTGCATATCAGAGATGATATATAGATGCGCGTTTTGATTTTTTAAGCTGGCTTGCCTATTTACAATTTGGTTTAAGTTTTTACTATGAGCTGATGTTTTAATGGCATCAATTTGGCTTGCAATTTCACTAGCATTGTTACTGTTATTATGTTGGGCTAAAAAATCATTGTTTATGAGCCAAAAATTAGTTTCAGTAGGGTAGGTTTTACTTATGCTTCTTGCCTTTTCTTTTGCAATGGACAATAGTCTTCCGTTTACACTTTCAGCATCCATACTAAAGGAATTATCTACATAAATAAAGACATTATTTGTTGTTTTATTTTTGCTGTTAATTGGAATGTAAGGTTTTGCAAAAGCAAGAACTAAACAGCTAATTGCAAGTATTCTGCTAAGTAGAATAAGTAAATTTTTTATATTGGATTTTTTTCTATTATCTTCTTTAATTTCTTTTAAAAAACGAATACTACTAAAGTAAATGATTTTGTGCTTACGGAAATTAAATAGGTGAATGAGAATCGGAATTGCTATCGCAAAGAGGAAGTAAAGCAGTTGTGGGTTTTGAAATCTCATCAAAGTGCAAAATTAAACTATTTACTAGAAATAGTGTATTTTTTGAATTAAATTATTTTTCCGTCTTTCATTTCAAGTTTTCTACTTCCCAAATTAGCTAGCTCCTTATTGTGTGTAATTATAACAAAGGTTTGTCCTAATTCTTTATTTAATTTAAGGAATAAATTGTGTAATTCAGTTGCATTTTTGGAGTCTAAATTTCCTGAGGGTTCATCCGCTAATATGATAGAAGGGGAGTTGATGAGTGCCCTGGCAACTGCTACTCTTTGTTGCTCCCCACCTGATAGTTCATCAGGCTTGTGATCAGCTCTATTGCTTAAGCCAAGTAGTGCTAATAATTCTAATCCTTTCTCTTCTGCTTTTTCTCTATCAATTCCTGAAATAAAAGCAGGTAAACATATATTTTCCAAAGCTGTAAACTCAACTAATAAATTATGAAATTGAAATACAAATCCAATTTCCTTATTTCTAAAATTTGCTAGCTCTTTTTGGTTTAATGTATTTACTTCTTTGTTGTTAATAGTTAAGGAGCCAGTTTGCACATCATCAAGCGTGCCTAGTAACTGCAATAGTGTAGTTTTTCCAGCACCTGATGCGCCTGTTATAGATACAAATTCCCCTTTATTAATGTGTAGATTAACTCCCTTTAGAACCTTAAGGTTTCCGTATGAATATTGTATGTTTTTTGCATTTATCATTTTCTGAGGTAAAGATAATCAAAATAATAAATAACTTTTAAAGAAACACTATTCTGTTGTGCTAGGTTAAATGATTCCTCTACATTATTTGTCCAATGATTTATTAGGATATTATCTTCATTATCAATGGCATTTTTCCAAACTAAACTTAATTGACTTCCAGGAGCAAACCTCCAATTTAAAGCTATATCTGATGTCCATGTTGTATAATTGATGTCATACTCACTCTCTTGATTGTTTTCAATTGAGGTTGGCTTTAGGAAACCATTGTTATTTAATGTTTGAAATTTTAAATTTTGTACTTGATCTATATGGTATCTTAATTTTAATGATAAATCAATCTTGTTGTTTACGATATAGTTTCCTCTAAATACATTTGTTATCATATTTGTGTTTCTTAAAGATAATATTGGCTTAGAGATATTCTCATTATTAACAAAATTATCAATATATCCAATATCATTATATCTGTTTTTTACTGATAAAACATATACAACAGAAATTTTATCACTAAATCTGTATCTAGGAGATATTCTCCATCTAAATTCATGACCTGAGTATAATGGATTTACTACTCCTCCAGTTCCAAAATCTAAAGAAAATTTATTTCTATAATCACTTGACATATATCCTCCCATATTAATAGATTTTGATCTCTTTACAGGATTGCTAAGGTCATTGGTTCTTGCTTCATAATAGTCATCTTTCTCATAGGGATTTGCAACGATTTTTAACATAAGAAAGAGATAGTTCTTTAGCATAAACTTATTTTCTGCTTCAATTTCTAAATTGATAAATTTATTATCAGTAAACAAAGTCTTATGTCTAACAAATAAGTAATGTTTTCTAAAGATAAATGTTTTATTTTTTGTGAGCTGTTCATATCCTAGATCTATTCCATTGGTAATTTCATTATTAGCATATAAAAACCCAAGATCGTTAGGATTGTATTTGTCATCTTCTAAAATTGAAAATAGTTTATATCGATAGTTTCCGTTATTATTTTCAACTGCAAACATACCAGCAAATCCTTTTATTAAATTAGTGCCTTCAAATTCTTGACTCATTTTTAGTTTACTAGTATATGTATGGGTATTTTCTTTATTGTTTATTCTAGTGAAAATTCCTGTTACATTAGCATCTTTATGATTTCCTTTCTGGAGCATGTGGGTATTCATTAAACTAATTGATGAGCTATTGCCAAATGACTGATCAAATATCATAACATTATAATTTGTTAATGGATCCTGCTCAGTTTGGTTTGTAACAGCATTTAAAATTGCAACTCCTAGTCCATTTTTAGTTCTTCCAGTAATTTTTGAAGCATTTAATAAATCATCTTGTAATCTTCTACTATAAAACATATCACCTCCCTTATTAAAAAGTTCTGTGCCTTCATTAAAAAACTGTCTCTTTTCTTCATATTTAACTTCAAAAGGTGAGAGGTTTAACACTCTATCGTCTGCAGCAACTTGTCCAAAGTCAGGAATAAGTGTCATATCAAAAGTAAAACTTTCATTAATACCATATTTTAGATCCATTCCATAATTATATAGTAAGTTAGTTTCTCCATCATAAATATCTGAATAAACTGATGTGTATGGCATAAATGAAAGGCGAACAGGAGAATTAACATCTTTTATGCCTTGTATTAGTCCAGCTTGTATAGCCATATTAGTATACTCTACATTAATAGGGTTCCATGTGTAATCCTCACGATATCTTTTAATAGTTCTTTGCATATTTATTGCCCAAGCTTTATTATTGTTTGGAAATCTTAATTGAGAAAAGGGTATGGCTAATTCTGCTACCCAACCCTTTTCATTAATTTTCACAGATGATTTCCAAACAGCATTCCAAGCAGGATCATTAGTAGACGGAGATATTTTTGCATCTCCTTGTACACCTGCCGCTGTTATTACTAGCTGATATTCAATCTGTCCATCATTAAAAGGGTTAATGTATACAATAAAAGCATCAGAATTACCAAGATTATCTCTTTTTGTAAGCTCTCTTAATATACTATCTGGAGCGTTATCATACATCATGATTCCAAAATAGATATTCTTACTATCATAGCATATCTTTACTTCTGTTCTTTGTGGATTTCTCTCTGGAATTCCGTTATTGGGAAGAGATTGACTAAATTCATTAGCTATATCCAAATTTCGCCATGTATTATCATTTAGTACTCCATCAATTTTTGGAGCTATTTGACATTTGCTAATTATATATGATTTTTTATTCTCGAACTGTCCGAAAGTGAGTAAAGGAAAGAAGATAAGTAATGCTAGAAATTGTCTGATATTCATTGAGTATAAAATTGGGGACAAAAATATATAATTTAATGTCATTAGAAGTTTGTAATTCAAATCAATCCTATATTTTTGCGGCACTAAAAAACAGATAATGAATTTACACGAATTTCAAGGAAAAGAATTATTAAATAGCTTTGGCGTAAGAATCCAAAGAGGAATAGTAGCAACTACACCTGAGGAGGCAGTTACAGCTGCTGAAAAGCTAAATGCAGATACAGGTACTAGCTGGTGGGTAGTGAAAGCTCAGGTACATGCTGGAGGTAGAGGTAAAGGTGGTGGAGTGAAATTGGCTAAGTCATTAGAGGAAGTTAAATCAATTGCAAATAATATTTTAGGAATGCATTTGGTAACTCCACAAACTTCAGCTGAAGGAAAATTGGTGCACCAAGTGCTTATCTGTGAGGATGTATATTACCCAGGAGAAACTGAAATATCTGAGTTTTATATGTCTGTTTTGCTAAATAGATCTACTGGTAGAAACATGATTATGTATTCAACAGAAGGAGGAATGGATATTGAAGCGGTTGCTGAAGAAACTCCGCACTTAATTTTTCATGAAGAAATAGATCCTAAGGTTGGGTTAACTGGATTTCAATGTCGTAAAATTGCTTTTAACTTAGGTTTATCTGGTGCTGCATTTAAGGATATGACTAAGTTTGCTTATGCACTATATACCGCATATGATAAGACGGATTCTTCTTTATTTGAGATTAATCCTGTATTAAAAACATCTGATAATATGATTATGGCAGTTGATGCTAAAGTATCTTTAGATGCGAATGCATTATTTAGACATAAAGATTTCGTAGCATTAAGAGATGTAAGAGAAGAAGATTCTACAGAAGTAGAAGCGGGAGAGTATGGATTGAATTTTGTGAAATTGGATGGTAACGTGGGTTGCATGGTAAATGGTGCAGGTTTAGCTATGGCAACTATGGATATTATTAAAATGGCTGGAGGTAGCCCTGCTAACTTCTTGGATGTTGGTGGTACAGCTGATGCGAAAAGAGTTGAGCAAGCATTCCGTATTATTCTTAAAGATGATAATGTAAAAGCGCTATTAGTAAATATTTTTGGTGGTATTGTTAGGTGTGATAGAGTAGCGCAAGGTATTGTTGATGCTTACAAAAATATAGGAGAGATAGATGTACCATTAATTGTAAGGTTACAAGGAACAAATGCAACTGAGGCTAAAAAATTAATTGACGATAGTGGCTTAAAAGTAGAGTCAGTAATATTGTTGCAAGAAGCTGCTGATAAGGTAGCAGAGGTGTTAGTGTAAAACTAGATTTTCAAGAAGTTAAAAGGTTTAGATTAAAGCCAAGTATTTACTTGGCTTTTTTCAACTATTGAAAGTTAGAAATTTATAGGATTGTATACTGAAAAAAGATACTTAAAATTATTCGCTAAATAAATCTTTATCAAAAATAGTATAAACCAATACATTAGAAATTACTCGTAAATTAGTATTCATTAAATATAAGAATGAAGAATATTAATTCTAAATCTATTTGAAAATATATTTTGTACTATTGTAATCTAATTATAAAAAAAACAATGAAGAATTTATTACTTACTTTTTTAGCTATTGCAGTAATTTTTGCAGCTTGCGAAAAAGAAGAAGAGCCAACTACAACTACTACACCAACAACCCCAACAACTACGTATGGCTTTTCTTGCAATGTAGGTGGAGATGATTTTACGGACAATAGTCCAGATGTTATAATAGATCAAAATAATCTCTTAACGATTCATGCTGAAAATGGAGCTGACGAGATTACGATTAGGATTTATAATTTTTCAGATAGAAATATTGGTGAGGAAATTTCATTAAAATTTCAATCTATTATAAGCTGTGCATTCCTCACAAAAGATGGTGTTGAGTATACTAATACTCAAAGTGGTAAACTAATTTTTACTAAGATAGATACAGAATTATCAGGAACATTTAGTTTCACATCTACTAGTCCTTCTATCGGAGAAAACAAGTCA
This sequence comes from uncultured Flavobacteriales bacterium, assembly GCA_943789505.1. Taxonomy (GTDB): domain Bacteria; phylum Bacteroidota; class Bacteroidia; order Flavobacteriales; family BACL11; genus UWMA-0277. The sequence goes on along the minus strand of CALSUJ010000001.1, from coordinate 819,190 downwards.
GTTACTGAAGGTGTATTTGAGGATTTAACGTTTTAATGAGTCCAAGGTCAAAAATACTAAACATTAATGAAATTAACCAAAAGCTAAAGCGATTGGCTTGGCAAGTTTATGAGAAAAATTCAACTGAAAAAGAAATTATTGTAGTGGGTATTTCAGAGAGAGGCTTAATTTTAGCAAAACAATTAGTATGTCGTATCCAGGAAATATCAAATATTAAAGCTAAAATTTATCATTTGGAGTTAGATAAAGATAATCCGTACAATAAAGGGATTTCTTTAAACTTGGAGGAAAAGCAATATGCTAATAAAGTAGTTATACTTGTTGATGATGTCTTGAATTCAGGAAAAACCTTAATGTATGCAGCTAAACATTTTTTAACAACTCGACTTACTAGCTTATCTATTTTGGTGTTGGTGGATCGTAACCATAATCGTTACCCTATAAAGGCGGACTATATTGGTTTATCCCTAGCCACTACTTTACAGGAATATATAAATGTAGATTTAAAGGGTGCTGATAAGGGAGTTTATCTCTCTTAACACCTCATTTGTGCTTTTATTATCTACTAATATTGTGTGATTTGCTAAATTATAAAATGGACTTCTGATTTGAAGTTCTTTTTTTATATATATATCTAATTTTTCATTCGTTTTATTTTCAATTAAAGGGCGATTTTTTTTTTCATTTTTTAATCGATTAAATAAACAATTATTTGATGCTTTCAAATAAATACTTATTCCCTTGGAATTTATCAATCCCATATTATTATTGTGTATTGGTAATCCACCACCACATGCAATAATACTATTTTGATTTATGTTATTCAAAAGTTCAGTTTCCAACATTCTAAAATACAATTCTCCATCTTTTTTGAATATCTCTGAAACACTTCTTTTTTGGTTTTTCTCAATCTCTTGATCAGTATCATAAAAGGGGAGGTGTAATTCATCTGATAATAACTTAGTAATAGTAGTTTTCCCAGCACCCATGTAGCCAATAAGATAGACCATAAATAAGAAGTAAATTTAAGTTTCAAATTAACATAATTTATTGTAATTTTTGATAAGAAATATGCATAGATATTTTTATTAAATCTTTTTTACAAAATTCATTCTGATTAAAGAAAAGTAATATATTTGCAGCCGATTTTGACCGACCTGGTAGCTCAGCTGGTAGAGCACCTCACTTTTAATGAGGGGGTCCTGGGTTCGAGCCCCAGCCAGGTCACAAAAACAAAAAGATCCCGCTTAATAGCGGGATTCTTTTTTTATGTATTATTGCATAACACTTTGCCCAGGTGCTGAAATTGGTAGACAGGCATGATTGAGGGTCATGTGTCTTAAGGACGTGCGGGTTCGAGTCCCGCTCTGGGCACTTTTTTATTTTTTATTAACTTCCTATTACTAATAAATTAGAAAATAATAGTTTAATAATCTTTTTCCTGCAAATTTACCCTCCAACTCGCTTATAATTATAACCTTCTTTTGCTAGAATATCCATTACTTTATCTCTTAAATCACCTTGTATAATTATTTCACCATTTTTAGCACTACCACCGACACCACATTTTGCTTTTAGTATTTTACCTAATGCTTTCAAATCAGCAGCAGTTCCAACAAAACCTTTTATAATGATTGCGATTTTCCCGGCCCTATGCTTGTCAATGCATACTTTAAGGTTTTGTAGATGATTTGCTAAGGTATCAATTTTCTCATTTTCGTATTCAAACTCAAAATCAGGGTTAGTAGAATACATTACTCCTTTTCTATTTTTCTTATTTTTTTCCATTAGGCATTAGTATTTTTAGAGATTTTGGCAATATAGTTACTACAATAGGATTACTAGCTTTGAAAGGCTCTCCATCTAAGTGAAGGAGCGTGTTTTCTGCACTTATAGTCATTTTCTGACATTGTATAATTTCAACATACTTTGAAAGATGGGCTTTACCAGTAGCTACTTTTAGTAAGAAAAAAGGAATTTTCCATTTTGGGAATTCTTTAAGAATTACAAAATCTAGTAATCCATCTTGGAAATTAGCCATAGGTGAAATTTTCGTATCATTTCCATATTGACTAGCATTGGCAAAGGCTATTATGTAAGCCTTTACTTTTCGTTCAATATTGTTATAATTAATGGTGTATTCCTTTGCTTTATAGCTCAATTCCCTTATTACTAGTTTTACATAATTAACAAAACCTCTTTTAGTTAAAGTTAAAAATAAATTAGCAATGTGGGAGTCAAAACCTATTCCAGAAACATTAACAAAAGGAAATCCATTAGCTGTACATGAATCTATAACCTCAATTTTAGTGTTTTTCAGTTGTATGACTGCTTTTTCAATATTGCGCTTCATTCCTATATGATAAGCAAATCCGTTACCAGAACCACAAGGGATAACCCCAAGCGCTGTATTGGTATTTACTAAGGCAATTAGACACTCATTGACTGTGCCGTCCCCACCTACAGCTATTATTGCATCTATGTTATCATTTGCTGCTTCCTTACTTATCCTAGTTGCATCTCCAGCTTTTTGGGTGTAAATAATTTCAAAATTTTCAAGGTGTTTAATCATGAATTTTTCAATCCCTTTTTGCTTTCCTGTACCAGATATAGGGTTAATAATAAATCTAATTTTCAAAGGACAATTTATTATCAATCATTCGATTATTATATGTTTGAATAAAGGATTGGATTTTATATTTGTACTGTTCAATCATTATACTTTCAATATCATTTATTATGTTTTGCTTTAGGCTTATATCATTAGTAAAATCAAATATTTTAGTTATTTCTTCTTCTAATTCATTATATATTACAACTCTTTCATCTATAATCATTTGGAAACCATTATTATAGTTAATGGCGAATCCATTTTCAGAATTAAATATATTATTTCCAAGTGAAAGAAATGGTTTATTATAATCCAAATATGATAGGATGGATGGCATGATATCTATCTGTTGAATAATTTTTTCTGACTTTTGATTAAGATTAATATTAGAAGGATCGTAAAAAATTATGGGAACTCTAAATATACCTATTGGTGAACGATATTTTTTTTCAAAAGAGATATTTGTATGGTCGGCCGTAATCACAAATAAAGTGTTTTTGAACCATGGTTCATGCTTAATCTTGTTGAAAAACAGCTTAAGTGAATGGTCGGTATACTGTACACATTCATGCATTGGGTGTTTTCCTTTTTTGAATTTATTATTAAACTCTTTTGGTATTTTATAAGGATGATGAGAGGAGCAGCTGAATATACTAGAGAAGAAAGGTTCCTTCATATCATTTAACTCATCTGCAAAATAATTAAAAAATTTATCATCCCATATTCCCCATACTCCATCAAAATCAGACTTATTTTTATAATTATCCATGCCGTAATAATTCTTAATTCCTAGCAGCTTACTCATTGATTCAAAGCCCATAGATCCATTTGGAGCTCCGTGAAAAAATGAAGTTTGATACCCTTCTGTATTTAATAAACTACCAATACCGTCTATTTTATTTGCGCAATATTTTGATAAAGAGAAATGAAATTCTGTTGCAGGTATACTTGCTAATATAGATGGAATTGCATCAACTGATTTAGTCCCATTTGCAAATGAATTATATGAAGTATAGCTGTGATTAATTAGAGAATCTAAAAAAGGAGTATATCCGATATAGTCTTTTGGTTCAGAATTATAAAATCTAAAATATTCTGTTGATACACTTTCTAAAATGATTACGATCACATTTTTTTTCGTTTCTTTTTCACTTTTATATAGTTTGACTATATTAGTATACTTCTCTAAATCACTATCTTTAAAGTATTTTTTTCTTTTTAAATCTTTTAGATTATAGGTTCTTATTAATGAGAATGGAGTATTTATTATTAATGAAATCTCATTAGGGTTATTAGTATATTTTCCGGCATTACTTATTGTTATTGGCCAATTTTTCAAGACGAATGTTCCCCTAAGACCAAATACAACCAATGTTAAGTATAATAGACATATTATTGAAGAAGTAAATATATTTTTTTTTGAGAAGTAAATAGTTTTAGATTCTATTTCAGTTTTATTGGCTATAACTTTTAAGATATAGAACACAATAAGTAATAAAGGAATTGTAAACCAATAATCTTTGAAGAATTCAACTAAGATTCTAAAAATACTTTTTTCATTAGAAAACTCATTTAAGAATGATGTTGTAAGTCGACTTTTACTAAATGGATAATAGAAAATATCTATAATATTTACTGCAATTCCAAGTAAATTACAGTATATGAAAAGATAATAAATCACATTTTTATACCATCTTTTAATTAATAGATTACTAGGGATTAAACTTAATAATATAACAAGTGAATTAACATACAGAATAGCAGAGATATCAAAACGGATACTTCCCTTAATGATTCTTAAATAGTCAATTAGATATATATTTGAGAAATATTCTAAATTATAAAAAAAGAAGAATAATCTAGAAAACTGGTATAAGATTAAAATAGCCATTATCTTTATAGATAGTTTTAATCCAATTCTAATATATAGTTTATTTAGCATTTATAATTTTTGATAATTATCACAAATTTATTATATCCATTGTTCATATTTTATAGAATTAATTATCACAACAACTTCCGCTATTGCAATTGTTATCCTTTTTTGTAAATTTTTTATATAGAAAATATAATGCCAAACCTAATATAATTCCTATTGCTATTTCTTGCCAATTCATCTTTTCAATTTTAAACAAAGTAAAGAAAATATTAAGTAGTTTTGGCACCAAACAAAATCAAAGATGCAATTTAATAGAAAAGGAATTTCAGATATTGAGTTATTGGACTTATATAAGTCTATTTTAACACCAAGACTAGTAGAGGAGAAGATGTTAATTTTATTGCGACAAGGTAAAATTTCAAAATGGTTTTCAGGAATAGGTCAGGAGGCTATATCTGTAGGCGTTGCGGCAGCCTTAAATCAGGATGAATATATACTGCCAATGCATAGAAATTTAGGTGTTTTTACTACTAAAAATGTGCCTTTAAATCGTTTGTTTTCACAATTTCAAGGAAAAGCGAATGGTTTTACAAAAGGTCGGGATCGTTCTTTTCATTTTGGGACTCAGGAGTACAATATTATTGGAATGATATCTCATTTAGGACCTCAATTAGGAGTAGCTGATGGAATTGCTTTGGCTAATAAATTAAAAGATAATAAAAAAACAACTGCTGTTTTTACAGGTGATGGTGGTGCAAGTGAAGGTGATTTTCATGAAGCACTTAATGTAGCGGCAGTTTGGGATTTGCCAGTAATATTTGTTATTGAAAATAATGGATATGGCTTATCCACTCCAAGCTCTGAACAATTCAGATGTAAGCAATTTGCAGATAAGGGAATTGGTTACGGAATGGATGCTTACACGATTGATGGAAATAATATCTTAGAAGTATATGCTGCTATTAAGGATATAAAAGAACAGATTGCAAAAAATTCTAAGCCTGTTATTTTGGAATGTATGAGTTTTAGAATGAGAGGACATGAAGAAGCTTCTGGGACAAAATATATACCGCATGACCTAATGGAAATGTGGGCTAAAAAAGATCCTGTTGAAAATTATGAAGCTTTTTTATTGATAGAAAAATTGATTACTCAAGATGAAATAGACGCATTAAAGAAGAAAATAAAAGCTGAAATAAATACGGCTTGGGCTATTGCTGACTCAGAGCCAAGGATAGCATCAAATCCTGAAAAAGAATTGGCTGATATTTATGCTCCTCATAATCCTGAAATTATTAAGCCTTCTAATGATAAGACTGATAAACGATTTATTGATGCTATATCTGATGGACTGAAACAATCCATGCAAAAACATGATAATTTGATTCTCATGGGTCAAGACATAGCTGATTATGGAGGCGTATTTAAAATCACGGATGGTTTTATGAATAAATTTGGCAGAGATAGAGTGCGTAACACACCTATTTGCGAATCAGCCATAGTAAGTGCTGCATTAGGATTGTCAATTAACGGATACAAATCCGTAATGGAAATGCAATTTGCTGATTTCGTTACTTCAGGTTTCAATCCGATTATTAATAACTTAGCAAAAACTCATTACAGATGGGGCGAAAAAGTAGATGTTGTAGTGCGTATGCCTACAGGAGCAGGCGTAGGAGCAGGTCCATTTCACTCTCAGTCTAATGAAGCATGGTTTACTCATACTCCAGGTTTAAAAGTAGTTTACCCTGCTTTTCCTGAGGATGCAAAAGGTTTGTTGAATGCTGCTATTAATGATACAAACCCGGTAATGTATTTTGAACATAAAGCTTTATACAGAAGCTTAAGTGGAAATGTTTCAGATGCTTATTTTACGACCGAAATAGGAAAAGCAAATCATATTAAAAAAGGAACTGATGTAAGTATTATTACATATGGAATGGGAGTACATTGGGCTTTGGAGGTTTTGAAAAATAATTCTGATATTTCTGCAGATTTGATTGATTTAAGAACACTTGTTCCTTTGGATAAATTGGCTGTTTTGGATTCAGTAAAGAAAACGGGAAAGGCTATTGTATTGCATGAGGACTGTATGATTGGTGGTTTTGGGGCTGATTTGTCAGCTATAATTGCTGATGAATGTTTTGAATATTTAGACGCTCCCGTAAAGCGTTCAGCATCAATGGATACACCTGTTCCTTTTGCTTTTGAATTAGAAGATGAGTTTTTAGCTAAAGCACGCTTTGAAACTCAATTAAAAGACTTGCTTTTATACTAGAATTGTATTAGTTCTTTCTGCATTGTCTATTTAAATTTTTTTGTCATATTTGTAAATCATAATTCAAGTAAAGAATCGTAATCTCATGAACAAATTTTTTTTTGTAATATCAAAATTTCCGGTACTACTTTTAGTACTACTTTTTTCTTTTTCGTCTTGTGTCACAAATAAAGATTTAGAATATTTTCAGACATCAAAGGTTGTGTCAGAAATTAAGTTGAATTCAGATAAATACTTATTACAAGTTGGTGATTTAATATCAGTACAAATTAGTACAGTTACCAATCAGCAAAATGATTTCTTTAACAAAGAACAGACATCAAATTCTCAACTAATTGTACAAAATCCATATTTGTATGGCTACCTAATTAAAGAAGGTGGATTCTTGGATTTACCTTCTCTAGGTAAAATAAGAGCTGTAGGATTTACGTTAAGAGAGCTAGAGAGTATTATAAAAAATATTGCAGTTTCTTACTTTGAGCAGCCAATAATAAAACTAAATATCATTAACTTTGAAATAAGTGTTTTAGGTTCTGTAAATAAGCCTGGAAATTTCATTGTAGTTAATCCAGATGCAAATATTTTATATGCTTTAAGTTTAGCTAATGACATTACAGAGTTTGGTAACATAAAAAAAATTAAAATTATTAGAAATAGTAATGAATTAAATCAAATTTTTTATGTGGACTTAACAGATATACAAACATTAAATGATCCTAATTTCATGTTGCAACCAAATGATGTAATTTATGTACCTCAATTAAATAAAAGATTTTATTCGTTTTCTAGCTTACCAAACTTGATTTCCCTGTCAATATCAGCAGTAACACTTTATCTATTAATCAACAATAACTAACGATGAAAAATGATAATCAATTGGATGAGATAGTAGATCTTAGACAGTTCTTCTTTAAAATAATTAATAGCTGGCGCTTTTTTGTATTAAGTTTATTATTTACTTTTACTATTGCTTTTTTATATAACCGATATACTAATGAGCTATATTTGGTTGAGACATCTATTCTTATAAAGGAAAATAATTCATTGGGATCTGCTTCCGACTTAATGTTTGAGAAAGCAATGGGAAGTAGTAATATCAGTATAGAGAACAAAGTACTAATTCTTAAATCATATCCTTTAGTTTACTCAACATTATCTGATTTGGGTTTTGATATTAGTTATTTTATTTCCGGCACTATTAAAGAGTCTGAAACTTTTATTGCACCAATTAAACTTGAATGTAATGATGTAACTAAATTAATTGGAAAGAGTATTATTATTGAATATATTGATACTAAAAATTTCACCTTAATTTATGACGGTAATCAACATAATTATCAGTTTGGAGAGGAAATTAGTTTTAAGAAGACAAAGATTAGGGTTAATTTAGATGCTAGGTATTCTATAAATAATTTATATATTCCTAGTACTGTTGTTAAATTTAAGGATTTAAAAAAACTCACTCTGTCGTATCAAAAGAAGATTTTAATTACACAAAAGGATGTAAAGTCAACTGTGATTGACATTTCAATTTTAGAAGAGGATCAATTAAAAGGAGTTAAATTTTTAAATAAATTAACTGAAAATTATATTAAAGGTGAGCTATCAGAAAAAAACATAGCTTCAAAAAACACTGTTTTGTTTATAAATGGTCAGTTAGAAGAAATGATCGATTCACTTTCCCTAATTGAACTGAAAATACAAGAATATAAGAACAATAACAAGATTACTGATTTAAGTTTAAAGGCACAAAGCATTTATACCAATATTGTTAATGTAGATACAGAGTTAGCTAAAAGCAAAAGTCTTAACAATTATTACATTTATCTTGAAAATTATATTAATGATGGTGATAATTTAGAAAGTATTAGCGTTTCAAATTCTTTCGGTGTTAGTGATGTAGGATTAAATATGATAATAAATCAATTAGTTGAGTTACAAGTTAAGAAAAACATTTTAGTTGATGGAGGGCAAATCAATAATCCTTCAGTTTCTCAATATAATCGTCAAATTATGCAATTAGTAATTAATCTTAAAGAAGCAATTAATTTAAGTAAGTCAACTAATAATTTATTAATTACTGGCTTTAAAAATCGAATTAATAAAATGGAAGCTTCATTAAGAGATATTCCTAAAGTAGAGAGAGAACTGTTAAGTATTGAGCGCTTACAATCTATTTCTGAAAATATTTATATTTTCCTATTACAAAAAAGGGCAGAAGCCAAAATTACTTCTTCTTCTAATATTACCGATGTTAAAGTACTTGAGCCTTCTATTTTTTTATCTAAAGAACCTGTTGATCCTGACAAATCAAAAAATTATTTAATTGCATTACTTTTAGCTTTAGTAATACCTACTGTTGTGCTTTTAATTAAAGAGTTGACAAACGAAAAAATACTTACTAGAATTGATTTGGAAAAAGCTACATCTATTCCTGTTTTAAGCATAATTGGTAGCAATAATAGTGGTAATACCTTACTATCTCAACAGAACCCTAAGTCAGCTGTTTTTGAAGGCTTTAGAGCTTTACGTTCTAATTTAAACTTTTTTAATCCTGATAATTTTAAGAAAATATATTTAGTTACCTCATCAATTAGCGGAGAGGGGAAAACCTACATCGCTCAAAACCTAGCTATTGTGTTTGCAAAATCAGGTAAAAAGACTTTAGTTGTAGGAGCTGATTTAAGAAGACCAAGAATGTATGTTGATTTTGGACTTAAAAATGATATTGGTATTACTAATCACATACTTGGTGATAAATCATTAAGTGAAGTAATTGTGCAATCAGATATTGAAAATTTAGATATTTTGGTTTCAGGACCTATACCAAATAATCCATCTGATGCTTTATTGAGTGATAAATTTGGAAAGATGATAGATGTATTAAAAGAAAACTATGATATTATTATTTTAGATACACCGCCGCTGGGCTTAGTTGCTGATTCATTAAGCTTAATGGATTATTCAGATATTAATTTATACGTAGCAAGACAGGATTATTCTAGAAAAGGATTATTGTCATATGCTAATGATATGTATGTTAATGAGAGATTAGGGGATATTCATCTTATTTTTAATGATGTAAAGGAGGGTAGTGGTGCTTATGGTAGGTATGGCTACGGCTACGGTTATGGCTACGGTTATGGCTATGGTTATGGAAATAAATATGGATATACTGAAAGTTCAGAGTATTTTAGTGAAAATAATAATTTGAAAAAATAATAGTTATGAATTATAAAAATCCAAATATTGCTGCTGAAATATGCTGTAATCACCAAGGAGATATTGAGATTGCAAAACAAATGATAAAAGTTGCCGCAGATGGAAATGCAACTGTTGCAAAATTTCAGAAAAGAAATAATAAAGAGTTTCTTACAAAGAAGCAATTTTACACTCCTCATCCAAACAAAATGCATTCATTTGGAGAGCCTTATGGTGTGCATAGAGAATTCTTAGAATTTTCTATTGATCAACATAGAGAACTCAAAGATTATGCAGAAAGTTTAGGGATTATATATTCTTCTTCCACTTTTGATGTATCTTCTGCAAAAGAGATTATCACTTTAAAACCAGATTATATTAAGGTTCCTTCGGCTTGTAATAACCATTTTGCAATGTTAAGGATTTTAAGAGATGAATATAAAGGAGGTGTACATATTTCTTTTGGAATGACTACAAAAATCCAAGAAGAAGAAATAGTGCAATTTTTTGAAAAAACTAATCAAGGAAATAGATTAGTAATCTATGCATGCACTTCTGGTTATCCTGTTCCTTTTGAAGATGTTTGTTTGTTGGAGATTGTAAGATTAAAAAAAACTTTTGGTGATCGTGTCGATAAGATTGGTTTTTCAGGTCATCATCATGGTATAGCTATTGATATAGCCGCGTACACATTAGGTGCAGAATGGTTTGAAAGACATTTTACAATAGATAGAGTTTGGAAAGGAACAGATCAAGTATTTTCGTTAGAACCAACTGGAATGAGGAAATTAGCAAGAGATTTAAGGGCAGTTCAAAAAGCATTAACTTTTAAAAAAGAAGATATTTTGGATATTGAAAAGCCAAAAGGAGGATATGAAAAATATAGGTCGGAATGAGTGTTATAGCATTTATACCTGCAAGAGGGGGTAGTAAATCTATTCCAGGTAAGAATATTAAAGATTTCTGTGGAAAGCCTTTAATTTATTGGAATTTATTTGCTCTTGAAAAATCAGAATTAGTTGACGAAATTATTGTTGCTACAGATTCTAAACAAATATTTAAAATAGTTAAAGAATTTAACTTTTCAAAAGTAAAGTTGTATAATAGAAGTGCTGAAAATGCTCAGGATCATTCAACCTCTGAGGCTATTATGTTAGAGTATATTAATTATGCGAAATTAGCATCTTCAGATACCTTTATGTTAGTTCAGGCTACGTCTCCTTTTACTCGTACTGAGGATTTTAATAATGGCTTAAGACTTATGAGTAAGCACGATACAGTTTTTGCTTGCGCAAAAATTAAACGATTTATATGGAGCAAAGAAGGAATACCTTTAAATTATGATCATAATAACCGACCAAGAAGACAAGATTTTGAGGGCACATTTATGGAAAATGGTGCATTTTGTATTAGTTCTGTATCCAATATAATTTATCACAATAACCGTATTTCTGGTAATATTGGTATTTGTGAAATGGCAGAATATACTTTTGTTGAGATTGATGAAGTGGAGGATTGGATAATGGCAGAGCAATTGTTTATAAAAAATCATTCTTCTGATTATAAATTTAATTTTAATAAAATAAAATTATTATTATCAGATGTTGATGGTGTTTTAACTGATGCTGGAATGTACTATACGGAAAATGGTGATGAATTTAAGAAGTTTTGCACATATGACGGAATGGGATTTCAACTTCTTCAAAAAACTGGAATAAAAGTAGGAATTTTAACTACTGAAGATAGAAGCTAAATAGAAGAAGAGCTAAGAAATTAGGTCTTGATTTTGATTTTCATGGTGCAAAAGATAAACTACAAATAGTTAAAGATTTGTGCATAAAAGAAAATATTTCTCTTGATGAAGTCGCTTACATAGGAGATGACGTTAATTGTTTTAGTATTTTATCTCATGTAGGAATTGCAGCTTGCCCAAATAATGCAGTCGATAAAATTAAAGCCATTCCAAATATTATTCAGCTAAATAAAAAAGGAGGTGATGGTGTAGTTAGAGAGTTTGTTGAATTATTACTTAAATAGTGAAATGGTGGAGAAATATTAAGGATATAGCACTTTCTTTATATTATCCTTCTGGTCAAGTTTTTTTAGTTTCTTTTCCAAATTCAGGACGTACTTGGCTTATGTATATGTTGAAAAGCATATTAAAAGAAGCTGGAAGGGAGAGTATTTATATTGAAGATACGCATGACTGCAGTGAAATAATAATTGAAAATGGAACTAGACAAGACCCTCACTTAATTTTTAAATTCACAAATAGATTTAGATACTTGCGCGCTAAAGTTATTTTTTTATCAAGAGACCCTAGAGATATAATTGCTTCTAATTTTCATCAAGTTACAAAAAGATCTAGAAACCCTTTTAAATTTAATTCAAGATCAGAATTTGTTAGCCATGATGTTTATGGGTTTAAAAGAATTATACATTTCTTTAATATGTGGTATAATAATAAATCAAAACCTAAAGATTTTTTACTTGTTAAATATGAAAATTTATTAGAAAATACTTTAGATTTAAAGAAAGTAATAAGTTTTTTAAATGTAGATATTTCAGAAGAATCTATAGAAAGAATTTATCATGAATGTTCTGCTAATATAATGAGAGAAAAAGAGAAAAAAAATCAGCTTGAAGGTTTTAGTAATTTTGGTAAAGAAGCTAATAATTTAAAAGTTAGAAAAGCTAGAAAAGGATCGTATGTTAAAGAACTTACATTAGAGGATATAACATTTTGCAACAAAGAAATGGAAAAATTAAATCCCTATTTTGGATATAAAATATGAGATTATACTATTTTCTCTTCTCCTTTTTTTATTTTATAAAATTAGCGTTTATAAAAAAACATTACTGTATTATTTTTTACGCTCCACATCATTTTAATAGAGGAAAACATTCTGAAAATATTTTTTTTAAAAATCTATTAAATTCATGTAGAAATCATAATTTAAGTTTCTTATTTTTAGAAGAACCAGATGTTTATTCTAATCAGAAAAGATCAAATATAGCTGTTCCTTTTGATTTTATTTATTACTTGATTGTATTTCTTCGTAAATTTATGAAATCAGATATTTCCTATATTGATAATGATAAAATAATTGGTAGTTTTATAAAGAAAATATTTTTTAAAAACATAACCTTTGATAATTATATTACTTTATCCCAAAGTATGTTAAGTTTTTTTAATGGAGTTAATTCTGATGCAAAACAATTTGATTTACAGCACGGTACTATTCATGCTGTAAAGAGAAGTTATTTGTATAACGGGAAAGTGTCAATAAATTTAAAACAGAATGATGTAACCCTTTTACTTAATGGTAAAGGATACAAAGATATTTTATTAAAAAATGATATGTCAAATTATTTTAAGAATCATACACAAGTTATAGGTACTCACAGTCTTAATGACATTGTTCCATCATTACTAAATAAAAATGTTTTAGTTACATTACAGTTTACTCATGATCATTCTAGAGATGAAAACAAACTTATTGCAGATAATCTGGAAATCTACATAAAGAAAGAATCTTCTTTTCATTTTTACTTTAAAAGCCATCCAAGGTTTAATAATGAAATCGATTTAAGTCATTTTTTATCTTTACCAAATGTTTCATTAATTTCTGAAAGTTTGAACGATATTTTCTGCAAATGTTCTTTTCATTTAACATCTTATTCTACAGTGACTTTTGAGGCATCATTACATGGAATTCCAACTTGTTTTTTGCAATTAGATCCTATTAAAATGAGTATTTTTAATACACAATATAATTACCCTTTCTATAGTTATGTATTGTCTGATTTGTATAATAATTATTCGTATTGTTCTTTTGAAGTTAAGAAATGGGCAAAACAATTTTATCAACCTTTTTGTGAAGTATCTTTTTTAAATTCTTTAAAAAATGCATAAAAAGAAAATTAAAATATTTTTAGGTGGATATTTAAATTATACAAATGCTCAAAATTTAAACTGTTTAGCTTTAGCTAAATATCTTGATTCTTCAAAATTTACTACTTATGCTTTAAGCACTTATTTTTCAAAAAAGATAAAGAGTCAAGCAATTATGTTTAATTGTTTTTTTCCCATTTAAGATATCATCTATGTTAGGCTTTTTATGGGGTGTGCTTAAGTGTGATATTATTTATTTACCTAAACATCATTCTACGCCTAGGTTCGCATTAATTCTTTCAAATGTTTTAGGTAAAAAAATCTTTACTACTATTGAAAATAATATGTGTGATCCTAAAAGGGAGAGTATGATTAATTCTTTTAAAGGAAAAACTAATCTTATAAATTATTTTCAACGCTTACCAAATATTTTTGGTATCACCCAGCATATAATTGATAATGCTAATTGCGGTGTTAAATTAGAAAATAAGGTATTATATCTAGGTGTTGAATCAAATATTTTTAATGAGAAAATAAGATGTAAATTAAAAAATATTGTTTTTATTGGGTCTCTTAAAAAACGAAAAAGAGTTGGTGAGTTACTTCAGCTAGCTGAAATTTTTCCTGATATTAATTTTAATATTATTGGAGATGGGATTGATAAGGTATCTTTAGAAATTAGAGCTACAGAAAATGTACTTTTTCATGGTTCTTTAACTCAAATTGAATTAGCATCTAAACTGAATGATATGGATTTGCATATACTTCCTTCAATTTCGGAAGGTTTTCCTAAGGTAGTATTAGAAGCTGCATCTGCTGGAATTCCTTCTATATTATATTCAGATTATGGTGCTTCGGAATGGATAGTTAATAATAAAAATGGTTTTATTGTTAATGATTTTGAAGAATTATCTTCAAAAGTAAACAGCTTAATAAATAATAGAAATTTGTTGTCAAGTAATTCAGAAGGTGCAATTTTGCTAGCCAAGAAATTTGATTGGAAAATAGTTATTAATGAATGGGAAGAAGTATTATGCAATCTAAGATGATAAACTGGCTAAAGGACAAGTATTATTGGTTTAACAATCACCATACCTTAAAGAGATTCCTAACCAAAAGTAATGAGTTAAAAATACTTTTTTTTGGATATCCAAAGAGTGGAAACACTTGGACACGTTTTTTAATTTATAATTACAGAAACTTATTAATAAATTCTAATGAAGAACATACAGTTTCTTATGAAAGGTTAAATACTTTACAGAATAATATAATGGATAGAGGTACCACTTTTCTACCTCAAAATGACTTCCCTTTTGTTTACAGAACTCATAAGCAATACAATAAATCATATGATTTATTTGATAAAAGAATTTTTATTCATCGAAACCCATTAGACACATTAATTTCTTCATATTATTTTTACAAAGATAGAAAAGTTCCATTTTTAGATGATTCTTTAAATATTAGAGAGAAATTACACGATATTGATTTTTATGTTTTGTATAAAATAAATTCTTGGATAAGTTTTTATAAAATATCAATAAAACATGCTGATTTTGTAATAAATTATACGGAAATGAAACAAGATACAAAATTAGTTTTCAGTGAATTGATAAAATTTTTAAACTGGGATTTTGATGAGAAGTTAGTACAAAAAGCAATTAATATTTCATCTTATAAAAAAATAAAGTTAATGGGTACTAAAAGTAATCAGATGTATGGTAATGGTCCAAAAGATGGAAGTTTTAACGGTGAGTTTACTAGATCAGGAAAGGAATCTCAATTTTATAATGAACTTAAAGAAGAAACTATTAATTCGGTTTTAGATAAGTTTCCTGACTTTAAGAAGATATATCCTAATTTAATTGATTAAGAGTAACACATATTTAGTGGTCACTCCATTTTTTCCATCTAATAAATGTTATGTGGGAAGTTATATTTTTGATCAAGTAAATGAACTTAGAAATCAAACAAACTTTAATATTGAGATTGTTAAAGCATTTCTATATTTTCTTCTGAACAGGATTATAAATTTAAAGGTTTTAGTGTTCATGTTTTTAAAACATTCGACTTTCCATTTTTTATTTTTCCAGGAGTTTTTAATTTCATAAATAAAAAAGATTTAATCTTTTTTGAAAAAAATAATGATAGAAAATATTAAATTTCTCACTCTCACGTATCTTATCCATCTGCATATTTGGTGGAGGATTAGGATGTTTAAAATAATTCAACATCATGGTTTAGATGTGCTTCAACTAACTAATGGGAGAAATGAATTTATGAGAAATATTCAAAAAAGATTTTTTAATTAGAAATACTATAAAATCATCTTAATAGATGCTGACATAAATATTAGGGTTTCTAGATTTAGTTTTGCAACAACTTAGGAATTATAAAACTTATAATCCTAAAAATGAATTTGTATTATATAATGGAGTAGATACATCAAAATTCTTTAAAAAAAACGAAAAAAAAGATATTTTACAATTGGATGTGTTGCTAATTTTTGGAAAATTAAAGATCAAATAACTCTTATTAAAGTCAACTCAAAGATATTAGAGATGGAAATAAAATAAAATTAAGATTGATTGGATCCGGACCCACCCTTAAATCTTGTAAAAAATATGTAGTTGAAAATAATCTATCAAAATATATTCTTTTTGAAAAGGAAATTGCTCACGAAAAATTGAATGATTTTTATAATAGTATTGATTTATTTGTTTTACCTTCATATTATGAGGCTTTAGGTTGTGTATATTTAGAGTCTTGGGCTACTCATACTCCTTTCGTAGGAGTTGAAGGGCAGGGTATATCTGAATTAATAATTGATGAAGACAGAGACGCTATATTAGCCCAAGTACAATCTACTGAATCATTAAAAGAGAAAATATTGATAGCTTTTAATAATAGAAATACTTATCCCTTTAATCCAAAATATGATATTAAGAATACAATATGCGATTTTTTAGCATTAAAAATATTTAAAAGATATGATTAAATACTTATTGTCAAAATATCGTACCTGGAAGCATGCAAAATCTCAGCATAATAAGATTTTTATTGAGGGAACTTTATTAAATGCTTTCTATAAATCAAAAACTATTTTCATACATATTCCAAAAACTGCCGGAGTTTCTTTAGCTAAAGCTATTTATGGCGATGTAACATTCGAAGGACATAGAAGTTTTTATTTTAATAATATTGCTTTAAATATTAAGAATGAAGTATATTTTTCTTTTTCTTTTGTTAGAAATCCATTTGACCGATTATATTCAGCATATAAATTTTTAAATGAAGGAGGTATGAATCATCTTGATAAATTAGCTTTTCAAACCTTCTTATCAGAATTTGAAGATTTTGAAGATTTTATTTTAAATGGGCTCAATGAAAAACTTATTTATCAGATTACACATTTTATTCCTCAACACGAATATTTATGTGATAAGAGTGGAAATATACTTGTTGATTTTATTGGTCGATTTGAAGATTTAGAAAGTGACACTCTACTTCTTTCTAAGAGATTAAAAAAAGATATAAATTTGAGTCATCTCAATTTTAACAGTAAATTAGATTATAAAGAAGTATATACTGATGAGATGATTTATAAAGTAAATCAAATATATCAAAAAGATATTGATATCTTTAAATATACTTTTAAATAAGAATGTTAAGATTAATAATTAAACAAACTAAATGGGGTGTTTTTGGAGCTATATTTGCTTTTGTCATTGGCTTTTTTGTTAAAATTTATCTTATAGATATTGTTGGTTTAGATTCATGGGGGAAGTATGTTATTGCTCAAACATTTGCTTCATTTTCAGAAACAATTTTATCAATTGGAATTCCTTTTATAATTATTAAGTTCTTTCCTTCTTTTATTGAAGAAAATCAAGCAAAAGCAAGTAGAATTGCTACTATATTTTTAAAATATGCATTCATTGTAGGTATTGGTTACGCAGTTCTTATTTATTTTCTTTCAAACTATATTAACCATTTCGTATACAGTGACATTAGATGGTTTAAGTTGGTTATTGTGTGTAGTAAGTGTACATGTGCCTATAAGTATGTTGTTTGGGGTTATAATATCTTTATACAGATCAATACTTAAGATAAAGGAGATAGTTGTTTATGGTACAGTTGTAAACGTTATAGTTCGTGCTATTTTAACCTTTATTATTTTTCAATTTACTAATGATATTCTTTATTTTATAATTTTAGAGATTTTTACACAAATATTAGTGCTATTTATTATGTTGTATTTGTTTAATAAAAATGAATTTAAAATATTTTTAAAATCTGATTATAAAGAAGTCATACATGATACTAAGATGATAGATTACGGCAAAAAAATGTTTTATAATTCAGTTGTTTCCTTCATTGCATCTCAGGGGTTAAGTATTATTATTGCCATTAAATTAACTTCATCTGATGTTGGTGCATACAATATTTTATTAACACTAACAGGCTTAACAACATTTCTCTTATTAAACTTAAATAAAGTATTTGCTCCAGCAATTTCAAAATTACATCATGCAAAAAAAGTTTCATAGAATGAAATGATTTTGTACAAAAAAACTACTTTTCTTTTTAACCTTTTTGCAATTCCTCTAGCTGTAATTATTGCAATTTTTTCTGATGAAATTTTAGGATTATATACTTCTGAAATGTTGGTGTACAAAAAATATCTTATTTTATATGCTTGTAGGTGGTATTCTAACCTTAGCGCTGGTAGTTCAGGGACTTTTATGATAATGGCAGGATTGGAAAAGCAAAATTTAAAAATTCAACTAATTAGAGCTCTGCTGATTAATTTTTCTTTCTTTATTGTTTATTCCAATAATTGGATTACTATCAGTGGTTGGTCTTTATGTTATCTCTAATCTATTTGTTAATGGAGCACAAGTAATTTATATTGCTAAATACATGAAAATATCTCCTTTTAGTAAAGAGTTATTCTTTATATTTGGGTTAACGATTCTTGCTATGTATTTTGCAATTAATCAAGAATTTGTTTTTCAAATATTTCATTTTATTATAATTCCACTTTTAGTTTATGTTTGTTATTTTGGATTGCTCTTTAAATCGTTTAAAAATTTAATAAAAGAAATCTTATAAAATAAAAATGGTTAACACTTTAATTATTAACCATTTTATTATTTATTTTTGTTTATGAGCAACTGTTTTCTTAACAACATCTTTCTTTTTAGTACAAATAATAAATTAAACAACAGTTTTTTGAACATATTAGTCATTAATTCTCTTTGAAATTCTAACTATTATTAACTTTCTTTCTCATTTCCTAAATATTGTTTAAAGTCAAATTATAATTTATTTTTCAGATTGAAATTTTATGTATTTTTTTTCAATTTGTGCAGATGATTTAATACTGTTTCTTAGCCATTGCAGGAGAGTTTTATCTTGTTGTTCCTGAGACATTCTCCAGTTAACTGCTGAATTTCTCATCTTATAAGTAAGGTGTTGTAAGCAAAGAGAAACAGAAACCGATATATTAAAACTTTCTGTGAATCCATACATTGGAATTTTCATTCTTCTGTCAGCTAGTTTTAAGCTTTGTTCACTACAGCCTCTGACTTCAGCTCCAAAAATTAAAGCAATTTTTTGATCACTAATTTCAATATCATATAAATCACAATCAGTATTATGTGGGGTAGTTGCAATAACTTGATAGCCATCAGCTTTTAGTTTCTTAATTGCTTTAGCAGTATTGTGTTCATCTTGATTATATCTTGTTGTACTTACCCATTTATCAGCACCCATTGACACTTCTGAATCATCATTAAAGATATTATCGTTTTCAATTACATGTACATCTTGTACTCCAAAGCAGTCAGCAGAACGGATAGAAGCAGAAATATTTCTTCCTTGAAAAATATTTTCGAGAACAACAGTTATGTGCTTAGTTCTTTGCTTAATTTTTTCTTCAAAAAGTATACGCCTTTCATCTACAACAAATTCTTTTAAGTATTGAACTAAATCATGCTCTAAATTTCTCATGAAATAAGGAAGTCTTCATTGATTTTATTGCCTTGTAAGAACTGCTGAATAGTCATGGGGTTTTTACCTTCAACTTGCAAATTAAGAATAGAAATAACATTCTTATTTGTAATGATATGCAAATAGGTTTTATTATCTGTTTTAATAATCTGTAGCTTGTCATAATTATTAGAAATTACTTCCGATAAATGTAATTTTATTCTTTTTTGTATTCCTTTATCATCTTGTAATACAAACCAAGCAGATGGGCAGATAGCAATATCCTTTAGTTTTGTGTTGTTATCCAAAAATGGCGAAAGTCCTCTGACTAAATTATGTATTTCATTAGCTGTTTTATTCCAATCAATCTTTAATAGTTCTTTTGTTAATTTTGGAGCTTCTGACATTGCTGAATTATGCTCTTGATCTTGCTGAATTACAGTATTATTCTTAATTGAATTAAGCGTATTAATAAGTAAATCACATCCTTTATTCATTAAAGTATTATGTAATTCAGCAGCTGTAGTTTTATCAGTTAATGTTATTTTTTCTTGCTTAATAATTGATCCTGAATCAATTTGCTGATCAATAAAAAATGTTGTAATTCCAGTTTCTTTTTCTCCATTAATTAACACCCAATTTATTGGTGCGGCACCTCTGTAATTTGGCAGCAAAGAGGTATGTAAATTTATCGTTCCTTTACTTGGTAAATTCCAAACTGATTTTGGTAACATTCTAAAAGCAACAACAACAAATAAATCAGCATTTAAGGACTTTAACTGATTAATAAAATCATTATCTCTAAGCTTTAAAGGTTGTAATACTGGAATATTATTAGCAACCCCAACTTCCTTTACTGCACAGGGCTTTAATTGCTTTCCTCTCCCTTTTTTACTGTCAGGTGGACATACAATTCCTGCAATATCATATCTAGCATTAATTAATGCGTTTAGGTTAGTGGCTGCAAAAAGTGGAGTTCCAAAAAATACTATCTTCATATTACAAAACTACATTTTCCCATTTACTTATTGCTTTTCCATTGATATTTGTTTCCATATTTACCAACTAATTCATTGTCAAATAAGTACTGAATTATTGAAATGAGTTGATGCTCATTATAATTTGGCATTAATACACAAATTTCTTTAATGGTTAATTCCTTATCTTTTAATAATATTTCTAGCTTATTAGTGATTTCTTTATATTCAGACTCTTTTATTTTTTGTCTTTTTTCATTAATACAGTAATCACATTTCCCACATTTATTACTTTCTTCTTCTCCAAAATAATGCAATAGTAATCTGCTTCTACAAGAATCTTTATCAATTATATAGTTTGTGATTTTATTCAGTTTTTCTTGTTCGTACTTTTTCCTTTCTTCCCATTTTTTTTCTGCCAAATAAAGTTTTTCAGTATCTTTTCTTGCTTTTAGATAAGTGATTTGAGAATTGTTATTTTTAGGAGCATATTTAAGAATTTCTAATTGTACTAATTTATTAAGTAAACGAACAACTTCTTCATTATTAACATTAAATTTATTTGCAATCTCTTTTTCGTTAATTATTACATAATTATAAAACAAATTAGCATAGGAACGTAGTAAAAGTTTTAAGAAATTATCATAATATTTATTAGCAATTTGGAATTTATATAATTCAGTATTACTCACTTTAATCATTAATTTTGAAGGGCTATGTAATGCTTCTGAAAGTTTAACGTACTCATCTTTTTCAAGATATTTAAGTATATTATATACCTTAAGGTTACTCATTTTATATCGCTCAGTAAAATCTATCATATCAAAAGAAATTGCCTGTTCTGGCAATTCATTTTCAGCTAATTGAAAGTAATTAGCTAAATTTTGATAAACTGTTTTTATTTCAGAAATTGATGGATACCTCAAGGTTAATAAATCTTGTTGTTTTTTAACATCACCTTTATTAGCAAGTAGAAATGCATAGGCTTGTTTTCCATCTCTTCCTGCTCGTCCTGCTTCTTGAAAATAGGCTTCAATTGTTGAAGGTAATTCTAAATGCACTACTAATTTAACATCAGGTTTGTCTATTCCCATTCCAAAAGCATTAGTAGCTACCATAACTCTAGTTTGGTTTTGAGTCCAGCTTTCTTGTCTTTCAGATCGTTCTTTTGCTGATAAGCCACCATGATAATAATTGGCAGAATAATTATTATTTAACAAAAAATTAGTAATCTGCTTTGCTGCTTTTCTAGTTCCAACATAAATAATAACAGAGCTTTTTATTTTATCAATCAATTTTAATAACCGTGATTTTTTATCTTCTACATTGTCAACAACATATGAGAGGTTTTTTCTAACAAATGACGATTGAATAAGATTATGTTCTTTAAAATCAAGGTTGTTTTGAATATCATCAATTACACTAGTTATTGCAGTAGCTGAGAGGGCTAAAACAGGTGCCTCAGGTATTATCTCTCTTATCTCAGAAATATGCCTGTATGCTGGGCGAAAGTTATGTCCCCATTCCGAAATGCAATGTGCCTCATCAACAGTAATAAGGTTAATGTTCATTTCCTTAATTCTTGTTTGTACCAATTCGTTTTGCAATCTTTCTGGTGATAAATATAAGAATTTAACACCTCCATAAATACAATTAGTTAGGGCAGTATCAATTTCATTATAATGCATACCTGAAGTTATTGCAATTGATTTTATTCCTTTGGATTTTAAAAAACGAACTTGGTCGTCCATAAGTGAAATAAGAGGGGAGATGACAAGGCAAATTCCTTCTTGCATTAGTGCAGGCACTTGGTAGCAAATTGATTTTCCACCTCCAGTAGGCAATAAAGCAAGAGTATCTCTCTTGTCAATTACTTGCTTTATAATCTCCTGCTGTTTTAAGCGGAATTGAGTATGTCCCCAATATTTTATTAATACATCAATAGCATCCATTAAATCAAAAGTACAAAATAAATAATAAAAAAAGCCCCTAGAGAGTAGAGGCCTTTTTCTTTAAGTATGAATCTATTTATTTGTTATCTGCTAAAAATCGTTCAGCATCTAAGGCTGCCATACAGCCTGTTCCTGCTGATGTAACGGCTTGACGGTAAACATGGTCAGCAATGTCACCAGCAGCAAAAACTCCCGGAATTTTCGTTTTAGAAGTACCTGCTTCAATAAGTAAATAACCAGCATCATCCATTTCTAATTGTCCTTTAAATAAATCACTATTTGGTTTATGACCAATAGCAACAAAAAATCCTGAAGCAGGAATAATTGTCTCCTCCTTTGTTATATTATTAATAGCAGTTACACTTTCAACTCCTACAGGTCCAGGCTCACCATTAATGCTTTTTGTTTCATGGTTGAAAAGCACTTCTAAATTAGGAGTATTAAACACCCTATGTTGCATTGCTTTTGAAGCACGCATTTCATCTCTACGCACAAGTATAGTTACTCTAGTACACATTTTAGCTAGGTAGGTAGCTTCTTCAGCAGCAGTATCACCAGCTCCAACTACAACAACTTCTTTTCCTTTGTAAAAGAATCCATCACAAGTAGCGCATGCAGAAACACCATAGCCATTTAATCTTATTTCATCATCCATTCCTAACCACTTTGCAGACGCACCTGTTGCAATAATTACAGTTTCAGCTAAGATTGTTTCTTTTTCATCTACTTCAATTTTAAATGGACGCTCAGATAAGTCAACTTTTGTTACCATTCCCCACCTTGTATCAGTACCAAAACGCTCCGCTTGAGCTTTGAAATCCTCCATCATCTCAGGGCCTGTTATTCCGTCTTTGTATCCTGGATAATTATCTACATCAGTAGTTGTAGTTAATTGTCCTCCAGGTTGCAAACCTTGAATGACAACTGGTTTCATATCAGCACGAGCTGCATAAATTGCTGCTGAGTATCCTGCTGGACCTGAGCCGATAATTAATGTTTCTACTTTTTCCAATTCTTTTTCCATTTCTTTTATTTGTAAAATTAAAATATATCTATTATTTTTGGTGTATACTGTTCGAAAATTACTGTATCTTTTACAATTGGCACCATATAATATGCTGATCCGTATCCAGTAAATATTCCTAAGCCATTTGTTACATTACTAACAAGATTTAATGGTTCAGCAAATGGATTTCCATTAGTTCCAACTTGTCTTACCAGTCCTCTCCAAAATTTTAAAGAAGGCTCATCAATTTGACAATATTTAATCAATACTATATCTTCTTTGAACTCTAATGTATCTTCTTCGCAAATTTCTGTATGATAAGCATTATAATTTCCGTCTGGGAAGGGATTGCCACTGTCCTTAGGTCTAGGAAAATAAGTTTCAAATGATTGACCATTAATAAGGATATCAGATCCCGCATCAATTAACTTATGCGAATTATCTGGTCTATCTTTAGCCTGACATTCTAAACTATCTTTGTATTCAAAATGCTGAATTCTTTTAGATTTAAGTAGAATAAAATTATCTTGATCAGCAGGATCTGAATACAAGGCTCTTATGTCATACTCATACTCCTCTTCACTATTTTCACTTTTTTCAACCCATAGACAATCTAATGGAGTAACTTCTGGAATTGTTGTTGAACTTGTAATAATTTGATTATTCCATTTTATCTCTAAATAGTATGTTCGGCCAACTTCACTAAAATCATAATTATTTACATTTGAAGTGTCAAGGTCAGCAACTGTGTATAATGGTATAGGATCACCAGTTATTGGACTTACAAAGTCAGTAAAAAGTTCAAGATTTCTATTTATTGTTACTCCACCTTCATCAATGTACCAAATTTTAATAGAGTCTACATTGTTAATATAAAATTCATCAGGATTAAATTCATCAAAATAACCTTGATTTTTGGTTAAAATAACGATAGGAGGAAAGCCATTTTCAATTGAACCTTCTACTACTATTTTATCTTGTGAATTTGGTAAGTCAAGTGTGATTTCTTCTTGGCAAGAAATTAATAAAACACTTATAATATAGATGTATTTTTTCATAATTAAAAATTAAAATTCCAAGTAACAGAAGGTAAAATTGGAAATATTGATACTTGATAAGCTTGTGGTGTTAGATTACCTGATTCGAAGTTTCCTTCTTGCCCTTCTGGAACTTCTAAAGCAAGATATATAAAATATGGATTCTTTCTACTGTAGACGTTATAAATAGAGAAGTTCCATGAAGATTGAAAATTATTTCTTTTTTTACGAGTATATGTAGCTCCTATATCAAGCCTATGATATGGATCCATCCTAAAGCCATTTCTTGAAGTGTACTCAGTATATGGATTTCCTCCAATAACATAAATTTCTGATGGAAGTGTTATGGCATTACCTGTAGCATAAACAAAAACACTACTTAGTGTCCATTTTTTAGATAGTTTATGAGTTGCCGTAATAGACAAATCATGTCTTCTGTCATACTTAGCAGGGAATGAAATGCCAGCATTTACTTCATCAAAGTATTTTGTTGTTTTTGAAAGGGTATAACCAATCCACCCTGTTGTTTTTCCTTTATTCTTTTTTAGAAGTACTTCTATTCCATATGAATCGCCATTACCAAAAGCAAATGAACCATCACTATTTGAATTAGTATTATCTTCCGGTAAAACACCTTCTTTATATTCAAGCAAATTTGTCATTTCTTTATAATAAGCTTCAATAGAAGTCTCATACATATTATCATTTAGGTTCTTGAAATAACCTATAGCATATTGATCAGCAAATTTTGGCTTAATTTCTGATGAGCTTGGCACCCAAAGATCGGTGGGTAAACTAACACTTGATGTTGAGGCTAAGTGAACATATTGATAGTTTTGAGTATAAGCTCCTTTTATAGAGCTTGAAGGAGATAATCTGTATCTAAATGAAAGTCTTGGTTCAATATGTCTATAATTATCATCATTCGATTGAAAATCATTTTTAATATAATCACGGAAGCTTATATAGCCACTATGTTGAAAAGAAGAATAACGTAACCCAGCATGTACTTTTAAAGCATCAGTGACCTCAAAATCATCAGAAAAGTATAAAGCCCCTTCGTTAGAATATTGTTTAAATATCTCATCAGCTTCAAAAACTACTTCTCCTGATCTTCCAGAAGCATTTCCTGGAGTAAACTCATGGTAAGTATAATTAGAACCAAATTTTATTGTATGTCGCTGATTGGGTTGATAAAGAAAATCAACCTTAGTATTCCAATCATTAATTCCTGAAAATATCTTTAATTCAAAATCTTGTTGAGCTATATTAAATTCAAATCGATAATCTGAAAAAATAAGTGATGTGTTCATGAATAATTTATCATTAAATAAATGATTCCATCTTAATGAACTAGTAGCATTTCCCCATGGGATTTCTATTCCAATACCATTATCGGAATTATTAAAACTAAAGACATCCCTTCCAAAATAACCACTCAAATATAATCGATCTTTATCGGATATTTTGTAATTAACTTTAGTTGTTAAATCATAAAAATAATAACCTGAACCACTAAAAGCATTATCATTATTCAAAAAAGGTTTAGACAACACATCAATATAAGTTCTCCTACCAGAAACAATAAATGAACTTTTATCCTTTTGAACTGGACCTTCAATTGTTAACCTAGAAGACAGTAAGCCAATTCCTCCAGCCGCCTCATATTTTTTATTATTTCCATCCTTCATGGTGATGTCCAGAACAGAAGATAGTCTACCTCCATACTCTGCGGGCATACCTCCTTTAATTATATTTATATCTTTTATAGCATCTGCATTAAATACTGAGAAAAAACCAAATAGATGTGCAGCATTATACACGACTGCTTCATCAAGTAATATTAAGTTTTGATCAGGACCACCACCTCTTACATAAAGCCCTGAATTTCCTTCACCCCCTGATTGAATTCCTGGTAGAAGTTGTGCTGATTTTAAAATGTCAACCTCTCCAAGAATTACAGGAAGTTGCTTGATATTATCTACCTCTATTTTAGCTTGACTCATGTTAGAACTACTTACATTTTTATCTAATCTATCACCAGTTACAATTACTTCTTCTGTCATTATAGCATTATTTGTTAAAGCTATATTTAATCTAAGATCATTATTTAGTTTTATATTCTTAGTAGTGGATTTGTAGCCTATAAACGAATATATGATAACATAATCTCCCTCCTCAATAGTTAAAGAATAAAATCCGTATTGATTACTAGCTGTTCCTTTAAAAGTTTCTTTATCATAAATTGAAACGCCTATTAAGTTTTCGCCTGAAGACGCATCTTGTACGAAGCCACTAATTGTGTATTTTTCTTGTGCAATACTAATGATTGCAATTAATAAAAAGAAGATTGTTGTTATTGTGTTTTTCATATAATTAAATGGTTGCAAATGTAAACGAAAGTTATTTATTTTATTGTCCTGATTACAGACTATTTATTTGCAAAAAGGTTTAACGATTTAATAAGGGGAATTGCTATGGGCTTATTCGGTTACCTTTCGAGTTATCTAATCTAGTAGAATGTAGTACTGCTACATATTATATTTACTAATAAAGTATAATAGTAATAATATCATTATTTATGGTATAAGATGTTAATTACTGTGAAATAAATGCCAAAAATTTTAGAAATTCACATGCTATTAGTAATAAATATACTAATTAAGAATAAAAAGGCCTATAGAATTACTAAATTTGCATTAATAACAAAACTGATATAAAAAAGTATTATTTGTGTATATGCAGTTATTATCGTACTTTAAGAAGTTAAATCATGAAAAAAATACTTACTATTACTTTAATTTGCTTTGTTTTTTTGGCAAATGCACAATCAGGAATGTTAAATGGTACTGGGTACGCACCTGATATTAGTGTGGCAGATATTAATGGAAATACTCATACACTATATTCTTATTTGAATATTAATAAAGTTGTAGTATTAGAGCTAATGAGTACTACGTGTGGTCATTGTCAGCAGTATGCTGCTGGTACTGAAAACTCTTATCAAGTTTATGGGCCAAATGGATTAGGTGTAGCAGAGTTTATTGCTTTAGAAGTAAATGCGGCAACTTCAGATAATGATTTAGCCAATTTTGCAACCACTTATGGAGTTAGTTTTCCTATGTGTAATGGAATTTCTCCTTCTGTAATTAATTATCAGTTGTATTATACACCTAGTTATTATGTGATATATCCTGATAGTTCATATGTTACCTTTTGCCCTGCTTATTGTCAGACAACGAGTTCTTCCTCTACAATTGAAAACTTGTTAAATAATGCAATTCAAGCATGGTTACTTCCAATATATGGTTGTACTGACCCATTAGCTTCAAATTATGATTCCACTGCCACTAATGATGATGGAAGTTGTGATTATACTTCTTATACTATTAAAACAATAGGATCAACTTTCTCACCAGATACAATTATTTGTAATGTGGGTGATACCATTAATTTCATATTAGGAGGATATCATAATGCAGTGGAAGTAAGCAATAGTACTTGGTTAGCTGGAGGGATTACATCAAATGGAGGTTTTAGTCTTAGCTTTGGTGCAACAGGACAATTTATTGCTACTACTGCACAAACGTATTATTATGTTTGCCAACCACATGTTACTTCTGGAATGAAAGGAATAATTATTGCAAATGCTTTGCCAATATATGGCTGTGCAGATTCAACTGCAACTAACTATAGTCCATTCGCTACATTAGATGATGGGAGTTGTGTTTATGTTTGTAATGAAGATGCTCCTTCTAATATTTATTGCACTAATGTGATACACGATAGAGCCCATATCAATTGGGATAATATGAATTCATCTTCTTGTATAGTTGATCAATACAGAATTAATTATAGAGAACAAGGTACTATCTCATGGAGTAGTAAGACTATCGGAGCTCCAGTTGGTAGTTGTAATTTTGGAACACAAAAAGTAGATAAGTTAATACTTAACTTGAATCCAAGTACTACTTATGAATACTATATGAAAGTTTGGTATTGTGGTGGTGGTGTTTCTGCTTGGTCAACTATCCAAAACTTTACAACAACAGATGAGTGTGAGAATGTAATTAACTTTGCAGTTAGTACGCCTACAAATACTAAGGCAAGCTTTACATGGGATTCTATAGCAGCTTATAGTTTTGCTCGTATTAAGTTAAGAGTAGATACTACAGGTGGTGTTTGGACTTCTGCAGGTGGATTTGGAGTATTCTATCCAGCACTTACTAAGGCCAAGAATGGTTTAAACCCAGGAAAAAGCTATAGAGCACAAGCAAGAACATGGTGTGACCCAGCAGGTGGCGCTTACCGTTCTGCCACTTGGTCTCCTTTAGTTTTCTGGACACAGCCTTCCGTTATTCGATTGGCTAATCCTAATTTTACAGAGCGAAATCTTTTAAGAATTACAGATCTTTTAGGTAGAGAAGTTAATCCAAATACAGTAATT
Source organism: uncultured Flavobacteriales bacterium (assembly GCA_943789505.1). Lineage (GTDB taxonomy): Bacteria > Bacteroidota > Bacteroidia > Flavobacteriales > BACL11 > UWMA-0277. The sequence goes on along the minus strand of CALSUJ010000001.1, from coordinate 789,913 downwards.
GATAAAACTACTTTACTCTACATATATGATACTGGCGTAATAGAAAAAAGAATAATTTTTGAGTAATTATGCTAACTTATTTTCTAAATATCAATAGATAAAATATTGACTACTAAAGTATTTTAAATAATAAAAGTTATGAGTTTAAATATAAAATATGCCTAAGCACGAAATAATTGAGCCTTTGTCTTCATTGTGGTGGATAGGAATAGTAACTTGCTTTATAGTAATCAGCTTTATAATTCTTTTATTAAAAAATAAATCAATTGAATTTAAAGAAAAAACGAATAAGTATTTTGCCTATTTTGCTATTCTTGTTTATCTAACAACTAATGTATATACTATAATTATTGGTGATTGGACAGTTCAAGATTTTCTACCACTTCATTTGTGCAATATTTCTTACTTTATTTGCATTTTAGTTTTACTAAATAAAAAAAAATGGATGTATGAGTGGACTTTACTATTAGCTCTTCCTTCAGCCTTAAATGCTATAATGACTCCTGAATTAATTTGGGGGTCAAGTAAATGGCATATATTTGAATATTATTTTATGCATGGTAGTTTAATATTAGTTCCATTGTATTTAATGTTTGTAATGAACTACAAACTAAGATTATTGAGTTGGTGGAAAACTTTTTTAAGAGCACAAATTGTAGTCGTAATAGTTTTTTTACTTAATCTGATACTTGGTACAAACTATATGTTTTTATTATCTAAGCCATTAGTAAATAACCCATTAATATTAGGGGATTGGCCATTTTATATTTTATCTGTACAACTAATTGGATTACTACATATTATAGTAATTTATAAACTATCACCAAAACATATTTAGATGAAAAAGGTATTTTTTATTCTATTATTACTGCCTATAGTAACTTTAGCGCAAAGTAGTTTAAATATGAATTTATTAGGCACTTACGACTATCCAACAACTAAAGGAAATGATATTTGGGGATGGGCTGATAGTGTAGGTAATGAATTTGCTCTTGTAGGACTCAGAAATGGAGTGTCTTGTGTAAATGTTACAAATCCTTCAACTCCTTTTGAAGAGTTTTTTTTATCTGATATTTATTCCATTTGGAGAGATATTAAAACGTATGGCAACTATGCATACGTTACAACTGAATCAGATGCAGGACTTCTAATTATTGATTTGACAGATATGACTGGAAATACTTTTTGGCATGTTACTGATTTTATCAATCCTACAACAGGAGCTACATTGCATTGGGAAGCTGCACATGATTTATTTATTGATGAAAATGGAATAGCTTATATTTTTGGTGCCTCTAATCCTGCTGGAATTCCTGTTCCTGCTAATGGTGCGATATTTTTAGATGTCGCAACTAACCCAATTAATCCTACTCATTTAGGTCAATGGAATGGTCAATATATACATGATGCAATGGTTAGAGGAGATACTATGTATGCGGGATGCATCTATGCAGGTAAAGTGTATATCGTTGATGTTAGTAATAAAGCTAATCCTATTGTACTTGGATCAAAATCAACTCCACATAATTTTACACATAATTCATGGGTTTCTGATGATGGAAATTTTGTATTTACTACTGATGAGAAGACGGATGCTTATTTAACTGCATTTGATATTTCTGATCTTAACAATATTCAAGAAGTAGATAGAATTCAATCTAATCCAGGCAGTAATAGCATTCCGCATAATACTTTTGTTGACGGTAATTTTTTGATTACCTCTTATTATCGTGATGGAACTGTAGTACATGATATTACACATCCTAATTACATGATACAAGTTGGATATTATGATTCATATTCTGGTAGTGGAAATGGCTTTGATGGATGCTGGGGTACTTTTCCTTACTTGCCTTCAGGAAATATAATTTCATCAGATATTAATAGTAGTAGTGGACAAGGGAGGCTACTAGTTTATGGTCGTAATTTTCAGCAAGCTTGTTATTTAGAAGGAAATGTTATTAACAGCATTACTGGTTTAGCTATATCAAATGCTAATTTGGAAATACTAACAACATCAACTAATGAAACGGCTAACTTATTCGGTCATTATCAATCGGCAATTGTAAATTCTGGAACTTATCAATTAGTTTTTTCTGCATTAGGATACAATTCTGATACAATTACAGTAGTGCTTAGTAATGGGCAAATGATAGTTCAAGATGCATACCTTGACCCAACTTGCTTGGGAGTTGGAATAACTGGGCTTTATATTAGTAATATAATACATGATAGAGCAACTATTAATTGGGATAATATGAATTCAAATAGTTGTTCTGTTGATCAATACAGAATTAGGTATAAGGCAACAGGAGCAAGTTCTTGGATCCAAAAAAATATGGGAGCGCCATTAGGCACATGTAATACAGCTACTTACAAAACAGATAAACTATTGCTAAATTTAATCCCTTCTACTAATTATGAATATCAAATGAAAATTTGGTTTTGTGATGGAGTCATAAGTGATTGGTCTTCAATACAAAAATTCATAACTTTAGGAGCGTGTACTAATATTAACAACTTACAAGTAAGTTCGCCAACAACTACAAAAGCAACTTTTACTTGGGACACCACTTCAACATATAGTTTCGTTCGTATTAAAACTAGAGTTGATCATTTAGGAAGTACATGGTTCAATGTGGGGGGTTTTGGAATTGTTTATCCTATATTAACTAAAAATAAGAATGGATTAATTCCAGGATTAAGCTATAGAGCACAAGCTCGTACTTGGTGTTCTTCAAGTGGTGGTGCTTATCGTTCAGCAACTTGGTCACCAATTGTTTTTTGGACACAGCCTGGAATTATTCGGTTCTCTAATCCTAATTTAACTGAGCGAACTCTTTTAAGAACTACAGATTTATTAGGTAGAAACGTAAATCCTAAAACAATAATTAATAAAAATACTTTGTTTTATATTTATGATGATGGTACTGTAGAAAAGAAAATAATTGTTGAGTAAGCTAATCCTTAATTGTAAGTCTTAGTACAGAACAAGCTGAATTTACAGCAAACTTATCTTTTCCTGTACCAAATAGCATAGTTGACCAAGTATCTTTTCTAGGTGTACCAATAACTAATAAATCATTTTCAGCTGTTAAATCAGAAACAGTATCTATTGGATTTTCTGATGGTACAAGCATTAAAACTCCCTTAGTTCCCTTAAGTAAATCATTTGCTTTTTGCTTGATATAATTTACTTCATCACTAGTCATATTAGTAGGGACTACATGCAATAGTGTAAACTCAGCATTATAATAGTTACATAATTTATTAGTAGTTTCAATAAGTTTTGCTGAATCTCTACTATTTGGTCGGATTGCTAACAATACATTATTAAATCGCATTACACCATTACACTTAAATAATGCAAAATTAGAATTGATATTACTTACAATCCAACCTATAGGATTGTTAAAAAATATACCATTATATGCCCTTCCATTCCAGCCTAGAATTAACCAATTAATATTTGTCACCTCACTTAAAGCCTGCATAGTATTGGATAACTTATGGGTAGCAATTGACTCAAAGTTAATCGTTAAATTCAATCGATTACTCAATGTTTTAACCATACGTTCTAAGGACTTTGTTTTAGGTCTTTTTTCTCTAAAAGCATCTAAAGATGTTTGATCGGGAACTTCAGTAATGTTCAAGGTTTGAATTTTTTCTTTTGAATTTAATGATGCGCCTAATTCAATTAGTGTTTCTGGAGAAACTTCATTCCCTAATAAAGGTACAATTACTCCTGCATCATGATCAATATTGATGTGTACTAATTCTTTCCTTTCTTTGTCCTCCAACTCTTTTAAGTGCGTGTAGTTTCTTTTCTTTCCAAATAATAAATAGGAAGCTGGCATATGCCCGTATCTTTTAAGCACCCCTGTTCGTGATGCTTTTATTCCATAGGTATAATAAATTAAAATACCAATAATTGAAATCACTAGTATTGCAATTAAAGGCATCATTCCTAAATAGAAAAGTAGAATTAAACCACTTATTATTCCAAAAATCTGCATATAAGGATAGAAAGGTGATTTATAGGATGGTTTGTACCATTGCACAGCAGTTTCTCTTAGTATTATTACACAAAGATTAACTAAGATAAACATACTTACTTTAAAGGCACTAGCTAATTTAGCTATCTTCTCAACATCTAAAAATATAATAACTATAGCCATTAACATAGATGTAATCAAAATAGTATTAACAGGAGTAAGGTGTTTTTGATGCACTCTTGCTAAATTATCTGGAAGAAGTTTGTCAATAGCCATTGCAAAAGGAAATCGTGAAGAAGCAAGTACTCCTGAATTTGCTAATGAAATTAGTGTTATAACTCCGATTATAGCAATAGCATAACCAAGCCATTCCCCACCAATTACTAAAGCTAGAGTATATAGGGGTTTGATATCTGTTCCCAATTGATCAATAGGCACATTACCAACTAACATATAGGAAATCGTAATATATATTGTAGAGATAAGTAATAAAGAGAAAATCATAGCTTTTGGGATATTTTTGCTTGGATTTTTTACTTCTCCAGCAATAGCAGCAATCTTAGTTACCCCAGCATAAGCAACAAAAACAAATGCAATTGTACTAGCTAACCCCATATGACCATTTGCAATAAAAGGTGATAATAATTGTTTGTTGATACTAGGTATTCCTATAATTAATAGAAGAATAAGGCTTATCATACTTAATGAAACTATAATTAACTGAACCTTTCCAACTTTCTTAACTCCAAAAATGTTTAGTAGCATTATTAATGTTAAAAAAATTAATGAAATATATTTCACAAAAATTATAGGGATATTTATTATCACAAGCAAATAAGCACTTAAACCAACTAATGCAAATGAACTTTTTAGAAGTAAAGATATCCATAGTCCAATACCTGATATCGTGCCCATCAATGGTCCTAGAGCACGCTCAATATAAACATATGCTCCTCCTGTAGTAGGCATGGCAGTTGCAAGTTCTGACTTAGATAATACAGCAGGCAATATGCAAATTGCTGCTAGTAAAAATGCTAACCATACTGATGATCCTGTTTTTGCAGCTGCAATTCCAGGTAAAACAAAAATACCACCCAACATACCTGCAATGCTAATTGCAATTATTGCTGGGAGTGTTAGTGTTCTAGATAATTTTTTCATTTATTCTTCGCAAATATAGTTATTAATCTACAATAAGAATTTACTTGTAAGATTAATGATTTGTTAAATTTGCATAAAAATATTTTAAATGAAACAATTAGTTTTATCAGGTATACATGAAAGTATTGGTGGGAAAATGGTTGAATTTGCAGGCTATAATATGCCTGTACAATATGAAGGAGTAAAAGCGGAGCACCATACCGTTAGAAATGAAGTAGGAGTGTTTGATGTATCACATATGGGGGAGGTTTTTGTAACGGGTCAAAAGGCTTTGGATTTTTTGCAATACATTACTAGTAATGATGTAAGTAAGCTTAGCCCTGGCAAAATACAATATACTTGTTTACCTAATACTGATGGTGGAATAGTGGATGATTTCTTATTGTATATGATCGGAGAAAACAATTATTTATTAGTGGTTAATGCATCAAATATGGAAAAAGATTTAGCTTGGATTAATAAGCATAATACTTTTGGATGTACTATTAATAATCAATCAGATAATTATTCATTACTAGCAGTGCAAGGGCCAAATTCTATTGAGTTATTACAAGAACTTACTGAAATAAATTTATCTGAAATAAAGTATTATAACTTTAAAATAGGAGCTATTGCAGGAATTGAGAATGTTATTCTTTCAAGAACTGGATATACAGGAGAAATTGGTTTTGAATTGTATGTGAAAAATGAATCAACAATACAACTTTGGGATGCTATTTTTAGGACTTCAATAAAATTAAAACCTATTGGATTGGCTGCAAGAGATACTTTGCGTTTAGAGAAAGGATTTTGTTTGTATGGTAATGATATCAATGATACAACATCACCTATTGAGGCAGGTTTAGGTTGGATTACAAAATTCACAAAAGAATTTATAAATCATGAAGAATTAAAAGTTCAAAAAGAAGAAGGAGCTACTAGAAAACTAATTGGCCTTGAAATTATTGATAAAGGTATTGCACGTAAAGATTACCCTATTGTTGATACTGATGGATATGAGATAGGTATTGTAACTTCTGGAACTATGTCGCCTAGTTTAAATAAAGCTATAGCAATGGCATATGTTACAAAAGAACTTTCTGAAGTTGGGAGTGAGGTTTATATTCAAGTACGTAAAAAACAAATTAGAGCAGTTGTTGTTGCTTTACCATTCTTAAAATAATGTTAGAACAAAGAAAAATATCAGTTTGTTTTACTGCTGATCAGTTTGATAAATATGCTGATGGAAAATCAACAGTTGTGGTAGTTGATTTATTAAGAGCTACTACAGTAATTTCTACTGCTTTTATGGAAGGAGTGGTGGCAATTATTCCTGTACAAACTCTTGATCAAGCACTTTCCTATAAAGGTAAAGAAGGATATATTGTTGCTGCTGAACGTAATGCTAAGCCAATTGAGGGTTTTGATTATGGAAATTCTCCCTTTCATTATATCAATTCGGATGTTAAGGGAAAAATATTAGTCCTCACGACAACAAATGGAACTAAAGCAATCCATAATGCAAGAGAGCATAAAGTAATTACATCTTCTTACATCAATATTGAGGCAGTTGCTAAGCATTTAATTGAAGAACATAATGATGTAATTATTTTGTGTTCAGGCTGGAAAGGGGTGTTTAACTTGGAAGACCCAATTTTTGCAGGAAGTTTAGCTAATTTATTATTGGATTCTGATAAATATGAATCTTCATGCGACTCCTTGTTTGCCTCCAGACAATTGTTAAAGAATTCAAATAGAGATTTATTTAATTATTTAAGTGACTCTTCTCACAGAAAAAGATTAAAATCATTAAACATGGAAGATGATACTCGTTTTTGTTTATCTCCACCTATAAAGTCAGAAATTATCCCAATTTTAAAAGGAGATAAATTAATCGAATTATAAGATGAATAGAAACTTTAAAATAATTGTATTTTCTTTGTTTTTAAGTTCAATCTTATTCGCTTAAATCCCATTAGGATTTTACGCCTATAATGCAGGTTGCTAATTTTCTATAATATGGTTTTATCTTAAAATAAGTAAGAAATAGAGAGCACTATAGCTCTATTTTTAAGAGTATATGCTGGTTTAGGAATAATACTAGTAATCACCTCATACGGCTGAATAGCAGAAGCTACCTCTATAAATCCTGTATAAACTCTTGAATCAACAAAAAAGTGTTCCGTAAAAAAATAGGAAATACCAAGATTCAATCCTACATCTAAAGATGCTGTTTCAACTAGTCCATCAGTTAAAATATTATTTTGCATTAGAGGCAAAGCTTGTAATGTAGTATCCACTCCAATTAAAAAAGAAACTGAAGGGCCAAAATTTAATGCAAGTTTATCAGTTGCTTTATAGCTAATCGTAGGATTTAGTTCAACATATGACAAGGTTACTTGATTGTTCATTTTGTATTCATCTCTTTGATTGATTTCATAGTCATGAGTAAAAGCATAATTAAATGATGCTCCCTTTTGAGAATACAATACTTCAGGGTTTATAAACCATTGATCAGACAAAGGTATATGTACAATGAATCCAGCCGAAATTCCTGATTGTGAAGAATTATCAGTTGGTTGGACACCATGCTGGACCCCATCAATAGTTGAAGTGATATTTAGGTTTGAGAAGTTCAAACCTACTTTAATTCCATATTTTATAGGAATTAAACTTTGAGCATTAGTTGCAATAGTAAAAAATGCAAGAGCTAGAATTGATGCTAATTTTTTCATAGTTTTTTATTAAGAATTTAACATTACTGGCATTACTAACATAAGAGTATTTTCTCCTTCTTCCAAACCGTCAAGTGGTAAAATAATACCTGCTCTGTTTGGTGCACTCATTTCAATTGAAATTTGCTCGGCACCAATATTATTTAACATATCAATCACGAATTTAGAATTAAAACCAATCTCCATATCATCACCTTCATACTGGCATGTTAACCTTTCTTCAGCTTTATTTGCAAAATCTAAATCTTCAGATGTAATCTGTAATTCGCTGCCTGCAACCTTAAAACGGATTTGGTGAGTCGTTTTATTCGCATAAATTGAAACTCTTTTGATAGAACTTAAAAGAGCTGCAGTTTCAATTGTTAATTTATTAGGATTTTCTTTAGGAATTACTGCTTCATAGTTAGGATATTTACCATCAATAAGGCGACAGATAATAGTAATATTTCCAAAAGAAAACAAAGCGTTTGTTTCATTGTATTCTAAAATAATATCAGCATCATCACCAATATTATTTTTAAGAATAGTTAATGGTTTTTTTGGTAGAATAAAAGATGTGGTCTTATCAGATTTTACATCCTTACGTATGTGTCTAACTAATTTATGAGCATCAGTTGCTACAAATGTTGTTTGCTCGTTTGAAAGCTCACAGAAAACTCCTGACATAACGGGACGTAACTCATCATTACCACTGGCAAATAAAGTTTTATTAATTGCATTAGCGAGTACATCTCCTTTAATAGTAGTTGAAGATGAGGCTTGTAAAGTTGGCATTTTAGGAAATTCATCAGCATTTTGTCCTGCTAATTTATAATTCCCAAGCTCTGAACTCATCTCAATTCCAAAAGTAATGTTATTGACAATAAAGGTTAAAGGCTGATTAGAAAAGGTTTTTAAAGTGTCAATTAAAATTCTAGCAGGAATAGTGATTTTTCCATCTTCATCTGCCTCAACACTTAAAGAAGACATCATAGTCGTTTCTAAATCAGAAGCAATAATTGACATTTTATTATTACTTATATGAAATAAGAAATTATCCAAAATTGGCAAAGTATTATTTGAACTAATTACTCCATTTAACTTTTGTAATTCTCTTAACAATGCTGTGCTATTAACTATAAATTTCATTTTATAAGTTGTATATTTAGTGGTTTAATTTAAGTGTCAAATATAATTTTTCTATTGATATAAATTAGTATTTTATTACTGCAATTGATCAATAGTAATTAACACTTTGTTGAAAACATAATCCTGTATAAGCATAAGCTCTCCATTATTTAATGTAGCATGCATTCGCTTAACCGTAAAGTTATCTTCCTTGTCTTTTACCAACTTAACATTACTAATAGAGTAAGTTCTTAAAGTATCATTATTTACAATTAACTCGTGTAACAGTGTAGCAGACTCTTTTCTCTCTTTTTTATCCTTAAAGCTTTCACAATTTAATTGTTTAAAAGCATTTAAAAATTGCAAAGCATTTTCTTGATTAAAACTTACTTCATTGCCTAAATTATTAAGTAAAATCATTGATGCTGTAATTAAGGTAAATGATTTTTCCGGCTCTTGAATATGATTCACTATAACTCTTGAAATTTTTTCAGTTTTCAAACTAAATATATTAGTAGTTCGCCAATCCTTTTCACTTATTTTATTTCCTTGAATTCCGTATCTTGGGGATAGGAAGCCATTAAAAGAAGGGATGTGAACAATAAAAGGTGTTTCACTACCAGCAAGAAACATATAGCTTCCTAAATGATTTGAGGTTGAGCTACCAATTGTATAGGTTTTATCTGGGTCATCTTGATTAGTATAAATTTCAATTTTTACTCCTGTTGTGGCTAAATTTTTAATCACATTATCAAAAGCATTTTTTGAAACTTGTTTTTGAATTCGAATTTGATTTATAGTAGTAAGGATGGAATTAATCGCATCTTTTCTAACTCCATATTTATTATTAACTACCCAGTTTTTTTCATTTCTATTCAAGGTAATAGTCGTACCATTTCTGTCAGCAATAAATATTTTACTTACTGATGCTGTGTCACTTATTGCAAAATTATTCTCAAGACTAATAGTTGATTTACTATCAGAAGATAGAAACCAAATTAATGCAGCCATTAGTATAATAAGTGCAAGGTATAACAATTGTTTTTTAGGCATATTTTCTTTTTTTATGCCTTACAAAAAATAAGGCAAATATTATTAATAATAATATTGGAAGAGCAATATTTATCAGCTGAATAATTAATTTGTTTTTTTGAATCTTTTTTTTATCTAACATTCTTAAGCCAAGTTCTTTTACTTTCAAATGTGACAAAGCATTATCTCCACAAAGGTACTGCACAGCATTGATAAGAAAATGTTTGTTTCCAGGGTAAGTAAATTTTATATTTTTGTCATAACCAAGTGGATAAATCCCTCCAAAATTACTTAAATCATTAGCAATAATATCTCCATCACTTACAACTATCATTTTAGTACTTACACTTTTTTCAATAAATTGTATCTGTTTATTTTTCTGGACTAATTTATCTTTAAATACGGATTCGAATTCTCCTTCTAGCAAGATAGCTATTGGTAAAAATTCTTTGTTATAACTATTGGTAGTTGGAGGATTTTCCAAAGTGCCTAAACTAATTTTAATAGGAGCAGGATTCAATCTGCTATCCTTGGAGCTATGCAAAAGAATAGTTTTTCGAATGTTATTTTTAACCGTATCTATTGAACTAACAAATTCACACTTTATCCCATCTAAGCTTTTTGAAATAGTATGTTTACTATTAGAAACTAACAAAGCAGAGTAGGGCCAACTAAAATAAGATTGTTGGGGTTTATTATTGCTGTATCCTGTTATAATAGGTATTTTAGTAGATCGCAAATCTTCAATCAAATTTGCATTAATACGCACCCCATATTTTAAGAGTTGATCCTCAATATTTAAGACATTTTTAGTGGCAATAAAAGTTCCTGATTTATTCTGTAAACTATCCATACTCGCCTTAACTCCATCAACCAACCATAGTACTTTACCTCCCTGCATAATATACTGATCAATAAGGATTTTATCCAAGTTATTGAAAGGAATAGTTGGCTTTGCTATTATGATAGCTTTGTAGGTATTTAAAAGGAATAATTGTCTTGATAAATCAGGAAGCATAGTAGTACTGTCAATGGCAAATTCTTTAATGTTAAATCGGTCAACTTTATATAGATAGGAAAGGTTGAAATTATCATCTAGTACTGATTCTGTAATATCATAAACTTGCTGTTCGCTTAACTCTCCATTTCCTTCTAAAAAGGCAATTTTAGTTAACCTATTTTTGGTTAAATGCTCAATAGCTGATACAAATTCATATTCAAGCGCTTCTATAGAAGTATTAACATTACTTCCTGGAGTTTCTCCTGGCGATTGCTTTAAAAAATTGACAGCTGATTGTTTGTCTTTATAATAAATAATTGCTCCAGGAAAAATAATCTGATTTACTTGTTTTCCATCTTTTTTAATTTCTAAATCAGTAGGGGATAACTTCAGTTTTACTAACTGTTTGAATAAAGCTAATTTTTCGATATCATTAGCAACATTGTTAGGATTAATAAACTCAAAATCAATATTTTTATTTCCTATTGCTTTAAATCGTTTAAGTAAATCTTCAGTTGATTTTTGTAGTTTTTTAAATTCTGCAGGAAAATCACCTTCCAGATATACTTTAATAAACAACTTATCATCTAAACTATTAATTATTGTAGTTGATGCCTTAGCAAAAGAATATTTTTTATCAGCCGTTAAATCAACATTCCAATTAATAAAGCTACTGAGTATATTTATAGATAATACAAGTACAATAAGTAAAGCTGTTGATATGTATTTATTAGCCTTCATTATGATTTTCTTTCCGTAATAACAAGTTCAGTAAGCTTAATAAATAAAATGGTAAATGATAAAAAATAGATAATATCAGAAAGTTTGACCAATCCTTTACTCATCATTTCATAATGAAAAGAAATTCCTATTTGCTGAATAATCAAATCAAAATTTTTAAAAATGGAAAGTTCACTTAGTACATCAAATCCAAAATAGAATAAAGTGCTTAGTAAAATAGCAAATGCAAAGGAAATAATCTGATTATTTGCTAAAGATGAAGCAAAGATACTAATAGCTGAAAAGAGTGCGCATAAAAAGATTAAGCCAAAATATGAACCCATAATACCTGCTAAATCAAGGTTGCCAATACTTTCTCCCAAATAGTAAATACTAACTACATAAATTAGTGTAGGAAGTATGGCAAATAAAACCAAAACAAAAACAGCTAAAAACTTAGCTAAGATAATCTGCAATGAGGTAATTGGTTTAGTAATTAAAGTTTCAATAGTTCCTGATGAATATTCTTCAGTAAAAATACGCATACTTATAGCAGGGATAAACAATAAAAAGAACAAGGGAGCGGTAGTAAAAAAAATATCCATGTCAGCATAGCCATAGCTTAAAACATTTATATCGCTAAAATCCGACCATAATAAAATGCTATTTATCAATAGAAAAACACCAATAATTAAATAACCAATAAGCGTACTAAAAAAGACACTTATTTCTTTCCTAAAGAGTGTAATCATTTAAATTCTATTCTAATAATTTCATGTAACTTTAAACCTAATAAGGTGTTTGCCGTTCCTTTATTCATAGCAATTTGAAGTTGTTCGTTTTCTCCAAAAATAGCTAGCTTATCTCCTGGAGGAACATCATTATATTTTTCAGAAATAATAGTAATTTTTTCATCCTCTCTACCATAATAAATAATAAAATCTCTATCTTTCTGAATATCTAAAAACATAGTTTTATCAATGTTAGTGATAGCATTTCCATAATTATCATTATAGATGATAACTCCTTTAATTAAATCTTTTTCTTTTACAGCTTTTAAATCTGTTCTATGTACAAGGTAGTCATTCACTAGAGTGCCAATCATCTCCATTGTTCCGCCTCTAGCTAAATGACAAGCAGCAGAAGCAAATATATTTTTTGTAGCAAATGTTAGGCAATTTGATTCTTGAGCAATATTTAATTGAATTATCTTTTCTGCTTTCATCTCAGTTAATAATAAAGAAAAAAGTCCATTGTCAGTTCCAATAAAATAATGACCATTTGCTTTTACCACTAAATGTTCGTTTTCAATACTTAACTCATCATCAACACTAATAATATGAATACTACCTACAGGGAAGTCTTTATAACAATTACGCAATACAAAAGCGGCTTGTGGAATATTAAATGCAATTATATCATTCGTAATATCAATAATTTTAGCATCATCAAGTTGACTATAAATGCTCCCTTTTACTGATGCAAGATAGCTATCCTTTGTCCCTAAATCAGTAGTAAGTGTAATTATTGCCATTTATTATGAAAAGCTATTGATGAAGTAGTTAAAATATTGTTATTTTGTAACTCCAAAATTAAAATAAATCTATGAACATTATAATTAATGAGTGAAAAATTAATAACACTTAGTAACATTGAGTTAGTAAAACTATTTGGAACTAATAACAGAAAGTTAGATAAAATAAAAACCTTGTTTCCTCAAATTAAAATTGTATCAAGAGGAGAACGATTAAAAATAATAGGAAGTACTGATCAGATTAAATATTTTGAACAGAAATTAACGGCTTTTATAAAACACATTACTCAGTATAACTCATTGACTTTAAGTCAAATTGAACGTTTAGCTGAAGGGAATGAGTCTGAAATTATGAAAACAAAAGATGATATTATTTTACACGGACAAAATGGTAAAGTAATAAAAGCACGAACTGCTAATCAACGTAAAATGATTAGTGAGATTGAAAAAAACGATATGCTATTTGCTATTGGCCCAGCAGGAACAGGGAAAACATACACAGCAGTAGCCATTGCTGTTAAATCACTTAAAGACAGAGAAGTAAAAAGAATAATTTTTACAAGACCAGCTGTTGAAGCAGGAGAGAATTTAGGATTCCTTCCTGGCGATTTAAAAGAAAAGTTAGATCCTTATATGCAACCAATATATGATGCGCTTTTTGATATGATACCCATAGAAAGATTAAATGAATATATAGAAAACGGAACAATACAGATTGCTCCTTTAGCATTTATGAGAGGTCGCACTTTGGATAAAGCATTTGTGATATTAGATGAAGGTCAAAATAGTACAGAACAGCAAATGAAAATGTTTTTAACAAGAATGGGAAGGTCAGCTAAGTTCATTATTACAGGAGATGAAACTCAAATTGACTTACCAAGAAATCAAAAATCAGGATTAATAAACGCAATTACCACATTGAAAGACATCAAGGATATTAGTTTTGTAACTCTTGATGGAAATGATGTAATAAGACACAAATTAGTAAAAGATATAATTAATGCATATAAAAACAAAAACAATGATTAATACAATTAAAGGAACAAATTTTCAATTACCAGGACAAACAAAATTCTACAAAGGAAAAGTTAGAGATGTGTATACTCTAAATAATGAAACACTAGTAATGGTAGCTTCTGACAGGATATCAGCTTTTGACCATGTACTGCCAGAAGGTATCCCTTACAAAGGACAAGTGTTAAGCCAAATTGCAGCAAAATTTTTAACAGCAACAGCTGATATTGTGCCTAACTGGATGGAAGCAACTCCTGACCCTAGTGTAACAATTGGTAAAATGTGTGATCCATTCATGGTTGAAATGGTGATTAGAGGATATTTAACAGGTCATGCTTGGAGAGAATATAAAGCAGGGAAAAGAATGTTATGTGGTGTAGAAATGCCTGATGGAATGGTAGAAAATCAAAAATTTGATAACCCTTTAATAACACCAACTACCAAAGCCGATGTAGGGCATGATGAAGATATTAGCCGTAAAGAAATTTTAGAACAAGGAATTGTTGCTGAAGCAGATTACCTACAACTAGAAAAATATACAAGAGCTATTTTCCAAAGAGGAACAGAAATTGCTGCTGAAAAAGGTTTAATTCTTGTAGATACTAAATATGAATTTGGAAAAGATAAAAATGGTGTAATTACTTTAATTGATGAAATCCATACACCTGATTCTTCTCGTTATTTTTACATTAAAGGTTATAAAGAAAACATTGCAAAAGGAGAACAACAAAAACAACTTTCAAAAGAGTTTGTACGTCAATGGTTAATTGAAAATGATTTTCAAGGGAAAGAGGGGCAATCTATACCTGAAATGAGTGAAGAATATTGCATTTCAGTTTCAGAAAGATACATAGAATTATTTGAGTATATTACGGGAGATAAATTTATAAAAGAAGATGTTAGCGATGTAATTAACAGAGTCGAAAAAAATATTTTGAATTATTTAGCTAAATAATTAAATGTTTAATAATCCTTTATTATTAGTAACAATTTTAAGCTTAGCTGTACTATTGTTTTATTACGCTTATTTTTTCTTTAAATTAAATACTTATAAAGCAAATGATTCAACTTTTGGAGAACCTATATCAATTATTGTTTGTGCTAAAAATGAGTTTCAGAACCTAAAGGATAAGTTACCCGTAATTCTTAATCAGGACTATCCTAATTATGAAGTAATAGTAGTAAACGACCAATCTGTTGATGATACGGCTGTTTTACTAAAAGAATTTGAAAAACAATACCCTAACTTAGTTGTGGTAACTATTGAGAAACACATCAATCAACGGCCAGGAAAGAAGTTTGCTCTTACATTAGGAATTAAAACAGCTAAGCATGAATATTTACTTTTAACTGATGCGGACTGCCTGCCTAACTCTAAAAACTGGGCTATACAAATGAGTTGCAATTTCAATTCAGCTGATATTGTATTGGGTTATGGAGGGTATGAGAAAAAGAATGGTTTATTAAATAAACTAATCCGATTTGATACTTTTAATGTTGCTCAGCAATACCTTTCCTATGCGCTTGTAGGTCAAACTTACATGGGTGTAGGGCGCAACATGGCATATAAAAAATCCTTGTTTTTCGAAAACAAAGGTTTTGCCAATCACTTGCATATTCCTTCAGGAGATGATGATTTGTTTATACAAGAAATTGTAACTAAAAATAATGTAAGTATTGAAATTACTGAACAAGCCCACACTACATCAGCGGTAATAGAAAAATGGGGGGAGTGGGCGTATCAGAAAAGAAGACATATTACAACAGCACCACTTTATAAAACAAAATTTAAAGTCCTTTTAGCACTATATCCTTATGCTCAGTTTTTATTTTGGACTGCTCTTTTGCTACTATTTTTACTTAAAGCACCTATACAATTGTGCTCTATTTTATTAGGGATAAAAATCTTCCTTTCATATCTAGTGAACTATAAAGCAATGAAAGCTTTAAAAGTATTGGATTTATATTGGATTCATCCTGTGTACGAAATAGTGTATTTATGTATACAAGGAATTTTTGTATTATTGAATATTATAAGTAAACCAAAAAAGTGGCGTAGATGACAGATAATTTGACTGAAAAAGGAAAACGAGATTTAAAGCTAATTAATAGAGCGCTGGAAGATGGAGATTCAAAAGCTTATAATGAGTTAATGAAACTATACCGTGACCCTCTTTACTTTATGTTGTACGAAAAAGTAGGAGATCAGGAATTAGCAAAAGACTTAACTATTGAATCCTTAGGAAAAGCATTTAAGAAATTGCACTTATACACTCCTAGTTATGCTTTTAGCACTTGGCTGTACACAGTTGCTCGAAATCATTGTATTGACTATTTGCGAAAGAATAAATTACCTACAATCTCCATAGACAGGATGATGTTAGATGAAGATGGAAAAAGAAATACTTTTGATTTAATTTCAAAGGATTTGAATCCTGAGCAGGAAATGGAAAAAAAACAAAGAATAGCTATATTACGCCAAATTGTTAATCAGTTAAAGCCTAAGTATCGTGACTTAGTAAAACTAAGGTATTTTAAAGAATTAAGCTATGATGAAATTGCAGACTCTCTAGATATCCCTTTGGGAACAGTAAAAGCACAATTACACAGAAGTAGAGAGCAATTATTTAAAATTATGTCTGGAGTAAAAGACGCATACTAGATGCAAATAATCCATAAGTATTTTCCTGATTTAACGGAAAAACAAATTGAACAGTTTACTGATTTACAACAACTTTACCAACATTGGAATGCTCAGATAAATGTGATTTCCAGAAAGAATATGAGATGCCCTGTATACCAACCATATTTTACACTCTCTTGCTATTGCTAAGGTAATTCAGTTTGAAAAAGGAACAAAAATATTAGACATTGGTACAGGAGGTGGTTTCCCAGGTATTCCTTTGGCGATACTGTTTCCTGAGGTAGAGTTTTTACTGGTGGATAGCATTGGTAAAAAGATAATAGTAGTAAATGAAGTGAGTAATGCTATTGGCTTAAGCAATGTGCGTACCGTGCACGAAAGAGCAGAAAACATAAATGAAACTTTTGATTTTGTTGTGAGTCGTGCTGTTACCAATATGACTGACTTTAAGAAGTGGGTAAAAGGGAAATTTAATAATACCCATAACAATACTTTAAATAATGGTATTCTTTACCTAAAAGGTGGCGATTTATCAGAAGAACTAAGAGGGATATCTCATTATAAATACGAAATAGCTGATTTCTTTGAAGAGGAGTTTTTTGAAACCAAAAAGGTGATTTATATTTCTTATTAGGATTTTTTTATTCAACTACTATCCTTCTTTCTCCACACTACCATCATCATACATATAAAATAGGGGAGTATTGTTTTTAGGTTTTGTTTCTCTTCCTAAAACATCCACTATTTTAATAAGGTTTTTATTTGAGTTTTCTAAATTATGAATAGTGCTAATCACAGCATCCACTTCTAATTTTAAACCGACAGGCCTGTGGTCCGAAATATTATAATCGTATGCACTCCAGCTGCTCATATAATCATCAATCCTAATACACGATAGCTCAGAATTAGGTTTAGAAAAATCAGCAAATAACTCATCTAGAAATTAGGATATGGTCAAGATGTGAAGGCCAAGTAGGAAAAGAAAAATTAGCAGAACTACCAAGGGCAATTGGAAAATCAACAAACAAATAATCAGAATCGTTTAAAAAGGAGTTGAATACATTATTAGGAGTAGGGTCAGTTAGTATATCATTCCAATCTCCAACCACAATTACTTTGTCATTCGAAAAAATACTATCTATATAAGTTTTTAGTAAATTAATAGCTCTTAACCTTCTGTTTTCTTCATCAGAAGTGTCATTAAGATCTAATACTCCATCACCACAACATTTTAGGTGATTATCAATAATTACATAGTCTTCATTGTTAAAAGTAAGCTCTAGTACTTGTGGCGACCTGGGAAAAGCATTCCAATAGGGCTGACTCGTATAGATTTCATATTTTTCATTTACCTGTACAGTATTGGTGTTGTACACATAGGCTAAGCCGCCATAATGACTAAATTTAAAATGACAGGCATAACCAGGAATTGTACTCACCACTTGTTTTAAAAGTGTAGTGTCATCAATCTCTTGTAGTGCATAAACATCAGCAGCTAAGCTTTGGAGGATTGTTTTTACTGAGTCGGCAGTTACTTGTCCGTTTTTTGGGAACCATTCAATGTTCCAACTTACTACTTCAAAAGTAGAATCAGTTCCAAAGTGTAAATCTT
This sequence comes from uncultured Flavobacteriales bacterium, assembly GCA_943789505.1. Classification (GTDB taxonomy): domain Bacteria; phylum Bacteroidota; class Bacteroidia; order Flavobacteriales; family BACL11; genus UWMA-0277. Next base: position 771,380 of record CALSUJ010000001.1, on the reverse strand, counting down.
TTAAACTTTGTGCATTTAAAAGTTGTAAACTTATCAGTAGTAAAAATATAATTTTATTCATTAATTATGTTTACGCTTTTTCACAGAAATAAACGATTTCTCCTTTAGGAAGGGCGTAGCGCTCTACTAATTCAGGACTTAACTCATTAATAAAGTCGCTCTCAGTAACTTTAAAGCCTGCTGCAGCTAATTTTTTACCATAATCAAGGCCAAACAACCTCAAGTGGTCATCTTGCCAGTAGAGGCGCTCTCTTTCTTTTGGGTTAGTAACGCTTTTATCTTCTTCTGTAATTGGATTATTAGTATCAATTGGTACTTGAAAAATTCCCCAACCTCCAGGTTTCATTACTCGGTAGAACTCAGTCATTACTTTATGAGAATCATCAACGTGTTCCAATACATGATTGCAAATAACTACATCAAAAGTATTATCATCCATTGGTATATCATGTACATCCATCTTAACGTCCGCCCAAGGTGATATTAAATCGCCTGTAATGTATTCTAGATTTTTCATCCCTTTGAATAGTTTTATAAAACAATATTCGGGAGCAATGTGTAAGAATTTTATATTGTCTTTAAAAAAATTAGTTTTCTCTTTCATAAATAACCACATTAATCTATGGCGCTCCAAACTCATACTATCAGGAGCAATCGCATTTTCACGAGACTTTAATCTTCCGTAAGGTAATAGTTTACGATAGGTTTTTCCATTAATTGGGTCTTCAAATTTATCTCCTCTCATGAATAAAGAAAAAATCTGTAAAAAGAAGTGACTTACATGTTGTAAATAGTGCCTAGGTATAAGGCGAGTCGCTAAAGATATAATTAGTTTCATTAAATAATGTTTAAAGAAGTCAAAAATAAGAAAAGGATTTTATTTTCTATCCTCAAAGCGTTTAAATCCTAAACGTATTAACATTTTTTTTTCAAAGCTCCAAAAGAATTTGAATTGCCCAAATAAGGTGCCAATAATTACGATAAGTATTTGGTAAATAGGAAAAATTATTAAGATACGAATAGGCCAAAACAGCCAAGGAGAAACAACTTCCTTATCCAAACCAATTAGATTTAATACAGGTTTAGCAATCCATACAGCAATAGAGCCTGTAATTGAAAATACTAGTAAAATTATTATAATCTGATAGTTAGAAGTAATTCCCCATTTTTCTTTGAGTTTATTCATATTACAAAATTATACTTTTATCTTATCCTATACAGCTTTATTGCTGATAAGATTGAAAAGAAACCTACTACAATAGCCAAACCATAAAAAGAAATAGCTAAAGAATAATTATCTGCAATGTAACCTAGTATAGGTGCACTTATAGCAAAAGATATCCTAATGATTAAACTCCTAATTGAAAGTACTGTAGCTCGTTTGTTGGAAGTGGTGTTTTCATTAATTTCATTACGTAAAATAGGGGTTACTAATCCCCTTAACAAATAAATAAAAAGAATGAAAATAAGCCCAAAAACTGAAGGATTATAACCTAAAAATATAAATGAGGTAAGCATAGATAAAGCTAAGTAAAACAATATTTTATAGTTGTTATCTTTCTTATCTAATAGGTGTGCATTAAATGAAGTAAGTCCTGCTGAAAAATTAAGGACTGCCCATAGAATTCCAAAGTAAGCCAGCGGAATATTAATGGATTTGAAAAATGGTTGTGCAAACCATGCCATTGACAAAGTAGCTACTCCCATAGCAGAAGAATAAATAATAAGCCATTTTAGTTTTTGGTTATCAACCATTGCAAACTTCACAACCTCCAAAACAGCTTTAAAGGATCGATCCAATTTATTTTCCTTGTGCATAGAGGGCTCTATCAATGTAAAAGCGATAGGGATACTAAAAAATAGGATAGAAGTTTGTACATAAATTGGCATATAAATAGATCCTACAGCTAAGAAACCACCTAGAATTCCAGCAAAAGCTTCAGAAAAATTACCAATAGCATAAGTTCTACCTTCAATTTTGGTATAGGTAGTTTTACTATTGGTTTCAAGTAAGGTGTCATAGATTATTGCACTATCGCTACCTGACATTAAGCTACCACCAATCCCTACTAAAACTTGAGCAATGGCAAAGGCATAAAAACCACCAAAGAATGAAAACACCAAAAACCCAATAAATGTGAAAATAGTACTAAGTACGATAGTTCTTTTCCTACCAAAAACATCAGCAATAAAGCCTGAGGGGATCTCGAATAAAGCAACTGAAAACGAATATATTGACTGAAGTATCATTACCTCAGTTAATGTTAAGCCATGTTCTTGAAAAAATAAAACAATAATAGGCATAGCAACCATAAACCAAAGCACTGACTTTAGCAAGTACATTTTTAATATATTATGTCTTAACTGCATTAGCTTCTAGGGTGAAATTGAATGATATTACTTCTTAGATATTCATTATCTAAATGGGTATATATTTCAGTTGTGGTTATGCTTTCGTGCCCTAACATTTCCTGTACAGCACGCAAATCAGCTCCTCCTTCAATTAGGTGGGTAGCAAAACTATGCCTAAAAGTATGGGGGCTAATCTTCTTTTTCAATCCTATTTTTTCAGTCAACTTTTGAATGATAATGAATATCATTACTCTAGTAAGTTTGGCTCCTCTGTTATTTAAGAACACAAAATCCTCATTTCCTTTTTTAATTTCTTGGTGATTACGAACCTCATTTATGTAAATGGTAAGATACTTAATTGCCCTACCGCCAATAGGAGCAAGACGCTCTTTATCCCCTTTACCAGTAACTTTTAAATAACCTTCCTTAAAATGAATATTTGATAATTGTAAATTCACTAATTCACTAACCCTTAGTCCGCAACTATAAAGAGTTTCTAGTATTGCTCGGTTACGCTCACCTTGTTTATTGCTTAAATCAACTGCTGCAATAAGTTTATCAATCTCAATTAAGGAAAGAGTGTCGGGCAGTTTGAGTCCAATTTTTGGGCTTTCAATCAGTTCAGTAGGGTTTATTTTTAAATAATCTTCCATAATTAAGTATTTATAAAAAGCTTTTATGCCTGAAATAATACGTGCTTGGGAACGAGAAGAAATATTTTTCTGATTTATCTGGGCTAAAAAATTACTTATATCTACTCTAGTCACTTTAAATTCTGAAAGTTCTATAGGAATAGCATAGTTTGCAAACTTTTTAACATCACGAATGTAAGCCTGTACGGAATTATCAGAAAGTGATCGTTCTATCTGTAGGTAAGATTTAAAGCCTTTTATGGATGTTTCCCAACTCATTTGTATAAATTTGCTTGCTATGAAGGTAATGATTATTAACGGTCCAAATTTAAACTTATTAGGGAAAAGAGAAGAAGCTATTTATGGCAATATTTCTTTTGATGACTATTTAAAAACTTTAAAGGATGAATTTCCGAAATTGCAAATTGATTATTACCAAAGTAATGTAGAAGGGGAGCTGATTAATAAATTGCAGGAAGTAGGTTTTTCTTATGATTACATCTTGCTGAATGCCGGTGGCTATACCCACACCTCAGTTGCATTAACTGATTGTGTAAAGGCTATTGAAACGCCAGTAATAGAAGTGCATATTTCTAATATTTATGCTAGAGAAGAGTTCAGACAAAAATCATTGTTATCACCTAATTGCAAAGCCATTATTTGTGGTTTAGGTTTGGATTCTTATAAGGCAGGATTGTTAACTTTGAAATAAACAAAAATGAAAAAACTACTACTTGCATTACTTTGCTTACCATTACTCTTTACAACTTGTAAGAAAGAAGATTCTGTGATAGAACCTTCTAATATTACTATTAATAATGTGTGGCAACTGTCAATGCAAAGTACTTATCTTGCATACGGGGATCAGTATACTTTTGGTATTTGGATAGACCCTTCAACAGGGAGCATTTACAATGGAAGGATAAATTATGTAAGTTCAGGTTAAATTATGGTAAGTAATGATACTATTTTCCCTAGTGTATCTACAAGCTATTCTTCAAGGGTTTGGAGTATTAATGAGACTCAGGTTATTATAGATACTTATTATGATCAGAATGGATTTGCTTATAATATATCACAACATAATTTTACTAAAAATTTAGATACATTAATTGTTAATTTTCAGTCTGGGGATATAAAGAAATTTATAATAAATGAGTTAACTGCTTATAAATTGCATATTACTTCAATACCTGATACAAACTACATTCCAGTATTTAATATAAATGGTATTTATCAAGATACTGTTTTGATGAATCTTAATGCTGATAAATACCTTTTTGATATAATTTCCTAAGAAAAACTCTAAAGAGAAAAGAATAGTGGCTGAATAGTTATAGGTCTGTAAACCGCTTAATTCCTTTAATTTTGTTTTGTAAAAGAATACTCCAATCTACTTTTCCTATTAAGTTATTTTTCTGCTTTATCTTTTGGCGTTTAGCAATTAGTTTAGGTATTTTAAAATAAAAGATAAAATGTGCTTTTGCAATGGATAATACATGTTGCATGCCATTTTCTTTATTTAAAAAAGTAATTGCCGCTACGCCATCCAAAAGTAATCGAATAGGAATAGTTATAAATAGGGAAGAAGTAGGTAAATTCTTAAACAACATAAATAGGTTATTCCTAAAGTTAAGGTGGGTTTTAAAAGGAGAACCAGCATTTAAGGTTCCTCCACCTACATGGTAAATAACCGATTTTGGCTCCACCATAACTTTATAGCCCTTATTTTTTAATCGCCAACAAAGGTCAATTTCTTCTTGATGTGCAAAGAAATCCTCATCCAAACCACCAACTTCACTATAATTTGATGTTCTTACAAAAAGACAAGCCCCTGTTGCCCAAAATACTTCAATTGCATCATTATATTGTCCTTTATCTTGTTCTATATCATCAAATATTCTTCCTCTGCAAAACGGGTATCCCAAATTATCAATAAAACCACCACTAGCACCTGCATATTCAAAAGTATTCCTTTTTTTATAATCTAATAATTTAGGTTGGCAAGCAGCAATTTTTTTATCACTATCCATTAAATTGATAATAGGAGAGAGCCAATCTTCTGTTACTTCAATATCTGAATTAATAAGTACACAGTATTCAGCATCAATTTGTTTGAGTGCATCATTGTACCCTTTGGCATAACCGCCATTACTAGCGTTTATAATAATCTTAACACTAGGGAAGTTACTTTTTACAAAGTCAACAGAATCATCCGTTGAGGCATTGTCTGCCACAAAAACAGTTGCCTCTTGGCTATGCTTTACCAAGTTAGCTAAGAATTTCTCTAACCAGGCTTTTCCATTCCAATTAAGGACTACAACTGCAGTTTTTATCTTTTGTGTTTCCATCTTTTATGCGACCATAACCAGTATTGCGGTTGGTTTATTATATCTTTTTCTAATCTTTTTGTAAAATCTTCAGTTATTTTTCCGTGAGGCTGTTCGTTAGGCTTATCTGTAATTAAGGAATACTCTACTTCATAATACCCTCTTTTTACTTTACTAATACTTACAAATACTACAGGCCAATTGTAATCTTTAGCATATTTCTCAACTCCAAAAAGCACTGCAGTATCTTGGTTCAGGAAATTCACCCAATGTGCTCTTTTGGGATTTGATGGATTTTGGTCAGAACCAAAAACAATAGCTTTTGGTTTATCGCCTTCATTAAATGATTTTTTAGTTTGCTTCATAGACACTAAATTCATGCCGTATTTGGATCGGGAGGTATAAATTTTATCATTGATAAATTGATTGCTAAGCGGCTTATAAATACCAATACACTCATGATTAGAATACATAGCAAAAGCTTGTGCACATATTTCCCAATTATTATAATGACCACCAACAAAAATGATACTTTGTCCTTTATCAGCAAAATAATTGCTGAACTCTGGATTTTTAATGACCAGGCGTTTTCTAAGTTGTTTTTCTGAAATAGTAAATCCCTTCATGCTCTCCATAATGATATCGCATAAATGACGATAAAAGTCAGCTATAATAGCTTTTAGTTCTTGATCACTTTTATTAGGAAAAGAGTTTTTAAGGTTAGTAAAAACAACTTTCTTTCTATAGCCAATTAAACGATACATTATCAAAAACAAAAAGTCTGAAAAAAGGTATAGTAATAGGTAGGGCAGTAAGGATATTGGTAAAATTAAAAGGTAATAGAAAATCTTTGTAATCATGTTTGCAAATATAGAGTTTCTGAAATGATAATAGGGTAGGCTGATTAATTTATGACAAAAAAATAAGAGGATAACACGCTTTAATTCATTGTATACTAAGCGAATTAATCCTAAAAGAAAACTAAGGATTTTTTATTCTTAAAATAAGAAGCCAAAAAGATGTGCCATTTGAAAATATTTCTATTTTTGCAGTCCGCAATCGGAGAGATGGCAGAGTGGTCGAATGCACTGGTCTTGAAAACCAGCGTACAGCAATGTACCGGGGGTTCGAATCCCTCTCTCTCCGCAAAAAAGTCCTAGCATTTATGTTAGGACTTTTTATTTATAATTCTAAATTTACATCATGAAAAAAATAGATATTGATATTGCAAAAGCTGCAACTCTTCAAGGAGAGTTTTATGCTAATAACAAAAACTTCAATATTACCTTAGAAAAAATATTTTCCAGAAACTGGCAATTCATTACGGATGACAGTAAACTAAAAGAAAATAAAGCGGCTTTTCCTTTTCAGTTTTTAAGTGATTTATTGCCAGAACCTTTAGTACTTATTAATAATGAGGGAGACATTAGATGCTTTTCTAATGTCTGCACCCATAGAGGAAACATATTGATTAAAGTGCCTTGTGTTATTAAAAAGCACATCACTTGTGGTTATCATGGTAAGCAATTTGATACTTGCGGAAAATTTAAATTTATGCCCAAAACGGAAGGAATGCAAAACTTCCCTTCAATACAAGATGATTTACCTGAATTAGCTGTAGCCAAATGGAGGCAATTTGTTTTTTCATCCTTAGCACCTGATTTTAAGTTTGAAGAATTAATAAAGGATGTAGAAGAGCGAGTAGGATGGATGCCTATTGAAGACTTTAAATTCCGTGAAGATTTATCCAAAGATTATTATGTAAAGGCCAACTGGGCTTTGTATTGTGATAATTACCTAGAAGGGTTTCATATACCCTTTATACATGCTGATTTGAATGCAGTATTGGATTTTAATAGTTATGATGTTGAGACGTTTAAATATTCTAATCTTCAACTAGGAATTGCAAAAGATAATGATATCTGTTTTGATTTGCCAAGGGAATCCAAAGATTATGGAATAAAAATTGCAGCTTATTACTTTTGGTTATTTCCAAACTTAATGTTAAATTTTTATCCTTGGGGCTTATCGGTAAATATCATTACGCCAATATCAGTAAATGAAACTAAAGTACAGTTTAAGTCCTATGTATGGGATGAGACTAAATTGGACAGTGGAGCAGGTGCTGATTTAGATAAAGTTGAGTTGGAGGATGAAGAAATCGTTCAACAAGTACAAAAGGGTGTTGCTTCTCGCTTTTATAAGCATGGTCGTTTTTCGCCAACTATGGAAAAAGGGGTACATCACTTTCATACCCTAATAAGTGATTTTATGAATAGATAGTAATTTATAAAAACTCTTTTATTTCTTTAAAATTATTTTTTTTCTATCTTTTTTTATTTTTATTCATGGTTAAAAAAATAAATTATGTATAGTTTTTTAGCTTAATACCTATACATAACATATTTTATTGTACTTTTGTTAAATATTAATTAAAAAAATAAAAAAATGTTATTATCAATTATGGAACCAATAGCACCTGACAATTATGTAGCTTTTACATTCTTCATAGGTTATATTGCAATGTTGGCAGCATCTGTATTCTTCTTTATTGAAAGAGGAAGTGTTGACGACAAATGGAAGATGTCATTACTAGTCTCTGCTCTAATTACGGGTATAGCTGCTGTGCATTACTATTACATGAGAGACTACTGGTTAGCAACTGAGTCTTCACCAACTTTCTTCAGATATGTAGATTGGATCTTAACGGTTCCATTGATGTGTGTTGAATTTTACTTACTTACTAAATTGGCTGGAGCTAAGAAAAGTCTATTATGGAAGTTAATTCTTGCTTCAACATGGATGTTAGTTTGTGGATACATTGGAGAGGCATTCTCAGATGGAACTACAGGTCATTCTGTAACGTGGGGCGTTCTTTCTACTATTGGGTACTTATACATTGCATACACTGTATGGTTCGGTGAGGTTGCTCAATTAGCTGAAAAAAGTAATTCTGATGCTATCAAGAAAGGGGTTAAATATTTAGCTTGGTTTGTATTGGTAGGATGGTCAATCTATCCAATTGGTTACATGTGTATGGAGGGTGGATGGTTAAGTAGTTTTATGGCACCAGAAAGTGTTGATGTATGGTATAACATTGCTGATGCAATCAACAAAATAGGATTTGGACTAGTGGTTTACTCTATTGCTATAGCTGAATCAAATAAAAAGGTAGCTTAATAATTTAAAGAAATAGGGCGGGAGAAATCTTGCCCTATTTTTTCTTTTATCTTTTTTTTGAACAAATTTACATTTACATATCTAATATTTGTTTATGCTCTTTTTGCTATATTCACATTAAATGGCGATATTGGCATGGACAGTCAAGTTATAGGCTCTATAATTTTGATTTCTCTCTTTGGTATTCCTCACGGAGCAATTGATAATATTATTTATTTATCATCTAACAAGATTACAAGAGTTAGATTTTATTTAATATATATAGTAGCTATAATTATTTACTGCTTGTTTTGGTGGCTAACGCCAATTATATCACTTATTTTCTTTTTATTCTTATCTTCTTACCATTTTGGCGAATCACAATTAGTAGATTATTCCTTTGTAAATAAGAAAAGGATTATTTATTTATTTTGGGGCTTTACTTTACTTTCGACTTTAATTCTTTATAACAATAATGAATTATTGTATCTATCAAATCAGTTTATAGATACTAAAAAGTTTAGTAACGTATTTAATCTTCAAATTTTCAAGTATATTTTTTACTTTAGTAATCTGATCATAATTTCTTTATTAGTTTATGAAAATTATAAATTAAGTATTTCTAATCAGCAATTAATGAATGAAATATTTTTATTGATCTTAATTCATATTACTTTTTATTTATTTCCAATAATCATTAGCTTTACATTATACTTTATTTTTCTTCATTCAATTAAAGTTTTAAAACAAGAGTTTGATTACTTAAAATCTTTGCAGTCCGATTTAAATCTACTTAAATTCATTAAATTATTGTACCCGCATACTTTTCTTTCAATATTATTTTTAGTTATTTTCTTATTGTTAATGAATTTTGGGTATATCAATATATCGGTATTTCTTTTTTCAATAATTGGCATCTCAGTTATAACCTTACCACATGCTATTATTATGACTAAATTTTATAATGAAAATTAAATAAGTTAATTTTTTAAACTTTTTTAGCAGAATATTTTTTGCTTAAAATGTCTAACACTTAAGTTTATAATATTTTAAATTACATTAAGTTGTCCTATTTATTGTAATATTGTAATATGAAAAAACATATATTTATTCTTGGATCAATTATTGCATTAGCAATTTTGTTCTATCCACAATCGACAATTGGTAAGCTTACAGGCTCTCCTGGAGGAAAAACAGGATCACCAATGGATAATTCAGATTGTACATCTTGTCATTATGCTGAATTTCCTGCAACTATAAGTACTACACATATTACCTCAAATATCCCTAACAATGGATATACCCCAGGCAATACTTATACTATTACAACTAGCTCTTGGGCGGACGGTTTTGAGATAACATGTGAAGAAAATACAGGTAATACAAAAACGGGAACTTTTTTTAACATAAACCCTGGTGCAACTCAGTTAGTAAACAATGGGAATGCAATTACACATACAGCAGCTGGAATTTCTTCAAATACATGGAGTTTTGATTGGGAGGCTCCATCTATTGGTACTGGAGATATTACTTTTTATGGAGCTTTTATCGCAGCAGGATACCCTGGTGGTTCTAATAACGGTGATTTTTTAACTTTATCTACTTTAAGTATAAGTGAATACACTCTGCCATCTGCAATAAGAGAATACGCTAAAGACAAAGAACTTATTAAAGTATCAGACTTCTTAGGAAGAGAAGCAAATTCAAAAAATCAACCACTATTTTACATCTATGATGATGGAACAGTAGAAAAGAAAATAATTCTTGAATAGGAGTCAGCTTATAATTATTCTTAAGTTTAAAACAAAAAAACTCAGTAATTGCTTACTGAGTTTTTTGTTTAGTGATCGAGACAGGATTCGAACCTGTGACCGTCTGCTTAGAAGGCAGATGCTCTATCCAGCTGAGCTACTCGACCATTGTAAATTGGGCTGCAAACTTAAAAATTTTCTTCTTTTAAAAAACAAATTAAGCAAGAATTTATTTTCTATTTAAAACAGCCATTTTTATAGCCGTAATAGCAGATTCAATTCCTTTATTTCCATATTTACCACCTGACCTGTTTTTAGCCTGATCCATAGTGTTATCGGTTAATACACCAAAAATAACAGGAATATCCAAACTGATATTTAAATCTTTAATTCCCATAGCTACAGCATTACAAATAAAGTCAAAATGTTTTGTTTCCCCTTGTATAACAGAACCTAAACAGATTATTGCATCAGGCTTATTTTTAGCAGCAATCTTAGCACCAAAAACTAATTCATAACTTCCGGGAACATTATATCTAACAATATCATTAGAATTAGCTCCACATTCAATTAATGCATCAGCAGTTCCATTATAAAGTCCTTCTGTAATATTTACATTCCATTCAGAAACAACAATACCAAAGGTTAAACCTTTGGCATTGGGAACTTCATCCTTATTAAAATGGGAGAGGTTAGTATTTTTTTTAGTCATTACAATGCGTTTTCAGCTCGGGCAATATATTTTTCAATTCCATTTCCTTCACGAGAAGTTTTATAATCAGCTTCAATTCCTTTGTATAAAGCTAAAGCATCAGCAACATCACCATTTGCTTCATGAATCATAGCTTGTTTTAACATGTATCTTGGTGTTGTAAACTCATTAACATTTTTTGCAGCAGCATCTTCATAATAAGAAAGTGCATTATCAGTGTCCGCTAATTCCATATAAGCATCACCAATACAACCTAATGCTAAAGCTGAAAGTACAATATCATCAGATGAAAAGTCACCTAAATACTCAATTGCATTTTCAAAATCACCAGTATTTAGGTAAGATAATCCTGAGTAATAATTTGCTAAAGCACCTGCTTTTGTAGAACTGTATTCATCAGCAATATCAAGAAATCCTAAGTATTGTCCATCACCATTTAAGGCTAAATTGAACGAATCTTTCTGAAAATAAAGCTCAGCCATGAACATATCAGTTTGCGCTTCCTTTTCCATTGGAGCAATATATAGATTTTGATAACCTATAAATAATGCAACAACTAGAACAAGAGCACCTACTCCTCTTATCAGGTTTTTCTGATTATCTTCAATATATTGTTCTGTTCTTGAAAGTGTTTCTTCAATTTGAGCAAATTGATCTTCTGTTTTGTTTTTTTTCTTAGCCATTTAATCTTATTTTTGGACCGCAAATATAAGTTTTTTTGAATTGCCAAGCAATCATGAACTCTATAAAAATTAATTTGCGAGTTTAAAACGGAAGACTAAAACCAATTGAAAGCCATTGCATTTAAAAAACCTACAGATAAATCAGTTTAAAAACCATTCTCAAAGTAGTTTTTCCTTTACCAAGCAAGTGAATTGTTTTGTGGGTGATAATGGTGCAGGTAAGACTAATATATTGGATGCTATTCATTATTTGTCACAATCAAAAAGTTATTTTAATCATATTGATGCACAAAACATTCAATTCAAAATGGACTATTTTATGCTAAAAGGTAATTTTACAAAACAGGAAACAACTGATGAAATTCAATGTAACCTAAAAGAGGGGGAGGGAAAAGTGCTTAAAAAGAATCAGAAAAAATACAAACGTTTTTCAGAACATATTGGCCAGTTTCCTAGCGTTATCATATCGCCAACTGACAGCAATTTAATACTGGAAGGGAGTGAGATAAGGCGTAAGTATTTGGATAGCAGTATTGCACAATACAAGCAGAGCTACCTTAAAACCCTTATCAATTACAACAAAGCACTTAAGCAAAGAAATGCTTTATTAAAACAATTTTCTGAAAGAGGATATTTTGATGAGTTATCGCTTGAAACATATGACAATCAACTTATCCTATTAGGCACATTAATTCATAGTGAAAGAACCTCTTTTCTAAAGGAACTTACTCCTGTATTTAATAGGTATTATGCTGAGATTTCAGGCAGTAAAGAAGTTGTTAATCTTGTATATAACTCACAATTAAATGAAGCTGATTTTAAGAATTTAATAATCGCTTTTCAGGTAAAAGATAGAGCTAGTAATTACACCCAAGTAGGAACCCATAAAGATGATATTCTATTTGAGATGAACAATCATCCTATAAAGAAGATTGGTTCACAAGGACAACAAAAATCATTCTTGATTGCCTTAAAACTTGCCCAGTTTGAGTTTATAAAAAATCAGATTGGGTTTAATCCTATTCTTTTGTTAGACGATATATTTGACAAGTTAGATGATAATAGAGTATTAAAATTAATTAGCTTTGTAAATAAAGGTGTTTTTGGGCAGGTTTTTATTACCGACACACATGCACAAAGGAGTGAGGAGATTTTAACGAAAGCTAATATTCCTTACAGTATTTTTAAAATTGAAAATGGATCCACAATATAATGAGAGGTAAAAACACACATAATGTTGGTGACATCATAAGGAAGTTAATGAAAAACCCTAAGCTATCAGGCAAGCTTGATGAATTAGATGCTTTGGCAATTTGGGATGACATAATGGGAGAGGCTTTAATAAAATACATCATTGACAAAAAAATATACAAAGGCATATTATATGTTAAGCTAAAGTCAGCACCCATGCGCAATGAGCTTAGCTATAAAAAAACGGAACTCTTACAACAAATTAACAAACGATTAGAAAAACCTTTCTTAAAAGATATTATCTTAAAATAATTATGAAACTGAAACCTATAAAAACTACTGATAATCTTGCGTTTTATACACTAGACACTAAAAACCTTGATGGTATAAATCTTTTTGAAGGGAGTGTGCCAGCAGGCTTTCCTTCACCTGCTGATGAGGCTATGGATTTGGATTTGAATCTGCATGATCATTTAGTGAGAAATCCAAACCACACTTTTTGTGTAAAGGCAATAGGTGAGAGCATGAAGGATGCTGGGATACTAAGTGGAGATGTAATGTTAGTTGATAGAGTCATTGAACCTGAAAACAGGAGTATAGTGTTGGCCGTTATTGATAATGAGTTTACTGTAAAACGTGTAAATGTATCGGATAAAAAATTATACCTAATGCCTGAGAATGAAAATTTCACTCCCATTGAAATTACTGAGGATATGGACTTTAAGGTTTGGGGAGTAGTTACCTATGTAATTCATAAAGTTTAAGAAAATACTATAAAAGAATAATAGCCACTCGATAGAGTGGCTATTATTAAATTCTTAAACAATTTCTTTTACTAAAATCTTTCCTCAGCTGAGAAATGGAAGTCAGCTTCAATATTTGCATTTTCATCAGAATCAGAACCGTGTACGGCATTCTTAGCTAAGCTCTCTGCAAATTCTGCTCTAATGGTACCTTGTGCAGCATCAGCTGGATTAGTAGCACCAATTAAGGTTCTAAAATCAGCAACTGCATTATCTTTTTCTAAAATAGCAGCAATAATCGGTGATTCACACATGTAATCAACCAACTCTCCATAAAATGGACGCTCACTGTGTACAGCATAAAAATCACTAGCTCTTTCTTTAGATAAATGAACTTTTTTCAAAGCTACAATTCTAAATCCTGATCCTTCAATTTTTTTTAAGATTGCTCCAGTGTTTCCAGCCGCAACAGCTTCTGGTTTAATCATTGTAAATGTAATATTTGACATCTTTTAAAGTTTTATTTATTAAGGGCTGCAAAATTAGAAATTATTAGCATCCTAGCTATTATTTCTTTTACTATTTTTGCAGCTTATGACAAAATATGCACAAGAACTAAAAGTACTATTAAGTAGCCCTAAAAAAATAGTTGTAACAACCCACAAAGGTCCTGACGGAGATGCAATTGGTTCATCATTAGGTTTATTGCATTTACTAAAGCAACTAGGGCATCAAGTTCAAATAATAACGCCCAACGCCTATGCTAAATTTTTACACTGGTTACCAGGTAATGATGATGTTATAACTTATGAGGGAAATGAACTAGAAGCTAATAAATTGACCAGTGAAGCGGAGCTAATTTTTCTTTTAGATTTTAGTCACTTGAGTAGGATTGCAACTTACGCTGATGCTATAAAAAATAGCAACGCAACCAAAGTTATGATTGATCATCATCAAGACCCCGATAGAGACATTGCAGATATTATCTTTTCTGACACTAGTGCTTGCTCCACAGCTCAAATGGTGTTTGAGGTAATGGATGCTATGGATATGACAAGTTATCTAAACAAAGCAATTGCTGAATGCTTGTATGTAGGCATCATGACAGATACCGGTAGTTTTAAATACGCATCAACTACTGCAAAAACGCATCATGTAATTGCCGAATTGATTAATGCAGGAGCTGAAAATGCTAAAATTCATGATTTGATATATGATAATTCTTCCGCTACAAGTATAAAATTACTAGGATATTGTCTAAATGAAAAATTAAGACTGTACCCAGAAAATAATGCTGCCATTATCTCGTTAACGGATCAGGAACTGAAAAGATTTGAATTTAAGAAGGGAGATACCGAAGGATTTGTTAACTATGCATTAGCAATTGAAGGAATTAAATTTGCTATTTTTATAGCCGAAAAAGATGGCATGGTTAAGCTTTCATTACGCTCAAAAGGAAACTTTAAAGTAAATGGAATTGCTAATAAATATTTTAGCGGAGGAGGACACATGAATGCTTCAGGTGGTATATCTGAACTTTCAGTAAATGAAACGATTACAAAAGTTGAAACAATAATAAATGAATATAAATCTGAACTAAATAAAACGAATTAAACTATGAAAAAAATAACAATCCTAACAGTATTATGTGCTTTAACATTAAGTTCATTTTCACAAAATATTTTCAATAAAAAAGAAAATACAACTAATAATAATGCAAAATCAAATTTAGAAAACGGTATGTACGCAAAAATCAACACCACTAAAGGAGAAATCCTAATCCAATTGGAATATGAAAAAACTCCACTTACAGTAGCCAACTTTGTTGGGCTAGCTGAAGGAACATTAAAAAACAATAAAAAAGATATAGGTACTCCTTACTATGACGGATTAAAATTCCACAGAGTAATTGCTGACTTTATGGTTCAAGGTGGTTGTCCTGATGGAAATGGAACAGGCGATCCTGGATATAAATTTGCTGATGAATTTCATCCTGACTTAAAGCATGACAAGGGAGGAATTTTATCTATGGCAAACTCAGGGCCTGCAACTAATGGTTCACAATTTTTTATTACGCATAAAGAAACCTCTTGGTTGGATGGGAAACATTCAGTTTTTGGTAATGTTGTTGAAGGAATGGATGTTGTGAATGCTATTACCCAAGATGATATAATCAATACAGTAACTATTGTTAGAGAGGGTGCTGCTGCAAAAGCTTTTGATGCAAACAATATATTTATAACTACTCAAGCAGAAATTGAAAAATTAAATTCTGTAAAAGCAAATGAATCTACTCAGTCAATAAAAAAATTAACTGAAGGAGCTACATTTACTAAAAGTGGTTTAGCTTACTTTATGATTAAAGAAGGTGTAGGTGCGCAAGCAACAGCAGGAAAAACAGTATCTGTACACTATACAGGTAAATTAGCCGATGGTACAAAATTTGATTCTTCATACGACAGAAACGCTCCTATTGAATTTCCATTAGGAGAAGGAAGAGTAATACCAGGATGGGATGAAGGGATTGCATTATTAAAGGTAGGTGGAAAAGCAACTTTTATTATACCACCTAGCTTAGCTTATGGCGAAAGAGGTGCTGGTGGAGTGATACCTCCAAATGCAACTTTGATTTTTGAAGTTGAATTAATGGGAGTTAAACAAGAAGAGGTTGACTTACATAAAGGTCATAATCATTAATCAATAGAGAACTACTAACAACCATGATAAATGGAAGTTAAATAAAATCATTATTTGAATATTACAGAAAAGGCTGACATTTGTTAGCCTTTTCTTTTTTAAGAGAAAAATAAGAGTAATTTTGCCGCCTAAAATTTTAATATGCAATCAATCAGAAACATAGCAATTATTGCCCATGTCGATCACGGAAAAACAACCTTAGTCGATAAAATTATTGACCAATGTAAAGTTCTTGACCAAAGAAAAGAAAGAACAGAATTATTATTAGACAGTAATGATTTAGAAAGAGAAAGAGGAATTACTATCCTTTCTAAAAATGTATCTGTTACTTATAAGGATGTGAAAATTAATGTAATTGACACACCTGGGCATGCTGACTTTGGAGGAGAGGTTGAACGTGTACTTAAAATGGCTGATGGCGTATTATTATTAGTTGATGCTTTTGAAGGTGCAATGCCACAAACAAGGTTTGTACTAAGTAAAGCAATTGAATTAGGATTAAAACCTATTGTTGTAGTAAACAAAGTAGATAAAGAAAATTGTACTCCTGATTTAGTGCAAGATGCAATTTTTGACTTAATGTTTAATTTAGATGCTACTGAAGATCAATTGGATTTTGTTACCATTTTTGGTTCATCAAAACAAGGATGGATGAGTTTAGATTGGAAAGAAAAAACTAATGATATTTCTGCTTTACTAGATGTCGTAATTTCTGAAATCCCTGCAGCACCTTACAATGAAGGGACACCACAAATGCAAATTACATCTTTGGATTACTCTAAGTTTGTTGGTCGTATTGCAATTGGTCGTATTTTTAGAGGAGATTTAGTTGAAGGGAAAGATTACATACTCTGTAAAGCTGATGGCGTAAGAAAGAAAGTAAGAATTAAAGAATTACATGTGTTTGAAGGAATGGGTAAGGTACAAGTAAAAACAGCTCGTGCTGGTGATATTTGTTCAATGGTTGGAATTGATGATTTTGAAATTGGAGATACTTTAGCTGATTTGGATAATCCTGAAGAGTTACCAAGAATTTCTATTGATGAGCCTACTATGAGTATGCTTTTTACAATTAATAATTCTCCTTTCTTTGGTAAAGAAGGAAAATACTGTACTTCTCGTCATTTAAGAGATAGACTATATAAGGAGCTAGAGAAAAACTTAGCTTTAAAAGTTGAAGATGGAACTTCTGAAGAAAAATTTAATGTTTTTGGTAGAGGTATCTTGCATTTGTCAGTGCTTATTGAAACTATGCGTAGAGAAGGATTTGAATTACAAGTTGGAAAGCCACAAGTAATCTACAAAACAATTGATGGCAAGAAATGTGAACCATTAGAAACATTAGTTATTGATGTTCCTGCTGAATTCTCTGGTAAAGCAATTGATTTGGTTACCCAAAGAAAAGGAGATATGTTAGTAATGGAACCAAAAGGTGATCTGCAACATTTAGAATTTGACATCCCTTCAAGAGGATTGATCGGATTAAGAAACAATATGCTTACTGCTACTGCTGGTAATGCTATTATGACACACAGATTCAGAGAGTATGGACCACATAAAGGAGAAATTGCTGAACGTATGAAAGGTTCATTAATCTCAATGGAAGCAGGAAGTTCAACTGCATTTTCAATTGGAAAATTACAGGATAGAGGGAAATTCTTTATCTCACCAGGAACAGCTATTTATAAAGGACAAGTAATTGGAGAAAATAGTCGTGAAGATGATTTAGATATTAATGTTATTAAAGGAAAGCAATTAACTAACATGCGTAAATCAGGTACTGATGCTACAATTGTAATTGCACCTAAAATTGATTTTTCATTAGAAGAAAGCATGGAATATATTCAAGCTGATGAGTATTTAGAAGTTACGCCAGAATCATTAAGAATGCGTAAGATTAGCTACAGATAAAAACATAAAATATAGATATATAAATGGAGGTATAAAAGCCTCCATTTTTATTACCTTTGAATTTCATAAAAACTACAGCTATGGATAATGAGAAAAAGGGATCGAAAACTAGTGGAAAGCGAAAACAACCGTCAATTACAGAAACACTCTATACAACTTATGCTTTTATTTTATTTACATTAGGCTTATTAGTTATATTTTTTACTAAAGAATTTGATGTAATTAATTTAAAAGGTGATGCAGGGGAGATTTCTTATATGTTTTTAAAGTTTATTGGAAGTTTTGAGCTTCTAGCTAGTATTTTAATATTTAGTCTTAGAAAATTAAAAGGACGTGTTATTTACTACTCAGTTGCAGGTTTAATTCTGGCTGGATTTATTAATCTTTACTTACTGTTTTCATTAAACGAATATATTATCTTGCCATCTATATATTTTATTTTTCAGACAGTAGTTCAACTTTCTTTCTTTATAGTTCTTTTTGATCAAGTAAAAAGGAGATAATGAAAATAGCAGTAATTGGTGGTGGTGCCGCAGGATTTATGGCAGCTATTACTGCAAAAGAAACTAATCCCAAGGCCAATGTTACTATCTTTGAGAAAACAGACAAAGTACTTGTAAAAGTAAAAGTATCAGGAGGTGGTAGGTGCAATGTTACCAATGCAACCTTTAGTATTTCAAAGCTAATAAAAAATTATCCTAGGGGAGGAAGAGAACTCAAAAAATCATTCAATCACTTTTTTACAACCGATACTGTTAATTGGTTTGAAAGCAGAGGAGTAACCTTAAAAACAGAAGCAGATAACAGAATGTTTCCTTCTAGTAATAGTTCCCAAACTATTGTTGATCTATTACTAAATTCGGCTGAAAATTTAGGAATCAGGCTTTCTTATAAAAGTAAAATTAGTGCTATAACACCAATTGAAAATGGAATAAACCTATCTATTAATGGAGAAACACTACATTTTGATAAAGTAATAATTGCAAGTGGAGGAAGTCCAAAAGAAAGTGGATTGGATTGGTTAAAAAAGTTGGGTTATAAAATTATAAAGCCAGTACCCTCATTGTTTACATTTAATATGCCTAAGAACCCAATAACTAAACTTATGGGGCTTAGCGTGCCTAATGTAATCACATCCATCAAAGGTAGTAAATTAAGACAATCAGGACCCCTTTTGATTACTCATTGGGGAATGAGCGGACCAGCAATACTAAAACTATCTGCTTGGGGAGCTCAGGATTTAGCCAAGGCAAACTATAATTTTAGCGTACAGGTAAATTGGTTATCAATGAATGAAGAGGAGTTAAGATCTCAATTTAGTAATTTGACTTCAAGCAGGAAACAAATGTACAAGCACAATCCTTTAGATATCCCCAAGCGATTATGGCATTTTATGCTGAATAAATTAGAAATAGCTGAAAATCAAATTTGGAATGAATTAGCTAAAAAGAATAAAAACCGTCTGATAAATATGCTTTTAAATGATGAGCTTGAAGTTAAAGGAAAAACAACTTTTAAAGAAGAGTTTGTAAGTTGTGGAGGGATAGATTTATCAGAAATAGATATGCAAACTATGGAAAGTAAACGCCATAAAGGAATTTACTTTGCAGGAGAATTATTAAATATTGATGGAGTAACGGGAGGATTTAACTTTCAAGCCGCTTGGACGACAGGTTATTTGGCTGGAAAAAATAGTGCATTATGAATTTATTAGCAGTAGAAAATTTAGGAAAGAATTTTGGAGAAAGAATCCTTTTTGAAGGCCTTAGTTTTGGTTTATCCAAAGGAGATAAAGTTGCTCTAATTGCCAATAATGGGACAGGTAAATCATCAATGCTAAAAATATTGGCAGGACAAGATTCTGCAGATGAAGGAGAGGTGATTTTCAGGAATGAATGTAAGATTTCTTATCTTTCTCAAGATGCTATATTTGATGACAGATTAACTATAAATGAGCTTATAAATAGTGCGCATAATAAGATAAGTATTCTGGTAAAGGATTATGAAAAAGCAGTAGAAGATCATAGCAAGGAGGGGAATGCACAATCTGAAAAATTAGTTGAAGAACTTACTGCCAAAATGGAGCAAGAAAATGCTTGGGATTATCAAAGGAGAAGTGAGCAAATACTTTCAAAATTTAACATCAATAATCTTCAGCAAAAAGTAGGTGCTTTATCAGGTGGGCAAAAGAAGAGACTATCACTGGCACTTTTATTATTAGAAAATGCGGATATATTACTTTTAGATGAGCCAACCAATCATTTGGATATATCAATGATTGAATGGTTAGAAAAATTCTTGCAACAACAAAATATTACTGTCTTAATGGTAACTCACGATAGGTATTTCTTGGAGCGAGTATGCAATAATATTATGGAATTAGAAGGAGGAAACCTATATCATCATAAAGGAAATTTTTCCTATTTCTTAGAGAAAAGATCGGAGAGAGAAAGTAATTTTGATGTAGAAATTGGAAAGGCACAAAAGCTTATGAAAAAAGAGCTAGAATGGATAAGACGCTCACCTAAGGCAAGAACTACAAAATCAAAAGCTAGAATAGATAACTTTGATAAAATAAAGAAGAAAGCAAGTTCCAAGAGAATAACCCAAGAACTGAATATTGATGTAAAAATGGATAGGATGGGAGGTAAAATTCTAGAACTAAAAAATATTAAAAAAAGTTTTGGAGATTTAACTATTCTTGATGGGTTTGACTATACCTTCAAAAAAGGAGAGCGCATAGGAATACTAGGTAAAAATGGAGTAGGGAAGAGTACATTTTTAAATATCATAACAGGCAGAGAAAATCCTGATAGCGGTAAAATTAATGTAGGAGAAACCATAAATTATGGCTATTTCACTCAAGGAGGATTAGACACTGATGAAGATAGAAGAGTAATAACCGTACTTAAAGATATTGCAGAATTTATTGTAATGTCCGATAAAAGAAAAGTGAGTGCTTCACAGTTATTAGAACATTTTATGTTTACCCCAGAAATGCAATTCACGGAAGTAAAAAGATTAAGTGGTGGGGAGAGAAGAAGGTTATATCTACTTACGGTACTTATGAAAAATCCTAATTTTCTGATTTTAGATGAGCCAACCAATGATTTAGACCTACTCACCTTAACAAAATTAGAAGAATTCCTTTTACAATACAAAGGCTGCCTAATACTAGTATCACACGATAGGTTCTTTATGGATAAATTAACAGAACATCTTTTTGTATTTACAGGCAATGGAGAAATAGAAGATCATTATTGCACCTACTCTGAATATCGTGAAAAAGAAATAGCACAAGAAAAAGAGTTTAAAAAGATTCAGCATCTAGAAAAGCAAAATTCAAAAGTTAAAGCCCCTAAAAAGAAACTGTCTTTTAATGACCAATATGAATATAATAATTTGGAAAAAGAAATTCAAGATTTAGAAAAAGAAAAATCAGAGCTTGAAAGTAACATTCAAATTCCTAATATTGAATTAGCAGAAATAATGGAAAAAAGTGAACGATTGGGTGTAGTGATAGACCTTATTGATGAAAAAGAAATGAGGTGGATGGAGCTAGATGATATATAGTAATCATTATATCGAATTTATTTCTTTAAAAAAAGATAAATCCCCATCAACTTGGTGGGGATTTTATTTAAAAAGGTATTTTTGCATAAATTAATAATGATGAGCAATTTTAACGAAATTAACCTTAATAAACAATTGCAAAATGCAATTGATGATTTAGGTTTTGAGCAACAAACTCCTATTCAACAAGAAACATATTCCAAAATACTAGGGGGCAAGGACCTTGTAGGAATTGCCCAAACAGGAACAGGGAAAACGATTGCCTATTGCTTACCACTATTACAAGAATTAAGTTATTCCAAACAAAACAACCCTAGGATATTAATTTTAGTACCTACCAGAGAACTAGTGGCTCAAGTTGTAGAAACCCTAGAACAGTTAACAAAATACATTACATGCCGTGTTGTTGGTGTCTATGGAGGAACCAACATGAATACACAAAAGAAATGGTTAGAAAATGGCGCTGATATTGTAGTAGCAACTCCAGGAAGATTGTATGATTTAGCACTTTGTCGTGCCTTACAATTAAAAGGTGTGAAAAAAGTAGTAATTGATGAAGTAGATGTAATGCTCGATTTGGGGTTTCGTTTTCAATTGACCAATATCTTTGAACTACTTTCTATAAAAAAACAAAATATAATGTTTTCGGCAACTATGACTGAAGATGTTTCCGATTTGATTAATAGTTTTTTTAGTAATCCTGAAAAAATACAGATTGCATTAAGTGGAACACCGCTTGATAATATAACTCAAACAAAATATGCTGTTCCTAATTACTATTCAAAAGAGAATTTATTAGCAAATATCCTTAATGATAAGGATGAGATGAAAAAAGTCTTGGTATTTGTATCTAGCAAGAAAATTGCAGATAGATTGTATGAATCAATGTCAGAATTTTTTCTTTCTGATTTGGCTGTAATTCATTCCAATAAATCGCAGAACTATAGGTTTAGGTCCATTAATCAATATGATGAAGGAAAGGTAAGAATATTAATTGCAACTGACATTATTGCCAGAGGATTGGATTTAGATAAAATATCGCATGTAATTAACTTTGACACGCCAACTTTCCCTGAAAACTATATGCATAGAATTGGGCGTACAGGAAGAGCAGAAGAGCAAGGTAAATCTATCTTGTTTTATACCGAAAGAGAAGAATATTACTCCGATAAGATTGAGGAATTAATGGGTGAAAAAATTCTTGAATTGGAAATGCCTGAAGAAGTAGAAATTACTCAGCAATTAACTACTGAAGAACATAGAGCAAACGGAAAAAATGTATTCAGAAATGATAAGAAGGAAGAAAGAGAAAATTCTGGTTTCCATGAAAAAAGTGAGAAAAACCAGCAAGTAAATGATAGAGATCAGTGGCGTAAAGCTAGAGACAGAAAATATAAAAGATCGATATCAAGAGGTGATAAAGGAGTAAACCTAAGGAAAAAATAGTGTTAACTAAATCAGTAGTAATTGCTGAACTTGATAAACAATTACTAAGTAAGTTATCCTATTTAATGACTAACCTTAAACAAGCAATCGATTCTAGGAACTCTGATACCAAAAGCAGTGCTGGAGATAAATTTGAAACCAGCAGAGAAATGGCGCAAATTGAAATTCAAAAGATTGAAACTGAAATTTCAAAAACTCAACAATTCTTTACAGATTTAGCATCCAAGGCCTCACAATTAATAATTACAGATAAAGGAGCGTTTTTAATTTCAATTCCATTTGGCAAACTAATGGTAAGTGGTACTGAAGTATTTTGCATTTCAAAAAATGCTCCTATCACAAAACATCTTATAAACACCAAAAAAAATGATTATTTTTTTTATAATGATATGAAATATAATATAGGTAGGTAGTTGTAATAGTATATATTTTTAATTAAAGAATGGTAATAAAAGAAAAAACATGTTATATCTTTATAGAGTAAAAAAAATAAACTCAGATAATTAATTTTAAATTATTAATATCTAACTGAAGTAAATCTGAAAATTGCAATAAAATGGAATTATTTAAAGAAGAATACACAATTTTTCCTACTACATATAATGAAATCCTACAAAGAGTGCGTTCTATTGACCCTGTTAAATATGGATCAACACGTAATTACATAAATGGCGCAATAACCTATTTATCTCCGTACATATCTAGAGGGGTTATATCTACAAAATTTATATTGGAAGAAGTTTTAAAAAAAGGATATAAAGCTAATCAAATTGAAAAATTTATTCAAGAATTAGCCTGGCGAGATTATTGGCAACAAGTGTGGATTACTAAAAAAAATTTAATAAATAATGATTTAAAAAATACTCAAAAATCTATTTCAAATCACTCTATTTCAAAAGTAATTGTAGAAGCAAAAACTGGAATTATAGCTATAGATAATGCAGTTAATGAATTATATAAAACAGGTTATATGCATAATCACTTAAGAATGTATATTGCATCACTTTCTTGTAATATAGCTCAAAGTCACTGGAAAATTCCTGCACATTGGATGTACTACCATCTACTAGATGCAGATTGGGGTAGTAATGCGCTAAATTGGCAATGGGTTGCGGGAACAAATTCTAATAAGAAATATTTTGCAAATCAAAACAACATTAATAGATTCTGTTTTACAGATCAAAAAGAAACATTTTTAGATGTACCTTATGAAGACTTTATAACTCTTGAAACACCAGAAATTTTAAAAAAATGTGACTCTATTGCTCTAAAAACTACATTACCTAAACAAACACATTTAGAAATTGATTCAGCACTTCCAAGTTGTATTTATAACTTTTATAACCTAGATCCATTGTGGAGAAAGGACGATTCAGTTAACAGAATACTTTTACTCGAACCATCTCATTTTGAAAGCTATCCCATTTCACAAAAAACAATAGATTTTATTATTAAACTTTCTAAAGATAATATAAATAATATTAAAATTTATGTGGGTGAGTTTAACGCTCTTGTTTCAGAACATAAACTCAAAAGCATATTCTTTAAAGAACATCCTTTAAATACACATTACAAAGGTACTGAAGACGCTAGAGATTGGATGTTTGAAGTGAATGGGTATTTTCCGTCCTTCTTTTCATTTTGGAAAAAATGTGAAAAACAGCTAAGGTAATGAATAAAGAAACAGTAAATATTGTTTGGTTAAAACGTGACCTCAGATCTCAAGATCACGCTCCTTTATTAAAAGCAGAACGTGAAGGCATTCCGTATCACATTATTTATTTGTTTGAGCCTTCAAGTATTAACTACCCAGATACCAGCACACGGCACCTTCAGTTTGTATACCATTCTCTTTTAGTATTAAATAAAACGTTTGCACCATTCAACAGGAGAGTGGAAGTGTTTTATGCAGAAGCAGAAGCGGTATTTCAAAACTTATATAAACAGTTTGATATACGTTCTATCTTTAGTTATCAAGAAAGCGGAACTCAACAATCATGGAATCGTGATAAAATAATTAAAAATTTCTGTAAAACACATCAAATTGATTGGCAAGAATCCCAACGTGATGGAATTTTAAGAGGAATTAAAAACCGTAAAAATTGGAACAAGCAGTGGCACAAAAAAATGCAAACCCCAATTCTTCAAAACACATATACTATTTCAAATTCCCCATTTTTAAATCACAACTTTTTAATACCTACTAAATTTGAAGATAAAATAAAGGCATATAATAAGGAATACCAACCTGCAGGCGAGAAAAATACATGGAGATATTTAAAATCATTTACAGATAAAAGAGGATTTAATTATCAGAAACACATTTCAAAACCAAATGAAAGTAGGGTATCTTGCAGTAGACTATCACCATATTTAGCCTGGGGAAACATAAGTATTAAACAAGCCTTTCAATTTATAGGTACACATCCCAATGGAACTAAAAATAGTGGAGCATTTTCGGCCATGCTCACAAGGTTACACTGGCATTGTCATTTTATTCAAAAATTTGAAGTAGAATGCAATTATGAAACCGCTTGTATTAATAACGGCTATGAGTTGTTAGCACATGATAAAAATAAAGACTTTATAAAAGCATGGAAAGAGGGTAGTACAGGCTTTCCACTTGTAGATGCATGTATGCGTGCTGTTAGAAAAACAGGCTGGATAAACTTTAGAATGCGTGCTTTGCTAGTATCTTTCTTCACATTCAACTTAGATCAAGATTGGAGAGATGGCACTTATTATTTAGCACAACAGTTTTTAGATTATGAACCAGGGATTCATTTTCCGCAGTTTCAGATGCAGGCAGGGACAACTGGAATAAATACCATTCGATTATACAATCCTGTAAAAAACTCTCAAGAGCATGACTCAGAAGGTATATTTATAAAAAAATGGGTGCCTGAACTTAACAGGGTTCCAATAGCCTATATTCATGAACCCTGGAAGATGTCAGCAATGGAACAAATGTTTTGTGGTGTAGTAATAGGTACAGATTATCCACTTCCAATAGTTGATCTTCAAAATAGTTCTAGAAAGGCACGAGATAAAATATGGACACATAAAAAACACCCAGCCGTACAAAGAGAAAAGAAACGTCTCTTACAAACACACGTTAATCTAAAATGATAGTCATAAATTAGAGTCAAAGAGGAGATAGGTTGATTTTAATTTTTTAAATTTATTTTCTTGTGTTAAATTAATAAAATAAAAAGCTTTGACAGCAAGTTATTATGAATAAAAAAGACTGTAAAATACATATTATTGGTGGTGGGGTAAGTGGGTTAATTGCAGCTAGCATATTAGAAAAAAATGGCTTTAACCCAACTGTATTAGAAGCAACAGAAAGGGTTGGAGGACGCATAAAAACTGATATTATTGATGGATATCAATTAGATCATGGTTTTCAAGTAATATTAACAGCCTATCCTGCTGTTATAAAATATCTAGATTACAAAGCTCTTGAATTACAGATTTTTTTGCCTGGTGCTTCTATTTTTAAAGCACACAGACAAAGTATTATAGGCGATCCTTTGCGAGATATTTCATTGCTGATTTCTACCTTGTTCTCAGGAATAGGTAGCATCTCTGATAAGTATAAAATATTAAAGCTCAACCATAAAATAAAAAAGAAATCTCTGACTGATATCTTTTCAGAAAAAGAACAAACTACGATTAGTTACTTAAGAGAACTTGGGTTTTCTAAGCAAATACTTAATGATTTCTTTATTCCATTTTTTAGCGGCATTTTTCTTGAAAATCAATTAGAAACATCAAGTAGAATGTTTGAATTCGTATATAAAATGTTTGGTGAAGGCCATGCAGCGATTCCAAAAGCAGGTATGGAGGCAATTCCAAAGCAATTATTAAACAATTTAAAAACCACAACTTTCCAATACAACACAAAAGTAGTGACTGTAGAAGAAGGTAAAATTACTCTTAAAAATGGAAGAAAGTTAGAAAGCGATTTTACAATTTTAACAATTCCCGCTAATAACTTAATATCAAATATTAAAAAACAATCTATTGAATGGAGGTCATGCGTAACATTATATTTTGAAACCACAACAAGAGTGATAAATAAACCCTTAATTGGTTTGATTGCTACGCCAGGTAGTTTAGTGAATAATATAGTTTATAATACCAGCTTATCCAGTGTGACAAAGCCAGCTCATGAACTTCTGTGTGTTACCGTAATAGATGACCAGAACCTTTCTGAGCATGAATTAGTTACTGCTGTTAAGGAAGAGTTAAAAGTACTTTGTGATATTACCATATTGCGATTTATTAAACAATACCGAATTACTAAAGCGTTGCCAAAACTTGAAAATATAAAATATAAAATGAAACCTTCTGAAACACAGCTTTCAAAGAATTTATTTTTAGCGGGTGACACACAATTGAATGCCTCAATTAATGCAGCTATGATTTCTGGAGAACAGGCGGCATTAGCAGTAATCAAAGCCGCAACTAATAGTATTTATTCGTTATAGCTAAAGGAGAGTAAATTCGTTAATGTCTAAATAATAAACTTTATAACTAACTTATTTTACATTTATTACTAGATATAAACAAAAAACTCTTTTTGTCCTATAATTAATATTATGTTAAATTTTATTATTTGTGATTACACCCTATTATTAAAAATAAACTAATTTAATTATTGATAAAAGAATCTATAAGGAATAATAAATATTCTTTATGCTGCTTTGTTTGCAGATCTCCAGTACTTGTATTAAGATTTGTCTTTAGCCATGATATATTAAAATAAGCAGAACTTTTAGTCATATTATCAAATCTTGATTTTGAATCTAAAATTTTCAATAATCGATTAACATATGCTGTTTGAAGGTTTTGCCTTATAGTAGAAACATCTGTATTTAAATCTGATTCAAAAATAGAATTTCTCAAATCAATCATATAATATGGAAGTTTATAGTCATTTCCGTATAAACTAGAGTTAGAAAATCTCAGCAAAACAATAGGATGAAGTAAATGATCAAGCAATCTATTTTGGTACGAAAGTATTCTTTGATGAATTGTAGGATCAGTAGAAACCTTAAAACCCCTTCTTTGGGTCTGCAAAAAAGGTATTAAATCTTTTTGCAATAAGATTTTATTACTAAATCCATATTTAGCAATTAAAGCAAGAGCTTCCTTCTGAGTTTTTTCATCAACACTTTCGAATGGTTTGTTAGTTGATTTTTGATTAATGTGAGAAAGATCAACCTTCACTCCCCCGATTTGTCTTGAAACAATATTCAATGTTTGATAATAAGAATAAACTAGGGTTCTATATGATCGATATAGTTCTTCATATGTATTATTATCACTAGTATATTTGGTTTTTAAGTCTTTTAATATCTCAAAAATCATCTCAATTTTATCATTAGAGTGCTCAATTTGAGTATTTGAAAGATCATAAATCATAGCATTTGGGTCAGTTCCTCTACCTGGCGATCTCATATCTAATGCATCATTTGCAAATGCAAGTTCCTTTTCAGTAGATCTAGATAATATATCAGCTAACAATTTATCTTCATTTTCAGACTCATTATATTCAGTATACCCAAATTCAATTGCCCACATATCATAATACCCAGGTTTTACATCAAAATATAGACCTTGATTATTAGGGTCTTTTGTGATATTGATAGCAGGATAATCCATTACAGATGATGTAACCCCTCTTTCTTTTACTATCTCCTTATTATTTAACTCATCATTACTAAGAAGTGTACTTGCTTTAAAATTATGATTCAAACCTAATGTATGACCTACTTCATGTAAAACTAATCTGTATAATGATTGTTTGACTAATTCCTTTTCGAGCTCATCAGATAAGTTCATATTCTTAATATAATTTAGGCCAAAAGAATTTTCTATTTGCTGAACCTTTGATGCAGAACACAAATGATTATCTCCTTGATGAGATTCATTAAACAACTCATCTGCAACTATTCTATTTGTAATATAAGACCATTCTAGCATTATATCAGCACCTAGAATCTCACCTGTTCTAGGGTTAACAAATGAAGGGCCATATCCTCCCCATGGTGGATTTGGAGAAGATGTCCATCGCAAAACATTATACCTTATATCACCAGCATCCCATTCAGCAGTATCAGGTTGAACTTTAACCAGAATAGCATTTATAAAACCTGCTTTTTCAAAAGCTATATTCCATCTTTCAACACCTTCTTTAATAATATCCCTAAATTCAAGTGGTGTTGTATTTTCAATCCACCAAACAATAGGTTTAATAGGTTCAGAAAGTAATAGTGTAGTATCCTTTTTTTCTAATCTCCATTTATTAATAAAATCTCTATAATTGACTTGATCTACGCTAGTCATATTATTCGATTTTGTAGTAAAAAACCCTACTCTTGAATCATCTTTTCTAGATCTAAAATTATCATCTGGCATTTTAACCAAACTATGCTGAACAAGAACAGATACATTTCTAGAATCAGTAATTGCCCCCCCACCTCTTTTTGATGGATATTTACTTTCATAAAAATAATTAACTACAATATCAGTATTTTCAGGATAGTTTCTGATTTTATCATATCTAGTTTTATTCTTACTTAAGTTACCAAGCTTAAATCCCTTATATGCTCCAGGGTATGAATATTTAATTTGTTGGAAAGATTCATTAAGAAACATATTATCTGCATTTAGTAGAAACCTTTTTTTATCTCCACTAGTAGCAATAATTGTTTCTGAAATAATAATTGGAGTATTAATATTTGTGTTTTCTGCCTTTTTAAGTGGACTGTCATCATCAAAATAAAATGAGGTGTTTTCTATGGTGAAATCAATTTTATCATAGAATTTATTAATCTTTATTATTTTTGAACCTCTATAGCTACCTTTTACAGCGCCTGCATCAGTAACTCCATTTTCAATATAACTGAAATAAATAAACTCTTTATTAAGATGAGTAGAATCAATTTCAATGTATGATTTACCATCTTTTTTACTTTGATACATTGTGAAAAGACCCTTGTAAATTTCACAATTTTTTGTTTTTAACTCAATAGGATCAATAATTTTATTCTTAGTATTCTTGCTAAATATATTCTGGGAAATTATTTCAGAATTAAAAATTATTGATATAATTAATAATGCAATTAATTTAGTTTTCATTTTATATTTTTTTTAATTAATAAAGAATAAGAATAGAAATAAAGGAAAAATTTATTTTAACTCAGTAATAAGCTTTTTCATTTTTTCTGACTTTGCGTAATCACTTTTTAAATAATACAATTGTTTTAAAGACAGTAAAGTGTTTTTATCGTCAGCATTTAAATTGTGTGCCGTTTCCAAAAATGGTAAGGCTTTTGCAAATACTGCATCAGCCTCGTTATTCAATTTTTCATAAAGAGAGTTATTTGAAGTTGCATTTGCTTTATTTTTAGTTTCAACTCCTTGATTAAAATAAAGTGCCCCCAAGTTGTAGTTAGCTCCAAATGCTGAAGGATTTAATGCAATAGCAGTTATATAATCTTTTTCAGCATTATTAATATCCCCTTCTTGGTCATAAATTGTACCTCTATTAAAATACAATAACTCATTTTCTTCATCTAAAGCAATTGCTTCACCTAACTTACCTATGAGTTCAGAAGTTCTACCCAACTGAATATACAAATTAATCTCAGTATTAATAAGCCCTTGGTCCTCTTCAAAGCTCTCCCTACCTAAAGCTAAATATTCTAGTGCTTTGTCAGTTTCCCCTTCTTCAATAAGGATACTGCTCATGTGAACAAAAATAGCTGGTTCATTAAAGTTAATATCAACTAACTGTTGTAATAACTCTTTTGATTTTGCATTATCTTTCAACTTATTTGATGAGAAAAAAGAATTATACAATATTGTTTCTCTAGTAATATTACCTCTTTTTAACTGATCCTCAGTGTCTAGAGGAATGATTTCAGAAATTGCAGCATAATGTTTTAAAGAACTTTTGTAGTTACCTATATTATATTCTTCAATAGCTTTATTAAACAACTTATAACCACATTGTATAGTTCTAGCTAAAACATCTTCCTTTGCTGTCCATTTTCTAACAATAACTCTACCTTTTTTATCAGTTTGTAAGCACTTTAAGTGCGCTTCAGTCGCCTTAAAAATAGCATTTGCATCCAAGTCAGATTTTTTTAATGCAATTTGCAAATAGATTTGTGAGCGATAGTTCCACATTTTAGCATCATTTGATGTACTCTCTGTTTCATAAGCTTCATCAATGTATTTTTTAGCATCAACATATTCCTCGTTCCTTAAAGCAATAGATGCGTTTACAACATTATGCTTTTGTGCAGAGATAATGTTAGTAAACAAAACTAATACTAGTAATGTTAAAAGTCCTTTTTTTATCATGATTTTATAGTTTAATTTCTGTTACTTTAAAGTTATATTTGACTCCATCAGTGTTGGATTGTAGGTTTTGTAATTTCTTTTTAATCAAATATTTATTTCCAACAATTACTATAGTCATTTTCTCAGGATGAATTTTAGCTTTAGCTAATGAATTAATTTCATCTAGGGTGATGTTATTTAATACATCAGTTTGGGCATCAATAAAGCTCTTATCCAAATCGTGTTTTAACATCTTATTTAGGAAACCAAGCTTCTTCCTTGGAGATTCATATTCTAACGCTTCACTATTTAATATTGAACTTTTTGTTGAAGCCAATTCATCGGCAGTTACTCCTGTTGTAGTCATAGCATTTAACTCATTAAATATTTCAACTAATGCACTATCTGTCGCTTCTGTTTTTACTGATGAGTAAACAGTAAATGCTCCTGTATATTCTGAAGCTCTAAAGAAAGAATACACTCCATATGTGTATCCTTTGTCCTCTCTTAAGTTTAGGAATAATCTACCACTAGCACCGCCACCCAAAGGATAATTCATAACATTAGATTTAAAGTGATCTCCTGCAACATCGAAATTATCAGCAGTATGTCCTAAAAATATATTTGATTGAGAGGCTCCTTCTTTATCAATTATATAGATTTGTGTTTCTTGTGATTCCGGGAAATCAAAATCAGATGGATTGGGAATATTTACATCCTCTCCACTCCAGTTCTTTAAGAAATCAAGTTTTGATATAATAGTACTTTCATCAATATCACCCACTATAACTAATGAAGCTACTGACGGGGAATAAAATGCATCATAATACGCTTGAATATCACTAATTTTTATCTTTTTAATTGTTTTACTAGTCCGCATTCTTCCAAATGGAGTTTCACCAAATAACTTATGAGTGTAATTTGTAGATGCTAAAAATTGAGCATTCTTTTTCATAGACTCAAAACCTTCTTCTGTTTGTTTTTTTACTCTTTTAAAATCTTCAGCATTAAATGCAGGTTCCAATAACTTTTCTTTTGCCAAAACTAAAGTAGCATCCAAGTTTTTAGTCATTGTTTCAATATACATAAAGGTTTCAGTTCCACTTGAAGAAAAAGAAATAGAAGAACCTAAGCTTCTTAAAGCAACACTTATAGCTTCTGAATCTTTTGTTTTTGTACTTTCATTCATCATATCAGCAGTAAATGAAGCCAAACCAACTTTTTTAGCTTCTTCTAAGAGTGAACCTCCTTTAAGTGTTAATCTTAGGTATACCTTTGGTGTTTCAGAGGTTTTTGTTCCAATTACTTTAAGACCATTTTCAAATGTTGTCTTATAGTATTCAGGAACTTGTGGTGCTTTAGGAAGTCCAGCTGTTGGCTGTACATCTCTTTCAAAACTATCTTCAGGTCTTTTGTATACTAAGTTTTCATATTGTGGATCTTCCTTTAGAATTAAATTAACATTTGGGTTGACACTAATAATACTATCTAATTCCTTTACAAAAGGGCTTTTAGGACGAACAGTTAAAAAAACTGCTTTTCTGTTTTTAATATATTTATTAAATACTCTAATAACATCCTCTCTAGTAACATCATTATACATTTTAATCATATCAGAAACATTATACCTTCCTCTACCTAACCACTCCATCGAAGAAATTGCAGATGCTTTAGAAGAAATGGATGTCTTTTGACTAATCATTTGTGTTTCCATTTCTGTTTTAACCATAGCTAACTCTTCATCAGTAAATCCTTGCTCTTCCCATTCAGCAATTGTGTTTCTAATATCGGCTTCAATATTATTGAAGTAAATTCCAGGATCTTCTTGCCAATCAGGGAAAGTAAGAACTGTGAAATGAAACTCACCTGCTAGCTCACGGCAGGGATGATAAACACTAGCTTGCATTGCTTTTTCTGATTTAATAAAATTCTTATAGAATAAGGAATTATTTCCATCTCCCATTAAAGCAGCTAACATATCTAAAGGCGCTTCATCCTTGTGATAATTAGGTACTGTAGGGAAAACAACATCAGTGAAAGGTAAATATACGTTATCAGTATAGCCTGTATACACATCAGATGAAAGCCTAGGTGTGCTAACTTTTTTTCTTCTAACAGTTGCTCCTCTTTCAATACTTGAAAAATACTTTTCAACTAATGGCATTACTTCTTCTGTAGTAATATCGCCAGCAATAGTAAGAATTGCATTATTTGGACCATACCATCTTAAAAAGAAGTCTTTTAAATCTTGAAGTGTAGCTCTATCCAAATCATCTACATATCCAATTACAGGCCAGCTATAAGGATGAGATGGCGGATATAAAGTTTGTCCTAAAATCTCAGTGCTCATTCCGTAAGGTTGGTTAATCTGATTTTGATATTTTTCATTTTTTACTGCATCTCTCTGATTTTCAAACTTTTCTTGGGTCACTGCATTTAGCATAAAACCCATCCTATCTGATTCTAACCATAAAGCGGTCTCTAAATAATTACTAGGAAGTGTTTCATAATAATTAGTTCTATCAGAATTAGTTGTTCCTTGAAAAGTACCTCCAGCATCACCAATAATTCTAAAATGCTGCTCATCAGCTACATGTTCTGAGCCTTGGAACATCATATGTTCAAAGAAATGAGCAAAGCCTGATTTTCCAGCTGCTTCACGATTACTTCCAACATGATATGTAACATCTACATGTACAATAGGGTCAGAATGATCTTCATGAATTAGAACAGTTAATCCGTTTGGAAGCTCCCATTTTTCATAAGGAATATCCATAGGGTTATTGCTTGCAGGTTTTATTAAAGTTGTTTCAGTAAGATCTTGCGCTACTAGCGCTGTTGAAAATAGCAATGCTAATGTAAAAAGATTAGTTTTCTTCATTTTCCTCATTGTTTTTGTTCGTATTATTGTCTTCATTTTCTTCTGGAGAAGTTTTATTAGTTACTGTATCTTCATTGTCAATAGCATCAACAACTTCATTTTTAATTACATTTCCTTCTTCATCTAATAACAGCTCTTCCTCCTCTTCCCATTTAGAAACACTAGCAACTGAAGCTATACTATCCTCATCTCTCAATCTAATAATCTTCACTCCTTGAGTTGCTCTACCCATTACTCTTAAACTGTCTACACCAATTCTAATTGTAATTCCTGACTTATTAATTACCATTAAATCATCAGCATCAGTAACATTTTTAAGAGCAATTAAACCACCTGTTTTCTCAGTAACATTAATGGTTTTCACTCCTTTCCCTCCTCTATTTGTGATTCTGTAATCCTCAACAGCTGAACGCTTACCATATCCATTTTCAGAAACTACTAAAACAGATGATTCCATATCATTGATACAAATCATTCCTACAACTTCATCATCTTCTGATGGTAATCTAATTCCTCTTACTCCTGCAGCAGTACGACCCATTGATCTTACTTTTTCTTCTTCAAAACGGATCGATTTACCTGATTTAACAGCCATCATGATTTGAGAATTACCAGTAGTCATTTTAGCTTCTAATAATTGATCTCCCTCACGGATAGTAATTGCATTAATTCCATTTGTTCTAGGACGAGAGTATTGTTCTAATGAAGTCTTTTTAATAACTCCTTTCTTAGTACACATTACTATATAGTGAGAATTAATGTATTCCTCATCTTTTAAATCCTTAGTATTAATATAAGCCATAACCTTATCATCCTTAGGTAAGTTAATCATATTTTGTATAGCCCTACCCTTTGCTGTTTTTCCTCCTTCAGGGATTTCATAGACTTTCAGCCAGAAACATCTGCCCTGTTCTGTAAAGAATAACATATAATCATGATTATTTGCCATTACCATTTCTTCTACAAAATCTTCATCTCTAGTAGTAGCACCTTTACTTCCTACTCCACCTCTATTTTGTGATCGGTATTCAGTTAATGATGTTCTTTTTATATAACCTAAATGTGAAATAGTAATTAATACTTCCTCATTTGGTATCATATCTTCAATACTTACTTCTGATGAAGAATATTCAATATTAGATCTTCTCTCATCACCATACTTTTCTTTTACTTCTTTTAAATCATCAGCAAGCATTGTGAATCTTAAATCTTCATCAGATAATATTAAGTTTAGCTGGACTATTCTTTCCATTATTTCAGCATGCTCAGCTTTTATCTTATCCATCTCAAGGCCAGTAAGCTTTTGTAACCTTAAGTCCAAAATAGCTCTTGACTGTACTTCCGATAATTTGAAATTACTAATCAATCCATTTCTAGCATCCTCTGGAGTACGAGAAGAACGAATTAATTTAATTACTGCATCTAAATTATCTAATGCAATTAATAAACCCTCTAAAATATGCGCTCTCTTTTCAGCTGCTGCTAATTCATATTTTGTTTTTCTAACTAAAACTTCATGCCTATGATCTACAAAATGACCAATCAATTCTTTTAAGTTTAATAACTGAGGTCTACCTTTTACAAGTGCGATATTATTAACTGAAAATGAGGACTGTAGAGCAGTGTACTTGTATAATTTATTTAACACAATATTAGGAATTGCATCACGCTTTAAATCATAAACAATACGCATTCCATTTCTATCTGATTCATCTCTAATATCAGCAATTCCATCTAACTTTTTAGAATTTACTAAATCAGCAGTTTGCTTAATCATATTAGCCTTATTCACCATATATGGAATCTCATCAACAATAATTTGCTCTCTTGAACCTGACTCATCAAAACGAACCTTTGCCCTTATAACAATCCGCCCTCTACCAGTTTCAAAAGCAGAACGCACTCCATCATAACCATAAATTGTCCCTCCTGTTGGGAAGTCAGGCGCTTTTACATGCTCCATTAAATCGGCAATTTCTAAATCACCTCTCTTTTCAATGTAAGCAAGAGTACCATTCACAATCTCAGTAATGTTATGTGGAGGCATATTAGTTGCCATACCTACAGCAATACCAGTTGCACCATTTAAAAGCAAAGCAGGTAATCTTGCTGGTAAAACTGATGGCTCTTTTAATGTATCATCAAAATTTAAGTTCCAATCAATTGTTTCTTTATCTATATCTAACAACATATCTTCTGCTGTTTTACGCATTCTTGCCTCTGTATAACGCATTGCCGCAGGGTTGTCTCCATCAACAGAACCAAAATTTCCTTGCCCATCAACTAACATATAACGCAAACTCCAAGGTTGAGCCATACGAACCATAGCATCATAAACTGAAGTATCACCATGGGGATGAAACTTACCTAAAACCTCTCCAACAATTCTTGCTGATTTCTTATAAGCTGTATTAGATTTAATTCCTAGCTCATGCATTCCAAACAAAACCCTTCTGTGTACCGGCTTCAATCCATCTCTTACATCTGGCAAAGCTCTTGACACAATAACTGACATTGAATAATCAATGTACTTTGACTTCATTTCCTCCTCAATATTAATAGGAATAATCTTCTCACCCAATGACATATATTTTCTTTTTTACGTTAAGGTAACAAATAAAAGAAATTTGCGTATTTTATAATAGTAAAACACATTATTTTTACATTATAAGTTATGAACAATATTTGTTAGAAAAAATGAAGTAATACTATTGTAGAATATAGGTTTTTAGTAAGTATCTTGCAGCAGATTTAGATTAAATTAAAACAACAAGTTATGAATACAGGATTTTCAAACAGAATGAAGGATGTTTTTACGTACGTAAGAGAAGAGGTAATTAGATTAGGAGGAGAAAGTATTGGGGTTGAACATTTGTTTTTAGGTATCTTGCGTGAAGGAGGTGGTACTGCAATAGATACATTAAAAGGTTTAGGAATAGACCCTAAAGATTTACGCATTATTATTGAAAGTAATATTGCAAAAAAAAGCAGTAGAACTAATATTGATAAAGATAGTATCGATTTCAAGAAACAAACAGAACGTATTCTTAAGAAATCAATAATGGAGCGTAAAAACTTAGGAGAAGATGAGATAAAAACAATTCATGTACTTCTAGCTATCCTTCTTGATAAAAGCAATATTGTTACCATATCCTTCAAGCATTTACATCTTAATTATGAAATAATTTTAGAAGAATATGATTCTCATAATATTGATATTAGCTCAAAACATGATGATTCTTTTGAGGATGATGATGAAAATGAAGATGATGATGTTTTTGGCTCGTCAAAAATTGAAAAACCAAAATCAACTTCTAAAAGCCTAACACCTGTTTTGGATAATTTTGGAAGAGATCTGACAAAATACGCTAATGAAGGAAGGTTAGATCCTGTTGTAGGAAGGCACAAAGAAATTGAAAGAGTATCCCAGATACTAAGCAGAAGGAAAAAGAATAATCCAATTTTAGTTGGAGAACCAGGAGTTGGGAAATCCGCTATCGCTGAAGGTTTAGCTCTTAGAATAGTACAAAGAAAAGTCTCAAGAGTTTTATTCAACAAGAGAATTGTAATGCTTGATTTAGCCGCTTTAGTTGCTGGAACTAAGTATAGGGGGCAATTTGAAGAAAGAATGAAAGGAATCATTAGCGAATTAGAGAAAAATCCTGATATCATTTTATTTATTGATGAAATACATACTTTAGTTGGCGCTGGAGGCGCTTCAGGATCATTAGATGCTTCCAATATGTTTAAGCCTGCCTTAGCAAAAGGGGAGTTACAATGCATTGGCGCAACGACCCTTGATGAATACCGTCAACATATCGAAAAGGATGGCGCTTTAGAAAGAAGATTTCAAAAGGTAATGATTGAACCTACTTCAATTAATGAAACAATAGAAATACTTACAAATATAAAGTTTAAATACGAAGAACATCATAATGTAAGTTATACTGCTGATGCAATAAAAGCTTGCGTGATATTAACAGACAGGTACATGAATGATAGATTCTTACCAGACAAAGCTATTGATGCATTGGATGAAGCAGGATCAAGAGTACATATAACTAATATTAAAGTTCCAATAAACATTATAAATTTAGAATCTAATCTAGATGAGATTACAATTCAGAAAAAAGGTGCTATCAAAAAGCAGAAATTTGAAATAGCAGCTGAATTACGAGATAGTGAAAAGAAAATCACCGCTCAACTTGAACATGCTAAAGATATATGGGAGAAGGAATTAAAAGCACATAAAGAAATTGTATCAGAAGAAAATGTAGCAGATGTAGTTTCAATAATGACAGGAATTCCTGTAAACAGAATTGCGTCACAAGAAAGAAAGAAACTTTCATCAATGACAGAAAGTATTAAAGCCAAAATTATTGGACAAGATGAAGCGGTTGAGAAAGTTGTAAAAGCTATTCGCAGGAATAGAGTTGGACTAAAAGATCCAAACAAACCTATTGGTTCATTCATCTTCTTAGGACCAACAGGTGTTGGAAAAACACAACTTACCAAAGCTTTATCAGAAGAAATGTTTGACTCACAAGAATCACTTATCCGCTTAGATATGAGTGAATACATGGAAAAATTTGCAGTAAGTAGATTGGTAGGAGCTCCACCTGGATATGTAGGCTATGAAGAAGGTGGACAGCTTACTGAAAAAGTAAGAAGAAAGCCCTATTCTGTTATCTTACTTGATGAAATTGAAAAAGCACATCCTGATATATTTAATATTTTATTACAAGCATTAGATGATGGTCAGATGACCGATAGCTTAGGAAGAAAAATTAGTTTTAAGAATACTATTATTATAATGACTTCAAATATTGGAGCTCGTCAATTAAAAGATTTCGGACAAGGTATAGGATTTAACACTACAGCTAAAATTAATAATTCTGACAATCACTCAAAAGGAGTAATTGAAAAAGCTTTAAAAAGAGCTTTTGCACCTGAATTTTTAAATAGAATTGATGATGTAATTGTATTCAATAGTTTGGAGAAAAAAGATATTGATAAAATTATAGATATTGAAATGGATAGCTTATTAAAACGTATAGACACTTTAGGATATACCGTTAAAATATCGGAAGATGCTAAAGATTTTATTGCTGAAAAAGGATTTGATTCTAAATTTGGAGCCAGACCTTTAAAACGAGCTATTCAGAAATATTTTGAAGATCCGTTATCAGAAGAGATAATAAATGCTCAAATAAAAGAAGGCGATACAATTAAAGTCAGCTTAAACAAGGATAAATCTACTCTAACAATGAAAATAACTAAACCTAAGGTAAAACAAAAAAAGTCAGTCAAGAAAGGCTAGTAAATTATAATTATTTTTTATCAGAAACTTCTTTTTCATCTTCCATCACTTTTAGATAAGTAGCCATTGCTGTTTCACTCATTCCAGTAAAAGAGAAACCTCCATCATGAAATAAGTTTTGCATAGTTACTTTTCTTGTATAATCAGAAAACATAGAAATGCAATAATCTGCACACTCATCAGATGTAGCGTTTCCTAAAGGAGAAAGATCATTAGCGAACCTGTAAAAACCATCAAAACCAGCTACTCCACTACCAGCAGTAGTATCTGTTGGTGATTGAGAAATTGTATTTACTCTCACATTTCTTCTTATTCCGTAATGGTAACCAAAACTTCTTGCAATAGATTCTAACATAGCCTTGTTGTCTGCCATATCGTTATATGTATGAAATACTCTTTGAGCAGCAATATAAGAAAGTCCAACAACTGACCCCCACTCACTTAAAGCATCTAATTCCCAAGCAGCTTGCATTGTTTTATGGAATGACAAAGCTGAAACATCATAACCTTTCATAGTCCAATCGTGGTTTTGCTCATAATAAGCCTTTCCCTTACGTACATTTACTGACATCCCAATAGAATGCAGTACAAAGTCAATCTTTCCACCTAACTCTTCCATAGCTCCTTCATATAGCACTTTCAAGTCCTCCATTGAAGTTGCATCAGCTGGAATAACCTTAGAGCCAGTTTCTTCAGCTAATTCGTTAATTGTACCCATTCGCAAAGCAATAGGTGCATTTGTTAGAACAAATTTCGCACCCTCAGCATGTGCATGTTGTGCAACTTTCCAAGCTATAGATTTACTATCTAAAGCACCAAAAATAATCCCCCTCTTTCCTTTTAAAATATTGTTTGCCATTTTGTGTATTTTATTTTGCAAATATAAACTTATTGATTTAATAACTCTTCAGCATTATCAAATGCTGCCTTTGTTAATTTTTTACCACTTAATAGCTTCGCTATTTCCTCAACTCTTTGTTGCTGATTTAATGCAACAACATCCGAAATAGTATTACCATTAACAATCCTTTTCACTACCTTTAGATGACTATTTGCTTTAGATGCTATTTGTGGTAAGTGAGATATTGCAATAAGCTGATTTTCTTTACTAATCTTAAGCATCATATCTCCCATTAAACTTGCAATTTCACCACTTACACCAGTATCAATTTCATCAAAAACAAGGATATTTACTTTTGACAACTGAGCTGTTATGTACTTTACAGCCAACATTAATCTGGAAAGCTCGCCCCCAGAAGCCACTTTAGACACTTCCTGCAAGACACTTCCTTTATTGGCCGAAAACAAAAATAAAATAGTTGTGTTCCCATTTTGATAAAACTGATTGATTTCAGTAAATTCTACCTCAAACTTACCATAAGGCATTCCTAATTGTTGCAAATGTTCCTGAAGTTGTTGCTTAATTTTCGGCAACACCTTATTACGCTTTGTATTTAAAACTTCAGCAGCAGCTTTTAAAACTAAAATCTGTTTATCTATTTCTTTATGTTTTGCAATCACTTGTATTTCAAAGGAAGATGAGAGCTGAATTTTTTGCTCAATCTCAAGCTTTAAATCTATTAATTCTTCAATAAATTGTTTCCTGTGTTTTAGCAATAAATTATTCAATATATCTAAACGATTATTAAATTTCAATAATTCTTCAGGATTAGCATTTAACTTATTATTTATATCAGATAATTCTGAATTTATATCATTCAATTCTATTAGGACAACCTCTAATCTTGTTGACAATTCACTAAAAGTATCAAATTCAATCAATTTTCTTTTAACAACACTTAAAGAGGCAAATACTCCTTGTTCATTATTTAAATAATGCTCTCCCTCAGCAATAGCATTTGAAATTCCATCAACATTCTCTAATAATGAGATCTTATTTTCTAGCTCTTCTTTTTCATTAACTATGAGATTTGCAGTATTTAATTCCTCAAACTGAAATTGTAAAAATTCTAGCTCTGACAAAGATAGACTACCTGATTTTTTAATAGTATTTAAAGCTGAAACTAAAGCAGTATATTTCTTTAACTCGCTCTGGTAGCTTGATAGTTCTTTTTCCGATTTTGCCAGCTGATCAATTAACAAAAATTGAGCCTGCTCATCATTTAATAATACTGACTGATGTTGAGAATGAATTTCAATAATTTGCTTTCCAAATGCAGTTAAGACTTGTAATAAAACTGGTGTATCATTAATAAATGCTCTACTTTTTCCAATAGCATTTATCTCTCGCCTAACTACAGTTTCTTCTTCAAAATCTAAATCATTATCAGTAAAAAATTGTTTTTTAGATCTATCAATTATAAAGATAGCCTCAATAGTACTTTTAGATCTATTTTCATCTGCTGAAAAACGCTCAACTCTTTTTCCTAAAAGAAGTGATAAAGCATCCAACATAATTGATTTACCTGCACCTGTTTCTCCAGAAACTACAGTAAAACCATTCGTAAAATTAATAAATACATTTTTTAATAAAGCGTAATTTTGAATGTGTAAACTTTTTATCATTTACCGCCTTCTGAAGAATTGGTAATCGCCTCATATTTTGTAGAGTGAGAAGGATCAATCTCAATTAATGTTTTAGCAATCCTAGCTTTTTCATTAGGGAAAGCTTCAGAATAGATTTTAATAATCTCATCTGATTTAGCATCAAAGAAGATTTTCAGAATAAAAGCAGATGTATTTTCACGATAAATACTTTTTAAACTCTCAAGTGCTTCTGTAATTTCAAAACGAGCATCATCTGGTTCTTCACCTAGTTTATCCATACCCATCCTATGGTAACGATACATACACATATGAAAATCAGAGTATCTTTGATCCATTAAATCATGTGCTAACCAATATCTGTTTTTATTACTTTCAAAAGCTTTCCAACCTGTTTCTGGAGCATTTTGAGCATTGCTTACTATCTTTTGAGCCATGTTAAAATACTCATTTCCACCATCTTCAGAAAAAGTAGAAAAATCTAAACCTAATACTATGTTTACATAGAAAGCAAGAACTGATGTAAGGTTAGACATATGTGAAGATTCAGAAAACTCAAGAGACTGATATTCCAAATAATTAAATCTAAAATTATTATCTAAATAGTTAAATAAAGTAGATTTATAAGAAGTCCCATAAATAGGTCGTGTACTTTGAATTTGTATTGAACCTTCAAACTCATCATTAGAGATTTTTTTACTTATATTTATCATGATAGTGCATTCTATACGCTCTTCATTCTGAATATTAGTAGTAGACCATTTTTTATTATTAATGAACTCATAGATCTCAGTCTGCATGGTTTGAAAAACCTTTCTATCACTCGTTTGAACCTGACTTGAATTCACTCTGACATTACACAGTAACTCTTGCGCACTTGTATTTACAACAAACACACCAAATAATATATATAAAACTAGTTTCTTATTCACTTAATTCAATTATTTTATCAATAACATCTTTTGCAACTTTACTCTTGTCCTTTAACTCAAAATTACAAATATTATTGGCCTTGTCAATAATAGTTATTTTGTTAGTATTATGTTGAAAGCCTGCACCTTTATTATTTAAAGAATTCAACACAATCATATCTAAATTTTTTCCTTTTAATTTATTCTTTGCATTTTCAACTTCATTATCAGTTTCTAATGCAAAACCAACAATAAACTGCTCATCACTTTTCTTATTCCCCATTTCCGCAAGAATATCAACTGTTTTTTCAAGTGAAATATTTAAATTATTATCTGATTTCTTAATCTTATTTTCTGCTACAATATTTGGTTTATAATCAGCAACAGCAGCAGTAAAAATACCAATATCAG
The DNA here is from genome assembly GCA_943789505.1 of uncultured Flavobacteriales bacterium. Classification (GTDB taxonomy): domain Bacteria; phylum Bacteroidota; class Bacteroidia; order Flavobacteriales; family BACL11; genus UWMA-0277. The sequence goes on along the minus strand of CALSUJ010000001.1, from coordinate 727,814 downwards.
ATGTGGAAAAACAAGCATTTACTTGCTCATACATTTGTGAGGCGGTAATTACTTTGTAAACTTTAATATTAGTATGGATACATTCCAAATGTGTAGGTCCTAAAACTAAACTAACTAAAGCTCCATTATTTGCAGCCTCAATTGCTAATGCAATACCCATTTTACCTGATGAACGATTAGCAATAAAACGTACAGGATCAATAGATTCATGAGTTGGGCCAGCAGTAATTAATACTTTTTTATTTGTTAAAGGCAAATCATTATTTAGTTTTGCAATAATGCTTTCAATTATTTCAGATGGTTCAGCCATCCTACCCTCTCCTACCAAACCACTAGCTAACTCTCCAAATCCTGAAGGAATAAGAATATTTCCATATTCTTGTAATGTACTAATATTCGCTTTTGTTGAAGGATGTTTATACATATCCAAATCCATTGCAGGAGCAAAAAAAACAGGACATTTGGCGGACAAATAAGTTGCTAAAAGCAAATTATCACATTCGCCACTTTTCATTTTTGCCATAGTATTAGCAGTCAAAGGAGCAACTACCATCATATCAGCCCACAATCCTAATTCAACATGATTACTCCATACACCACTATCAGTATCAACCATTTTGGTTAATACCGGATTTTCGGATAAAGTAGCTAAGGTCAACGGAGCAATAAAAGCTAAAGAAGCCTCAGTTTGAATAACTCGAACTGAAGCTCCTTCTTTTTTAAATAGTCTCACTAATTCAGCTGTTTTATAAGCTGCAATACTAGCAGTAACTCCTATTAATACTTTCTTACCCTTAAGCATTATTATTTGAATTCCCTACACTTTCTTCTTCATCAGCATCACGCATATAGATTTCATCATTCAATAACTCTTTCATTGCAATTGCCCATGGCTTTGGTAAACTTTCATAAAATTTTGAAACTGCAATTTGTTCTTGGTTTTCAAAAACCTCATCCAATTGTTCTTGTGTTAATGCAAACTCTTCTAATTTTAACATTAATTCAGCTTTCATTTTTTCATTAACTTGAGTTGATCTTTTTGCCATCACTGAAACAGCTTTGAAAATATTATCTGTTTTATCAACAAAATCATTTACATCTCTAGTGATTGTAGATTTTTGTGCTCCTGTGTTTTTAAATTTCATCTTTGTTTTCTTTTAATTCAGTTAAAGTTTGATTCGTTTTGTTATAAGTGTTTTCTAAATCTTTTATAAAATCACTATTTGGGTAATTATCCTTAAATTGAGCATAAGCATCTAAAGTTGCTTTTAGCCTAGAAGTAACTTTAGTACTAATACTATTAACAGCTAATGAATAAGATGATTTTACAATTAAAAAATGTACTTCTTGCCTATTTGTATAAGATGGGAAATCAATCAACACATTTTCCAAGGCAATAATTGCCGATTTATAATTTTCTGTTGTGAAATATTGTTTAGCATTTTCAAATGCTTTTTTAGACAAGATAGCTCTTAACTCATCTAATAATACATTACATTTTTCAACTCTATCACTATTAGGAAACCTATCAACAAAAGCTTGTAATTCATTTATAGCCTTGTAATTATTAGTTGCATCAAGGGAGTAATTAGGAGCTTCAAGGTAATAACAATATGCTGCCATATAAGCACATTCTTCTGTATGCTTACCATTCGAGTAGTTTTGAGTATAGTTCTTAAACAAATAAGCTGCCATTAAATTATCACTAGCAGAATAATGACAATAAGCAAAATAATAACTCACCTCCTCCATTTTTGTAGTACCTCTTAGTACTGTCGATAATTCATTGAATAAAGGCATAGCTCTATTGAAATCTTCTGCTTCATAATAGGCAACCGCTTTTGTGTACTTATAGTTGTAATCATCACTCTTTAGTACTTTTTGATATTCTCCGCAAGAATTCAAGACCAAAGCAAGTAATAGTATAGTTGTTATTTTTCTCATCATAATTTTAATGGTACAAAGATAAAAGGTATATTTGGATATTCCTAAATTAATTTTATATCTAGTAAAGTGCAATAATATGAATTTATTGTTTTAGTATTGAAGTGATTTTTGGGCTCATTGGTTTGGTTGTTGAGTAAAAGTAGTTTACAAAATCTCCTTCCCCATCAACAATATATTTTTGAAAATTCCATTTTACAGAAGAACTTGATTTTCCATTTATCTTCTTCTCTGTTAGCCAGTTATAAATAGGATGCTTATTTTCTCCTTTAACCTCAATTTTTTCGGTCATTAAAAAGCTTACACCAAAGTTTTTAACACAAAACTGCTGAATCTCTTTTTCAACTCCTGGTTCTTGCCCTCCAAACTGATTACAGGGTAGGCCAATAACAACTAAGCCTTCTTTAAATTGCTGATGCAACTCTTCTAAACCTTCATATTGTGGGGTAAACCCACATTCTGAAGCCACATTAACAAATAGAATATGTTTGCCCTTAAACTCATTTAAATCTATAGAATTACCACCAATATCATTGATTGCTATATCATAAATTGATTTTTGTGCATTACTACTAGTATAAGAGATGATTGCCATAATTATTAGGATTAGTTTTTTCATTTCATTAATAAACTTTTAATTTCTTTTTTTATTGCATCACTTGCTTCATAAAGTGGCGGGCGAATAAAGCACTTACAAATCCCTAACAATTCCAGACACGCTTTTACTCCTGTGGGGTTTCCTTCAGCATAAAAGGGTCCGTAAAAATCATACAATTTATAGTGCAATTGATTAGCATTGTTATTATTTCCTGACATTCCAAAAGAAACCATATCAGAATACTCCTTAGGATGTGATTGTCCAATTACGGAAATAACTCCCTCTGCCCCCATATAAATCATAGGTAAAGTAAGTCCATCATCACCAGATAGCACTACAAAGTTAATAGGTTTATTTTTAATAATTTTCATAATTTGATCCATATCGCCTGATGCTTCTTTTAGTGCAACTATATTTTTAAAATCATTTGCTAAACGCAAAGTAGTTTCAGCCTCCATGTTGCTAGCTGTGCGCCCAGGTACATTGTACAATATAATTGGCAAAGGACATACTTGTGCAATCATTTTATAATGCTGATAAATTCCTTCTTGAGTAGGTTTATTGTAACAAGGAGAAACAGAAAGTAACGCATCAACACCTGTAAAATTTGTCTGCTTAATTTCTTCTACTAAAGCTAAAGTATTATTACCACCAATACCTACTACAATAGGCAATATGCCGTTATTAACCTTTATACAAAAAGCAATTACAGCTTGCTTTTCTTGTTTAGATAAAACTGCACTTTCACCAGTAGTACCCATCAAAACTAAATAATCAATTCCTCCTTCAATTTGATAAATTATTAACTTTTCAAGGCCTACGTAATCTATACTCAGATCCTCATTAAAAGGTGTAATAAGCGCAACTCCTGTTCCTTTAATTATTTCCATTTTACTTATTTATTAAATTGATGTAATGCTTTATTTCATGCATGAGTTTATCCATGCTTTTATCTACTTTTAATGCAATCATCAAGTCATAGATTTCATACCCGTTTTCATGTTGTCCAATCTTAAAATGTGCTAAAGAACTTGCTACTAAATATTTAATAGGAATATAACTACCATCACATAAATTAATCAAAATATCATACTCCTTTTGTACAAAATTATCGATAATATAATTATGTGGTTTATAATACCAATTAAGGTCTTTCTGATAAAAGAAATCATATTGCAACTTAGGGATATGACAGTAAGATAATTGCTTAGCATTTACATAGCCTAATGCTTTTACATCCTTCTTTAAATCAGAAAAATAATCGACAAAAGGTTTTACTTGCTTAATTTTCTCTTCTGAAGTAGCATCATATAAAATACCTACAGACATTGCAGCATCTAAGTTACAAACCTCTTTTAAGCGCTTATTGGTTTTTAACTCTCTTTGAAAAACCCATTGCCCAATTTTTTTCTTTGTATTCTCTATAAAATGCATTAACTAATTTTTGCTAAAAATTCATCTTCATTTACTATGTTTACTCCTAAGCTTGCTGCTTTCTCTTTTTTACTAGGCCCCATATTTTCTCCAGCCAGAACAAAAGTAGTACTTTTTGAAATAGAACCTACATTTTTCCCTCCATGTTCCTCAATCATTTTTTTAAGCTCATTTCTAGAAAACATATTAAACACACCTGAAACCACAATCCTCATTCCTTTTAAGTGTTCAGATTTTGAAGTATCTTCAACTTTAGATATGAATTGTAAGCCTGAATTTTTAAGAGAAGTTATTAAATCAATATTTTTTTGCTGTGAAAAATAAATAATTACACTCTCAGCAATCTTATCTCCAATTTCATCTACTGCAATCATGCTTTCCATATCTGCAATAATTATTGCATCAACTGTTTTAAAGTGCTTTGCTAAAACTTTTGCGACAGTTTCCCCAACATACCTTATTCCAAGCCCAAATAACACTCTTTCAAAAGGAATATTTTTTGAATCCTTTAATCCTATTATTAAATTCTCAGCAGATTTTTCTGCTATTCTTTCTAGAGGCAACAGATCTTCCTTTTCTAAAAGATATAAATCAGAAATTTCATAAATTAAATTCTCTTGAATTAAAAGTTCAATAGTTTCCCCTCCAAGCCCATCAATATTCATGGCTTTACGGCTAATAAAATGCTCAAACTTTCCTTTTATCTGTGGTGGGCAACTTTCAGCATTCAGACAATAATGCTTTACATCTCCTTCCTTACGCACTAATTCAGCACTACAAGATGGGCAATGTGTAATATAGCGTGTAGGCTGAGAAAATAAATCTCTAGCCTTTAGCTCAACTCCCACTACTTTTGGAATAATCTCTCCTCCTTTTTCTACAAAAACCTTATCACCTTCTCGAATGTCCAATTTCTCAATTTGATCAGCATTATGTAATGAGGCACGCTTTACAGTTGTTCCTGCTAATTGCACGGGTAATAAATTAGCCACAGGTGTAATTGCCCCAGTACGACCAACTTGATAAGTGATTTCTTCTAAAATAGTTGAAGCTTGTTCTGCCTTAAACTTATATGAAATTGCCCACCTTGGAGACTTGGCAGTAAAACCCATTTCTTCTTGTAGATTTATATCATTTACTTTTATAACAATCCCATCAATTTCGTAGGGCAAATCATGGCGTTTTGCATCCCATTTTTCTATAAATATCAATACATCATTAATTGTTTTATGCTTTTCTATTTCTAATGGAATTTTAAAACCCCACTCCTTTGCTTTTTGTAAATTATCAAAATGGGTATTGCTTGGCAAATTATTGCCAAGTAAATAATATAAATAACAATCCAAAGGGCGTTTAGCAACTTCTTTAGTGTCAAGTAATTTTAAACTCCCTGATGCAGTATTTCTTGGGTTAGCATAAGGTTCTAAAGCTTGTTCAATTCTTATTTCATTCATTTGAACTAAACCTGCAATTGGCAAGAAAATCTCTCCTCTAATTTCAAACTTTTCAGGATAATCTCCTTTTAACTTTAATGGTATACTTTTAATCGTTTTCACATTAGCTGTAACGTCATCTCCTTGTGTGCCATCTCCCCTAGTTAAAGCTTGTATTAACTCTCCATTTTCATAAGTCAAACTAATGGAAATTCCATCATATTTTAACTCACATACATACTCAAAATTATCATCTGTTAGTTTGTTAATCCGAACATCAAAATCATGTAAATCTTTAGGAGAGTAGGTATTTCCTAAAGAAAGCATTCTATAATTATGCTTTACGGCTTTGAAACCCTCTAGCACTTCTCCTCCAACTCTTTGTGTGGGTGAATTTGCATCAAAAAAACCAGGGTGATTAATTTCTAATTCTTGAAGCTCATACAATAATTGATCAAAATTAAAATCTGAAATTACAGGAGCATCTTTCACATAATACGCATGATTATGTTTCGATAATTCTTTTCTTAAAAACGCTATGCGTTCGAGTGGTTTCATTTATGAATTATAAAGTACAACTGACCATTGTTTTTGTTCAATTAAATCTTCTTCTTTTATTATCATTTATCTTTTTCAAAAATAATTAATTCTTTGTAGCTTTTATCATTCTATCCTTTTCGTTTATATCTTTTTTCAACTCAATATCAACAAAACCGATAGCATTTAATATGTCTACTGTTTGCTTACCAAACCTTTCGTTTATTTCAAAAAACAACAATCCGTTTTTTGATAAACTTGTAAATGCAAGTTTAGCTATTTTTTTATAAAATAATAAAGGATTATTATTAGGAACAAACAGAGCTAAATTTGGCTCATTATTCAATACATTATCTAGCATTGTTTCTTTTTCCTTATCTAATACATATGGAGGGTTGCTTACTATGACATCCACTTTTGGTAAGGCAGTCGTTTTTAAAATATCCTGCAATAAAAAGTTAATTTCAACTTCATTAATTTTTGCATTTTCTTTAGCCAACAATAAAGCAGATTCTGACACATCAATTGCCAAAATTTCTGCATTTTTATTTTTCCTTAAAGCAATAGCAATACAACCTGAACCTGTTCCGATATCTAAAGCAGAGGTAAATTCATGCTGCAATATCCATTTTACTAATTCTTCTGTTTCTGGTCTTGGAATTAATGTGTGCTTATTTACTTTGAATTTTAGTTCATAAAACTCAGTTTTACCTATAATGTATTGTATTGGCTTATTCGTTTTTAAATCCGCAATTATCTCTTTAATTTTACCTGACACCTCACTAGTAATATCCTTGTCTGAGTGAATAATACAGTCCGAACGACTATAACCCAAAAGAAAGTCGATACTAATGTAAGCTAATGAAATAATTTCACGCTCTTGAACAACGCCATTTAACTGCTTAATATAATACGGTATAATATTGCTGACTTTTTCCACAGGACAAAGGTATGATTTTGCTATTTTTGAAGCATGCAAAATCAGGAGTTTTTCATAAACAGGTGCTTGGAGTTAGCGTCCAAAGGTTTAGAGAATGTTTCTCCAAACCCAATGGTAGGTTCAGTTATTGTTTATAAAAATAAAATAATTGGAGAAGGCTTTCATCAAAACTATGGTAAAGCACATGCTGAAGTAAATGCAATTGCTAGTGTAAAAGACAAAAGTTTACTCTCTAAATCTACGCTTTATGTAAACCTTGAGCCTTGTGCTCATTTTGGAAAAACACCACCCTGCTCCAATCTTATTATAGAACATAAAATACCAAAAGTAGTGATTGGTTGTGTAGATACTTTTTCTGAGGTTTCAGGTAAAGGAATAGATAGAATGAAGAATGCAGGAATAGAAGTTGTAGTTGGTATTTTAGAAAAAGAAAGCCGAGAATTAAATAAACGATTTTTTAATTTCCATGAGAAGAAAAGACCATATATAATCCTAAAATGGGCTGAGAGTAAAGATGGTTTTATCGCTCCTAAAGATCAAACAGCACCTTTTTGGATGACATCTAACGATTCTAAGAAATTAGTACACCAATGGAGATCAGAAGAAGATGCAATTTTAGTAGGTAGAATTACTGCTGAAAAAGATAATCCTTCTTTAACAGTTAGAGAGATTATAGGAAAAAACCCTACTCGTATAGTCATTGACAAAGATTTGAAACTTTCTAAAAAATTAAACCTCTTCAACAATGAAGCCAAAACAATTATTTTCAATGACTTAAAAACAATAGAAATAAATTCAAATTTTTATTTAAAAATTGACTTTAATAATTTGATTAAAAGTATCTTAAAGGAATTATATAAACAAAAAATTCAGTCTCTAATTATTGAAGGAGGAGCAAAAACTTTACAATCCTTTATAGATAAAAAACTATGGGATGAAGCAAGAATCTTTACAGCAAACAAAACATTAGTTGAAGGAATAAAGTCACCTAATATTGCAGGTAAAATTATTATCAAAGAAAAAGTTAGAGAGGATGTCTTAACTATACTTTTTAATGCATAATATAATCTACACCATACTCCTTTTCAATATCTTAATAATTGTATTTAAGATGTTTGAGAAATACAAAGTGGATAATTTACAAGCTTTAATAGTAAATTACTTGACTGCAGCAGGATGCTCATATTTCTTTTTAGAGCAAGATTTTTCATTAAATCATGTCATAAGTTCTAATTGGCTATATCATTCAATGATAATAGGAACATTATTTATTATTGTGTTTAACTTTTACGCATTCGGCACCCAAAAAGTAGGAATAGCAGTTACTACTCTAGCAAATAAAATATCCTTAATTATTCCTGTGTGCGCAGCACTTATTTTGTATCCTGAAAATAACACTTTTGATGGATTAAAAGGAATTGCTTTTTTGTTAGCACTTATAGGTATATATTTATCCTCCACAAAAAAAGGAAAACTAAGTTTTGATAAGAAATATTTATGGTTAATTATTTTAGTATTTGTAGGTCAAGGAATATCTGATTCAATATTTAATGATTTTGCCCAAAATTTTAAGGAAGTTTTTGAAAAAGAAAGTTATTTATTCTTTATGATCTTATTTATTGTTGCTAGTGTTAGTGGAATTTTAATTTTAATAGGAAAATCATTTAAAGACAGGCAAACAATTAAATTAAAAAGCGTCATCTGGGGAGTTATTTTTGGTGTTCCAAACTTTTTCTGCCTGCTATTCTTTTTAAGAGCTTTAGCAAACTTAAGTAGTTCGATAGTTTTTCCACTAGTAAGTATGGGTGTCGTTGTGAGTTCAAGTTTAATTGGAGTGCTTCTTTTTAAGGAAAAGCTTAGTAGTAATAATTGGATAGGTATTCTGCTTGCTATTTGTGCAATTTATATTTTTTCTTTTTAATGCTTAAAGATACTTACAAAGAGGTTAAGAGCCATACGACAGGAATTTACAAAGAAAAAGGCAGTAAGTTTATAGGCTACTCCTATCCTGTTTATTCTGAAGATCAAGTAAAAGAAAAACTAGAGGAAGTAAAAAAACTAGAGTATGCCGCAAGACATCATTGCTACGGCTATATTCTTCATGCTGACAAATCAGCACAAAGAGCAAATGATGATGGAGAGCCTTCTTCTACTGCAGGGAAACCAATACTTGGACAAATACTATCAAATGACTTAACAAATATACTAGTAGTGGTTGTTCGTTATTTTGGAGGGGTTAAGCTAGGCGTTCCTGGTTTGATTAGATCATACAAAACTGCAGCAGCTGAAGCAATACTGGAAGCCACCATCATCACAAAAACGATTAAAGAACACTATGAAGTAAGTTTCAAATACCCTCAAATGAATGATGTAATGCGTCTGGTAAAAGAATATGACCTTGAATTAGTAAATACTAACTTCCAAATAGAATGTAAACTTATATTTGCAGTCCCAAAAAGTAAAGCTGAATTGGTTGTTCAGTCATATAAAAAAAACCACGAATTAAGAATAGAATATATTAAAACCCTATAATGAAATTACTAGAAGAACTTTGCAATATTCATGCTCCTGCAGGAGAAGAATTTACTTTGACTGAATTTTTAATAAATTATGTAACTAAAAACCAAACACAATGGAAAGTTAAACCAACCCTACATTATGGAAAAGGTTTTCAGGATAATATAATTATGGTGTTTGGAAAGCCAAGAACAGCAGTTTTTGCACATTTGGATTCAATAGGTTTTACCGTAAGATACAATAATGAAATTGTAAAGATTGGAGGGCCTGTTGCAACTGAAGGAATTCTATTGGTTGGTGAAGACTCTAAAGGAAAAATAGAGGGTAAAATCATTAAAAATAAAGACGGAATGTTTATTGATTTTAAACGAACAATTGAAAGAGGAACATCCCTTACTTTTAAAGTTGATTTTAGAAATACTGATGATTTTATACAAAGCTGTTATATGGATAACCGACTAGGCGTTTGGAACTGCCTAGAAGTAGCAAAAACACTGGAAAATGGAATTATTGTATTTTCATCATGGGAAGAACATGGAGGCGGTTCAGCAGGATATTTAGGGAAATTTATTCAAGAAAAATATGGAGTAATGCAAGCGCTTATATCGGATATTACTTGGGTAACTCATGGTGTAGAACACGGTAAAGGTTGCGCAATTTCATTAAGAGATAGTGGAATTCCAAGAAAGTCATTCATAAACAAAGTGATAGCGATTGCTAAAAAAACTGAAATTAACTTTCAATTAGAAGTTGAGGATGCCGGAGGCAGTGATGGTAATGAATTACAAAAAAGTAATTATCCTTGGGATTGGTGTTTTGTTGGTGCTCCTGAAGACCATGTGCACTCTCCAAATGAAAAGGTACACAAATCAGATATACAATCCATGGTGGAATTATATACCGTTTTATTAAAAGAACTTTAAGAACCCCCTTTTCTTTACTTTTAACACCCTCTTCTTTCATTCTGCTATATAGGAAATGGATATTCCAAACAAGTATTAAAGCAAAATATACAATTTCGAATACTCCATATGATTTGAATGGCAGTAAAAACAATAGAGAACATAACATTGAAGCCCAATAAACATCGAGAAAATTCCTGTTCTTAAATATTTTAGAGAACGAAATAAACCAAATAAAAAGATAAATAGATTATGAGAGAAGAAAAAAGAAGTGCTGGAATTCTATGAAGAATCTCATAATCCATAGGAATAGTAGCGTTAAAGAATAATGAAAAAGAAGAAATAAGTAGCAATACTTTTAAAGGATAACGAAACCTCTTTTGTTTGAAATAATATCGTAATGCAGTATACTCAATTAGGAAAATCCCTGTTGCCAAAAACACTAAGGTTGAATTCCACAATAACCAGGTGGGTTTTTGTATCCCAAAATCAGAAAGTGGTTTTTACATTGGATTAAGTCCTGGATTCAAATACCAACAATAAAGCGGAGCTAAGATTCCTATAAGAATACATATAATAAGATAAACCCTTCTTAAAAGTTTTATCCTAAGATATTCAATTAATAAAAGGCGATATCTTTTACAGGAGAATCAACTACAATGGTGTCACAAAATGCATCAATAAAAACATTGTATTTATAAATAACATTTGGATTATTTACAGCATCATTTATGTATAACATATTAACATTAGCCCACGTAGTGTCTGTTAAGTCATAGCGTTCATAACTTAAATCTAAAATATCAGAAATAAAATATATTTTTTGAGAAATACCAGAGCCATCATTATTCATTTGATAGACTCCATCTAATGCTGTAAAGAAGTACTTATTATTATTGGAACTTGAGACAAGATTTTTTGCATTATAAATGTTAGGTAACGTAACATTCCAATCTAACTCTACATTACCTGCGTCAACTTTACTTAATGATGAAAAAGTATTATTCAATAAATTATTTTCATCATAAATACCTTTGCACAATATTTTTAAAGCACCAATCCATACAGCTGAATTTGGGTTGTCACCAACTTCAATACTTCCTATAAGATCAGCTAAAGGGATCGCTACATCTTTGTAGTCAATACCTATAACAGTTGAATCTTTTAAAGAGTCAGCAACCGCCCCACTATTCAAAATAAATGAACGGGGCCTTTTACTTATAATAAAACTAGGATTAGTTACATCACCTGTTTCAATATCGGAAGTAATATATAAACTTACTAAATCAACAACCTTAACCTTAGCATCTCCTTTATCAACTACAAAAAGTCTATCAAAATCTACAAAATCAAAATCGGTAGCATTAACAAATCCACCAATAATCTCTTTATTCTCAAAAGTTTCAACATTAGCTGTTACAATCTGATTATCAGAAACAATATATGCTTTTTTCCCTTTAAATTTTATTTTTTTCGGATTTGATAATGTAGCTCCATTAACTTCTTTGTAAATTTGATTTTTAACTACCTCACCATCATAAAAACTAACGCCATTTTCAGTAACAATATACATGCCGTCACCATAATCCTTTGCAAATGTAGGTACAGTCTCATTCTCTTCTTTGCAAGAGGAAACAAAAACCAAAGCAATAAGTAAGTAGTTAATTAATTTCATGTGATAAATTTTTAGCAAATATAAAAAAAAGGGAGGCAATGCCTCCCCCATTAAATCAAAATCTTATTTACCCAATTAGTTAAAGCAATATCCGCCAGGAATAATACCAACTTGTACAGAATCAATAATTGTACCGTCAGCAGTATATTTGTATGACCAGCCACTTTGTGTAAAATCAACAGCATCAGTTCCGTAAACATAACCACCATGAACTCCTAATCCATAAAAACTCTTGTCAATCAAAACAGTTGTTGGTAATTCTGTATCGTTAACATCAAAAGCATAAACTGCTTTAGACCAAGAACCATCAGAGTAATACAATGTAGTACCAGCATCATCTATAACTAAGTCCTGAGGATGATTTCCCAACGCAAATGCATAAGTTTCTTCAATAGTATTGTTTACAATTTTAACTAAATTACCAGCAGTTTCTGAAACTACATTCCAATCATCATATTCGGTAAAACCACCAGTTAGTACCCAAACTGCACCATTGACATCCACTACAACAGAGTTTGGCTTATCACCAACTATTAAAGTAGTTTCAACAGCATCAGTAGTAGTATTAATAACCGAAACTGTATTGTCAAGACCCCAACCACCAACATTACATACATAAGCAAAGCCATTAGCAACTGTAATTCCTTCAGGACCTGTACCACAAGCAATAGTTGATGAAATTGTATTAGTTAGCAAATCAATAACCTGGACCCCATTAATACCCCAATCAGTAACATAGGCCTTATTATCACTTACTTTAGCTATATATCTTGGAGAGACAGCATCAATTGTTGCAACAGAATACATGGAGTCGACTGAAGCTACTTCAATTTTAGAAGATCCGTTTACTAAAATATAAGCTCTACTACCAATAATATTCATGGACTGAACCACATCACCTAAAGCAAAGGAGTTTATAGAAGCAAATACATCATTTTCAACAGCTCCGTACTCATCTACGAAAGAAATAGAACCATTTCCAGTTCCAAAATTTCCTTCATTGGTTACAAAATATCCATCTTCATAATTTCCAGCAACATAAATATCATCTATGTTATCCTTTTTACAAGATGATAATACTGTAATTGCTAGAGCAAACATTCCGATCTTTCTTAAATTTTTCTTCATTTTTTTTTGTTTAGTTAATTGTATAATTTATAGTTAATAATAATTCTCGCCCTGGGTTAGGATAGTTCTGATAAGTCGTATAACTCTTATCCAGTAAGTTTTTTACTTTACCAACAAGTGTAATAGGTAGCTTTTCAAGGATATATTTAATTGCAATATCAGTTAAGGTAAAGCCATCTAACATGTTGTTATTTAAGGAGGAATGACTTGTAATAACCTCACCTGTGTAGGATGTATTTAAGCTGTACTGTAGGTTATCCTTAGTAAGAGTGAAACTGATATTTCCTTTGTGAAGCGGAACATACCTTAGCTGCTCACCTAACGTATTGTCCAGCTTATTAGTTTGTAATTCATTAGTGGATTTAGTAAAAGCATAGTTCCCTGCAATACTCAATTCTTTAATTTTAAATTTTGCTTTTGCTTCCACTCCTCTACTCCATACTTGTTTTATGTTATTGGGTATCCAATTGCCATTTTCCATTTGCTGCCAGAGGATCATGTCCGATATATTTAAAGTATAAGCAGTTACGCTAAAGCGGATAAGCTTATTGCTAACATCAAAACCCAATTCTTTATTCCAAGCATCTTCAGGAGATAAATCAGGGTTTCCGCTAGCCCCTGCTCCTGCCCAGAACCTATCATTAAATGAAGGTGAACGAAAGTTTCTATTGTATTTAAGCCTGAATTTTAAAGCAGAATTTAGCTCAGCTTCAAAAGCTAAGGTTGGCATAATAGGAACTTCAAATGTGGTCTGCCACTCCTTACGCAATACGGTATTGAAAGCAAAAAAGTCCGACCTGTATTGCAGGGCCGAAAAGGCAGCTAAGCTTCTTTCTTTCTTACCCATAGAAACATAATTGTTGTTGGCCAAATTGTTAGCGGTAAAAGCTCCCCCAAGGTTAAATAAGTAATTTCCTTTTATCAACTTAATATCCGCATCCGAAATATAACTTTCAGCTAGATAATGGCTGTTGATATTTTTCAAAATTTCAGTATAGCGGAAATCCTCTCGAAGATATGCCTGTTTTAGGATAATACTAAAATGATTGACCTTGTGGTTTAGGCTAAGTAATGCTCGCTTGGCTTTGTCATACTGCTTGGCATCCGAAAAAGGAGTAGTCATATTTTGTGGCACCTCCCTATCCTGCTGGCTTGCCCAATAACTAAAACTATAATTAGTATGTGGGCTTAACTTGCAGCCCATATCCAACTGCTGGTTCTGTGATTTTATCTTTCCGTAGTCATTGGTAACTAAAGGATTCCCCATAAGAGTGGTATTTATAAACTCAAAATTATTAGCATGACTTAAAAACTGTAAACTACCTTTGGCCAAAAACATCCCATCTGTAAGAGAAAAGGCTAAGGATTCACTTTGTAAACCATAACTAGCCATAGTTGTACTTACAGAAAAAGTATTTTTATGTATTGATTTTAAATCAGAATTTAAGTGCACACTCCCGCCCACTGCTCCAGTACCAAATACGGAAGCATTACCACCATGAACTAGCAAAATATCGGTAAAATTAAGGGTATTGATACTTGAAAAATCAGATAAGCCATTGGCTATAGAGTTAAGAGGTACCCCATTCCAAAGGATAAGAGTATGGGAGCTAGAAGTACCCCTAAACGTAGGAGTAGCCAAGGCCCCATATTGCTTTATATATACGGATGAGGAGCTGCTAATGATGCTTGCTAAATCGCAACTACTACCTTCTGATAATGCTGCCGACTTAATAACATCCATTTGAGTACCAATAGCATGAGCGATAAGCTTACTTTCCATTAGCTTTACTTCAGGCAGCCTAATGGTATCCATAGCCATTTGAGCTTGTAAATTACTTACAAAACCCAATAGGAGTAATATGTATGCTATAAACTGTTTCATCTGCCTGCCGTTTTATCCAGAAACGATTCGGTTATGTTTTGCTTAGCAGGTCTTCTGACTTGGTCCTTTTGAATTAGGCCTTCCCATTTCTCAACAGTGGCACTTGTAGTATTCAAAATATTACGGACTTTACAGCTTCTGGTAAAGTTGAGGAGTTACACCTCATTCCCTTTTACACTAAAATAGTGTACTAAACTTGAGGTAAAAATAATTTTTTTTTAAAAATTTGGCTATTTAAAATGAAATAATTTAAAAAATAGATGATGTAAGGCTCAAACTTTTCTCTAATTCCTCCATATTCAAGCCTAAATCCTCAGTAAAATAAGTAATTAACTTTTCAGTAGGCATATTGCCCACCAAGTCATCCTTTGCCATTGGGCAACCGCCAAAACCTTTTAAGGCCGCATCAAATCTTCTGCACCCGTTTTGGTAGGCTGCAGCTACTTTTTCCTCCCAAGCATCTGAAGTGGTATGGAAATGAGCTCCAAATTCAATAGTTGAGTATTCCTTAATTAAAGTATCAAATAAGGGTGCAATATTTGTAGGGTCAGAAACTCCAATCGTATCCGATAAAGCTACAATTCTTATTTCCAGATGATGGAGCTTTTCAGTAAGTTCCGCTACTATATCAGGATGGTAATTCTCTCCATAAGGATTGCCGAAAGCCATAGATAAATAGACCACCAATTCCTTATTGTTATTTAATGTTAAATTCTGAATTTTCTCCACATCACTAAGCGCTTGGGCTATGCTTTTATTGGTATTTCTTTTTTGAAACTGCTCCGAAACAGAAAGCGGGAAGCCTAAATAATTGATCTCCTCAAAACTGCAAGCATCAACAGCTCCCCTAGTATTGGCAATAATGGAAAGTAATTTACTAGACGTGTTTTCTAAATCCAACTGAGCCAAAACTTCGGCAGTATCCCTTAATTGTGGGATAGCCTTAGGCGAAACGAATGAACCAAAATCAATGGTATCAAAACCAACCTTTAACAATTGATTGATGTATGCCCCCTTAATATCAGTAGGAATAAATTCACTGATACCTTGCATTGCATCTCTTGGGCATTCTATTATTTTCATCTTTTAAGAATCGCTTTATTAATTCTTTTCACTAGTGATGGACCCTGATAGATGAAGCCCGTATACACTTGCAATAATGTTGCTCCTGCATCTAATTTTTCAAGCGCATCTTCAGCACTATGTATACCACCCACCCCAATAATTGGGAATGCTCTGTTGGACTTATCTGCTAAGTACTTTATCACCTCTGTTGATCTTAACCCCACAGGCTTACCACTCAACCCTCCATTACCTATTGCATCAACCTTATTTTTATCTGTTTTAAGCCCACTTCTATCAATAGTTGTATTGGTTGCTATCACACCATCAATTTTAGTGTCAGCAACAATATCTATAATATCATCCAATTGCTCATTTGTTAAATCAGGAGCAATCTTTAACAAGATTGGTTTACGCTAATATCCTTTTTGTTATTTAATTCCTGCAAGCTATGAAGCAATGCAGTAAGAGGTGCTTTCTCCTGCAAATCCCTTAAACCCGGTGTGTTAGGAGAACTTACATTCACCGCAAAATAATCAACATAAGGGAACAGTTTTTCAAAACAGATTGCATAATCGTTTGCCGCTTCTTCATTTGGGGTAACTTTATTTTTTCCAATATTCCCACCAATAATTATATCCGATTTTTTTCTTCTTAACCTAGCAACAACTGCCTCAATTCCTTGATTGTTAAAACCCATACGGTTAATAAGGCCACTGTCATCCTTTAAGCGAAACAACCTTGGTTTAGGATTTCCATCTTGTGGTAAAGGAGTAACTGTACCAATTTCAATAAAACCAAAACCAAAAGAAGCTAATTCATCAAAAAGTTTGGCATCCTTATCAAAACCTGCAGCCAAACCTACTGGGTTGTCAAATTTTAAGCCAAAAACTTCACGCTCCAATCTAGCATCCTTAACTCTAAAAATCAAACGCCATGACCACATTTTACCAGGAATCAAACCTCCAACTTTTATGATTTTAAAGGTAATATGGTGTATAAATTCAGTATTAAAAAGAAATAAGAAAAAACGGACGATTCTGTACATTATAAAGATTTTATGCAAAAATAGAAAATGCTTTCAAACTTAAGAGTTTAGCTGCTCAAAAGAATTATCATCATAAAAGACAACCACTTTCCCTATTTTCTTGGTAGAAACCACCTCATTTTTCTTAATATCGCTGTGCATATAGCCAATTCCGCTTATCAACCAATTGGCATTTATGTTGGGATAGGCGCTTAAAAGCTTTTCTAAAAAATCAATACTTGGCTTATTTCTGCCTGAAAGTATATGCGAAATAGTTGCACGGTTTACACCAATAGTATCCGCCAATGCTGAAGATTTTAAGCCTTCAGATTCCATCCAATTTTTAAGCCTTTGGTGCATAAATTTAAAATTTACAATTGTAAACCCCAAAATTACAATTAGTTTTTTTATTAAATGGAATTAGATGGCGTTTTCTTTTAAAATCATTATATATTTACTTTATATAGATTATGTAAACTATTCATATATAGTATTTTGACTTTATTACGAATGCAATTGAAAGAAAATGATCAATAAAGTATATTTTGAGGTATAAATTTGTTTACAAAAGTAAACTATTATGCAATAAACAGTATAAAAATAAATGAGAAAAAAAATAGCGTATAGCTAGTATTAGATAGATTTTAATGTAAGCCCAAAATAGATTGTTCTTGGCAAGCTAGGGCCATAAACAAAGTTACTATCACGATTTTTAGAAGAATCAAATTCTTGCTGAAAATCATTAGTCAAATTCTTAACCCCTACGCTATACTCTATTTTAATTCCTGATTTTTTTACAAACTGAATGTAAGTTGATTTTACACCAATTGCATTAAAAACAGGAGATTCTAAGAATTCATCCTCCAATTGCCCTGGGGCTCCTGCCAAATGAATTAGACTCATTGCCCCTGTATGAACTAAATTAGCAGCAAAACTTAATTTAGGATTAGGATTATAAGAAATGGTAGTATAACCATAATAATCAGGTGATCGTAAAAACTCTTTCTTTAGGGGTAAATTTTCAGAGTATTCAACCGCTTCATAATATAAGGACTGCTGCAGGGTTAATCCAGATTCTAACTGAACCTTTTGCATAAAATTTGCTCTGAATTCCATAGTCAAACCCTTAACCCTAGCTCCTGCCCCATTTCTTTTGACAAAGATATCTCCATAAGAATCACTACCACTTGGATCCTGATAAAAAGCATCTTTCAAGTGAGTGTAGAACCCTTCAAAGGTAAAACCATAAACATATTGCTCGCTTGCCCTATCATAGTTTACAGAAGCACTTAAACTCTTTGAGCGTTCTTGCTTTAAATCATCAGCTAGTATAATTCTAGAGATTCCACCACCTGAAAATGCCATATGTAAATCAGTATCAAAAGCCTGAGGAGCTCTAAATCCTGTACTATAAGTTAACCTAAACTGAGTTTCCCTTCTTAATTTATACAAAAAGGATAATCTAGGGCTAACCACAATATTATCTAATAATGAATGCTTATCAAATCTAGCGCCACTAAGCAAATTAAAACTTTTAGTTAACTCCCAATCCGATTGAAGAAATACACCCTGAGTTACAACCTTTTGATCAACTAGATAATTATAAGTAGAAATTTCATCCATAACATCATCAGCAACAACTTCTGAACCAAGAGTTAACACATTTGGTCCGAAAAATTTACTAATCGTATGATTTATCTGAAAACCTGCTTGCTTTGTAGTGTTTAATGATGTTCCGTAAGGAGGGCTTTCTAAATGTACAACATCAGCAGCAGAACCTATCTCCGGTCTAATGCCAGTATAATGCGTACGATTAGTTTGCTGTGCCGCTAAATAAGCTATAAAAGACAACCTTGCATCATTAAAATTAATTTGATAATCTAAATTACCCAACAATACATCATGTACTCTCTCTTCTGATTGCATTGAAAAATGCGGAATTCCATCAATCATCTCACCTCCATAACGATATTCATGTATACTCCCTAAATTGGCTTCTAATTTCTGATTTTTGGATGGCAATAGAAATAAGGTAGCGCCAAAAGTATTATCCCTTAAAGAAGGGAGCTCTGAAAAATTATCTCCATTATGATCGTACCAACCTCTATTGCGGTTATTTACAAAAAAGGTAGCTCCTGAATTTTTATTACCTGAAATAACTGTAGCATTTCCCGAAATAACCTTATCTTGAGTATCTCCATTAATAATACTAAAATCATATCCTAAACTATAATTATTGCTAGTAGGGATTTTTGTAATTACATTTACAATACCACCAATTGCTGACGAACCATACAAAGAACTTCCACCTCCTCTAACCACCTCAATTCTATCAATCATATTAGTAGGTATTTGCTCCATACCATATAGACCAGTAAGCGGACTAAAAATTGCCCTTCCATTTATAAGTATTTGAGAATAACCACCAGTCAATCCATTCATCCTTAACTGAGTGTAATTACAAGTCTGACAATCAGTTTCTACACGTAAGCCTGGCTGAAATTTTAAGCCTTCAGCCAGATTACAGGCCTGAACATTTTCTAACTGTCTACTATCAATAACATTAACAATTACAGGAGATTGAGTTCTTCTCTTAAACGTTTTTGTTCCAGTTACGACCACTTGATCCAAATTATAAATACTAGGATTTAAATCAATATCAATAACATTTAAACCTTCTTTTATATCAATATCCAATTTCTTCTTAATCATCCCCAAAGAAGAAGCAATAATCTGATGATATCCCTTTTTTAATTTTTCGAACTTATAAAACCCATCTTCATTAGATGAAACCCCAACACCACTGTCTTTAAAAATAATAGTAGCAAAAGGAACTTCAACTCCCTCAGAAGTAATTTTTCCCTGCAATATCTGTGCATTAACAATTAAAGGATTAATACATATTAATAAAACAACTAACTTACTTATAAATCTCATTCAAATACTTTTAATTTCTAAGCAAAATTAAATAAATATTTAGACATGACTAAACTTATCTTTATATTAATTTAATTTATTATTTTTGTCACATGATTACTTTAGCGGAAGAAAACTATTTAAAAGCCATACTCTCTATTTCATTAAATGAAGATGGAAAGGTGTCAACAAATGCGATTGCTAATGAAATTGGCACTTCTGCAGCCTCTGTTTCGGATATGTTAAAAAAGCTACAGGAAAAGAAATTCATAAAATACGAGAAGTATAAAGGAGTTGAGCTCAGTGAGTCGGGGCAGAATAAAGCAATAAATATACTAAGAAAGCACAGACTATGGGAAACTTTTTTAGTAAACAAACTAGATTTTAATTGGAGTAAAGTACATGATGTAGCCGAACAATTGGAACACATACAATCAGCTGAACTCATTGATCGATTAGACATTTTTTTAGAACATCCAAAATTTGATCCTCATGGTGAACCTATTCCAACAAAAGAGGGTGAAATACCGAGCACTAACACAACGCCTTTAAACGAACTACAAGTCAATACAAAAGGAAAAATAATGGGTGTAAGCCTAGATGAAAAGGATTTTTTGGACTACCTAACTAAGCTAAACATCACTATAGGTACGGAAATTACATTGTTAGAAAAAATCAGCTTTGACAAATCCTTAAGCATAAAAATAGCAAATACAAAACAGCACATTAGCAATGATGTTGCCAAACACCTTTTAATAAAAATAAGCTAAACAATGGAAGAATACGAGTTATACAAATGGTTTATAGTACAAACACCAGTAATGCAAGCACTTTATGCGGGGCTTTTCACTTGGGGATTAACTGCCTTAGGTGCTGCTTTAGTTTTTCTTTTTAACTCTAGCAACCGTAAAGCCTTGGACATGTCCTTAGGATTTACGGGTGGAGTAATGATTGCAGCTAGTTTTTGGTCGCTCCTATCTCCTGCTATTGCTTATGTTGAAATGCAAAACGAAATGGGAATATCCGATTCTCCTTCATGGTTAGCGCCAGCTATTGGTTTCTTTTTAGGAGCTTCATTCCTTTTTGTATTGGATAAAATTATTCCTCACCTGCATATTTTCGCCAAAAGAGAAGAAGCTGAAGGTGTGGAAACTAATTGGCGTAAAACCATTCTTTTAGTATTAGCGATTGCCTTACATAACATCCCTGAAGGATTGGCAGTTGGAGTTGCATTTGGTGCACTTGCCAACCCTGAGATTTTAGGATTGGAAGGTCATTCAGTTTTCACTATGGGTTCAGCAATTGCATTAGCAATAGGGATTGGAATTCAGAATTTTCCTGAAGGATTTGCAGTATCTATGCCCTAAGAAGACAAGGATTAAGCAAATGGAAGTCATGGAAGTGGGGACAATTATCTGCCATTGTAGAGCCTGTATTTGCTGTAATAGGAGCTGCCATTGTAATGCAAGTATTACCTATTTTACCCTACGCCCTATCCTTTGCCGCAGGAGCCATGATATTTATTGTGGTGGAGGAAGTAATACCTGAAAGCCAAAGAGGTGGAAACACTGACCTGGCTACAATGGGGTTAATAGCAGGTTTTATCGTTATGATGGTGCTGGATGTAGCTTTGGGGTAGATTTTAGCTTAAGTATCAAGACATGAGATATTTCTAGCTAATATCTAAGATCTAAATACTATCTTTGCAATATGTCAAGTAAAATCAACATTAAAAATCGTAAGGCTAGCTTTGAATATGAATTCATAGCTACTTTTGTTGCCGGAATGTCTCTATTAGGAACAGAAATAAAGTCAATTCGTAATAATAAAGCCAATATTTCGGATGCACATTGCGTTTTTATTGATGATGAGTTATATGTTAAAAGCTTGCACATTGCTGAATATACGAATGGAGGTTATATTAATCATGAACCAAAAAGAGACCGTAAGCTATTACTAAACCGACAAGAACTAAACAAAATGCTAGGAAAAGTAACCGAAAAAGGAAACGCTATTATTCCTATTCGCCTATTCATTAACGAAAAAGGAAAAGCAAAACTAGAAATTGCTTTAGCAAAAGGGAAAAAAGTGTACGACAAAAGAGAAAGCATAAAAGAAAAAGACCAAAAACGAGATATGGATAGAATTAGAAACATGAGATAATGAATAAATATTTTCTTCCTATACTGCTGCTAACAATCCTTCTTTTTGCTTGCAAAAAAGACCTCATGGAAAATGACCAAAGTGCTACTTTGCATTTTTCAACTGATACCATTACTTTTGACACCATTTTTGCTTCTATTGGCTCAATTACCAAAACGCTTACTGTTTACAATCGGAATAATTTTGATGTAAAAAGCAATATTGCACTTTTAGGTAATTCAGCTGCTAATTTTCGTATGAATATTGATGGTATTGCAGGCAATAGCCAAACTAATATTGAGATTCCTGCTAAGGATAGTATTTTCATTTTCTTAGAAGTTACTATCGATCCTTCAAGCAGCAATACACCTTATATCCTATCTGACTCTTTAGTATTTACTACCGGAACAAAAAAACAAGATGTTGATGTAGTGGCTTGGGGACAAGATGCTTATTTTCATACTGCTAATACTTATGGTGATATTATTAATGGAACGGATACGACTCGTTTCTACTATCACTTATTAGATTGCTACTACAGCTTGGACAAACGATAAACCTCATGTTATTTATGGGTATGCTATTGTTGACCCAGGAAAAACGCTTACTATCAATGAAGGGTGTAATGTTTATTTACACAATAATTCAGGAATTCTTGTAGGAAATCCTTTTTTAGAAGCAAGTGGCGGTAGCATAAAAGTAAATGGAACATTAGGTAATGAAGTAACTTTCCAAGGAGATAGATTAGACCCCTGGTACAAAGATATTCCTGGGCAATGGGATAGAATTTGGCTCATGCCAGGAAGTATTGACAATGAAATTAATTATGCCATCATCCGAAACGCAAACATAGGAATTCATGCCGATACTGTAGCGAAACAATAACCCGACAGTAAGTATTACTAATACAATTATTGAAAATATGTCAGCAATTGGAATTTTAGGGCAAGGCGCAAATATTAGCGCTACTAATACAGTAGTGAGTAAATGCGGACAATATGCTGTGGCTTGTAATATTGGTGGTACTTATAATTTCACCCATTGTACCTTTGCAAACTACTGGGACTATAGTCGTAGAAGCACTCCTTCTATCCTACTAAACAATTACTATGAAGGAGCGGACGGAAATATTTATGTAAGAAACTTAGAAGAAGCTAATTTTACTAATTGTATCATTGATGGAAACCTATCAACAGAAGTAAGTTTTCAAGAACAAGAACTAGGTGCTTTTAATTATAGTTTTGATCATTGCCTTATTAAATTAGACCCTACAATTGATACTGATAATTCTCATTACCAGAGTGTAATCATTAATCAATCGCCTGAATTTGTAAATAATACAGAAAGTGATTTTCATTTATCAGAGGACTCTCCTGCTATTGATGCTGGGAGAAACAACTTCTATATTAAATGATATTGAAGGCAACGATAGAAACAATGCTGATATAGGTGCTTTTGAGTTTATTGAATAATTATAGATCTCTTAAAAAATCTACTGTATCCACCCCATCGGCATAATCCCAAAGGTTAGGTTGTTGCGTATTTCCAAAGGGAATATCTTTTTTTGAAACTACACATTGCAATTGTTCTGCATTTTTTTCAATAAACTGCTCCACAGTCTCTACATCATCATAGTATTCATAATACAACATAGCCACTGGGGAGAGTAAAGATTTATCCTCTTTCATTAGTAGAAATCCGTTTTCAACTAATTTATTACTTCCCATTAAGAATATGGCTTTATTGTAATCGTAATTATTACCGTATTTCTTATGCTCTACCACATGAGAATATGGGAAAAACGCTTCAAATAATTTATTTAGATCATAGCCCTTTGGCAAGAAAAGTTTTGACACATTACGACATCCTAGGCCAAAATAAGCAAATACATCATCAGCAAGGCCTTTTAGCTCCATATTGGACTCACTACCATCAAGCACAGCAACTGACCTTCTATTTTTACGAATTATCTTTTTAGCTCCTTTAAAATAATACTCAAAATACTGAGCTGAGTTATCACTACCTGTAGCAATTACAGCATCAAATTTCCTGTTTTTTACATCATCAATGTAAGCGATACTCTCCTTAAATTCAGAAGCGATACTTATTAGTTTTTCAATAAGCACTTTTAAAAGCAAATTATCTGTGCTGGACATCTTAACAATGACTTTATGTCCTAAAATTAGCACGGTAAGAAAATCATGAAAACCAACCAAAGGAATATTTCCTGCCATGATGATAAGCACCTTTTTTGGATTTTTTACCTCCTTTATTTTATAAGGATTTAGCCATGCGGTAAGCATATCTACTTTTAACTGCTCATGCCAAGCGCTAAGGGATTTGTCAATATTTTCCTTAGTGAACCAAGGGTTATGCACTTTAGCCAAATTCAACTCTTCTCCTGCCTGTTGGTATATATCGGCTTTTAGATATTCACCTAAAAGAGTAAATGCCTGTATTCTAGCTTGTAAATTCATTGGGCAAAAATACTTTTTTTAATAAAAAGCTTCAACAAATTGTTAAGGATTTTTGGCTACTAATCCTTAACTTTAAAAGACCAAATTATATAAAACTCTGCTACCATATCACCCTGTTCATTTCTAGCAATAGTTAAGACTTCAATGGTTTGCGCCTCTGCTGTATCAATACTTTTTTGTATTGTTTGATAAATTTCGTTTCCTTGATTGCATTCAAAAGTAATTATACCAACTGCTTTTTTAGTAAATTTAATTGTAACGCCTATAACTAACATTGAAAGCTTAGGGTTGCTCTTGTAAGCAATCGAGGCTGCCAGCATTCCTGAAGCTAATTCCCCTGCCATTGAAAGACATGCAAAATAAATAGATCCAAAAGGATTTTTATTCAAGTACTTATATTTCATCAGCACCACAGAATGCTCATCAGTTAATTCTTTCAACTTTAAGCCAGCCAGAAAAGCCATAGGAAGTTTAAGCAATAGAAATAATTTAAAGAAAAATGGATTTAACATCTTTTTCTGAAATGACTTATTTGGCTTAGATTGAATCATAGTTATAAAGTTTCAACAAGTATAAAAAATCCCTGCAGAAAACCGCTAAGTATCTCAAAAATGATATTCTGGGTTTTCATTACTAGTTTATAAGTGCTTTTTTTAGCCTTTTTAGCTTATATGGTGAATACCAAAAATAAATAAAAAGATTGTCACCTATACAAAAGTGAAATTATAAAACAATAAGTATTGCACCACTTATTATGAAAATATCAGGCCATACAACAGAACCATTTTTTTTAGGTACCTAAAAACGGATGAAGAAACTTCTACTAAATAAGCTTAAGAAAATAATTTGATTCTCTAGGTAGTGTGATATTTTATAAAATAAATTATTGTTTGATAACTCGTTTTCTCACATTTCCACTCTGAAAAATATAAACCCCATTATTAAAACTACTTAAATCAATTTTATTACCATCTCCAATAAGCATAATTTCACCTAAAATATTATACAATATATACTCTACCTTTTCTGACAAATAAATTACACTTTTAGTTGGATTTGGATATATTATAACATGTTTTTGACCCTCAATAAAATTGTCTAACGAACTCATTTGATAATCTTTCTTAAATACCCATGCCATATCTGTAGAAATATTACCATTTGGATCAAACCCTCCAAAATAGATTGATTCATCATTATCGAAAGGAGATTTCACATAACATCTTATAGCCACAAGAGCTGTATCATTCATTCCAATAGCACCATTTACTTCCTCAAGAGTGTACTGCATGTTATTATCTCTTTTAGCAAATAACGCACCTGAATAATATCCATTCCAGGTTGGATGCGATCCTAATGAAATAGATGATTCAAATCCAATAATATGATAAGTGTCATTCGTTAATGGATCCGTATACTCATAAAATTCATTATATGCTCCTAGAAGATAACTAACACTGCTTCCAACTAAATAATTTTCAACTAATAATGAGATTTTAGTTTCATAAATACGATTAAAACCACCACTATCTGGTTCTAAACGGTAAATAACCCCTTTCGACTGACCATTAGGACACCACATCAACAGGAATGTTTGATCAGATCCATTTGCATTATCGATAGTTGTTAAACCTCTAATTCCACCAACATCTTCATTAATTATAGATCCAAGATCGCTAAAATCATGATCAATGACATAACTTGGTGAAAATCCGTCTATTCTTCTATAAAGTTTACTTCCGGATGAGAAATAAAGTTTTCCATTTGCTATCTCAATTCCTAAAGGTCTAATGCTTAAGGGACCAAATTCTGCTGTTGAAATCCAATCAATTTTTCCTGGATTTGCAGGATTATATTTACCTTTATATATTCCTTGCGTTCCAACGGTAGCGAAAACATATTCAAAACCAGTTAGTTTATCAACATACATTTCAATATCTCTTATAGAGTAGTTCCCACCAGCAGGGAAACTCCCTTGTACTATTTGACTCTCCCCCCAAGTACCATTCAAATCATTTCGCACAAAACTCTTTACTTTTACCTGGCTAGTAATATAGTTTGGTGAGTATCCAGCACAAATCAAAACTGTATCTGGGGATGATAGTGAATTACCAAACTGGTCTTTTGTAAAAATTATTTGTTTAAGAATTTCAGGACGCAGATAATTTCCTCCAAGAAACAGATCTTCTTTCCAATTTGCAGAAGGATTATCTAAACTATTTATCTGACCCCAGCCAATGCTGTTATTAGTACCCCCATACCATATGTTGTTTTCATCTTGCCAGTAACCAACAGATGCAAATAGAATTTTTTTATGACTAATGAGCTGTAACACCTCAGAACCACCCAATAACTGATTGTTTGAATCATATCCTCCTGAAGTAAATGACTTCACCCAGACTTGTGCTTGAATAGAGCTAAAAGCACCAAATATCAGAAATATTATTAATATCAGTTTTTTAAAATGAATAAACGGAGCATTCATTATACCAATTAGTTCGTCTTTTTTCATAATCCAAAATTACTAAATATTTTTCTAAAAAAGTTAGAAATTAGGACCGAGCGGCTCACCAAAAGAAACCCACTAAAATGACTAGGAATTTATTTATAATATTAGTTTGTCTGTTTTTAATATTCATTATTAAAAAATTCTAAATCTTCATATTTATAAGTTATTAGTTTTTAAAAAAATATATTTATCCTATCTATATTCTTCTTACTTTTATGCCTAATAAAAAATTATTATGGAAACCATCATTGCACTAGCTTTAGGATTATTACTTGCAACATTAAATCCGATTAATAAGACATCTGACAAAGAAGATATTACTATTTATAATGAGTCTTCTAAACGTACGAGTGACTTGATTCATACTGATTTAGCAGTTAGTTTTGATTGGGAAAAGCAACATGTATTGGGCAAGGCAAGTCTTACAGTAAAGCCTTATTTTCACTCTACCAACCAACTTTTATTAGATGCAAAAGGATTTGATATTCATTCTATTAGAATGAATGGAAAGAGTTTGATTTATGATTATGACTCTCTATGCTTAATCATTCAATTAGATAGAGAATACAATAGAGATGAAGAATACGTTATTAATATTGATTACACTGCTAAGCCTAATGAGTTAGACATTCAGGGTAGCTCTGCTATTTCAGATGCAAAGGGTTTATATTTTATCAATCCTACAGGAATTGAAGACAAGCCACAACAAATATGGACGCAGGGAGAAACAGAAGCTAGCTCTTGTTGGTTTCCAACGATTGATCGACCAAATGAGCGTATGACTCAAAATATAGCTATTACGGTAAAAGATGAATTTATCACCCTTTCAAATGGCCTATTAGTAAAAAGCCATAAAAATGAAGATGGTAGTCGTACTGATTTTTGGGAACAGAAACTACCTCATGTCCCTTATTTAGCTATGTTAGCGGTAGGAGATTTCAACATTACTACTGACCGTTGGAAAGATATCAATGTTGATTATTACTTAGAAGATGATTATCACCAATACGCTAAAAGTGTTTTTGGAAGAACCCCTCAGATGATTGCTCATTTTTCAGAAGTGTTAGGAGTTGAATACCCATGGGAAAAATATGCTCAAATTGTAGTTAGAGATTTTGTTTCTGGAGCAATGGAAAATACGACAGCAGTTATACATGGTGAATTTGTTCAAATGACTGATAGAGAATTGTTAGACGACCACCAAGATGATATTATTGCCCACGAACTTTTTCACCATTGGTTTGGCGACTTAGTGACGTGTGAATCTTGGGCTAACCTGCCTCTTAATGAATCATTTGCCACTTATGGAGAATATATCTGGAGAGAGAAAGGTTTTGGACGCATGCAAGCCGATATGCATTTAGATGCTGACTTAAAAAACTATTTGAGAGAATCACAAAGCAAGAAAGTAGATATGATCCGTTTTGATTATATTGATAAAGAAGATATGTTTGATAGCCACTCCTATGCTAAAGGAGGACGAATTTTACATATGTTAAGACATTACTTGGGAGAAGACGCTTTCTATAATGGACTCAAAAAATACCTTAACGATAACGCTTATAACTCTGTAGAAATTCATCAATTAAGAATTGCCATGGAAGCAGTTAGTGGAGAAGATCTTAACTGGTTTTTTAATCAGTGGTTTTTAGCTTCAGGGCATCCTATATTGCGAATAGATTACGATTATGACAACAACAAAAAGAAGCAAATTGTTAATATTGAACAAATTCAAGATCAATCAAATACAAATATCTATAGATTACCATTTGCTATAGATGTTTATGTTGATGGGAAAGCTCAGCGTCACATAAAGGAAATGACTAAGAAAAAACAGCAATTTGTATTTGATGTAAGCAAAAGGCCGTCAAATGTTATTGTTGATGCTGAACATATGTTATTAGCTGAAATATTTGATAGAAAATCAGATGATAGTTGGTTAGAACAAATGCATTCTCCTTTATACATGGATAGTAAAATAGCTCTTGAAAATATAAGTGATAAAAATGGTTATAGGGCAGTAATACATGCTTTAAATAGTAAGTTTTGGGGCATACGATTGATTGGAGTTAACAAAGCAAGCAAACTTAAAAATAAAGAGGAATTCTTAGGCCTTATAGAACAGATAGCTAAAAATGAGGAGAATACAAAAGTAAAATCTGCAGCATTACGCCTTCTAGCTAATCTTGATAACAAAAATAAGTACTTACCTTTGTTTGAATTAGCAATAAAAGAGCAATCATTATTGGTTGCTGGCTCAGGACTTAGTGGCTTAGCTAAAGTGGATGCTGAAAAAGCGTTAGCACTTGCACCTAGTTTTGAAAATGATTTAAAGAATGTAGTTAATGATATTTACGCTAATTACGGAGGTCCTGAAAAAGCTTTTTATTTTCAAAACTTGTTTCTAAATTCTAGCGGATACGATTTGTATTACTTAATGAGAGATTATACGAAATTCTTAAAAAACCAAGACTTAAATATCATTCTTACTGGCACTCCTGTATTAGAAAAAGTATCTGAGGACGCTAAATCCTGGATGATTCGTGTGAGTCAATATTATTTATCAGATATTAAATCAACAATTACTGAATTGTATAAAATAGAGAAAAATAAAGATCTAAAAAAGAAGGCGTATGCAACGCTAGAAAGAATAGAAGATTTATTAAAATAAGGATTTAAACTAAAATTTGAAACACTTTTTTGCACCGTTCCATTATTGTAGATATAAAAGAGTGGCTCTATCTTTCTTTTCCTAATTAGGTTTGTTAATTTAAGAAAGTCTTTGTTTGTATAGTCTTCTAGTACTTCTCTTGTTCCACTGCAGTTATTACTAAAGTAGTGTTTTGGATCAATATTTCCATTTACCAGTGTAGCTATCTAAGTTAAAGATAACACCTTCTTTATTAAAGTCACCTCTTACTATCTGATAAGCTGTATTTTTTGCCTATTAAGATCTTTTGTAAATGTTAAGTTATAATCATTATCTTCAAACTCAATCAACACTATATTTGATTGGTTATGTGTTGTTTCAATAAAAATCGTGTTCTCTAATATTAAAGATTTTATTTTTTCGTTTTTATTAAAATTTGATATTTCAAAGTATATATATATGTCGTGTAGATTACCTGATATTTCTTTTCCAACCCATTTGTAGTCAATAATTTTATTATTTCCATAAATGTTTAAATGATTTTTAAAATAACTTTTAATTATTTCTTCAGTAGATTTTTTTTCATTTAAAGTTCCAATTCTTAATTCTTTATTATCCAAAGATAGTTCTAGGTCTTCAATTGCAACTTTAATAGTAATTTCCATATTTTCTAAATCACTATTATAATGTAAAGTTGTATGAGTAACATGAAAATCATGAAACGAAAGTATTAGTGGGAGTGTTATAAAAATTAAAGATTTAAACATGGCTTTATTTATTCATTACTTTTTTCTTCTGCTCTAAAAGCTCTTTGCATAGGATTTTCTTTCTTTTTGTCATTTTCTTTAAAAATTTGAAACCTTGTAGGTTCATTTCTAGCTGGCCAAGAATTATTATTCAAATCAACATCAGCTGTTTCTAAAAAGGGATCTAATCTAACGTTAGTAACTTCTTTATCAAGAATAAATATTTTCTTAACTTCTTTAGAGTTTTTCTTCCAAATTTCTGCAGGAATCCTTATAACTTCTGTTGTTCTATCAACAAAAGTAAACTCTAAAATAATTGGCATTACTAGTCCTCCTATATTGGAAAAATGAAGTTCATAATAATTTTTATCTGATTTTAATATTTCTTTTTCATCAGGGTCAAGATTTTTTATGTATTTACTGTAATCTTCCTTATCTAAGATATCTGTTTTGAAAGGATCATATGTTGTGTAAAAATCTATTGACTGATCATCGAATTCAGTAACAGTTTTTGGAATTGAAGATTTATTTCTACTTATTCCAACATATGTGTTTTTATTTTTTTCTTGATTTTTAGATATGGTATTTTCAATTTCAGGATTTCCAGTATTTATTTTAAACCAATTTACATTATCCAAAGAAATATCGACATGATCATTAGTATAGAACCATCCACGCCAAAACCAATCGAGATCAACTGCACTAGCATCTTCCATTGTTCTAAAGAAATCTGCAGGAGTAGGATGTTTAAATGCCCATCTTTTGCTATAGGTTTTAAAAGAATAATCAAACAACTCTCTACCCATGATAGTTTCACGTAAAATATTTAATGCTGTTGCAGGCTTACCATAAGCGTTATTTCCAAATTGTAAAATCGACTCTGAATTTGTCATAATAGGCGATATACCACTTTTATCTCCTTTCATATATTCAACAATATTATTTGGAGGACCTCTTCTAGATGGATAGTTTCTTTCAAACTCTTGTTCAGTAATGTATTGTAAGAAAGTATTTAACCCTTCATCCATCCAAGTCCATTGTCGTTCATCGGAGTTTATTATCATTGGAAAAAAATTATGACCAACTTCATGAATTATGACACCAATCATTCCATATTTTGTTCTTTTGGAGTAAGTCCCATCTGATTCTGGTCTTCCAAAATTAAAGCAAATCATTGGATATTCCATTCCGATACTTTTAGCATGAACTGATGTAGCTTGAGGATAAGTATAATCTATAGTATATTTAGAGTAAACTTTAAGTGAATGCGCAACTACTCTCGTAGAATATTGCTCCCAAAGAGGATTTCCTTCTTTTGGATAGTAACTATAAGCCATAACTGTTTCACCAGAAATATCTACTGCCATAGCATCCCAAATAAATTTTCTGGAGCTTGCCCATCCAAAATCTCTAACATTTTTAGCTTCAAAAGTCCATGTTTTTTTTGATTTACTTTTTTCTTTTTCGCTCTCCTTTGCTTCTTCTTCGGTAACAATAATTACTGGATCAACAAAGTTCTTTTTTGCTTTTTCCCAACGTTTAATTTGGTTTTTACTTAAAACAGATGCAGCATTTATTAACTCTCCTGTTGCAGCAACTATATGATCAGAAGGTACAGTTATATTTACTTTATAATCTCCAAAAGGTAGAGTAAATTCTCCTCTTCCAAGAAATTGTTTATTCTGCCAGCCTTCCACTTCATTGTATACTGCCATTCTAGGAAAAAATTGTGCAATCGTATAAATTGCATTTCCTTCATTTTCAAAGTATTCATAACCACTTCTACCTCCAATTTTCATTCTATCATTTATATTATAGGAATATTTTATTTTAAATGAAAATGACTGGCCTTGTCTTAATGGTTTAGAAAGTTCAATTCTCATCATTGTTTCATTAATTATGTAAGCTAATTGATTATTATATGTATCTCTAACTTCTTCAAGTTTAAAACCTCCATCAAAATTTATTCTATCATGCATTCTCTTGATATTTCTGAAACTCATTTTATTATTCATACTACTTGTATTTGTAAGTTGTCCATGAGAATTTTTGGCACGTACATTTTGATCCAACTGAACCCATAAATAATTTAAAACATCAGGAGAATTATTAGTATAAGTGATTATTTCATTTCCTTCTAATATATTTTTTTCTTCATCTAATTCAACATTGATTTGATAATCTGCCTTTTGTTGATAGTATTCATGTCCAGGAGCACCACTAGCAGTTCTATATACATTAGGAGTTGGAAGTTCCACATATAGTTGTTTAAATTTACTATTATTTAAATTATCCTGTGCACACATATAGGGTGCTAGAAATAAAAACAGAATGAAAAAGTTGATTTTTTTTTGTATTAATTGCATAAATAATTTTTCGTAAAAATATCGAAAAAAAGTTCTAATTCTTTTATAGTATCTACAAAGTTAATATTGATACTAATAGGCTCTCTTATGAGCTAAGCAATTGATGGAAACAAGATAATGGAGTAGTCAATAATAATTCTTAAGTTTACAGACTTTAAAACAATAGATTAACAAACAGATGAAAAAGCTACTAATTATATTATTTTGCTTTATATTCTCTCTAAACTCTTGTGTCAGAAAAGAATGTGAAAATTGCACTAAGTTATTTGATACGCAGTTCTCAAATGCTGAATTAGATGTTATCGTGCAAGTGTTAGTAAATGACTCTCTTGAATATAACTATCAAGATTGGAATGAATTTATTACTTTTAACTTTCCTGATTTAAATTATACATTTGAAGAGTGTAGTAAATATGGAGGTATGGTGTCTGTTGATCCTTTAGGTGATACAAAAGATTTTAGACAAGTGTGGTATTCCGATGGATCTACAGTTTTACTTCAGTCTAATGATAGTATTTTTGAAATTGGAACTATATATTACGAATGTAAATAGATTAACAATAAACTAATTAAACACACCATTATGAAAAAGAAATTTTTACAAATCATTACTATAACCCTTATTTCTGCTTTTTTTACTTCTTGCAGTAAATGTGTTGATTGTGCAGACTGTCCTGATGAAGTTACTTTAGATCAAACTGAAATATGTCAAGATGATTTTGATTCAAAAGAGGATTATAATTCAGCTGTTGCTTTGATTGAAGCTTTTGGATGTGAATGTCAATAATTCTTAAGTTTACAGTCTTTAAAACAATAGATTAATAATAAACTAATATCATGAGAAAAATAAAATTTATTTGTATTCTAATTTTTTTGATGAGTTTTCTAAAAATATTTCCACAAACATATAATAAGATGCTTTCTAATAATATTGAGTGGCAACTAACATCCTGTAATAATGGATGCGTTACAGATATTTATTTTATTGATGGTGACACAATATATAATGGATATAACTACTCTATATTAAACGGATATCATTTTATTTCAAAAACTTTTTGGTTAAGAGAAAATACTCAAAATCAAAAAGTGTATATGTCTTTTATACAAAATAACATTAGAAAAGAAGTTTTGTTATATGATTTTGATATGCAGAAAGGGGATTCAATAAATATTTCTAATCCAATTAGTCCATTCGTTACAAATCCAGGATATTATGTTGTAGACTCATTAGTATCGTTGCAATTACAGAATGGTTTATATTATGATTTTTTTTATTTATCATCTTTATCTGCAAATATTAAGGAGTCAGCTGTTTGGATTGAAGGTATAGGATCATTAAGCTTAATAAATGCTCCTGGTGGCACTCCTGATGTAGGGGGGGCTGGAAAATTGAGCTGTTATTTTAAAAGTGGGAATTTAGTTTATTCTCAATTAGATTCTATTAACACTTGTGTATTGGTTAATCCAGTTTTATCATCTCAATTCTTGAATTCTAAAATAAATAATCGTAAAATAATTAGTATTAAAGATATTTTTGGAAGAAAAACAAACGGCACTAATAATCAACCTCTCTTTTACATCTTTGATGATGGAACAGTAGAGAAAAGAATAGTTATAGAATAAATAATTAAGTTTAAAGACTCAAAAACAATAGATTAACAAACAACTAAGATGAAAAAACTACTACTTATATTAATTGCTTTACCAATGATTGGGTTTGGGCAGATTCTATCTCCTTCAGTTATTGGTAGTGCAGGAGCTTCATTTAGTAATTCTACAGCTTCTACTGATTTAACAGTTGGTGAAGTAATGATTGAGACTTTTAGCAATAGTACCATTATAACTCAAGGCTTTCATCAAGGATTGGTAGAGATAACTTCTGGTGTTGTTAATTTAGATATTAAGACAAAGGTTTATCCAAATCCAGCTACCAACTTTTTAATTATAGAGCTTGAGAAGAATGTCAATGCTGAACTATTGGTTTATGATGTTAATGGAAAGATAGTTATTAAGGATAAATTAAATAACGAACAGCAAAAACAATTAGACTTTAGTTTTTTAGGACAAGGTAATTACTTACTACATATAAATATAGCAGATAATCAATCTGTTTATCAAATTAACAAATCAAAATAAGATGAAAAAGATATTAAGCACATTAGTTTTAAGTTTAGTGGCAACAGTTATGTTATTAGCTCAAGCACCACAGACCTTTAGTTATCAAACAGTAGTTAGAGATAATAACTGGCAAGTAATCCAAAATCAAAGTATTGGGATTCAGGTGTCAATAATAGAAGATGTAGCTAATGGTTCTGTAGTTTATGCTGAGGAACATACAGCAACGACAAATGATATTGGACTTATAAATTTAGCAGTTGGAGGTGGAACTGTTGCTCAAGGACTTTTTTCTAATATTGATTGGGGTAACCATAGTTATTTTATGAAAATATCAGTTGATGTAAGTGGAGGGAGTAATTATGTAGCAATGGGAACAACACAGTTAAGAAGTGTTCCTTATGCTTTATTTGCTGAGACATCAAACAATGCAGGTCCTCAGGGAATACAAGGAGTTGCAGGTAATGACGGAAATGACGGAGTTGATGGAACTAACGGAGTAGATGGTGTTCAAGGAATACAAGGAATACAAGGATTACAAGGCGATACAGGAGTTGCAGGTCCTCAAGGAATACAGGGAGTTGCGGGTAATGATGGTGCTGATGGAACAAATGGTATTGATGGATTAAACGGTACTAATGGAGTTGATGGAACTAATGGTTTACCAGGTGCTGATGGAACTGATGGTATTGATGGAACAAATGGAGTTGATGGCGCAGTTGGAGCAACAGGTACTCAAGGAATACAAGGAGTTGCAGGTAATGATGGAGTTGATGGTACTAATGGTGCAGTTGGAGCAACAGGTCCTCAAGGAATACAAGGTATAGCAGGTTTAAATGGAACAAATAGCGTTTGCGGCTATTCAATTGGAGATACTGCATATGGAGGAATTATATTTTATTTAGACGCAACAGGATGTCATGGTTTAGTTGCAAAAGCAACAGATGAAGGGGCTTTTATCCTTTGTTCTCAACCTTACTTGAATATACGCTGCCTTGCAACAGGTATTTATGCAGGCGCTCAAAACACCAAAAAAATTATTGCTATGACTGCATATTGGAATACATTAGGTAATGGTTCAATCACTTGTCCAGCAGCAATGGTTTGTGATACTTTAACATATGGTGGTTATTCAGATTGGTATTTGCCTTCTAAAGAAGAATTAGATTTGTTGTATGTAAACCTTCATTTACAAGGGCTTGGTGTTTTTAATGGTGGAGCCTATATTAGTTCTTCGGAGTGGGAAAGTGGTGATGAGTGGCATTACGCTACATATTTCTACAATCATTTGCATAATTCTTACCATCAAAAGGGATCCGCAAGTAATGTACGAGCTGTTCGGGCTTTTTAACCATTTAACAATTTATCCATTTAAAATTATTGCGTAAGCAATCGAATTTAAAATTTATTAGCCTTTTTTCTATATCTATAGTAAAAGACTATGCCATTTAAGAAAGGAACAAGCGGAAACCCTATAGGTAGACCTAAAGGTTCAGTAAGCACTACTTCTAAGCTCATAAGAGAGCATATAAGCCAAGCAATTGATGGAAACAAGATAATGGAGATGCTAGATAAGATAGACTCTCCTACAGAGTATATCAATGCAATAACTAAACTACTTAAATTAAAGATTATAGAGAGTTATAAAATTGAACTTTAGAATTGAGCGTTTAAGTGTTTTGCTTGAAGTAGTAGTTGAGGTGTTGTTTACGGTATTTAGTTTTTGAACTATATAAATCAACTCAAACTATTGAAAACAGAGATATTATAATTAAGTTTACAGACTTTAAAACAATAGATTAACAATAAACTAAGATGAAAAAACTACTACTTATATTACTTAGCTTGCCTCTAATAATTTGTGCTTCATTTCCAATATCAAGTAGTATAGTTATTAATTCTGAACCTTCAAATGATTCTTGGCTACCATTAATTATCTCTTTTTGGTTATTAGTGATAATTATTCCAATTTTAATAATCAGATTTATAAGGAAAAGAATATTAAAAATTAAAACAATAGATTAACAAACAACTAAGATTATGAAAAAACTAATTTACACATTATTAGCAGTATCAATTATCTTCTCCGCTTGTGAGAAAGAAGAAGAGACGCCTACGAATTAATAATAATAACTCAGCATTAGCTATTGGTGACACTCATCAAGGAGGAATTATCTTTTAGTTAGATGGAAATGGTGGAGGCTTAATTGCAGCTCCTTACAGACCAATCTACTGAATGCAGAATGGGGATGTTATGGAACTCTATTTCAGGAGCAGATGGAACAGCTATTGGAACAGGTAATCAAAACACAATTGATATTGAAGCTGGATGTACAACAACCGGAACAGCTGCAGATATTTGTGCAAATCTAACTCTTGGTGGATACAGTGATTGGTTCTTACCTTCAAAAGATGAATTAAATCGAAATGTATTTAAATTTAGCGATCAAGGATGCTTTAGGTGTAGAAATACTTGGTGGTTTTGCTGTAACTACTATTGGAGTTCTACTGAGGACGATTACAACAATGCGTGGAGGCAGAATTTCTACTATGGAAGCCAGAACTACAACACATAAGACACTACGGCACAGTGTTAGGGCTGTTCGGGCTTTTTAACCATTTAACAATTTATCCATTTATATTGCGTAAGCACATTTAAAATTTATTAGTCTATTTTCTATATCTATAGTAAAAGACTATGCCATTTAAGAAAGGAACAAGCGGAAACCCTATAGGTAGACCTAAAGGTTCAGTAAGCACTACTACTAAGCTCATAAGAGAGCATATAAGCCAAGCTATTGATGGAAATAAGATGAACTATCATTTACCTAATGTATAGCATAGATTAACTTAGTGTTGAGGTTTCAAAATACTCTTGCAATTCAATAGATTTATATCTAATCTGTTTACCTAAATAGAAATACTGCACGCCTACTGCTAATTTTCCAGCCTTTCTTAAGTTATGTAATGTTCTTTTTGAAACTTGATACTTCTCAGCGACCTGTTGTTCTGTTAAATAGTTAGTATTAAATTGATCCATATTCTTGTTTTTTGTTAATCTACTACAAATATAAGGATGATCTAATATCCCAAGTTAAATGTAACTTCAGTTCTCAACATCTTTTCTAACAATTAGTTAATAAAGAACTTATCAACAGCTTAATATGGCTTTTTAATATTGTCAGTTAAATAAAGTAGAATTTAACAAAGAAAAAATCCTACAACATAAATCCGTCCCCTTATCCGTCCCCTTGAAATAAAAAAAACCCCTGTAATCTATTAAATTACAAGGGTTTATCTTTTAACTGAGCGGTCTGGACGGGAGATGAACCTATCCAGTATATTGCTTATTATCAGTAACTTATCTTTTTCATTCTTAAAGGTGCACCTATTAGGACACCTTATTGGAATCTTTTAACAAGAGTATAAAGTCATTTCTACCCTGCTTGGCAAATATATTAAACTTAATGATAACAAGCCTGATTTATATAGTTCAAAAACTAAATACCGTAAACAACACCTCAACTACTACTTCAAGCAATACACTTAAACAGCCATATCTAAAGTTCAATTTTATAACACTCTACATCTTTAAAGAGATTTATAAAATTTATGGGGATTTAAGTTTGCTAATTATCCTCCACTTCTTCAGGTGTTGTAAAAAAATCTAATCTTTATATCAATAGGCTCTCTTTCCTCAATCTCTTCATAAGGCTTTACCTTTCCAATTGAATAAGGAAGTAGTTTAGAGATTGCATTGATATACTCTGTAGGAGAGTCTATCTTATCTAGCATCTCCATTATCTTGTTTCCGTCAATTGCTTGGCTTATATGCTCTCTAATGAGCTTAGAAGTAGTGCTTACTGAACCTTTAGGTCTACCTATAGGGTTTCCGCTTGTTCCTTTCTTAAATGGCATAGTCTTTTACTATAGATATAGAAAAAAGGCTAATAAATTTTAAATTCGATTGCTTACGCAATAATTTTAAATGGATAAATTGTTAAATGGTTAAAAAGCCCGAACAGCCCTAACACCGTGGTAGTGACCTTATGCGTAGTTCTGGTTTCCATTGTAGAAATTCTGACCCCACGCATCGGCGTAATCCGTACTCAGTAGAACTCCAATAGTAGTTATAAGCAAAACCACCAAGCCCTTGCATGTGTAAATTTACATACATCATGTCTAGTTCATCTTTTGAAGGTAAATACCAATCTGTATAGCCAACCGAAGCTAAATAATCACAAACGTCCGCTGCAGGACATAACTCGCTGTAATAAGCAGCACGAGCAAGACTTTTTTTTGTGTTTTGAGCACCTCCGTAAATTCCAGATGCATATGCCATGTATTGAAAGTTGTTGAAGACCATTGGTAATAACTTGCCTCATCTGTCGCTTTAGCCACCAAGCCGTGACAACCTGATGGGTCTAAATAAAAGATAATTCCTCCTTGAGCGGTATCGCCTATAGATAAACCGCAAGTGCTTGTACTAACCACATAAGGACTAACAGAAGTTCCAGCACCAGTGACACTTATGCCTGTTCCTGCGTTTGTTATTCCACCTTGCCCGTCAGCACCATCTACTCCATTAGTTCCGTCAATACCATTTGTTCCATCAAGCACCATCAGCACCTGCAACTCCTTGTATTCCCTGAGCACCTGTTGCTCCAATTGCGCCATCATTTCCTGCTGCACCCTGTAATCCTTGAGGACCTGTTGCTCCAACTGCACCATCAATTCCTGCTGCACCCTGTAATCCTTGAGGACCTGTTCCCAATAGAACCATCAACACCATCAACTCCTCAGCACCTGGTAAACCTTAGTCCATCAACTCCATTAGTACCGTTTAATCCATCAACACCATTTGTTCCATCAATACCATCATTACCCTGCAACTCCTTGTATCCTGAGCACCTGTTGCTCCAACTGCACCATCATTTCCTGCTACACCTTGTATTCCTTGAGCACCTGTTGCTCCAACTGCACCATCAACTCCATTAGTTCCGTTAGCACCATCAGCACCATCATTTCCGTCAATACCATTTGTTCCATCAGCACCATCATTTCCTGCAATTCCTTGCAAACCTGTTGCACCAACAGCACCATCTACTCCATTAGTTCCGTTAGCACCATCAACTCCATCATTTCCGTCAATACCATTTGTTCCATCAGCACCATCATTACCTGCTAAACCTTGTAATCCTTGAGGACCTGTTGCTCCAACTGCACCATTAGTACCGTTTAATCCATCAACACCATTTGTTCCATCAGCACCATCTACTCCGTTTGTTCCATCAATACCATTTACACCATTAGTACCTGCAATACCTGTATCTCCTTGTAAACCCTGTATTCCTTGAGCTCCTGTTAAACCAATTGAGCCCTGAACACCTGCAACTCCTGTATCGCCTTGTAATCCTTGTATTCCTTGTGCTCCCGCCAATCCATCTACACCATCTATTCCGTCTAATCCATTTGTTCCATCTACACCATCAACTCCGTCATTACCTGCAACTCCTTGTATTCCTTGAGGACCTGCATTGTTAGATGTCTCAGCAAATAAAGCATAAGGAACACTTCTTAACTGTGTTGTTCCCATTGCTACATAATTACTCCCTCCACTTACATCAACTGATATCTTCATAAAATAACTATGGTTACCCCAATCAATATTAGAAAAAAGTCCTTGTAGCAACAGTTCCTCCTCCAACTGCTAAATTTATAAGTCCAATATCATTCGTTGTTGCTGTATGCTCCTCAGCATAAACTACAGAACCATTAGCTACATCTTCTATAATTGACTACCTGAACCCCAATACTTTGATTTTGGATTACTTGCCAGTTATTATCTCTAACTACTGTTTGATAACTAAAGGTCTGTGGTGCTTGAGCTAATAGCATAACTGTTGCTACTAAACTTAAAACTAATGTGCTTAATATCTTTTTCATCTTATTTTGATTTGTTTATTTGATAAACAGATTGATTATCTGCTATATTTATATGTAGTAAGTAATTACCTTGTCCTAAAAAACTAAAGTCTAATTGTTTTTGCTGTTCGTTATTTAATTTATCCTTAATAACTATCTTTCCATTAACATCATAAACCAATAGTTCAGCATTGACATTCTTCTCAAGCTCTATAATTAAAAAGTTGGTAGCTGGATTTGGATAAACCTTTGTCTTAATATCTAAATTAACAACCCCAGAAGTTATCTCTACCAATCCTTGATGAAAACCTTGAGTTATAATGGTACTATTGCTAAAAGTCTCAATCATTACTTCACCAACAGTTAAATCAGTAGAAGCAGTAGAATTACTAAATGAAGCTCCTGCACTACCAATAACTGAAGGAGATAGAATCTGCCCAAACCCAATCATAGGTAAGCAAAGTAATATAAGTAGTAGTTTTTTCATCTTAGTTATTTCTTTGGATTCCACCTGTGACCACATTTTAAGCAAGAGATATTTATTTTTTTAGAACCTAGAAATCCTGCTAACAACCCAACTCCACCTGTTAGAACCCCCCCAACAACTGCCTTTCCTAATCCAAAACCTGCCTTATTTGCAGTAATATTTCTTGAATAACATTTTGGACACTTAACCTCAGATCTTTTATTTTTAATAGATGGAGTTATCAAACTCTTTTCTCCCTTTTTTGGATTCCAAGAAGAAAAACAATGTTGGCATTGTTGAGATTTACTAGTTCGTAAATATAGTGAGCAAACAGGACACTTAGAATCTTTAACTTTACAAGAAACACATATTTTTTTATCTCCACTGTAATCTTTTTTAGCAGGTGATCCAATATAAATACTAACTAATATATCATCGCATTTTTTGCAATTCTCATCTTCAACTTTCAGGCTAATTGGTCTTAAATCTTTTGATTCTTTTTTAGTGATTTTGTTGCCGCAATTTCCACAAAACGAATCATTATTAGTAACCTCCCTTCCACATTGAGTACAAAACATATTTTTGTTTTAAAGTCTATAAACTTTTGTATTTATATATTTACTATATCTTTCACTGCTAACCAATCTACTAAGCCAAACTTAATAAAATATTTTGATTTTCTGAGTATTCAGTTATTTTAAAAAATAATTAATATGTCTTTAAATATTTTTAATCTAGTAAAATTAAGAAAGTATTTTGTCCTGAATAATTATTACCATTAATAACAAAAGCTCCGTCTGTCCTAACGGCAAAACATTTTTTTCCACTACTAGAAACAGCATACCTACTGTCTTGCAATTGACACAGAGGAGAAATATTATAACTATTTGTAATATCAAAATTATTATCTAAATCTAATATCATAAATGATGGTTGATTTTCAATATAATTACTAACATATAATTGATTCCAGACTAATACATTATTTTCTGAATATCCAACACACAAACTATAGCCATTTGTTGTTTTATAAGCAAAATGATCTCCAGAACCTACATCTACATTACTATTAATAGCTGAATTACTATTTGTTCCAATAGATTGAGAATTAATCACATAATTACTAGAAGCATTATAAAATGTTAATACTGATC
Source organism: uncultured Flavobacteriales bacterium (assembly GCA_943789505.1). Taxonomy (GTDB): domain Bacteria; phylum Bacteroidota; class Bacteroidia; order Flavobacteriales; family BACL11; genus UWMA-0277. Next base: position 685,263 of record CALSUJ010000001.1, on the reverse strand, counting down.
CTGATCCATCTAAAAGTAAATTATTATTCTCTGCTCCAGAGTTGTAAGTAATACTAGAATTATAATTTCCATTAAAAATATCAAATAAGCGACCAGTATTACCATTCTTTACAACTAACTCATTTGAATTTGTTAATATACAGTCTCCTAAAGAATTACCAGAGATAGTTGAATTATAAAGCATTGTACCATTTGATATATCATATGTATGTAAACGCCAACCAGCTTGATATGGATCATGCACTGAAACAAAGCATAAATAATTATTATTAAATGCAAACATTGGATTTCTATAACCCCAAGTATAATTCCCTAATGTTATTGGTGATGCCCAATTACAAGTTCCATCATTTGGGTTTAATTCTGCAACAAATCCATATCCACTTGCTATAGAAACCCCATTAATAGACCCTGTTGAGGAATTAACATAATTATAATTATTGCCAGTAAAACCTCCTAATTGTCCTGTTAGATATAATAAATCATTCTGTTCATTATAACGAATACCAGCAGGGCAATTAACATTAAGATTATTTATTTCCCATACTACATTTAATAAAGAATCATATTTAACAATCTTATATTGAGTTGAATAAATATTACCTGAAGAATTTTGTCTAAGTATAGCATAAACATTTGACTCATTATCTATAGTCATATCCATTACAGGATCAGAACTATATAAATTATTTAAAAGAATATAATCTTTACAATTAAGGTTTAGATCATTTGGAGTAATCATATTAGATGTTGCGGATCCTCCCATTCCTCCTACACTGGATCCTATCATATTAGCAAGCATAGTAGAATCTATTCCTGCACTTTTAGCATAAAGAGCATAAGGAACAGACATCATTTGAGTTGTTCCAATCATAGCATAATTAGTTCCTCCTGTTGCATCCATCTCTATTTTTAAATAGTGGTCTGCTGAACCCCAATCCATATCATCAAAGCTAGCTATTGCTCCATTTGTGGTATTGGTTCCTTGTCCAATAACTACATTAAATAGTCCAAACTGGTCAGTTGTTGCAGAGTGAGTTTCTTCCCATTCTAAGTTTCCATTAGCACTTGCACTTAAAACTGAAGCTCTAATTGTAATGTTTTGATTGGTAAGTTCATCTCCATTAGCATCTGTTGCAGCACCTTGATAGTTTATACCATCTTGGGCTATAGCAAAAGTTAATGTTAGTAAAGTGAGTATTGTGAATATTAGTTTTTTCATAATTTTAGTTTATTGAAGAATTAGTTTCTTGTTAATAATTCCATCATTAGTCTCTATTTCTAAGAAGTAAATTCCTTTAGCATTATTGCTTAAGTTTATCTGCTTAGTATATTCCCAATGAACTGTTCTAAGTTTTCATTTATAAGCTCCTCTCCTATTACATTTAAGATTCTAACTTTTAAATCTTGTTAGTATCACTGAAGTGAAACTGACATTAAACTTATCTCTTGATGGGTTAGGATAAATAGTTAAGTTATTGATTGTACTGCCTCCTTCTAATCTTATAGAAGTTGGTTGTGTCCAGTAAATAAATGAAGTCCATGATGGAGCTTTATAAGCTCCTCCATTTGGATCACACCATGTACGTGATTTAGCTCTATAAGACTCTCCTGGAACTAATCCATTCTTGTTCTTAGTGAATGTACCATAATTACTCCTATACCTCCAATATTAAAGAATGAAGAACCAACAGTATCTACTCTTGCTTGTAATCTAACAAAGCTATAAGCTCCATTTGAATCATCCCAAGTAAAGGTAGCTTGTGTATTAGACCTGAAGTTACCGCATAAGTTACCTACGTCTGGACAGTTATCAGCTGTAGTAAAGTATGGACCTACTACCCAAGCAGTTGCTCCTGTAGCACAATACCAAACTCTCATTTGCCACTCATAAGTAGTTGAACCAGTTAAACCTAATACTAATTTATCAGTATTTTGAGTACTATTACAAATACCTGTTGTAGGATCATAACCTGTTGGAGCAGCATATTCTTCTGACTCCAAGAAGATGTTCCTACTTCACGATATTTAATACGTAATTGATCTACTCTACATATCTGAGCGCCTAAAGCATCATAAGTATTCATATTATCAAAAGTTAAAGTAACTCTATCATGAATAACATTAGTAACGCCTAAACCAGTGATTGGTGAGTTTAAACAAACAGTAGAGTAAGTACAAGTACCATTATCTATTGTTGCCAATGGATCATAGTTTATTGCTGTAGGGTCTGTACAGCCTTGAAAAGTTTCAGTAACCGTAACACTCTGAGTTATTGAACAACCAATAGCATCTGTAATCACAACGGTATAAACACCTGCACAGAGACCAAAAATAACATTTTGTGTCCCTCCAGTACTCCATAAATAACTTATAGGACTATATGAACTACTTGAAGTGGCTACAACATAGCCAATGCAATTTGAGCTTGAATTATTATTTATTAAGAAGGTATTGCTTAAATCACAATACATACAGCTTCCATCATCAGTATTTGCAAGTGAATTATAGTTAAATACTGTTGAGTCTATACAGCCATATACAATAGCTAAGCAAGAACCATCATCAATATTTGCACTTGAGTTATAATTAAACTGAGTAGAATCTGTACAGCCATATACAATAGCTATACAAGAACCATCATCAGTATTTGCTCCAGCATAATAATTAAATGCTGTTGAATCTGTACAGCCATAAACAGAAGCTATACAAGAACCATCATCAGTATTTGCTCCAGCATAATAATTAAATGCTGTTGAATCTGTACAGCCATATACAATAGCAATACAAGAACCATCATCAATATTTGCACTTGAGTTATAGTTAAACTGAGTAGAATCTGTACAGCCATATATAATAGTACCTACGTAAATAGAGTCTGTAGCATTACAACCAAGACCATCTGTAGCTGTTACTACATACAAACCAGAACATAGATTGGTTAATGTATTTTGTGTACTTCCATTATTCCATAGATAACTCATATTATTAGAATTAGAAGATATTGCGCTTACTACAACTAATCCATTACAATTTCCAGTTGAAGGATCTTGAATAACTGGTGCAATAAAACTTACATCACAATAGTAACAAGAACTATCATTCATATTTGCTAATGGATCATAGTTTGAAGCTGTAGAATCTAAACAACCATAAATCAATTGACCAATAATAAAAGTATCAATAACGCTACAACCATATCCATCTGCTGCAGTTACTGTATAAATACCAGTACATAGATTTAAATTATTAGCACCAATCACTCCATTACTCCAAGTATAAGTAATAGGCAAGTAAGATGAAGTAGCGCTTGCTATAATAAATCCATCACAAGTTGTATTTGATGAATTATCTTGATAGATAGGAGTGTTAAATGAAAGATCACAATAGTTACAACTCCCATCATCAGTATCAGCAAGTGAATTGTAGTTAAGAGCTAAAGAATCCATACAGCCACAAATATCTATACTAAGATTAAGAGTTGCTAATGAATCACAACCATTAGAGTTTGTAGTTTGATAAGTATAAACCCCACCTATAGTATAAACTATTCCATTCCATAAGTAAGTATCACAAGCTGTTACATTAGAAGTGGATGTTGTAGATGGATTAATAGTTAAGTATAAGTTAGCTGTTGAATCACAACCATTAGCATTTGTCGTAACAAAAGTATACACTCCACTTGTTGCATAAGTAATTCCATTCCAAGAGTAAGTATCACAAGCGGTAGCTGATGATGAACTCGTTGTGGCTGGATTAATGGTTAAGTATAAGGTTAGCTGTACTATCACAACCAACAGCATTAGTAGTTAAGTAAGTATAAGTTCCACTTGTAGTGTAGGTAGTTCCATTCCAAGAGTAAGTATCACAAGCAACTTGCGTATCTAAACTTGAAGTGCTATAATTTATCGTTAAGTTAAGGGTATGTACAGAATCACAACCCGCTACATTAGTATAGGTATTGGTATAAGCTCCACTTGTAGTATAAGCCATTCCATCCCAAGAGTAAGAATCACAAGCAGTAACTGATGATGATCCTGTATTAGGTGTATTGATTTGAACATATACTGAATCCGTTGCAGTGCAACCTAAAGAATCGGTTACTGTTACATAATTCCAACCAGAAGATGAAACTGTTATTGAATTTGTTGTGTCTGATATTAATTGAGAAAGTTCTAATAGCTCGTACATGCTCTGGCATTTCTTTATGTCGCTAGTATAAACCACTGGCTATTCCAATAATAAAGCCTATGTGCATGAGAACTACTATATTCAGAGAACACCAATAATCAGTTACTTCTGAATAAGGGTCCATACATATTGCCCATCCTTGCATAAATTCAGGGTTGACAATATAGATTCTTTAATACATTCTAATTCATCTTTTGAAGGTAAGAACCAATCATGTATCCACCAAGAGTTAGAGTTAGCACAATTCAGCTGCATTTGTTTACTGAATATACATGAATTATTGAATAATTCTGATTTGCAATTCAATTGTATTTGATATCCTGTTCCAACAGCTAGTTCCATCGCTCCTAAATTGAGTTCCGGAACAACCCCATTTGCATGACCAGATTGCAGGCTGACTAGAATCAATTAATCAGCCACCATACCTTGTAAATCATTAGGATCTATCCAGAATACTACCTCCTTGATAGAGTATCACCAATAGCTGGATTCTGAAGTTGAATACATTAGATGTATTCCATAAATAAGAACCATTAGTAATTGGATTAGTACTAATTAGTACACTATCACAAGCATTAATTGTATCCGCTCCAATATCTGCTGTTGCATAGCAATACAGACAACTACCATCATCAGCAACTGCCGTTGAATCATAGTTTACAGCTAAAGAATCCATACAGCCTGCATAAGTACATGAGCTATCACTAATTAAAGAATAAGGATCATAATTTACAGCTAAGGAATCTATACAGCCAGAACATGGTGGGCTTGTTTGAGATCTCCAACACTAAATACACGAACATGACCGAATTAGCTGCCATTTCCATCATTATAAGGAGCTCCAATAGCTACTGTATTACCATCACTACTTAATGAAACTGATTCCACTAATCTCATCTAGATGCTTCACCATCTATATCATCACCTAATTGATCCAATGAAGTTCCATTCCATTGATAAAGTCTAACATGACCAGAAGATTACATTTGCCACATTATGATCAGCACCAATTGCTAATATTTCCATCCTATTTGAATGAGAGATTCCACTTCCAATCATACTTGCTTCTCCATCAATATCTTGTCCTATTTGATGCCAAGAGATCCATTCCATTAAATATTCTTACATGACCAGATCATAGCCATTCCACTATTTGAGAGCTCCAATAGCTACAGTATTTCCATCACTATTAAAGAGATAAGATACCACTATGATCACCAGCTGCTTCTCCATCTATATCTTGTCCTAATTGAATCCAAGAACTTCCATTATATTCATAAACTCTTACATGACCAGCACAGAACCATTCCATCATTTCAGTTGCACCAATAGCTACAGTATTTCCATCACTATGAATGGATACAGAATACCAGTATGATCACCAGCTGCTTCTCCATCTATATCTTGACCTAATTGATTCCAAGAACTTCCATTCTCAATTAAATATCTTACATGACCAGCATCAGATCCATTTCCATCATTCATTAGTGCTCCAATAGCAACTGTATTTCCATCAGACTGAAAGGATACTGACCAGCCACTTGATCTCCAGCTGCTTCTCCATCTATATCTTGACCTATTTGAGACCAAGACTACCATCATAATTCATAAATTCGTACATGACCAGACTCACTTCCATTTCCATCATTTATAATTGGCTCCAATAGCTACAGTATTCCCATCACTACTGAGGATACAGAATATCCATTCATCATCTCAGCTGCTTCCCATCAATAGTCTTGACCTATTTGGACCAGAGCTACCAATATTTCTCATAAATACGAACATGACCAGATAGTGCCATTCCATCATTTCATGAGCTCCAATAGCTACTATATTACCATCATTGAAGATGATACTGAATACCACTCTGATCACCAGCTGCTTCTCCATCTATATCTTGCCTATCTGTGTTCCAAATGGAATAGGAAGTGAAGCCCCACAACAGAAACCATCATCTGTATTTGCAAGTGGATCAAAATTAAGTGCTAAAGAATCTGTACATCCATAAGCTATAGCCATACAAGAGCCATCATCAGTATTAGCTAAAACGTTATAATTAAACTGGTGGAATCCATACATCCGTACACAAATGCAATACAGCTTCCATCATTACTTGTGGCATTTGGATTATAATTAAGAGCCGTTGAATCTGTACAACCACAAATGTCTATGGTTAAATTAAGTGTTGCTGTTGAATCACAACCATTAGCGTTTGTTAAGACGCAAGATTGTGTCGGTGTATTATTACTCCAAGTAGGCCCGTTTACTAATGTACCATTATTGCCATTAGTTGTTTGATCATAAGCGGTTGTGTCTTGTCCTTCCTCAAAGTTCCAATAAGCTAATAAATCCAATTCATTACCTGTAGGTGGACAGTTCATATAGTTTTGGATTTCTTGTTGAGAAAGAGCTGTATTCCAAAGAGAAAAATCATCAAATTCAGCATCTATAAAATGACCAAAGTTACCTTTAGAACCAATAAACTCAGATACGAATGGGCTTTCAGAAAATGTAGCGTCTTGAACTCCATTAACATAAAAAGTCATAGAACCATTAGAATTAACAACAGAAACAAATGTCCAAACTGATTCTTGGAAAGTTATCTGACCATTTGGATTGGCCCCGCTGGGCGAATTAAATCCAAGAACATAACTTGGTGATTGACCAATAATTCGAATAAAAGCATTTCCGTTTGATGAAATAATAGCATCTCCACTATTAGCATTAGGACCAACTTTTATCCAACCAAGAAATGTGTTATATCCTACTGGGTTTGTTATATTAATATAATCATCTACCCCATCAAAACTCATAGAGTAATTATTGCTTGCGGAACCACTATAAGAATAAGTTCCACTACTATCATAAGTAACACCATTCCAAGTTACACTATCACAAGCTGTAACATTAGTTGTTGATGTAGTAGATTGATTTATCGTTAAATTAAGTATTGCAGTACTATCACAGCCATTAGCATTTGTTAAAGGGCAAGATTGCGAAGGCACATCTACATCTAATATTGCACCATATATTGTTCCGTCATTTCCATTTGATGTTTGATCAAAAACTGTTGCTCCTGAAACTTGTTCAAAATTCCAAGAACCTTCCACAGATGATTCACTCCCACTAGGTGGACAGTTCATGTAATCCGATATTTCTAGTTGTGATAAAGATTTTGACCAAACGCTTGTATTGTCTAAATTCCCATCAAAAAATTCACCATTACTGCATGGAACACAACCACCAATAATAAATGGTTCTTGATAATTAGTGAAACTTCCAATAGCAATTTCATCTTTATCTAATACTCCGTTAATATATATTTTCATATTTGCACCATCAAAAGTAGTTGCAATATGATACCATTGATCAACATTTAAATTAGTAGTAGAAGCAATTTCAAATTGTGATAGTTTAAAATTAAGTTGTGTGCTATTTGGCAGGAATCTTAACCAATGTCCATTATTCATATGTTGCCTAAATACATTACTTACATCACCTGTTACACTATTAATTTTTATCCATGACATAAATGAAAAACTATTGCCTTGAATAAGATTATTTCCACAATCAATGTAATCATTATTATTTGATTCTTCAAATTTAATTGAATAGTCATTTTCTAAATTTACAGGAGTGTAAACATATGTTCCACTACTATCATAAGTTGTACCATTCCAAGAGAAAGTATCACAAGCTGTTACATTAGAGCTAGAAGTTGTAGATGGATTAACAGTTAAGTTAAGGGTTGCTGTTGAATCACAACCATTAGCATTTGTTGTTAGGTAGGTATAGGATCCAGAACTTACATAAGTAGCTCCATTCCAAGAATAACTATCACACTCTGTAATAGTAGAACTACTTGTAGTGAAATTATTAATTGTAAGAACTAAACTATCTATGTGTGTACAACCAACAGCATTTGTACTTATAAAAGTATAGATACCTGATGTTGAATATGTAATACCATTCCAAGTATAAGTATCACACTCTGTTACATTAGAAATGGATGTTGTAGATGGATTGATCGTTAAATTAAGCGTTGCCGTTGAATCACAGTTATTGGAATTTATTGTTACAAAAGTATAAACACCACTTGAAGTGTATGTATTTCCATTCCAAGAGTAAGTATCACAGGCTGTTATATTAGAAGTGGAATTTGTAGATAGAATAATCGTTAAGTTAAGAATAGCTATTGAATCACATCCATTAGCATTTGTTGTTATGTAAGTGTAGATTCCTGAACCTGAATAGGTCTGTCCATTCCAAATGTAAGTATCACAATTTGAAGCATTAGTTATTGAAGTGTTAGAATAGTTAATCGTTAGGTTTAATGTATGTATACTATCACAACCTGATGCATTAGGGTAAGAATTAGTAAATACACCTGATGCTGTATAGTTAAAGCCATCCCAAGAGTAAGAATCACAAGCAGTAACTACACTAGTGCCATTTGGAGGATAAACACAAGAACTATCATTAATTGTAGCTAAGGTGTCATAATTACAAGCTAAAGTATCCATACAGCCAGGCACACTCAATCTAAAAGAAGGTTGTTGAAAGCCTTGACGGATAGTATTATTTCCGTTGGTAATTGAACCTACAAAAGGTTGACCAATTGTAAAAGAAGCAGAGTTTACACTGCTTATACGCCCTCCACCATTTGACAATACATCAAACTTAATATCTTGAGCCCAGAGGCTAAGAGTAAGTAAGAAAAACAGATAGAATAAAGTTTTTTTCATATTAAAGTTTTTTAAAATATTTTATTTAAATAATTAATCTTTTACACATCTAATATATTTGTAATTGTAGATAGAAGCATATCCCAGGTAGATGTAATAAACTCCAGAAGTTTCGATAATATCAGCATATGCATTACCATTATTCAAGTTAGGATCTGTAATCCAATATTGACCTGTACTTCCCATATTAGACCCCCCCCCACAACCGTTATTATATCCTCCTAATTGTAAAGAAAGGTAGCTTTCATTTGTTTGTGATAATAAAAGAGAACTAGCGTTACCACTTGTTGTACTTCCTCCATTTGTACCGACTCCGTTACTAACAAATAAATCTGTAAGCATATCCCAATCATTTGTATTTGAAACATGCCAACCTGTTGGACATACATTGCTGTTAGAAGCTATAGTATATCCAGTATATAGTTTTCCATATTGATCATCAAATGACGGGCTCTGAGCATAATTACACCAACCAGGTTGATTGCAAAAACAAGAACCTCCATTGTCACACTGGCAGATTTGACTAATTGGAGTTCCATCAGAGAAAGTTGTTGTTGTAAGATTTTCAGTCATCCATTCCACATTTCCATAGCTAACAGTTTGATAAGTATTACTATCAATATCAGTTACAGAACCCAAAACAGGGACTACATTAGAAAAACTAATTCCAGGCACAATAATACTTTGCCCATTCATTGTTAATGTATCACCAAAAGTTGATACAGACATAGTACCTGCACTACCACTTGAAGAACCTCCACCTCCACTTTCTAATGGAATCCAAAATGCTTTATTAACAGTTGTATTATATGCGCTAAAAGTCCAATAGTAATCTTTCTTTAAAGGTATTAATAATGACATATTACTTAAGCTATTTGGGTGATAATATCCCCCAGAAGGACCATTAGGAAGCATAGATACTGAATCTATAGAAATCTGAAACCACTGATTTGAAGGATTAAGTATGATATATAGAAATCCATCTTCATTTTGTTGATACTCTGGATACGGAGAAGTGTTAGTTAGGTTGTTATTAATCTGAGAAGTTATATCCTCAAATTTACCAAAAGCCATATTACCACCTCCACCAGCATTAGCTATCATACCAGCAACCATTGCAGAATCAACAGCAGAAGCTGAACCTGAAGAACCACCACCTCCACAATTAGCAAAGTAATTCTCATCTACTAAGTAGCCATTAAAAGCACCTGCATTTCCAGAAAGTATATCTCCAGAATTTGCTGCTATCGCTAGTGATACGGTACTTCCAGAATTATTAACAAGTATTGAGTTTATAGAAAGCTCAAAATATCCAGAACGAGTCACATACAATCTCTTGCCAGCAGGAACAGTATAAGTTCCTCCGTATAAATCATGCGAGATTGCTTGTAGATTAGAAGATTCATTTACTAAAAGTCCAGTTATAGATCCATTGCCAGAATTAGCTGTAGATAGTATATCGCCAGCATTTGCTATAGCTGGCACTAATAAATCACCTGCATGCTCATTAACAGTTATTGAATTTACATAAAGATTACTACTACCAAAATGAGAAGTCACATATAATCTCTTGCCTGTAGGAACAATATAAGAATTTAATTGATTGAAGTCATGCACAATTGCTACTCCATCTAATCCTTCAGGAAAAGCATAATTACAACCTCCACCACCCATTCCTCCCCCACTTGAGCCAATCATATTAGCTAGCATAGTAGAATCTATTCCAGCACTTTTAGCATACAAAGCATAAGGAACAGACATCATTTGAGTAGTGCCTATCATAGCATAATTAGTACCTCCTGTTGCATCCATCTCTATTTTTAGAAAATGATTTCCAGAACCCCAATCCATATCGTCAAAAGTAGCTGTTGCTCCATTTGTGGTGTTTGTGCCTTGCCCAATAACTACATTAAAAAGGCCAAACTGGTCAGTTGTTGTAGAGTGAGATTCTTCCCACTCTAAGTTTCCATTAGCACTTGTACTTAAAACAGAAGCTCTAATGGAAATGTTTTGGTTTGTAAGTTCATCTCCATTTGCATCTGTTGCTGCACCTTGATAGTTAATACCATCTTGCCCTAGTAGGCTAAGAGTAAGTAAGGAGAATATAAAAAGTAACGTTTTTTTCATTTAAATAATTAAAAGGTTGTAATTCTAATACTTCTTAGCCAAAAATCTGCTACTTGACAACAACAATTCCCAGAATATCCTCCAAGCTCACACTCACCCCATGCAGGACAACAACCAGTAGGGTGCATATTATAAGGAATTAAATATGGTCCTGATCCATTATTTCCAGAATTACAAAATGATGCACTGCTAACATATGGCTCATTACTACCAAACATAACGGTACCAGGATAATTACTAGCAGCTGCATCTATAAAACTTATCGAGGGACATATGTCATCTAAATCAGTTTCGCTTGGTATTTGCCAATCAGTGTATCCGTCAGTAGTTAAAGCATTAACAATTGCTGAACAATTGGATAAAAATCTAGAAGTAAATTCCTGATGATGAATATTAACAATGTATGCTGTATTTCCTGAAATTTTATAAATAATTCCTCCCAATCCATACATACCAACATAAGGAATGCATGAGCCATCATCACAAGTAGCTAAAGCATTGTAATTAGAGGATTGATTATCTATACATCCTGGGATACCTGAACATAAACCATTATCACAAGTAGCTAAAGGATTATAGCCACATGCTGTAGAATCTGTACATCCTAAAAGACCTGAACACGAACCATCATCACAAAGTGCAGTTGAATCATAGTTACATGCTGTAGGGTCTGTACAACCATCAGGCAATACACAAGAACCATCATCATTTGTAGCTGAGCCGTCATAGTTACATGCTGTAGAATCTGTACATCCATATATAATAAGTGTAGCACATGAACTATCATCACACTGTGCCGTTGCATCATATTCTAAATATAACGAATCTGTACAACCATCAGGAAATATACAAGAACCATCATTGATTATAGCTAAAGGATCATAGTTACAAGCTATCGGAACTGCACATCCAAACAATGGAGTAATAATCCCCATCAAAGAATCCAGATTTGAGATTACTTGAGATAAAGAATCAATAGTAACATTAGAACCAGAACTCTTTGCATATAAAGCATAAGGAACAGACATCATTTGTGTGGTTCCAATCATAGCATAATTAGTACCTCCTGTTGCATCCATCTCTATTTTTAAGAAAGTGGTCTGCCTGAACCCCAATCCATGTCATCAAAGCTAGCTATTGCTCCATTTGTGGTATTAGTCCCTTGTCCTATAACTACATTAAAAAGGCCAAACTGGTCAGTTGTTGTAGAGTGAGTTTCTTCCCACTCTAAGTTTCCATTAGCACTTGTACTTAAAACTGAAGCTCTAATTGTAATGTTTTGATTGGTTAAGTTCATCTCCATTTACATCTGTTGCAGCTCCTTGGTAGTTAATACCATCTTGGGCTATAGCAATAGAGTAAGAAAGGAAAATAGAGAAAACAAAGAGTAGAAATCTTTTCATAATACTTGTTTAGGGTTTAATAAATTGTATTTATCATATAGTATGGCGGCTAATTTAGTAAAATAAGATACTTACAACGATACAATATTGATCCAAATTAAAATACCTAACAAATACTAGGGTAACTTAAATTCTGAAAACTAGCCGGGGTCTTTGATTGTGGAGGGTCATACAAGCACTAATAATAGAAATAATTTTTATAATTTTTTGTGATAAAGTGTCATATTATTTAATCTTATTAATATGGTTCATTCAATTATAAGGGTAAATATATGTCAGACTGATCACCCTTACGCTCTTTAACACTCAGATAACTGCTATTTTTTTGTGGATAATCCTGAGCAGTGGAGAAGAGAACAAAGTTTTGTTGATATAGGATTTGTTTGAGTATTACATAACACCATCCCCACCCCACATAGTGTTATGAACCCCAACAGGAACTTGAAAAAAGATCAAGAGACGACAATGTCTTTTGCTGCAATGATTTGCAGTTGTGATGTATAGTATGAATTGTATACATCATTAGACGTAGTAGCCCTATTTCATATCATTTTATTTTCATGATAGGGTACCCCAGACTTTCACTGGTAATGTGTTCTATAGAAATATTAGTTAGGCGGCTTTACATTTATTAAGCGCTTTTACAACTTCAGCTCTTTCATAATAGAGCGTACCTCCCATTTTAGTAAATGGAATATCCCTATTAATTCTAAGGTTTTGTAATGTTCCTGTAGATATGCCTAGCATTTCCATTACTTCAAATGATCTGAGCCATTCTTTTTGAGTAGTTTTATTTTTAGTTATATGTTCAATTTTACTAATTATTTCTTCTTTTAATTCTTGAAGATCTTGAACTGTTACTAAGTTCATTTTTATTCATTTATTTTATTTGCTTTTCCTCCAAATATAAGTAATAATCAAACCATTTTATAGTGATATTATTACTATATGTAAAAGTAGTTAACACATTATTAACAAAATAGTTAGGCATATTTTTTTTAGATTATAAAAATATTTTTTATAGTTTTAGTTAAGACACTTTTTGAAGTGATAATATTGGGGTTTTACTAATAATAGCACCTATATCATCAGCTACTTTAGAATCTATAACTTTAGCATAAATCTGTGTTGTCTTTAATGACTTGTGCCCTAGTAGCTTAGATACTGATTCTATGGGTACATTTTTAGTCAAAAGATAAGTTGCAAATGTATGTCGTGCTAAATGCATAGTTAAATGCTTATCTAAACCACATATTACAGCCACTTCCTTTAGGTAAGCATTCATCTTCTGATTACTCAAAACAGGCAAGAGAGTGCCTTTAATAACAGTTTCTGGATGGTTCTTGTACTTATCAATTAACATAAGTGCGTGAGGAAAGAGTGGAATATTGGTTTTAGTTCCTGTTTTTTGCCTTTTTGTATATAGCCATTGCTCTCTATCAACACCCATTTTTACATCAACTGGAGTAAGATTTTTCACATCTATAAAAGCTAAGCCAGTAAAACAACAAAAAACAAATATATCCCTAACTTGTGCCAAACGCATATTGGGCAAATCCTTATCAATAAGTGATTGTATCTCAAACTCAGAAAGATAATCTTTAGTTACAGTCTCATTCTTAATTTTATGATTAAGACAAGGGTTTTTATCTAACCAATCATTATCTACAGCAAGATTAATCACCTTATTAAAATGTGTGAGGTATTTATTAGTGCAATTTACACCAACCCCTTGAATAGTTTTAAGAAAGTGATCAAAAGCTGTGATGGTACCAAGAGATACCTGTATAAGGTGTAAATCATCAGTCTTATACTTGTATTTGATAAATGCATATAAATGCTTATACGTTGTTTTGTATTTAGTAACAGTAGATTTTACATAACCCCTACCTATAAGAGCAGTAATATTATCATTATGAAGTTTAAATACTTCAAGAATTGTTTTCTTCTCTTCTGATATACCTAAGTAATGATTAGTAATTGCTTTTGCAGAAACTACCTTACCTTTATTTAAAAGATGCTGATGAGCATCATATAGCTTTTGTTTTAGCGTATCTAAGTAAGTGTTGAGTGTTCTGGTAGCTTCATTTGTTCCTTTGGCTTTTGCTTTAGATTTATTCCATTTACTATCATCAATACTTCTTTTAGCTGAGAAATCAGAACGCTTTCCATTTACTGTAACACGAACATAGATTGGAATTGTGCCATTTTTCTTCTTTTTACTTGTCCTTAAGTAAAATAAAATTGAGAAAGTGTTTTTCATTTTGAGTGAATTTAAAGTTAACCTATTAATTGCTTACAATTTACAAAAACTTGCTAAAAAATGCAAGAGAAAAATTGATATATTATCAACATTTTCAGATACTTACACTCAAATCGGTGCATAAAATTGCACAATAAAAAGTGCACCTATTTAGGCACCTTTTATATGTGATTTTATGGTGTTTTTTGGGATTTTGGGCAACAAAAAACCCTGTAAACACTTGATTTACAGGGTTATTGTCAAAACTTGATGTTAACTGAGCGGTCTGGACGGGACTCGAACCCGCGACCCCATGCGTGACAGGCATGTATTCTAACCAGCTGAACTACCAGACCGTACTTTATTAAAAAGTGCTGCAAATATAATTTGTTTTCATAAACCTCATAGCATTTTTTGCCTTTTAAGTAAATAAGAATTTAAGACCTTATCAAAACCTTTATTTATATCAATCTCCACAAAATCAATTTTGTATTGCAAGCATTTTAATTTCAATTCTTTAAGATAATTTTCAGCTTGTTCTTTGTGCTTTTTCTGAAACAAATTAGGCTTTAATTTTATCTCTTCCCCAGTCTCTAAATCAACAAATTTGTAAGGTTTATTGTCAAATTCTAGGTCTTTTTCAGTGATTGGTTCATTCAAATAGAATAGAACTATCTCATGTTTGTTGTATTTTAAATGCTTGTAAGCCTGAAACTGCTCTTCTAAAGTTTTAGTGGAGTGAATAAAATCAGTAAATATCATTACTAAAGATCGCTTATGTAGCAATTCCGAAACCTGATGCAAAGCAAAAGTTGACTGAGTTTGTTTTGCTGACTTAACAGGATCAATTAGCAACAACTTATCCAGCTCATGATACAATATTCTATGATGCCTTTGTGTAGTTCTGTTAGGCGTATGTATCTCTAACTTGTCAGCATAAATACTAAGACCAACAGCATCTCTTTGTTTTTTTAACAAATTCATCATTACTGCAGATGCATAAATAGCAAACAATAACTTATTTGGCTTTTCTAAACTAGGGGATTCAAGATTAGGATAATACATAGAGGATGAAGCATCAATAACTAATTGACATCTTAGATTTGTTTCTTCCTCATATCGTTTAACAAAAAGCTTGTCCGTACGCCCATAAAGCTTCCAGTCGATATGCTTAGTAGTTTCACCTGTATTGTAGAGCCTATGCTCAGCAAACTCAACCGAGAAACCATGATACGGGCTTTTATGCAAACCAGTAACAAATCCTTCAACCACTTGCTTTGCAAATAGCTCCATGTTTGAGGGTAAGTTTATGTATTCTAGCTTTTTCATTAAACAAAAAAGGGCTATAAAAGCCCTTTTAAATTTGAAATTTTAAACTTACATATGAGATTCTAAAATCTCAACTAATTTTGATTTTGGCTGATTTCCAACTACTTTATCAACTACTTCTCCGTTTTTAAATACTAATAAAGTTGGAATGTTTCTTACACCATAAGTTACCGGAGTATCAGAATTTTCATCAACATTCACTTTTCCAATAAATGCTCTTCCATCCATCTCAGTATGTAATTCTTCAATAACAGGAGCAATTGCTCTACAAGGGCCACACCAAGTTGCCCAAAAATCAACCAATACAGGCTTATCTGAATCTAATACTAGTTCTTTAAAATTTGCGTCTGTGAAATCTAATGCCATTTTTTTTGTTTTTATTTAGTTTACAAATCTATAAATTATTTTATGATTTTATCTTTACTTTTAACTGATTTAATTCACCAATTCTTTCTAAAAATTCTCTATCCAAATTTACCTTCATTTTGCGAGACAATAAGTCCACTTTATATTTATTAAGATGATCCACCACATTAAAAATCAATGAATGTTTTCCTTTATGTTCTGAAACAATATGTACTACATCATTCACTAATTGCTCAGATATATCTCCTATATCCACCTTTAATATAACATCCCTTATTTCCTTATCAATAAGTTCAGAAAGCAAATCAATAGACGAAATTTTAAATTCTAAATCATCATTATAGAAACGCTTTTTCACTTTACCACTTAGATGCAAAAGCCAACCTGTGGTTAAGTAAGCCTTAAAGTTAATATAATCATCACTAAATAAATAGAAAATAAATGAATCGTGATAATCCTCAATATGCAAAACTCCAAAAGGCTTTCCTGTTTTAGTTTCTCGGTGCTCCACTTTAGTTACAACTCCAGCAAAGCGCAACTCTTTTCCATTAATTTTATCCAAATCATTAAGCATAGAAAAGTTTCCATTACAGAAATTAGCCATTTCAACTTTATAATCATCCAAAGGATGTCCAGAGATATAAATTCCAACAACATCTTTTTCCTTAGAAAGTAATTCCATAGTACTCCAAACGGGTGTTTCTTCAGGAACAGGCGCTTGAATTGTTGCTTCTGAACTCTCACCAAACATATCAAACTGATTGGAATTAGCACTATCCTTAACTTTGTTCCCAAACTTAATCATTTTCTCTAAATAAGTCTGCCCACTATCTTCCTTTGCAAAATATTGTGAGCGCTTTAATTCAAAAGAATCAAAACCACCTGAACACACCATACTTTCTAGAGTTCTTTTGTTTGCCGAGCGCAAATCTACTCGTTTCACAAAATCATCAAAAGCAGTATATTTTCCTTCTTTTCGTTCATCCACAATTGCCTCAACAGCACCTTCCCCTACTCCTTTTACAGCTCCTAATCCAAAACGAATTTCTCCTTTCTCATTTACTGCAAACTTATAAAAGCTCTCATTGACATCAGGACCTAAAACTAGAACTCCCATACGTTTACATTCTTCCATAAAATAAGTGATATCCTTAATATCACGCATATGATTGGTAAGTAATGAAGCCATTAATTCAGAAGGATAATGTGCCTTTAAATATGCTGTTTGATAAGCAATAAGCGCATAGCAAGTCGAGTGAGACTTATTAAAGGCATAAGAAGCAAAAGCTTCCCAATCAGTCCATATTTTATCTACAGTATTGATATCAAAACCATTTTCTTCACAGCCAGAAAAGAACTTAGGTTTTAATTTATCCAGTACCGCTTTAATTTTTTTACCCATTCCTTTCCTTAGCATATCGGCATCTCCCTTAGAGAAACCTGCTAATTTTTGAGAAAGTAACATAACTTGCTCCTGATAAACTGTGATTCCGTAAGTTCCTGACAAGAATTCTTCCATTTCAGGTAAATCATATTCAATCTCCTCTATTCCATGCTTACGCTTAATGTAATTAGGAATATATTCCATTGGTCCAGGACGATACAAAGCATTCATAGCAATTAAATCATCAAACTTATCAGGCTTTAAGTGTTTTAAGTGTGCCTTCATCCCATCAGAAGAAAACTGGAAAATACCAGAAGTTGCTCCACTTTGGAAGATTTCAAATGTTTGTACATCATCCAAAGGAATTGTGTCAATATCAACTTCTATTGCATGAATTTTCTTGATAATTTTCAAGCAATCCTTAATAATAGTAAGATTTCGTAAACCTAGAAAATCCATTTTTAATAGTCCCGCATCCTCCACCACACTATTGTCGAACTGAGTTACCATTAAGTCAGAATCCTTTGCCCTTGTCATAGGAATAAGCCCCATCAAAGGTTCAGGCGTGATAATTACCCCACAAGCATGTGTACCTGTATTTCTGACATTTCCTTCTAATCTCCTAGCCAAATTAATGGTTTCAGCTGTCAAGTCATTCCCCTTTGAAAGTTCAATTAAAGCTTTGGTATTAGTCAACTGATCAGCCTTTAATTTTTCTTTTAAGGTCTTATCATCCCAAGAGAAAATTTTTCCTAATGACGTTAAATCAGGAACTAATTTTGCCGTTCTATCGGCATCAAACAATGGTAAGTCCAATACCCTAGCCGTATCACGAATGGAGGACTTTGCAGCCATAGTACCATAAGTAATAATTTGAGCTACATTTTCCTTTCCGTATTTATTCACTACCCAATCAATAATTCGCCCCCTTCCCTCATCATCAAAATCAATATCAATATCAGGTAAGGATACACGTTCAGGGTTTAGGAAACGCTCAAAAAGCAAGTCATATTTTATAGGGTCAACATTGGTAATCGTTGTGCAATATGCAACAACAGAACCAGCAGCTGATCCCCTACCAGGACCAACAGAAACATCCATAGTTCTTGCCTGTTTTATAAAATCTTGAACAATAAGAAAATATCCTGGATAACCAGAATTTTCAATTACCTGAAGCTCAAAATCAATTCTTTCCTTTATTGCGTCTGTAATTTCAATATAACGCTCCTTAGCTCCCTGATAAGTAAGATGTTTTAAATAAGCATTCTCCCCTCTTTTTTTTCCATCCAGTTTATCTTGTTCATCCACAAATTCCTGAGGAATATCAAACTCTGGCAATAGCACTTCACGAGCCAAACTAAAGGATTCAATTTTATCAATTAAGTGAGTAATATTGTCAATAGCCTCAGGTAAGTCAGCAAAGAGTTCTTGCATATCTTTTGATGACTTGAAATAGAACTCATCATTAGGAAAGCCGTAACGTAAGCCCCTACCATTTCCTTTTGGAGTAGCTTGTTGCTCTCCGTCCTTAACACACAAAAGAATGTCATGAGCATTAGCATCTTCCTTTTCTAAGTAGTATACATTATTAGAGGCAATAATCTTAACATTATATTTTTTGGCAAAAGCAATTAACACCTTGTTTACATGGCGCTCTTCATCCAATTTATGGCGATTAATCTCTACATAAAAATCATCACCAAAAGTAGTATGCCACCACTTAAATTCTTCTTCAGCTTGGGCTTCCCCTACATTCAAAATTAAACTAGTAATTGCCCCATAAGTACTACCTGTTAAAGCAATTAAATCCTGTTTATATTCAGCAATCAAATCCTTATCCACCCTAGGCACATAGTAAAAACCCGATATATTCCCTAAGGATGAAAGTTTTGCTAAATTATGAAATCCGTTTTTATTTTTACAAAAGAAAGGAACCTGTGAACCATAGTCCTTAATTGTTTTTTCACTATGATCATTACAGACATTTAATTCACAACCTAACACTGCTTTTAAAATAGGTGTCTCTCCTTTTTTCAAATTAGCATTTACAGGATGCTTAAGTACAGAATCAATAAACTTATAAGCTCCAAACATATTTGTATGATCAGAAAGACCAACAGCTGGCATTCCCATATCAGCAGCCTTATTTACAAGGGATTTAACATCAATAGTCGACTGTAAAATAGAAAACTGAGAATGCACATGAAGATGTGAAAAAGGAGAATCTGAAATTACTTCTTTTTCGCTTTCCTGCTCTTCAGCTACAATCTCTTCTAAATCAGGAGCATCAACTAAACTGTAAGGCTCAATATTTAAACCAATTAATTCAAAGGAAGTAGGGTTTATATTTTTATAATTATTAAACTGATCAGAAGACATTCCTGCTTTTGAAAACGGAATAACTTCCAAACGAATTAACTCCAAGAAACACCTTGCAGTTGCTTCAACATCAGCAGAGGCATTATGTGCCTCAGCAAATGCATCTCCAAAAAGTTTAACATACAATTCAGTTAATTTTGGCCATTTAAATTTGCCACCTCTTCCACCAGGTATTGCACAAAAATTAGTAGATTCATCTTTAGTATCTAAAGAAGGGAAATTAGCTAAAATATTTAACATATCTTTCCTTAATAATTCACAACCTACTATGCTGTTATCAAAAGAAACATTATGCCCAATAACAAACTTACATTTCTTAACATCCTTAACAAACTCTAACAATACTTGAGATAAGGGCATACCCTGATTGTTGGCACGCTCAGTTGAAATACCATGTATTTTTTCAGCATTAAAAGGAATATCATAACCTTCAGGCTTAATGATATAGTTTTTAACTTCTAATAGTTTACCATCCACATCATGCAACTGCCATGCTAACTGCACACACCTTGGCCAATTGCTAAAATCAGTTAATGGAGCTTTCCAGTTTTGTGGTAATCCTGTGGTTTCTGTGTCAAATATTAGATACATAGAGTCATTTTACTACTTTAAAATAATAATTGTAAATTTAGGAAAACAAAAAAGTCAACCAATTAGAATTGAGTTGACTTTTTAAGATGTTAGTAAGTTTTAGTTTACTAGATAAATTTCATTTCCTTCATCCACTCATCATTAAATAGCTTGCCAACATAACGAGTACCATGATCATGAAAGATAACCACAACTACATCATCCTTGCATAATTTATCTTTCATTTGGTTAATACCTGCAACAGCACTACCTGCAGAATATCCTACGAAAATACCTTCCTCACGCGCTATCCTTCTTGTGTAAATAGCACCATCCTTATCCGTTACTTTTTCGAAATGATCTATGATTTCAAAATTCACATTTTCAGGTAAAATATCCTCTCCTATTCCTTCAGTTATATAACTATAAATTTCTTTTTCATCAAACTCACCTGTTTCATGGTATTTCTTAAATACTGATCCATAAGTATCAATACCCCAAATTTTAATATTAGGGTTTTGTTCCTTTAAATATTTTGCTGAACCAGAAATTGTACCTCCTGTACCTACACCTACTACTAAATGAGTGATTTTTCCTTCTGTTTGTTCCCAAATTTCAGGTCCAGTACTTTCGTAATGAGCCTGAGTATTCGAAGGGTTATCATACTGATTCACATACCATGCATTTGGCGTTTCTTCAGTTAATCGTTTTGCAACAGAATAATAAGACAACTTACTTTCTGGCGGTACATTAGTTGGGCAAACTACAACCTCAGCTCCTACAGCACGTAAAATATCCATTTTCTCTTTGGATTGTTTATCCGCCAATACAAAAATACATTCATATCCCTTTTGGATAGCAGCTAATGCCAATCCCATTCCTGTATTACCTGAAGTACCTTCAATAATCGTTCCTCCAGGCTTTAATCTTCCATCAAATTCAGCATCTTCAATCATTTTAAGTGCCATTCTGTCTTTAATAGAGTTTCCTGGATTAAACGTCTCTACCTTTGCTAAAACTAAAGCATCAGTTTCTACTACTTTATTTAACTTTACTAGTGGAGTATTTCCAATAGTTTCTAAAATGTTATTGTAATATTTCATTTATAAATTTTGTAATGCAAAATTATTAAAATTAGGCAAAACGAATTGCTTTTACAGGCGTGATTTTAGTAATAATAATTGATGGTATAATTAGAATCAAATAACATACAATAATAGTTCCAACATTCAATAATAGAATAGCTGTAAAATCAAAATTATAGGAACTGTATTCATGTAATAAATATTAGAATCCAAACTAATAATTGAGAATTTTTTTTGCAAAAAAGCGAAACCTATAGCAATACAATTTCCCCAAAACAATCCTTTCAAAATTAAATGCACAGCTGAATATAAAAACACCCTACGTACGCTCCAATTATTTGCTCCCAAAGCCTTTAGTATACCTATCATTTTGGTTCGCTCCAATATCAGAATTAATAATGCTGTTATCATATTTATACCACCTACTATCAGCATCAATATTAAAATAACACGCACATTTATATTTTGCAAATCCAACCAATCAAAAATTTGTGGTGTTTTTTCTTTTATGCTTTGGGCATTCAGATTATAAGGAATTTTTTCGTACACTGCTTCTGTAACCAATTCCAAATCATTAAAATTATTTACAACAATTTCTACTCCTCCTACTTGCTTATTTTTCCAAGAATTTAAGGATTGTATATGTTTAATATCACCCATTACAAATAGCTTATCAAAATCTGTTAATGCAGTATTGTAAATTCCTGATATTTCAAATTTTCTTACTCTTGGTGGATTTTGAACAAAATACATAATTAAGTCGTCTCCCACCCCTAAATCCAAGGTATTGGCAGAATTTTCAGAAATAAGAACTTGGTTCGTTTTTATGCTATCACTCACATTAAAACATTCTCCTGCAACCAAATTATTATTAAAAAACGTCCAATCATAATCTGATGCAACTCCTTTTAAAACTACTCCTAAAATCTCATCATTTGTTTTAATTATTCCTGCTTTAGTCGCAAAAGTACTAATGTGCTTTACCTCAGGATCTTCCAATATTGATGTATAGAGACTCTCCGAAATTTGAATTGGCTCAGTTTCGTAGGATTGATTATCAGAAAAAGAGGAGATAGTAATATGAGAACCAAAACCAATAATTTTATCAGAAATATCATTTTTAAAACCCGTAACTACCATTACTGAAAGTAACATCACCGCTACAGAAAGTGCAATCGCTAAAATTGCGATACGCAAAATTGGTTTAGTGTAGGATTTATTTTCTTCCTTTGCAGTAAATAAGCGTTTGGCTATAAAATATTCAACATTCATTATGATTGCGAAAATAAAACAAATAATTTGCATTAGTTTAGTCCTGTTCACTTTTAGTGCACAAGCCCAAGAATTAGTTTTAGCAGCTGAACGAACGAACCTTTACTTGCATCATTTAGAAAACAAAAAAGTAGGCGTTGTAGGGAATCAAACCTCAATGATTGCTAACACACATTTGGTAGATAGCTTACTTAGCTTAGGAATTGATATCGTTAAGGTATTTTCACCTGAACATGGATTTAGAGGAAAAGCAGATGCAGGAGCAATAATTAAAGATGGAATTGATTCAAAAACAGGAATTCCTATCATTTCACTATACGGAAAAAACAAAAAACCTAAAGATGAGCAATTACAAGGAATTGATATTCTAGTTTTTGACATACAGGATGTAGGCGTGCGATTTTATACTTATATATCTACTCTGCATTATATAATGGAATCTGCAGCAGAAAGCAATATTAAAGTTATAGTTCTTGACAGACCAAACCCTAACGGGCATTATGTTGATGGTCCTATTTTAGACACTGCTTTTCAATCTTTTGTAGGTATGCACCCAATTCCTATTGCACATGCAATGACTATTGGAGAATATGCTAAAATGATAAATGGAGAGAATTGGATTACAACTAAATGTGAATTAATTGTGATAGAAATGGAAAATTACACCCATAATACAAACTATGACTTACCAATAAAACCTTCACCTAATTTACCAAATGCTAGATCTGTTAATTTATACCCAAGTCTTTGTTTGTTTGAAGGAACAAATATAAGTATTGGTAGAGGAACTGATTATCCTTTCCAACATTTTGGAGCACCTTATATGAAAAGCAATTATTCCTTTATGCCTAAAAGTGGAGAAGGAAGCAAATATCCAAAACATGAAGATATAATGTGTTTTGGTACAGATTTACGCTTTCAAGAAGACTATTTGACTGCCATCAACTTAAATTGGATTATTGAGACGTTATAAGCAATGTTCTGAAAAAGAAGAATTCTTCAATAACTTTTTTAATACATTAGCAGGAACTGATAAATTGAAAAAGCAAATAATTGCAGGAATGACAGTCAGAGAGATTAAAGCCAGTTGGCAAGAAGGCTTAGAGGAGTTTAAAAGAATAAGAAGAAAATATCTTATCTATTAGAACTACCAATCCCAATAAACATAATATTTACTGACTCCAACTTTAATAAACTCATTGGGTTAACAAAAAATTCAGTATTTGCATTAATCATACTCGGTGCAATTCCAGGTTTTGGCGGCATACTCATCAACATTAATGAATTAGGTGCATTACAAAACA
Organism: uncultured Flavobacteriales bacterium; assembly: GCA_943789505.1. Lineage (GTDB taxonomy): Bacteria > Bacteroidota > Bacteroidia > Flavobacteriales > BACL11 > UWMA-0277. Next base: position 660,863 of record CALSUJ010000001.1, on the reverse strand, counting down.
AACTATCATTTCTAATATAAAAATTCAATGCTCCTTCTTTTAAATTATTTAATGTGAGTACTTGACCTACAAAATCCATTTGGGTATTATCATTTAATGATAATTTAAGCATTTCATTTACACCAACATGCGTACCTTCTTTATTTTTTGTTGTTTCAGGATTCTTTGATGCAAATTCTAAAGTAAGCGTTTCAATTACTGACTCAACAATTACAACTTCTTTATTTTCAGTGTTATTAGCACAAGAAATGAATAGCAATATTGTAGATATAAGAAGTAAATTAATTTTCATAATATTATTTATTTTAAGTTTAATTTTAATTTTTCGATTATGCTAAATACAGCTGGACAAACTTCCACATTTTTTTCAGTTAATTTTAGTAATTGACTTTGTTTTATTCTATCCGTATGCGGAAACTCTCTACACGCTTTAGGTCTTACATCATAAATACTACAATAATTATCCTCTCCTAAAAAAGTACAAGGCACCGATTGCAACACATAATCCCTATCCTCATCTACACGCAGGTACTTGTCTGTAAATTCTGAAGGTTTTATTCGGAGGTATTTTGAAATTCTACTTATATCTTTATCGATAAAAAGCGGACCTGTAGTAGTGCAACAATTCGCGCATTTTAAGCAATCAGTACAAGCAAAAACCTCATCATGTAAAGGATGAATAAGTTTATCTAATACCTTTGGTTTTACTTTTTTTAAACGCTTAAAGAACTGCTGATTTTCTTTGCGTTTTAATATTACTTGTTCCTTATGATGAGCTAAATCCATTAAAGTGTTTTTCCAGGATAAATCTTAAGTGCTGCAGCTAAAATAGCTATCGATTTCTGTAATGATTTCTTATTTAGCACATAAGCAATACGCACTTGCCTTGTACCAGTATTAGGAGTAGCATAAAAGCCTGCAGCAGGTGCTACCATTATAGTTTCTCCATCCAATTCAAAATCTTCCAATAACCATTGAGCAAATTTATCAGTATCATCAACTGGAAGCTCTGCAATAGCATAGAAAGCACCAGTTGGTTTCGGACAAAATACACCATCAATTTCATTTAAACCTTCTACTAGCACATCTCTCCTGCTCACAGTATTCGGCACTTACTTCTTCAAAATAAGAAACATCTGTTTTTAAGGCTGCTTCACCAGCTATTTGCCCAAATGTAGGTGGTGATAATCTTGCTTGTGCAAACTTCATTGCAGTTGCCATTAACTCCTTATTTCTAGAAGCTATACAACCCACTCTAATTCCGCACATAGAATATCTTTTTGAAGTAGAGTCAATTACAATTGCATGCTCATTCATACCTTCAATGCTCAATACTGAATAATGCACATTTCCATCATAAGCAAATTCACGATATACTTCATCTGCAATAAGGAACAAATCATGTTTCACCACAATATCCCTAAGTGTTTCCAATTCTTCTTTTGAATATAAATATCCTGTTGGGTTTCCAGGATTACAAATAAGGATAGCTTTAGTATTAGGAGTAATTAGTTTTTCAAATTCTTGAATTTTTGGCAATGCAAAACCATCATGAATTGAGGTAGCAATTGGCTTAACCTTAACACCTGCTGATGTAGAAAAACCATTATAATTTGCATAAAATGGTTCAGGAATAATAATTTCATCACCATTATCCAAACAAGTATTTAAAGCAAATAAAAGTGCTTCTGAGCCTCCTGTGGTTACAATTATATCATCATGATTAATTGCTATACCTAAGTTTTGATAATAATTAGCAAGTCCTTTTCTATAACTCTCAAATCCTGCTGAATGAGAGTATTCAACTACTTTATCAGAAAAATCATGTATTGCTTCTAAAGCTAATTCAGGAGTTTTAATATCAGGCTGACCGATATTCAAATGATATATTTTTTTTCCTGATTTTTTAGCCTTTTCAGCAAATGGAACCAACTTTCTGATTGGTGATTCTGGCATATTAATTCCTTTATTAGAAATTTTTGGCATAATTGTAATTTTTTTATAAAAAAAACACCCCCATAATTGAGGGTGCTAATGTCGTAATATATTTTGAATTGCTTATTTCTTTTCTAAAGGAGAACCTTCTGTTTTTCTTACTGGTGCAGTCTCTTCTTTTGCAGGAGCATTCACTTCACCTTTAACAGTTAAGATAACTGGTTTCTTACTTGCATTAGTAGTTAAAGTAATAGTTTTAGTAAATTTCCCAACTCTATTAGTTGCATATTTCACACCAATTTCAGCAGTAGCACCAGGAGCAATAGCTTCTCTTGGCCAAGTTGGTACTGTACAACCACAACTTCCTTTTGCATTTTTAATTAGTAAAGGCTCAGTTCCATTATTTGTAAATACAAATTTTCTAGCTCCATCAGCATTATGATCAATCGTTCCGTAATCTACAACTTTAGATACAAAGTCAATAGTCACATTAGTAGACTCTTCAGTTTTGGGAGCGTCATCAGTAATAACATTTTGAGCATTTACTAAAGTAAAACCAGTTACAAGTACTAAGGATAAAAGTATTTTTTTCATTTCTTCTTTTTATTTTATGTTTATTTTATATAATAGTGAACGGCAAATTTAATAAAATATTTTATTTAAGCAAATAAGATATTCTAGGAATTCCTCAGCAAAATAGAATTTGTAAATTTGCAAAATCTAAATAAAACTTAAATGAGCATTCCAAAAACATACAACCCACTAATTACTGAAGATAGATGGTATGCCCATTGGATGGAAAAAGGTTATTTTAATTCCACTCCTGATGAGCGAGAGCCTTATACTATTGTAATTCCACCACCAAACGTGACAGGTGTTTTACATATGGGGCACATGCTAAACAATACTTTACAAGATGTAATGATTAGGCGTGCACGCATGATGGGTTTTAATGCTTGTTGGGTACCAGGAACTGATCACGCTTCAATTGCTACTGAGGCAAAAGTAGTACAGAAGTTAGCAAAAGAAGGCATCAAAAAAAATGATTTAACTAGAGAAAAGTTTTTAGCTCATGCATTTGACTGGAAAGAAAAACACGGAGGTATAATCCTGGAGCAGTTAAAGAAATTAGGAGCTTCATGCGATTGGGAACGAACCAAGTTTACAATGGATGAGGATATGAGTGAATCCGTAATTAAGGTTTTTGTAGATTTACACCAAAAAGGACTTATTTACAGAGGAGTTAGAATGGTAAATTGGGACCCCTCTGCGCAAACAGCACTTTCAGATGAGGAGGTAATCCACAAAGAAGTAAATTCAAAATTATATCATATTGCTTACAATATTGAAGGAAGTGATGAAAAACTAACCATTGCCACAACAAGGCCAGAAACTATTTTAGGAGATTCTGCTATTTGTGTAAATCCGAATGATGAGCGCTACACACATCTAAAAGGTAAAAAAGCAATTGTACCTTTAGTTGATAGAGTAATCCCTATCATTTTTGATGAATATGTGGATATGGAATTTGGAACAGGAGCGTTAAAAATTACACCCGCACACGATATTAATGATTATCAACTGGGAGATAAGCACGGATTAGAAACAATTGACATCCTAAATGATGATGGGACTTTAAGTGAAGCTGCTAACTTGTATATTGGAAAAGATAGATTTGTGGTAAGAGAAGAAATTGCAGTTGATTTACAAGCGAAAGGCTGCTTAGTAAAAACAGAAGAATACCAAAATAAAGTTGGTTTTTCTGAAAGAACAGATTCAGTAATTGAACCTAAGCTATCTATGCAATGGTTCTTTAAAATGGAATCCTTTTCAAAACCAGCGCTAGAGCATGTGATGAATGATGACATACAGTTTCATCCTCCAAAATTTAAAAATACCTACCGCCATTGGATGGAAAATATAAAGGATTGGTGTGTTTCGCGCCAGCTTTGGTGGGGACAGCAAATTCCTGCTTATTTTTATGATGGAAACAAATATATTGTAGCTGAAAGTAAAGAAGATGCTTTAGTATTAGCAAAAAAAGAAAAGCCATCCGTAACAATGGATGATTTACGCCAAGATGCTGATGTATTGGATACTTGGTTCTCTTCTTGGTTATGGCCAATATCTGTTTTTGATGGTATCCGTAACCCTGACAATGAAGAGATAAATTACTACTACCCTACTAATGACATAGTAACTGCTCCAGAAATTTTATTCTTTTGGGTAGCGCGAATGATTATGGCAGGATATGAATACCAAGGGAAATTACCATTCAAAAATGTTTACCTGACAGGAATCGTAAGAGATAAACAAGGTAGAAAAATGAGTAAATCCTTAGGGAACTCTCCTGACCCAATAACACTAATGGAAAAATATGGTGCAGATGGAGTAAGAGTTGGGATGTTACTTTCCTCACCTGCAGGAAATGATTTACCTTTTGATGAAGGGCTTTGCGAACAAGGGCGTAATTTTTCCAACAAAATATGGAATGCATTCCGCTTGATTAAAGGTTGGGAAGTTGCAGATGTACAACAACCTGAAAGCGCAAAGCAGGCGATAGATTGTTTTAAAAATAAAATAAATAAAAGTATTACTGAGATTGATGAATCCTACAGTAAGTATAGAATTTCGGAAGCTTTAATGGGGACTTACAAATTGGTTTGGGATGATTTCTGTTCATGGTACCTGGAAATAGTAAAACCAAATTATGGTAGTCCAATAGATAGCACAACTTATGCTAAAACTATTGAGCAATTAGAGAAAATACTGAAACTTTTACATCCTTTTATGCCTTTCCTAACAGAAGAAATATGGCATTTGATTGATGACAGAAAAGAAGATATTATTGTTGCTAATTGGCCAAAATCAGGAACAGTAAAGGAACAGTTATTGGCTGATTTTGAAAATACTACTGAGGTGGTTTCTGGAATAAGAACAATAAGAAAAGAACAAAATATTGCAAATAAGGAGCAATTAGAATTATTGGTAATTGAAAACCAGAAAGCCAGTAATAACCTTACTGCAATCATTGTTAAATTAGGAAATCTTTCAACTTTAGATACTACTACAGAAAAACCAAATGGTGCATTTTCATTTATGGTAAAATCCAATGAATATTTTATTCCCTTAGGAAATAATATTGATGTATCAGCAGAAATTGAAAAACTACAAACAGAATTGGATTACACCATAGGCTTCTTAAAATCAGTGGAAGGGAAATTGAGCAATGATCGCTTTGTAAACAATGCCCCAGAACAAGTAGTTGAAAACGAAAAAAATAAAATGACTGATGCAAAAGCTAAAATTGAAATTTTAGCAACTAAAATTAAGGATTTAGCCAGTGCTTAGAATTCTTATTTTACTAATTATCAGCACCCAAATTACTGCAGCTACTGAATCTACTACTACTGAAAAAGAAAGACTTACTGGTAACTTTGACTTAGGACTTAACTACACGCAGAATATAGACAAAACTTTGCAGTTCAATAATGTGTTTTTGGCGCATCTACAAACATAAAAAATCAGTAATAAGCCTAAATAATAACATCTCATTTATTAGCCAAACAGGGCAGGAAGAGGTGCTCAACAAAGGGGTTGCAGGATTTAAAATATTCCTTAAATACCAATGATACTGGGAATGCGGATTTGACCCTACAGCATTTGTACGACATTAGCCGTTCCATAAAAAGAAGATGGACTGCGGGTATAGGGATTTCTTATGCAGGTATTAAAATCAGATGTTGAAAAAGTTCGTTTAGGAGTTTCTTACCTAAGAGAAAGAGGAACACCAATGGAAGGAGAGCAAGAAATGAATAGTCGAATGAGCGGAGGTGTTGATTTTACTATAAAATTACTAGATAATGTAGAACTGCTAAGCAAAAACTACTACCAACCCAACATTGAAAATATAGGTGATTTTAGATGGAAAACGAACCTTTCACTAAGGATAACGATTAATTCTCATTTTCTATTTAGCTTAAATAATACTTTTAGTTACGACAGTTACCCTAAACTAGATATTCCTGAAATGGACTATCAACTTATTAATAGTTTATCATATAGTTTTTAAATTTAGAATCCCATAGTTAGATTAAAATAATTAAGTTATATTTTTATTAGTTTTGTAATATAAAGAAATTACTAATTATAATAATATCAATAAAGCATAAACATGATAACTAGGAAAAAAAAAATATTCTTTTTTTACAGATTTTAATAATGTCAAAAGCAGCATATGTTATTTAATTCAATTGACTTTGCAATATTTTTACCGATAGTATTTATTCTTTATTGGTTCCTTACAAATAAAAATCTTAAACTTCAAAATCTTCTTATAGTTGTTGCTAGCTACCTATTTTATGGCTGGTGGGATTATAGGTTTTTATTGTTGATTTTATTCAGCACCATTGTTGACTATTCAGTAGGAATTGGTCTTTTAAAACAAGAAAATAAAACCAAAAGAAAAATTCTACTTGGGACTAGTATTTTAGTAAATCTTGGATTTCTAGGCTTCTTTAAGTATTACAACTTTTTCTTAGACAACTTCATAACTGCCTTTTCGTTTTTTGGAACTGAAATAAAAGCAAATTCACTTAACATTATTTTGCCAGTAGGAATAAGCTTTTACACTTTCCAAACATTGAGTTATTCAATTGACGTTTATAAACGAAAACTAGAACCAACTAAAGACTTTATTGCTTTTTCTGCATTTGTAAGTTTCTTTCCGCAATTAGTTGCTGGACCTATTGAAAGAGCAAGGAATTTGTTACCACAATTCTACAAAAAGAGAACTTTCGATTATTCAAAAGCTGTTGACGGAATGAGGCAAATACTTTGGGGATTGTTTAAGAAAATTGTCATTGCAGATAATTGTGCTGTTTTCGCTGATCAAATTTTTAATAACTCCCATGACTATTCAGGAAGCACATTAGTTTTAGGAGCTATATTCTTTGCTTTTCAAATTTATGGGGATTTTTCAGGTTATTCTGATATTGCTATCGGAACTGCTAGATTATTTGGGTTTAATTTAATGCAAAACTTTGCATTTCCTTATTTTTCAAGAGATATTGCAGAGTTCTGGAGAAGATGGCATATCTCACTTTCTACTTGGTTTAGAGATTATCTATATATACCATTAGGAGGAAGCAGAGGGACAAACTATTTCAAGATAAGGAATGTTTTTATTATTTTCTTAGTTAGTGGATTTTGGCATGGAGCCAATTGGACCTTTATTATTTGGGGAGGGCTAAATGCATTATATTTCTTGCCAATAATGTTATTGAATAAAAATAAAATCAATACTGATGTTGTCGCTCAAGGAAAGTATCTACCATCAGTAAGAGAAGTCTTATCTATGACCCTTACTTTCAGCTTAACTACTATTGCATGGATATTTTTTAGAGCAGAGGACATTCATCACGGGATTTCATATTTATCTGATATTATTCATCCATCTATATTAACTCTTCCAGAGTTGATTACTCCAAAATTAGAAATGATATATACAATATTGTGTGTTTTTATATTAGTATTATTTGAGTGGATGAATAGAGATAAGATACATGCTTTAGATATTGCCAATTATAACAAATCTAATAGATGGGTGCTTTATCTTATAATAATTATAATGATAATTACATTTGGATCTTTTAATCAGAACTCATTCATTTATTTCCAATTCTAATACTACATGCATAGATTTCTAAAAAATATTTTAATTGTGTCATTATTTGTAATTGCCTTACATCTAATATTAGGAGCCCTTGCTAATGGCTCAACAGATAATTTCTATTTAAGGTTTACGTCATCAAAACAGAATTCATTAATCATAGGTACTTCTAGATCTGCTCAAGGAATACATCCTAACATTCTTGATTCTGTTTTAAATTTAGAAGAGAATAATGGTATATATAATTATTCCTTTTCTATAAACAACTCTTCATATGGAAAAGAATATTATTATGCAATAAAGAATAAAATCAACGAATCAGCAAAAAATGGTTTATTTATTATTACTGTTGATCCATGGGCAATATCATCTGACACAACATTAAATGATAATGAAATTGATATTGAGAGTATATTTTATTCAAAGAAACACTATAACTCATATCCAAATTATGAATATTTAATTAAGAATTACAAAAAAGGTTGGGGAAATATACTATTAAAACGGATTGAATCTAATATCTTAATTCGAAATCAAAATTCTTTAAGTAAAATTAAGGGAGCATTTACATATCTGCGAAAAGATGGATTACTTGAAGTTTATACATCAATGGATAGCACTTATGTTAAACAGAATATTCAAAAAAAAGTATATAATTACAATACATCAATGAGTAGTAATAAATTTTCTAAATTCAGATTTTTATACTTAAGGAAAACAATCCAATTATTAAAAAAACATGGAGAGGTTTATCTGGTTAGAATGCCTGTACATACTTCCTTATTCAAAATAGAGGATTCTTTCGACCCACAGTTTGATAAAAGAATAATGAATCTTGCCAATAAGACTAATGTTGATTACTTAAACTTTGCAGATAATGCTACTCAATATTCTTATACAGACGGAAACCATTTATATATAAATGATGCAAAAATATTTTCTAATCAATTAGCAGAAAGAATAAAAATTCTTATAGATTAGTTAAGCCTTAAATCTGTAAGCAAGGAAATGATAATACAATTTGATTACTAATTTGGAATTAAAAAATTAAACTTTCAGTCCTATCTTCTCAACTAATACTTTAGAGAAACTTATTAAATAATTTTGTTTATCTTCTTCATTTAACCCCCAATGATTAGGAAGCATTATTTCATTACATTCTAAAATAAAAGAACTCATATCTTTAAAGTCACATACACTTAATATGGTGTCTTCTAAAGAATCTAATATCAGATTAGTATCCTCCAAAGAAATAGTATTACATCTTTCTAAACATTGCTTGAAATAAGAATAAAAATAGAAGAAATCAAATAAATTAGAATTCTTATGTGATTTTCTGTCAATAAAAATTATCTCTTGCTCAACACCAAGAAGTATATTAAAATGTGTAAAATCACCATGAACATATTTATCAGTCAACAAATTACTCCAATGCAACTGGAATGCCTTTTCAATTAAACTCAATTTAAGTTCAAATTCTTTTAAGGTATAGATTGAAATCAATTGAAAACCAAAAAACTTTTCTTTAATCCATTTATTTCCTACACCCTCTCTCCAAACATATATTGGAGAAGAATCAATCATTTCAAATAAGATCTTTTTATTACCTTTTACTATGCCGACATACTCATAATTACTATCAGGAACATCAATTTCGTATTTTAATATAGATGAGAATAAAAAACCAATATTAGTATTTAATAGCCTAAACCATACTGAATTTTTAGGAGATGACTGAATAATTAGATCATTAAAATATCTTGATTTAAAGACATGATAGCTAGTATATATTAAGAAAATACCATTTTGTTTTTTTGGGAAACAATTAAATTTCATAAACTAATTTTTTCTTAATTTCCAATATAGATCTTCTTCTTTTTAAACTACCAGAAATTCTAAGAAGTTTATAATAATATTTATCAAAGTAAAATTTTAAAATTATTTTATTAGATATAATTGCTAAATTTTGTATTTTTTTATTATCGTTTTTATTTAAAAGCATCATGTCATTCTTAAAAAACAGATTAATATAGCTAATTGCTCTAGAATTATTTTTGTGAAAAATAAATTCAGTCCATTTTATAAAATAATCAGAAGTAATAAAAAATTCCCAACTAGAAAAATATAAATTCTTATACATCTGATAAGTAGAGGATTTTAATGGATTTTTTTTATCTAAGAAGATATGAAAAGTCCAAAAAGTAAATAAGACCTCATCTTCAACTACAGGATATAGATACCTACCCTCTTTAATTAGTACTTTCCCATAAGGAATGTCATGTTTAAAAATCAAACTCTTTCTAGGTAGAAAGCAAATATCAAATTTAATATCCAATAAAATATTGTCTAAAAAAAGTTGGATAGATCCATTTGCATTTGAATATTTTAAAAATACATTCTGAAAATTTTTAGATACTAAATCAAGTAATTTATTAAAGTCTCTATATGGCATTATCAAATCTACATCTTCAAAGTTTTCTTCAAAGTCAATAGGACGCAATAATAAATACTTAATACAATTATCGTCTAGAAAATTAAATAATTGATTTACTTTATTTATCATATCTCTTTTTAATCTCTAATTTAGCTATTTTAAGAGTCTGTTCTATTCCATTTACTGAAGTATCAATGCTATAAAAATCAACATTATTTTCTGTAAGGTAATGCCTGTACAATAGCATATACTTATCAATAATTGAAATTGATATTTCTTCTTTTCTGCGAAAAATAATTTCAGAATCTCCTTCCAATAAAAAAACAAAGTTTGGATTTGGAAATAATTTTAAGGTAAACTTATGAAATAAATTTCTATATTTATCTTCTTTGATAATTGTACTTATATATTTATCAATAGGACATCTGTCAGAAATTATATTTTTCTTTTTTGCTAAATTATAATAATGAAAATCATTAATAAAAATAAAAAAATATTTTAATAAAGTATTAAGTTTTCCGGATTTCTGAGCGTATAAAAAGTCACTAAAATACTTATATTTTCTACTTTCAATATTATTTCCAAAATAAATATATTCAAGATTAGATATGTCTTTAGCTAATTGCTTAGCTAAAGTTGTCTTACCAGTACCGTCTGGTCCTAAAATAGTAAATAGCATAAATTATTTAGTTATTATTTAATAAATATCAAGTAAAGAATCATTAAACTTTATATGTTTTGCAGGAACACCTCCAACTATTTCTCTTTCTTTAACATCCCTAACTACTACACTATTAGCAGCAATAATTGCATGAGATTCAATAGTAATACCTTCTTTAATAAATACATTATCTCCAATCCAAACAAAATCACAAATACTAATTTTCTTTTCAGTTCTTTTATGCTTAATAAATCCATTAGATGTTGGCTGTTTTAAATCATGAGTCCTTGCCTTAATATGGACATTATATCCTATAGCGCAAAACTTACCTATCTCAACTTTAGATTTATCTCCAGAATACAATTGAGCACCAGCACCAATATAAGTTCCTTCAGATATATAAACATTTTTATCAATTAAACAATCATTTCCAATTCTTACTGATGAATGAATATTTTTATTTTTCAATAACCTTCTTTTCTTAAAAGCTCTAGCTCTATTTAAGATAAAAGATGATAATTCATCAATTATAGGAATGTACGTAATCTTTTTCATTTTAGTTTGTTAAAACTGAAAGTAACATTTTTTTTCTCTTATTAACTGAAAAATTATCTTTTATTCTTTTTCTTGCTTTTTGCTCTAAATGAATAATATCCGAATTTAATGCCATATTTATTAAATCAACTAGCATATCCGAATTTCTTTTCTTTAATACAAATCCTGAATCACCAACAATTGTAGGTAAAAAATTTACATCTGAAACAAGAGGAATACATTCACATAGCATGGCTTCACAAAGTGCAACTCCAAATCCTTCTGTATTAGAAAGTTGTAAGTAAAATTGTGATTGATTAAATAGTACTTTTAATTCTTCAGGAGTCAATCTTCCTTTACAAATTATATTTTTAGGTATATTATATCCTTTTACGTTTTCAATACCAGCTAAATAAAATATAGAATTAGGAAATCTGCTTGCAACTTCAATAATTAAATCAACCCCCTTAATCTTAATTTTCCCTTTTCCTAATACGGTAACAAATGAGGTTTTATTTCTAATGATTTCATTATCCCTAACCCAATCTAAAACATTTAATCCATTATGAATTACTTTATAAGGTGTTTTTATATTTGATAAATGATAATTATATCCAAACCTTAGAGTTTTAGAAGAATAATAGTTATTCTCTGTATAAACCAAAGATTCACTTACTGGAAGAATAATGCTAGCCCATTGTAACGATTTTTTAGTTACAAAACTTAATATTGGATTCCTTAGATTTCCATACTCAATTTCTGGAAAGGAAACGCAATCAGTACCATGCATTACTATCGCTACTTTTTTTCCTAATAAGTTACTAAAAAGAGCTGGAAAAAATGACCAATATCCTCCAAAAGAAATTAAAATAGTATCAACCTTTCTTATATTAATTACTAAAAAAATAACTTGTCTGATTAAATTAAATGGGAGTAAAATCTTACGCTCCCAATTTTGATTAATCGATACTAAGTTAAATTCATCAGATAATAACTTTATTTCTGTCTGAATAAAAGTATATAACTTGGGATAAATAAAAATTAAATTTTTCTTACTCATATATTATTCTCATGATACAAAGATAAGTTCAATTTAATGAAAAAACTAGAAAGAAGAATAACATTATTTAATAATAATATTTTTTAGTAATACTTTCATCATGAAAATAGATTGAATTAGAAAGACTAAACAAAACTAAATCCCAAATTTTCTCCTTAAATCAAGAATTAATTTATTAATATCTTCTGATAATTCTAAAGATAATAGTAAAGGAATAAAAATTGCAACTACAAAAAAGGTTTTCCAAATAATATCCAAATATAAATTACCACTTAATGGTAAGTAAAGACTAACACCATATATAGCTATTAGTATCAAAACTGTAAAGAGAGTTTTTAATGAAAAAGGTTGCAAGTTCATTTTTAATTTAATCAAAATTAAACGAATGAGATTGAACAAGAGTACAGAAAGTGCAGTCGCCATAGCCGCTCCATTTATTCCGTATTTTGGAATCAGTAAATAATTAGAGATTAGAGTAATCAAAACTAAAAGAAAATTAGTATATAAATCGTATTTATAATATTTTGAATTAATAATAATTGCACCATTTACTCCAGTAGCAACATTAAATAATTGCGCCAACCCTATATACAATACTACCCATTTTCCATGAGAGAATTTTTCAGGAAGTATGCTGAAAATTGCATCAATATTAATCCAAACACATAAAAAGAATAAACCTCCAATTATTAACTGATTAATAGAAGACTTAGAATAAATAGTTTGAATTTGCATGAAATCTTGCTCCTCCCAAGCTTTAGCTAATAAAGGAACTGAAATAGAAAAGATAGATTTTCCTGGCACCTTAATTACTGAACCTATATAAAAAGCTAATGTATAAAATGCTACATGTTCCAAGCCTAATAAAGCTCCAATCATAATCATATCTAATCGACTTACAAACATGACAGATGCTCCTCCTATTAATACATAAAAACCATACACTACAATTTCCTTAATTTTTAAAGCTTCTAATGAAAGCTTTAAATACAAGTTTCCTTTAAAGAATTGAAGAATAAATAATAATAAAAATTTAAACAAAAAACCACATACATAAAGTTGTAAAAACGTAGTGAAATCAAAAAATTTGTACCCATGGAGAATAAGCAAGATTAAAGAAAAGAATTTTAGAAATATTTCATTTAAAAAAATAGGAGCTGAAGCATCTAAATAAGACCGAGATATAGAAGTTAAAACATCATAAAAACTTATAAAAAATACAAGTAAAAAAATATAAAAGAAATTATCTCGCAAAAGTTGGCTTGCATTTAAAAGCACAAATAATTCCTCCTTAAACAACCAATAGCCTAAACAAGAAAGTAAGAAACCAAACAAAGGAATAATCAAACTCAAAAAATACAACTGACCTTTTTCCTTAATTGCAGGAAAAAAACGAATAAATGTTTTGGGAATTCCTAAAGAAGAAAATGTTCCTATTAAAGTAGCATAAGCAACTAAAATACTCAAAAGCCCCCAATGTTCTGGCTGATCATTAAAAACATTAGGATAAATTAAAATAGTATTAACAGCCCCTATTGACATGCCAATATAGAAGCTGATTGAATTCTTAATACTTTGATTTCTAATGACTCCCATTATATTAAGTTATTTAATAGATTAGATAAGTCATAAGTTAATTTTTCTCTTGAAAAATTCTCTATATTCTCAAAATCAAAATTATTTGGATTATTAAATAAATCTAAAATATCAGTTTTTACATTAGTATCATCATAAGAAAAGTACTTTCCTCTGTTTGTGTTTTTAATCAATCTTTCAGCATCACTACTTATAGGTCCAAAAGCTAAAATTGTTTTTTTTGCAGCAAAATATTCAAATATCTTACCCGGATAATTCCCTATTCCACTTTTTGAATTAAATAACAAAAGCAATAACACATCAACTTGATTGTACTGCTCTAAAACCTGTGCATGAGATAAATAACCTAACTGTTTAACTTTTCCTTTTAAACAAGGGTAAGACTCAATTTCAGCAATAACTTCAATATCAATATTTCCTGATAAATGAATTTCGAGTTTTAAATCAAATGCTTTATTATTTACACATAAATTAGCTAGTGATTTCCATAAATATTTAGGATTTCTTAAATGATTTAACAAACCATAGTGTCCAATAATAAATTTATCATTTGTTTTAGGTTTTAGCTCAAAATCATCAGCATCATATCCATTAGTAATTAACTCTACTCTACTACCTCCTAAGCGTTTCAAATCCTTCACCCAAGTTTCGCTAACCGTTAAAGTTACATCAGCTGTTTGCAAAACTTCTCTCTCTAAATCCTTATGCTTTTTCATTGAAGAATTATTAAGCTGAAATTCATTCAATAAATCCAATTCACTCCAAGGATCACGAAAATCAGCAATCCATTTTAAGTTAGGCATTGCTTTTTTCAAGCCCAATCCAATCAAATGCATAGAATGTGGAGGTCCTGTAGTTATAATATGATGAATATCTTCTTCTAATATCTTTTTAAGCAATACTTTTACTGAAGGCTTTACCCAATATATTTTAGGATCAGGAATAAATACATTACCTCTTACCCAATTTAACACCTTATTTTTTAGTGATTTTTTATTAGTAATAACTCCTGCACTTTGGGATTCACTCCCCTTACCAAACAACTTATCTTTCAAAGCATAAGGCTCCCAAATTGGTGACTTCCAAATTTTAGCTTCAGCAGGAATATCATTTAGCAAAGCTTGATCCTTAACTTCAAAATAAGGATTTTCAGGAGTATAAATAATTGGTTGCCAACTGTATTTTGGTAAGTACTTTGTAAATTTCAACCATCTCTGCACTCCTGAACCTCCAGCAGGCGGCCAATAGTAAGAAATGATTAAGACTTTCTTCATTAGGACTTTAATTCCTTAACCGAAACAAAAGCAAGTAGTAATAATAATACAACAGAAGATGCTAAAGCAATCTGTTCAGAAACATGATAAACAGCAGGTTCAAACTTAAACTCTACAACATGATTTCCTGCTGGAATTTTCATTCCTCTCAGCACATAGTTTGCTCTAAAATGGGGTTTTAATTCTCCATTAACATAAGCGTTCCATCCTTTATCGTAGTAGATTTCTGAGAATATAGCAATTCCATCATTTGTTGAATTAGAATTGTATTTCAAATAGTTGGGTTTGTACTCAGTTAAAACAATACTTGATGCTATATTATCTAACCCATCAATGATTTGCTCACTAAAAATAGTATCAACAATAGCAGTGTTTGAAGGCTTAAATCCATCTAATGCAGCAATTTCAGCATCAGCATTAGCAACTATATTAATTTCGTTTACAAACCAAGCATTACCCTTTGCTCCAGGATTTTGTTGTGCCTGACCTTTTGGGGTAATAAAATACTTGGTATTTAACATGTTCAATACTGCCATATTTCCTTTTGAAATATGATTTTCAATCAATTCTTGGTAACGCTTTAACTTAGCACCATGGTACCCTCCTATTGATTTGTGAAAGTAGGAAGTACTTGCATCATTAAAAGTACTTACGCTTTGATTAAATACTCTAAAATTAGGGTCTGTATCTCTTAAAATCTGTTGATCAGCAGCAGTCGCTTTATAAGGCACCTGTACCTTACTCTTTCTTGCAAAATTATCATCATTTAAATAACGCTTATTAACTGTCCACATATCAGCTAAGACCAAAACCCCAACAATAAGAATAACATATTTACTACTAATTTTGTTCTTTAAGAACATCCACATAGCTCCAAAAGTAAGTGCAATAAAAGTAAAGGAACGCCAAGCATCAGCACTTAATAACCCTGCTCTATCTGCTTGCAAAGCATCAATTGGCCAACCATTTTTAGCTAAATTAGCATCTTGTCCACCCACAAAATCAAAAAATAAACTTGGCATTAATGCAAAAATTAAACTTAGGCCGCCAACAATATAAAAAGCTAAATTTAATGATCTTAACTTCTTGCTTTTTACTGCAACATGAGATACCTTTTGTGCTCTAACATCTTTAACCTTACTGTAAGTCTCATAATCCTCATCTTTTTCTAATAAAAATTTATTTAAAGCAACAAATCCTAAAAGAGGAAGGGTAAATTCTGCAACCACCAATATCATAGATACCGCTCGAAATTTATTATAGCCTGGAAAATAGTCCAAAAATAAATCAGTAAGAGGCATAAAATTTTTCCCCCATGCCAGCATGATAGACATAATAGTGGCTAATAAAATCCAAACTCTCATCTCTGATTTTACAAATATTAAACCAAAAATAAAAAGAAACATAACTATTGACCCAGCATAAGTAGGTCCTGAAGTAAAAGGCTGGGTACCCCAGTAAAGTGGTAATTGCTTAATAAGCTGCTTAGCATTAGGGGCTCTTTTTATTGCTTGATAAGTTTCAGAATCAGTGGTTAACTTTCCTTGTGAGGCACCACCATAAAAATTGGGAATTAGTAAAGTAAATGTTTCAGCAATTCCATAACTCCAAGAAGTAGCATAATCCTTATCCAAACCTGAAGTTTTATTATCTAAATTATTAGTTAATTCTGACTTCCCTCTTGTACTTTCAGTACCATATTCCATAGTTGTACTTAAGCGAGTAACTGCGGTGGCAGAAGCTAATAAAGCGGCTAAAATCAAAACTCCTGATCGCTTTGAAAAATCCATGAGATTATTAGCTTTAAAATCTTTTATAAACTGAACTAAACCTATTAAAATCAGCATCAATACCAAATAATAAGTAATTTGCAAATGATTCGCATACAATTCCAAAGCCACTGTAACTGCAGTCAGCACCCCTCCTAACAACATACGCCCTCTGTAAGTATAAAGTACTGCAGCAACTACCATTGGAAGGTAAGCAATAGCAAGTGCTTTCGTCATATGCCCAGCCATAATGATAATAAAAAAGTAAGAGGAAAATGCAAAAGCAATTGCCCCAACTGCAGATAAGCGATAATCCACTTTCAAACTAAGTAACAATAAATAAAATCCTAACAAATACAAAAACAACAGATTAGCTGGCCTTGGGATTCCTAATGATATAGTTTTAGCTACATACTGAATTAAATTTCCATTAGACCTTGTAGATATTTGATAAGCTGGCATTCCTGAAAACATTGAATTAGTCCAAAGCGCTTCTTCACCAGTTGCTTCACGGAAATCAGTCACCTCTTTACTCATACCTTTATGATGAGTGATATCTGCCATATTCAGCAATTTACCTTGTAATACAGGTGAAAAATAAGTAAAAGAAATACCCACAAATAATAGAATAACTATTAGATGTGGGCTGATTTTTTTAAATTTTCGCATAATTTTATTTTATTCCTCAACTTCTTCAAAATCAACATAATCACCTAAATTATCTGATTTAGTTTTTGTTGAAGTTTTAGTTTTTTCTAGAGTCACTTTACCTTCCTGTTGCTTAGGAGGCTGTTGATTGTGATTTTGCTGATTAAATTGCTGACCAAAACGATCTTGCATTTTAGTAGCAAAACGTTTTAAGAGGATTGGAGCTAGTATTCTTCCTAAATATTTAAGAAAAAGGTAAATCAATAATATGAGAAAAAGTGTTTGCAATCTATTTACTTAAATATAAGTTTCTCTCAGAATATACTTTAGTAAAGTAATCATCCTTTAAATCATCAATAAAATAAATTGCTTCTCCTGTAGATTTCATTTCTGGCCCTAATTCTTTATTTACATTAGGGAATTTATCAAACGAAAATACTGGAACCTTTATTGCGTATCCTTTTTTAGTAGGTTTAAAATTAAAGTCAGTTACTTTATTTTCTCCTAGCATTACTTTTGTAGCATATTTTACATAAGGTTCATCATAAGCCTTAGCAATAAATGGCACAGTTCTTGATGCTCTAGGATTTGCCTCAATTACATAAACTATTTCATTCTTAATCGCAAACTGGATATTAATTAAACCTATTGTTTCCAAGGCAACTGCAATCTTGTTTGTAATATCAATCATTTGCTGACGCACATTATCACTCAAATCAAATGTTGGTAATACAGCATAAGAATCTCCTGAATGAATTCCACAAGGTTCAATATGCTCCATCATTCCAATAATATATACATTCTCTCCATCACAAATAGCATCAGATTCTGCTTCAATCGCTTTATCTAAATAATGATCCAAAAGAACCTGATTTCCTGGCATATCTCTTAGCAAATTGACGATATGATGTTCTAATTCCTCTTCATTAATTACAATCTTCATTCCTTGCCCACCAAGTACATATGAAGGACGAACTAAGATTGGGAAATTTAAGGTTTTTGAAATTTCAATGGCCTTTTCAGCTGAATCAGCAACTGCAAATTTTGGAAAAGGAATATTATGTTCTAATAATAACTCAGAGAATCTTCCCCTATCCTCTGCTACATCTAAAGCATTATAGGAGGTTCCCATAATTTTAATCCCATAACGCTCTAGTTTCTCCGCTAACTTAAGTGCAGTCTGGCCACCTAACTGTACAATTACTCCTACAGGTTTCTCATGACGAATAATATCATAAATATGTTCCCAGAAGACAGGCTCAAAATAAAGTTTATCTGC
This sequence comes from uncultured Flavobacteriales bacterium, assembly GCA_943789505.1. Taxonomy (GTDB): domain Bacteria; phylum Bacteroidota; class Bacteroidia; order Flavobacteriales; family BACL11; genus UWMA-0277. The sequence continues at coordinate 642,002 of CALSUJ010000001.1, read as the reverse complement.
CGTATCAAAATCAGTAGAAACTGTTTCGGGATTACAATTAATCATTATAGTTTCATATCCACACTCTTTAGCTGCTAACACACCATGAACACAAGAATAATCAAACTCAATTCCTTGCCCAATTCTATTGGGACCTGAACCTAAAACAATAATTTTTTTCTTATCGCTTACCTCACTTTCATTTTCAGCAAGCTTTTCACCATCAACCTCTTTTGGCATTTCAAAAGTAGAATAATAATAAGGTGTTTTGGCAGTAAACTCTGCCGCACAAGTATCTACTAATTTGTAAACACGCTTAATATTTTCAGCATTTCTTTTATCATACACTGCACTTTCCAAACAACTTAACAAATATGCAATTTGTCTATCGGCATATCCCTTCATTTTTATTTCTAACAACAAATCAGTTGGAATAGTTTCAATAGAATATTTTTCAATCTCTTTTTCCAACACTACCATTTCTTCAATTTGATGTAAGAACCAGTAATCAATTCTTGTTATTTCATGAATTTTCTTAGTTGGAATACCAATTCTCATAGCATCATACACTCTAAAAATTCTATCACCACTCGCATGCTTTAATTCATGTAGAATTACATCTTGGTCCGTTTTTCCTTTTCCATCAGCACCAAGACCATTACGCCCAATTTCTAGTGACTGACAAGCTTTTTGTAGAGCTTCTTGAAAAGAACGCCCAATAGACATTACCTCTCCAACAGATTTCATCTGTAATCCTAGCTCAATATTTGAACCTGGAAATTTATCAAAGTTCCATCTAGGAATTTTAACTACTACATAATCCAAAGTAGGCTCAAAAAAGGCAGAAGTTGATTTAGTAATTTGATTATCCAACTCATCCAAAGTATAACCAATAGCTAATTTACTCGCAATTTTGGCAATAGGATAACCCGTTGCCTTTGATGCTAAAGCAGATGAACGAGAAACTCTTGGATTTATCTCAATCGCAATAATATCTTCAGATGAATCAGGGTTTACAGCAAACTGAACATTACATCCTCCTGCAAAATCACCAATTGAACGCATCATTTTAATGGCCATATCACGCATCTTTTGATAAGTAGTATCAGCCAAAGTCATTGCTGGTGCAATTGTAATGGAATCACCAGTATGGATACCCATAGGATCCAAATTCTCAATATTACAAATGATGATTACGTTATCATTATTATCTCGCAAAAGCTCTAATTCATATTCCTTCCAACCAAGTACAGCTTTATCAATCAGAACTTCATGAATTGGTGAAGCATGCAGGCCTTTAGACAATAAATCTTCAAACTCTTCTTTAGTATGTACAAAAGCAGCTCCACTACCGCCAAGAGTAAATGATGGTCTAATTACTAAAGGAAATCCTAATTCTTGCGCTACTTCTTTTCCTTCTAAAAATGAAGTTGCAATACGGGCAGGTGCAACAGGAATATCAATCTTTTTCATTAACTTACGGAACTGCTCTCTATCTTCAGTAATATGGATCGCTGCAATATCAACTCCAATAATTTCAACCCCATATTTCTCCCAGATTCCTTTCTCATCAACTTCAATACAAAGATTTAAAGCAGTCTGCCCACCCATTGTAGGTAATACAGCATCAATATTTCTCTCTTCTAATATTTCAATGATTGATGCAGTAGTAAGAGGTTTTAAGTAAATATGGTCAGCAACTACTTTATCAGTCATAATAGTTGCAGGGTTGGAATTGATTAATGAAACCTCAATCCCTTCTTCACGCAATGACCTAGCTGCTTGTGATCCTGAATAATCAAACTCACAGGCTTGCCCAATTACTATAGGTCCACTACCTATAATTAGTACTGATTTTAATGAATTATTTTTTGGCATTTTATATTTATGTAGTATGCAAATTTACAATTTTTTGTTTTTTATAAAAGGGGAAATCTATGAATAGATATCAACAAGATATAACGCTGAAAAAAACCTAAAAAAAAGGTGTTGCAAAAGCAACACCTCAATTATAATTTTATATCAAATCTTATTTATGGCCAATTTCGTCAGAAACCGTTAAGCGGGTTCTTCCTTTGGCTCTTCTTCTAGCAATTACTCGTTGTCCATTAGCAGTTGACATACGATCCATAAAACCGTGTTTATTTTTTCTTTTTCTGTTTGATGGTTGAAATGTTCTTTTTGGCATGACTTTATTTCTTAATTATTTCTGGGCTGCAAATATAAAAGTTTTTTCTTACTCTACTACTTTTTGTGAGGGAAAAATTTCAGTAATTTTACTGCTGATTATTTCATATCTTTAACGAAAATAAAACTACAATGCATAAATTACCAAAAATCTCCTTTATGTAGCAGATGAAAAAGCAGGAAGAAAAGCATTATGTACTTGTGGACTAAGCAGTAAAAATCTTTAATGTGATGGGCCCCATAAAGGAACAAGTTTTTTTAACTGAAATAGTTATACTAGAAGAAGATAAAAAAGTAGCTTGGTGTGGCTGCAAACAGTCTAGCAAAAGCGCTTTTGTGATGGCTCACAGAAACCTTTAATTTACTAAAAATCAGTGTTCTTTAAATTAAATTCTGCTCGTTCAGGCTTAAAGAATAATACATTCCAAAAACCTTTGTAATGTATATCAGTTGGAACATGTTTTCCATTTACATAATCCATATAAACAAAAACATCCATATCTAAATCAATTAGTAAATGGTTGTAAACAAATTTATATTCTCTGTAAATCACATTAAAATTTTCCTTATCAAAATAGGAAACAATTTTTCTAATTAAAGCTTTTTCTCTATCCTTAGCTTTTAGCTCCTGTTTAACCTTTACAACAAACACATAACATTCTTTTTTATTATAAATAGTATCACTAATTGTGTAATCGTAATATTGCTGCATATCAATATCAAAAACAGCTAGCTTTTTAGAAATACCTCCCTTGGATTGCTCTACATCATCCGTACCAATTGAAAAGCCAACCGTTTTAGCATCTCGCATATTTTGACTTTCCTTTTCATTTTTTTCTTTTGACATATTAAGACTTACATCAATTGTATCTTTAGGAAAGAATACTTCATCAAATGCCTCAGGAGTATAATATTTATACTTTCCATTACGCTTAAATATCTTTCCCTTATCATAAATAGAATCATTAACAATCCAAGCCCGCTTACCATTGGAATGATGTGTTCCCTGTTTTTTAAGCGTTCCAATTACTTTTCCTTTTTTATTAAAAATATTTAGCTCACTTTCATAGTTATGAGAATAATAGCGCAGGTGTTTAAAACCCATATAAAAAGTAGTATCTTTCTTTACATAACCCACAAAGTCATCAACACTAAAACCATTATTTTTTACTGAAATTTCTACATCATCTAAAAAGATAACAGGCATTAATGTATCTTGAGCAGATAGGAACGAACAAGAAATAAGAGAAAAAATAAGAAGTATTCTATGCATTGGACAAAGATAGAAAAAGCCGACACCTAAGTGTCGGCTTTATGATTAGTAATTACACATAAGCCGGATTCTGTTCTCCTAAGAGTGCCATCATTTATCTAGGGTAATAGTTACCTATTACCTCAAGCTACCTACCCTTCAAGAAAAAGCGAGCAGCTCTTAAATCCTGATATACATGGTATTGCACCACATAGAGTTTACCTGGTTTCACTACAGCATTACCTGTACATACTTTCTGTTGCACTTGTCCATACCTTACGGCAGATGGGCGTTACCCACTATGTTGCTCTATGGTGTCCGGACTTTCCTCTTCAATAAATTGAAGCGATAGCATCAGTAATTACCTTGCAAAAGTAATTAATAGATTTTAGATAATAGACTTTAGATACTAGAGGATTAAATTAATTACTTTTGCCAACATGAAATTTAGACTATTAAAGGAAGATGCACATTCCAAGGCAAGGTTAGGAGAAATGGAGACTGCACATGGTAAAATAAAGACTCCAATCTTTATGCCAGTAGGTACTGCAGGAACAGTAAAAGGAATACATCAACATGAACTTATAGAAGATACTCTAGCGCAAATTATTCTAGGAAACACTTATCACCTTTACTTACGCCCAGGACTTGATATTATTGAAGGAGCTGGAGGCTTACATAAATTCATAGGTTGGGATAAACCCTTACTTACCGATAGTGGAGGATACCAAGTTTATTCACTTTCAGATAGAAGAAAAATTACAGAGAAAGGAGTTAAATTTCAATCTCATATTGACGGAAGTTCTCACTTTTTTACTCCTGAATACGCAATAGATATACAAAGAACGATTGGTGCAGATATCATCATGGCTTTTGATGAATGCACACCCTACCCGTGCGAATATGATTATGCAAAAAAATCCATGCACATGACACATAGGTGGCTAAAAAGGTGTTGCGATCGCTTTGATACCACAGAAGGTAAGTACGGATACGAACAAACTTTCTTCCCAATTGTACAAGGAAGTGTTTATAAAGATTTGCGCCTTCAGATCAGCTGAAAAGATTGCAAGTTTTGAAAGAGATGGAAATGCTATTGGTGGGCTTTCAGTAGGAGAACCACATGATATGATGTACGAAATGACAGACATAGTCTGTTCAGTACTTCCATGGGAAAAACCAAGGTATTTAATGGGTGTAGGAACCCCAAGTAACTTGCTTGAAAATATTGCTCTTGGTGTAGATATGTTTGACTGTGTTATGCCAACGCGAAACGCACGAAATGGAATGCTTTTCACATCAGAAGGAACCATGAATATGAAAAATAGAAAATGGGCTGATGATTATAGTCCTCTTGACCCAAATGGAACTTCATTTGTAGATAACACTTATACAAAAGCTTATGTGCGTCACCTGTTTGCAAGCAATGAAATACTAGCAAAACAGATTGCTACTTTACACAATATCCGTTTTTATTTATGGTTGATGGAACAGGCACAAAAACAACTAGAAGAAGGAACATTTACCACTTGGAAAAATCAGATGGTTAAAAAACTAGATATCAGATTATAAATGAATAAACTAGATTGGTATATCGTTAAGAAATTCTTGGGTACATTCTTTTTTGCCTTAGCTTTGATATTACTGATTGTTATCATTTTTGACATATCGGAAAAGATAGATGACTTTTTGAAAAGTGAAGTAACAATAAAATCCATAATTATGGATTACTACCTAAACTTTATTCCCTATTTCGGCAATCTTATTTAGCCCACTCTTTATTTTTATTTCAGTTATCTTTTTCACTTCCAAAATGGCAAATGATACTGAAATAATAGCCATACTTAATAGTGGAATGAGTTTTAAGCGTTTGCTAAAACCTTTTATGATATCAGCACTAGTTTTAGGAGCTTTATCTTTTGTATTAGGGAATTTCATCATCCCCTCTTCCAATAGTGAACGAATTAATTTTGAAAACAAATACCTAAAAAGTAAACGCTATTCTCGTGCTAAAAACATTCATATGCAGATACAACCCGGGCAATATATTTATATGGAAAGCTTTAATTCTACAAGAAATATAGGCTATAAATTTACTTTGGAAAATTTTAAAAATGGAAAGTTAGCTTCAAAATTAAAGTCCGACTACATACAATACGACACGCTTAGCCACAAATGGACAATTAACAAATATGAAGTTAGAGAGTTTAGTGATAATGGAGAGATAATAAGCAATGGCACTAGTATTGACACTATCCTTAACCTTAGCGCTCATGATTTTACAAAACGAAAAAGCTTAGTTGAAACTATGAATATGTTTGAGCTAAACGATTATATAGCGGATGAAGAGCTTAAAGGAAGTGAACAACTTGTTTATCATAAAATAGAAAAACACAAGAGAGTTGCCTTTCCTTTTGCCTCAATTATACTTACCCTTATAGCGGTAGCTATTGCGAGTAGAAAAACTAGAGGAGGGATTGGTATACACCTAGGCATAGGAATACTAATTGCCTTTACTTATATTCTGTTTATGCAAGTGAGTACTACTTTCGCTACAAATAGTAACCTAGCTCCTGCATTAGCAGTTTGGATTCCTAATCTCTGCTATATGGTTTTGGCTGGAGTACTGCTTTACAGAGCATCAAAGTAAGAATCTAACATCTATTAGAATTCGATAAATCATACAGAATTGATGTTATAAAAGCCTTGACAAAAGAAGCATAAAACCGATTGATGGACTTTTTTGAAGTGAATTGGGTATTTTTTATTAGCGAATGTACGCAATCTAGCTTAAGATGGATTACCCAGAATTATACTTTATAAATAGATTTTGTTGACATTGCATAAAAAACCGAGCAAATGCTCGGTTTATTTTGTATTATATTCTTTATTTAGCCTACCAAAGAACAATCACCAATCTGAAATTTGAAGCGCCCCATTTAACATAGTCACTCAGAATCACTATCAGAATCAAAGATTCTAAGCCCATACCATATCTAGCATCAATAAGAATCTGCTCGTTTACTAAATAGAAGCACCAAAATTTAATCCTATATCCATGGCCATTCATGATCTCTCCATATCATCACTTTCACCATCAATTTACCTTTGAGCTCATTAAAAATGCAAAATAAGGCCCTGCCTAAGAGCAAATCCACCATCCCTAACATAAAAGCAAAATCAACTGGAACTTCTAGATAATCTAAAGCATGTAAATCCCTCCATCTGAATCAAGAGTAGCTCCTTTTTGATATACAGCTCCTGTTCTTAATTGCATGCATCAGATAATTCAAACATAGCAAACCTCCAAACTGCATACCTGACTTACTGGAGATAGCTTCATTCATATCAGAATCAGACGAACCTACAGCTGAATTATTGAAACCAGCTTTTATCCCAAATTGCACTTGTGCAAAAGAAATTGTTGTAGTTAAAGCAACTACAGTTAAAATTGTAAATAATTTTTTCATAAAAATAATTTAATTTTGCTTACTCTAAAATTGGTTTTCAGCATCCCCTAGACTGTAAACATACAAAAAATTAATTAACTACCTCATTTTAATATTTTTACCACTTTCATAGTATAACTAATAAAAGTTAATTATCTAAAATAATTTTGATTCACTGTATTCAAAATGACATAAAAAAACCGAGTAATTACTCGGCTTTAAGTTATCATATCAAATCTAGAAAAATATTAATCTCTCTTTAGTTTACGGTATTTAATACGCTTAGGAGATATATCACCCAATCGTTTTTTACGGTTTTCCTCATAATCAGAATAACCACCCTCAAAATACACAACATTAGAATCTCCTTCAAAAGCTAAGATATGCGTACATACCCTATCCAAAAACCATCTGTCATGAGAAATAATTACCGCACAACCCGCAAAATTATTTAATCCTTCTTCCAATGACCTTAATGTATTTACATCCAAATCATTAGTTGGCTCATCCAGTAAAAGTACATTTGCTTCTTGTCTTAGGGTTAAAGCCAAGTGCAAACGATTACGCTCCCCACCTGAAAGCACTCCTATTTTTTTGTTTTGATCAGCACCATTAAAGTTAAACTTAGCCACATACGCCCTTGAGTTCATTAACTTTCCACCAACATTTACCTGCTCCAATCCTCCAGTAATTTGTTCCCAGATAGTTTTTTCCATATCAATATCGGCATGTTGCTGATCTACATAAGCAATCTTTACTGTTTCCCCAACCTTGAAAGTACCTGAATCAGCCTTTTCCTGCTCCATTATCATACGAAACAAAGTTGTTTTACCAGCCCCATTAGGACCAACAATACCAACAATACCTGCTGGAGGTAATTTGAATTCTAAGTTTTCATACAACAACTTATCACCAAAGGATTTACTTACTTTTTCAGCATCAATTACATTTGTACCTAATCTTGGTCCTGGCGGAATATACAATTCAATTTTATCTTCTTTCTGCCTACCCTCATCACCTAATAGTTTTTCATAATTATCCAAACGCGATTTTGACTTTGTACGCCTTCCTTTTGGTGACATACGTACCCATTCCAACTCACGCTCTAATGTTTTTCTTCTTTTGCTTTCAGTTTTTTCTTCTTTTGCTAATCGTTTTGTTTTTTGTTCCAACCATTCAGAATAATTACCTTCCCAAGGAATTCCCTCTCCTCTATCCAATTCTAAAATCCAACCTGCTACATTATCCAAAAAGTACCTATCGTGAGTAATGGCAATTACTGTTCCTTTATATTCCGAAAGATGTTGTTCTAACCATAATACTGATTCTGCATCTAAGTGATTGGTAGGTTCATCCAATAATAAGATCTCTGGTTCTTGTAATAACAAACGACAAAGAGCTACTCTTCTTCTTTCCCCTCCTGAAAGTACTGAAACCTGAGCATCTGGTTCTGGACACCTTAAGGCATCCATAGCAATGTTAAGTTTAGTGTCAATATTCCAAGCGTCAAGGGCTTCAATTTTATCTTGCAGTACTCCTTGCTCTTTCATCAACTTTTCCATCTTGTCAGCATCCTCATAGTTTTTAGGCAAGCCAAAAGCATCATTTATAGCATTATAATCTGCCAAGGCGTCAACTGCTTCTTTCATTCCTTCTTTTACGATCTCAATTACGGTTTTACTTTCATCTAGCTTTGGTTCTTGTTCTAAATAACCAACATTATATCCATCCGAGAAAGTTACATCTCCTTGAAAGGATTTTTCAACCCCTGCAATAATCTTTAAAAGTGTGGACTTACCAGAACCATTTAATCCTATAATACCAATTTTAGCACCATAGAAAAAAGAAAGGTGAATATTCTTTAAAACTTGTTTGTTATTGTTGTTGAAGGACTTAGAAAGTCCTCTCATTGAAAAAATTATTTTCTTATCGTCTGACATATTTTATTATTTTTAGCGTTACAAAAGTAATTATTAAATCCCTTAAAATTTAAAAGATGAAAAAAAGTATCGGAATCGCAATACTCTTAATTGTTATAGGAGTTGTTTTCTTATTAGACAACCTTAATTATGTACATATTTCAGTAGCTGAACTTATAAGAACCTACTGGCCTGTTATCCTTATTTGGATGGGGATTGAAAAATTAATACGTGACTTGAAATAACCTCCCCTGCATAGCCTCTCTTTCTTCCAATCTTTTTTCAACTAAGTGCTTTACTTCAAAATTCTTCAATCCATATTTTGGATGGATTAACATACTAGCCGGTGATTCACTAAAAAAGCGTTCAATAATAATCTCAGGTTTTAGTTTTTCCACAAAATCAACTACAAAATCAATGTATTCATCCAATTCCATAAAAGTAAACATCTCGGGTGTTTTCTTGAACTGAACCGCCATCATAGTATGTTTTACAATTTGTAAATGATGAATCTTAAGCGTATTTATAGGTAATTGTGAAACCATCTTTGCATGATTCATCATATCTTCTTTTGTCTCTCCTGGTAATCCTAGAATAAGATGCCCTCCTAAATGCAAACCTCTACCTTCAGCTCTTTTAAAAGCATCAATTGCCTCTTCATGAGTTTGACATCTATTAATTGCCTCTAAAGTTTCGTTTTTTGTAGATTCTAAGCCAAACTCAAGTTTTATAAAATTCCCAGCAGCTGCTAATTCCTCTAAGTAATCCAACACCTCATCTTTTATACAATCAGGTCGAGTTGCCACTACTAAACCAATTACATCGTCATGATCCAAAGCCTCTTCATACATTTTCTTTAAATCGGCAAGGGGTGCATAAGTATTGGTAAAAGCTTGAAAATAAGCTAAGTATTTTTGAGTTTTATATTTTTTAGAAAAGAATTCTATACCTTCAGTAATCTGTTGTTTTATGGGTTTTATAGGCTTACAATATTCCGGATTGAAAGTATTATTATTGCAGTAGGTACAACCACCTACACCTTTTGTCCCATCTTTATTTGGACAAGTAAAGCCAGCATCAATGGACACCTTTTGTACTCTTGTATTAAATTTTCTTCTAATAAAAGAAGAAAAATCATTATAGCGTTTTTCTGTTTGCATATTATTGCAAAAATAGGACTTTATCAACAACAAACACTCGCAATTTTCGTATTAACAATAGAATACTTAAGTTTGTCTGATTAAAAAATTAAATGGTAGAAAAAAACAATCTTCTTTTGAAAAAGTTGGCTACATAAAACAGTTACTAACTAATGCTGACATAAGCGATTATGAAAGTATATTATTGAAAACTAATTACGGGAAGTTTACTAAACTCTATCGTAAAATAGTTGAAAAAATAAAATTTGATGATAACACTAACTTTAGAGAGAGTTGGGATGTATTTAACTCTTTACTCTAGGATTTGTTTTTTCGCTTTTGCAAGACATCATTCATCTCCTTTATCTTGTCACTTACTGTTGTTACGAATAAGAAAGGTAAAATAGCATGCAACAAAGCTTGACAACTCATCAATAATAGTTTAAAAGAAAAAGCTAAGGCCTTTTTCATATGTTGCAAATAAGTTTCACTTACCTGCGTGGGGTGTTCTGTAAATATATTCATTTTTAGAGTATTTCGGATAAAGTGAAAGTTTCTTTTAAGCGAACACCTCTATCAGTTTGTTCTACAGTGCAACATTCACTGTAGTTATCGTGCTGTAAATATAGAATATATTCTTGCTCTGCAGCATGTTTTAAGAACTTTTCCTTTTCTGTTAAAGTAAGTAGAGGCCTGGTATCATAACCCATAACATAAGGCAATGGAATATGACCTGTACTAGGCAATAAATCAGCAGCAAAAACAATTGTTTTATCCTTGTAGGTTATATGGGGTATCATCTGAGCCTCAGTATGCCCATTCACAAAAAGGGTTTTAAAATTATTAAACAAATCCCCTTCTTTTTCCACAAAGTTAAGATGACCAGCTTCTTGTATTGGAATAATATTATCTCTTAAGAAAGAAGCTTTTTCTCTATTATTTGGTTCTGTTGCCCATTGCCAATGCTGTTTATTGCTCCAATATTTTGCATTTTTGAACGTCATTTCAAAATTTGTTCTGTCTTTATTCCACTTTACACTACCACCACAATGATCAAAATGCAAGTGAGTTAAAAATATATCCGTAATATCATCAGCTGAAAAACCATGCTTAGCTAATGAAGAATGTAAGTTTACATCCCCGTGCAAATAATAATGTTTAAGAAATTTATCATCTTGCTTATCCCCTATGCCATTGTCAATCAAAATCAAACGATTTCCATCTTCAATCAATAAGGAACGCATAGCCCAAGGACAAAGGTTATTATCATCAGAAGGATTGGTTCGACTCCAAAGCACTTTAGGGACAACACCAAACATTGCTCCTCCATCTAATTTAAAATATCCTGTATCTATTGTGTACAATTGCATGTTAGTAAATTTTTAGTGCTCCAAAATTAAGAATTTGATTTATTCTTACTTTTATATTGAAGATTAATTTACAAAAAAGATGAAGATACATTTAATTGCAATTGGTGGAAGCGCTATGCACAACATGGCTTTAGCATTGCACAAAAAAGGATTTGAAGTAACAGGAAGTGATGATGCGATTTTTAGCCCAAGCAAGGAAAGGTTAGCAAAATACAACCTGCTGCCTAATGAAATGGGCTGGTTTGCTAATAAAATTACTACTGATTTGGATGCAATAATTTTAGGCATGCATGCCCGAGAGGATAATCCTGAACTTGCTAAAGCAAAAGAGTTAAACATTCCAATTTATTCTTACCCTGAATATATTTACCAGCAAAGTAAACATAAAAAACGGGTAGTAATTGGCGGTAGCCATGGAAAAACCTCCATTACTGCCATGATATTGCATGTACTACAAAGCTTAAATATTGATTGTGATTATATGGTAGGAGCACAACTAGAAGGTTTTGACACCATGGTAAAATTAACGTATGAAGCTCCAATAATTATCCTGGAAGGTGACGAATATTTAAGCTCCCCAATTGATAGGCGACCTAAATTTCATTTATACCAACCGCATATTGCAGTACTAAGTGGTATTGCCTGGGATCATATTAATGTATTTCCTAATTTTGATATGTATGTTGACCAGTTCAGAATATTTAAGAATATGGTTACGGACACGCTTATCTATTGTTCAGAAGATAAGGAATTAAACAAACTAGCTAAAGAGGGAGCTAAATGTCAGCTTATAGCTTACACTGCACCAATACATAATATACTTAATGGAATAACTAAAGTTAATAATACAGAACTTATCATCTTTGGAAAACATAATTTACAAAACCTAAATGCAGCCAAATTAGTCTGTAATGAATTAGGAGTTACTGATACTGATTTCTTTTTACAAATAGCTAATTTTAAGGGAGCATCAATGCGTTTGGAACTTGTTAAGAAAACAGCTAGTTCTGCTGTATACAAGGATTTTGCACATTCTCCATCCAAGCTAAAAGCAACTTCATCAGCTATGAAAAAGCAATTTTCAAACAGGAAATTAGTCGCTTGTATGGAACTACATACTTTTAGTAGTTTGAATGAAGAATTCCTAAAAGAATATAAGGGAAGTATGGATAAGCCAGATACAGCTATTGTTTATTTTAGCCCTAGCGCTATTGCACACAAAAAATTAGAACCTATTAACAAAGAGCAAGTACTTACTGCTTTTGGACGTAATGACTTATTGGTTTTTACAGATTCAGAAAAATTAGAAACCTACTTGAATAACTTAAACTGGAAAAACACTAATTTACTTATGATGAGCTCAGGAACTTTTGAGGGAATGAATTTGGAAAATTTAATTGACTAAAATTGAATGGTAAGATTTAAATTTTTGATTTAGAGAAAAGCAAAGAATATTATGTAATATTGTACCATAATCATTAATAAATTAGGCTTATCAAGAATAAAGACAGCAGAAGGCAATTTTTGAGAAACACATCATTGGCAGCATTATCTTTAGGTATCCTTCCTTCTATTGCAAAAGCTACAGAACCACTAAAACCTAATTCCCCTATTTTATGTGATGAATCTACTGAAGACGCTTATGGACAAGGGCCTTTTTACAAAGCCAATGCTCCTTCTATCCAAAATGACATATTGGCTAATAGTAATGAAGTTGGCACACGACTTATATTAAGTGGTCAAGTGCTTAATCTTGCATGTTCAGAAGTAATTCCAAATACCGAAATCGATATATGGCATGCAAATGATGCTGGTGAATATGATAACTCTGGATATAATCTAAGAGGAAAGGCTATTTCAAACTCTCAAGGTTTTTATGTATTTGAAACCATTAAGCCTGGACTATACCTAAATGGTTCAACTTATAGGCCCTCACATTTTCATTTTAAAATTACACCTCCTAATTTCCCTACATTAATCACCCAACTCTATTTTGCTGGAGACCCTCATATAGCAACTGATGCTGCGGCTTCCTTAACAACTGGAACATTTGATGCTAGTAATCGAATTATACCACTTACCACTAATGTAAATGGAGTGCTGGAAGGGACTTGGGATATTGTAATTAATGGAGATGGTATTTCACTTAGCGCTAATAACATCCACCTAGATAAGGGAATGATTTATAGTGCAAGCCCTAATCCTTTTAACAATAGATTAGAAATAAAATATGGTGTTTTTCAACAGGCAAAAGTAAGTGTATTCGTTTATAATATTGAAGGGAAAATAGTTGCAGAACTTAATAAACAACAATTAAATCCTCAAAAATATGAAGTAATATGGGAACCCGATAGTAACTTAGCAAATGGGCATTATTTTATTGCTTTACAAATTAATGATTTGCAAGTTCATTATATGAAGGTGATTAGAAAAAAGTAAATGAATTCTGACTAATGAATCTAAATACTTCTAGATATGGAGCTTAATATATTAATAAAATTCCCTAATATTAATATACTTAATTTTGTTTTATGAAATTTATTGTAATGATATTTCTTATATTATGTGTCAATTTAGGATTTAGTCAAAATACATTTAGTTATTTAGGTACACTTATTTTATCCAATAACACCCCAATTAGTTTTAGCCTGGAATTACAGGAAAATAATGGAATTGTTAATGGCTACTCTACAACTAATATAAATACTGCTGACGAAACCAAAAGTGAAATAAGTGGTTTATATTTTAAAAAGGATAAATCCTTTCAACTACAAGAAACTCAAATTCTACAAACAAAATCGGAAGCTGCACTAAATACTTTCTGCTTCATAAGCATGAACTTAAGCTTTAAAGGGAGGATTGGAACAAAACGCATGGAAGGTAATTTTACAGGTAATTTTTTAGATAGCACTGAATGTGCTAGCGGAAAAATTATCCTAATGGAAAGAACAAAATTAGAAAAAAAAATAAAAAAAATAAAAAATAAAATAGATAAAAAGTACAATAAAATATACAAAGACACCTCATTGGTGAGAAAAACACAAATATTAAAAGATGGAGATGATTTTACTATCAACTGGGAAGGCAATAAACTAAGGCTCTTCATCTGGGATGCCAATATGGAAGATGGAGATAAAATAGAGCTGACTATAAATGGCAATATCATTCTTGATGATTTTGAAACAACTAATAAACGCAAAAAGATTAAATACAAATTAGTAGAAGGAGAAAATATAATTGAAATTAAGGCTACTAATTTAGGAAGTTCACCACCCAATACTAGCCACATAGAACTAGTAGATAACAAAACTAAATATCCAATAATTACTCAATTAAAATTAGGAAAAACAGCTATCATTAAAATTATAAATAAATAATCCCAGAACTTACGTTCTAGGATTATTATTTATTGTGAACTCGGAGGGACTCGAACCCCCAACCTCCAGAGCCGTAATCTAGTGCACTATCCAATTATGCTACGAGTCCTAATAAGGCTGCAAATATAATTTATTAGCCCTTTACACAAATATTTTTACTGTAAAATATTAAAGAATCTCAACACTTAAACCATACAGAGCCAAATCCTCTCTTAATGGCTCTAAATCAGCATTTTCTCCCATTGCAATTTCGCAACTTCCCTTGTAATGTGTAAGTAATGCACATTGCTCTGCTTGTATTGTTTCATGGTCACAAATAGCTGTTAAGCAATCTACAACATAGTCAAAGGAATTAAAATCATCATTTATTAAAAATAACGATTTATCCTTAATCTTACTTGATTTCTGTTTTGAAGTAGAATCTTGTGATTTTTTCATAGTTATTTATTTTGTACCAAATTTAACTTTTGTTTCCTCTCCCCTTAGCAACCTTTCAATATTTTTTTGATGAGTTATTAACGATAAGATGGGTACAAAGAACGCAAATAAATTTAAGGATACATTAGTTGAACCTAAAATTAAAATAACAAGTATAGGGAAAGCTATAGAAGCTATAATTGAACCCAAAGAAACATATTTTGAAGTAATAAATACAATTACAAATACCAAAATAGAGTATAATGCTGCAACAGCATGTAAACCGATCAGTAATCCTAATAAAGTAGCAATTCCTTTTCCACCTCTAAAACCTGTATAAATAGGGAATAAGTGACCAATAACCGCTGCAATACCAAAAGCCAATTTAATTTCGAAAACGGCCTCAGCTGATTCAGGGATATTTGTTAAAAATGAAATATAATTTACACTAAGCCATCCTTTAAATATATCCATTATTAAAACAGGAATACCTGCCTTTTTACCCAATACTCTAAAAGTATTTGTTGCCCCAGCATTACCAGAACCAAACTCTCGCACATCAATTTTATAGAATGTTTTCCCTACCCAAACTGCCGATGGGAAAGCGCCCGTTAAATAAGCAAGAAGGATGAATAAAAGAGTTTCAGTTGTCAACATAAATGTCCGGCAAGATAGTAATTAATACTTTTTCTTAACTGATTTCAAAAACTTCTCAGTAACATCTTCAGGCGCAGACATATATCGGTAAGGAGTAGCTCCTTTTTTAGGCTCAGCCTTACGTTTAGCATCAGTGATTTCACGTATTGCTATATTAAACTCGTCATTAGTTGACCATGAACGCAGCACCCCATTTTTGTATTGGAAGTAATATTCATCATAGAATTCTGTCTGTAAGTATATTGTTAAAACATCAGAATTTCTGCCTTTCTCTATAATGATATATCCATCCAACAAACCATTAAGTTGACTGTTATTAATATTACCAAGCCATAACTCACCCTTAGCAACATAGGCTTTATTTACATTATCCCATTTAAATTTAGCCTTAGTAAAGGATAAGGTATGATTCAACTCATCCGGAAACTTAATAAATTCGTCTTTTAACTCCAAGTCTAGCATAAGCATATCTCCTTTTTCATTCCCAACTACTCTACCTAAGTTATTTGCATAAGCCTCATCATACTCAAACAATCCATCACCAGGAGCAGAATAAATATCTTTTGCCATAACTTGCATAGCTTTTTCTGAGAACAAGAAATCCAACATAAAGAACCCCTCAAAATCTTTCTTCTGATTATTCATATCATGTGAAAGTTTTCCAACACTTGTTACATCAACTTGCCCTAAATCTAGGTTTAAATTAACGATACCTTCTCCCGTTGTTTTACAGGTTCTATCATAAAGGGTAAAGTAGTTTGACAAAGTATCAGGACCACCAATAATATAAGCAAATCGTTTTTTATCATAAGTCAAAGTATAAGATGCTTTTAACAAATCAGCATCTATTATTCTGTCCTTTCTACTTAAAAATGCAGAATATATATCAGAAGAATCCAAACTCATTACTAAGCCAGTAGAAATTAAATCCTGCTCATCATTATATAGTTTTTCATCTAAAGTAAATACAATATTTTTAGGATCTATTTCCGAACGAAATTTTACCCATTCCTTATCTAATAATTCACAAGAGTGATTTGCCATGAAATAGCCATCAAAAATTAAGTTTTTTCTATCAGCAAATAAATCTAAACTTCCTTTAAAATCAAATTTACTATCAATATGAAAAGGCTTACCCTTTTCTACATCACCCCTAGCTATAGTAATAGTATCTGCTCCAACTCTTATTTCTTTAAAGAAAATTTGTTGTTTCTGATTCATAGCATCCGTGTAGGTGTAATCACCAGTTGCCGTATAATTGTGAGCAGAAACAATATCAACAGATGCATTGCTGAAAGTATGATATTCTGTTAAATCATCAGCTAAAATTTTAGCCCCATAAAGAGTTTGAATAACTGCTTTCTTTTTAACTGTTACTATTCCTGAATCAGGATAAACAATAGCATCAGCTACCGAAATATCCTTAACTCCATTAGCATGAATTATATAGTCCTTCAAACTATAATTAGCAGTAGTAGCTATAAAACTTAGGGAGTCCTGATGAGGATGAACAGATATAAATTCTGATCCCTTAGAAGAAGCGACTTCATCACCCAAAGTTAATAGCTCTTCATCCATAGCCCATTTTAACTTATCTATGTAACAGATGTATTGATTAGCTGGTAATTCAACAAAAGAACCAGCACCATTCGAATGAAAAACACCTTCACGCATTTTCATATCAATATGTGTTCGAAGATTATTAGCTCTAAAAGCAATTGCACCACCACTTTCAAATACATTCAAACTAGCCGTATCCGACCCAAACCATGAGGCATTATAAGTAAATAAATTAGAATTTACCGCTGCTTTATCTAGTGACATAATACCAGTACCAGTAACTCCTGTAGGCTGCATTAATAAATCACCATCAAAACTTGCTTGTTCTTTATAAAAATCAAATTCATCTTTACTTTTGTCAATCTCTAATCTATCCTTGTAAGGCATAAAATGAGCATAGGTTTCTGTATTGCTAACCTGTGGGAATTCAATACCAGAAATCACTTCATCTATTATAAATGTTTGTGTGTAAAGATTAGTAGAATCAGGGAAAAAGAAAATTTCTTCAGCTGAAGCCCTTGCTGATAAATATTCAAAATCACCACTTCCTTTCAATCCTTTATGGCTCAAATGAATATCATTACGGTATTTAGCCTTCCCACCATAAATTTCGAATCCATTATTTGGTGTTTTTCTAGTAAACCCAAGTGAATAATCCGCTTGCAAACGCAAAGTATCATTAAAAGTAGGAAAGATTCCTGCTGATTCAAAAGTACCTGCAAAAGCTAAACCATTACCTGTATAGTTATCTAAACTATCAATTTCAAAAGGCTGTAAATGAAAGGAAAAACGACCTCTATCATATATACCATTATTAATAGTTTTCTTATCATAATATGCATAAGAATCTTCAAACGAACTGAAGATAGGGAATTCTGGGAAACTATCTTTTCTTAAACCTGATTTATTAGTTGGATCATCAATTCTTAAATCACCAGTTACAGCCTCAATTACAGTTTTAACTTTAGTTAACAACTCATTACCATACATGTCCTTTTGAATTGGCAAAACAGGAACTGAAAGTTGTACAGAATCAATCTCATTTAAATCTACTTTAAACTCGTCATAATGAAAAAAGAAATTTTTACCGAATAAATTCAAACGACCCCTACCAGCATAAATCTGACCATTAAAAATAAAATCTCTGTTCTTCTTAACCACCAACAAACCATCCGTAGGATATAAATAAACATCTCTTGCTTTACTTAATTGAATATCATGAATTCCAAGTATATTTAAATCCTTAGTCTTAATATTTAATGCAGCATTAACCAGGTATTTATCTGAAGTATTATACTCTCCAGGTTTAATGATTGAGTTAAAAGCAATTACATCATAATCGCCTAAACCAGAAGCTGCATTAATATAAGTAAACAACTTAGGCAAAACAGTAATTCTTTTCTCTCCATAATCATAAAAAATAAAACCATCATTAGCCAACTGAATCAAATAATGCTGAATTTGCAAGGCAGGAAAACGAGAAAACTTTGCAAAATCTTGAAGAAAGAATTTTTTTTCTTTTTTAGCAATAACATAATTATTCACTAAGAATAAGGGATGAATCGCATCTATACCCTGCATTGACTCATATTTTTCTTGTAAATACCTGTCTACGGACTCTAATTCAATACGAGATTCTGCTGTGCCAGGCAAAGAACCCAATGTAATTATATCTTTATCAATATTCCACTCTAAGAGTTCAAAATCCATGGTTACATTATGATAAGTATTCAACATGGGAGCCCCTGAAACACCATTAACATCCCTATATAATTGCAGTTTCCGTTCACTATTTATATACTTAAATTGCAAGTTAGAATGGTATATTGAATCGGCATCAAAAAATATTTTTATTCCTGCTTCTTTTGAAACAACTCTATCATTACCAAAGCTAAAACGATTAGCATTTGCAACAAAAACAGGCAAACCATTTCTTTTAAAAATAATTCTAGCCTGGGCATAATCCCCACCATCAGCAATAAATTCTTTTCCTTGCATCTTATAACCTCCTTTGTAATCTACATTTGGGAAAATCTCTTTTAATTCAATATTCTTACTATATGAAGTGAATTTTGGGAATTTCTCAGCTTGTTTAGCTGATGCTAACTTATTGACAAACTGGCCAACAATAGGTAATGGAAAAATATATTTATTATAAAAAACTACTGAATCAGCAAGCAATTGACTTTTGCGCGTATCAATTTTATAATAAGCAATATTAGCATAAACAGAATCCTTTGACAAACCATGACTTTCCCAATTAATTTTACCTCCATTTCCTTCCCATTCATTAGAAACAAAATAGTATTTACCTTTTGTTCCTTCAATGGTATATGAAGCTCCACCAGCACTACAACTTAAATTAAAATTAGAATTAAATAAAATAATAGGCTCTATCATTTCAAATACAAAACGATAAGCATCTGTATTGACCAACCAAGCAGCATTTTTGCTTTTTCGCAAAATATTTTCTTTTACTAAATCATCCGTAAAAGCACAAAATAACATTAACTTTTTAGTAGTTGTATTGTCAACAGTCTGATCAATAACCCCCAACCATTCAGGTAACATGCTTTCACCTTTCAAATGGTTATTCACATTCATTAAAGCAGACAATACATTAGAGAAATGAGGATTAGCTCGCATACGCTTATTTAACATTTTATTAGAAATAAGAATAATTTTTTCTTGCTCTATTAGTGTAAGTCCTGAAGAATTTTTTGAGAAAGATTTAAATACAGTTTTCAAATCTGAATTGTCTGAAACCGTCATAAACTCACTTAATTCAGCAAGATAAATAGGGAAATCTTTTGAAAACTCTTTTAGCTTCCCTTTTTTTTGAGCGGAAGTTGGAAAAGAGAAAACTAGCATTAATACAAAAAGTATTAAGCTTTTTTTAAATGTAGCATTTGCCATCTGTTTTTATGTTTTGAAGCAACTAATTCTAATCCTAGTTGTTCTGATTTTTCTAAAATTAACGGAATGTCCTCTTTTAAGAATCCACTAAATATAATTTCAGATTTTGTATTCATAGCTTTTACGTAAGTTGCAATATCTTGCAAAATAATGTTTCTATTGATGTTTGCTAAAATGATATCAAATTTAGCATCTCTTATTTCATTCGCATCTCCATTAATAAAACTAATAGTTGAAATTGCATTAATTTCTGCATTTTCTACTGCATTTTCGTAAGCCCACTCATCAAAATCAATACCAATAAGCGAAGTAGCCCCAAGTTTAGCTGCTAAAATTGCCAAAACACCAGTTCCACTTCCCATATCTAAAACTGATTTATCAGTAAAATCAATCCCAAACATTTCATTCATTACCAAAGAAGTCGTTTCATGATGCCCTGTTCCAAAAGACATTTTAGGTGTAATGATAATTTCATGTTCTACATCAGAAAAAGCAGCATGAAAATGAGCCCTAATTACACATTTATCATTAATATGAACAGGCTCAAAATTATTCTCCCACTTTTTATTCCAGTTTTCTTGTTTTACTTTTGTAATCGTAAAAGAAAGCTCACATAAATTTGCAACTTCATTTATAATTTCTTTTAATGCAATTTCGTCTAATAAATGTGTTTGCACATAAGTCTTCACCCCAGATTCATCTTCACAATAAGATTCAAACTCAATCTCATTGAGCCTAGCCACCAAAATATCAGCAAAAGGCGCAACAGGATTTAACCTAATATCTATTTCAGTATATTCCATTAAAATGATTGTGTTATTTTTACAAAATTATCAGAACTTAATGATGCACCACCAATTAAACCTCCATCAATATCTTGGCTGGCGAATAATTCTTTTGCATTACTTGGTTTACACGAACCACCATATAATATTGAAGTGTTTAAAGCCACTTCATTTCCGTATTGTTCAACTAATATATTTCTAATGAATGCATGAATTTCTTGAGCTTGATCAGTACTTGCGGTTACGCCAGTACCAATTGCCCAGATAGGTTCGTAAGCAACAACAATATTTTTAAATTCTTCAGATGAAAGGTGAAATAAACTCTCTGAAATTTGAGTTTTAATCCAATCAAAATGTACACCACTTTCTCTTTGTGATAAACTTTCACCACAACAGAAAATTACTTTTAAATCATTCCTAAACGCTTGTCCTACTTTAGTTTTTAAAATCTCATTTGATTCCTTAAAATTTGCTCTTCTTTCTGAATGCCCAAGAACAACATATTTCGCATTACAAGATGCTATCATAATAGCAGATACTTCCCCAGTAAAAGCACCTTTTTTATTAGCACTACAATCCTGAGCTGCAGCTACTACTTTAGAAGTACTAGCACACATTTTTGCTACTTTATGCAAATACACAAAAGAAGGTGCAAATACAACATGAGTATTATTATCTGAAGGTAATTTAGCTAACACATCTTCTACCAAAGCAATACCTTCAGTTCTATTCAAATTCATTTTCCAGTTACCAGCAACTATATTTTTTCTCATATTAACTTATTCTTATTCGGGGATCGAGCCACCCATATATTAAATCGACAATTATATTTATTATTACAAAAATTGATGCAATAAACAGCACTGACCCCATTACAACTGGTAAGTCCATTTTATTTAAAGCATCAACTATTTCTTTTCCTATTCCGTTCCAAGCAAAAATGTATTCTACAAAAACTGCACCTGCTAAAAGAGAAGCAAACCAACCCGAAACGGCCGTTACAACTGGATTCAATGCATTGCGTAAAGCATGTTTAAAGATTACTGTAAATTTATTCAATCCTTTTGCTGTTGCTGTACGCACATAATCCATAGAAAGCACTTCTAACAAAGAATTTCTACACAACTGAATGATAACCGACAAAGGACGAATACCTAAAGTAATTGCTGGTAAAATTAAGTTTTTTAGTTGCAAGGTAGAACCTCTTCCATAATTATCAACTTCATACAGGCTACCCGTCATATTTAGCCCAGTAAAATTATGAAGCACAAAACCAAAAAACCATGCAATAATTATAGAAGCAAAAAAGGAGGGTAAGGACATGCCTAAAACCGAGATAAATAAAATAAATTTATCAATAAAAGTATCCTTACATAAAGCAGAAAACACTCCCAAAATTAAACCTAAAAATAAGGCAATTCCAATAGAAGAAAGGGCTAAAACAAATGTGTTTTTAAAAGTATTCCCTAGTATTGAGGTAACTGGTGTTCCTATTCTTACAAAGGATTCTCTAAGGTAAGGAAATTTAAAAACTAAGGTATAATCAGCAATGGAAAATAATTGTGTAAATTGATATTTTCTACTCTTTAGAGAAGTAAAAGCGGTAGCGCTATTGTGATGAATTGAAAGGGGTAAAACATCATTAAGGTACAAAGCATATTGGTCAGTAAGTGAACGGTCAAAAGCATATTTCTGTTTGATAACAGCTAACTGATTAGCATCTTCACGCTTGTCTAACATCATACGAGCAGGGTCGCCAGGTAATACATTAAATAAAAAGAAAACTAAGGTAAGTACTCCCCATAAAACAAGGATACCATAAGTTATCTTTTTTGTAATGTAAGCGACCACAATTTATTCAAATAATTTTTTGAATTCCTCAGCCTTAAAAGCATTCGCACCAGTACCGTCATAAAAACGAATTTGATTTCCGTTATCTAAATAAATAATAGCAGGGTTTTCGTATTCATAACCTAGTATTTCAAGGTAAGAATTGATAGCATCATCTTCATTATAAAAAGGCAATACTTGATAAGAATATTCTCTACCAGCATACTTAAAAAATTCAGGAATCCTATCTGATTCAGAATCAGAAAATATTATATGCATTTCAGGAAAATAAGCAATAGAATCAGATAGTTGATTTAATGATTTTGCAGCATCCATACAATGTTCACATCCAGCATCAAAAAAACACAATATCTTCTTACCATCATTTATATCTATATCCGAAACTACATATTCAGCAAAACCAGAAACTCTTTTGTTTTTCCCAACAGTTTGCACTGGTAATAAAGCAAACATTAACAACATAATAGATAAGAATTGTATGCATAATTTCGAATAACTATTATTTTCATCCTTAGGAATATTCTTATATAAATATCCTAGAATACCAATGGTAATTATGTTTTTAATTAACGCTTCTAAAGGAGACATTGGAATCAATTCACCAAAACAACCACAGTTTTCGCTATCGCCTAAAAATATAGAATAAGCTAAGTGCAAACTAAACACAATAAGCATAATAATTGATGTAGGAATAACTAGTTTTTTAAGGTAGTTTCTCTGTAAGATCGCAAAGGCAATGAAAAATTCAATTGCTATAATAAAACGAGAAAAGTAAGGCGCCAGCCCTTCTGAAAATCCCATAGGAATAAGCTGACCTTCTTCAAATATTTTTGTAATACCATACATTGGTGATGGATACAATTTTGCAAATGCTGAAAGCAAAAAAAGTGCTGAAATTAGCACTCGGATAATCATTGGTAAATTCTTTTTCATAATTTTATTTTTCTAATTTTATTAACGCAAAAACAGCATAGTTTAGCATATCTAAATAATTGGCATCTACTCCTTCAGATATTAATGTAACTCCATGATTGTCTTCAATTTGTTTTACACGCAAAATCTTTTGCAGGATTAAATCAGTAAGTGATGACACCCTCATATCACGCCAAGCCTCACCATAATCATGGTTTTTAGCAATCATGAGTTCCTTAGCAACATTAGCATGTTTACTAAAGATGTTCATAACCTCATTATAGTCCATTTCCTCCGCAAGTTCAGAAACTCCTAAATCCAACTGGATAAGTCCGACAATTGCATAGTTTACAATTCCAACAAATTCATTTGCTACTCCTTCATGTATCTTTTGTTCACCTTTCTGTTCTATTGAACGAATCCTTTGTGCTTTAATAAAAATCTGATCGGTTAAGGAGCTGATTCTCAGTATGCGCCAAGCACTACCATAATCTTTCATTTTCTTAGCGAAAATGTCCTCACATTTTTTTATTATTGAATCATATTCAGTAATTGTCTGTTCCATATAAAATTAAGCTTTAATAATGCCGAAATATACATCATTTAGCGTGTCAAATTCCATAAAAGGAAAAAGCAATTCGAGTGTTTTTTCAACAAAAAACCCAATTGTAATGGGTATTTTAAATGTAACTGAAGATTCATTTTTTGATGGTGGTTTATACTTAAATGAGAAACAAATTATAACAAGATGCAAAAAAATGCTAGAAGAAGGAGCATCAATTATTGATATTGGCGCACAATCCTCTCGACCAGGTGCTGCTTTAATACAGGCAAATGACGAACTTTTAAAGCTTTTACCGATTATCAAATTGTTAAAAACTGAGATTCCTGAAATAATTATTTCAATTGACACCTTTTGGGCAAAAACAGCTAATGAATGTATTGGGGCTGGAGCACACATTATAAATGACATTTCAGCAGGTGAAATGGATAAAAATATGTTTAATACTATAGCAAAACTAAAAGCACCTTATATTATAATGCATATGCAAGGCACCCCACAAAACATGCAGGAAAATCCAACTTATAGTAATGTAGTAACTGAAGTGATTTCATATTTTGATAAAAAAATAACTTTACTAAAAGCTAAAGGGCTTGAAGAAATCATTATTGACCCTGGCTTTGGTTTTGGTAAAACTTTAGCTCATAATTATCAGCTTTTAAGTTCACTTGATCAATTTAATCAATTTGAATTACCAGTACTAATTGGTACATCACGCAAAAGTATGATATACAAATTACTTGATACAAAACCGCAAGAAGCATTAAACGGAACAAGTGTAACCAATACTATGGCATTGCAAAAAGGAGCATCCATTTTAAGAGTACATGATGTGAAGGAAGCTATGGAATGCATTAAAATTACTACATTCGCAAAAAATAATTGTTAATGGAATTTTTAGAAATTGGCTTAATAGAACTTATTGATATAGCATTAGTTGCCGTATTGATTTATCAATTATACAAATTAGTAAGAGGAACAGTAGCTATCAATATCTTTATTGGATTAGCTGCTATTTACTTATTATGGAAAATTGTAGATGCTTTCAATTTTCAGCTATTAAGCGAAATTTTAGGCCAATTTATTGGTGTTGGTGTTATTATACTAGTTATCGTTTTTCAGCAAGAACTAAGGAAATTTCTTATGTTTATTGGAAAAGGAAAACTAATAAAAAATAAAGGGATTTTTAAATTCAACTTTAAAGTAGAACATGAGAACAATTTAAACACTTCAGCCATTGCAAAAGCATGTGAGGATATGGCAAAAACTAAAACTGGATCCATAATGGTTATCACGCAAATGGATGATTTGGCAGTATTTGCGGAAACTGGTGTAGCTATGAATGCAGAAATTTCTGTTCCTATGATAGAAAGTATTTTTTATAAAAACAGCCCCTTGCATGATGGAGCTGTTATTATAAGAGATAATAAAATAATAAGTGCCAGGTGCGTACTTCCTGTAAGTAATAGTGATGATTTTCCAGGAAACCTAGGTATGCGCCATAGGGCTGCAGTAGGAATTACTGAAGAATCAGATGCAGTAACCGTTATTGTATCAGAAGAAACTGGTGGCATCTCTTATGTAAAAGATGGTGAATTATTTACTAGACGAACCGCTCAGCAGTTAGAACAATTTCTAAATAGAATATTTACCTAATCAAAATAATTTTATTTTAATAAACTGTAAAACAATAGATTAAAAATAAAATAAGATGAAAAAACTACTACTTACATTACTTTGCTTGCCTATGGTTGGCATAACTCAGAATATTGGAGACTTCTATCAAGGAGGTATTGTTTTTTATCTTAATTCTTTTGGTAAAGGCTTGATTATAGGCTCTTCATACAATCAAGCTACATACCAATGGAGCGCTCAAGATAATCTTGTTTCAGATTGGGGCCCTAATTTACACTTTTGTGCAGGTACAGAAGATACTTCCATAGGAACAGGATGGCTAAATACAGCTATCTTTATAAACGATCATCCTAATGAGCATTATGCAGCAAATATTTGCTATAGTTCAACTTCAGCAGGATATAATGATTGATTTTTACCTTCCAAAGATGAGTTGTGGTTAGCAATGCTTAAAATAAGCATCATAGATTCTTCTATAAATAGCAATGGAGGAGATACTATACTACCTAATTTTCATTGGAGCTCAACACAAACATCTGCTAAAGACATAAGATATGCATATGGTGCTTGGCCTTTCTCTAGTATTAATGGAATTCCAAATGGCCCTGTACAAGTCAAAAATAGTAAAAATATGCCATATTTAGTTCGTGCAGTTCGGTGTATTGATGGCGATTGTAATTTTTCTGCAACTAACTCAGTTCAAGAATATAATATTAATACAAGAAATGTATTAAGGGTCGTTGATTTTTTAGGACGAAAAAAAAACCTAAATATAACACCCCTTATATTGAAATCTATGATGATGGAACAGTAGAGAAAAGAATAGTTATAAAATAATTACATTCTATCCGGCACAGAAGCACCTAATAAATGCATAGCAGTTTTAATGACCTCTCCTAGTTTAGTTGATAGGCCTAATCGGAAACTAATCAAGTCTTCACTTTCAGCATTAAGGATAGCCGTATTCTGGTAGTAGTTATTGAATTCCTTTACCAAGTCATACACATAATTAGCCACCAATGCAGGACTATAACTTACAGCTGCTTCTTGTATCGTATCTGGGAATTCAGTTAATAACTTTATAATCTCTTGTTCCTTAGCGGTAATAGCTACTGCATTTGGCATAACCACCTGAGCAGTATGCTTTCTTTTAAGCGATTGAATACGTGCATAAGTATATTGTATGAACGGTCCAGTATTTCCGTTAAAATCAATGGATTCTTTAGGATCGAAAAGCATACGCTTTCTAGGGTCAACTTTTAACATGAAATACTTCAATGCTCCCATTCCTACTGTTTCATAAAGTATATTAGCATCTTCATCCCTCATGCCCTCTAACTTTCCTAATTCCTTTGCTATACTTTTGGCAGTACTTACCATTTCCTCCATCAAATTATCAGCATCCACCACGGTTCCTTCTCGCGATTTCATTTTACCAGAAGGTAAATCCACCATGCCATAAGACAAATGATAGCAACTCTTTGCCCATTCATAGCCTAATTTATCTAGTATTAAAAATAATACCTTAAAATGGTAATCCTGCTCATTGCCTACAGTATATACCATATGGGAGAAAGCAAAATCCTCATGTCTTTGTATGGCCGTACCAATATCTTGTGTCATATAAACAGCAGTACCATCCGAACGCAAAATGATTTTTTCATCCAAACCTTCAGCTGATAAATCTATCCACACCGAGCTATCTTCTTTCTTATAGAAAACTCCTTTTTCAAGGCCAATATTCACCACTTTTTTGCCTAAAAGATAAGTATCACTTTCATAATAGTTCTTATCAAAATCAACCCCAAGCCTATGATAAGTGCTTGTAAAACCTTCATATACCCAAGCATTCATTTTTTTCCATAATGCAATTACAGTGGGTTCTTTTGCCTCCCAACTTAATAACATCTCTTGCGCTTTCTTAAAAATAGGCGCTTCTTTTTCTGCTTCTTTCTGATCCATTCCAACAGCAACTAGATCAGCTACTTCAATTTTATACTGTTTATCAAATTCTACATAGTATTTACCAACAAAATGATCACCCTTCATTTCTGTACTTATAGGAGTTTCACCATTCCCAAAATTTTGCCAAGCAACCATTGATTTACAGATATGAATCCCTCTATCATTAATGATTTGCACCTTATTTACATTTTTACCACTTGCCTTTATAATCTCAGCAACTGAATACCCCAATAGATTATTACGGATATGCCCTAAATGCAAAGGTTTATTGGTATTTGGTGATGAATATTCCACCAAGTAAGTAGGTGCATTTTTAGCTATTTTTACAGTTCCATAATCAGCAATATTATAAGCCAAAACAAATTGATTGTACCAGTATTCTTGTGTAATTTCTAAATTCAAGAATCCTTTTACTACATTAAAACTAGCAACCTCATCAACCTTTTCTTTTAAATAATTTCCTATTTCTTCAGCAGTTTGTTCTGGTCCTTTTTTTGAAGCTCTCAACAATGAGAATACTACTAAAGTAATATCTCCCTTAAAATCTTTTCTGGTTTTTTGAAATTGAATACTTTGTTCAGTTGCTAAGTACAATTCAGCTAAACATTTTTGGATTTCCTGCTTTAAAATTTCTTCTATCATTACTTTTGTTTTGGTAAAAATATTTCTGCCATCATACATCTTGCACTTCCTCCTCCACACGCCTCAATAGTATCTAATGAACTATACAAAATAGGGCAATGTTTTTCAATAGCTATTTTTTGCTCTTCAGTTAAGCTACTATAAGCCGAGTTGGACATAACAAGGTAGGGTTTATCCCCCATTACTTGCAACATATTTCCTGCAAATCTATGCTTTTGAGCTTCAGTAATCTCAATAATTTCTTTTCCTGTTTCTGTAAGTGTTTCTAAGACATGTTCTCTTTCAGCTTCATTATCAATGGTGTCTAAGCAAATTACTACAAAAGTATCTGCCACACACATCATTACATTAGTATGGTAAATTTCCATACGCTCACCTTCTACATCTTGATTGGCCGTAAAACAAATTGGACGATAACCAAACTCTTCACAAAACTGCATTACGGCAATTTCATCCGTACGAATAGAAATAGCTGCATAACAAATCATATTTACATGATCCAACACCATGCTACCCGTACCTTCCAGGAACTTATCGTGCTCTTCAAATTCCGTAAAATCCTTTATACCTTCGATGGCAAAACCATATTCATCAACTAGAGTATCAAAAATATCTTCTCTTCTTTCATCTCTCCTATTTTCAGCACACATAGGGTACAATCCTATCATAGCATTACTATGGAAGGAAACCCAATTATTTGGGAAAATAGAATCAGGAGTGTCAGGGTATTCTATATCCTGAATAACAATCACATTAACGCCTACATTTCGCAATTTATCCACAAATGAATTAAACTCATTTAACGCTTTTTCTTGCGTTTGTTCAGCCGTTAAATTATCCAACACCTGCTGATAATAATTATTTACAGCCGTTTGCTCATTGTACCTAAAGCCTACTGGCTTTATCATCATTATTGAATTTGTAATCTGATTCATCTATCTAATCTCTAATTAACGGCATTGTTGAACATCTTAAAAGCCCTTCCATTTTTGCTATTTCGGCATAAGGAACTTCTTCTACGGTAAACCCTCTCCTTCTTAATTCAGTATTTAATCTTGTAAATCCTTCTTCTGAAATTATCACTTCTTCTGAAATTGAAAATACATTCGAATTCATATTGTACATTTCTTCTTGGCTTACTTCAATTATATTTTTAGCACCAAAGTAATTTACTAGAAATTCGACATCTGCTGAATGCTTAAAACCTCCCTTATAAATAATAGCCATATTCTTTCCTATCGGTTGAAAACAGCAGTCCAAATGCAAAGCATTTTCTCTTGGGTCATTATCAGATTTATTGAGTTCAAAACCTTTCACTATTTTATTCGGAAAAATCAAAGTTAAAAAATCAAGTGCTGATTTGTTCGTTCTGGCAACTGTATATTTCTCAAAATCTTCCTTTTCAGAATAGCCAACAAAAACACACTCATTCCAAGGCATCACATCTCCTCCTTCTGCTCTAGTACTTAAAGGCATTTTAATAATATCCTCTTTTGCAATTTCAAGTATCACTTCTTCAATTGCATCTGCTTCTTCTTTTCTATCTTCAATTATATTAGGGATGACTAATTTATCCTCAATTGCAAAAGCTATATCACGAGAAAAAATTTGGTTTAAGCCCTTAATATTTTTTGGCCTAAATACCTTTACATTATATTTTTCAAATACAGTAACTAAAGCATTCATCTCCTTCACACATACTTCATTAGTAGGAAAAGTTCCAGCAATAACATGTGCTCTCGATTTAGGATCATAACACTCCTCATCCTTAGGTGTACCTCCAAAATCATTAGCAATACCTACCAAAACAGCCTTAAGTTTACTTGATTCGTTTTCTATATTTATCTTCATCATAATTGCCTGCAAATTTAATTTTTTCAAAACATTTAAGGCTTAGTTTTCACAAATAACATTTATTAACAATTTAGTGGGGAAATTTTAGTATCTACTAGTAATGCTATTGAAATCAATTTGTATTTTTGGAAAATATATGACAAAAAAGAATTTAAAATTAAAACCCGCTAAGTCCTTTAAATTTAATGCAATAATAGCGCCTTTTAAAGATCAAAATAATCAGAAGATATTTGCTGCTGTTTTAATTCTCACCTCCCTATACTTACTTATCGCTTTTGTTTCTTTCTTTTTTCAGTGGCAATCAGATGATAGTTTAGTTTCAGGAAAAGATTTATCGGATATCATTACAGATAAGAAAATTAATAACTCTATTGGAGGGCTGGGGGCATACATTGCTAACCTGTTTGTTAAGTTATGGTTTGGACTTGCTGCCTTTTTCATTCCTTTATTTAGTTTGTTAGCAGGTTTAAAAATACTTGGCCTTAAAAAATATTCGCTTAGCTCTTTTATTTTTAACGGAATACTTGGAATGTTAATAATTCCAATATTTATTCGTCACTTTTTTGGCGGTACAATTACAGCAGGTGGTATTGGAATTTATACCAATGAACTAATGAGTTCAGCAATTGGAAATCTAGGGACTTCACTTTTACTAATTACTATTTCAATCGTTTATATTGCTATATCTTTTGACATTGATACCGATAAGATTAAAGCCTTTATTGCTAAAATAAAACCAAATAAAAGAGCCGTAAAACAAGAAAATATTGAACCAGTACTAAGAACAAATTTTGGGGAAAATCCAACCTCACCAGTAATGGTAGAAAAGACTTTAGAAACACTTACAGAAACTGAACACATTCCTTTATCGGCAGAACCAACTTTAGTAAAACCAAAAGGAGAGGGAAAAGTAGAATCAATATTAAAAGAAGAAGGATTAGGGCTTGAAGTAACCGAAACTACTGATGAAGAAACTCTCAGTGAAACTGAAATTGAAAAGAAATTAAAAGAACTTGGTGATTTTGATCCTACTCTTGAACTTTCACAATTCAAAATGCCAGCAATGGATTTATTGAATGACTATGGAGCAAGTAAAATTGAAATTGATAAAGATGAACTTGAAAACAACAAAAATAGAATTGTTGAGACTTTAGGCCATTATAAAATTGGGATTTCTTCTATTTCCGCCACAGTAGGACCAACCATTACCCTATATGAAATTATACCAGAAGCAGGAATTAGAATTTCAAAAATTAAAAATTTAGAAGATGATATTGCCCTAAGTTTAGCTGCTGAAGGGATACGTATTATTGCTCCTATTCCAGGTAGAGGAACCATTGGCATTGAAGTTCCAAATGCTAAGAAAAATACAGTTTCTATGCTAGAAGTTTTGAAATCAGAAAAATTTCAAAATTGTAACATGGAACTACCTATTGCTTTTGGGAAAACTATTTCTAACGAAACCTTTGTGGTGGATTTGGCAAAGATGCCCCATCTACTTATGGCTGGTGCAACTGGACAAGGGAAATCAGTAGGACTGAATGCAATACTAGCTTCTTTATTATACAAGAAACATCCGTCTCAAGTAAAATTTGTATTAGTTGATCCTAAGAAAGTTGAGCTCACCCTGTTCAACAAAATTGAAAGACATTACTTAGCAAAACTACCTGATGATGGAGAGGCTATAATTACTGATACCAAAAAGGTAGTAAATACTGTAAATTCTTTGTGTATTGAAATGGATGATCGATATGAGCTTTGTAAACAAGCACAATGCCGTAACATCAAAGAATACAATGCTAAATTTATCAGCAGAAGATTAAATCCTAATGATGGACACAGGTACTTACCTTATATCGTTTTGGTGATTGATGAATTTGCTGATTTAATCATGACTGCAGGAAAAGAAATTGAAACTCCAATTGCTCGCTTAGCACAACTTGCTCGTGCTATCGGTATTCATTTAATAGTTGCCACACAAAGACCGTCCGTTAATGTTATTACTGGAATGATAAAAGCCAATTTCCCAGCAAGGGTAGCCTTTAAAGTTACCTCAGCTATTGATTCCAGAACAATTATGGACAGCAAAGGAGCTGAACAATTAATCGGCATGGGAGATATGCTTATTTCCACAGGAAGTGATTTAACACGTTTACAATGTGCCTTTATTGACACTCCAGAAGTAGAAAAAATCTGTGAGTTTATTGGTTCACAAAGAGCTTATCCGCAACCTTATATGTTACCAGAATATGAAGGAGAGGCAGAAGCTGTAGGAGGTAAAGCTGACCTAGAAGACAAAGACGCTATGTTTGATGAAGCAGCTTTGGTGTTAGTGCAACATCAATCAGGATCAACATCATTAATACAAAGGAAACTCCGACTTGGATACAACAGAGCAGGAAGAATTATTGACCAACTAGAAGCAGCAGGAATAGTAGGGCCATTTGAAGGCAGTAAAGCCCGGAAAGTTCTGGTTAGAGATGAAATGGAATTAGAAGAATTATTAAAAAAATTAAATAGCAATGACTAAATTATTCACTACCCTTTTAATTGCCTTCGGCACTACCCTTTTTGCTCAGGACCAAGTAGCCAAAGATGTACTTGACAGATTAAGTTCAACCACAAAATCATACAAAAACATGACCGTTGATTTTGATTTTATTTTTGAAAACAAAAATCAGAACATAAATGAAAAACAAAAAGGAATTTTAGTGTTGCAAGAGGAAATGTTCAGATTAGAAATGGAGGACCAAATCATCATTAATGATGGAGAGAGCCAATGGATTTATTTAGCTGACATGAATGAGGTACAGATAATGGAGCATGATCCTGAAGAACAGATCATGAGTCCAAACAAACTATTCACTATTTATGAAGAAGGTTATAAATACAACTATGTAGGTGCTGAAGCTGAAAAAGGGAAGCGCCTGCAAATCATTGATTTATTCCCAGAAGAAAGTGGTGCTTTTATGAAAATTACATTAGCAGTAGATGCAGCCAAAAACCAATTGCATAAGATTACCATGCACGATAAAAATGGAGGGACATACGCTTATTTAGTAACCAATTTCAAAAGCAATACTGCTATTGCTCCTTTTATTTTTAATACTGTTGACTACCCAGGAGTTGAAGCAATTGATTTAAGGTAATTATTTAATCAATAGTATGGTTCCAACTTTTTTACGTTTCGCACCTAGTTCATCAACGATTACAATAGCCCAAGCATACGATCCATGCTGACTATCAGCACCATCCCACCACTCATTAATATCTTCTGTTTCAAAAATTATCTCTCCCCATTGGTTATAAATATAAAATGAATAAGATTTATACTTCTCCATTCTTAAGCCTTGGGGTCCAAACTGATCATTATCTCCATCATCATTTGGCGTGAAAGCAGAAGGCATATACAATACAAAATCATAATACATAGTAATCCTATGCATCACCGAATCAATACACTGGTTACTATCAGTTACTGTTAACCAAACATCATAGGTCCCTGATGCATCAAACTCATGTATAGGTGAAGAAATATAACTATAAATTGAATCACCAAAATCCCAAAAAAAAGAGTTATAATTAGCTGAATTCGCTATAAAATTCATTTCTGGCTGTAAAGTAGAAACTGTAAAAGGAGTATATTCAAAACTAGCAATAGGGTTAATATAAATAGAATAGAACTTTCCTATTGAATCGATACAACCATAATTAGAAGTAACAAACAGTTCGGTAAAATAATCCCCAACAAAATTATAGGTATGCAATAAACTATCTCCATTTACTAGCTCTCCATTTCCTAAATACCAAATACTTGACACAATATGACCCATACTAACTGTGGAAGTATTCAGCAACTTACTGGATGTATTTACACAAATTCCATCCACTATAAAATCAGCTTTAGGATTAGGATTCACATCAACATTAATTATATTACTCCTATTACTACAGCCATTCGTATCAGTTACATTTACAAAATAATTAGCTGTTGTATCGGCATAATGATAAATTGAGGATGAATTATTATTCCATAAAAATGAACTGTAGATTGAATCTACTTGTAGTAGGACACTATCTCCTTCACAAAAAGAGATAAGTCCTGAAGCAAAAATATTAGGTTGTGGTAAATCATGAATGTGCACTAAGATACTATCATATCCACTACACCCATTTGCATCTATTTCTTCAACTAGTAATTGAAACACACCTGTATTGTTAAGGTCAATTAAAATATGATGTGTTCCGTTACCAGAATCAATAGTTGCTAAAGTAGGGTCACTAACTTGCCAATTATAAGCTAAAGATGTTGGATTATTAGGCACTATAAAGTTACGATTATCACCTACACATAGATGCGCAGTATTTTGTGCAACAACTTGTGTAGCAAATGCAAAAAGGAATAATATGATAACTTCTAATTTACTCATTAATTTCTAGTTATGAAAAATTGGTCCTGGTGTTGGATTTGGTATAACCGTTAATATCATTGTACTAGAAATAGATAAACATGGAGAATTACCAGTTACTGTAAGCGATAAATCTACTGTTCCAGCTAATATATCATTCGCTCCAGGGATATAATCAGGATTAAGTGAAGATGCATTTGTAAGTGCTCCATCACCTGATGTTGTCCATAGGACTGAAATCTGATTTGTAGCTGTAGCTGCAGATAATGAATAAGGATTATTTTCACAAATAGTAGCATTTCCTCCTGCAAAAACTGTAGGAGCAGGTATAATGGTTAGTATTATTGAATTAGTTACACTATTACAAGCTAAAGCAATAGGTGCAGTTCCTGTTACTGTCCATGTTAACACTAAAGTACCATTTAATATATCATTGGCTCCTGGTGTATAGTCACTTGTAGCAGAAGATGCATTTGTAAATGTTCCATCTCCTGATGTTGTCCAAACCCCTGTTCCATTAGTTGAACTTCCAGATAATGTATAATTATCTCCTGCACATACATTATCATTAGATCCAGCGATTGCTGTAGGAACTGGATGAATAGTAAGAGTTAAGAGCTAGAACTATTTGTGGCACATGAAGAACCTGCAGGGCCTGAACCTGTTGATGTCAGTGTTAAATCTACAGTTCCTGCAGCTATATCATTAGGTCCTGGAATATAATCAGGGTATTAACTGAAGACGCATTTGTAAATGTACCATCTCCTGAAGGTGAGTCCATAGTACTGACACCTGATTTGTAGCTGTAGCTGAAGATAATGAATAAATATCTCCAACACAAACATCACCATTTGGTCCTGCAGTTGCTATCGGGGAAGCATCTATAGTTAGTGTCATTGAACTATTGAGCACTATTACAAGCTAAAGAAATAGGCGCCGTTCCTGTTACTGTCCATGTTAACACTACAGTTCCATTTAATATATCAGTAGATCCTGGAGTATAATCAGTATTAGCAGAAGGTATATTATTAAATGTTCCATCTCCTGATGTTGTCCAAACCCCTGCTCCATTAGTTGAACTCCCCGATAATGTGTAATTATTTCCTGCACATACATTATCATTAGATCCAGCACTTGCGGTAGGAACTGGATGAATAGTAAGAGTAAGTGTAGAACTATTAGTAGAACATGAAGAACCCGCAGGGCCTGAACCTGTTGATGTCAGTGTTAAATCTACTGTTCCTGCAGCTATATCATTAGGTCCTGGAGTATAATCAGGGATTAACTGAAGACGCATTTGTAAATGTTCCATCACCTGAATGGTGCAGTCCATAGTACTGACACCTGATTTGTAGCTGTAGCTGAAGATAATGAATAAATATCTCCAACACAAACATCACCATTTGGTCCTGCAGTTGCTGTAGGACCATCAACTATGGTAATATCTAATGTAACTAAGGCACTAGAACAGCCCCCATTAGATTCTATCACTTCTAAAATATGAGGACCACCAGCTATTGCCCCCCAATCAATAGTAATAGAATTTGATGTTGATACAGGAGTAATAGTACCACCTCCACTTAATGTCCAATTATAGATTGATCCAGAAGAAGGAGGATTAATCAAATAAGGTTCAGCAAG
This sequence comes from uncultured Flavobacteriales bacterium, assembly GCA_943789505.1. Lineage (GTDB taxonomy): Bacteria > Bacteroidota > Bacteroidia > Flavobacteriales > BACL11 > UWMA-0277. The sequence goes on along the minus strand of CALSUJ010000001.1, from coordinate 605,524 downwards.
AGAGTTTGCACATACCGTTTGCGTAAGCGTTTGAGAAACTTGAGCCATCAAATGGCTGTTGCCTAAAAATAGTATGCATATAGCAAGTACTTTTAAAATTTTTTGTTTTGTTTTTGTTTTCATGACCTTAACATTTTTAATTAATTAATTTTAGTTATTTATTGTTATTTTAATTGTGCCAAATTGGAAGAGTATTAAAAGTTACAATTGGCACGGTTATTACTTGTGACCAACTACTAGCATTGCAGCCATTAGCTTCTCTGACTTTTACTCTAAAATCTGTTGATTGCGATATATTATTATATATTACAGGGTTATTTACACCCCATAATGGAATAGTTAGATTGTTCCAATTAGTACCTGTATTATATTGGAATCTATATTTACTTACAGGAATAGATGTTGTAGCTGTTAAAACAATATTATCTCCAAAGCAAGCAGGATTAGGTAGTGCTAAAATCGTAACTGAAGGAACAGGATTAACTGTAATAGTCACATTATCAGTATTGATACAGGCATTTGCATCAGTAAAGGTTACTGTATACACTGTAGTTGTATTTATCCCTGAATTAAAACTAGGATTTTGCAAATTTGGATTTGTAAATGCAGAAGGTGGCGACCAACTATATGTACCAATACTAATGCTAGTTGCTGTTAAAGGCATAGGAATCCCTCCATTACAAATTGTTTGATTTAATCCTGCAACGACAGAAGGATTTGAAAATAATGAATTTCCAGAATAAACAGAATAAGGCACTACAGAACAACAAGACCCATTATTCCAACCTCCTGTTTGACAATCACCAATAACACTTAAGTCAATTGATAAATCTTGAGGAGTACAAGAATTTCCTACTACTAACTGAAAACTTAATGTAAAGGGTCCAGTTGAAGAAGTTCCCCAATTAGCATTCCCATTATTTTGAAATCTATACCCAGGTCCATAATTTAATCCACTTGGATAAGTATTTTGGGTATCCCATATCCATGAACCTCCAGAACCTCCAGGGTTTCCTGGAGCTGAAATAGGAGAAATTGAAGACCAACCATTTCCATAGTCAATATCAAAAGCAATTATCCAATTAATATTTATCTGAGTAAAACTACTTAACGTATAGGTAACTGTAACAACTTGTCCTGCAGAATAAGGACCCGCAGGTGACATAGATGCCGACTGTGAACCAACACATTGAGCTTGTGTATTGTTTTGAAAAACAATAAACAGAAGTAAAAAAACTATTTTTAAAAATCGCATCAAAATAATATTAGTAAAGATCTAAATAATCTCCTTCACTAAATTTTATACGAAAAAAAAATATTATAGTTTCTATAATCGATTCAGTCTTATTTTAGTTAGAATGCTGTATACTGATTTTTAAATAACGGAAATTATTCTACAGGAACTAACTCATAATCAACATAGTGATGCAAAGGTGAATACGTGTTTATCTTACCTCCATCTTTTAAATATTTAAATCTAAATAAAGAAAAATCAGAACAAAAATGCATCAAAGTATTATATGCAATATGTGTATATTTAGCTTGGTTAGTATTGTACTTTTTTTGAAATAATTTAACAAAAGAAATATCATGATTACTGAATATACTAAAGCTATAAGGGTCGGGGAATTTAACATCCAAAAACATTAGGTTATGAATATCTAAATTATCATATTTTTTCCAATCATATAAACCAAAAACAAATGATGTAGAGTCCAAGCCTCCAATAGATCCAAGAATCTTACTTACAAAAGCTTTGTTTTCTGAAGGAATAATTACAACTTGTTTTTCTGTAAATATTTTACGGATAGAATCCACCTTAGTATATTCTATAGTATAGGTTTCTACTTCTTTTTCCTGCTGAAGAAATAAATTTTTAATATATGCTGATTTCCCCTCACTTCCTTTTTCATTAAGTACAATAACCCTATCCTGTTTATGGTATTTTAAAACATAATCCATAATGATCTTTTCCTGCACTTGAAAAGAAGGGGAAAGCTGATAAACGGATTTATATTTTCTTACATTGCTAGTATTTTTAGAGAGAGGTGAAATTAATATTTTAGTGCTATCATTTCCATATTTTTCACATAAAACCCTAAAATTATTAGCAAACAAAGGCCCAATAATAATATCCATATTTTCCAAAGCCTTTGAATTCATAATTTGATGTACTTTTAAGGTATCCTTATTGGTATCAAAAGTATGTAAACGGATATCCATCCCTTTATTACGTAAAGAATCAAGTGCTATTCCCACACCAACATGAAAAGAAAGAGCTACCTCCGAACCTTTATAATAAATATCAGGGATTCCTGTAGTATCCTCAAAATTATTAAACATGGTGTCATTCTTCACCAAAAAATAGGGCATTAACAAAGCAATATTTAACACTGAAGTATCTTTTAGTTCAGAAGAATTTTCAATTTGTTTTAGAATGCTTGCATCAAAAGGGTTATTCTTATTTTCTTGCTGATTATAAAAAATAGGAATGTATAATAGTTGTTTATAATACAGACGTTTTTCTATCTCATTATTATCAATAATATCAGCTGTTTTAACCTTATGTAAATTAGCTATTGATTTAAGTGATTCTCCAGCCTTAACAATGTGCTTTACATAAATATCTCCATCAAAAAAAACAGTATCACTTAATGTTTGACCCGACAAAACAAAAACAGATAATAGTAAAAATACAACCAATATTTTCCTAATTATTCCCATTCAATAGTAGCTGGTGGCTTTGAAGAAATATCATAAACTACACGGTTAATTCCCTTTACTTTATTAATAATATCATTAGATACTTTTGCCAAGAACTCATATGGTAAATGCACCCAGTCAGCCGTCATTCCATCAGTTGATTCTACTGCTCTTAAGGCAACTGCATATTCATAAGTACGCTCATCTCCCATTACTCCAACTGACTGAATGGGCAAGAAAATTGCTCCTGCTTGCCATACTTGATCATACAATCCAGCAGTTATTAATGAAGAAATAAAAATATGATCTACTTCTTGTAATATACTAACTTTTTCAGCAGTAACATCTCCTAAAATACGAATTGCTAAACCAGGACCTGGAAAAGGATGTCTGCCTAATAACTCTTTATCAATCCCCATAGACTTTCCAATTCTCCGTACTTCATCTTTAAATAAAGTATTCAAAGGCTCAACAACTTTAAGTTTCATATAATCAGGTAAACCACCTACATTATGATGAGATTTAATAGTTTGTGAAGGACCTCCTGTTGCCGAAACAGACTCAATAACATCAGGATAAATTGTCCCTTGTGCTAACCACTTTACGTTCTCTAATTGATTCGATTCATCATCAAATACATCAATAAACATTGATCCAATTGCTTTACGCTTTTTCTCAGGATCTGACACTCCAGCTAAAACATCATAAAACCGATTTTTAGCATTTACTCCTTTTACATTTAAGCCCATGCCCTTGTACTGCTCCAAGACACTTTCAAACTCTCCTTTTCGTAACAACCCATTATCTACAAAAATACAATATAGATTCTCACCTATTGCTTTATTTAAAAGCACTCCAGCAACAGTAGAATCCACACCACCAGAAAGACCTAAAACAACTTTATCATTTCCAATTTTTTGTTTTAAATTAGCAACCGTTTCCTCAACAAATAAAGCTGGAGTCCAGTCTTGTTTAAAACCACAAATATCTACTAAAAAATTCTTCAGAATAGTTGCTCCATCTTTAGAATGATACACTTCAGGATGAAACTGCAAAGCATAAGTCTGTTCTCCTTCAATGTGGTAAGCCGCCACTTTCACATCATTAGTTGAAGCAATAACTTTATAATGATTAGGAATAGTTGCAATTGTATCTCCATGACTCATCCATACTTGTGAATCAGCCGGAACACCTTTCATTAAATCATTCTCAGTATCCACAAAAGATAAGTTAGCTCTACCATATTCTCTAGTGTTTGAAGGCAATACCTCTCCTCCAAATTCGTGTGCTAAATGTTGTGCTCCATAACAAACTCCTAGCAATGGCAACTTTCCTTTTATTGCTGATAAATCAGCAATAGGCGCATTTTCTTCACGAACAGAATGCGGAGAACCTGACAAAATAACAGCCTTCCAACTACAATCAATCTCAGGAATCTTATTGTAAGGGTGTATTTCAGAATAGATATTTAACTCTCTTACCCTTCTAGCAATAAGTTGTGTATATTGCGAACCAAAGTCTAATATTAATATTTTTTCGTGCTCCATTTAACTATTTTATTTTAGGATTCAAAATTACGAAATTAGGGTTTAGCGGATTTAAATTCTCTTTTAATATTTCAATAAAGTTATCCCCACCTTTTAAATAAAACGGAATGAAATTATGATAGCGTTCCTGCAAACTATTATCAGTAAACAACTGCTGTTTTATTTTACATATCTGATTTAAAGAACTTTCATTTTTTTGCTTTGCTATCCTCAATAATTTTTCTTCCAATTGCTTAAAAGATTTTAACTGTTTTTGTTGTTGGGACTTTATGCTATTCTGAAGCCCAACATCATTAGTTTTTGCAGTAATTGATGAATATATATTTTCAACAGCATCCATTTCATCCTGTAAGGAAACAACAGCATCCTTTTGGTTTAACACAAACTTTTTTTGCAATTGATGTTCTTCCAAAAACAAATCATTAATCGTAAAGCCTAAAGCTTGTCGTTTTTGATTCTGTTTATCATCCATAAATAATACAGAGTTTCTTAACATCAAAATTGGGAAAGGAATATTTTCTTGCTGAAAAGCATTTTTCAACTGCATCCAATAAGCGATTTCAGCCCCACCACCAATATAAGCAATATTTGGCAGAATAGTTTCCTGATAAAACGGTCGTAACAATACATTTGGGCTAAAGCTAACAGAATTATTTTCTATCTCCTTTTCAGTAATTTTTCCTTTTATTAATTCTCTTTCTCCTTCTGATAATTTAAAGAAATTGATAGGACGAACATAGGCTTGGGCTTTATATATAGTTGCCAAATCCTCACTGCATTTAGTTATGGATTCCTCAAAACCATTCCTTAAAACATCTTTTTTAATAGTGGAAATAAATTGTTCTTTTAGCCTCTTTTCATCACCATCTAAAATAACTAACCCATACTTACCAAACAATTCGTTTATCAAATAACGAGTAGCATCAGCCAAGTTATCATGATTTAAATATGATTTTTCAAAAAGAGAAATTAATTTATCAGCATTTTCTGAAGTTCCTAAAACTGATTTCAATTCCGTTAAGAGACTTTCAAAGCCATCTAAATTCATTCTTCCAACAGCACCTTTTTGCTTGCTTTCCCATGCAATTTTTTTACCAAAAAGATGAATATGATTAATCTCTAGAAAGTCATGATCCTCAGTTGCCATCCAAAAAACAGGCACAAAATTATTATTAGGATATTTTTCTTCTAACTGTTCTGTTAGATTAATAGTAGAAATTATCTTGTAAATAAAATAAAGCGGGCCAGTGAATAAGCAGAGTTGATGCCCTGTTGTTACTGTAAAAGTAGAATTCTCTTTTAAGCTTTCAATATTCAATTTTGATTTTTCAGAAAGAGATAAACTTGTATTTTGCTTATTCAAAACATCTATCAGAACTACTCTATCTATTGAATGTGATTTCTTTTCAGTAATTTGTTTTTCAAAATTCTCTAGGGTTGGAAAGTGATTAATAAAGGGTTTTAATTTTTCATCCTTTTTAAGGTAATCAAGTACAAGATTAGAAAATTTATTGGTTTCTTGATATGAAATTTCAGAGACCTTCAAAATTTATTTTTTTATAATAAACCCCCCAGCAATTAAATCGTCACCTTCATAAATTGCAGCCGATTGCCCAGGAGCAATACCTCCAACTTTTTTATGAAATAGAACTTTCAAATTTTCGCCATCATTAGTAATAGTCGCCATTTCACCTTTATGTTTATACCTCACTTTCACTAAACATTCCATGCCATCCTCAATCTTAGCATATTTGAGATAATTTACATTTCTAATAAACATTTCTTGTTCTTGCAAGTCCTCTTTCACACCAACAACTACTGTATTATCTTCAGGGTTTATCCCAATAACATAAGTAGGATTAGGACCTAAGGAAACTCCAATTTTTCTTTGTCCAATTGTGTAAAAAGGATAGCCATCATGAGTACCAACAATATGACCGTCAGTAGTAATAAAATTACCTCCTTTTACTTTTTCTTCTAACCCTTCTACCCTTCTTTTTAAGAAACCTCTATAATCATTATCAGGAATAAAGCAAATTTCATAACTCTCATTCTTTTCAGCTAAAGCTTTATACCCTCTATCCAAGGCCATTTGCTTTATATCTTTTTTATGATATTCTCCCATTGGGAAAATTGTTCTTTTCAAACATTCCTGAGTTACTCCCCACAGCACATAAGATTGATCTTTACTTTCATCCAAACCTTTTGAGACAACAAAACGCTCTTCAACTTTACGAACTTGCGCATAATGTCCTGTTGCAATAAACTCACAATTTAACATATCTGCTCGCTTTAATAGGGCTTCCCATTTTATGTGCGTATTACATAATACACAAGGATTTGGTGTACGACCAGCAATATATTCATCAACAAAATTGTCAATAATAAAGCCCTTAAACTCATCACGAATATCTAAAATAGTATGTGGGAAACCACAATCAACAGCCAATTGGCGTGCATCATTGATAGAATCCAAACTACAACAACCTGTCTCTTTCTTATTACCACCTGAACTCTCATAATCCCAAGTTTTCATGGTTAAACCAATAACCTCATACCCTTGTTCATGTAATAATAAAGATGCCATAGTACTATCAATACCACCACTCATTGCCATTAAAACTCTTCCTTTACTCATTGTAATTTATTATTGTATCACTGACTCCTTCTTCATTGAAATATTCCCAAATACCTGATTTATTATCAGCAAGATAAAACCCATTATAATATACTTTAGCACTAGGAAAATAATATACTATTTTACCCTCCCTAACACCATGATTAATTAAGATCTCCATTTTAGTTGCACCATTAATAAAATATTGAATCCAAGAACCATTTTCTACTCCTTGAGTCCAATTCTTAATTTCGTACAACTCACCTGTATAATAGTACGTTTTTGTTACCCCATTTAATTTTCCTTTTTGATACTGCTCACTCATCATTAGCACGCTATCTACACTAAAATAATGCCAAGTACTATCCTTTAGTTCATTAACATAAAGCCCTGCTGCTTTAAGCTTTCCATTTTTATAGAAAATATGAGTTGCTGCTGCCTTACCTGAATGAAAAAACTCTTTTTCAGCTTGCAATTCACCAGAATCATAATAATACATGAAAATTCCTTGAGGATTATTATTCTTAAACTGCCCTTTGTAACGCAAGTTACCATTGTCAAAAGTTTTTACCCAAACACCTTGTTTTAAACCATTTGCATCAACTTCATTAACACTTTGAGGGAGACTTAAGAAAGGAATAAGCATTAAAAATAAAAGTAATTTTTTCATGAAATTATTTTTTGCAAATATAGAAAGAATAAATAGCTAATATACTAATGAATTGACTCAAGTATCTTTTTGATATTTAAAACCATTATTTCCCATGAGTATTTTTTCTTTTCTTCTTTTATGCCAGCAATAAAGTCATTTTCTTTATTATTTAAATAAAAATCAGTAATAGCATCAGCAATATTAAGCGGTTCTTGTGAAGTAACATAGCCTACTTTGTTATGAGGAACAATTTCAGCCAACCCCCCTACATTTGTCACTAACATTGGTTTTTCAAAATGATAAGCAATCTGAGTAACCCCACTTTGGGTAGCATGTTTATATGGTTGAACAATAATATCAGCTGCACAAAAGTAATTTACAACATCTTTATCAGGAATAAAATTTGTGTGTAAAACTACTGAATCTGATAAATTATATTTAGTAATTAAATCAAGATATGGTTTATCATTTTCATAGAATTCACCTGCAACAATTAATTTTAAATTCTGACTTTGTAAACGCTCATCTGCAAATGCTTTTAATAAGGTATCTAAACCTTTATACTTTCTAATAATACCAAAAAAAAGCATATAGTTTGTTTCTTCATCTAAATTTAAAACCCCCTTAGCTTCTGATTTACTTATTGCATCTCCAAAATTATCATATAAAGGATGTACACCCAACATTTTCTTTTTATTGGCATTAAAATGATTTAAATCATTATAAACACTTTCTGACATTGCAAAAAAAGCATCTACACTATTCACAAAATACTTATTCAATAAATTATCCCCAAAACGTTTTTCATGTGGAATCAAATTATCGATAACTACTAAAACTTTAGTATGATTATTTCCTTTTACAATTCTTGAAATGGTACCTAAACAAGGCCCCAGAAAAGGAATCCAATACTTTAAAATTAAAGCATCAGGCTTTTGCTTTCTGATTTTTAATCCTATTCGAATCCAATTAAAGGGATTTATTGAGTTTACTTCTCTAATAATATCCAAATCATTTGGACTTTCAGAAGAAGAATATTGTGACTTACCTGGAAATAATAAATTTGGATATTGAAGTGAAAAAGTACTAATTCTCACCAAATCACCTGCTTGTTGAAAAGCTCTTGCTAATCTTTCAGTAAAAACCGCTATCCCTCCTCTGTAGGGAAATGCAGTACTTAAAATAGTTAATTTCATGTTACACTTCTTTTTCTACTTGATAGTTGTTTCTATCATAAGCATTACGAGAAATCATCTCGGCAATAAAGCCTGCTAAAAACAACTGCACTCCAATAACCATAGCAGTTAAAGCAATGTAAAACCCTGACATATTTGCAATATTTTCTGCAGGAACAGCTGCAAACATGGCATATAATTTAGCACCACCAATATAAGTGAACAAACCAAAACCAAGCATAAACATTAAAGTACCCAATACCCCAAAAAAGTGCATAGGTTTTTTACCAAAACGAGAAACAAAAGTAATGGTAAGTAAGTCTAAGAAACCATTTACAAAACGCTCCAAACCAAATTTGGTAACCCCATACTTTCTACTTTGATGTTCCACTACTTTTTCAGTAATATTAGAAAAACCTGCCCACTTAGCTAGTACTGGAATATACCTATGCATTTCACCATGCACCTCAACTGATTTTACAACTGTATTTTTATAGGATTTAAGTCCGCAATTAAAGTCATGCAAATAAATACCTGAGGCCTTACGAGCTGCCCAATTGAATAATTTGGTAGGTATAGTTTTGGTTAAAGGATCATAGCGTTTGGCTTTCCAACCTGAAACTAAATCAAAACCCTCAACAGCAATTTTATTATATAATGTAGGAATTTCTTCAGGACTATCTTGCAAATCAGCATCCATAGTAATAACTACATCACCTTTAGCTTTTGCAAAACCAATATTAAGGGCTGCAGACTTACCGTAATTTCTTCTGAATTTTATTCCTTTTATGTTTGTGTTTTCAGCAGCAATTTGCTCAACTACTTCCCATGATTTATCTTTACTACCATCATCAATAAGTAATACTTCATAACTGTAATTATTTTTCTGCATTACTTTATCAATCCAAGCACATAACTCAGGCAAAGATTCATCTTCATTAAATAAAGGGACTACTACACTAATATTCATAAACTATGCGATTAAAGTTGGGTCTTCTTTTTTAACAAAAATAGAAATAATTAGAGAATAAAGGAAACCCATAAAAGTACCTCCTAACATTCCCATTATCATCATCCAGTGTGGTTGCATAAACTTACCAGTCATTTCTAAAGCCATATCCAATTCTTCATCCGAAATTTCAGGATTTGATTCCAACATAGCTTGCTCAGTAATTCTCATTATTTCACTTAAAGCGTTAGGATCAAGATAGGAAATGTATATAAATTGATAAAAAGCCAAGATAATAGATGAGAAAAAAGCGACAGTAGTTCCTAACTTTAAAGATTCAGAATAAGAGATAAAACCATTATTATTAATGTCACGATACTGAATAACAGCATAAGCAATAAATGCAATTGTGATACCATTATTTAATAACGCAGGAATGATTGATTGTTTGTCATCAGCACCTATTGACCACATAATAAATGCAATAGCAACCAAAACCAAACCCAATGCAGCACCATAGTTCATTGCAAATTTCTTTGTATCCATCTTATTTTCTTTTAAAATTAATCCTGGCAAATATAAACAAAAATAGAATGTAGAAAATGTTTTGTAAAAAGTAAGATTATGTTAGTTTTGCAGCTTAAGGGTAAGTCTTGTACGACCAGCTCCCTATGAACTCCCCCAGGGCAGGAATGCAGCAAGGGTAATAGGTTGTAGCGGTGCGATATAAGTAGCTTACCCTTATTTATTTTAAGAAATCCTGCTCCAGCCCGTACGCTCCCTAGCATAAGGACGATAAGCCCTAGCAATATTGATATTCTCCGCTTTTTCCAAATCCCCATCATCTTGTAGTAACAAATCAGCTTCATTTCTGGCAAAATGTAATATCTTATTATCTATAACTATATCCGCAATTTTAAAATCGAGCACCCCACTTTGTTTGGTTCCCATCATATCACCAGGACCTCTTAGTTTTAAATCTACTTCCGAAATTTGGAAACCATCATTGGTATCCACCATAGTTTGCAGGCGAGTTTTACCTTCCACACTTACTTTATTACCACTTACCAAAACACAATAGGATTGCTCGCTACCCCTACCTACTCTACCTCTTAGCTGATGGAGTTGTGAGAGTCCGAAACGCTCCGCACTTTCAATAATCATAACAGAAGCATTGGGAACATTTACACCCACCTCAATTACTGTAGTTGCCACCATAATATTAGTTACCCCATCCACAAAGCGTTTCATTTCATATTGTTTATCCTCAGGTTTCATTTGCCCATGCACTACACTTACTTGAAATTCTGGCAAAGGAAATTCTCGTTCAACTGCAGTAAAGCCCTCCATCAAATTTTTGTAATCTAGCTTTTCTGATTCTTCAATTAAAGGAAACACAATATATATTTGTCTCTCTAATTTAATTTGCTCACGCATAAAATTAATAATCTGCAAACGAGAAGAATCAGTCTTCCACATGGTTTTAACTTCTTTTCTTCCTGGAGGAAGCTCATCAATGATGGAAACATCCAAATCGCCATAAAGCGTCATAGAAAGTGTCCTAGGGATAGGAGTTGCCGTCATCACCAAGACATGAGGTGGAAATTTATTCTTCTTCCATAATTTAGCTCTTTGGGCCACACCAAACCTATGTTGTTCATCAATAACGACTAAAGCTAAATTCTGAAATACTACTTTATCTTCCAGTAAAGCATGGGTTCCAATTAATAAATCAATTTCACCATTTTCTAATTGTTCATGCAAAATACGCCTATCCTTAGTTTTGGTTGAACCCGTAAGAATAGCCACCTTAATATCCTGTTTTTGCAAATAAGTAGAAATAGTTTCAAAATGCTGGCGAGCCAAAATTTCGGTAGGTGCCATAAGGCAAGATTGAAAACCATTATCCACCGCCATAAGCATGCTGAGCAGTGCAACTAAAGTTTTCCCACTCCCAACATCTCCTTGCAAAAGGCGATTCATCTGTTGAGGATTCCTAACGTCATTCCTGATTTCCTTTAGCACCCGCTTTTGAGCACCAGTTAATTCAAAAGGAAGGTGCTTGTTATAGAATTCATGAAAGCCTTCACCCAAGTTTTCAAAAGCATAGCCCTTGAACTTTTTTTTGCGTGTTAATTTTAGTTTTAACAAATGCAATTGCAAAAAGAAAAACTCTTCAAATTTTAATCTTTTCTGGGCTCTTACTAAAGCCTTAGCATCATTAGGCTGATGTATATCAATAAAAGATTGTGTACGGGTAGGTAAATTTAATTTTTCAATTAAAGTAGCCGAAAGTGTTTCCTCCAACTGATTATTAAGTAAAGGCAATAAGGCTTTAGTCAACTTCCCAATCCCTCTACTGGTTAAGCCTTTTGCATTTAGCATTTCAGTAGCATTATAAACAGGTTGCAAGCCTTGGGTAAATTGATTATTTTCTTCTTGCATATCCATTTCAGGATGTACAATATTAAACGCACCTTTAAAAGCAGTAGGTTTACCAAAAACAAGATAATCGGTATGTAGCTTTACCCCAGACCTTACCCAACGAATAGCTTTGAACCAGACCAACTCAATAATACCTGTATCATCTTTAAAATGAGCAATTAATCGCTTGGCTCTTTTCTGCCCCTTTTCTTCAAACTTTATGATTTGACCTTTTAGTTGAATGCTAGGAGAATCAGGAGTTAGTTCAGCAATGGTATGGATTTTACTCTTATCGATATAACGAAAAGGATAGTGCATAAGCAAGTCGCCATAAGTAAAGATACGCAACTCTTTTTTAAGCAAATCGGCTCGTAGAGGACCGACACCTTTCAAATAATCAATTGGGGTATCCAGAATATGCATGTGGTAAATATAAGAAAACTAGTGAAGCTTTAGTGAAGGACTTTTAAACATAAATGGCAATAAATCCTCAACCTTATTAGCAATAAGGACCTCATCTGTAGGAGAGTGTAAAATTACTTTAATTGGCCTATGTTGTTTATCCTCATATTCTGCCATAACTTGCCTACACGCACCACAAGGTGATATCACATCCTTTACCTCAAAGTTTTTAGAAAGTACCGATATGGCTACTGTATTTATTTTAACATCCGGAAATTTAGCTCCTGCATAAAAAAGAGCAACACGCTCAGCACAAAGCCCTGATGGGTAAGCAACATTTTCCTGATTACTTCCATTAATAACCTCACCGTTTTCCAGCAAGACACTTGCCCCTACTAAAAAGCCAGAATAAGGAGCATAAGCAGTTTTGAAAGCTGATTTTGCATTGGCAACTAATTGCTGCTCCTGAGCAGATAGTTCATTTAAGTGAGCTGAAATAAAGGAAAGTTCTATTTTTTTTTCTTGCATAAAATTATAAATTATAAGCTAATTTTCCTTCAAAGATAAACAGAGTTTGGGAATTATTTATATAAAACTCTTGTTGAATTCTATATATCAATTCAAAATCCAACTTTTTAGCCAATGGATACCCTAAAGCAATAGTAGAACGCAACTTATTGATCCCATCTTCCAAGGTTAAAAAATATTCAGTTGAAATACTAGGTGTCAACTTTGTTTTTTTAATGTTATAATCTAGTCCAAATTTCTGTCGCAAAGTCATTTTACACCCAAACAAATCTCCTTGAGTCTGCCATCTATTCCTTACTGCATAAGAAAAGCGTTTACTTAATTTGTTTTTATAATTAACATCCGCATAAAAACGGTTCTGATCAGAGATATTAAATGCAATATCCCTTTTGTTGATATAACGATAACCAACCGCATAGGAAATACGCTTAGAGTATTTGCGCTTGATTTTTACATCCGTAAATTGCTTGGCATACAAAGATGAGTTTTCCCTTAATCGCAAACCTGTTTTTAGGGATAGGTTCGTCTTTTTTATAATTTTCTTATTCAAAGAAACTGAATACCAAGTTTGAAAATCATTCTCCTGAGCAAAAGCTGAAAAGGAGAAAAATAATAAAAGTAATATACTATTTTGTATTGTCCTCATAATAGAAAATACGCAAGTTAGCAGTATCTTTTAGAAAGTCAATTCTTCTTACCTCAACTCTGATGATATCAATTCCTGTTCTTTCTTTTAAATCAGCCAATAACTCTTCTCTTCTTTCAGGAACAATTAATTCAATTTTTTCATAGATTACATTCTTTCTTGATTCGCCTTTCAATAGCCAAATACGCTCCATTCCGAAAGTAACAAATACGATCATAAGGTTTGCGAAAATAAGCTCAGCATGACTAATTTTTTTATTGGCCAAAGCATTCACTACTGACACACCAATTACTAAAAACAGGTAAGTCATTTCCTTAATAGGAATAGGGTCGGTACGGTAACGGATAATACCAAAAATAGCAAAAAGCCCAAGTGCAAAACCTAATTGAAGCTTAACACTATCCAGCAGCACACAAAGCAAAAATACCGTTAAACTTATTAAAAAATAAGTAAATAAATAATCCTTATTTTTAGTTACAGGATAGTATATATACCTGATAATAGTAGTAATGATGATGAGGTTGAAAATTGTTTTTGTAATCAGTTTCCAAAAATCTTCAGCATCAAAAATTGGTGTTCCTAAAAAATCTCCAAACCCACTCAATAAAATTGTTAATAGTTCCATTTACGCTTGTTTTAATTTATTTATAAATAATACTTTTTCTTTAAATCTGTTTTTTTTCAACTCAGGATTTAAAGCCAAAGTTGTTAGACAATACTTGCTAATACGGATAGGAAGAATATACATTTCCTTTGCAATACGCATAAAATCAGACGAACGACTCATACGCTCCTGCTTAACCTCAGCAATAACAATATGTTTCATATCTCCATTATCATTGTCGTTTTCAAAAGTAAGGTTTACATCCATAGTTAACCTTTCTTTTTGAGTTTTATGCACAAAAGTAATTCTGCTAAAATTAATTCGCTGTTTAGCACTTATATGCCATAGGTTCTCCAATAATTTTTTCAATATAATTTTGCTGCTTGTCTGAAAGCTCACTACTAATAGCATCCACCTTCATTCTTTTTTTGATGGTCTTTCCTTTGTTGTTTTTAAGCTTTATCTCTAGGAAGGTAAGTTTACTTCCCACATATTCCCTAAATCTTATTTTATTACGATTTACCCTACCATTATGATGATCCAAATAAAACTTTCTATCGTCAGTATCATAATAAAGAGATTTGTAATCATGGATAAGTTTACCATCAATAGCTAACACTCGATAAAAAGGCAATAGTTTTTGTAAAAGCAAAGGCATTTTATTGGCCTTAAAGGCAAACTTGGTATCCGTTCGGCTCATCAACTTCACATCATCCATCTCATCCAATGAAATAGGTGAAAAGTCAGTGATTATTTGTGGAAGATTGCTCACTTATTGATTCTTTTCAATAATAAAATCACCTACCGTATTGGTAGAATTATTTGAATTTATAGTAATTTGTTTAAAAACTGGGTATTCATGTTTCACATTACTATTATCAGTACTATCAGCATAAGTATAGATGGTATATTCTCCTTTTCTTAAATATTCAAAGTGATATTTTCCATTATAATCCGTGTCAAATTTATCGTCATACAGCTCAGTATTATCATTAGAATAAATAATAAAAACATCTCGTCCTGGATCCAATTGAAAATAGCTA
This sequence comes from uncultured Flavobacteriales bacterium, assembly GCA_943789505.1. Classification (GTDB taxonomy): domain Bacteria; phylum Bacteroidota; class Bacteroidia; order Flavobacteriales; family BACL11; genus UWMA-0277. Next base: position 590,234 of record CALSUJ010000001.1, on the reverse strand, counting down.
GTATCCCAAGCGCCTGTAGTTGGGTTTTGGAAAGTAAAAATTTTATATACTTGACCTTCAATTACTGAAGTCCCTCCTTCTCCAGATTGCTTTTCACAAGCTGTAAAGCCGAAAGCAATAGCACAAATAATTAAAAGATTTCTCATTCTTATTGTTTTATAATTTTAACAACACTATTTCCTGATTTTACAAAGTAAATCCCATTTTCCCAATTGCTAATATCAATTGATTTAACTTGTTTTTTATTAAACACTTCCTGCCCCATCATATTGAAAACACTCACCCCTTCAGTTGCCCCTAAAACATAAATTCTGTTGTTGGATGGATTAGGATATACTCTCATTTTACCACTTACATTTATATTATCAATTCCTGTTCCGTTTTGATTAGTAGCATCATAAGTATGGGTTTGATATTGCATAGGCCCTGTTCCGTTCGGCACACGAGCAAAGCCTTTATCAGAGGGCATATTTACATAATGCACCGCATCAATAACAGTATTAGTAGGATCAGTTAAATACACTTCCTCCTGGTCGGCCGAAAGGCGATAAGTAGTATGTAAACCTGTTTGCGAATTACCTGCTGTATCGCACCAAACAATTAAATAGCCATTGGCAGGAATAGTTACATTTGGAAAAGTCCATTTTGTTAACTCATTTTCATTATCTGAAAGATAATAACCATTTAAATTTAAGCTAAAATTATTCCCATTATACAATTCTACCCAATCATCATACTCTCCATTTTGATCTGGAACTGCAGAAACATTTCCAGCCATAATTTCATTTATCACTAAACCACCCAATACAGGTAATTGATGATATTCTTTTTCTGCTCTCTCAGGAGAGAAAATTCCTGCATCCGTATTTTCAGCATAAAAATAATACTGTACATCTCGAGCATCTACATTGATAGTTGCGCCATAAACTCCATCACCAGCTGTTCCATCTCCATGCATTCCATCATCATACATTTGTAGTTTCTCGAACTTATCAGCAAAAGTATAACGGTAGCCCAAATAGGCATAATTTGAATTACTAATTTGAGCTGTAATGTTAATAGTAGTATGCGGCAAAACATTTGTAGGGCTAGTTGAAATATTAGTAACCACTGGCGGTACAGCTGTAAACTCAGCTAAACCTTGTAAGTGAGAAGCTCTAGCGATCATTAACTCCGAAATACCAATAATGTTAGCTACTGAAGTAGATGTATTATCCGTAAAATCAGTATAAGAATAAAAAGTATTTGGGTCCGTATTTACTTCTGTATCAATTAATTGTTGCAAAGCTAAAGCTCTTGTACTGTAACTATTATTTACAAACTGTTCATTTAAAATTGTACGCATATGAGCTACATACATTCTTTTGTATCTATCAGAAGAAAATATTTGAGTTGTCAATTTATTTTGGCTATTTGTACTCTCATGAAAAATATCTAACTCTTGCAAATCAGCATTAGTTACAGGATTCGGCAAACCATTTGTAAACGTTCCAAAAGCCATATTCATATCCCATAACAAAGGAGAAAACCTGCCATTATTATCCTTAAATAAATAAAAATTATGAGGAATAGAATTAATAGGACCATCCAAGCCTACAATTAAATTCTCAAAAGCCATCATCCAAAGTGTACGGTCAATATCCATTACATTTTCAACATCAGTAAAATGATTGTTTAACGTATCTAAGAAGTTACCTAACTCTGTCCAATCATCAGTAGACTCCATTTCATAGGCTCTTTGGTAACAATTGGTATCCGAATAATATTCCAATATCCCTAAAGAACCTGAACAACCTGGCACTATAATACCCGTATTATCTACCTTAAAGAAAGGACCTTTACGCTCATAGAAATTTTCATTTGTAAAATCGTCATCAATAGATTGTACGCAAGTATATAATCCAATTAAAGTACCATTCACAGTAACTTTTGCATAAGTTGCTTTTGGAGAAGGCATGTATTCACTTGCCATTTCATAACTTAATACTTCACGTACAAATGATGGATCTCTAAATCCGTTAGATAATTTTAATACATTATAACCATCAATAGATTGTCCATTATTCACATAATCCAACTTTATGTTCATAGGATTTTTAACATTCGCTACATTGTATGAACTATTCCCTTTGTACTTAATTCCCACATTTTGATCTACTACTCCATCAATTAAAATAGAGTCCGCTATTAAGCGTTTACTAAGGCCATTTGCATAATAAATATCCAAAGAATCATCCCAGTTTGTTTGACTAAAATAAATATCAATATTACGAATACCAATATCAAAAACATCCTGTGAAAAAGAAAGAAAAGGAAGATAAATTAATGCTGCAAACAATAGTAATTTAGGCATATGTTTTTTTTGTAAATTTTTTGTAAATTTAAAAAATATAATTAATTATGTTAGAAACTAAAAACCAATCTTAGCCATTTAAAATAATAGAATTAATTAACAACTATTTTCTTACGAATAATAGCATCAAAAGAATGAATATTTACATAATACAAACCTTTAGAAAAAGAAGAAACATCAATTTTATACTGCTGTTTTTTATTATCATTCAAATAGACTAAAGCTCCCAAGTTATTATACATTTTTACCTGCTGAATATTTTGGGTTCCATTATTTAAATATAATACATCATTACTAGGGTTAGGAAATAAATTAAATGTGGCTATTTCAGCAGCAACAACTGCACTAGGAATAGCTGATATTTTTGATACTCCTGTACTTGTAGCTACCCAAACCGTATGCTGACTATCAATTGTCAAGCCTCTTACATTTGGTCCAACTAATCCATCTGAAACATGAAAATCTTCCCATTGACTACCATCCCAATAAGCTACACCTCCTTCTGCCAAATAGCCAACATAAATAGTAGTCCAAACATGACCCCATAATCATTAAAGCAATATCAACTACAGGATTTAAAGTGTCTGGAGGAGGCATTACATACATCCTAGTATGCTGAGTAAAAGATGTATTAGAGGCATCCAAAACAGACATTCCACTTGAAGTACCAACCCATTTATTATCATTATTATCTACAAGGATATCCGTTACAAATTGTGAAAGCAATCCATTAGAAGTGTCGTAAGGTGTGAAAGTAGTGCCATCAAAATGAGTAATTCCTCCTAAAGGTGAGGCAAACCACTTGTCACCATTGGAATCAAATGCAGTAGCGTTTACGCCACTCCAATGCAAATCAGGAGAAGAATAAGAAGTCCAAGTTGTGCCATCAAAATAAGATACTCCCAAATTTGTTCCTATCCAAATACCGCCATTCGCATCTTCATCAATACTTTTTACCTGGTTAGAATTTAAACCGTTTGTATTGTCATAAGTAGTCCAATTTGCACCATCAAAATGACTTGCACCAAAATCAGTACCTACCCAAATATCCCCATTACTAGCAGAAGTAATCACTTTTACATTATCATTTACCAAACCATCAGCAGTTGTATAAGCTGTCCAAATTTGAACCATCAAATTTTTGAACACCAACTGAAGTTCCAAACCAGATATTATCGTTCACATCTGCTTCAATACATTCTACAAAATCACTTAGCAAACCATCAGCTGTTGTGTAATTTGTAATTGTTTGAGCATTTAATTGCAATGCAATTACACTCATTATTAAAAGTAGTATTTTCTTCATATTATTGTATTTTAATGACTTTTATAGTTTGATTTTTATCCTTCAAATGTAGAAAATAAATTCCTGTCTGCCAAGTTGATGTTGAAATTCGATTTGTATTTTCAGAAGTATACATTAGCTTTCCTAATATATCTCTTACTTCAATTCCTTCAAAACTATTCCATTTTATAACATCCGAAAACGGATTAGGATATACTTTAATTTGTTCTTGTTTTTCAGTAATTGAATTGATGAAGTCATTATTTGCCTTAAAAGTAGGTGCTTGCATTATAAAAGGTCCACTTCCATTTGGCAATCTTGCAAAAGCAATATCATCAGCCATAATTAAGTAAGTAATTGAATCAATAACTAAACTATCAGCATTAGTTAAAATAAGCTGCTCTCCAAAATTTGATAATTTGAAATTAGCGTGCAGATCACCCTGTCCTCCATCTTCGTCCGCCCAAATAATTGCATAACCATTTGCAGGAATAGTATAATCCGGTAATTCCCATTTTTGCAATAATCCCAAAGTATCAGTCAAAAATAAACCTGCAGTAGAGACGGGTGAGCTTGTTGTATTATACAGTTCTATCCAATCCTCAAACTTTCCACTTGCATCACTAGTTGTACTTAAATTGTTAGACATAATTTCATTTATAACCACATCACCTACATTAAGTTGAGATTGAATACTATAAAACTCGTAAGCCGCTCTAACTGGAGAAAATACTCCAGCAGAATCATTATCAGCATACAAATAATAATCAACCACATTAGCAGAATTAGAAATTACACCTCCAAACATACCATCATTTGCCATGCCATCATTATGATTTCCATCATCAAACATAGTAGTGGTTTTAAAAGCCATGTTAGCACCAAAACGATATCCCAAAATAGCGTCAGTGGCATCTGTTATATTTGCTGTAATCCAAACATCATCACCAACAACAAAATTTTGAGGGTTAGTTACTATATTTGTAATTATAGGCTCACCACTAAAGCCAGTATAATTACTCAAATAAGTAGTTCTTGCATCCATCAGCTGAGTAATTCCAGGACAATCAGCGGTAACCAAAGCCACTTGGTTATTTAGGTTCGTGATAAAATCAGTATAGGAATAAAACTTATTGGTATCATTCTGTACGCTAACATCAATCAAATTTTGAAGGTACTGACCTCTAAGAGCATAGTTCTGATTGGAAAAATTTTCATTAACAATAGTTCGGATATGTGCCAAATACATTTTTCGGTTACGCTCATTTAAAAACAAATTCCTAAGCAAAGGTCTGGGAGAAACTGAAATTTGAGTATGATGCAGTAAAGGATCCATATTTTGAGCCTCTAGAATATCAAAACCACTAAAATAAATAGAAGATGCGTCTGTAAGACTGAAGCTCCCAAATGACATATTCAGATCCCATAATAAAGGATTAAACTGACCTGTTTTATCCTTATAAAGATAATAATTCTGAGCATACCCAATATAAGAGTCAAAATTGATGAGCGTATAATTTAGTGCATGCATCCAAAGGGTCCTATCGACATTCAATACTTTATTCACACTATCGGAATAGTTATTTAAAGTATCAATTAAATTGTAAAGAGCCTCCCAACCATAATCAGATTTTATGTCATAATACTGCTGATAATCCAAGCTATCATTTCCATGGGCATCACTTAAGTTAGCATTTTCACCTCCAGGACTAACATTTAAATTTTTAGGATTACATTTAAAAAGAGGATAGTATTTATTTCCAAAATGGTCATTCAAAAAACCCTTATTTACTGCCTGGACATTGGTATACAAACCCCATAGAGTATCGTTAACATATATGTTTGCATAATTCGCTTTTGCTGATGGCAGATAGTTAGCCGCAATTTCATAAGTAAGTACCTCTCTAATAAATGAAGGGTCTTGATATACATTGGAAAGTTTAAGTTTATCTACCCCATTATGGTCTTGCCCATCAATCATATAATCTAACTTGATATTAAAGGGATTTTTAACCCGATTAACCGATACTGAACTAAAACCTTTATATCGAACCCCTACACTATCATAAGTTGAACCGTCAATAATTAAATCCGCCAATATCCGTTCGTTATCTCCTTGCACATACAAGCTGTCTAACTGATGATCCCAATTAGAATCATAAAAATAAATACGGATTTCTCTGAGTGAATCTACTGCATAAAAACTACTTTGAGCACATGCATTGCTACAATAGAGAAATAATATTAAACATAAAATTCTCATCATAGGAGTTTATTTTAAATAAGATATTTGCTTTGTATACAATTCCCCAGTATTTGTAATTAAGTTTACAAAATAAATTCCTTCTGACAAATCATTTAGATTTATAGTGATAATTCTTTCTACATTTGAATTAATCGTTTCACTATAAACTGTTTGCCCTATAGAATTAGATACATAAAGTTCTATATCATTCAATTTAGAAGATGTTATTTCTATATTGACATAGCTATTAGTAGGATTTGGATAGACAATATGCTCTATAATCACTTCTTCTACAGAATTAGGAGAACTTTTTATATTGATATTATCTAAATATAAATTATTTTCAAACTGATTGACATTTCTAAACTTGATCAAAACGTCTTCTTGATTTATATAAGCATTTAGATTAATCAACTCTGAACTCCAATCATTATTAGCTGAAGGTGACCAGCTAAACTCATTATATATTGGAGATGTGGTAACTAAATCTAGACCAGCTTTCTGCCATATATTCTGCCATGAAACACCACAATCAGAAGATATTAAAATAATTAATGTATCCGACCACACCTGAGATGATGTTGGATCTGTCCATAATGAGTAAGCATAATCGAATTCTAGGCTGGCTGATGATAAAGATGAGAAGTCTAATGTTGGTGAGATAAGATCATCATATTCTCCGTTTGCTCCATAATCAGCATTATTAATATATATAGATCCTGAACTATTGTATCCTGCAGCATTTGTAAGCTCCCATGTTTTATCACCGTCACTATTTTCAATAATCCAATTTGCAGGCAAACTACTATTTTGAAAACCCTCATATAAAGGCAATGATATTCCAAGACAATTACAAGAATTTACACAATTATTATAATTACTATATGTACCGTTACCGTTAGCAGGATCAACACAGGCTCCATTAATACAATTCCATGAAGCATTTGGGGCTACTCCACTACATAAATTATGACTTAATAGATTATTTCTATATTGATTTATAGCAGATATCATTCTTGTTTTTTGCCCTGAAGTAAACATATTCATACAAGCATCATTAGTATAATCCATGTAGTTCATAAACATATCTCCACTAGAATTTGATGTATTACAACTATTAGCATTATGAGGAAAACTAGGACATGAATAATTTTCTTCTTCTTGAGTAGGGGTATCACTAACATTATCATTGCCACAATTACCACCTCCACCCCATATATGATCAAGATTTAACCAATGACCAACTTCATGAGTTGCTGTTCTACCTTTATTGTATGGAGATTGTACAGTACCGATTGTACCAAAATATTTATATCCAATAACAACTCCATCTTCAGGGTTATTAAAGTTAGAAGGAGGCGTTGCATAACCAAGTATACCTCCTGACAAGTCACAAACCCAAATATTTAGATAATCATCCTGATCCCAAGGATCAATACCTCCACTTGATGAAGATTTCATATCACTTCCATTAATAGAGAAAGAAGTCTGAGATGTTTGTGTTCTTGTTATACCAGTTGTAGCGACGCCATTAGGGTCAGTAGTAGCAAGACAAAAATCAATTTCTGAATCTGTAGCTACACTCTGCCAAACAGAAGGAGTATTAATAGCATCTACATTTGTTCGTCTAAAATCAGCATTTAAAACATCCATTTGAGAAAATATTTGTGCATCTGAAATATTTTCAGCAGCTGTATTCCATACAATATGTACTACAACAGGAATCGTAATTATAGCTTTATTACTAATAATTGGATTATTCTTTATCCATTTTTGAGTCTGAGAGTTTACTTTCTGCCTCTGAATAGCATATTCTGGATATTTTGCTTCTAATAAATCCGTATACATATCAGTCGAACATCTTTCTTGAGAATAGCCAAATATTGAAGAAGTTATTAATATTGCTAATGTTAATTTTTTCATGAGGTAAAAATAATGTTAATTGTCCGTATATTATTTAAACAAATTAACAAGTCTTATGTGTTCAATTTATTTAAGCAGAGAAAACCCTAAACTAAAATCATAAGTTATTTCTTAATAAACTTTATGTTTCTGTTTGCTATTCTAAGATAATAAATTCCACTAGATAAATGATTAACATCTATCTTAGTATCAAAAGTACTTATAACCATAACACCCATGACATTATAAACCTCTTTTAAGTCTTGATCATTAATAATTATATGATCTAATGCCGGATTTGGATACAGAACCAAATTTTCAACTTCATCATTTTCTGTAATTGCAGTGGCATCAAAACAAGATGTATTAGAAGTATTCATATATAATTCTAAAGCTTTGATTCCTGGATAATCACATTCATATCTGAAGCCTTTTTCAGAGCTAGCATTATATGGACCCCAAATTAAATTACCAATAGAATCAACTTCATACATCACACCAGCCCCTCCTTGTCCTCCAGAAGCATTTACAAATATGTTTCCATTAGACATTCTATCAGAAGCAGATTGCCCAGAAGCAGAACCATAGCCACATTCATATCTTGTTGTATAAGAAGATGGAGCAAATGCTTGTCCAGGTGTTCTTAAATAAGAATTAGTAGCGGCATCCCATGGAGCATCAATACCATCAATTGCAGATTGATTATTACTTACTCCGCTATTATTAAATACTTGTAAAAACCCTCCATTAGGCCTTCCATCATCAGTAATCCAACGTGCATCATGTACAGCATTCACTATCACTTGAGTTCCTGAGATTCCATAATTAGAAGGATTACCCCATCTATATAAAATATCTCCTCCCATTCCAGAATTACCACCAGAATGAGAAGCTGCTTCTAAAGATGTGGTACTATGGTCAATAATATAAATCTCTGATGCAAAACGAGATGAGAAAACAATTTGATCTAAATCCTCATTATAATCTACCCCATTTACATGAAACCAATCTCCACTACCACCTGACAACATATTTATATCAATCAATTCAGGATTATCAGAAATATTTGCAACATAATTGGGTTTACTAGGATCTGTATCTTGACACATATGATCCCAAATATGCCATTCCCAAACAATTGTAGCTCCTCCATTACCATCTGCTTCTAGCTCAACAAAATGAGTTGGCCATTTTTCAGAACTTGCATTATTATATCCTGCTGCATTTAACTCTGTAGAGCTCTTTTTCTCGTAAGCTGTAAGCAAAACATTATCACCTACTAATGTTAAATCATGATGACTAACATAATCACTACTTGCATAATCAAAACTCCATACAATAGATCCATCTGGTGCAATTTCTTGAACCATACCAGCCCCAGCAGCTATATTACTAGTGCTAAAGACATTCGTATTCCCTTTAGTTCCTCTAATTAAGTTGCCATTTTCCTTTAATTGAACTGTATAGTTACATTCAGTATTCATATTCCAAGTATGAGCTATCTGCTGACTCTCATCTATCAAATAAGTTGTATTTGATCCCTGTGCATTATATAATGCAAATCCATTGAAATTTTGAGCAGTTGTTAATGTAACTATCAAAAGTGCTAATAAAGTAAATAGTATGTTTTTCATTTTTTTTATTTGAGTGGTAAAATTTATTTTTCAAAAATAAATAAAACACTAAAGAAGGGTTTGAAATATAACCAAGATTAAATTTATTCTTATGTACTCAAATAGATTTTCTTTGCTTTCTCCCAATAAATATCCATCTCTATTAAACTCATTTCAGACATATCTTTTCCTTCTTCCTTTATTTTATTTTCCATTATTTGGAAACGCTTTATAAATCTTTTATTTGTCCTCTCCAAAGCATCTTCAGGATTCACATTAATAAACCTAGCGTAGTTAGTAAGTGCAAAAAGCACATCACCAAATTCTGATTCTATTCTATCATTATCCCCTTTTTCAATCTCTACCTTTAACTCTTCTATCTCCTCTAATACCTTATCCCAAACCTGGGATTTATCATCCCAATCAAAACCGATTCCTCTTACTTTTTCTTGAATTCTAAAAGCCTTTACAATTGCTGGTAAGGATTTTGGCACACCCTCCAAAACAGATTTATTTCCTTCCTTTAATTTTAATTTTTCCCAATTTGCTTTTACTTCTTCTTCATTAGCCACTTTTACATCACCATAAATATGAGGATGCCTATGCACCAATTTATCACATACACTATTTATAACATCAGCAATATCAAAATCATTTGTCTCACTTCCTATTCGAGCATAAAAGACAATATGCAAAAGAAGATCCCCTAATTCTTTTTTTATATCTACCATATCTTTCTCCAAAATAGCATCTGAAAGCTCATATAATTCCTCAATGGTAAGGTAGCGCAAACTATCCATTGTTTGCTTTTTGTCCCAAGGACATTGCTCCCTTAACTCGTCCATAATTGTTAGCAAACGAGCAAATGCTTTTGTTTTGTTTTCCATAATTATTTATTGTATTACAAACATAAATATTCCTAGCATTTATAGTAATTTTACATATGATTGATATTAATCTTAGTGGTGAATTTGTTGCTAATCTATCTGGAGATTATCGTTTTAATGCCGTAATACTAGAAGATGTAGTTGGTCCATATAGCCAAGCAAACTATTACTCTGGAGGTGGAGCTGGGCCGCTGGTAAGCCCTATATCAGGTTTTGATTGGGCAGCAGCTTCCGATCCTGTAAGTGTTACTTTTGATCATGTAGCTCGCGAGATTTTAGGAGGCTTTGACGGAACTACTGGCAGCCTTCCTGCTACCATAACAGCTGGAGGAATACATACACATAATTACACACATACTTTGCCAGCTAATCAAAATGAAAATAATGTACATGTTGTTGGTATGATTATTGATAATGCTACAGGTGAAATATTAAACGGAATTAAAGTTGAGCTATCTGGATTCACACCAAATTCTTGGAATTGTATTAGTCCAGGAAACTGTCAAGATCCTGGAACAGGACAAGGAGCCTATTCTACTTATAATGCATGTGCTGCTGCTTGTGTAACAACTGCTATAAATGAAGACATTTCAAACCTTTCAGTTTACCCTAATCCAGTAAAAGATGTATTAATTATTAAGGGCATGTATAGCTCGTTAGAAATTTATGATATCTATGGTAAATTAGTTTTAACGGCTGAATCTGCTAAAAATATTAATGTTTCCGGCTTAACTAGTGGAGTTTACATGCTAAACATCAATACTGAAAAAGGAACTGCAACTCAAAGAATTACTATTGCTAAATAGTAATTTATTTGCAAATTATAAAAAAGGGCTACTATTTAAGTAACCCTTTCTTTTTGTGTATTTTTGTTACAAATTAATTACAATGAGCTTTTCACACATCTTTTTCATTACTGTTTTTATGCTTGCTTTTGTATTTGCAGGAATTGGAATTAAAATTCTTTTAAAGAAAAACGGAAAGTTCTCAGGCACTTGTGCAAGCCAAAGTCCTTTCTTAAACAAAGAAGGTGAAGCTTGTGGAATATGTGGCGCTACAGCTGAAGAAAAGTGTAAAAATGAAGAGGCTTAATTAACAATTCTCTTTTTCATTTCTGGGCTCATATATACTTTCCAATCCCCATTTTTATCGGTATAAACAATATATATTTCAATATCATCATCAAGATTCTTTATAATTTGCTTTGTTTTTTTCAATCCCATTGCCATAAAAGCAGTAGCATAAGCATCAGCTAACGAACAATCGCTAGTTACAACCGTTACACTTAACAAACGATTTTGAGAAGGAAAACCTGTCTTAGGATTAATTGTGTGAGCATACTTAACTCCATCCCTAACATAAAACTTGCGATAATTGCCTGATGTAGCTAAAGCCTTGTCTTTTAAATCTAGAATGAACTGAAAACGATTTTGAAAATCAATCTCTTCAGATGGCTTATCAATACCTACTCTCCAAACATTCCCATCAGCATTTACACCTTTAGCTTTAAGCTCACCTCCTACTTCAATTAGGTAATTAAATATTCCTTTTTCCTCAAGTAGCATTGCTATCAAATCAACTGAAGTTCCTTGAGCAATTGCATTAAAATCAAGCTTTACTCCTTCTGCTAATACAACTGTACTATCTTCCCAAGTCATCTTATCTATTCCCACCATTTTCATTATTGACTGAATAGCAACTGAATCTACTTTAACTTCATTCGTGTCATTGTTATAGAAGCCCCAATATTTCACCAATGGTGACACAGTACAATCAAAAAAACCTTCCGTATTTCTCCCTACATGAAGAGCATCAAAATAAACGAGATTAAAAATTTCATCTGTTTTAATTTCTTCACCATCATTTAGCTTAGAAATAATAGAATAAGGTTTGTAAATAGAAACTGAACTATCAATCTCGGTAAGTAAACTATCAATCTGAAATTGAAAACTCTCCCCTTGTGGAGAAAGGTATTTAATATGATAATAAGTCCCTTGTGTTTCTCCTGAATTTGCAACTAAAATTTTATTATCAGAGGATTGGAACACGCACATAAAACTAAGACGAATAAATAGATAACATTTTTCATTAGAGCAAAGATAACTGATAGATATTAGATTTGAGACATTAGAATTGAAAAAAATCTAACATCTTAAAACTACCTACTAAAATCTGATTTACTATCTTTGAGAAATGAAAATTAAATCAAATAGTATTTCAGAATATTTGGAGAATATTCCTGAAGTGAGAAAAACAGTAATGCAAAAACTAATCAGCACAATTGGCAAAAATTTACCAAATGGCTTTACCGAGCAATTAGGATACGGAATGCCTGCTTGGGTAGTTCCCCACTCGCTTTATCCTGATGGCTACCACTGCAAAACTGAGCTGCCACTTCCTTTTATTAGAAAATAAGAAAAGTAAAATTCCCATCAGGATCAATAGATGCCAAACAAAAATTAATTTCAAGACTTGAAGCAATACTTTGAAATTCAGGACGCAAACTATTAAACTCAGGATTCAAACCATTAAAATCTTCATTTAAAATAACTACTGCTGATTGTACTTGAGCTAAAGTTACTTTCTGAGGATTTGTAGCATCATTAACATGAAATACAATTGGGATAGTAATAGAGGTAAACTCGGCTGTTTTATTTAACTCAGCTAATCTTGATTTTTTATTCAACCACTCTCTTTCCTTTTTAGCTTCAGGATGCTCTTCAAAATATTTTTTATTAATCTCTGAAGTAGTACACTTAATAGAAGTCTGTCCTTGCATTACAAAAGGGATACTCAGTAAAAGAATCATTAATCTCATCATAGTCCTATTTTTAAATTAGTAGCGAAATTAAAACAAAAAAGCCGAGCAAATGCTCGGCTTAAACTATTATCTCAATACTAATCTCTATTTTCTACCCTCCAAAGTCATCAAACCTAACATTTTCATCAGGAATACCCCAATCATCTGCCATTTTGAGAACCGCTTGATTCATCATTGGAGGACCACAGAAATATAATTCAATATCTTCGGGTTCCTCATGTTTTGTTAAATATTGATCTATTACCACTTGATGAACAAAACCAACAAACCCATCTCCTTCTTTATCATTCATGTCTTGCATTTCAGTCCAATTATCTGATTCTTGAGCATCAGAAAGCACTAAGAAAAACTTGAAGTTTTTAAATTCTCTTTCTAAAGACCTGAAGTGTTCAATATAAAATAATTCTGCTTTTGATCTACCTCCGTACCAGTAAGAAACTTTTCTACCTGTTTTTAAAGTTTTGAATAATTCATATAAATGTGATCGCATTGGAGCCATACCAGCACCACCCCCAATATATAACATCTCGGCTTCAGTATTATTTATAAAGAACTCACCATAAGGACCTGAGATAGTTACTTTATCACCTGTTTTGCAACCAAAAATATAAGAAGATGCTACTCCAGGATTAAGATCAGCCCAAGTATTTTTATCCCTATCCCAAGGTGGAGCAGCAACTCTAACATTCAACATGATTTTCCTACCTTCAGCAGGGTAAGAAGCCATAGAGTAAGCTCTTACAACTTCTTCCTCGTTCTTCATGACCAAATGACGCATAGCAAAATTACCTTCTCCCCAATCCTTATCAAATTTATTAGGCTCACCGGGATGATCATCAGGATGAGCAGTAATATCCATAGCTGAAAAAGGAATTTCACAATTAGGGATTTCAATTTGAATATATCCACCAGCCTCATAAGGCATATCTTCTGGAACCTCAACAATAAATTCCTTGATGTAAGTAGCTACATTATAATTTGAAACTACAGTTGCTTCCCATTTCTTAACTCCAAACACTTCTTCTGGTATATGAATATCCATATCCTCTCTTACCTTGACTTGACAACTCAACCTGTAGTCATTAGCAATTTCTTTACGAGAAAAATGAGGTGCTTCAGTTGGTAAAATACTTCCACCACCTGAAGAAACTTGACAAGTACATTGAATACAAGTTCCACCACCACCACAAGCTGATGGTAAAAAAATACCTTCATTACTTAGAGTACTTAACAGTGTATTTCCACCATCCACTACAATTTCCTTTTCGCCATTTATCTTAATTGTAATTTTTCCTGAGGGTGTTAGCTGAGTTTTTACAAAAAGTAAAACTCCTACTAAAGTTAGTAGTACCAAAAGGAATACCACTATACTACTTACAATCGTTTGGTTATGCTTAATAATATCATTCTTTTTTCTTCTTTTTGAAATTAAAGTTTAATTCCCATAAAACTCATAAATGCTATCCCCATTAATCCTGTAATTATAAAAGTTATTCCCAATCCCCTTAAGGCTGGAGGAACATTTGAATATCTAATTTTTTCTCGAATTGCAGCAATTCCAACAATAGCTAGAAACCAACCAACTCCAGAACCTAATCCAAATACTGTGGCTTCTATTATTGTTGTGTATGCTGTTTCTTGCATAAAAAGTGATCCTCCTAAAATAGCACAGTTTACTGCAATAAGAGGTAAAAATATACCAAGAGAACTATATAATGCCGGAGAGAATTTTTCTAGAACCATTTCTACTAACTGTACCATTGAAGCAATAACAGCAATAAACATAATAAAAGAAAGAAAAGATAAATCAACTGTTAAGAAATCATCTGACAACCAAACTAAGGCCCCTTCTTTTAAAACATAATTCTCTAGAAGGTAATTTATAGGTATAGTGATACCTAAAACAAATACTACTGCAGCACCCATACCCACTGATGTTTTAACTGTTTTAGAAATCGCTAAATATGAACACATTCCTAAAAAGTAAGCGAATACCATATTGTCAATAAAAATTGACTTGATAAATATATTTGCTAATTCTTGCATATCAATTATTATTTAGATTCTACTAATTTAATATTTTTAACTCTCTGTATCCAAATGATTACACCAACAGTTATTAAAGCCATAGGGGGTAAAATCATCATACCGTTATTTTCATAACCTAATTCATAAATACCTAATGATTCTAAAACTGGGTAACCAAACAAAGTACCTGACCCTAAAAGTTCACGAAAGAAAGCTACAGCAATTAAAATCCAGGCATATCCAAAAGAATTACCAAGTCCATCCATAAAGGAATCCCAAGGACCATTTGCCATACCAAAAGCTTCTAGTCTACCCATAATAATACAATTCGTAATAATCAAACCTACAAATACAGATAGCTCTTTACTTACATCATAAACAAAAGCTCTAAGCACCTGGTCTACAAGTATTACTAATGTTGCAACAACGACTAATTGAACAATAATTCTAATTCTAGAAGGTATTACTTTTCTCATGAGTGAGATAATCACATTTGCAACAGATAGGACTACCAATACTGATAATGCCATTACAATTGCAGGTTTTAATTGTACCGTAATTGCTAATGCAGAACATATCCCTAATACTTGTACCGTAATTGGATTATTATCGTCAAGTGGATCACTTAATAATTGTTTTGTTCTTTTAGATAATAATTTAGATTTACTCATGGGATTAATTTATTATTATTGAATTTTAACTGATGCTAATGATACTAATGTATTAAAAACTGAATCTACCTCAGCAGCCGGCTTTAATGTGCTAAAATATGGCAAATACATTCTTAGCCTTTCATCTAGCATATCAGAAACACCATCTGAAGTAATAGTTCCTCCAGAAATACCATCAACGCCATGCATATCACCTTCTTCAGCACCACCTTTTATAACTTTAATGGAAGTAAATTCCTCACCTTCAAAAATAGATTTCCCAGAAAATGGATCCTCAAATGAAGGTCTATTTATCTCAGCACCTAGACCTGGAGTTTCTGATTTGTGATCAAAAACAGCACCAAATACAGAATTTAAATCCTCCTCTAAAGAAATAAAACCCCAAATTGGTCCCCAAAGACCTTTACCTCTTAATGGAATAATGTAACGAGTTACACCCTCAACATTACTAATAAATAAAGGTAATAACTGAGCATTAGCATCCTTCTTCATTTCAACACCTAAATCAACATCAAAAGCAGAACCTTCAACTTGCTCTCCTTTTACATTAAGAACTAATTCACTTTTAATATAGGTATCATATATATTTTCCGCTCCATCTCTATCGATGGTTACCCCAACAGAACTTAAAATATTTTGTTTCTTTTCCAATTCTACATTCCTATCTTGAAAAGGCTTCAATTCAATAGCAGCTGTTGAGAGTAATGCAGCAACAATGATTACCATTATTACTGTAAAACCGAAAGTGGTAGAATTTTTATTTACGTCCATTTTTTATATTATTAATATTACAGTACTGAGAATATTTAATTTTTATATTCTCGAAATACTATTATTTTTTAATTTATTCTTTTTAATCTATTTTTAATATTAGCATCTACTATATAATGATCAATTAAAGGCGCAAATACATTCATCAACAAAATTGCTAACATCATTCCTTCAGGATATGCTGGATTAAATACTCTAATAACAATAGCAAAGAAACCAATTAACAAACCATAAATAATCTTACCCTTATTCGTTTGTGATCCACTTACAGGATCAGTTGACATAAACACAGCACCAAAAGCAAAACCTCCAATTAACAAATGAATATGAGCTGGAGTACTCATAAGGAAATTCACTCCCCATAAGTTAAATAATAATGCAGTTAAATATCCTCCTAAGAAAGTTGATAATATAATTCTCCAACTACCAACTCCTGAAAAAATTAAAATTAATGCACCTATAATAATGGCTATAAATGATGTCTCACCAACAGAGCCTGGTATATAACCTATTAAAGCATCATTAAAGTTCCATTTCAAATTATCCCATGATGATGTATTTGATGCCAAAGCACCTAGAATTGTTTCACCAGAGTAACCATCTAATCCTGCTCCATGAACCCAGACCTTATCACCAGACATATAAGATGGATACGCAAAAA
Organism: uncultured Flavobacteriales bacterium; assembly: GCA_943789505.1. Taxonomy (GTDB): domain Bacteria; phylum Bacteroidota; class Bacteroidia; order Flavobacteriales; family BACL11; genus UWMA-0277. Next base: position 572,997 of record CALSUJ010000001.1, on the reverse strand, counting down.
ATAAGAAGGCTCTAGCAGTTAAAGCAGGATTTAATATATTCATACCTGTACCTCCAAATACTTCCTTCCCAATTACTACTGCAAAAACTACTGAAACTGCAAGCATCCATAAAGGAACATCAACAGGCATAATTAAAGGGATTAACATACCTGTAACCAAGTAACCTTCATTAACTGAATGTCCTCTAGAAATTGCAAATGCAAATTCAACTGATAAACCTACAGCATAGGAAACAGCTAAAAGTGGTAAAAATTTCCAAAATCCAAAAATTAAATTATTTAGAAAATTTGTTTCTACAGAAATTGCATTGAAGTATTGATCACCAATATTCCACATTCCAAAAATAATACAAGGAATTAAAGACAAGACAACAAAAGCCATTGTTCTTTTCAAATCTACTGCATCTCTAATATGTGATCCAGATTTAGTAGTATGATCAGGTACAAAAAGAAATGTTTCAAAAGCGTCATAAGCTGGATACATTTTTTCAAGTTTACCACCTTTTACAAAAAGTGGTTTTACTGATTCTAAGATATTCTTAAATAATTTCATTTTAACTATTTTCTTTTCTTACTAATTCTAGTGCATTACGAATTATAGTTTGAACTTCTATTTTTGAGGTACAAACAAACTCACATAATGCAAAATCTTCAGGTGACACCTCATAAATCCCTAAATTCTCCATCAATTCTATATCTTCTATCATGCAAGCTTTTATTAAATGAGCTGGCAATATATCCATAGGCAGGACCTTTTCGTATTCACCAGTCATAACATAAGCTCGCTCTTCACCATGCATATTTGCATTTAAAGTATATTTTTTAGATGGAGTCAACCATGATAAAAAGGTTTTGGAAGCAGAAAATTTATGTAACCCAGGCAAAATCCAACCTAAAAATTCTTGTTCCTTTCCTTCTTCAATAATAGTAATTGTTGTATCATAAAAACCTAAAGTGCCATTTAAATCAATATGTTGCCCTGTTAAAATATCACCTGAAATAATTCTATTATCTCCTTCATTAATATTATCGAACAATAAATTAGCAACTGTAGCTCCAGCAATAGTCCTATAATATTTAGGTTTTTTAACCTGCGAACCTGCTAATGCAACAATCCTAGAAACATCATATTTACCTTCAGTAAATAAACGTGCAATTGCAATTACATCTTGTGGTTGCAAGTACCAAACAACTTCACCTTTATTTATAGGATCAATATGGTGTACCTGTACCCCTACATTTCCTGCAGGGTGAGCACCACTTATTTTATTTATATCAACTCCCTTAGCACCAGTAAACACCTTAGATGGGTTAGTATTTCCATCAATATTCAAATGTGTTTTACCACTAGATAACTTAGTAATGTAATCTAAACCCTTTTGGAATAATTCATCCATACCATAAAGAGCAAAATCGTTATCAATAGTTAAGGGTGCAGAGTTAAAAGCTGAAATGAAAATTGCTTTAGGCATATCAGTTGGGTTAGCTATAATATCATAAGGTTTTTGCCTTATAAACGGCCAAACTCCTGACTTTAGCATGGTATCAATAATTTGTTCACGCGAAATACTTTTGGCGTTATCAGAATTAAAATGCTCATACTCTATAACTACATCTGCTTTTAACACAACCTCAAGTATTTTTCTTTTTGCTCCCCTTACAATATCAATAACCTCTCCACTTACTGGAGCAGAAAAATTTACTTTATCGTTATATTTATCAAAAAACAATGTAGTACCTGCCTTCACTTTGTCGCCAACTTTAACAGCTAGCTTTGGAGTTAATGCATGAAAATCAGTAGGTTTCACTACATATCTTTCAGTAGGTTTTACTGATGCATATACTTTGTCGGCCTCACCAAGTAAATTGATGTTTAAGCCTTTTTTTAACCTTATTTCTTTAGACATGCTTTTTAAATTAGATTTTTCGGCTGCAAAAGTATAAATTTGCATCTATAATTTACCTATTTATTCTACAAATTACAATGAAAATTAACAAGCTATTAACAATACTGACTTTCAGCACGTTTATACTAATATCATGCCACAGCACAAAGGATATAATTATTTCAGATAACTCACTAATAGACAGTGTAATTACAGAGTCAATAACGATCCCTAAACCTCCCTATATCTATAAGAACGGAAGTTTAAGTACCCAAATAAAAACCCTACTCTGTCACCAAAAAGAAGATGAACTTTCACTTCCAATCCTAAATTTTAATACTAACAAGCAACTTTTAGTGAGTTTTGACGATTTGGATGCTGACATAAAGAACTATTATTACACTATTGTCCACTGTAACTCTGATTGGACTGCAAGTGATTTAATGGAAAGTGAATACATTAGCGGTTTCACGAATGAAGCAATAACTGATCATGATTTTTCTTTTAACACTATACAAAAATACACGCATTATACTTTCAATTTCCCAGATGATAATTTGAAGCCAATCCTATCAGGTAACTATGTATTTAAAATATTTGAGGAAGGCGGTGAAACAATTGCTTACAAACGCTTTATGATACTGGAAAATAAGTTAACCATTGAAGCCCAAGTAAGACGTGCCACATTAGCGAATGACCGTAATACTAAGCATGAAATTGACTTTATCATTAAGCACCCTAACTTGGTGGTTGCTGATCCGTTTGCAGATATAAAAGTAACTATAAAACAAAACAACAAAGAAGATAATGCTATAACAGATCTTACTCCAATTTTTGTAAAAAATAATGAATTGGTTTATGATTATGAAGACGATAATACATTTTTAGGAAATAATGAATTTCGTCATTTTGATATTAAAAGTTTACGATTTCAATCAGATAGAATAAAAGAAATAACTTATGACAGTAACTATAACCATGTTTATTTGTTTAATGACCGAAAGCGCCCATTTGACCGCTATTCTATTGAGCCCGACATTAACGGAAAGTTTCTCATAAAATCACAAGAAGGATGGAAAACTGCCATAGAGGCCGATTATGCTTTTGTACATTTCACTTTACCTGTTGATCAAGTAAGCTATGGAGATTTGTATGTAATAGGTGGTTTTTCTGACTGGCAATTAAAAGATGAATTTAGACTAAGATACAATGACAAGCAAAGACGATATGAGGGAAATATCTACATAAAGCAAGGGTATTACAACTATCACTACGCTTTGAATGATACAATAACAAAACGAGTAGATATTTCCTTTATTGAAGGAACTCATTACCAGACTCGAAATGATTATTATGTTTATGTTTATTATCGTGCTATAGGCGATAGATACGATAGATTTGTAGGCTTTTTGAAAACTTCAAGCAAAGAATTGTTTTAGAAAAACAAATCAACTCATACTTACTCAACTGTAGTCAACTGTTTCGGTATCACCGATTTAGTTCCTAAAAATTCAAAAACAAAAGTAGTTGAAAGTATTGATTTATCGTTTGACTTAATTGTTAGAACATCAAAACTCACCAAAACATCTCATTACAATACCTACCAACAAAAACTATATAGATTAGTAAAGTTCCTTAAGGAAGAAAGAGGAATTGGTTATAGAAGAATATCACACATTCTAACTGAAAAAGGTTATCGGAGTGTAAGAACAAACAGTATATTAAAGAATTCATACATCTACACAATTTACAGTAAAGGTAAGATTAGAGAAAACAGAATTAACAGAAGTTTTGATTCTAAAATTGAAAATATTAAATACATCTTCAAATATTCTGAGTAAATCTTGTAAGTTTGAAGTATGAAAAAACTACTAATTATACTAATAACAATTCCTTTAATATTTTCTTCATGTGAGAAAGAAGAAGAAAATCCATCTAATAACAATACAACTAATACGACTTTGACACTTGAACAAACTATGTGGGATTTAAAATCATCTATTTATACAAATAATGTGACAGGTTTTACTGAAACTACAAATTTTCCAACTTCATATCATAAATGGACCTTCTTTGATGACGGAACATTAATTGAAACTGTTGATGGAGAAGACTTCCCATTCACTTACTCTTATTTTCCAGGAAATAACAAACTTAATTTATACGATGATGATATCATTGAACCAAGTAACCTTGATTTTATAACTTATGGTGATATGATATTCACAATAATAGAACACACATCAGATAATCTTACATGTGAATGGACTGATATTAGTGAAGGGGATAATGAAACTTATAGAGGTTATTTTGATAAAGTTAACTAAGAATAAGAACTCAACCACGGTCACGGTCTAAATAAAAAAAATCTTATCTTTGACATATGTTAGAAATTCTATTTGGTATATCATTTTCATTATTTGGAGGAAATCTCATTGATACAAAACTTAAACATCACAAATATGAAAAAGAGGACTATAAAGAAATTTTTTATTTAAAGAATAAAGAATCTGTTAACACATATTGTGTTAAACATTCTAAAATAGAAAATATTCAGAAAAAGAAATATCGTAGTCATAATGGGTTAGAAGAAACCAAATATAAAGTTACAGTAAACTGTATAAAGGATAATTATATGTCAAAAAATAATATCAACCCAGAAAATTATCATGAAAATCGTAGAGAATTAAAAACTACATTATCAAAATCAGATTTTGATTTGTCTTATGATAAATTTGGAATAAGTTGTTCAGAACTATTGGGTGAACACTTATATTGTAATATATGTTATAATTCAGATGAAAACAGTTTAACCTCATATGATGGGAGAAAATTTAAATTTAAAAAAAATATCTCATCTATTGAAGTCACAAATGAATGTCTTAGTTTGATTTCAAGTATGACAATGGGTTCTAATGAATACTCAGAATTTTTAAAAACTCAAAAATAAATTCTAATATTTGATTTTAACGTGTTGATTTACTAATCGACATCTCCTCCATACTTTTGGAGTTAGTCGATTAAATCGAATATTCTCACGGAAACATCACATGTATTAATGTAGTACTATTAGAGAGATAGTACTTGTTGAAATATTAGTATTCTAATATTCAACATTGAAACCAATTCATAGTAATTAATTGAATACTTAAAGTGAATGGTAACACTTAAAAATCAATCACAAAAATTTACAATTTAAATAAGGAAGTTTTAGAATCTAAAAATCGGATACAAAATCACTCAACCGTAACTGATTTTGCCAAATTCCTCGGCTAACCCGTCTGAAAGAGCAAATAATTTATACTTAAATAGTTATTTTTCAGTAAGCTATCTAACTACGTTAAATTTTTTCTGAATTACAGAACCATCTTTCCTGCGCAATTTAATAGAATAAACTCCTGATTTCCAATTATATAATTCTAATTTTACAGATGATTGAACATTAGTAATTTTTTGTTCTACAATTAGCTCCCCCAACATATTATACACTTTTATACTTGTAGCGTTTGCTGTAAAATCAATAGTAAGTTGCTCACTAGCTGGATTTGGATATATCTGTAATTCTCTTCCTTCAAAGCCTAAATCATCTAAGCCTGTAATACAAGAATCAACTAATACCCAAATATCTTTTTTAACAACACAATCATTAGAATCTTTTGCTGAAAGTAAATACCAAGTGTCTTGTGTTGGAGCATCAGTTAAAATAGAACCTATTGAGTCATTATCCCACCAATAGTAAGTAAAACCTGCACTTCCTTCAAGTAGAATAGTTTCTCCTAAACAAATTTCAGCTGGACTTGGAGAAGAAGTGATACTAAGTTGTGGAGATTGATAAAATTCCAATACCGTAACCACAATACTGTCACAAAAATTATTTGCTACTAATACATCAGTATATTGTCCTGCTGTACTGTAAACATTCGAACCAACCAAAAGGCTATCACCAGAACAAAGATTAACTTCATTATAATTAGAAAAAGGCATAAACTCAATGTCATAATAAAAATAGTAATACTGATCGCCTACTACTGATGAAGTAACACTTACCGGACCTGAAATAAACGGATAAGCGAATGTTGTTGTATCGGCATTACCTCTGTATAAGCCAGGGAAACCTCCATTTATTCCTAACTGATAATCAGTACCAATAGGTAATGTAAAATTGAAATTTAGATTTTGAATACCTGGATAAACAGTATGTGTTACTGACTCTAAAACCAGTCCACTACTATCCCTTAATTCAAATGTAATTATATTGGTATCCAAAGCATAAACATTAGCTGATTTTATGAGTGTAGCAACTGATGCATCCAATAATAAATGTCCATTGTAATTACTAAATGCTCCTGGTCCATTTACTGTGTCTAATATTCCTCCATTAACGCTTGAATAGTTTGCAGTTTGCACCATTAAATTAGTTGTTACTATACTATCACAACTATTGCTAGAAATTAATGTATCATAATAAGTCCCAGTCATAAAATAAGTACTAGTACCAAGCATAATAGAATCTCCAATACAAATCGTTTGGTTGTTTATGCTAGACCCAGCTGAAATTGAAAGAATAGTTAAGTTAGTAGTAATAATGCTATCACAACCTGCAATAGTATGCAATGAATCAACATAAGTACCTGTTGTGTCATATATGTTACCATTGATAGTATAAGTTTCACCAATACAAATAGTTTGATTATTAGTAAAAGTAATATTAGGATTTACTATCAAATTAGTAAATACTAAACTATCACATCCAATAGAGGAAGTTAAACTATCAGTATATAATCCTGTTATATCATATATATTTCCTGCAACTGTAATACTTTCACCATCACAAATAGAATAATTTGTTGTTAAGCCTGCTATTGATAGAGCTTTAATTTCAATATCATAAAAGAAATAATAGTATTGTCCGCCAGCACTTGAAGATGTTACAGAAGCTACAGAAGCAAAATTATAAGGATAACTTACTCCGGAATTGTTTCTAAATAAGTTATCACTTGAACCATTTATTCCTAATTCATAATCAGAACCAGCTAACATTAAATAATTAAAATAAATTCTATGTCCACCAGGAATAATATTAGCAGTTACAGAATCTAATACATTTCCATTATCATCTCTTATCTGGAAGGTTGTTAATATAGTATCAGTAGAATATACAACTGCAGAAACTAACTCAGAATTCTGATACGCACTCAACTCCAAATATTGCGAACCACTATAAAAGCCACCTCCACCAACAGTATTATCTTCAATACCTCCAAATAGATTAAATTGAGAATAGATGATAAGGTTAGTGTATACTATGCTATCACATCCAAAAGAGCTTGTTATTGTATCAGAATAATTTCCTGAAGTATGATACACTGAAGTACCAACTACAACACTATCGCCAAAACAAATAGTAAAAATTTGATTAACTGGTGTTTGAACAGTTAGATTAGTAGTTATAATACTATCACAACCTACAGCATTTTGTAATGTATCAATATAAGTACCTGAAATAGAATAATAATTGGAATCCACTAATATACTATCCCCATTACAAATAGTAATATCATTTACTATAACGGAAGCAGCACTAGTAAGTACCGTTAAATCAGTTATCACGACACTATCACAGCCATTAGCCGCTATAAGAATATCAGTATACACTCCTGTTGAATTGTAAATATTTGACCCTACAATAACAGATAAACCATTACAAATTGTAAAGCTAAGGGAATCGTAAACAATAGTACTGAAAGTATGAGAACCTATATTATTCCAATAATTATTAGGACGTACAATCCATTGTGAATTTACAGGATTTGTTCCAGCAGCATTTGTCCAAGATGTATCACCTTGAGAAATTGGACACTTTCTAACTAATGTATGATTACGTGTTGCAGCTCCAATTCCTGCAACATTCCAACCTTGTCCTGGATCTGCATCCCAATCTCCTATCCAATCCAAAATAACGTATCCTCCAGCAATAGGTCCAACAGAAAATGTTGGTTCTAAACCGTAAACCAAAGCCATTCCATCATCACCATTACTTAAAGATCCATAATACATATCAGCCTCTGTTATAATAAACGGATCGGCAGATTGATGAGCAACAATATAAACATCATAAGGTAACACAACAGCACCTGAATCAAAATCTACCCAGAATTCATATATTCCATTATAATTTGTAGACGAACTATTAACTCTAGCAAAAGCGTAATTAGTTAAATCCACAGTATCAGAAGTTGGGTTATATATTTCAAAATATTTGTTATTACTATTTCCCTCAGCATATTCTGAGAAGAAAAGATTTGAATGTGGAGGTAAAGGATAAGTACAACTACCATCATCAATTGTAGCTAAAGAATCAAAATTTAGAGCAAGAATATCCGTGCATCCAGCTACAGGCAATACGTATGCCATTATAACACCTGACATTCCTGGAGCATGAGGGTCACATTGATAATCGTATGTACCAGCAATAGTGAATATCCACTGAAAAGACCATGGATCATTAGCAGCACCATTTCCAAAACCCTCTGGATTATTAGCGAATGTAACTATCGTTGCATTAATATTATGAAAGCCTCCTGTATTAATCCACGTAACAGTATCTCCAACATTGATTGTTAAACTATCTGGAGAGAAAGTCATTCCAGAAGTATTAACTACATGAGAGTTTTGAGCATTTACAGATAAATAGCAAATTGAGAGTAATAAAAATAACGATTTTTTCATAATAATAATTTATTTAAGACTGTAAAACTAAACTTTATTTTACTCACTCAAATTTTTAAATCATAAAATATTGATTTCCTTATGTGTTCAGAAATTTAATTCTGAAACAGTTTACGCTCTACACTTCCATCATCATAGATATAGAATAATGGTTCATTCTTAATGCCTTTTGTTTCTCTACCTAATACATCAGTAACTTTAATCAAATACTTGGACTGAGTGGTAGGTAAATTTAAAATGCCTGAAATAATAATTGTAAAGTTTATATTTGCAATACTATCACATCCTGATGAATTAATTAAGGGATAAGAATAGTCTCCTGATGATATTAAATTTAAACCATTCCAACTTATACTTATAGCAGAAAAAAGAGTGTCGTATGATGCTGTATTATAATTACAACTTCCATCATTAGTATTTGCTAGTGGATCATAGTTACATGCAAATGGATCGGTACAGCCGAGAATTTCATAACAATTTCCGCCCAAATTATTATCAATCCATAATAACCTGTCACCAATCCAAATTTTAAAGAAATTTAGTTCATCCTGATAGCTATTCCCAACATAAAAATTAGGCCAAACATAAGTTCCTAAGGTTGGCCATTGCTGAAAATTTCTTTGTTGAGCATCATTTAAAAACAAAGCCATACTATCAATAAAGTTAAAAATTGAATCTTGATGAAAACTTTTTTCTCGTAAATATTCCCATCTACATTTAAGTTTATTCTCATATATTGTGTCATCCAAAAGGCGTTCAAACCAAAAAGGATTATTACCTCCACAACCACCATTTACTTCCCAACCTGAAGTAATACCTCCATTACAATAGTCAGCATTTCCAAAAGCTAAATTAAAATCCCAAAAAGGACCCATAGTGAGTTTACCTCCCTTACTTTGCTTATCTTTATGCATATAAGTGCTTAATCTGTATCCATCAATATTTTTTGAAATTTCATTTATTATGTAAAAATCAATAAAAGAGTTGACATCAATATATTTAGCATATCCAATAGAAGTATCAGCAAAATTAAGGCCATTTAATGCATATTCAAAACTATCGACATATTGTTCAATGTAATTTAACTGCTGAGCTTGCAATGCTGTAGCTTCAGGATAATGATACTGAATATACAATGACCCTCCACTAATATTAGGGAAATCTGACAACCAATCAACACCTCCTGTACCAGTATACTTATCAACCTTAATTATATATCCTCCTGTTAAACTATCACCCGCTAAATCATCCGCATCTAGTTTAGCAATATCAACTCTATCTTTATCTCTTTTTATTTTCTCCATTAAGATATAAATGCCTTTATAGTCTCCATTTATTACTAATTCACAATAAACAGTTCTTGGTGAATAATGCCCCATTTTTCTTCCTAAATCAAAAGTTAGAAAATTACGCATTAAGGCTTTATCTGAATAAGGAGCATATAATATCCAATCATTCTCAATAGGCATACCCAAAAGTGAAACATTATTATTGTTTCCAATTGAATCTTGCGTCTCTAAAGCATATGGTTTTTTAGGAAAGGTTTGAGAAGAACTTCCTCTATATTCTATGCTAATCTTGCCATTATAATCATTAAACGGGTCATTTATTGAGTTCATTACTCCATAACCATTATCAATTATTCCCATATCACATACAATCCTAGGGTCATCTACAATAGTTTGTCCGTTAGTATTAATTACTACTATAGGTAAGTTAGATGTTGTAAAAATAAGAGGCGGTTGAAACCAAGATGGGGTTGGCGAATAATTAGTAGATGTATTAGTTATTGCTAATGAAAGAAAGATGCGAGCTGTTAAATCAGAAGATGAGATATTATCATTATGTACTTGTACAGATAACACATTATTTCCCTGAGTTAGAATATTATTTAATAATTGAGTATTAATAATAAATTGATCAGGGTTACCTCCTTGATACATTTGAGCTTCATGCAAAGCTGTTGATCCTTGATTATATAGAGGATGATCGCCAAGAGTTCCAATATTTGACCTTGCAATCTCTACATTATTTAAATAAGCAACAAAAGCATCATCATAATCAACATGCAGGATTACTTCTGCAATTTCGGAAGTATCAATTATAGTAAAGGTTTTACGCAAATAAAGTGATGTTACTGGATTGATAATTGTATTGTCATCAGCATCTCCATAACCTACACCTCCTATCCCCTGTAGCCAACTAGCATCATTAAAAGCTAATTTTCTCCAATTAGTATCTGGCTCAAAAGTGCCTTCCAAATATTTCCAAGAATCATCTTCAAAAACTACAGTTTCCCAATGATCAATATTCTGTGAAAGCAATAAAAAAGGTAAGGATAAAAATAATAGTATCAGTTTTTTCATTCAATAATGATTTGTTTTTCAACCGTTCCATCATTATATATATAAAAGAGCGGTTTGTTTTTCCTTCCTTTATTTTCTCTTCCTAAAACATCAATCGTTTTGATAAGTTTTTTCTTTGTATTTATCTCACTTAATGATGTAGTTATATTTGTAACTGTATAATACAAAGAATCAGAAATACAACCATTAAAATCCATTACAACAACCCAGTAGATTCCATTTTGTTGAGGCGTTATTATTATTGAACTTTCTCCAGTATTCCATAGATAAGAATATGGATTTATACCGCTGCTTACTATCACTTCTAAATCAGTCCCATTTTGATTTATATGAGCAGATAAAAAATAACAACTAAAATCATCTATTGTCGCTAATGAATTATAATTGCAAGCAGCAGAGTCAATACAGCCTTGAATTTGAATAGTAGATGCAAAACAAGAAGTTGTTAATTGCCAAACTGGATTATTTAGAAGCATTCCGTTATTTCCATTTAAGGATAAGTCTGCTGTTGTTGTTCCTACCCCCTCATTCAACCTCCAATAGCCTGCTAAGTTATTATAATTGGGATGTAAAGTTGTAATTTCATTACACATCCAATTACTTATTGTATTCTGAGAAAGTGTTATATTCCACAATCTAATTTCATCCAAACTTCCATTCATATAAAAACCTGTAACACCCCAATCCAAAGTTCCTACTTTAAAGGACTGCGACATTTGAGTAATAACACCATTTGCAGGCGTACTACTTACTAAAACTCCATTTTTATACAAATATATATTACTTCCATCATAGGTAAAAGCTAAATGTTGCCATTGATTAAAATCCAATAAATTAGTAGCCAACACATCAAAACTTGTTCCTGAAGAATTCCTAAAACGAGCTTCCACATTATTAGAATTTTGTAACTGTAATAAGTAAAAGTCGGAATCTATATTATTTCTAAAGCCCATAATACCGGAATGTGCTGTAGTATTGGCCTGTGGATAAACCCAGCCAGTCATAGAAAAAGTCGTGCTATTTACAATTAGTGAGGAAGCGTTAGGCATCTCTACATAATCCGAAGTAGCCGAATTAAATGCTAATTCATAATCGGTTTGTGCAATTCCAATAAATGGAATACAGAGTAGTAGTATAAGTTTCTTCATAGTTAGTTAGTTAGTTATTAGTTTCTTTTCTGTTGTACCATCATCATAAATGTATAACAATGGTATATTTGGTTTTGGGGTAACAATCCTACCAAAAACATCCAAAACTCTTATTATTTTTCTTTGGCTATTAAAATCTTCAATTCCTGTAATATTACAATTTGCACTAAAATAATGATGGCCATCAATATTTCCTGATTGACCATTCCAAACGGACCATGTAGCATTATCTAATGAAGAATCAGCAACATTAATACAGTTTAAACTGGGGTTATCCCAAACAAACAAATAATTCAAATACATTTGACTACTAATATCCAACTGAAAGAGTAGATTTTTAGAACAAGAAAGCCAATTTAGTTGAGGATGAGACGAAAGTAAAAGAGAAGCAATATTATTGCCTGAACAACTTAAATGCTTCAAAGAAATATTATCACTTAAATTATCAATTGTAGTTAGAAGGTTATTATCACATACCAAAACATAAATATCTATTCCTGCTACATCTAAACTAATAAGATTATTGTCATTACACCATAATTCTATTAAAAATACATTACTACTAATATCCAATGAAGTAAGTTTATTTTTAATGCATTCAAAATAAAGTAAGGAAGTATTTTGACTTACATCAATTTGGGTGAATTCATTATAACTACACTTTAGAGTTAGCAAATTCAGATGATTACTAACATCAATTTCAATTAACTGATTATCTGAACAATTTATATATTTAAGATTGTTATTACTTAAGTCCAAAGTATCAATATTGTTAGATGAGCAATCCAAATAATCAAGAGATTGAAATGCAGTTATACCTTCTAAAGATTCAATATTGCTACCAGGAACAATTAATGAAGTAAGTGTATCAATTCTAGAATTAAGCACAAAACCATCAACCATATTATCGAGCCCTAAGTTAACCAAAGCTAATTCAAAATTAGAATCAGGTAATGTAGTAATTTGAGCATAGCCAAAAAAAGGAAAACATAAAAATATTAGTAATAGATTTTTCATTATTTTTTTACAATTTGTCTAGTAAACACCTTATCATCAACATTTAGACTAACAAAATAAATACCCGATTTTAAGTTACCTATTTCTAATTGTATTTTATTATTACCTATTGTATAGTTATCTTTTTTTACTCTTTTAACTAACTTACCCAATTCATCATAAAGCTGAAGATTAACTTGACTGTTTGTTTTTAAAGTAAACTCAACATTCACAGCATGTGTTACTGGATTAGGATAGATATTCATTTCTAAATTCTTAACCAATAAACTCTCCACACCAGATAACAAATCATTAGCTGAAGTTAAGTTGGTTTGAAAAATTCCATTCCCATGAGTACCAACAACTAATAAACCATCATTAGCTCTGTAAGTTAATGTTTCAATTACTACAGCTCCAATTTCTTGATCAGCAACTTGTTTCCACACTGTATTTTGTCCGTCTAAATTAGCGGTACCGAAAAGCCCTACTGAAGTACCTACCAAATACAGAGTATCGTTGCCCAACGGAATAATTTTAGCTGTACGACATGATGGTCCATTTCCTTGACCTGAAGGATTCTGTTCCAAATTACCAGCTACTTTCCCCCAGCTTTGCCCACCATCATTACTGTGAAAAACTGAGTAGATAGAATAATTAGAATAGATAACTAAAAGTTCATCAGCATTACTAGGGTTAACTGCGATATCTGAACAATAAGAATTACTTGCGGTAGGGATATTTGACAACTGAACTACAGCAGGATCGCCAGTATTTGCCGTTTCAATTCTATAAATATACTTATTCTGTGTTCCTAAATAAACAATATTAGCAGGAGATGCCGAGACTTCAATAGTAGAGATTTTTAGAGCAGGATTTGGAAAAGTATCACTTAACATTTCCCATCCTAAGTCATTCTTAGCATGAGAGTTATTATAAGGAATATTAGCAATATCATTATTTCTCCACAGTTTATTTTTAGCAGCCATATAAAGAATATCTGAGTTTTCATCCATCACCATAGGGTTGATAAACATATAATCACTGCTATCAATAGAAGCAGGATCCATACGATTAAATGCTAAACGATTGGCATTGGTATCTAACTTCATTTTATACATCACTCCTCTTTGAATTGTGAGGTAAAAGTCTTCTTCATTATCAGCTATTCCTCCAAAAGCACCATCCCCATTAAAAGGCATATTCCAATGCGTTTGTATATCATCAGAAAAAGTAATAAAATTTCCATTATCCTGGAAACCACCATGCATAACTTCAGAATTTGCATTCCTACTTACCGTGACTCCATACAATTGTGAAGTGTAATAACCGTTATTAAGAGAAGTCCAAGCTACTGTATCAGCAAAAGCGTTATTAGATTTAAATACCCCACCATCAGTTGCCGAAATTAAAACATCAGTATTAGAGGGTAAAAATAATAAATCATGCTGATCTGGATGATGATCTGGATAGACTCCCCAGTTACCATCCCCTTCAGCAGATCCTATAAGGGTAACCACCAATAATCATAGTGTTATTAGGGGTTGAAAATCCATCTGTAGAACGCCATAAATTAGTACCACCTATATAGAACCGTATTCTGATTATCAGGGTGTACCTTTACAAGCAAAATCATAACCCCCTTGAGCATTAAAATTATCAAAAGATGAATTCTGATTAGCAGGTATATTTAAAGAAATATCATTCCATGCAGTTGTATTTGCATTGTAGTTCCAAAGGGAAGTCCAGGTTTCTCCATTAAAGAAAACATCAGTATGCTGTCCATAACCATCAGTTTCAGCAGCTAAAAAATATACCTCATCTTCATCACCAGGATTTACACCAATTGCAATTCTACCATAAACTGGAGTAAATAAAGAATCAGTAATATCTGTCCAGTTTTGCCCCATCCAATGACCTCCAAATTCCTTTATCTGTACCGTCGGAACTAAGTGTAGCATAAACAACACCAGTTGAAGTAACTTCTACATTAGTATAATATGCACTACCACCACCCAATACTTTTACCCAAGAATTTCCTCCATTTTCACTTCTATATATCGCACTGTAAACTGCAGCATAAACAACATCCAAACTATCATTAGAAGGGTCAGTTTTTACATTCCAAATAAAATCAAAATTAGAATCAAAACCATTGGTATTTGTTGCTGTAACCGCTAAGGAATCCCAGCTTAAACCACCATCAACTGATTTATAAATTCCATTACCCCCATAATAAGCCTCGCCTCCACTAGCGGAACTACCTGTTAATTCTCCACTACCAAAATACCATGTATCTTCATGCCCTATTCTGGTATCTTGAGCAACACAAGTTACATTGTGTAATTGGTTTGGGCTAGTTGTCATTGCCCAACTTAAGCCTCCATCAGTTGAACGAAACATACCCCCACTTGCACCACCTGCAAATAGGATATTTTCATCCTGCACATCCATAGCTAAAGCACGGGTACGCCCTCCAACATTATAAGGCCCTCTATGTTTCCAATTTGCTTTGGAAATTACCGTAGATTTTGGTAAAGTTTTGGCAAATATCATTTCTTTTTTTCTGATATTATTAGGTATTTGTCCTGTAGCAGGATCTGCCAAACGGATGCGTTCCCAAACAACACGCTCAGCAGGGTTATCTGATGCAAATGCAATTATTGATTTTTTTGTTTTCAGTACAAGAAGAAAAGATAGCCAATCCGATTGCAAAAAGTAAAATTTTAATTCATTTTTTAAGTGGTTTTGTTTTGGTAAAAGTAAGGAATTTGTTTTTAGTCAGCAGAAGCTAGTTATTACTTGCACTTTATTGCTTTTTAAATTAGCATCTAGCAAGTAATATCCAAGAAAACGGTAACTATAGTGTCAATTAAGTAAATTGTCGTGTATAACCTTAGTAGTTACTAAAAGAGTAGTATTATAATTGATGTCGATAATTTACTATTACTAAAATTCATCTTTTATTTTTTTTAATTCTTAACAATTAACGAATCTTAAATGACATAAAAAAAGCCCGATCAAATGCTCAGGCTTTTTAATATTAAGAATTAACTTACTTCTTACTGAAGAATTAATTTCTTGTTAATAATTCCATCATTAGTTTCTATTTCCAAGAAATAAATTCCTTTAGCATTTTCACTTAGGTTTATCTGCTTAGTATACTCACCAATGAACTGTTCTAAGTTTTCATTTATAAGCTCCTCTCCTATTACATTTAGAATTCTAACTTTTAAGTCTTGTAGATCTTCTGATGTGAAACTTACATTAAACACATCTCTTGACGGGTTAGGATAAACAGTTAAGTTATTGATTGCACTACCTCCCTCTAATCTAATAGAAGTTGGTTGTGTCCAGTAAATAAATGAAGTCCATGATGGAGCTTTATAAGCACCTCCATTTGGATCACACCATGTACGTGATTTAGCTCTATAAGACTCTCCTGGAACTAATCCATTCTTGTTCTTAGTGAATGAACCATAATTTACTCCTACACCTCCAATATTAAAGAATGAAGAACCAACAGTATCTACTCGTGCTTGTAATCTAACAAAGCTATAAGCTCCATTTGAAGCATCCCAAGTAAAGGTAGCTTTAGTTGTTGTAGGGCTAGTAACTGTTAGGTTACCTACATTAGGACAATCACCAAGTGTAGTAAAGTTTGGTCCTGAAACCCAACCAGAATTACCAACTCCACAATACCATACTTTCATTCTCCATTCATAAGTAGTTGCTGAAGTTAAGCCTAATACTAATTTAGCAGTATTAGTTGTACTGTTACAAATACCAGTAATAGGATCATAACCTGTTGGAGAACCCATATTCTTCTGACTCCAACTAGACGTACCTAATTCCTTATATTGTATACGCAATTGATCTACTCTACAGATCTGAGCACCTGAAGCATCATAAGTGTTCATATCATCAAATGTAAAGGTAGCTCTATTCTGTATAACATCAGTAACTCCTAAGCCTGAGATAGGATCATTAGAACAAATACCACCAATACATGAAGTCCATTCACATGAACCATCATCTAGTAGTAGCTAAAGGATCATAGTTACATGCAGTAGGATCTGTACAACCTAAAATAGAAACTTGTCCAATTGTAATTGAAGTATCAATAATACAGCCAACTGCATCTGTAATACTTATAGTATAGAGTACCCGTACAAAGACCTGTAATATTATTTTGTGTACTTCCATTACTCCATAAATAGTTGATTGGAGAATTAGAACTACTAGCATTAGCAAGAATTACACCATCACAATTATTTGGAGTGTTTTGAATCACCATAAATGAATTTGATAAATCACAGTATTGGCAAGATCCATCATCAATGTTTGCAGTGGAATCATAATTATATGCTAAAGAATCTATACATCCAAATACTGATGGAACTCCAACTATTATCGTGTCACTTAATTGGCAACCAGCACTATCCATTATTGAAACAATATAAATATCATTACATAGGTTCATAGCAAAGTTAAAAGTACCAACACTTATACCCATACTATTAAACCAATTATAAGAGACTATAGGATAATTTGAAACCGAATTTGAAAGAGCCCAACCATCACATGCAGTTAGATTGGATGGATTACTGATTGAAACCGTATTACTGATATTGCAAGTTATACAAGAACCATTATCTATTGTTGCAAGTGAATCATAATTAATAGCTATTGAATCTGTACAACCATAAATATTAGTTTCAAATATAGATACTGAAACCTCTAAATAAACAATATCATTAAAATCAACTAGATCAATATCTCCTCTAACAGCTAAACCTGGTTCATTATCCCTTTGATAAACAATTCTAATCTTATCATCAACTATTTTATTCATAGATCCAAAAACACATTCTTTCATTCCAATCCATGCAGAATTAGGAGTAACATCAATAGAACATGACCAAGTTTCTCCTCCGTCATTTGATTTTATAATATTGATATGACGAAATACTTGAGATCCATTATCTACAGTTTCAGTGTATGCCGAAAAAGAAACATATAAGTTTCCTAATGAATCTACTCCAGCGCTTGGCATAGAAGCTCTTGAATTATAGTAAAGAGCATATCCTCCTGTTGAATCAACTCCTCCAACAATACCATCTCCATTCAAATCAGGTGCAGTGGCAATTATATTTAAACTATTCGGTGTCCAAATATCATTAACTGATATGGCAAGTGACATATCCTCACCCATACTTTCATTCCAATATGCAATTCCATTAGTTGATGGAAACCATGAAGATGAAGCATCTGTTAAATCATCATCCGCATACATCATGACACCATAAAATACGTGAGCTTCACCATTTGAATCTAATACAACTGCACCGTAATTATCAGTTGAGTAGACTTTATCGAGAATACCATTATTATCCAAATCAATTCCATCATCAATCGTATACTTATCTACGGGGAAATCAATAAAGGTTGTTTTAGTCCAAGTAGTTCCATTGTCAGTTGATTTTACAATAAATGAATCCCCCCAATCATTAAAGTAAGCGACAACAACAGTCTCTCCTTGTGCAGTGATTGTGTATGCATCTCCAATCATTGCATCAAACAAAGATGTATCCATACCGGGTAATTGCATATCTTGAATATCCCAGGTTACACCTTCATCTTGTGAACGGTAATACACTAATGCGCCATCTAGAGCATTGAAAGGAAGTCCACCAAAATTAGAAGAAGCAGTTACAGCAATCATATGTATAGTTTCTTTATTTAATCCACCTACTGCTGATCTATTCCAAATCATATCTCTGTAGATTCCTGTACTAGGATCCAGTGAAGATATATTCTGTTCAGTCCAACTTCCTGTTCCCGTTGTACTTCTATGAGTCATGTTTATATGTGCATTATCTGTATTATGAGTTATAGAAGATTCTTTTCCAGAGCCCATTGCAATTATTGAAGGCCAACCTCCTCTTGAAGATTCTAATCTATTAAGAGGTAGTGTTCCCCATGAATTTCCATCAAAAAAATTATAGCCTGTTCCTCTGTCAGAAAATGAAGTATTAAGTTGTTGACTCATTGTCCAAACAGCTGAAATGGTTCCATCATCATGCATAATAATTCTATCTTGCAAACTTGCATTAGACTGTAAGTCATAAGTTGTTGTTCCAATAACTGTTTCTGAAATCATAATTGAATCTACAGTGCTAAAGCAAAAACTAACATTATTTGGTATTTGAATAATGTCAGCTAAATCTCTTGGGAGAATTTGATAACCATCATTTGCAGGGGTTGAAAAAGTATATTGTGAAGATATCCCTACTAATGTAACAGGACTCATAGGAATAAATGAATTTTCTAGAAGGCTACCAGCTCTTATGTATACCTTTCCTGTTTCTGCATTAGAAGTAAAATCATGAGTTCCTGACGTAAAAAGTGACCCGCCATTATTAAAGATTACATTATTAATTTGAATTAACTCTGACTCAGTATCTTCTCCTATTTGAATAGGTGTAATTAATTGTGGAGTTAATGAATTTCCTGAATTATTAGTAATACTTGTACTAACTGGAGTCATTTCCAAAAGTCCATTATAGTCAACTAAAATTCCACTAACGGTAATCTCATCTCCCCTTACAACTCCAACTAAAGTAGAGTCATATAAGGCTATTCCACCTGATGAATCTTCTATATATCGAATTAAACCAAGTTCATCTCCATTAGTTACAACTCCAGTGACTGTAACAGCTGCTCCAACTCCTTGTAAACGAGCAGTTGCAATATTATCATTTATTAAAAGAGTTGATATGGCATTTATGATCTCTCCAGTTGCATTATCTATCACCATTCCCACAACACGAACTTTATTTTCATTTTGTGTAGTTGGAAGAGAATGAGTGTAATTATAAGTATGTATAGATCCAGCTGTTATTGCTGATGGGAAGCTATTTGCAGTTCCTTCAAAACCTCCTAAAATAGCACGAGCAACATTATCAAAAAGCATATTTACAGGATTTGGAGCTGTTGTCCAATCAAACCCTGAAATAGGACTCACTAAAGGTCCTGCGCCACCACCAGAATAGTAATTTGCTTGATCATAAGGCCCTACTTCATCTTCTAAAATAACAGCATTAAATCTATAATCCCCTGATAGTGTTGCAACAAATTCAGCAGAAAGATTAATATCTATATTTCTAGTAACAACATCAAATACAGCTGTAGCAGATATATCAACTGGAGAAATAACATTTATTCTATCGCTATAGTATGAAGTAAATTGACTTGGATCAACATCTAAAATAGCTCTATCAACATGTCCACTTGGATAGCCAACAATATTCATTGCATTATTATAAGAAGCTAACGCCATTTGATCACCATTGTGTACTGCTATACCAATAGAAGTATTTGGGTAGGTCTGTTCTAAAGTTTCAAGTCCCACAGCACCTCTTGGATTCCATCCGCTCCAAGCTGCACCACCTAATTCAAATACTACCCTTTTAGTTGGGATATAAGTTACTGTATTCGCTAAACCAGTTAATGTATTATTTGTTAGGTTGGGATCAATATTATTGTTTACTAAATCAATATTAACAGTAATATTTACACTTCCAGGTGTAGTTATTGTTAACTGATCAGAATGTGTGAAATTATATGATGCACCAGGTGCAAGATTAAGATTTGTTAAGTTGTCAGTATACGAGTTTGTTCCGTCAGTCCATATTAAATCAATTGTATTAATTGTATTACCTCCGGCATTGGTAATAATACCTTTTATATCAATTGTTGCAGGTGCTATAGAAAAATTCACTATATCTAAAGTGGTTAATTCAGCCTCATCATTTAAATTAAACGCTTCAGTAAAGTTTACATCATCAACCATCCATGCGTAATCCCACTGCCCTTCATAATGAAAACGGAATGATACTGATGCTTGATTTCCTGCAGTAGATGAAATATTGACTGATAGAAGCTCAGGATTAGCAGATTGATCATTTACAGCTTGATCGGCATGAACTTCATATCGATCAAAAGTAACCCAAGCATCATTAGAAATTTCAACAAAAACAGAATCTTGAAACTTTCTGTGTGAAGATTCAAAATTAATATTTACATATGAATAAGCAGAACAATCAACAGTTCCGTTATATGTAATTGTTGCATCCTGGGTATTAGTTACAGATGATCCTAAAGCATCAGAATCAAACATTGCAAATCCATTTGCTGTGGTAGTTGATGCAATAGCACCCATAGGCATAGAAAAAAAACCAGTTGGTCCAGCAGTTCCAATTACCCAATCTTGTAAGCCTCCATTAAGAGCATCATATGTTGTCCATTCAGCTAAATCTGAAAAATCATTAGTAAAGAATGGAGTCACTGCAACACAATTAGCTTGACAAGCAGATAATGAAGTATAAGTTCCATTACCATTTCCTGGGTCAGTACAGCTACCTAGTCCATCACAATCCCATGTTGGTGTGTTATTAAACAACACTGCATAAATTCGAGGGTTTAAAAAGCCTTGAATAGTATCTAAATATAAATTTCCGTTTGTTGCTGACATATTTGGATTTCCAAGTATTGAGTTAGCTGCTCCATATCCAGCTGGAGCACCATTTACAGCCTGAAACATTGCATCATAAGTTGCATTATCCCACCAATCCCAAGGAGAACCTTGCTCTTCTGCTAACTCACCAAACGCATTAGGTGTAGTTGAAGGCGGTGGTGTTATAAATACATTTAAACCTTCTAATCCACCATTATTTGAATTAGCAGCTGTAGTATAAACATCAGAAATTCCAGCTAGTGCAAAAGGATCATTATTTGAATATTGGTTAGCATAATGTTGCACTACTCTACTTCCCATAACTTCAACAACAAAATCACCTGTTGTCTGAACAATTACATCACCCGTATCAATAGGGACGTATGGATCATTTTCACAATGAAAAGATACCATAGGAACTTCACCAGCTTCTAGCCATGAAATATCAGCAAGTGCTCCACTTATATTAAACACCATATTTACATCATTACTATAAGAAGGATTGTTAGGGATATTCCACAATTCAGTTTGACCAGTTGGAGAGGATGCAGCTGGTATCCACGCAGAATCTGTTCCATCTGGATTTCCAAAAAATGGTGGATAAACATAAGGAGTAGGATTTGTAGGGTCAGTAAAATCTAAAAACTTTGGTAAATACAATTCATTTACATCATCAAGGGTAGCATAACCTAATGAAATGTATCCACCTGTACCTTGTCCTCCTAATACAATTTTTGATTCATCAATACCATAAGGATTTCCATTGTCTTCAGTCATTCTCAAATACCTAACCATTGCTTTAGCATCTTGTATTCCTCTATATGCTGCTTGCAATAAAGTTGAAGTTCTTACATTTTGATCTGTTGATGTTGGATTCCATCCTAAACGATAATCCATAGCAACTGCAACATATCCCTTTTTTGCCCATCTGGTACATTGTTCAACTATTGATAAATCTGATTTAGATCCTGTTGGTTTTCCATTAAGCACTGGAGGTAAATAACTACCTGTATGTACTAAAATAATTACAGGTCTATTTGTTAAACTATCTCCTGTTGGCTCATAGATGTCACATTTTATATCTTGTGGACCTGGAGCTAGGCCTTGTAGCATAGGAAATATGCTAATATTTGTAGCATAAGTCACGTCACTAGTAACTATTACTGCTGAAAAGACATCATCTAGATATCTAGTTTGCGCACTTACTGTAAGCCCTAAACTTAAAAGAGCAATTGTAAAAACTGATTGTAAAGTTGTTTTCATAATAGTATTTAAATTAAGAATATTAGTTGTAACGAATCATGTAATTATTGCAAATTTAATAATTATTAGTTTATTTATTGCTACATACTTGATACATTAAATCTTAAATTAACAGTAACAAAATAAAATGTAGCAGGATTACAACCGACACTCATTTTACTAGATTACAGCAAGCTATCAAACTAAAATTTGCACCACTTTTTGCACCGCTAACCAATCTACTTAAAACAAACTTAGGAAATTAACTGGATTTTCAGAGTAATAAATTATTTTTTAAAATATTAAAGAAACACACTCAAATGAACATTTATTTTGTTTTTACTAGCCTAATCGACTGATTTTTAATATTCAAAATATAAACATTAGGAGCTAATGAAGACAAATCGATTGTATTAAATTGAGAATTCAATTTACCACTGGTTATTAATTCTCCAATAACATTGTATATCGTAAAATCATTGGATTGTGCAGATTTTACTTCAATCGTAAGCTCCTCATTAAAAGGATTTGGAAACACCTTATAATTGTCAGTCTGTCCATTATTTTCGTTGATAGATGTAGTTACACAGCCAATTAATCCGTTGATATCATAACGTGAAACAAATTGCCAAATCTCTATATTCGCATCAATCGTCATATTTCCAAAACTTCCAGGCCAATCATGTCCTCCTCCTATCACTTTTAATTCTTGCACGTAGGCACAACCTGATGCAGTTGACCAAGTATATCGCTCAACACTTGGACTTACAATATTAACAGTAGCAGTTGTATCACAATTGTTATGCGTTGCCCAATATCTATGTGTTGCTGCTGCGGAAATATAATATTCTATACCGCCAAATACGATTCCATTGTATGTAGAAACAAAGTCATCCGTACCAAGTATTGTAAGAACTCCAGTGGGATGTAACGGAGAGCAGAAACTAT
Organism: uncultured Flavobacteriales bacterium; assembly: GCA_943789505.1. GTDB lineage: Bacteria > Bacteroidota > Bacteroidia > Flavobacteriales > BACL11 > UWMA-0277. Next base: position 549,167 of record CALSUJ010000001.1, on the reverse strand, counting down.
TTGGATTGGCTTGCATGGTTCTGGCTACTGGAACTATAGCTGCAATTCTGTTATTGAGCTTACATCCAAGTTCAAAGGTCATATCTCCTCCTAAGGAATAACCACAAGCATATATTTTGTTTTGGTCTATTTGATAATTACTAGCAATCGTATCTATCAATGAACTAAAAAAGGGCACATCATCAAAAGTACCTGGCACTTTAGGAATCCAGTTAAAAGAGTTTCCGTCACTTGGGTCAGGACGTGCTTGGGGATAAACTAGAATAAAATCAGCAGTGTCGGCAATAGGTCTCATGTCGGAAGATGCTTGCCAAACGGAATTTGTACCACCTCCTCCATGTAAATTAAATAGCAACGGAAAATTTGTAGTTCCATCATAACTTGCTGGAACATAAATGCTATATTCTCTTATTAAACCATCATGCTGTATAGTTTCGCTAATGTATCCTTGAGCGTAGCTTACATTAAGAGTAGTAATAAATATTAAGAGTGAAATAAGTCGTTTTGTTATTATTTTTCTAGATTTATGCTTCATTTTATAATGTTTTAATTTTTATATTTCAAAGATATAATATTTCTCAAAAATTTAGTGAATCCGACAAAAAGAAGTCTGAAGTAGTCAAATTTAAATTTTAATTTTCTATTTGGATTTGCGAAGTAGTAGTAGGATTATAATCAAAACTTATTTCACTAAACTAAAATTTGCACCACTTTTTGCACCGCTAATCAATCTACTAAAATAAACTTAAAAAATTAATTGAATTTCTGATTAGAAAATACTTTTAAAAATAATTTATTCAATAATTATTTTCTTTTCTACTGTTCCATCATTATAGATGTAAAAGAGAAGTTGATTTGTTTGTTTTTTTTCTCTTCCTAAAACATCTATAATTTTGATTAATTTACTAGTATTTATAACCTCATTAATTTCATTGGTAAAATCTAAACATGGGACGATCAATTCAATATCAGCAGTATCATTATCGTCAAACACACCTTGTGCAATTTCAACTTCTGAAGAACTGCTATCTGTAATAGGAAAAGAAGCATAAGTAAGCGTGTTTAAAGAAAATAAGCAAAGTAATATAATTAGTGTTTTTTTCAAGACGCAAAGAAATGAATTTAAAAAAGAAGTGTTATGCTAAGCATAGTAATTAAAAAAATAAAGATATATAGCAGCAGGATTACAACCTCTACCCTTTTCACTAGATTACAGCAAGCTTTAAAACTAAAATTTGTACCACATTTTTTACCGCTAACCAATCTACAAAATCAAACTTAAGAAATTTATTCGGCTATCTGAGTAATCTCTTATTTTATAAAATAATTCTTATGACATATTGCATACACACCCACGATCAACAATACTACAAATAATATTAATTACCGTAGCCATAGCCTATAGAAACTAGAAATACAAGGAAAAATAAATACAGCAATAAAGGAACTAATAAAATATATGTTAATATTTTAACCCATCTAATATCATCTCTCCACGATCTCCACCATGCTCTAATTAAAAAGTATGCACCAAATCCTAAAGCAACTACAAAAGGAATAAGCAACCACCATTTAATCCCATCTTCCCCCTCTTCTTCATCAGCCATTTGAAAGCTTATTGCATTTGATATATCTGAAGGACTATTTTCTGTAATAGGAAAAGAAGCGTAAGTAATTATATTTAAAGAAAATAAGCAAAGTAATAGTAGTTTTTTCATGTAACAAAAATAGAACTTTAAAAATATAGTATTGTGCTAAGCATAATTTTTTAAAAAAGTTCAAAGTTAGGACCGTAAGGCCCGCCAAAAAGAAACCCACTCAATCGAGTTGGTTTATTATTTATATTCATACAATAATTTATATTAACATTAGTTATTATAAGGTATCTAAATCACTAAAAAATGAAAAAATATAAAGTCTTATTATACGTTTTATTAGGCGTATGCCTATCGTTCTTCCTACAAGATATATTGTCAAAAAAAACCTTTGCATCTGATTTTAATGACAACAAAAATTACAAAGGAGAAGAAAACAATAGACCTAACTTTATAAAAGCTTCAGAACACGCTATCCAAGCAGTTGTTCATATAAAATCTAAATATATAAGTAATGATGTATATGGATATTATGACCCATTCTATGGAAAGAAATTTTTCAACCAACCAAAAGAGAATATTGCAAGTGGTTCAGGTGTTATTATCTCAGAAGACGGATATATAATTACAAACAGACATGTTATTAATAATGCCGAAGAGATAGAAGTAGTATTAAATGATAAGAGAAAATATAATGCTAAAATCATAGGAAAAGATTATAATACTGATTTAGCGCTACTCAGAATTGAAGAAAGTAAACTTCCTTTTTTGGAATTTGATAACTCAAATAATCTAAGAGTTGGGGAATGGGTATTAGCAGTTGGAAATCCGTATAATCTTAATTCTACTGTAACAGCCGGAATCATTAGTGCAAAATCTAGAAAGATTAATATCCTTAATAATGGTGGTATTGAATCTTTTATTCAAACAGATGCAGCAATTAATTCTGGAAACTCAGGAGGCGCACTAGTCAACACCTATGGTAATTTAATTGGAATAAACACAGCTATCCAATCTAAAACAGGATCATTTAGTGGTTATGGTTTTGCTATTCCTTCAAATATGGCAGAAAAGATTATAAATGATTTAAAAATTTACGGTGAAGTACGTAGAGCATATATTGGAATTCATATTGCTGATATAAATATGCAGGTACAAAAGGAGCTAAAACTAAGCGGGCTTAAGGGAGTTTTAATCTCAAAAGTATTGGAGAATGGTGCCGCAGAACTTGCAGGCATAAAGGATCTAGATGTAATATTAGAAATAAATGGCATTAAGGTTAACTCAACTAGCGAATTACATGAATTAATTATTCAATTTAATCCAGGTGATGAAATTAATTGCACTATACAAAGAGAAGAACAAATTGAAACAGTCACGCTCTCATTAAAATCTTAAAGAAGTTAGAAATAAGGACCGAGAGGCCCACCGAAAATAATCCCACTCGTTTAGGTGGTTATTTGTTTTTTAAGTTGTGTTAGCAGGATTACAACATCCACACTTTTCACTAGATTGCAGAAAGCTTTAAAACTAAAATTTGCACCACTTTTTGCACCGCTAAACAATCTACTAAAAAAAACTTAAGAAATTATTTTTATTTTCTGATTAGAAAAGACTTTTAAAAATAATTTAGTTAATAGAGGTCTTCTTATCCTCCCATCCCAAGATCAAAATTCTCAGAAGCAAGAATCAAAAAGATACAAATAAATAATAGTGCAAAAATTGAGATTACAATTATACCAAAAACTCCTAAAAACCGCAGCCAGGGGTTATAAGTCTTTATATATAATCGGTGTAAATAATAAATGGCAAATCCAAGACCTGTAAGAAATAAACCTCCTCCAATATAGGGACCAACAACTGGATCATTAGAGTCTACTATTATTGGAAAAGAAGCATAAATAAGCGTATTGAAAGAGAATAAACAAAGTAATATAAGTAGTGGTTTTTTCATAACACAAAGAAAAGGATTTAAAAAGGAAGTGTTATGCTAAGCATAGTAATTAAAAAAAAAGATATATAGTAGCAGGATTACAACCTCTACCCTTTTCACTAGATTACAATAGGCCTTCAAGCTAAAATTTGCACCACATTTTGCACCGCTAACCAATCTACTAAATCAAACTTAATAAATTTATTTGATTATCTGAGTAATCTCTTATTTTATAAAATAAAAAAGAGCAGGCTTTAAAACCTGCTCTCTTATAATTTATTGAAGGATTAGTTTCTTATTAATAATTCCATCATTAGTTTCTATTTCCAAGAAGTAAATTCCTTTAGCATTATTTGTAAGATCAATCCCTTTGGTATACTCACCAATGAACTGCTCTAAGTTTTCATTTATTAGCTCCTCTCCTATTACATTTAGAATTCTAACTTTTAAATTCTGTTTAGTATCTGATGTGAAACTTACATTAAACACATCTCTTGACGGGTTAGGATAAATAGTTAAGTTATTGATTGCACTACCACCTTCTAATCTAATAGAAGTTGGTTGTGTCCAGTAAATAAATGAAGTCCATGATGGAGCTTTATAAGCTCCTCCATTTGGATCACACCATGTACGTGATTTAGCTCTATAAGACTCTCCTGGAACTAATCCATTCTTGTTCTTAGTGAATGAACCATAATTCACTCCTACACCTCCAATATTGAAGAATGAAGAACCAACAGTATCTACTCTTGCTTGTAATCTAACAAAGCTATAAGCTCCATTTGAAGCATCCCAAGTAAAGGTAGCTTTACTTGTTGTAGGGGTAGTAACTGTTAGGTTACCTACATTAGGACAATCACCAAGTGTAGTAAAGTTTGGTCCTGAAACCCAACCAGAATTACCAACTCCACAATACCATACTTTCATTCTCCATTCATAAGTAGTTGCTGAAGTTAAGCCTAATACTAATTTAGCAGTATTAGTTGTACTGTTACAAATACCAGTAATAGGATCATAACCTGTTGGAGAACCCATATTCTTCTGACTCCAACTAGACGTACCTAATTCCTTATATTGTATACGCAATTGATCTACTCTACAGATCTGAGCGCCTGAAGCATCATAAGTGTTCATATCATCAAATGTAAAGGTAGCTCTATTCTGTATAACATCAGTAACTCCTAAGCCTGAGATAGGATCATTAGAACAAATACCACCAATACATGAAGTCCATTCACATGAACCATCATCAACGTTTGCTCCAGCATAATAGTTACATGCAGTAGCATCAGTACAACCTAAAACAACATTACCGATATTAATTATTGTATCAATTGAACATCCATAATTATCAGTAATTGTAACTGAATACATTCCTAAACACAAAGACATATTAAAAGAACCAATAGCGCCATTACTCCAAGTGTATGTTATTGGTTGATATGATGAAGTAGCTTGCACCAATAACCAGCCATCACATGATCCAATAGTATTTGGATTGATAGTTAATTGTGAAATACTAATATCACAATAAATACAAGTACTGTCATTTATGTTTGCATTTGGATTATAGAAAATAGCTGTAGAATCTGTACATCCAAAAATAAATGGAATACAACTATTATCATCACAATTAGCAAGAACATTAAAATTAAAGGCAGCGCTATCTATACATCCATAAACAGTGTTACAAGAACCATCATCACATGTTGCTAAACTATCATAATTACAAGCTAAAGCATCCATACATCCATAGAAAGTGTTACATGAGCCATCATCAATAATGGCTGCTGTATCATAATTACAGGCTGTTATATCCATACACCCCACATAATTTGTTAAAATAATTGTTTCTGTAAATTCACAACCATTAGCATCTATTACAGTATATGTGTAGGCTCCATCACAAAGATTAAGGTTAAGCGATGTAGTATTTCCATTACTCCAAGTGTAAGTATAAGGAGCTATACCACTTGTAGGGGTAACAGAAATAAATCCATTACAAGCGGATAGACTTGATGGAAAAAATGGCATAACATTTGTTGTAATACTACAGTAATAGCAAGTACTATCATCTACAATAGCAACTAGATTATAGTTAAGGGCCAAAGAATCTGTACAGCCTGCGGGTTGAACATTAAAACTATAAAGAGGATTAAATAAATTTACAGCATCATATTCAATAACTCTTGCTTTAACACTGCCTGTAAATGAGGTTGTAGTTGCAATAAATTCATCTCCTGGAGAATATATTGTTCCGTTATGAGATATTGTTTTTCCTCCCCAAGTAGTTGCTGAATTTTGATAAGCTACAACATATGTTTTACCTAAGATTAATGTTGCATTCAAATCAAAAAACTTATCATTGTGAACTGTTTCATACTGCTTAAAAGGTTTTGTCACTCTTAGTTTAATTGTTGCATCATTTTTTAATCCTAAAGGATCGGTACGTAAATTCATGCTGTCAGCTAATAATGGAATACCACACCAAGAAACATTTTGAAATACTCTCCATTTCCCTACTCCACTCACATCATTGAGTAGTTTAGCATGAATCCAAGCCGCTTCGTCATAATTAGGAGCCTCATTAACATTAGAAAAGTTTCCATTAATATAATCATCTGTTCCTTTCACCCATGATTTACCATTAACTACATAAACAAAATGTTTTCCACCAAACAAATAATTACCCCCACTAAATTGTTGTCCAATAGGAGCATTTGGATCAAAATTAGGAATGGAATCTGTAGCAATATTAGCTGTTGGATTCCAGATCATATCTGATCCATTTTCAGAAGTTTGCCATGAATCTTCAGCAAAAATAATGTTCAACCTTTCACCAGTTTCAATATCAATAGCATAACCTGGAAACCAACCCATACCTATAGTTCCGCTAGCATCTGGCTGTCCATCTTTACCCACTGAAGGTGATTTTCTTAGTCCCATTTTTTCCTGCTGACCTATAGAAAGTATTTGGTAATCCTGCGCTTCTACAACACATGCTCTTGTCCATTTTGAAGTATCATTAGTAAATACTATGTCTACAGAATTCAAATTAATTAGTTTAGATTGATTTGTTATTGAATTATTCAACCCAGGCCCGTCATAAAAATTAGATGCAAAACGATAAGGAGCCCAAGTACCTCCATTAAATTGTGTGCCACCAAAAAAGGGAACTACATTTGATTGCAATACAGCTCCTTCAAAAGCACCATTAGGGTCATCTATCTGATTATAATCACTTAAAGTACTTATATCATCATTAGTATGGGATCCTGATCTTATCCAGTTTAGCCCCCAACCCCAAGATGAACCATCATCATCTCTATCTGCTAAACCTGTTAACCATTTGTCGTTTATATTCTCAAATTCAATAGAACTAGAAATTAATCCATTATTTGACGGTGTAGTAAAACCATATAAACCAGAAGTAACAAAAGGATCTTCCCCTGGGTTAAGAGCTTGTTTAATTTGAAAAGCTATTCCTAATGATGAAATGTGATTAATCGAATTTATATCAATCCCATTATTTGAGGAATCAACTACTGTCCCTAAAGAATCATAGATAGACCATTGATTATAAGAAGTAATTAAGCCTTGATTAGTTAATACTGGATCTTCTAGTGCAATCGTAAATTCTCCTGTTATAGAAGGTTGATTAGTTATTCTAATATCAATAGGGCTCTTTCCAGATTCATAGATAGGATATAATGACCTATGGTCTATATTATTCAGAATTTGATTTATAGTTTCTTCTTTAAAATTTAAAAAGTTGCTACCATTTCCCGTTCCCTCTAAACGAGTTAATTCTAATCCAATATATTCACAAGAGTTGTCATCATAGCAAGCAAGAGGATCATAATTAAATGCTAATGGATCTGTACAGGAAGATAAATAACAACAACTACCATCATCTTGAATAGCATAAGAACTGTAGTTATAAGCCAGAGAATCCATACATCCTGAAAAATTACATACCATTACAGTAGAATCAATAACTGCAGTAGAGTCCGTACAATTACAAGCTACTAAAGTATTATTTTGATAAAAATCTTTTACATAATCGACATAATCAAACAGTAAAGCAACAGAGTTATTTGTTCCAGAAGTATCATAATCACGAGCAAAAACAAATGCATAATCCAAACTAAATACATCTCCAGTGTTTAAATCAATAGGCCCTGCTGACATAAGAAATCTTCTATCTGCCGGAATGTTACCTGCTGTTTGTTCTGTCCATGACTGTCCAGTAAAAGCAGGGTCTGTATTTCCAGGAAACATATAGTTAGATTGGATGGTTGTTGAACCTGAACCAGCACCATGGCCATCTCCTCCAAAAGTCATAGGAACATTATCTCTCCAAATACCTCTTAAGTAGTTATAGATATCTGCACCTCCATTTGGATTTCCTTGGACAGTAGCATCATTATTATAATATACAAATTTAGACATAGATTGATTTAAATATACCAATCCCTGCGCAGGAGGATTAATACCATAGCCTGCAGGTCCCTCATCCATATTATCTCCATTATAAACATAGCCTAAATCTTTCTCAACATTACAACCCACATAATCATCCAAATAGAATCCTAAATCAGGATCTAACCATGTTCCTGCATAAAAATCATTTAATGTATTAGGCCCCCTATTATATATCTTCATATTAACAAATAGAGAATTGTTAATAGCTAAATTATCATCGCACTTATATCCATAAAACATTAAATGCTGCTCTATTCCCATTTGTTCTGCTCCAGTTTCTGAATGTAAATTTCCAACATCATTTCTAATAATATATAATGCTTGATCTCCCTTTATGTCAGGATAATCGCCTTGAAAGGGATCGTATATATTATTGGCATTGGCATCAACAAAAGGAGCTAAATAGAACGCTTGACCTATTGTAGTATCACCATGAGCTGGCCAATTCTCAATTACATCAAGCATACTATAGTTAGAGCTGTTAAAATTTATAATGTGATCATCCACATCTGTTTTATTTATTTTCCATACTCTATCCCAAATAGAGTCACAAGAAGTAGCTCCCTTCGGGCCAGCCCAAAAATCACTACCACCTTGTTTATACGTTTGTGCTGCTACCCTTAATTGACCACCATCATCAACTCCACCAAACCAATATTCATGTGCAAAGATCGAATGTTTACCTCCTCCTTTTGGCACTTCAAATTGTGGGCTAGAAAGATCCCACATAAACGATTTAGGACCGACCATGGTGCTAATACCATTAATATCAAATATTTCTTGTGCGGATGCTGGATCTTGGTTTAAATAACAACAAGTTCCATCATCTAAATTAGCAAGATAATTATAATTTAATGCTGAGGAGTCAGTACAACCAGAAGTCACATATCCAAAATTTAATACCTCATACATTCTTGGATTTAAGTAACCTTGAATTGTGTCTAAATATAAATTTCCGTTTGCAGCTGACATATTAGGATTACCTAAAATTGCATTTGCTGCAAAAAAAGCTGGACTAGTTATTCCGGGGATACCATTTACAGCTTGTGCTTGTATTCCATATGCTGTATTATCCCACCAATCCCAAGGAGAACCTTGCTCTTCTGCTAACTCACCAAACGCATTAGGTGTAGTTGAAGGCGGTGGTGTTATAAATACATTTAAACCTTCTAATCCACCATTATTTGAATTAGCAGCTGTAGTATAAACATCAGAAATTCCAGCTAGTGCAAAAGGATCATTATTTGAATATTGGTTAGCATAATGTTGCACTACTCTACTTCCCATAACTTCAACAACAAAATCACCTGTTGTCTGAACAATTACATCACCCGTATCAATAGGGACGTATGGATCATTTTCACAATGAAAAGATACCATAGGAACTTCACCAGCTTCTAGCCATGAAATATCAGCAAGTGCTCCACTTATATTAAACACCATATTTACATCATTACTATAAGAAGGATTGTTAGGGATATTCCACAATTCAGTTTGACCAGTTGGAGAGGATGCAGCTGGTATCCACGCAGAATCTGTTCCATCTGGATTTCCAAAAAATGGTGGATAAACATAAGGAGTAGGATTTGTAGGGTCAGTAAAATCTAAAAACTTTGGTAAATACAATTCATTTACATCATCAAGGGTAGCATAACCTAATGAAATGTATCCACCTGTACCTTGTCCTCCTAATACAATTTTTGATTCATCAATACCATAAGGATTTCCATTGTCTTCAGTCATTCTCAAATACCTAACCATTGCTTTAGCATCTTGTATTCCTCTATATGCTGCTTGCAATAAAGTTGAAGTTCTTACATTTTGATCTGTTGATGTTGGATTCCATCCTAAACGATAATCCATAGCAACTGCAACATATCCCTTTTTTGCCCATCTGGTACATTGTTCAACTATTGATAAATCTGATTTAGATCCTGTTGGTTTTCCATTAAGCACTGGAGGTAAATAACTACCTGTATGTACTAAAATAATTACAGGTCTATTTGTTAAACTATCTCCTGTTGGCTCATAGATGTCACATTTTATATCTTGTGGACCTGGAGCTAGGCCTTGTAGCATAGGAAATATGCTAATATTTGTAGCATAAGTCACGTCACTAGTAACTATTACTGCTGAAAAGACATCATCTAGATATCTAGTTTGCGCACTTACTGTAAGCCCTAAACTTAAAAGAGCAATTGTAAAAACTGATTGTAAAGTTGTTTTCATAATAGTATTTAAATTAAAAATATTAGTTGTAACGAATCATGTAATTATTACAAATTTAATAATTATTAGTTTATTTATTGCTACATACTTGATACATTAAATCTTAAATTAACAGTAACAAAATAAAATGTAGCAGGATTACAACCAACACTTATTTCACTAGATTACAGTAAGCTCTAAAACTAAAATTTGCACCACTTTTTGCACCGCTAACCAATCTACTAAAACAAACTTAAGAAATTTATTTGATTATCTGAGTAATCTCTTATTTTATAAAATAATTATTCTATAACTATTCTTTTCTCCACCGTTCCATCATCATAGATGTAAAAGAGAGGTTGATTTGCTTGTTTTGTTTCTCTTCCTAAGAGGTCTGTTACTTTAAGAAGTTTCTTATTAGATTGAATAGAACTTACTGATGTAGAAGTAGGAATTGTATTACAAAATACAATGTTTAGTGTATCAGCTAAAGGAGTTCCGGCAATTACACCAGAATTTGAAAATGTTTCAATATAATCACCTGTTATTTCCCAAATAATAGCCCCTCTCAAATTATTGTCTACAATATATTGAGCTTTCTCACCAATGGAATTTTCATCATCATATGACACAAATGTCTGTAATCCTCCTGTACCAGTCAAATAAGGAACTTTAGCTAAATTATCCCAATGTTTAGTAAATAAACTCATCTTATTTAAAACATTATAATAGAGGGGGGTACCATCATCGATTGAATATGTTATATTGTCTGAGGATCCAGTTGTTGATACAAATAAACCTGCAGGACCAACTGTCTTACTTGATCTGCCATAAAAAGCAACTCCTACGGTAATCTGATTAGGATTTACACCAAACTGAGAAGTTAATTTTGTGACTGCAGAATCAAGATTAAATCCTGGATTTCCTTGTGCCGGTTGATAAAGTGGTGAATTATGATTTGTTTCGGAATCAAAAGCTCCAAAAAAATCATAAGACATTAAATTAATAATATCAAGATATTGACTTACAACTGGCCAGTCTACATTATTCATTTTATCTACACCAGCTCCAACTGCTGCAGTTAAAAGCATAGTTTTTCCAATTGATTGCCCATAATTATCTATAGCAGTTCTAACTTCTTGTAATAAAAGGTTAAAATTTGATTTATCTTGAGGAGTTCCACCATGTGGAGCATAACCAGGGTATTCCCAATCTAAATCTATCCCATCAAAATTATAAGTTTGAATTAGAGAGACACAGGATTGGGCAAAAGTATTTCTTTTAGTAGCATCAGATGCAATTGAAGGAAAATTGGAAGAAAGTGTCCATCCACCAATTGATGGCAATACTTTTACACCATTATTATGAGCAAGATCAATAAGAGAAGTATTAGGTAAGTATCCTCCATTTTGCCAATCGTTTTCTCCAAGGAGTAGTTGTTCATCTGCCCAAGAATCTGTTAAAGAAATAGAACCGTCTAATTCAGGATTCATAAAAGCATAATTAATAATTGTATATTTTGAATAATCAATACTTTGTGGTTCAACTAATTTATTTCTATCATACCATTGCCAATTAGGGTAGTAACCAACTACTTCTTTACATGGCATCTGTGCTAAAGAAAGTTTAGATATTATTAATAAGAGAATGCTAATTAATATAATTTTTTTCATACTACAATAATACTCAAAATTTATGGGAATTTTAAAAATAAAAAAAACTGGGTAGCAGGATTACAACCTCTACCCTTTTCACTAGATTACAGCAAGCTTTAAAACTAAAATTTGTACCACATTTTGCACCGCTAACCAATCTACAAAATCAAACTTAAGAAATTTATTCAATTATCTGAGTAATCTCTTATTTTTTAAAATATTAAATCTTAACTCTATAAACTTAAGGGCTACCAAAATAAAAAAAATATATTTCTTAAGTTATCAAAAATCCTTTATGGAATTGAAAACGTATTATTTAATGGTGTAATAATCTTTAAAATCTGTCTATTTGTATTAAATAAATCAATTCTCAAATCCATATATAAAAAATTTTCTGTAATTGGAAGTGAATCTAATAAATGATTATTATTACCAAAACCCTCAGGACACTCTTCAATATCTATAGTGTAATTTATATTACCTGATACAAGATTGAAATCAACTTCAATTTTGTTTTCACAAAATGCTCCCCAATAAGAATAATATGAGTTAAGTAGAAATGTATCTTGCTTAAAACTATAAATGTAATCTTCAGACCATCTCCATCTACTTCCTCCAGCATGAGAAATGTAAATCTTATTACTATCTATATAAGCCCATTGAAAGGGATCTCCCCTTACCCCTCCTTCATCTGAGCCTAAAATAGTAGCACTTGATTTCTTCCATACATACCATTTTGAATCATCCATTTTTAAAATAACAAGGTCTCTTGGGATATTATATTCAGATGAGTCAAAACGATTTAGAATTAGCATTAATTCACTATTATTATCACCATCAAGATCTCCATAAGAGAATTCAATTATTTTAGAATAAATCTCTTGATCGATCGCTTCAATTTCATCAATCTCTAAAGTTTGACTAAAACCTAATACTGTAAGAAAAGAAAAAAATAGTATTAGTCGTTTCATTATACAAACTTACTTAATAATTTTATAAAAAAGTTCGAAATTAGGACCAAGAGATCCAACAAAAATAAACCCACTCAATTGAGCGGGTTTTTATTTATTCCAGAATTACACTTCTCACTAATCCATTACATCGCATACAATATCAGTAACTTCTATATAAACTGGACCCCCATCAATTGGATACCCTTCGATCCGATAACCTATAATTGTTGCATTATAATTAATAAAATCATCTAAAATTACAGAATTACTTCTTAAGGCATATTCCGAAATTATATGTGTACCATACTGATAAGACGTCACTCCTTGTTTTTGAATTATTCCTGTTATCTCACAAAGACCTGTAACTGTGTTACAAGGATCGAAAGGAGCAGGCAGATTTATCGATCGCTCACAGGCTAAAAAAGAAATACAAAGTATTAGAATTAAAAATGTTTTTTTCATGAAGCAAATTTAGGCAATAATTTTCTAAAAATTTTAAATAGACTAAGGGGAAATCCAAGTAGCAGAATTACAACCTCCACCCTTTTCACTAGATTACAGTAAGCTTTAAAACCAAAATTTGCACCACTTTTTGCACCGCTAACCAATCTACTAAACCAAATTTAATAAATTTATTTGATTATCTGAGTAATCTCTTATTTTATAAAATAAAAAAGAGCAGGCTTTAAAACCTGCTCTCTTATAATTTATTGAAGGATTAGTTTCTTATTAATAATTCCATCATTAGTTTCTATTTCCAAGAAATAAATTCCTTTAGCATTTTCACTTAGGTTTATCTGCTTAGTATACTCACCAATGAACTGTTCTAAGTTTTCATTTATAAGCTCCTCTCCTATTACATTTAGAATTCTAACTTTTAAGTCTTGAGTATCTTCTGATGTGAAACTTACATTAAACACATCTCTTGACGGGTTAGGATAAACAGTTAAGTTAGCAATTGCACTACCTCCCTCTAATCTAATAGAAGTTGGTTGTGTCCAGTAAATAAATGAAGTCCATGATGGGGCTTTATAAGCACCTCCATTTGGATCACACCATGTACGTGATTTAGCTCTATAAGACTCTCCTGGAACTAATCCATTCTTGTTCTTAGTGAATGAACCATAATTTACTCCTACACCTCCAATATTAAAGAATGAAGAACCAACAGTATCTACTCGTGCTTGTAATCTAACAAAGCTATAAGCTCCATTTGAAGCATCCCAAGTAAAGGTAGCTTTAGTTGTTGTAGGGCTAGTAACTGTTAGGTTACCTACATTAGGACAATCACCAAGTGTAGTAAAGTTTGGTCCTGAAACCCAACCAGAATTACCAACTCCACAATACCATACTTTCATTCTCCATTCATAAGTAGTTGCTGAAGTTAAGCCTAATACTAATTTAGCAGTATTAGTTGTACTGTTACAAATACCAGTAATAGGATCATAACCTGTTGGAGAACCCATATTCTTCTGACTCCAACTAGACGTACCTAATTCCTTATATTGTATACGCAATTGATCTACTCTACAGATCTGAGCCCCTGAAGCATCATAAGTATTCATATCATCAAATGTAAAGGTAGCTCTATTCTGTATAACATCAGTAACTCCTAAGCCTGAGATAGGATCATTAGAACAAATACCACCAATACATGAAGTCCATTCACATGAACCATCATCAACGTTTGCTCCAGCATAATAGTTACATGCAGTAGCATCAGTACAACCATAAACAGAAGCTATACAAGTACCATCATCACATGTTGCTAATGCAGCATAATTAACGGCAGTTGAATCTGTACAACCATACACACAGTAAACACAAGAACCATCATCTACATTAGCAGTAGGATCGTAGTTTAATGCAGTTGAATCAATACAACCAGAAATAATTACATTTACAGTAACGGTATCAGCTACAAAACAAAGCCAGCTATCGTAACCTACAAAAACAATATAATTTCCCGCCAATAATCCACTTATATCTTCAGTAGTTTGAGTGGGAGAAGTATTCCAAAAATATACATAAGGTGCAAATCCACCACTTACTGTCAAGTCAATAGCTCCATCATTTGATCCTGCAGCACTCTCATTTGTAATGATAAAAGATAATGATAATGGCAACGGTTCTAATACCGTAAAAGAATTTGTCTGTGTTTGTCCTGAAGCATCTGTTACAGTTAAAGTATATGTCCCTGGAGATAGATTATTGATAAATGATGTAGTTTGTCCAGTATTCCATGAGTAAGTAAATGGTGTCTGTCCACCAGAAACAGCTACTGTACCAGAACCATCATTTGCTCCATTGCAACTTACATTATCCCCAATGATAGTAACTGCAAGAGGATAAATACAAGATCCATCATCAAACGTTGCATTAGAATTGTAATTTATAGCATTAGCATCTGTACATCCATTCACCTGCTGTAATCCAATTATATTTATATCATCAATAGCTATATCACTAGTATAAGAAGATCCTGTTGTACCTTCAAATTCTATGATGAGAGTATTCCCAGCAGAGGTTAAAGGAATCTGAACTAAATTCCAGCCTTGTCCTTGATTTCCACTTAGTGACCATACTAAACTGCTATTTGAATAAACATTTAAAGTCCCCATCGCAGCTCCATACATATTATAGTAAAAAGATAATGAAGGATTGGTTAAACCACTTAAATCAAAGCATTCACTTGTTAAAGAAAATGGGCCAACATTTGGATAGTTTGGTGAGGAAGATTCTACATACATATAATTACCAGCACCTGAATTCCCATTACTAGGACCTGTGCTATTTGATGGGGTCCCTCCAGAATTTAAGGACCAATTACCAGCAGAACCAGTATTGGTCCAGCTTCCTATACCATTATTAAAACCTTCACTGAATGGTAAAGTAGTCGTACAATAGATACAAGAACCATCATCAATGGTTACATTTGGATCATAATTCAAAGCATTTGGATCTGTACAACCATAAAATGCACACATAGTTAAGCAACTAGCTCCATTAATTTCAGGAATTAAAGCATTACTAATAACTATAGAATGAAAATCTATAAGACTACCGGATGAAGTAGTATGACAATAGCTCATTATTGTACCAATTTGTGCTACAGGATTATTTGGGCAACCACCCTCCACATCAGTACAATTATCTATCGCACCACCAGGCCAACCGCACCAATGTGTATGATGAGAACCTATGTTATGGCCTATTTCATGACTACAAACCATTAAATTCCAAGTATATGGTGGATTTGGAAAATTAAAGTTTGTTGTAT
Organism: uncultured Flavobacteriales bacterium; assembly: GCA_943789505.1. Lineage (GTDB taxonomy): Bacteria > Bacteroidota > Bacteroidia > Flavobacteriales > BACL11 > UWMA-0277. The sequence goes on along the minus strand of CALSUJ010000001.1, from coordinate 533,058 downwards.
TATTTAAAGATGCACTAAATCCATAGCCCCAAGAATTATTACATAAAACATCTAAGTAAGCAATACCACCCGTTCCTGTATTTGATCTTTTAGTTAATAAGTGAACCAAATCTCTACTAATTGAACTATTATTTGCTGTCCAATGATTTCTCAAAGCACCAAGCATATTACTTGCATCACTTATATAATAAGCATAAGGATCAGTAGTTTCCCAAATAATTGTTGTTACAATTGATACATTAAGATTTACTTCATTAAAATATACTTGATTAACACCTGCAATAATTGCATGCGCCCAATTTGTTGTTGATACATTGGACGAAAAAGTATTACGTGTATATTGATCTATTTCTATTGCCAACTCCAAGCATTTCGTAGTCATTACGGATGATTCAGGAAAATTTTCTTCAATATTTATCTGCTCCATTTTTTCTTCAACTTTACAGGAAAATGTATTCTCAATCAAGCAATCATTAACATCAAATAATAAAAATTCATTATCAATTTTATTTAACTCAAATTGTCTGTTATTGTGCTTATAACTAATTACAATAGAATTCTCAAAAAATAAAAAAGTACCAATTGACTTTCCTTCATGTAAAATATAATAAGACTGAAAATCAGGAATATAATCTTCTTTTACCTTTCCGTTAGCTGATTCTATTATTAAATTATGTTTTGGATTTAATACCGAAAATTGTTTCATATTTACATTCAAAAAACCTTCATCAATAAGAGGAATTTTAAAAAAGAACTCATTTGAATTCTCAGATATTATCTGATTTAACAAAACTCTGTTTACATCAAAAGCCTTTGTATTTTCTTCATTTTCAGTTATAATATTTTTAGTCATTGTATAACTAAAAACATTTTCTTGTGCCGAAAGCTGTAACATGCCAAGAGTAAGAAAAAATGTAAATATTAGTTTTTGCATTTTAAAATTTAATAATGTAAATCTAAGGATTTTTTAATTAGTACAGTCCAGTTATTGCTTATTAGTTTACACTTTTAAAAATGGTAATATTGATAATTCTTTAGCTTTTGCTTCTACCATTACATCCACATCATTATCATATAAATTAGGTAGTTTATGAATATAATCAGAATGTGCTTGTGGCTTAATTTTATCATCACTCTCATGCAATGATTTTGATTCAGAATAATGTACCACAGGCTTAATACCATCAGGCCATGTTGAAATAGCCAATTCTAGGGCTTGTTGTTCTGACAAATCTCCAGTACAAAATTTATGATGATGGTAATCAAATACAATTGGAATACCTATTCTATTGTGTATATACATCAAATCTAATACAGAATACATAGATGCTTTATCATCATTTTCAACAGTCATTCGAGTTTGAACTGATTTTGGTAATCTTTCAAAGTTCTTGCAGAACCTATCCATTGCAGAAATTTTATCACCATACACTCCATTACAATGTATATTAATCTTATTAAATGGCGTTCTGCTTAAACCCAACATATCAAACATTTCACCATGTATACGTAAATCAGTAATTGTGTTCTCTACAACATGTTCTCGGGGCGAAACTAAAACATTAAATGGGCCAGGATGAGAGGTTATTCTTAACTCATTTTTCTTTGCAAATTCACCTGCAATAGATAATAGTTTACTTATACTTTGGTATTGGGGCAAATCAGTAAATTTATATTCGGATGCCCATGGAAAAAGCTCTGATGATAACCTAAAAAATTTAATGCCGTTATCAACATTCCATTTCAGTATTGCCGATAAATCAGCAACATTCAACATGCTTAATTCACCGGCATAATCAACCCCTCTTTCAGTAAAGGTTTTTTTAACCATTGTTCGATTGGTTGTTATTTTTGGTTTTTGAGCTGATAAGGTAGAATTAATACAAGCGTATCCAAGATTCATAAGAATAATTTAATTAATATAATTACATACAAAAGTAATAAAAGTAAGCTCGAGTATCTTGAAGAAAAAGAATAAAAAAGTTCATTATTAGCATAATAGGAAAGCTTGGCTTTTTTTACACTATTTTGTTTCTAGCAACTAGAAACCAAAAACCACAAACTATTTTTATATTTGCAAGCTAAAACAAAGCCGATACTATGCAGCAAGCAGATAGATATATTCCTAAACATAAAGTAAGAATTGTAACAGCTGCTAGTTTATTTGACGGGCATGATGCTGCCATAAACATAATGCGTAGAATTATACAAGCCACTGGATGTGAGGTAATTCATTTAGGGCATGACAGAAGTGTGGAAGAAGTAGTAAACTGTGCAATTGAAGAAGATGCAAATGCAATTGCTATGACCTCCTACCAAGGTGGGCACAATGAGTATTTAAAGTATATATATGACCTATTGCAAGAAAAAAACGCAACACATATAAAGGTATTTGCTGGTGGTGGTGGCACAATTTTACCGGATGAAATAAAGGATTTAGAAGCCTACGGTATCACAAGAATATATCATCCGGATGATGGAAGAGCAATGGGATTGCAAGGTATGATAAACGACCTTATTAAGCGTTCGGACTTTTTAGTTGGCGAGCATTTAGAAGGCGGAATTTCTGAAGTAAAAAATCAAAACATAAATGCGATTGCTCGTTTAATTTCAGCAGCAGAAAATTGCCCTGAAAAGCATAGCACTATTTTATCCGAAATAAAAGAAATTGCAGAAAAGTCAGCTACACCAATACTTGGAGTTACAGGTACAGGTGGTGCAGGAAAATCATCATTAGTGGATGAGTTGGTAAGAAGGTTTATTACCGACTTTCCTGACAAAAAAATTGCTATCGTATCGGTTGATCCTTCTAAAAGAAAAACAGGAGGAGCATTATTAGGCGATAGGATAAGGATGAATGCCATAAAATCGAATAATGTATATATGCGCTCCTTAGCCACAAGGCAAGCTAATTTGGCTTTATCGGCACATGTAAATGATGCACTAGATATACTTAAAGTAGCTAATTATGATTTGATTATTTTGGAAACTTCCGGCATAGGACAATCGGACACGGAAATTATTGAACATTCGGATGTTTCTTTATATGTGATGACTCCAGAATATGGTGCAGCAACACAATTGGAAAAGATTGATATGCTGGACTTTGCTGACCTTATCTCAATAAATAAGTTTGATAAAAAAGGAGGTTTAGATGCCATCAGAGATGTAAAAAAACAATACCAAAGAAACAATACACTTTTTGATAAAGATGTAAAATCTATGCCAGTTTACGGCACAATTGCTTCACAGTTTAATGACCCAGGAGCCAATTCACTCTACAAAGCTATCATGGACAAATTTTCAGAAAAAGGATTAGGAAACTTTGATTCTTCTTTTGAAATTACTAACGAAATGAGTGAGAAGATTTTTGTTATTCCACCCAATAGAGTGCGTTATTTATCAGAAATATCAGAAAACAACAGAGCGTATGACAAATGGGCAATCGAACAAAAAAATATAGCACAAAACTTATATTCTCTTCAAAAATCATTAAGACATTTTAGCGAATGCATCAGAAGATGTAATTACTCAGATAAAAGCAGAATACGAAACAATTCTGTTGGATTTGCACCCAAAAAACAAAATCCTAATTGAAAGCTGGGATGAAGTACAGAAAAAATACCAAGAAAAGGTTTTTAAATTTAAAGTGCGAGATAGAGAGTTATCTATTGAAACACAAACCACTTCCCTATCAGGGTCATCTATTCCTAAAATTGCTTTACCAAAATATGAAGCTTGGGGTGATTTATTAAAATGGCAATTACAAGAAAATCGTACCTGGAGAATTTCCTTATACTGCAGGTTTATTTCCTTTCAAAAGAGAAGGAGAAGACCCAACAAGAATGTTTGCTGGTGAAGGAGGTCCTGAAAGAACAAATAAGACGTTTTCACTTAGTAAGTTTAGGCATGCCTGCAAAACGACTTTCTACTGCTTTTGATTCGGTAACCCTTTATGGAAACGACCCAGGAGAAGACCCGATATTTATGGTAAAATTGGGAATGCAGGAGTTTCCATCTGTTGTCTTGGATGATTTGAAAAAACTCTATTCTGGTTTCGAATTAGCAAATCCTATGACTTCCGTAAGTATGACCATAAACGGACCAGCACCAATGCTACTAGCCTACTTTATGAATGCCGCTATTGATCAGGAATGTGAAAAATATATTTCAGAAAATGGATTAGAAAATCAAGTTCAACAAAAGATTGAAATCATCTACAAAAAAAAGGAGTTGAACGACCAAAATATCAAGGGGAATTACCAGAAGGGAACAAAGGATTAGGACTCTTCTTATTAGGAGTTACTGGAGATGAAGTATTAGATAATACTATTTACAAAAAATAAAAACAGAAACACTAACTAAAGTTAGAGGAACTGTACAAGCTGATATTTTAAAAGAAGACCAAGCACAAAATACTTGTATTTTCTCAACTGAATTTGCATTAAGAATGATGGGTGATGTTCAGGAGTATTTTATTGACAATGGAATAAGAAATTTCTACTCAGTTTCTATTTCGGGTTATCATATTGCTGAGGCAGGTGCCAATCCAATTTCACAATTAGCATTTACTTTGGCTAACGGATTTACTTATGTGGAGTACTACCTAAGTAGAGGAATGGATATTAATGAATTTGGACCTAATCTTTCCTTCTTCTTTCAGTAATGGTGTTGATCCAGAATATGCAGTAATTGGGCGTGTTGCTCGTAGATTGTGGGCAAAAGCCATGAAAAACAAATATGGAGCAAACAAAAGGGCTCAGATGTTGAAATACCACATTCAAACATCAGGAAGGTCCTTGCATGCTCAAGAAATTGATTTTAATGATATCCGTACTACTTTGCAGGCACTTTATGCAATTTATGATAACTGTAATTCTTTACATACTAACGCTTATGATGAAGCCATCACCACTCCTACTGAAGAGTCAGTAAGAAGAGCAATGGCAATTCAACTTATCATTAATAAGGAGTTAGGATTGGCAAGAAATGAAAATCCTATTCAAGGTGCTTTTATTATTGAAGAATTAACCGATTTAGTTGAAGATGCAGTATTATTAGAATTCGACAGAATTACAGAAAGAGGTGGTGTATTAGGTGCTATGGAAACTATGTACCAAAGAAGTAAAATTCAAGAGGAAAGTTTGCATTATGAAACCTTAAAACACACTGGTGAATACCCAATTATAGGAGTAAATACTTTCTTAAACAAAAAAGGGTCTCCTACAGTAATTCCTGAGGAAGTAATTAGAGCTACTGAACAGGAAAAGAAATACCAAATTGCTATGCTTAAGGAGCTACATAAAGGCAACAAAGGAAAGGGAGAACAATTATTACAAAAAGTACAAGAAGCTGCTGTTCAAAATGAAAATATATTTGATTTATTAATGGAAGCCTCAAAAATATGTTCCTTAGGAGAAATCACCAACGCTTTGTTTGAAGTTGGTGGACAGTATAGGAGGAATATGTAAATTTAATTAATAAAAAGCTAATGAAAACAATAACTGATTTTTTTAATTTTGAAATATTTAGTTTCAATGATAATTCACTGTCTATTTTTGACTTAACAAATGTAATTGTTATTGTTATTGTTACAAAACTAGTTTTATGGATAATTAGTAAAGCATTATTTAATAAAAAGAAACTTCATACACTCGATAAAGGAAGTGCCTTTGCATTATTTCAAATTATAAAATATTTGATATGGATAATTGCAATTAGCCTTATGTTAGAAACATTAGGAATTAAAGTAACCATTCTATTAGCAGGGTCTGCTGCACTACTAGTTGGTGTTGGGCTAGGACTTCAGCAAACTTTTAATGATATTTTATCAGGTATAATATTACTTTTAGAACATTCGGTAAAGGTGGGTGATATTTTAGAGATTGATGGAGACAGAGTAATTATTCAAGAAATAGGTTTAAGAACATCAAAGGGAATGAATGTAAGACAAATAGTTGTGATTATTCCCAATTCTTTAATCACTACAAACAAAGTAATTAACTGGAGTCATCAAACACAAAAAACACTATTTAATATTGATATTGGAGTAGCTTATGGAAGTGATGTAGATTTAGTTATTAAAACACTTGAAGAAAGTGCTATTGTACATTTAGAGTTTTCAGAATGTGAATTTAAAGAAGTTCGCTTTGTAAATTTTGGTAATTCATCAATGGATTTTCAATTGTACTTTTATAGTAAAAATATTTTTACTATTGAAAAAGTAAAAAGTGATATAAGAAAAATTATTTACAGAAAATTTAATGAAAATAAAATTACGATTCCTTTTCCACAAATGGACTTGCATGTAAAATAATATTACTCTGGAACTTCAAAAAGGTTAATTTCAGATTTACTGCTATGCATACTTTCACATTTTTGTTTTAAAGATAGTAATCCTGATTTTATCTCAGGAGAGATGAAAAGTTGCATAAAATGAACATAAAATGGCAATTCATCTTGAAAACTCCAAGTAACTCTTGTGCCCTTATCTATTTTTTGAAAAGTCCAGATACGATAAGATAGAGGCATTCCTTCAAAAAATAACTCATTTTTCAAATTTTTAGCAAAATTAGCTTCTACAATCTCTAAACTTCCACCACCATCTAATCCAGACCAACTCATTTTTGCTCCTAAGCCACTTTTCTGACCAGAATAAACGGTTGACATTGTTGAATCTTTTTTCCACCAAGGAGCCCAAGTTGGCCAAGTTTGTAAATCAGTAACTTTTTCATAAACAATAACTACAGGAGCTTCTATTTCAATTGAAACCTCAATTTTACCTGAAATAAAAAAATTAAAAGTAGTAAACGATAAAAGAAAAATTAATGTCCATTTTAAAATTTGTTTTAAAGGATTCATAAATATAATGCATTTAAATATTGGCCTGCAAATTACAAAATTACTGTAAATTTGAACATTAAAATTAAAACTACACACATGATTAAAAAAATAGGAATCCTACTTCTAATAGCAACAGGAGCAAATGCACAGGACAAAGGAAAATTTGAGAGCTATTCTAATCCTTTTTACGGAACTATTATAAGTGAATCAAATAAATATGAGAAAGAAGAAAAGGAAACCACCAAATCCTTTAAAATGAATTTTGATGGAAAACAAATTCCTAAAAGTTTAGCTGAATTTACTATTGTAGCTGCAGAAAATCCTATTTCACAAGGGAATACAGGAACTTGTTGGTGCTTTTCTACCACTTCATTTTATGAAAGTGAAATCCATAGGTTAACAGGGAAAACAATTAACCTATCCGAATTATATCCTGTTTATTTTGAATACATTGAAAAAGCAAGAGGATACATAAACACTAGAGGTAAAACACATTTAGGAGAAGGGTCGGAAACCAATGCTGTGCAAAGAATGATGGATTGGTACGGAATAGTTCCTGCTGAGGCTTATGAAGGAAAGCCAAGCGACCAACCCTACTACAATCATGAAAAAATGTTTGGCGAATTTGAAGCTTACTTAAAAAATTGTAAACAAATCAACTTTTGGGATGAAACAGCAATTCTTTCTAATGTCAAGTCTATTTTGAACCATTATATGGGAACCCCTCCTACTTCATTTAAGTATATTGGAAAAACTTATACTCCAAAATCATTTTTAAAAAATGTTACAAAACTTGATCCAAACAATTATGTTGATTTCATGAGCTTAATGCAAAAACCGTATTGGAGTCAAGAAGAATACAAAGTTCCCGATAATTGGTGGAGAAGTGAGGCTTACTACAATGTCCCGTTAGATGAGTTTATGTTTGCTATAAAAAATGCTATTGAAAATGGATATTCTATTTCTATTGGTGGTGATGTTTCTGAAAGTGGCTATTCTTCAACTTATGATGTAGCAATGGTTCCTTCTTATGACATTCCTTCAGATTTTATTGATGAAAATGCACGTCAATTCCGTTTTTCTAACGGCACAACAACTGATGATCATGCAATACATTTAATTGGTTATAAAATTGATAAAACGGGAGATTGGTGGTTTTTAATAAAGGATAGTGGTTCTGGTGCCAGAAATGGAAATTTTCCTGGATACTACTTTTATCATGAAGATTTTGTAAAATTAAAAATGATGACTTTTACAATTCATAAGGATGCAGTGAAATCAACTTTAGATAAATTTGATAAATAGACTGAACACATAAGACTTATTATTTTATTTGATTAATATGCTGATAATTAACATTATTTTTACCCAATGAAAAAATTACTTTTACTACTTTTAATTCCAATATTAAGCTTTGGTCAAAGTATTGATCACCTATTTACTGAAAAAGGTGAAATTTATTTTTCTTTCCAGTATAAAAATAAGCTTCAGTTAAATATGATTTCAGACATTGTTTCTATTGATCATAAAACAAATGCTGACCTTGCTTATGCTTATGCTAATCAAAAGGAGTTTTCAAAATTTTTAGCATTAGAAATTGAATACAAAATAATAAAAAAAGAACCCTTAAAGTATGTAAAAAAAAGCAAAAGCAATTGGGACTACTACCCTACTTATCAGCAGTATGCGAATATGATGCAAGCCTTTGCAGATTCTTTCCCAAACATTTGTAAATTACATCATCTAGGAACTCTAAGTTCAGGTCGAAAAATACTAATCGTACAGATTTCTAACAATGTAGGAGTAAAAGAAAACGAACCTTCTTTCCTATACACTTCCTCCATGCATGGAGATGAATTAGCAGGCTATATTTTAAGTTTACGCTTAATTGACCATATTCTAAATGGTTATGGAAACACCTTACAATTAACCCAATTAGTTGATAATATTGATATTTGGATAAACCCACTAGCTAACCCTGATGGAGCTTATTATGGAGGAAACCAAGATGTATGGTCAGCAACTCGCTACAATGCTAATTGGATTGATTTAAACCGAAATTATCCCGACCCTCAAGATGGCCCTCATCCTGATGGAAATGCATATCAAAATGAAACATCTATTTTTATGGGGCTTGCCGATACTGTAAGTTTTACAATTTCAGCAAATATGCATGGTGGTGCTGAAGTATGTAACTATCCTTGGGATACTTGGAGTACATTAACTGCTGATGATAATTGGTGGGAATATGTATCTCATGAATATGCAGATAGTTGCCAAGCCAATAGTGGTAACGGATATTTTAACTATCTGAATGATGGGATTACTAATGGAAATGATTGGTATGAAGTAGATGGAGGTAGACAAGATTATATGAATTACTTTAAGTATTGTCGTGAGTTTACTTTAGAACTTTCAGATGATAAAACTCCAGACCCTAACGATTTACCAGAGCTTTGGGATGCAAATTACCCTTCTCTATTAAACTATATAGAACAATCTTTATTTGGACTAAGAGGTATTGTAACAGATAGCATCACAGGACTTGCATTAAAAGCAAAAGTTGAAATTTTAAATCATGATATAGATAGCTCTCATGTATATTCTAATCTACCAATAGGGAATTATCACAGACATTTATATCAAGGGAATTACAACATCACCTTTAGTAAAAATGGATATTACCCTAAAACAATAAATGCAAGTGTTTTAAACAACAACACTAATATTGAGGATGTTAAATTAGTTCCTTTTAGCACTACGCAAGTTGAAGAAATAAACCCTTCAAAAAACACAAATACAACATTTGATTTACTAGGAAGAACAAGTAACAAAAAAAGCAAGATTCAACTTATCAAAACTAAAAAAGGGGCGATCACTAAACAAATTAAAATACAATAAATGAAAAAATTACTTGCCTTTTTAATCTGTTTACCACTATTCACTTTTGGTCAACAAACAATAAACGCAAGCATTACCCATGGCGGCTTGCAAAGAGATTATATTTTATATGTTCCTGCTTCATATTCTGCAGCGACATCTGTACCATTAGTTTTTAATTTTCATGGATACACATCTAATGCCAATCAACAAATGTGGTATGGCGACTTTAGACCCATTGCCGATACGGAAGGCTTTATTATTGTACATCCTGAAGGAACATTGGACAATTCAGGAACAAGCCATTGGAATGTTGGCTGGGGAGGAAGCACTGTTGATGATATAGGTTTTACAGAATCATTGATTGATAATTTAAGCGCCTCTTACAATATTGACAATAACCGCATATACAGTACGGGTATGTCAAATGGAGGATTTATGAGTTATCAACTAGCCTGTGAATTAAGTGATAGAATTGCAGCAATAGCATCTGTTACTGGAAGTATGAGTACAAATTGGTTTAACAGTTGTAGCCCAAACCATCAAATGCCCATTATGGAAATACACGGAACAGCAGACGGGTCAGTGCCTTACGCTACAATACCAAGTATTATGGATTTCTGGACTAACTTTAATAATTGTAATAATACACCAATTATAACTAATGTACCTGACATAAACACTAATGATGGCTGTACAGCTGAACATCAAATTTGGGAAAACGGAACTAATGGAGCTACAGTTGAACATTATAAAATAATTGATGGTGAGCACAGTTGGCCTGGTGCATTATTTTCAAACGGAACAACTAATCAGGATATAAATGCCGCAGAAAAAATTTGGGAGTTTTTTAATAAGTATGATATTAATGGGGTAATTAGTACAAGAACGTCTTTAGAAGAAAATATAAAAGATAAGCGTATTAGTAAAATAACTGATATTTTAGGAAGAGAAACAAACTACATTTCTAATACTCCTCTTTTCTATATTTATGATGATGGAACTAAAGAAAAAATAATAATTATTGAATAAATGACAAAAGCTATTGTATTATATGATGGAGATTGCAATTTTTGCAATAAATGGGTAAACTTTACAAGCAGTAAATTACAAAAAAATGAAATATCATTTATTCCTTTTAATTCAGTTAAAGGTCTAGAAAAAATTGTGAAATTTCATATAAAAAATCAAAACTCAGTTGCTTATATTCATGATGATATTGTTTTTTTCAAATCAAGAGCAGTTTTAAAAATTTGCAGACAATTAAAATTCCCTTATAATCAACTTTACTTTTTAACTATTTCCCCTACTTTTTTGCTTGATTTCTGTTACGATTTTATAGCAAAAAGAAGACTTAAATTAACCCCTAAAAAACAATGTTGTAATGGCTAATAATGTATTTGGTGAACCCTTAATTACTTGCAGTAACGAACCTATAACTGGCTACTTTCGTGATGGTTGCTGCAATACTGACCAAACTGATTCAGGATTACATACTATATGCATTATAGCTACTGAGGATTTTTTACAATTCTCTTATGAAGCAGGAAATGATTTATCTACCCCTCTGCCAAGGTATGGTTTTCCTGGAATAAAGTCAGGTGATAAATGGTGCTTATGTGCTTTGCGCTGGAAAGAAGCCTTACAAAATAATTGTGCACCAAAAGTTGTACTAGAAGCAACTCATGAAAAAACATTAGAGGTAATCCAATTAAATGATTTGATAAAACACGCTTACAAATAAAGCTATGTTTGATGTTGTTATTCTTACTGACAATCGTTACGTCAATCCTACTAAAACTAATTGGTATATTGATCAGGTTTTGCTAGAAGATCAATTACTCCAAACTGCACTTGAAGAAAAAGGGTTGTTTGTTATAAAAATGGATTGGGCAGACAAACACTTTGACTGGACAAAAACCAAGTATGCTATTTTTCGAACAACATGGGACTATTTTGAACGTTTTGATGAGTTTTTTTCTTGGCTAGAAAACACAAGAAATAAAACTACTTTTATCAATTCTGCAGAAGTAATTAATTGGAATATTGACAAACACTATTTACAAGATTTAGCCAAAAAAAATATCAATATTGCTCCTACTCAATTTATAGAAAAAGGAGAAAATACAACATTAAAACAACTCTTTGAAAAAACTAACTGGATGGAAGTCGTAGTAAAACCAGCCATTTCAGGAGCTGCCAGGCATACTTATCGTATAAACCCTAATAATTATAAGAAACATGAAAACATCTTTCAGGAGTTAATAAAAGTAGAATGTATGCTCTTCCAAAGTTTTTTAAAAAATATTACTCTTTTAGGAGAAATATCTTTGATAATGATTGGAGGAAAATATACCCATGCAGTAAAAAAGACAGCTAAAAAAGGTGATTTTCGTGTGCAGGATGATCATGGTGGCAGAGTAGAGAAATACCAACCAACTAAGGCTGAAATTATATTTGCAGAAAACTGCCTAAAAGCAAGCCCTTTTAACCCAGTTTACGCTAGAGTTGACCTTGTTTATGACAATAACAACACAATATCCTTAAGCGAGCTAGAACTTATTGAACCTGAATTATGGTTTAGGAATAATCCTATTAGTGCAAATCTTTTGGCTGAAGAAGTTATTAATCTAATATCTTCCAAATAACACCAAGTACCCCAGCTACAGCAAGTAATGATTTAAAAAAAGAGGACCAAAAATTTAGTCCTCTTACTTTTTGATAAATAGCAATTATAAACGCCAATAGAAAGGCTATAATTACTAGAAAATAAATAGTCAATTACTTTACAGAAAGCAAGAAAATATCAAATTCGATTTCATCTTTAATTAAGTAGTCACCTAGGTTTTCAAAGAAGTTTCCTGAATTATAAGTAACATCCCATTTTGTACGGTCAATTTTAATATTTGCAATAGCTGAAAAGCTAAGTTCTTCTAACGTTACAACTGCAGAAAAAGTAATTGGATGGGTCTTTCCTTTAATTGTTAAGTCAGCAAAAATATAATAATCATCCCCATCTCTCTTTTTAGCATTTGTAATCGTAAGTAATGCAGTAGGAAACTCTGCTACATTAAAGAAATCCTCATTCTTTAAATGGTTATCAAGTTTAGTACTATATTCTTCTGATTCAATATCAGTATTTTTAATACTGTTCATATCAAATACAAAATTACCACCCACCAGTAAGCCATGATCAAAATCTAAAACTCCTGATTGTACATTAATAGTTCCTTCATGTTCAGAGGCAACTTTAGAACCCGTCCACTTTACAGTTGAATTATTTGTATTCACATTAATTTTATTAACGTTAGGATTATTAGCAAAGCTAATTAGGGTAAGTATCGATAGTGCTAAGCTTAAAATTATTTTCTTCATTATCTTATTTTTAGTTTATTTGTCAAAAATACATATTTTTACTGCATAAAATACAATTATGGTTGAGATTAAAAAATTTCGTTTTAAGGATGAAGTACTAATGAAAAAAGCACATAAAATAAGATATGATGTTTTTGTAATTGGACAAAATTGTCCAGTAGAATTAGAATGGGAGTTTGAAGAGGAATCTATTCACTTTCTTTTAATAGAAAACGATATTCCTTTAGCAACAGCTAGGCATAGGAAAACAGAGAATGGTTTTAAACTCGAACGATTTGCTGTACTTACGCAAGCTAGAGGAAAAGGATTTGGTATGCTTATCCTAAAAGCTATTCTGGAAGACATAAAAGAAAGTAATGAATTAAAATATATGCATGCACAAGAACAAGTTATACCTTTTTATGAAAAAGTTGGTTTTGAAAAATCAGGAAATATATTTGAAGAAGCCGGAATTATGCATTATAAAATGAAATATAAAGCTTAAGCCTTTAGTTTAGAAGTCCAATCATAAGCATCATCAATACTCCCTTTTTGGATTCCCTGAAGCTGCTGTTTCAATTTCAAAGCAAAAGAATCAGCTTGAAGTTCAATAGCCATTCTTTGATCACGAAAAGTAATTGTATTGATTGGATTAACCGTTACAGCAGTACCTGTACCAAAAACTTCCTTAAGCGTTCTCTTATTAAAAGCATCAATCACCTCAGTAATTAGAATTCTTCGTTGTTCAACCTTAATTCCATGATCTTTTGCCAAAGTAATAATACTATCTCTAGTTATTCCTCCTAATATACTATCTGAAAGCGCAGGTGTAATTAAAGTATCTCCTATTCTTAACCAAATATTCATAGTTCCTGACTCCTCAATGTATTTATGCTCTTTTGCATCAGTCCATATTAGTTGCTGAAAACCTTTAGCGTTTGCTTGCTTTGTAGGATAAAATGAAGCTGCATAATTTCCTGCCGCTTTTGCATAACCAACCCCTCCCTGAGGAGCTCTAGTATAATGCTCTTCAATTACTACATTCATTTCTCCTGCATAATAATTTATTGTAGGAGAAGTAATAATAATAAATGTATACTCTTCTGATGCTGATGCTTTCACACACTCACTTGATGCAAAAATAAAAGGACGGATGTACAATGAGTAGCCTTGGTCAGCCTTACACCATTCACTATCAATTTCTAATAAATTATCTAAGCCATTCATAAAAATACTCTTCTCAATTACTGGAATTGACAAGCGCTCAGCTGATTGATTCAAACGCTTAAAATTCTCCTCCTTTCTGAAAAGTAATATTTCGTTTGAATTGTTTTTAAAAGCTTTCATTCCTTCAAAAACGGATTGACCATAATGTAAAACTTGAGCACCCGGAGGCATAGGAATTGGTCCGTAAGGTAAAATTTCAGCCTCATCCCATTTACCATCTTTATAATTACAAACAAGCATATGATCAGAAAAAACTGTACCAAAAGGTAAGTTTGAAAAATCAGTTGAATCTAGTTTTGATCTACTTGTTTTTGTAACTTTCATAAGCAATTATTCCTTGTTTTAAAAGTGCTGCAAAAGTATAAAAAAAGAGGGGATAAACCCCTCTTTTTCAACCTTAAAAAACTATGAAAACAAGTTTACTTAACAACAAGTAATTTTTTAGTTGTAATTGTTAATCCATTAGCATCTGTAATATTTACAAAGTACTGTCCATTATTTAAATCAAAATGCTTTACTATAACATGATTACCTGCAGAAAGATTCAACTGTTCAGAAGAAACCTTAACGCCTAATACATTATAAATACTAACCTCAATATGCTTTCCTTTGGTCAAACTTATAGGCAAAGTAAAGTTAGTATTTGCAGGATTAGGATAAATATCATGCACTTTAAAGTCAGCTACTTCATCAAAGGCAGTCGTATTATTTGTTACTTCAATCTGAACAGTTTCATCATAATAAAAGAAATTATCAGAAATTCGGAACACAACTAAATAAGGATTAGAACGAACTTGACTCACATCTGGTGTCCAAGCAAAAGTACCTTCTATTTCATTACCATTTCCCGTTAAAGAATAGCCAAAAGTAGATGCTGCAGTAGTTAACCCAAATGACTCACCAAATGAACTCATACTTACTACGTCATTTATATCAGCATCTGAAGCTAGTAAATGAACCTGATAGTTTTGTCCAGGAGCAATTTTAATATAAGGATATCCTAAATTATTTGTTGGTAATGATTGCATATTAGAGATAACAGGCATAGCATTTGAAGTGTCAGGGACAACAACAAATTGCATATCTCTACTCATAGCTCCAACTAAAACACCGTTTCGGTATTCTTCAACTGCAAAAGAAGCTACAAAATTACCAACCATTTTTGCATCCCAAGTAACGGCACCAGTTATTGAATCAATTGAAAAAAGACCCGTTGCATTAGAATAAGTTGTATCAGATAAGTACTCATAGCCCATAACTAATGCTGGAACTGACATTCCTGCTGATAAAGGCACAGATAAATGCCATACTAAAGAATCTCCATCAGGATCGAAAGGCAACGGATTATATTGCCATAAAGTATTAGCTGGTAGATATGAAACAGGTGGAGCTAAGAAAGTTGGTGAAGAATTTGGACTAGCACTATCCACATTTACATAGGTTAAGAAACTCATGCTTTCACTTAATGGATTAGCCATATTTACTATAGCTCCATTTCTACAACAATCAGTCCACTTTATCATATAATAGCCATTAGAAAGAAAATCAATTGTATCAGTAAAATGATACACCTCAACTCCATATACTGATGACATAGAACTAACCGGGCCACCAACTCCAAAGGAGATAGTTTCTGTGGAAACAAAACTATAACTCCCATTTGTATCTAATATAAAGATATCAACTGATTGGTTTAATGTCATTGGGACTCCTAATGTATCCCTATAAACATCCAACTCTAAATAGTAATGCGACCCTGTTGTATCAGAACTTAAATAGGTAGCTGAAATTTGCCCTCCCATAAGATGAGTGGCATAAGAAGAAACTGCTATTGCAATCCCAAAACATAGTGTAAAAATCTTTTTCATAATTGTAATTATTTAATTATTAACTCTTTTATATGACAAATATATATATAAAATAATGAAACCAAAATAAAAATTGTCTTTATTGAAAAATATCTTATGCGTTCAGAAACAATATTTTTTATTTTAATAATTTACACAACAGTAAGTGTTTGATCTCAATAAAAACTAAATTTGCCATGAACTTTCTAAACAATGACAAACAAGATTGTAATTACTAATGATGGATCTCATTCCATTTTTAACCCTAAAATAAATGAAACTTATCACTCCAAACATGGGGCAATTGTTGAAGCTGAATATGTGTTTATTAAAAATGGGCTATTGGCAGAAAACAAAAAGCAATTTAATATCCTAGAAATTGGTTTCGGAACAGGACTAAACGCTTTACTTACGGCACAAAAGGCAAAACAAAAAAAAATTGATATTAATTATCATGGAATTGAATTATATCCTGTACCAAAAGAAAGTTATAGTCAGCTTAATTTCACAGAATTGATTGGAGAAAAAAAATCAAAATTATTACAACTTCATGAATGTAACTGGGAAAAAGAACATGTAATAAATAATTTTTTTAAATTAACAAAAAATGAAATTGCTTTAGAAAAATACACAAGCAAAACTAAATTCGATATTATTTATTTTGATGCATTTTCCCCTGAAAAACAAGCAGAATTATGGACAGCTGAAGTCTTTCAGAATATGTATAATTTATTAAATGAAGATGGTTTTTTAGTAACCTATTGTGCAAAAGGTGTAGTGAAACGAACTATGAAAGCAGTTGGCTTTGAGATTGTAGTTTTAGACGGTCCTCCCGGAAAAAGACAAATGACAAGAGCAAATAAGACTACTTCTCAAAAATAGCATCCAGAATCAATTTAATTCCTTTGTAAGCAAAAAAGAAAATAGCAGGAATTAATAATAATCCAATAATCAGAACGGTATAGTCATCAGCTTTTCGCACATTATTGAAGCCTGCATACAAAGTAATTGCTGATAAAATAATAGACAGTGAAAATCCTGAAAGCCACATTACCCCTTCTATTATTTTTTCTTTATCCAATGTAATTATCTACAGCATTACGGACAGAGCCAAATTGATTTAACAAATCATTAGCCGTTTCATATTCGACACCTATCTCTTGCATTAGCATTTTAGTTCCCCTATCAACTAATTTTTTATTGGAAAGGTGCATATCCACCATTTTGTTTCCTTTTACCTTTCCTAGTTTTATCATCACAGAAGTGGATATCATATTCAAGACCAATTTCTGTGCCGTACCCGATTTCATACGCGTACTTCCTGTTACAAATTCAGGACCTACCACCACTTCAATTGGGTAGTCCGAAACTTCAGATACAGGACTGTATGCATTACAAACAATACAAGCTGTAGTTATATTTTCTTCTTGGCATTTTTTAAGTGCAGCAATCACATAAGGAGTTGTACCAGAAGCAGCAATTCCTACTACTACATCATTTGTGTTTATTGCATGTTCCGATAAATCATTCCACCCTAACTCACTACTATCTTCTGCAAACTCCACTGCCTTACGCATAGCTTTATCACCTCCTGCCATAATTCCAATTACCAAACCATGATCTACACCAAAAGTAGGCGGACATTCTGAAGCGTCAATAACTCCTAGCCTACCAGAAGTACCAGCTCCTAAATAAAACAAACGTCCTCCAATTTTCATATTAGGAACGATTGCATTAATTAATTGTTCAATTTGAGGTATTTGATTTTCTACTGAAAGTGCTACCGTTTTATCTTCCCTATTAATGTTTATAAGCAAATCAACTGTGCTCATTTTATCTAAACCATCATAATTAGAATCAGATTCAGTAGTTTTTTTCATTTAGTATAAAGATGGGAATTTAGTAGGATTTACTTCACCCATCATTTTATATACTTTTTCAAAAATATCTTCTGCAGATGGTTTTGTAAAGTAATCACCATCTTTACCATAAGGAGGACGGTGAGCTTTAGCTGCTAAAGTTTGAGGCTCAGAATCTAAGAAGTGATAAGCATCTTGTTCTTCTACAATTTTCTGCAAAATATAAGCTGATCCACCTCCAGGAACATCCTCATCAATCACTAATAATCGGTTAGTTTTCTTCACGCTCTCTACAATATCATGCGATAAATCAAAAGGGACTAAAGTTTGCGTATCAATCACCTCACAAGAGATTCCTGCTCTTTCTAATTGCTCAGCAGCATCCATTACTATTTTCCAAGTACTTCCGTAAGAAACCAAAGTAATATCATTTCCTTCTCTAGTGGTTTCTACTTTACCTAATGGAACTCTGAATTCACCAATATTATTTGGCAATTTTTCTTTTACTCTATATCCGTTTAAGCACTCAATTACCATAGCTGGATCGTTCGATTGCATTAAAGTATTGTAAAATCCTGCTGCTCTTGTCATATCTCTTGGCACACACAAATACATTCCTCTAGTACCGTTTAACAACATTCCCATTGGAGATCCTGAATGCCAGATTCCTTCTAATCTATGCCCTCTAGTACGAATAATTAAAGGCGTAATTTGTCCACCATGAGTTCTGTAGTGTAAAGATGCAATATCATCTACCATAGGTTGAAAACCATAAATTACATAATCCAAATATTGCATCTCAGCAATAGGCTTTAATCCTCTTAAAGAAAGTCCGATTCCTTGACCAATAATGGTTGCTTCTCTAATGCCTGTATCAGCTACTCTACTTTCACCAAACTTATCTTGTAAACCTTCAACACCCTGATTTACACCACCAATTTTACCAACATCTTCTCCAAAAATCATTGCTTCCGGAATAGCTTCAAACATATGATGGAAGTTATCTCTTAAAATAATTCTCGCATCCACCTCTTCACTGTCGTTATTATAAGTAGGTTTAACCTCTGCAACCTTTAATGCAGAAGTTGATGTTTCATTATATAGTTTCGTATTATATCTATTGTAGTTTTCAGAGTTAGTTCTATTAATGAAATTACGCAAAGTTGCTTTTTCAGGAATATCTTCATTTACAATCATTCCTAAAAGCATCCTTGCTTTACTTAAATAATCTCTTCTGAAAATACCAAACATTGCCGATTGATTTAAATCTTTAATCCAATCTGCAATTTCAGGAATACTTACTTGAGCAGCAATAGAATTAAAAATAGTAATCACTTCTTTTAGCTCTACTTTAATAGGAGCCTGATACTCTGTCCAAGCTTCTTTCTTCTGTTCTTTTACAAATTTAATAACTTCCTTATCAATATTAGATAAATCTTCTTGAGTAGCAATTTCATTTTCTAAAATCCATTCCTTAAATTTCTTATTACAATCAAAATCAATTTCCCATTGTAATCTCTCTTTACTTTTATATCGAGCATGAGAACCAGACGTTGAATGACCAGTAGGCTGTGTCATTTCAATAACATGAATAATAGAAGGAATATGCTTTTCTCTGGCTAATTTCTCCGCTTTTTCATAAGCTGAAATTAATGCAGGATAATCCCAAGCCATTACTTTTACAATATCATAACCAGCCCCTTTCTCATCCATCTGGAAACCCTTCAATACTTCTGAAACATCTGACTTAGTCATCTGTATATCATTCGCAACTGAAATTCCGTAACCATCATCCCAAATAGAAATAATAGCAGGAACTTGTAAAACTCCAATTGCATTTACTGCTTCAAAGAAATGACCTTCAGCACAAGAAGAATTTCCAATTGTTGCAAAAGCAATTTCTGAACCTCCATTAGTAAATCCTGGCTTACTCTTAGCTAATTCAGGATTATCTCTATAAACCTGTGATGCCTGAGCTAAACCAACTAATCTTGGAAACTGTGAAGCTAAACAAGCCATATCAGAAGTAGAATTATTCTGTTCCATCAAATTCTTCCAACTTCCATCATCATTTAAGAAACGAGTTCCGAAATGATTCATCATTTGTCTAGAGCCTGAAGATGGCTCTCTTTCTAATTCAGGATCACCATACAAAGCAGAAAACATATGTTTTGGAGAATATTGCCCCAATGCAGTCATTAAAGCTTGATCTCTATAGTAACCCGCACGAAAATCACCATGTCTAAATACTTTAGCTAAAGCAATTTGAGCTAATTCTTTTCCATCACCAAAAATCCCAAAACTACCTTTACCAGAAAGCACATCTCGCCTTCCTTGAGCTCCTGATTCTCTTACTTCAGCAGCTAACCTGTAATCAGATAAAATAGTTGATTTAAAATCATCCTTTGAGATCTTCTTATCTTACTGTTTTCACTTTTGTACTCATCATAATTCAAATTAAAATTTCGGACGCCAAAATTAATCATTTTTTATGATAAATAACTGTTTTAATGATCATGAAAAATCATAACATAAATAAATCATATAACAATTAGGTTTAATTTGGAAAATATTTATAATTTTGCAGCCCCTCAATAATGAGGACTAATCACAGAGATGGTTTAACCAAATTAAAAAAAAATGTCAACAAGAATAAGATTAGCAAGACACGGTAGAAAAAAACAAGCATTTTACCATATAGTAGTAGCTGACCAAAAAGCTCCAAGAAACGGAAGATTTATTGAAAAATTAGGAGTATATAATCCTAACACTAAGCCTGCAACAATCGATTTAGATTTTGATGGCGCAGTAAATTGGCTACTTAAAGGTGCACAACCTTCTGATACGGTAAGAGCAATACTTTCTTACAAAGGAGTAATGATGAAAAAACACTTAATGGCTGGTGTAGCTAAGGGTGCTTTCACAGAAGAAGAGGCTGAAAAAAGATTTACAGCTTGGATGGAAGACAAAGAAAATAAAGTAGCTGATGAAAAATCAGGAATAGAAAAAGCAGTAATTGCTGCTGAAAAAGCGGCATTAGCTGCTGAAAAAGCTAAGAGTGATGAAAGAGCGATAGCAATAGCACTTAAAAATACTCCTGTTGCTGAAGAAGCTCCTGTTGCTGAAGAAGCTCCTGCTACTGAAGAAGCTCCTGCTACTGAAGAAGCTCCTGCTGCTGAAGAAGCACCAGCTGCTGAAGAAGCACCAGCTGCTGAAGAAAAAACAGAAGAAGCTTAATACTCACGTAATGCAAAAAAAAGATTGCTTCTTATTTGGAACAGTTTTTAAATTGCATGGTTATAAAGGGGATGTCAATATCTATAATGATGATGACATCCCTTTTGATTTTTCTAAGCTTACTTATTTTTTAATTGAGCAGAATAATGAGCTTGTCCCTTACTTTATTGAACAAGCACGTGCAACAAAACCCAATGTTGTTCTTGTAAAATTTGAAGATATAGAAAATGAGGCTTTAGCTAAGAAAATACTCAAACGAAAAGTATATTTACCCAAGGAATTGATTCCTAAAACAGATGAACTTGAAATTACAGAGAAAAAGCTAATTGGCTATACTGTATTTGATATTAAGCATGGAGAATTAGGCAAAATATCCTACATAAACTCACAAACTTCACAGCAATTAATTTATGTTGAAAAAAACGGCATAGAATTTTGTTTCCCAATGCACGAACAATTTGTAAAAGGAATTGACCCAAAAGAAGGTGTGATGGAAGTCCAAATTCCTGATGAATTGTTAGATTTAAACTAACTCCTCAACAAAGTTAATTCCATTTTCTTCCAATTCTTTTAATACGGGAATATAAATATCTTTAGTAGTCGGGATTTTCACTCCAGTTGATTTAATCTTACCAGTTAAAATTAATTTGGCAGCAATAGCTACTGGTAATCCTACTGTTTTTGCCATAGAAGTATATCTAGGATCATCTCCAAAAACAAGTAATGAGGAATTTAGTTTCTTTTGCTCTCCATTTTGCACATACTCAAACTGGTGCTGCATTACTATCATATCTTTATCTTCAGCATCTAACGTCCATTTTTCTTCACAAATTTTTTGTAAAATCTGAGCTGGAGAAGCATCTTTTAAAGCTACAATAGTATCTGTAAAAACACCTAACCATTCAATTTTACTAAATTCCTCAGAATCCTGAGATAGATTTAAATAACTACAGAACTTTTCTTCAACAGAAAGTTCGTTATTGTAAGGGAAAAATAAATTAATAAATGCTCTGTAAGTTAAATTTTCTGAATTTTCAACTTTATAAGTATCATCTGTCATGCCTAACTGCACAAACATATTCCAAGCTTTGCAATATCCTTTTCTTCTAAGCGTACCTCTAAAAAGAGTTGGGATATCCTCTAATCCATAAGCAGACTCTATACCCAATGAATCTCTGTTTGCATAACCCTCAAATTCTCCTGCATCCAATACTTCCATTACTTCTGTACGTTCAAAAAGTTTAGTATAAGGTATGTATTTATATTTCCCTTGCTTAATGTATTGTGCAGTACCTTGCCCTGCTAATACTACATTTCTAGGGTTCCAAGTGAATTTATAATTCCAAGGATTGTTATCATAATCAGGATGAACAAGACCACCACAAAAGGATTTGAAAGAAGTCAGTTCACCACCATTTTCTTTGATTTCATCAATTACTTGCATAGCAGACATATGATCAATTCCAGGATCTAAACCAATTTCATTTAACAAGAGTACACCTGCTTGTTTTGCCTTTTCATCTAAATCAGCAATTTCTGGAGAAACATAAGATGCCGTAACCAAGTTTTTAGCTAAAGAAATACAATCCTTAGCAACAGTAATATGTAAGCTTGCTGGTAACATAGATATTACAATATCAGCATTTCCTATTTCAGATTTTCTTTGTATTTCATCCGTTACATTAAATAAAATTGCTTTTCCATTTTCATGATTAGCAACTGCTAGTTCTGCTAGTTCAATTGAAAAATCAGCAACTGTAACGAGCCAATTATTAGCTATTGAATTATCCAATAAATACTTAATTAATGTCACTGCTGACCTTCCTGCTCCTATTACTAATATCTTTTTCATTTGCTTTTGTAAATTCAGGTGCTAAAGTATTATTTTTGCTCCAATAAAGGAAACAAAATGACAACAGAAAATTCAATAAAAATAGCAATCCTATTTTGCCTAAGTGCAGTAATATTAGGAGCTTTTGGTGCTCACGCCTTAAAAGAGGTGCTTAGTGAAAGTCAACTCAGCTCATTTCAAACAGGAGTTAGATATCAATTTTTTCATGGATTAACTATTTTAATTCTTTCCTTCAATATGAATTATTTCACTAAAAGGTTAAGCAGCATAATTAAAATAATGTCTGCAGGAATCATTCTATTTTCATTTTCTATTTACTTATTAAACATTCAGGATTTAATCGGATTTTCAATGTCTTATCTAGGACCAATAACTCCTATTGGAGGCCTATTATTAATTACTTCATGGATAGGGTTATTCTTTAGCATTAAAAAATAAGCATAATATTATTGTATAAGCGATTAATCTTTAACTTTGGCCCCATAAAACAAAACAAAAAATATTATGACCGAAACAGGCAAGCGAGCAATTAATGCTACCATCTCTGATTTAGGAATTAAAAACGCAACTGCACACTGGAACTTATCAGCTAAAGAATTGGCTAATATTGCAGTTGAAAAAGGACAAGCAACCTTAACCTCAAGCGGGGCAATCAATATCAATACAGGAGAATTTACTGGCCGTTCGCCAATGGATCGTTTTATTGTGAGAGATGCTATTACTGAAGAATCCGTTTGGTGGGGAGATGTTAATTTATCCTTTGATGAAAACAAATTTGATGCATTACATCAGAAAGTATTGAACTACTTAAGTAAAAAAGAGCTTTATGTAAGAGATGTTTACGCTTGTGCTGAAGAAAAATACAAAATGAATATTCGTGTAGTTAATGAACATGCTTGGAGCAATATGTTTGCCTACAACATGTTCCTACGCCCTACTGATACTGAAATTGAGAGTTTTGATGCAGAATGGACTATCTTAAATGCACCAGGATTTATGGCAGATGCTGAAGTTGACGGAACCCGTCAGCATAACTTTGCTATTCTTAACTTTACAAAAAAGATTATTCTTATTGGTGGTACTGGTTATACTGGTGAAATCAAAAAAGGAATATTCTCCGCTTTAAACTTTATATTACCTCACCAAAAGAATGTACTTCCTATGCACTGTAGTGCTAATACTGGAAAAGAAGGTGACACAGCTATTTTCTTTGGACTATCAGGAACAGGAAAAACCACTCTTTCGGCTGACCCAAACAGAAACCTAATTGGTGATGATGAGCACGGTTGGAGTAAGGATACTGTTTTTAACTTTGAAGGAGGGTGTTATGCAAAATGTATTGACCTTTCTGCAGAGAAAGAGCCCGATATATTTGCAGCCATAAAGCCAGGAGCCCTTTTGGAAAACATATCCTTTTTTGAAGGAACAAATGAGCCAAACTATGAAGATGGATCAATTACTCAAAACACAAGAGTAAGTTATCCAATTGATCATATAGAAAATATTGCAAAGCCATCACTTGGTAAGAATCCAAAAAATATATTCTTCCTAACAGCTGATGCGTTTGGAGTTTTACCTCCTGTATCCAAATTAACTACAGGACAGGCTATGTACCATTTTATTTCAGGTTATACTGCAAAGGTTGCTGGAACTGAGGAAGGCGTTACTGAACCTCAGACTACTTTCTCTGCTTGTTTTGGGGCACCATTTATGCCTTTGCACCCAACAAAATATGCTGAAATGTTAGGAAATAAAATGCAAGAAAACAATGTAAATGTTTGGCTAATAAATACTGGTTGGTCAGGTGGAGTTTATGGCGTTGGAGAGCGTATTTCTTTGAAATACACAAGAGCTATGATTACAGCTATACTAAATGGTGAGTTGGAAACAGTCAGAATATACCACACATGAAGTATTTGGACTAAAGATGCCAACTGCTTGCCCTAATGTACCCTCTGAAATTTTAAGCCCTAAAAATACTTGGGAAGATAAGAATGCTTATGATGCAAAAGCCAATGAACTGGCTAATGCTTTCAATAAAAACTTTGCTCAGTTTGCTGACAATGCAAATGCTGAAATTTTAGATGCAGCACCAAAAGCAACAATGAAACAATAAATATTTATACCATAGATTATAGAACAAGCCGAGCAAATGCTCGGCTTTTTTTATACTTTTGATTTATGCAACTATTCTACATCCAAAATCCTGAAAGTGAAATAATACTGAGTGCTGAGGAAAGTAAGCACGCTACTAAAGTACTCAGAAAAAAGGAAGGTGATATTTTAAATTTTACAGATGGAAAAGGAGGATTTTACAAAGCTAAAATAACAGTTGCCGACACAAGAAAGTGCAGATTAGAAATTATAAGCAGCGAGCAGAAAGAAAAACAACACAACTACCATTTGCACATTGCCATTGCTCCAACTAAAAATATGGATAGGTTTGAGTGGTTTTTGGAAAAAGCTACTGAAATTGGTATTGATGAGATTACTCCTATTATTTGCAGCCGCTCTGAAAGAAAAGTAATAAAAACTGAAAGATGCTCTCGAATTTTACTATCGGCAATGAAACAATCATTAAAATTTCATTTACCAAAGCTAAATGAAGCAATTAGTTTAAATGATTTTATAAAACAGGATTATGAAGGTACTAAGTATATTGCCCATTGTGAGGATGGAGAAAAGAAAGATTTAAAGACAGTAAATAAAGCAGAAAAAACCATAATATTAATTGGCCCTGAGGGAGACTTTAACCAAAAAGAAATTGACTTAGCTTTACAAAACCACTTTAAAGCAGTAAGTTTGGGCACAAGTAGATTACGAACAGAAACAGCAGGAATTATAGCTGCACACACCATAAATATTAAAAGATTAAATTATGAAGAAATTACTTTTCACACTATTATTTATTCCTCTATTTACTTTTGGTCAAAACACTTACCAAATAGCTATATTAAAATACAATGGTGGTGGAGATTGGTATGCAAACCCTACTGCCCTACCTAACCTAATTGCATTTGCAAACGAAAATATTGGTACAAACATCAAAAAGAACCTGCAACTGTTGAAGTAGGAAGTAGTGATATATTTAACTATCCTTTCTTACACATGACAGGTCATGGAAATGTAGTTTTTAATGCTAGTGAAAGAGAGAATTTAAGAAACTATCTATTAGCTGGTGGGTTCTTACATATTGATGATAATTACGGGATGGATCCTTTCGTACGTACAGAAATAAGAAAGGTATTCCCTGAAGCAGATTTAGTAGAATTACCAACTAATCATCCTATCTTTCATGGAAAATATAAATTCAAAAATGGTTTACCTAAAGATTCATGAACATGATGCAAGTCCTTCACAAGCATTTGGTATTGTTATTGATGGACGTTTAGTATTACTCTATACTTTTGAATCTGATATTGGAGATGGATGGGAAGATGCAGAAGTACATAATGATAGCGAGGAAATCCGACTAAAAGCTCTACAAATGGGAGCTAATATATTGGAATATGTTTTTACGAATTAGACTTTAAAGTAACTCAGTATCAACTGAAAGACCTTGCAAAAAACCTATTGATCTTTCAATATCATCATGCAGTAATCTATCCGCACTTAAGAATTCCACTTCATCTCTGTAAATATCCAAGATTCCTTCAATAAAATCAGAAGATTTTGCATTTCTAAAAGCAATACCCTGAGTAGCATTTAAAAGTTCAATAGCTAAAATACGTTCAGTATTTTCTACTACTCTGTATAATTTTGTAGCTGCATTTGCTCCCATACTAACATGATCCTCCTGTCCGTTTGATGAAACGATAGAATCTACAGAAGCAGGGGTACATAACTGCTTATTCTGGCTTGCAATACTTGCTGCCGTATATTGAGGAATCATCATTCCTGAATTAAGACCAGGTTCAGCTACCAAAAATGCAGGCAAACCTCTTTGCCCTGAAATCAATTGATAAGTTCTTCTTTCTGAAATAGAACCTAATTCTGATAGCCCAATTGCTAAATAATCCATAGCCATAGCCAATGGTTGACCATGGAAATTACCTCCTGAAATTATTTTATCCTCACCAATAAAAATGGTTGGGTTATCCGTTACTGAATTTATTTCTGTAGTAAACACATCTTTTACATGCGTAATCACACCTTTACTAGCCCCATGCACTTGCGGCATACATCTAAAAGAATAAGGATCTTGAACATGCTCCTTCTTCCCTTCTTGGATTTCACTACCATCTAAGAAATCACGAATATTTTCAGCTGTTTTCAATTGTCCTTTATGAGGGCGAACCAAATGAATCAATTCATCAAAACATTCACTTCTACCATCAAAAGCCTCTAATGAAATGGCCCCAATCATGTCAGCCATATAAGAAAGTTTCTGAGCTTTTAATAAACTCCAAACCCCATAAGCACCCATAAATTGTGTTCCATTAAGCAGTGCTAATCCCTCTTTAGATTGTAATGCAATAGCTTTCCACCCATTGGATTTCATAATGGATTTTGTTTCTACTTCCTTTCCATCAACTACAACTTTTCCTACTCCTAAAAGTGGTAAAGACAAATGAGCTAAAGGAGCTAAATCACCTGAAGCCCCTAAACTTCCTTGCTGGAAAATTACTGGGAGAATATTTTTATTAAACATCTCAATAAGACGTTCAACAGTTTCTAATTGAACACCTGAATGTCCGTATGATAAGGATTGAACTTTTAACAAGAGCATAATTTT
This sequence comes from uncultured Flavobacteriales bacterium, assembly GCA_943789505.1. Taxonomy (GTDB): domain Bacteria; phylum Bacteroidota; class Bacteroidia; order Flavobacteriales; family BACL11; genus UWMA-0277. Next base: position 505,224 of record CALSUJ010000001.1, on the reverse strand, counting down.
TACTATCTCATCTGGCACTTTATCGCCAGTACCACAAGCATGAGAAAGCACCAAATTAGTTTGTAGTTTACCTAAATCATCATTGCTTATTTTATGATTACAAAGTGAACCAAAACCAGTGTTTATCCCATAAATAGGTGCATCTGAGTGCTCCATTTTCTTATCCAGATAATCACGGCAATCCTTAATTTTTTGTTTTGCTTTTGTGCTTAAGGCTAATTGTTTATCCTCCGCAATAATTTCAGCAATAACTGAAATACTTAGCATTTGTTCTCCAACTTTATAAATACTCATCTAGGATAACTTTTTTATTAAATCAGTAATATTCAAATTATCTTTGCTCACCACTTTCCATATTTTTAATCGATAATATTCCCGATTCCATTTCATCCTCCCCCACCATTATTACAAACTGAACCCCTTTATTGTTAGCATAGGTCATTTGCTTTTTCATTTTAGTGCTAGTAGGATATAATTCTGAACTAATTCCTGCAGCACGTAATTGTTTTAATAAAGGCAAGCAAAAAGCAGCCTCATCATCTCCAAAGTTGGCAAACATTACCTTAGTACTCACATCAATATTATCAGGGAATAAAGCCAGTTCTTCCATTACTAGATAGATTCTATCAATGCCAAATGAGACACCAACTCCTGAAACATCTTTTAATCCAAAATTAGAAGTTAAATCATCATACCTACCACCACCACCAATTGAGCCAATTTGCACATCATTTGCTTTCACCTCCAAGATGCAACCTGTGTAGTAATTAAGCCCTCTAGCTAATGTAATATCAAAAACTAAGTTAGCGGATTGCAATCCTAATTTTGTAACATTATCAATTACAAACTTTAATTCTTCTAATCCTTTTTTACCTATTAATGAATTTTCTAAAAGAGAAAATAAATCTCCAACATTTTTGGTATTTAAAAAAGTATCTAAAATAGAAAGAGCTTCTTTTTTCACACCATTACTTTCCATTTCTTCTTTTACCTTATCAATACCAATTTTATCCAATTTATCTAAAGTAATTACTATCTGATCAAATAAATCAGTTGCCCCCATCAGTTCAACCATTCCACTAAGTACCTTTCGGTTATTGATGCAAATATCTACATTAGGAATATTTAATTTTGTAAACACATCATCATATAGTTGCACCAATTCTACTTCACAAATCAAAGATTCAGTGCCAATTACATCAGCATCACATTGGTAAAACTCACGATACCTGCCTTTTTGTGGCCTATCGGCACGCCAAACATTTTGCATTTGGTAACGCTTAAAGGGAAAAGTAATGTCATTTCTATTCTGTACCACAAAACGAGCAAAAGGTACTGTCAAATCAAAACGCAAAGCTTTTTCAACTATTTGTTTAGTTAAAGATTTTGAATCAGTATTCTCATCCAAGTTAGCTTTAGATAAGTAATCTCCAGAATTTAAAACTTTAAAAATTAAGCGATCGCCTTCATCACCATACTTACCTGTTAAAGTTTTAACATTCTCCATTGCTGGAGTTTCAATCGGGGCATAGCCATAGCATTCGAAAGCTGATTTTACAGTTTCAAAAATGTAATTTCTTCTGAACATTACTTCAGATGTGAAATCACGCATTCCTTTTGGTATGGATGGTTTTGTATTACTCATAATTGTTTGCAAATATCGTAAAATATAATAGATAAATTTCATTAGATTTGGTCCGAAAATTATGAAACAATTATTTACACTATTCCTTCTAGTATTTCTTTCTTGCAATATGAATAATTCCAATACTGTTAATACTATAAATCAAGACCCTAATGATATTAATGCGATAAAGAAGATGCTGAGTAACCAACAGGAGTGTTGGAATAATGGAGATATTGATGGATTTATGCAAGGATATTGGCAGTCAGAAAAATTAATTTTCACATCACTAAGGCATAAACCAGCATATGGGTGGAATAACACCTTAGAGAGGTATAAAAGTAGTTACCCAACAAAGTCTAGCATGGGAGAGTTAAAATTTCAAATTTTAGATTTGAAACTTATTTCAAAAACTACTGCAAACCTTAAGGGAAAATGGAAACTTCTTAGAGAAAAGGACAACCCTAACGGAATATTTTGGCTTGATATTGAAAAATTTGATAAAGATTGGTTGATTACAAAAGATTCCACTTTATCATTTGAGATTAATACTCCCTTATAGATTATGAGAAAATATCTTTCTTTTATAAAATTTAGTCATACAATTTTTGCAATGCCATTTGCACTTATTGGTTTTTTCTTAGCTACAAAGTCAAATGAATTTGAATGGATTTTACTTTTATATGTAGTGCTTTGTATGATTTTTGCTCGTTCGGCAGCCATGGCTTTTAACCGCTATATTGACAGAGATATTGATACTAACAATCCAAGGACTGCTCAAGTAAGAGAGATCCCAAACGGGAGTATAAAAGCCAACTCAGCTTTAATATTTGTTATTATTAACTCCTTACTATTTATCTCAACTACTTATTTAATCAATTCACTTTGCTTAGCGCTATCACCGGTTGCCTTATTGGTAATTATAGGATATAGTTACACCAAACGCTTTACAGCTCTTTGCCACTTAGTATTAGGTTTAGGTCTGGCACTTGCTCCTATTGGAGCTTACTTAGCGGTTAGCGGAAATTTTGATGTTGTGCCTTTGCTATTTTCATCAGCAGTTCTTTTTTGGGTTAGTGGTTTTGATATTATTTATTCCTTGCAAGATCAGGAGTTTGACAAGGAACAGAAACTTCATTCTATTCCTGTACTGATAGGAACAAAGAATGCCTTAAACTTATCTAAAATTCTACATTTTCTTACATTTTCCTCACTAAGTATTGCTGGTTCATTTAGTGATTTTAGCCTATACTACTGGATAGGTTTTGGAATTTTCACTGCTCTACTTATCTATCAACATCTTTTGGTGAAGCATAACGATTTAAGCAAAATTAATCTTGCATTTTTCACTACAAACGGTATTGCTTCAGTTATTTTCGGGATATTTGTTATTACCGATTTGCTAATACAATAAAGTTTTATCCTTTATTTTAGGATTTTTCCAGGATTAAGAATTCCATAAGGATCAAATAGGTTTTTAATTCCTTTTTGCAAGTTCAATGCTTTTTCACAAAAGACAATATCCATATAGTCTTTCTGTACTAGACCAATACCATGTTCGCCACTTAGTGTTCCTCCTAAACTTTTAGTTAATTCAAATATCTCTCTGATTCCTAAAGTAAGTTTCTTATTCCAATCTTCATCACTCATCTCCCCTTTTATAATGTTGATGTGTAAGTTTCCATCACCAGCATGACCATAGCAAACGGACTGAAATCCATATTGCTTTCCAATGGCTTTCACTCCCTTTAAAAGTTTCGCTAACTCTGCTCTTGGGACTACAGTATCTTCTTCTTTGTAAATAGAATTAGATTTTACTGCTTCTCCTATCGCTCGTCTTAGTTGCCATAATTGATTTTTTTGAGTTTCACTATCAGCTAGAAGAATCTCCCCACACTCAAACTCTTGCATTACTTCAAAGATGCGCTCACATTCCTTATATAAAACATCCATATCATTTCCATCTACTTCAATCAAAAGATGTGCTTTTACATCATCATTAATTTGAAGTTTAACATCAGTATATTTTAAAGTCCAATCAATAGCATCACGCTCAATAAATTCCAAAGCTGAAGGTATAATACCTGCACGAAAGACAGCTGATACTGACTCACAAGCTTTTTCAACTGAACCAAAAGGTATAAACAAAGTAATATTTTTTGTTGGCAAAGGAATCAATCGAAAGACAATTGTAGTAATAACACCAAGCGTTCCTTCACTACCTATCATTAATGCCGTTAAATCGTAACCAGTAGCATTCTTAAGTACGTTAGCTCCTGTCCAAATAATTTCACCGGTTGGCAATACTACTTCTAAGTTTAGTACATAATCCTTAGTTACACCATACTTAACAGCCTTCGGTCCACCAGCATTTTCTGCCAAATTCCCACCCAAAGAGCAACTTCCTTTACTTGCTGGGTCAGGTGGATAAAAAAGTCCTTTTAATTCTACTGCATCTCTGAATACTTGATTAATTACTGCAGGCTGAACTGTAGCCTGAAGATTCCTTTCATCTATTTCAATAATAGAATTTAAACGTTCAACACTTAAAGCAACACCTCCAAAAATAGGTAAAGAACCGCCACTTAAACCAGTACGAGCACCACAAGGAGTTACCGGAATATTTTTTGAATTACAATACTTTAAAATTTTAGCAATTTCTTCAGTATTAACTGGCTTTAAAACTACTTCTGGCGGATAAGATAAATCCTCAGTTTCATCATGGCTATAATTTAAAATACTTTGATTATCTGAAAACACATAATCTGCACCAATTATTTCCTTAAAAAAAGAAATGTTATCAATATTTAATTGCTTGTAGTCCATCTGTGCAAATTTAATTAAATTCGCCATTTCCAAATCTAAAAATCAATCACTAATGAAAAAGATATTAATAATTTGTTTCAGTTTAGTTTTTACAACACCAATATTCTCTCAAAAAAGAGATATTACTCTTGATGATTTGTGGAAAAACTATGCTTTCCATCCTAAAAGCATGGGTGGTTTTAATTCTATGAATGATGGCGAACATTATTCCACTATAGAAAAAACTGAAGATGGACAAGAGATAATAAAATACCAATTTAAAAATGGTAAAAAAGTACGCATCCTATTTAAAAGTGCTGATTTTGAAATTCCAAAAATTGGGAAGTATACATTTAGTAAAAATGAAAAGCAACTTTTATTAGCTACTGAAACTAAAAGTATTTATCGATATTCTAGTAAATCTGTTTATTACATCTACGATATCCATAACGATAAAATCAGTAAATTATCAGATAAAAAAGTTATGTATGCTAACTTTTCACCCCAAGGTGATAAAGTTGCTTATGTACTAGACAACAATCTTTTTATTAAAGATATAAAAAGCGGAACAATAACTCAAGTTACCTCTGATGGTAAAAAGAACCATATTATTAATGGAGCTTCTGACTGGGTTTATGAAGAAGAATTTGCATTAGTACGCTCTTTTGAATGGGCGCCAGATGGAGAGCATATTGCTTATTACAAATTTGATGAAACGCATGTCAAAGAATTCTCTATGGATTTATTCAAAGGAGGACTATATCCTACACAAGAAGTGTTTAAATACCCTAAGGCTGGGGAAGAAAACTCTATAGTAAAGGTTTACTTTTATAACTTAGAGAAAAATAAAAATACTTATATATATACTGAAAAAGATTATGAATATATTCCAAGAATTAAATGGACAAAAAACCCAAAAGTTCTTGCCCTTTACGGAATGAACCGACATCAAAATGAATTGGATTTTGTACTCGCAAATACTGAAGACGGAAGCAACAAAATACTATTTACAGAAAAAGATAAATACTTTATTGACATACACGATAACCTAACTTTTTTACCACAAGATAATTTTATTTGGACTTCTGAAAAAGATGGATTTAATCATATCTATTTAAAAGGATTAGACGGTTCAGAACAACAGATTACAAATGGAAATTGGGAAGTAACATCCTTTCATGGAGTGGATAGTGATAAAATGGAGATTTACTTTACCTCAACTGAAGAAGGCTCTATTAACAGAACACTCTATGTTCAGCATTTAGATACTGATATTAAAACAAAAATAAGTATAGAGAAAGGTACAAATAATTCATCTTTTAGTAAAGGTTTAAAATATTATATGAATTCTGTATCAACTGCTAACACTGCTCCTGTATATACTTTACATACAGCTGACGGAAAGAAACTAAAAACATTAGAAGATAACACTGATTTTAACACTAATATGTTAGAATTCAATCTAACTAAAAAAGAATTTTTCACTATAAGAACTGAAGATACAGAGTTAAATGCTTGGATGATAAAACCTCCTAATTTTGATGAGAATAAAGAATATCCTTTATTTATGTTTTTATATGGAGGCCCTGGTTCTCAACAAGTAACGAACTCTTTTGGTTGGACAAACTATTACTGGTATCAAATGCTGGCACAAAAAGGATATATTGTAGCTTGTGTAGACAACAGAGGTACAGGAGGAAAAGGTTCGGAGTTCAAAAAGATGACTTACAAGCAATTGGGGAAATATGAAACCATTGATCAAATAAATGCAGCAAAATATTTTGGAAAACTTAATTACATTGATTCCAACAGAATTGGAATTCAAGGTTGGAGTTACGGTGGATATATGTCATCATTAGCAATAACCAAAGGAGCCGATGTATTTAGCCTTGCCATTGCAGTCGCTCCAGTTACAAATTGGCGTTATTACGACAATATTTATACAGAACGTTATATGCAAACTCCTCAAGAAAATGCAAGTGGCTATGATGAAAATTCGCCAATTAATCATGTTGATAAATTAAAAGGACATTATTTATTAGTTCATGGTAGTGCTGATGATAATGTACATGTACAAAATACTATGGAAATGATTTCAGCCTTAGTAAAGGCAAATAAACAGTTTGATTTATTCATTTATCCTGATAAAAATCATGGGATTTATGGAGGAAATACTCGATATCATTTGTATAAAAAAATGACTGATTTCATTTTAGAGAATTTATAACCAAAAATTTTACTATTTTCGGCAACCTAATTTTATTACACAAATATGACAAATCAAGAAAACCAATTATTCGGACATCCTAAAGGATTGTTCTATTTATTTTTTGCAGAATTATGGGAACGTTTCTCTTATTACGGAATGCGAGCACTACTTATGCTTTACATGGTAAATGAATTTTTCACTTACATTACTGATGAAGCATACAGAGAAGAAATGTCATTTGGTATTTTTGCTGCTTATGGTTCATTAGTATATGCAACACCAGTATTAGGCGGTATGATTGCCGACAAGTTTATTGGTTTCAAAAAATCAATTATGTTAGGGGGAATTTTAATGGCACTTGGACATTTCTTTATGGCATTTTATTTTAAAAGTGATGTTTTAGGCTTTGAAGTTTCAGCCATTAATCACTTTTTCTTTTATGCTGCACTAGCACTTTTAATTGTCGGAAACGGATTTTTTAAACCTAATATCTCTACTATGGTAGGGAGATTATATCCTGAAGGAGATGACAGAAGAGATTCTGGATTTACTATTTTTTATATGGGAATAAATGCTGGAGCCTTTTTAGCACCATTAGTTTGTGGTTGGTTGGGTTATGAATATGGTTGGCACTATGGTTTTGGAGCTGCTGGAATTGGAATGATTGCTGGTTTATTAGTATTTATGAAGGGTATGAATGATGGAGTATTTGGTGATAATGGACAACAACCTGCAGAATATATAGATAAAAAAATGTACGGAATGCGTACAGATTACTTTTTCTATTTAGTAGCAGCACTTATGGTACCTATTGCAGCATTCTTAGTTAAGTATAATGCCTTAGAAGTATTAGAAGGAATGCAATTGCATTCTGCATTACTTTCTTTATTAGGTATAGTTATATTGGGTATTCTGGCTAAAAAAATGATTGAACTTTCAAGAATGGAAGTATTCCGTTTATTAAGTGTTTTAGTTTTAACATTACTAATTACAGTTTTCTGGTCCTTCTTTGAGTTAGCAGGTACTGCAATTACTTTATTTGCTGAGCGTAATGTAAATTTAACACTATTGAATGCTTCTCAAACTAATGCAATTAATCCCGGTTATATAATCTTTTTAGCTATCCCATTTTCTATGATGTGGGTATATTTATCAAAAACACAAAGAAACCCAACTACTCCTAACAAATTTGCTTTAGGGATATTACAGTTAGGCTTAGGATTTATAGTATTTGCAATGAGTGCACAATACATGGATGCTGCTGGTCGTACACCATTTATGTTCCTAATGATAGGTTATTTACTTTTAACAACTGGAGAATTATTTATCTCTCCAATTGGGCTTAGTAAGGTAACTGAACTTTCACCAAAAAGTATGACAGCCTTTATGATGGGAGTTTATTTCTTATCTTCATCTTATGCGCATTATATTTCAGGAGCAATTGCTAAATTAACTACATCAAATGAATCGGGAGTGATTCCTGAACCAGGTTTTATGACTACCATAATTGAAAAAGTAACTGGTTTTGCAGGAGGCTATTCAGAATCATCAGTTGAAGGCATACAATCTTTAGTAAGTTATACTTCAGTATTTACACAAGTTGGCGTTGTTGCAATAGGAATGGCTATTTTAGCGTTTATGCTATCTCCAGTGCTTAAAAAATGGATGCATGGCGTTCACTAATCTAAATAAAAAACAAATAAAAAACAATACAATGAAAAAAATATTAGTAGTATTATTAGTTGCACTATCTATTAACGGATTTGCACAACAAAAGGAAATTGAGTGGCATACTGATGTCAATAAGGCCGTTAACATTTCAGTAGAAACAGGAAAGCCGCTTTTCTTCTTTTTCACAGGAAGTGATTGGTGTGGATGGTGTAAAAAATTAGTTAAAGAAGTATTTGTAAAACAAGAGTTTAAAGCATGGGCAGAAAAAAATGCAATTCTTGTTGAACTTGATTTCCCAAGAAGAACACCAATTTCTGATGATTTAAAAAAACAAAATAGAGAATTAGGGCAAATGTTTGGTGTAAGAGGATATCCAACAGGCTGGCTTGTCACTCCAACTATTGAAGATGGAAAAGTAAACTTTAACAAGCTAGGTTCTCAGGGCTATGTTGCTGGTGGTCCAAAAGCTTGGATAGCTGGTGCTAATAAAATTTTAAAAAATAAATAATGAAAAATCTAGCTCTTGTAGTTTTTATTTTCAGTTCAATACTCTCTTTTTCACAAGGAGAAAAAAAAGTATCAATTGATTGGATACCATTAGAGAAAGCAGAGAAATTTGCTAAAAAATATGATAAAAATATATTTATCTTATTCTACCGTCCAGGCTGTGATTATTGTGAAAAGATGAAAAAAACAACCCTTACTGACCCAGTAGTTGTAAAGTTAATAAATGAGAATTTTTTACCCGTTATGATTAATGGTAAAGATAAAAATCCAATTACTTACAATGGTATAGTATATGTAAATGAGCACCCAGCACCAGAAGATGCACCTTGGCGACATGACCTATATGTCAAATTAGTTGATCCTGTAAAAGGAAATTATTATTGGCCAGATGTCGTAATAATAAATGGTAAAAAAGAGAAGATAGCTCAGTTCCCAGGCTTTCAGCCTAAAGCACAATTATTAAGAGGATTAAAACCTTATACTAAGAATTAAATAATAAAAAGGAGTTGATAATTAAATCAACTCCTTTTCTTTTATAAATGGGTGACTGATGGGACTCGAACCCACGACCCCCGGTACCACAAACCAGTGCTCTAACCAGCTGAGCTACAATCACCATTTAGCGGCTGCAAATATATAATTTTATACTATAATGCCGAATAAACTATATATATTTGTTTCCTTATGAAAAACGACATAAAAAAGATAAAGATACAGGTAGATGGAATGAGTTGTACCAACTGTGCAGCTGGTATAAAAAAACACTTAATTAACAAAGGATTAGGAGATGTTAATGTAAATTTTTCAACTGGTGAAGCAAGCTGTAATATTGACACTTTACATAACCAAAATGATATCGAAAATATAATTCAAAAGCTAGGCTATTCGATCATAAAGCCAAATAAAGAAATCAAAAAAAGGATTTCGAAAGTGGAAAGGTACTTTTACTCAACCCTTATTTTTACACTTCCTTTATTTTCTCACATGTTTTTTCCTGAAGGTAGTTTTATTCAGAACCCAATCTTACAATTTTTTCTGTGCTTACCTGTCTATATTATTGGTGTTGCCTATTTCGGAAAAAGTGCTTGGTCTTCCTTAAAAACAGGAATTCCTAACATGGATGTTCTTATATTTATAGGGTCCTCAGCAGCATTTTTTTATAGCATTTATGGTTCATTCTTATTAGATTCACATGATTATTTATTTTTTGAAACAACAGCTACTATTATTACCTTAGTACTTTTAGGGAATGTACTTGAACATAAATCAGTACAAAAAACGACCACTGCTATTGGAGATTTATCTTCTATTCAAGAAGTAGTTGCAAAAATTGAAGTAAATGGAATAATTAAAGAAGTAAACTTTGATAATATAGAAGTTGGTGACATATTAATTGTAAACTCTGGTGATAAAATTCCTACTGATGGAATTATCGTTTCTGGCTCAGCTTATATTGATGAGTCTATGATAACAGGAGAAAGCATTCCCACAAATAAAAACAAAAATGCAGACGTAATTGGAGGTACAATTATTACTGATGGTAATGTGAAAATAAAAGCTAGCAAAGTTGGAAACGACACTTTACTATCTCAAATAATTGAACTAGTAAAAAATGCACAAAACAATAAGCCAAATATTCAAAAACTAGGTGACCAAATAAGTGCAGTATTTGTTCCTATTGTTCTTTCTATTGCCATTTCAACCTTCTTTATTGGTCATTATTTTTTTTTATTAACTATGCAGGAAGCTTTGTTAAGAGGGATTGCTGTGTTAGTAATCTCTTGCCCTTGCGCTATGGGATTAGCCACACCTACTGCGGTTATGGTTGGTATTGGCCGAGCTGCTAAAAATGGAATACTCATTAAAGGCGGTGATAGCCTAGAAAAATTAGCCAGTATAAAAAGTATAGTATTTGACAAAACGGGTACTTTAACTACAGGGAAATTTATTGTATCAAATTTTAATACAATTAATGAAGATGAACAAAAAATAAAAAATATTATTTATAATATTGAGCAACACAGTTCTCACCCAATTGCCAAATCATTATGCAGTGCATTTAAGGAAAATAGTAGTCCGTTGGAACTAATCAATATTATTGAAGAAAAAGGAGTAAGCATAAGTGCTGAAATAGATAAAAATTTATATACTATTGGCTCTTCAAATATCCACCTTTCAGCTGAGAGACATGATTTATTTGTATTAAAGAACGATAGACTAATTGCTACATTAGACATTAGTGATGAGTTAAAAACAAATACTGATTTAGTTGTTTCATCTTTGAATAAAACTGGCTACACTACAACCCTTTTAAGTGGTGATAAAAAGGATAAATGTGATAAGCTATCTAAAGAACTAGGAATCACTAAGACTTTTAGTGAACAATTACCACAAGATAAAATCGCAAAAATTGAAGAACTTGTCAATCAGTATCCAACAGCAATGGTAGGTGATGGAATAAATGATGCTCCTGCACTTGCAAAAGCAACTATTGGTATTTCATTAGGTAATGCAACCCAGATTGCAATTCAATCAGCTGATGTAGTATTACTAAACAATGAAGATTTAAAGCAACTTCCTCAAGCACTTCAATTAGGAAAACATACATTACTTACTATAAAACAAAATCTTTTTTGGGCTTTCTCCTATAATTTAGTAGCTATTCCTATTGCATTTTTAGGATTTCTAAACCCAATGTGGGCAGCATTATTTATGGCCTTTTCTGATGTTATTGTTATAGGAAACTCTATAAGGTTACGCTATAAGAAAATTTTTTAGTAAATTAGCAGCCTAATTAATTAAAACTGATAAATATGAAAAAAAATATTACTTTTTTAGCTGGAATGATAATTAGTGCAGGGTTATTTGCACAAGTTAATTCTAGCCAAAGTTACACTAAAAATTTATTAAAGGCAGTAAATGACAAAGTTACCATGAGTGGCGAAGAAGTGCTAAGTCACCTTATGGTTAATCCAAACCCAACAACAAGTCCAAATCCAAAATTTTCTTCAGCAAATGAAGTTGTTATTGGCACAACAACTTATGATTTACAATCTAATGCTGCAGTTCAAAACAGAATAGTTCATCATGATGATGGAACCATTTCTGCAGGCTGGACAACAAGTCAGGAATTAAACGCTTCATGGTCTGACAGAGGAACAGGGTATAATTTCTTTGATGGAACTAATTGGGGAATGCAGCCTCTTAATCGATTGGAAAATTCAAGAGGAGGTTGGCCTTCAATCATTGCAATGGGCTCTGGAAAAGAAGCATCTATAACTCATAATACAGATAATGCACATATAAACATGACTCATAGAAGTACAGTTGGAACAGGAAGTTGGACTGAACAGAATATATCTTCACTGAATGACAGTACTGGAATTTATAGAGATATGATTTGGAATAGATCAGCAGTAGGAGGATTAAACAAAGAAACTATACACATGATTGCTGTAACTGCATCTTCTAATTTCGCTGGACTTCCTTTTAATGGTTTAGATGGGGCATTAGTGTATTACAGATCACAAGATGAAGGTGTAACATGGGATATTCAAGATATGCAGTTACCCGGTATGGATACATCAATGTTTACTGGTATGAGTGGAGATGTATACACAGTAACCGCACAAGGAGAGACTGTTGTTGTCGCTTACTTTAATGATTGGGGTGATTCTTTTATTGTAAAATCAATTGATAATGGTACAACATGGGAAAAAACAACTTTCCTGGATTTTCCAGTTGATAAATACGCTATGGATGATGGATTAGATTTAGATGGTGACGGTATATATGATCAAGTATATTCTACAGATAACTATGGAGCTGTTATATTGGACGCTAATGATGAAGCACATGTATTTTATGGAATAATGATGTATCTTGATGATGACTTAACAGATGCATCATCTTCATGGTTCCCAGGAATTAATGGAATTGCATATTGGAATGAAAGCATGGGAGAGGATGTAACCCCTGCAACAGTCCATGCTGGTGACACATCTTTATGGTATTCTGACATGATGAATGATAATTGGATTGTACAAGCACCTGATTTAAATGGAGATGGAATTGTTGGAGGAGTTGATTCTACAGGAGGATATGCTCTTTATTATGCTTCAAGAGCTTCTATGCCTAATGCAGGAATTTCTGCCAATGGAGAAATTTACCTTTCATTTTCAGGCTATACTGAAACTGCTGATAATGGATCTCAAGTATTTCGTCACCTTTACATAACAAAATCAAGTGATGGAGGATCAACATGGAAAACACCAGTAGATGTAACTCCAAATGTATCATGGATTGGAATGAAAGAATGTGTATTTGGCTCTATGGTACCAACAGTAGATGATAAAATTAGAATTGTTTTTCAAATGGATAATGAGCCGGGTCTAATCGTAAGAGGAGATGAAGATTTAGTTGACTTTAATGATATTGTTTATATAGAAATTGATACTGTAGGATTATTTGGTACCTCTGTATCTGTTAATGATATAAAAAATACAACTCAATTTACTGTATATCCAAATCCAGCTAATGATTATACATCTATTGCAATTTCATTATATAAAACTGAAAAAGTAATTTTAACTATAGTTGATCTATTAGGAAAAGAAATTTCTAAAGAAGAAAAAGTGTTATTCTCTGGGGAAAATACAGAAAGACTTGATGTTTCTAATTTCCAAAATGGGGTTTATTTTATAAACTTACAAGTAGGAAGTAAAATAACTACTCAAAAATTAGTGATCACTAAGTAATACATACTAATACAAAAGAAAAAGCCGAGCAAATGCTCGGCTTTTTTTTTATTCATTTTTTAACGGACTAATTAATATCCAATAAAGAATCAACCTTTGGCATTTGATGAGCTAAAAACCCTTCTGCATATTCGCAATTAGCTTGCCTTCCTAAATCTTGTGCTCGGTAGCTTACGCTATCCAAAAATCCTTGAGAGGAAATAATCGTTTTGCTTTCCTTACTTTCAGGGTTAAAAAACTGAGTACTATAAGCTTTCACAGCCTGTAACTTTTCTTTCATTTCTGCAGAAATATCAACCACTACATCAGGTGTTAAATAATTAAATTGTATGTAATGATAAATTGATCTTGGTCTCCATATCTGTTGCCCTGTTACTATCTTTTCAAGTCCTGCTAAAAAACAAGCGTCAACAGTAATCTCAGCACCTCTACCATGATCAGGATGACGATCAGAAACTGCATTTGTAATTACAATTTCTGGCTGATACTGTCTTATCTTTTTAATTAAAGCTAATTTATGTTCTTCATCATCTTTGAAAAATCCATCTTTAAAATCCATATTCTCACGAATGGTAACTCCCATAATTTCTGAAGCTAATTTAGTCTCAGCGGTTCTAGTTATTGCAGTTCCCCTTGTACCAAGTTCCCCTCTAGTCAAATCAATAACACCGACTTTTCTACCAGCTTTAATTTCTTTTATTACAGTACCTCCACAACCTAATTCAACATCATCAGGATGAGCGCCAAAAACTAAAATATCTAATTTCATTAGTAATGTTTTTTATAATTAAACTTAGCTATAATAGCAGTAATAATAGTAACCGCCACCAAATAATACACAAAAACAGGAATAGGCATAGGGTCTCCAGCTGCATAAGAGTGTAAACCTGAAAGGTAATAATTCACTCCAAAATAAGTCATAATAATAGCCCATATAGCAACCAAAGAAGCAACATTAAACACATACTTACCTTTTAAACCAGGAATAAAACGCATATGCAATACAAAGACATAAACCAATACACTTGCTAAAGCCCAAGTTTCTTTAGGGTCCCAACCCCAATATCTACCCCAAGATTCATTTGCCCAAACGCCCCCTAAAAAAGTACCAATTGTCAGCATAAATAAACCAACTTCTATACTTTTTTCATTTATAATTGTCAATTCTGTTAGTGTATCCTTTAATTTTACTTTATTTATTTTATTAGTAAAAATAATAAGCAACAAAGAAATAAAACCAAGAATTGCAGCTAAAGCTAAAAAGCCATAACTCGCAACAATAATCGCTACATGTATCATCAACCAATAAGATTTTAATACAGGAACCAAATTTGTGATTTCAGGATCAAGCCAGTTTAGATGAGCAACCATTAATAACATTGCAGAAACAATTGCAGTAGCAGCCAAAGAAAGCAAAGACCTTCTGCTGAAAATTAAACCTGCAAATATTGTTGCCCATGCAATATAAATCATTGACTCATACCCATTACTCCATGGTGCATGCTCAGAGATAATCCATCTCATAATTAAGCCAGAAGTATGTGCTAAAAATCCTAAAATAATTAACCACTTAAAAGCTGTCACTAAAATACGAACAGATTTTGTATTTTTAAATAATTGCACAATAAGTAAAATAAGTAACACTAACCCTACCATACTGTAATACATAAATAATTTTGAAAATAAAGCTAACTTATTATAGGTTACTTCCAACTTTACCTTTGATTCTGCAGGCATAACCTCTGCTCCATATCGATTTTGAAATCTACTAATATAGTTCACTATACTATCAGCAGCAGACCAGCTACTATCCTTTAATGCGCTAGTTACTGCTCTAAAATACATAGGAATAATATTTGCCACAAAAAGAGAATCATTAGCAGAAAACTTAGTATGTTCAGTATAAGAAAGCCATGTATTATTAGAATCATTAGCTAATGGAAAAAATCTAAATATCCCACCGCTAAAAACGGTAAAACAAATATTTACCCTTTCGTCAACCTTAATAATTTCTTTTTCATATTCCGAGCGTTTAGCAGGTAACTTTGCATACGCATCCTCTACTAATTTCGCTAAAATGTAATGCCCATTTTCTTCAAAGAAACTATTAAAAGAAGTTCTAATATATTTTGACTTCATATCAGTGTTCCCAAGCAATGTTCTTACTTTTGGATGAGAAACTTTCACTAAATCATTCTTACTCCATGTAACAGGATCATTCATCATTCCTATAATAACTTGTGTAGCGGATAAATTAACAAATCTATCCTTACCATATATTTTTCTTAAGAACTCAGAACATAAAGTATGTGCAGGCTTTAATCTACCACCATTATCCTGCACCACTAAGCTTTCAAATCGAGCAGCATGCTCAACATTAATAACCTCATCAGCTTGTACAGAAAATGATAATAATAATGGAATGAAAATAATAACTGCTTTATTTTTTAACTTCTTTAATTTTTGAGTTAAACTATTAAATCTTGTTTTTTTAGTAAGGAAAACCAATAGCATTCCTAAAGCCATTAATGCGTAACCAATATAAGTAACAAGCGTACCCCACCAATCATGATTTACTGAAAGTATTGTTCCTTTTTCATCCTTGTCATAAGAAGATTGAAACAAACGAAAGCCACCATGTTGCAATACATTATTCATAAAAATTCTATGTTGAGCTTCAGTATCATTTTCTAAAATACTAATCTCAGCAGCATAAGAAGATGGACTCATAGAGCCTGCATATCTGTCCAACTGAAAATCACGTAATTTAACTTGAAAAGGAACTGTGTAATATTTTGAACCATAGGATAATTTGAAATTTAAATCATTTATAGCAAATACTTCATTATCTCCTTGGTACCCCTTTCCGCCATAAAGAGTAATTAGTTTTTCTTCTCCATCAGCAATTATTTTTACAATTAAAGCATCCTCTGATCCATCATTCATAACATTAGATGGACTTATTGGCTTCATTTTAGCATTTTCTAACACCTCCTTTAATACAAAATTTAATTCATTAGCCGTATGCAATGTTCTTCTACTCAACGTAAAATCACTTAAGCTAACATATTCCTGAGTTGCACGAGTATCCATATTCATGGTCTCAACAGAATATGGAGAATTACAGAAAACACTATCATTAGCTGAACTTAAATTTATCGCTCCTTCCATTGGGTTATTAAAGGTAAAAACTTCACCTTTAATTACTCTTTGGACCTTATCATTTAAATATTCTGACTGCATACCATCTTCTCCAGGAACAACAATATGTAACATATCATTTCCTCCTTCAACATTAGTAAATAGTGAATCCTTTACATTAGGCAAAAAGTCTATACCTTCAATTTTAATATCATGATCTTTAAAATCTAATTTCAAAGAAAAATTATTATTTGTTATTCCTGATAAATATAATTTTTCATCATGATTAAGTTGATGAAGTTTATCATTAATATGGATTTGAAAAAAGGTGTCATCAGAAATAAACTGATTTGTACTTTCTCCCTCACGAATGTGCATCATCCCTTCATAAGAAATATAACGTGTAATGCCAGCTCCAATCAGAATGAGAATAAAAGATAAATGAAAAGTAAGTGAGGCAATCTTTTCTATTCGAAACAATTTATGCCTAATTACATTATTTATAAGGTTATAGGTGAGTAAAACTAATATCATTTCGAACCACCAAGTATTGAAAATTAATGCTTTTGCTGATGTTCTTCCAAAGTCGTTTTCAATAAAAGTTGCATAGCCAATTGAAAAAGCAAATAATAAGATAAGAATACTCATTAACTGCATGGAAGAAAAAAACTTTATTAATCTAATTATCATATGTAAAATTTATGTTGCAAAATTACGAATTATTATTAAGTTTGTATTGAAATAATTTGAAATGAAAAATATAATTTTATTAGGCTCAGGCAATGTTGCTACACATTTAGGGATTGCCTTAAAAAATAGCAATTATACAATAGTACAGGTGTTTAGCAAAAGTATAAAGAATGCTAAATTACTAGCTAAGAAATTAGACACCCATTTCACAAATGATTTAACTAAATTAAAACCTGCCGACTTAATAATTGTTTCTATCAATGATGATGCAATTTTAAGTGTATTGTCAAAAATTAAAGACACTGCAATAGTACACACTTCTGGAAGTATTGGATTAGATGTTTTTAAGCAAAAATTTACTAACTATGGAGTATTTTACCCTGTCCAAACTTTTAACAAAGAAATTGATATAAATATTTCAGAAATTCCATTTTGCATAGAAGGAAATTCTTTGGAATTTGAGAAAGAAATAATTGAAATTGCAAAAGCCCTTTCCAACAATGTAGTTAATATGAATTCTCATCAGAGAAAACAATTACATATTGCTGCTGTATTTGCTTGTAATTTCAGCAATCATATGTATAGTATTGCTGATGAATTGTTAGCGAACAATAATATTGATTTTAAAATCTTATTACCTTTAATAAGAAAAATTAATGCTAACCTGGAAAACTACAGACCTAAAGAAGTGCAAACTGGTCCTGCTAAAAGAAAAGATACAGCTATAATTCAAGAACATATAGCTACTATAAAAGAAAATGAGATTAAAGAATTATATCATAAAATTAGTGAAAATATTATAAAATACCATGAATAATATAATTTCCTTTTTTAAATTAATTAGATTTAATAATTTAATAATTGTTGCTCTCACCCAACTTATTATCAAGTATAAATTAATTAATCCATTTTTAGATAATTTCATACTCTCTAACAACCAGTTTTATATTTTAGTACTTGCTACTATATTCATCACTGCCTCAGGATATATCATTAATGATATTTATGACGTAAAAACCGATAAGGTAAATAAAGAAAACAGCAGAATTATTGGCAAATCAATAACCTCAAGAAATGCTATTACATGGTATATTCTTTTCAATTTATTAGGATTAGGATTAGGCATATACATAGCATATGCAGTAAAAAAGCCCTACTTTAGTCTAATATTTATTTATTGCATTTTCAGTCTTTGGGCCTATTCCAAACGCATGAAAACTTCCTTCCTGTTAGGTAATGTACAAGTGTCATTTTTGACTGCACTAGCTATTTTTAATGTGGCATTATTCGATATGATCCCAAATGGCATAAACAAAACCAATAATGAATTTATGATTTTCAAAATCATTTTATGTTACACCGCATTTGCTTTTATTATTACATTTATTCGTGAAATAATAAAAGATATGGAAGATATGGAGGGGGATCAAAAAATAAATGCCAATACACTTGCAATAAAATATGGTATAGAAAAAACAAGAAAAATAATTGTATTTTTAATTTTAATTCCTGTTTTTGGAATTGCTTATTTTCAATATAACGCTTTAATTAGCAACTTTTTTGTTGAGTTAAACTATTCGATGGATAATTTAATAACAGTTCTGTACATATCCTTGATTCAATTTTTGCTTATCATTCTACTTGTAAAAATGAATAAATCAAATAAAAAATCAGATTTCTATTTTTCAAGTTCACTTTGCAAAGTTATTATGATAGTAGGTATATTATCAATACCTCTTTTCACCTATCTACAGCTAAACTAAATGTTAAAAAAAATATCCGAACAATACAATATAATTTTAGGATCAGCATCTCCCAGAAGAAAAGAACTTTTAACAGATCTTGGCTTAATATTCAGCATTCAGACTACTAACAAAGAAGAAACTTTCTCTCGGTTACTAAAACAAGAAGAGATAGCAGAGTTTTTAGCAAAACAGAAATCAGAATTTCTTTCAGAAGATTTACAACAAAATGACTTGTTGATAACGGCTGACACTATAGTTTCTTTTAAAAATGAGTTATTAAACAAACCAAAAAACAAGGAAGAAGCATTTAGAACACTTAACAAACTTTCAGAAAATACACATAAAGTCATAACAGGTGTTTGCTTAAAATCCAAAAATAAAGAGATAGTTTTTTCAGTAACAACACTAGTAACTTTCAATTCATTGTCAGAAGAAGAAATACATCATTACATCAACAAATACAACCCTTATGATAAAGCGGGAGCTTATGGCATTCAGGATTGGATAGGTAAAATTGGAATCAATAATATTAATGGTTCTTACACAAATGTTGTTGGTTTTCCTATTTCAGAGCTATACCAACACTTAAAATTATTTATTTAGAGAGTAAAATTCTTATCTTTGCACCAAAACCAAGTAAATGTCAAAATCAAAAATCATATTTTTTCTAAAAATATTATTAATATTATTAGTAATTCAAGGATGTACTCCAATGAATAAAATTACTTACCTAAATGACAGTCAACTTGGGGAGTGGGATGTTTCACCAGTACCTCCAAAGCATCATTTAGAAATTGGGGATATTTTAATGGTCAAAGTAATCAGTAGAAATGAAGAATCAAATGATTTATTCAATATAGAAAATAACACTAATACTGCAAACCCAACTCTTACAGCAGCCAATCTATATTTAAATGGATTTACTATTAGCCAAGAAGGAACAATTGACATACCTAACGTTGGAAAGATTTTTATCCTTAATCAAAATCTAGAACAAGCAAAAGAAACAATATTAGGAAAAGCTGAAGAATATCTTATCAATCCTTTTGTGGTTGTAAAACTAGCAAATTTTGAATTCACTATTTTAGGAGAGATAAATATTCCAGGAAATTATCCTGTTCATAAAGAAGGCTTAACAATATATGATGCTATTGCAATGGCTGGGGATATAACTGATTATGGGAATTTAGCAAAAGTTAAGATTATTCGTTCTTACAAAAATAAAAAACAAGTTTATCATATAAATTTAACAAACACTAATGTTCTAGCTTCTGATTTTTACTATCTCAGAAACAATGACTTGATTTACATACAACCCTTGCGATTCAAAGGATTCAGAAAATCACAATCACAAGTACTACTATCAACATTGACAACAATAGCCGTACTGTTTAATGTTTACCTAAAAATATCCGAATAAAAATGCAGGAAAAACAAGTATCTCAAGAAGAAACAATTGATATAAAAGCACTAATTCTAAAATTTGCACAGTATTGGTATTATTTTGTGCTATCTATTTTGTTTTTTGGCTGTATTGCTTTTTTAAACAATCGCTATACAGTTCCTGAATATAGTGTCTCAACAACCCTTTTAATTAGAGATGATAACAATACTCAATTAGGTGCCGAAAATCTATTAGAAGGACTGGAGTTATTCAGTGGGAAAAAGAATTTAAAAAATGAAATTGTAATTCTAAGTTCATACAGTCTTTTTGAAAAAGTAATAGAAGAACTTAATCTCGGTATTTCATATTATCAACACGGATTTCTACAATCTAATGAATTGTTTAGGGAATTCACCATTCAAAGTAGAGGTTGATTCTTCTCATCTGCAACTTACAGGAGTTAATTTTAAAATTACTCCATTAAATAATGAGGAGTTTACACTTTCAATATCAAGAAGTAATGAGTACCCTTACAATATTTCAAATAAAAATCTTGAAAAATCTTTAATATCAGACATCGATATTGAGGAAAATCATACTTTTAATTCACTAATAGAAACTGAATTTTACTCATTTAAAATACATAAAACTAATCATTTTAATTTGGAACAAATTATTGAAAATGAAAAGTATTTTTCTTTTAAATTACATCAAACGGATAAACTAGCAAACAAACTAATTCAGAATGTAATTATTAATCCAGTTAATAAAGAAACTTCTATACTTAAGCTAAATATAAGAGAACGCACTCCTAGTAAAAATATTCATATATTAAATAAAATTACTGAAATTTATATCAGAAGTGGATTAGATGAAAAGAATATAATGGCTATCAATACCATTCATTTTATTGATGAACAATTGACAATTATTAAAGACTCTTTATCTGGAATTGAAAGAGAATTAGAATTATTTAAATCCCTTCATCCAGATCTAGAAATAGTTGACAAAGAATACGGAACCTATTTTCAAAAACAAAAGTTAGATAACTCATTATCGGAACAGTCCGTTAATATTAAATATTATAAATCCCTACTCTCATACTTGAAAAATGATAAAAACACAAATAGCATAGTATCACCTACATCAATGGGGATAAGTAATCCTGAACTGAATAACTTAATCAATCAATTATTACAATTATACGCTAAAAAAGGAGAATTACAACTGACAACTACTGACAAAAACCCTACCTACATAGCTATTTTATCACAAATAAATCACACAAAAAAAACAATTATAGAGAATGTAAGCAACCTCATATCATCAGCCTCAATTTATGAATTAGATTTAATAGATAGGATTACTACTTTTGATAAAAAAATAAACAAACTACCTGAAGCTGAAAAAGATTATCTTATTTTAAGAAGAAAGTATGAATACAATGAACAGACTTCTGTTTACTTACAACAAAAAAGATATGAAGTATCATTAGCAAAAGCAGGGACGGAATCAGACCATAAAGTAATTGACTTTGCAAGGTTAGATAGTGAAGAACCAATCAGTCCAAGGAAAAGTTTAGCTAATTTTATTGCGCTAATTTTTGGTTTACTAGTACCTATTACTTTCATAACATTAAGAGATTTTTTTAGTGACACCATAAGAAGTAAATCTGACTTATTGAATAGTACAAATATCCCTATACTTGGACTTATAGGACATAGTGATAATGCTACAAGCTTAGTTGTTTCAAATGCTTCCAAATCAATTATTGCAGAATCTTTCCGTGCGCTCAGAACAAACATACAGTATTTAGCAGCCGATAAAGAAAAAAAAATAATTACAGTTACTTCATCAATAGGAGGTGAAGGCAAAACATTCACTACAATGAATCTTGCAGCAATAATTGCACTTTCAGGACACAAAACTATTCTTATTGGAGGGGATTTAAGAAAACCGAAATTACATGAGGACTTTAAAGTTGATACTTCAAAAGGGCTAAGTAGTTACCTTATTAATAAATCAGAATTAGCAGAGGTAATTGAAAAAACTGAAATTGATTCTCTTGATGTTATAGCTTCAGGTCCTACACCGCCTAACCCTGCCGAACTTTTAGACAGTAAGAAAATGAAAGATCTAATCATGGAGTTAAACAAAACATATGATTATGTAATTATTGACACCCCTCCTATTGGATTAGTTACTGATGGAGTAATCTTAATGCAACATGCAGACGTTAACCTTTATATAGTAAGGCATAATTACTCAAAGAAAAGTGCTCTTAATGTAATCAACAACTTATATCACCAAAAACAAGTAGAAAATGTTCATATTATTATAAATGACTTTAAACATACTTCTTCAGGATATGGTTATGGGTACGGTTATGGGTACGGATCTTCAGGATATGGTTATTATGAAAATGAGGAAAATTGATCGTTAAAAAATGATTTAAAGTAGAGTCCAAAATTTATTGGTATTTTTCTTTTTTTAATCATTTTATTTTCATCAATTTTGCAAAAAATTTAAAAGCATGAGTAATAAAAAAGGTAAACCCGCAAATAAAATACAAGATTTACAGTTTTTTGGTGAGTTTGGAGGTGTAAATCCATCAATAGCAGATTCATCAACATTTACCTATTTAGCAGGGAAAACTATGGGAGATGTTTTTGATGGAACACAAGAAGGATGTTACCTTTATTCTCGTCATACAAACCCATCTACATCTTATTTAGGGCAAGCAATCGCTAATATGGAGTATACTAAAGGCGCAATCCTTTCAGCATCAGGAATGGGAGCTATTACTACAACTCTTTTGCAATTATGTAGTGCCGGAGATGAAATAATCAGTAGCCG
Source organism: uncultured Flavobacteriales bacterium (assembly GCA_943789505.1). Taxonomy (GTDB): domain Bacteria; phylum Bacteroidota; class Bacteroidia; order Flavobacteriales; family BACL11; genus UWMA-0277. Next base: position 481,835 of record CALSUJ010000001.1, on the reverse strand, counting down.
TACAATTTATGGCGGTACTTATGCTTTTATGAAAAACTATTTACCAAAGTTTAACATTAAAACAACTTTTGTAAATACAACTCAAATTGAAGAAATTGAAGCTGCAATTACTAAAAATACAAAAGTAATTTATTGCGAAACTATGAGTAACCCTTTACTTGAAGTTTCTGATATTAATGCAATTTCTGAAGTAGCTAAGAAACATGGAATCAAATTTGTGGTTGACAACACTTTTACTCCTATGATTTTTTCTCCTTCAAAAATGGGTGCTGATATTGTTATTCATTCTTTAACAAAGTTCATTAATGGTACTTCTGATACGGTTGGTGGAGTTGTTTGTTCTGATGAAGAGTTTATCGCTAGTATGATTGACGTAAATTCAGGAAGTGCTATGTTACTTGGTCCTGTAATTGATGCAATGCGTGCAGCAAGTATTCTTAAAAATATCCGTACGCTACACTTAAGAATGAAAAAACATTCTGAAAACGCAATGTACTTAGCAAATGCTTTCAAAAAATATGGGCTTAGAGTAATTTATCCAGGATTAGAAGAGCACCCTCAACATGAGATGATGAAAAACTGCATGAATGATGGCTTTGGTTTTGGTGGAATGTTTGTTATAGACACTAAAACGAAAGAGATAGGAAATGCATTTATGGAAGAAATGCAAAACAATAACTTAGGTTATTTAGCAGTAAGTTTAGGCTTCTATAAAACATTATTTTCAGCACCTGGACTATCTACATCATCTGAAATTCCAGAAGAAGAAAGAAAAACTATGGGACTTTCAGATGGTTTAGTACGTATTTCAATTGGATTGGATAATGATATTGAAAGAACCTACGACACAATGGTTGACTGTATGAAAAAAGTAGGCATCCTCTAACAAATACTTTTTTATCTTTACCATCCTAATTTTAAACTTTTAAGATGACTGATAAAAAGATTCCTTATTTACTAGCTTTATCTCCAATTCTATTTTTAATAGTATTACTTTCATTTAATGTGGTAATGTATGACAATGCTATTGGTGGAAGTAACCAATTAGCACTATTATTTTCAGGTGCATTAGCCGCTATAATTGGAATTTGTTACGGAAGTAAATGGAAGCATATCATTGAAGGAATTAGCAACAGTATCAAATCTATAGTCCCTGCTATTATTATGCTTTTACTTATTGGTTCATTAGCTGGAACTTGGTTGATTTCTGGAGTTATTCCAACAATGATTTATTTTGGTTTACAAATTATAAATCCCACAATTTTCTTATTTGCTACCGCAATAATAACCGCTATTGTATCCCTTGCAACCGGAAGTTCATGGAGCACAATAGCAACAGTAGGAATCGCACTTTTAGGAATTGGAACAGCAATTGGATTACCAGTAGGATTAATTGGTGGATCTATTATTTCAGGAGCTTATTTTGGAGATAAGATGTCTCCCTTGTCAGAAACGACTAATATGGCTGCTGCTATAAGTGGTGTTGATTTATTCGACCATATAAAATACATGATATACACAACTGTACCCTCTTTTATCATCACTTTAATTTTATTTTTAGGAATAGGCTTCTATTTCACCACTGACATCTCATCAGAACAAATTGAAAAAGCCTTAGGTGTCATTTCTACTAAATTTGTTATTAGTCCATGGTTATTTCTAGTTCCAATTGCGGTAATTGCTATGATTATAAAAAAGGTAGCAGCTATTCCTGCTTTATTTTTTGGAACTTTATTAGGAGGAGTATTCGCTATCCTCTTTCAACCAGAAATAGTTATAGAAGTTTCAGGTGCATCAATAAACAGCATCAGCTCTTATTATATGGGCGTTATAAATGCAATGATTGGTGATGTTAACTTTACAACAGTAAATGCCAGTATAAATGATATCTTTAATGTAGTAGAAGCAGACAGATCTGATTTACTAAAATCAGGAGGGATGTATGGTATGCTTAACACATTATTACTTATCTTTTGTGCAATGACATTCAGTGGATCAATAGAATCAACTGGACTATTAAGAAGAATAGCAGAGCCTATTGTAAAACACGCACAAAATACTGGAAGCCTAATAGCAACTACCGCCTGCACTTGTATTTTCTTTAACATTACTACTTCCGACCAATACATGAGTATTATAGTGCCCGGAAGAATGTTTGCCGACACTTATACAGAAAAAGGTTTAGCCCCAGAAAACTTAAGTCGTACGTTGGAAGATAGCGGGACAGTAACTTCAGTTCTTATTCCTTGGAACTCTTGTGGAGCTGCACAATCAGCAGTATTAGGAGTGGCAACATTAGCTTATTTACCATTCTGTTTTTTCAATCTTATTTCACCCCTGATGACAATTGCTTATGGTTACTTTGGAATTAAAATTAAGAAAATCCATTCTGCCTAAAAAATAAATCCTTAATTAAAAAGGCCTTTTAGTTTTTCAATTACGTAATCAATCTCCTCTTTTGTATTATATTTACTAAACGAAAAACGAACTCCGGGACGCTTACTATCAGGTGCAATAGCCGAAAGCACATGAGACCCTTTACTACTACCTGAAGAACAAGCAGAACCACCACTACAAGCAATGCCCATAATATCTAAGTTAAATAATAGCATTTCTGCCATATCAGTTACAGGAAAACTACAACTTAGAACAGTATACAAACTACTATCTAAATCCGTATTTTTTGCATAAAACTGAACATCTTTAATTTCTGACTGCAATTGTTCTATCATGTACTGCTTTAATCCTTTAATGTATACGACTTCTTTTTCTAAATTCGTATAAGCCATTTCCATAGCCATGGCCATTCCAGAAATTCCGTAAACATTTTCAGTACCTGCACGCATATTTCTTTCTTGTCCACCCCCTCTTAATAAAGGTTTTATTTGGATGTCTTCTGACACATAAATAAAGCCTACTCCTTTCGGACCATTAAATTTATGTGCTGAAGCAGCCATAAAATCAACATTTAAATCTTGCATATCAAAAGGAAAGTGTGCCATAGTCTGCACTGTATCCGAATGAAAAATCGCATTATATTCCTTACAAATATCTCCAATTTGTTTTATATCCTGTATAGTTCCAATTTCATTATTTGCATGCATTATGGATACAAACGTTCTCTCGTTATTTCCCAATAACTCTTTCAAGTGAGTAAGAGATACCTCTCCATTTTTATCTATATTAATATAAGATAATTTAATTTTTCCCGCAGCCGCTAAATCCTCCAAAGGATGCAAAACAGCAAGATGAGAAATTTTTGAAGTAATTGCATGTTTAATATCATTATCATGAATCCCGCACATAATTGCCATGTTATCAGCTTCAGTTCCTCCTGAAGTGAAAAATATTGATCCAGGTGATGTATTCAAAATATTAGCAATAGTCTTACGAGCAGTTTCAATCACTATTTTCGCCTCTCTACCAAAGGAATGCATAGATGATGGATTAGCATAAGTTGTTTTCATCATTTCACTCATCATCTCGATAATTTCTGGCGCCATTGGCGTGGTGGAAGCATTATCTAAAAAAACTCTTTTCATTAAATCAATTTCTTAATTTCGTTAATCATATTTTCTGCTAAAGCATTTGCTTTATCTTCTCCTTTACTTTCTGAATATATCCTTATGATAGGTTCAGTGTTAGATTTCCTAAGATGCACCCATCCTTGTTTAAAATCAATCTTTAATCCATCAATAATTGTTATTTTTTCGTGCTTAAATTTTTCTATTAAGGCCGTAAAAATAAAATTTAAATCGATTTCAGGCGTTAATTCCATTTTATTTTTTGAAATAAAATAATTAGGGTAAGAATCCCTCAAGGTTCTAGCTGATATCTTACGTTCGGCTAACTGCGTTAAAAATAAAGCAATTCCTATCAGAGAATCTCTACCATAATGCATCTCAGGGTAAATAACTCCACCATTTCCTTCTCCTCCAATAATAGCATTAGTTGCTTTCATCTTCTCTACTACATTCACCTCTCCTACTGCTGAAGCCTCATAACTTCCTTTATGTTTATTTGTAATATCACTTAAAGCTCTAGTTGATGAAAGATTAGAAACTGTATTTCCTGGTGTTTTACTTAACACAAAATCAGCTACTGTCACCAAAGTATATTCTTCTCCAAACATAGATCCATCCTCACAGACTAAAGCTAACCTATCTACATCAGGATCCACAACTATTCCAAAGTCAGCTCTTTCACTGACTACTAACTTTGATATTTCTGTTAAATTCTCCGGCAAGGGTTCAGGGTTATGGGGGAATTGGCCGTTTGGATCACAAAATAATTTAACACACTCCACTCCCATTTTCTTTAGCAAATTAGGCACCATAAAACCTCCTGTTGAATTTACAGCATCAACTACAACCTTAAATCTTGCTGATTTCACCAAAGCAGCATCTACTAAGTCTAATTTCAAAACTTCTTCAATATGTTTTTCATTAAAACTATCATCAAAAGTATAATTTCCTAAATCATCTACTTCAGTAAATTTAAAATCATCATTTTCAGCTAAGGATAAAATATTCTCTCCATCAGCTGCTGATAAAAACTCTCCCTTTGCATTCAATAATTTCAATGCATTCCATTGCTTAGGATTATGGCTAGCTGTAAGTATAATTCCTCCTGCACTTTTAAGCAATTGAACAGCAACCTCAATAGTAGGAGTTGTAGAAAGTCCTACGTCCAAAACATCAAAACCACAGCCCATTAAAGTACCTGAAACAATATTACTTACCATCTCTCCTGAAATACGAGCATCCCTACCAATAATTATAGTATTGGAGCTTCTATTTTCTTTTCTTATAAAAGCAGCATAAGAAGCCGTAAAACGCACAATATCCAAAGGTGTGAGCGCATTTCCAACTTCACCACCAATAGTACCTCTAATTCCTGAAATTGATTTAATTAATGTCATAAGCTATTCTATATTTTTTATACAAAACTAAAACAATAATCTTATATTTCTATCTTTGCAAAAATTAATAACCGATATAATATGAACTTCTTTTTAACAGACATTCCTGAAAGAACAAAAAAGCCCAGAGAAAATGGATTAACAATGATGATGGATAAAGGATTGAGCATCAATGATACTAAGAATTTTATTGAAATGTGTGGACCCCATACTGATATCATTAAGTTAGGTTTTGGAACTTCAGCTATATCTCCAAATATTGAAACAAAAATAAAACTTTACCAAGATGCAGGTTTAATGGTATATTTGGGAGGAACCTTATTTGAAGCTTTTATTACTAGAGGAATGCTAAAGGAATATATAGCATTACTCAAAAAATGGAATATAACCATGTGTGAAGTTTCTGATGGTAGTATTGATATATCTCATGAAGAAAAGTGTAAATATATTACTGATCTAGCTAAAGAATTTACAGTAGTTTCTGAAGTAGGTTCGAAAGATGAAAATGTATTAATTGCCCCTTATAAATGGATAGAGCTTATGCAAAAAGAATTAGAAGCTGGAGCGTGGAAAGTTATTGCTGAAGCAAGAGAAGGGGGAAATGTTGGTATTTTTAACAAAACAGGTGATGTGCGTTCAGATTTAATTGATGAAATTTTAACAAAAATAGCTAGTGAAGATATTCTTTGGGAAGCGCCTAAAAAACCACAACAAGTTTGGTTTGTAGAACTTTTAGGGGCTAATGTAAATTTAGGAAATATAGCTTGGGATGAGATAATTCCTTTAGAAACACTAAGGATAGGTTTAAGAGGAGATACTTTTAATACCTTTCTAAAAAATTAACAAATGAAGCACTATTTTATACTTTTTATAAAAGGAATGAGCATGGGGATTGCCAATGTAATTCCCGGTGTTTCTGGCGGAACGATTGCACTAATAACGGGTATATATGAAGATTTAATAAATTCACTTAAATCATTTGACACCAAATCATTAAAACTAATTACCTCAATTGATATATTAGGATTTATAAAACACACCAACTTATATTTTTTACTAGCAGTTTTTGGAGGAAGTATTGTCAGTGTATTCAGTATTGCCAGCTTATTTAAATATTTATTTGCAGAGTACCCAATTTTAATTTGGGCTTTCTTTTTCGGTCTTATTATTGCCTCTATCTATTTTGTAGGGAAACGAATTTCAAAGTGGAATACAACTACTATCTTCAGCTTGGCAATAGGAACTTTAGCAGCCATATCTCTTAGCTTTATGACACCCGCTAGTGAAAATAATAATCTTTTTTTTGTATTTATCTGTGGTATTATAGGCATAAGTGGAATGATGCTTCCAGGATTATCTGGCTCTTTTATATTGATATTAATGGGCAATTACGAATTGCTTATGGTTACAGCCATAACAGAACTTAATATTCTATTACTGAGTGTTTTCTTTCTAGGATCAGCATTTGGACTTATGAGTTTTTCTCATATACTTTCCTGGGTATTTAAGCATTATAAAAACCAAACTCTCGCATTACTTACAGGATTTATACTAGGTTCATTAAGTATCATTTGGCCATGGAAAGAGGTTGCGGAAAGCATCATTATAAAAGGAAAGGAAAAAATCATTGCCTACAATTGGTACTTTCCAAATGAACTAAATACTGAAACTATACTAGCCATCCTTCTTATATTAGTGGGAATACTTAGTGTATATGCACTAGAGAATTTTGCTATATATAAAAAATAGATGAGCATTTTTGGATTAATAGGAAAAACCCTATCACACTCATTTTCAGAAGGATATTTCAATGATAAATTCCACAAGGAAGATATTAATGATGCTGAATACAAAAATTTTGAATTAAGCAATATATCAGAATTTACAGATTTAATCAGCAAAATAAAGTTATCAGGACTAAATGTAACCACACCCTACAAGGAAAGTATTATTCCTTTTTTAGATGAACTAACGCCACATGCAAACGCTATAGGAGCAGTAAACACTATACAATTTAAAGACAATAAATTAATAGGACATAATACCGATACAATCGGTTTTTTACAAAGTATATATCCTTTACTAAATAAAAGAAACAAAGCCTTGATTTTAGGCAATGGTGGAGCTTCAAAGGCTATACAATACGTACTAAAAATACTAAATATTGAATATAAAATAGTCAGCAGGAAATCATCATTTGATTATTTAGATATAAGCAGTGAATCAATTGGATATTATGACATTATAATAAACACAACACCTTTAGGTACACATCCAAAAATAGCTGATTTCCCTCAAATACCTTACAAGGAATTAAATGAAAATCATTTACTCTTTGATGTGATTTATAATCCAATAGAAAGCGCATTTCTACGCTTTGGAAAAACAAAAAATTGCAGCATTAAAAACGGGTTGGAAATGCTAGAAATTCAAGCTGAATCATCTTGGAACATTTGGAATAGTTAAGTCGTTAAATATTAGTAAATTTGCAATCAAATATAAGAAACGTGAACGAAAAGAAAGAAAAAGAATTTATAGAAGAAGTAGTTATAACTACACCTTCTCAGGATTCAACAGCCAATAATACTGACTTAGAGATTGAACAAGTAATAGAAAAAATTGATTTGCTTTCTCAGAATGAAAACCCCTACCTAGTTTCAAAAGAGATAGAAGAATTAAAATCGATTTTTTATATTAAACTTAAAGAAAAGACAAAAACTCAAGAAATAATAATTCTTGAAGACATACCTAATACAGATCAAGATGAGTCTTCTGAAGAAGAAAGTAAAGAAAATTCGTTAGACCCTCTAGAAATTAATTTCAAAACATCCTACGGTAAATTTAAAAAAGTAAAATTTGAATATCGTAAGAAAAGAGATAGACAGGAACTTGATAACCTTAAAACTAAACAGCAAATAATTGCTGACATTGACAAACTAACTCAAGAAGATGAGTCTATTAAAAAGACTTTCGAGCATTTTAAGATCCTTCAGGAACAATGGAAAAACACAGGGCATGTTCCTCAAAATGAAAATAATAACCTTTGGCAATCTTATCACCATCATGTTGAATTATTTTACGACTACATAAAACTAAATAATGATTTAAGAGATTTAGATTTCACCAGAAACCTAGAGGAAAAAATAGCTATATACGAAAAAGCTGAAGCATTACTAAATGAAAAGTCATTTAACAAGATGCACAATACCCTACAGGAACTTCACGAGCACTGGAAAAATGTTGGTCCTGTAAAAAGAGAACTCCGAGAAGAACTTTGGAAGCGCTTTCAAAACATAAGCAAAACACTAAACAAAAAGCGTAATGACTACTTCTTAAAAGAGAAGGAAAAAGATCAGAATAAGATTATTAAGAAAGAGGAAATCTGTAAGAAAATTAATGCTTTAACTTCAGAAGTATTAACTACACATAAAGAATGGGAAATCATTACTAATAAATGCTCTGAACTTGAAAAAGAATGGAAAGATATTGGTCGATTAAACAAAACTGAAAATAGCATTGCATGGAAAAGTTTAAGAACAGTTTTAAATAGCTTTTATGATAAAAAGAATACTTACTATAAACAGAAAAAAGAAGAAGGAAAAAGTGTCTTAAAAGTAAAAATTAGCATCTGTGAAAAATCAGAAGAGTTACAAAAAAGCACGGATTGGCAGGTAACAGGAAACCAATTAATAACACTACAAAACGATTGGAAGAATGCCGGGTTTTCATCTGCCGATCAGTCTAATAAAATATGGAAACGATTTAAAGCCGCTTGTGACACATTCTTTAATGCTAGGAAAGCACATTACAAAGCCATGGATAAAGAGAAAGAAGGTGCTTTAAAAGAGAAAAAAGAACTTCTTCTCACTCTTAAAGAATTTAAAGCCTCTTCAAATTCAAAAGACGATATTAAACAGCTTAAGGAATTTTCTAACCAATGGAAAAAGATAGGGCATATTCCTAGAGATAAAATGAAAATAAATGATGAGTTTTTTGATTTAATTAATGCAAAATTTGAAGAACTAGGTCTAAGTAAAAAAGTATTAGCAGAAGAACAATATAAAAACAAAGTTAGCTCGATAAAAGGAAATGATAAAGCCATTAGTAGCGAGAAACAGTTTTTAAGATTAAAAATAGATAGCCTTAAAAAGGAAATTTCTCAATACGAAAACAATATATCATTCTTTGGTAAAAATAAAGGCACTGAACCTCTAAGAAATCAAGTTGAAAAACAAATCGCTAAAGCAAATACTGAAATTGAAACTCTAAAACAAAAACTTCAAATCCTTAATAAAGGATAAATGCAATTTAAACTTGAATCAGAATTTTCTCCTACTGGCGATCAACCATCAGCAATAAAACAATTAGTTGTCGGATTAAATGATGGGGAGGATTTTCAGACTTTGTTAGGAGTAACAGGTTCAGGAAAAACATTTACAATTGCCAATGTGATTAAAGAAGTTAATCGCCCCACCCTTGTATTAAGTCATAATAAAACACTTGCTGCACAACTTTTTAGTGAATTCAAGCAATTCTTTCCTGATAATGCAGTGGAATATTTTGTATCCTATTACGACTACTATCAACCAGAAGCCTATATTCCTAGTTCAGGAACTTATATTGAAAAAGATTTATCCATAAATGAAGAAATTGAAAAATACAGACTAAACACAACTTCTTCGCTACTTTCTGGAAGAAAAGATGTGATTGTAGTTGCCTCTGTAAGTTGTATTTACGGAATAGGAAATCCTGAGGACTTTCATAATGGAATAGTTGATATTGCTGAAGGTGATATTATTAGTCGAGATCAGTTTTTACAAAAACTTGTACTTGCCCTTTATAGCCGTACAACGGCTGAATTTAATAGAGGTGATTTCAGAGTAAAAGGAGACACAGTAGATGTATTTTTAGCACATAATGATATTGCTTATCGTTTTCATTTTTTTGGAAATGAAATTGAAGAAATTGAAAGCTTTAATACAGAAAATGGGAAAATAATTGATTCCCTAGAAGAAGTTAGGATTTATCCTGCCAGCATCTTTGTTGCCTCAAAAGATAAAATACAAGATGCCATCTCACATATACAAGATGACTTAAGAAAACAGGTCGATTATCTTAAAGAAATAGGACTTTCTACTGAAGCAAAACGATTAGACGAACGCACTAACTTTGATCTGGAAATGATTAAGGAACTAGGCTATTGTTCAGGAATTGAAAACTATTCTAGGTATTTTGATGGAAGAAATGAAGGCAGCCGACCTTTCTGTTTATTAGATTATTTTCCAAATGATTTTATTACTGTGATTGATGAAAGCCATGTAACCCTACCACAAATACGTGCTATGTATGGAGGAGATAAAGCAAGAAAAATTAATCTAGTAGAACACGGATTTCGTTTACCTGCTGCAATGGACAACAGGCCACTCAAGTTTGAAGAATTTGAATTGATAAGCAATCAAACTATTTATGTTAGTGCTACTCCTGCTGATTATGAACTAGAAAAATCTGAAGGTATAATTGCAGAACAAATTATTCGCCCAACAGGATTGCTTGAGCCTATCATTGTTGTGCGTTCTTCTGGAAATCAAATTGATGATTTACTAGAGGAGATTAGAATACGAATTGAGAAAAGAGAACGAGTACTCGTCACTACCCTTACCAAGAGAATGGCTGAGGAATTCAGTAAATATCTAACAAAATTTAGCATTAAATGTCGCTATATCCATTCTGATGTTGACACCCTAGAAAGAGTAGAAATATTAAATGGATTAAAGGAAGGAGAATTTGATGTGTTAATTGGGGTAAACCTATTAAGAGAAGGGTTGGATTTACCTCAAGTAAGTTTAGTTGCTATTATGGATGCTGATAAAGAAGGATTTTTAAGATCAGAAAGAGCTTTAACCCAAACTGCTGGCAGGGCTTCTCGAAACATTAACGGACTTGTAATTATGTATGCAGATAGAATTACAAACTCAATGAAAAGAACTATTGATGGAACCAATAGAAAAAGAGAAAAACAACAGGCATACAATAAAAAGAATGGATTAACACCTCAACCCCTAATTCAGAAAAAAGGAAATTCATTAACTGATAGTTTAAATCCTTACAAAATTACCGGACCAAGCACCAATAAAAATATACCAAATATTGAAAATGCTAATAGCGATCAGTTAAAAAAAATGATTAGTCATACAAAAAGAGAAATGGAACGTATGGCGAAAAACCTAAATTTTATGGAAGCTACTCGTTTACGAGATGAATTGCAAGAACTAGAAGAAAAGCTTAAAAATAAGGCATAAAAAAAACGGGCATTAAGCCCGTTTTATTTTGTATATTATATTAAGCTAATTAAGCGTTTACAATATTTTTAGCTACTGGCCCTTTTTCACCATCTCCTGGCTCAAAAGATACCGCTGAACCTTCTTTTAAAGTTTTGTAACCTTCAATTTGAATTTCTTGGAAATGCGCAAAGTAATCAGTTCCGTCTGAACCTTCAATGAAACCATAACCTTTACTTGCATTAAACCATTTTACTGTTCCTTCCATAATTGTTTTTTTAAATTTTATTAATACTAGTGGGAACAACCCCACAAAACTGCGGCAAATATAGTAAAATTTTAATACAAATTACTTTTTGACGATAATAATGTGTTTTTTAATAACATAGCAATCGTCATAGGTCCTACTCCACCAGGTACAGGAGTAATAAAATTACACTTATTCTTAACCCCTTTAAAATCAACATCTCCTAGCAACTTCCAGCCACTTTTTGTCTTATTTGACTTAACTCTTGTTATTCCAACATCAATAATAGTAACCCCTTCCTTGACCATATTAGCTGTAACAAACTCAGCTTTACCTAAAGCTACAATTAAAATATCAGCTGTTTTAGTAATCTCAATGAGGTTTTTTGTTCTGCTATGCGTAAGTGTAACGGTGCAATTCCCCGGATTAGCATTTCTTGCCATTAAGATACTCATTGGCGAACCTACGATATTACTTCTGCCTATTACTACACAATTTTTTCCTGATGTTTCTACCTTATACCTTGCTAATAATTCTAGAATTCCCGCAGGAGTTGCAGGAAGATAAGTAGGTAAATTTAAAACCATTTTACCAATATTAGTTGGATGAAAACCATCAACATCTTTTGTTGGTAGTATGGCCTGAGTCACTTTCATTTCATCAATATGACTAGGTAAAGGCAATTGCACAATCAAACCATCAATATCAGAATTAAAATTAATTTTCTCCACTTCAACAAGTAATTGCTCTTGGGTAACATTTGTATCCAAACGAACCAATGTGGAATTAAATCCTACTTTTAAACAAGCTTTTACTTTTGCATTTACATAGGTTTCACTTGCACCATCCTTTCCAACAAGTATTGCTGCCAAATGTGGTTTTTTACTTCCACTAGCAACTAATTGAGCTACCTCAACAGCTATCTCATCTTTAATATCATTTGATGTTTTTTTTCCGTCAAGTAAAATCATTGTTGTTTTAATTTTCTTTATTCAAATCTCTCAATACTAACATTTACTAGTGTAACAATCTAGCTCCTTACTTTAATCCTGGCGATCCTCCTTGGCCTTTCATCATCTGCATCATTTGCTTTGCTCCACCTCCTTGCATCATCTTCATCATTTTACCCATTTGGCTAAACTGCTTAATTAACTGATTAACCTCAACTACTGAAGTTCCACTTCCATTAGCAATTCTTTTCTTTCTACTTCCATTCAGTAACTTAGGATTTTCACGCTCTTGTTTGGTCATAGAATGTATAATTGCTTCAATTCCCTTAAATGCATCATCCTCAACATCTACTCCCTTCATAGCCTTACCCATTCCAGGAATCATACCCATCAAATCCTTCATGTTTCCCATCTTTTTTACTTGCTGGATTTGCTTTAGGAAATCATCAAAACCAAATTGGTTTTTAGCAATTTTTTTCTGCACTTGCCTAGCCTCCTCTTCATCAAATTGTTGCTGAGCACGCTCTACTAAGGAAATAACATCTCCCATTCCTAAAATACGGCTTGCCATTCTATCAGGATAGAATACATCAAGCCCATCCATTTTTTCGGAAGTTCCAATAAATTTAATTGGTTTATCCACAACTGAACGAATAGTAAGTGCAGCACCACCCCTTGTATCACCATCTAATTTTGTAAGGACTACTCCATCAAAATTTAGTTTATCGTTAAAGGATTTTGCTGTATTGACAGCATCTTGCCCTGTCATGGAATCCACAACAAATAAAATTTCCTGAGGATTAATAGCCTTCTTAATAGCAGCTATTTCACTCATCATAGCTTCATCAACTGCCAAACGACCAGCAGTATCAATAATTACGACATTATGTCCATTTGTTTTAGCATGCTTAATTGCATTTTGAGCAATCACTACAGGATTTTTATTTTCTCTATCCTGAAAAACATCAACACCAACTTGCTCGGCTAACACACCAATTTGATCAATTGCAGCAGGACGATATACATCACAAGCTACCAATAAAGGACGTTTACTTTTATTATTTTTAAGATGTAATGCTAGCTTTCCAGAAAAAGTGGTTTTACCACTTCCTTGCAAACCTGCAATAAGAATTACTGTTGGCGAACCCTCTAAGGAAATTTCAGACTGACTACTTCCCATGAGTTCAGCCAATTCATCCTTCATTATTTTAGTAAGCAATTGTCCTGGATCAATAGCGGTAAGCACTTTTTCTCCTAAAGCTTTTTGCTGAACCTTTGCTGTAAAGGACTTAGCTGTTTTAAAATCAACATCAGCTGAAAGTAATGCCTTACGGATTTCTTTCATTGTTTGAGCAACATTAATTTCGGAAATACTGCCCTGCCCTTTTAAAACTTTAAATGCCTTGTCTAGTTTTTCTGATAAATTTTCAAACATAGTTACTGCCCTATTTTTAATTTCTTGTTAGTAGAATGTTGCACGAAAATAACGAAAAGAAATCATACTTTAAATTAAAAGCATTATCAATTATTTTCTGCTAATCAACTACGACACCATACAAATCAAAATGATCCGTCTTTTCAATAAGCACATTAGCAAAATCACCCATTCTTATATAAGTATCATTAGCCTTTACCAATACCTCATTATCGACATCAGGGCTGTCAAACTCAGTACGCCCAATAAAATAATCTCCCTCCTTACGGTCGAACAATACTTTAAAAGATTTTCCTATTTTTTCTTGATTTAACTCCCAAGAAATATGCGTTTGCAAATCCATAATTTCTTCTTGCCTTGCTTTTTTTACTTCATCAGAAATATCATCATCCAGAACGTGAGCAGAAGTATTTTCTTCATGAGAATAAGTAAACACTCCCAATCTATCAAATTTTGTATCCTGAACCCATTGTCTTAATTCTTGGAATCTCTCTTCTGTTTCGCCAGGATAACCTACTATCAATGTAGTACGAATAGCCATATTTGGTACTTTTTGCCTAAATGCTTTCAATAAATCATCAGTCTTCTGATGAGAAGTTCCTCTTTTCATAGATTTCAGAATTTCATCATTTATGTGCTGTAAAGGAATATCAATATAATTACATACTTTATCATTCTCTCTAATTACATCTAATACATCTTGTGGAAAGCCTGTTGGGAAAGCGTAATGCAATCGAATCCATTCAATTCCCTCTACCTTAGATAACTCAATCAATAAGTCAGCCAATCTTCTTTTTTTATAAATATCCAATCCATAAAAAGTCAAATCCTGAGCAATAAGTATCAATTCCTTAACCCCATTTTTTGCTAAATTTTTAGCCTCAATAACTAATTTTTCAATAGGAGTAGATTTATGCTTACCTCTCATAAGCGGAATAGCACAAAATGAACAAGGTCTATCGCAGCCTTCAGCAATTTTAAGGTAGGCATAATGCTTAGGTGTAGTAGTTAATCGTTCACCTAGCAACTCATGCTTATAGTCTGCACCTAAAACTTTTAATAGTTTTGGTAAATCAGTTGTTCCAAAATACTGATCAACATTAGTAATCTCTCTCTCTAAATCTGGCTTATAGCGTTCAGACAAGCAACCCGTAACATACAATTTATCAATCTCACCTGCCTGTTTGCGTTCTGCATGTTCTAATATCGTATTAATGGACTCCTCCTTTGCGTTATCAATAAACCCACAAGTATTTATCACAACAATATTGGAATCATCCTTTTCCGATTCATGTTCCACCTCCATATTATTAGCTACCAATTGACCCATCAAAACCTCAGAATCATATACATTTTTAGAACAGCCTAAAGTGATGACATTAATTTTATTTTTCTTTGTTGATTTTGTTCTCATTTAGTTAAATAGTGAATCTATAAATTCATTTTTATTAAAGACTTGTAAATCTTCCACCCCCTCTCCAACACCAATATAACGAACAGGAATCTGAAACTGATCAGAAATACCAATTACCACCCCTCCTTTTGCTGTACCATCCAACTTGGTAAGCGCTAAAGAATTTACTTTAGTGGCTTTTGTAAACTGAGTTGCCTGTTCAATTGCATTTTGTCCTGTAGAAGCATCTAACACCAACATTACATCATGCGGTGCTTCAGGAATAACTTTAGCCATTACATTCTTTATCTTAGTCAATTCGTTCATTAAATTGATTTTATTATGTAGTCTTCCTGCAGTATCAATAATTACTACATCAGCATCACTTGCTTTTGCTGATTGTAAAGTATCAAAACAAACTGAAGCAGGATCAGAGCCCATATCTTGTTTTACAATTGCAACTCCAGCTCTATCAGCCCAAATAACTAACTGATCAACTGCTGCTGCACGAAAAGTATCAGCTGCACCTAATACAACTTTTTTGCCCTGCTGCTTAAATTGATGTGCTAATTTTCCGATTGTAGTTGTTTTACCTACGCCATTAACACCAACAACCATAATTACATAAGGACCATCAACTTCAGGAATTTCTTCATAACCCTCCTTCATTAATAAGGAAATTTCTACTTTCAAGAAATCATTTAATTCAGAAGTATTGATGTATTTATCTTTTGCTACTCTTTCCTCTAATTTCTCAATAATTTTAAGTGTTGTCTCGACCCCAATATCTGAAGTGATTAAGGCCTCTTCAATATCATCAAGTGCTAACTCGTCAATAGTAGTTTTACCAGCAACAGCACGTGAGAGTTTATTAAAAACATTTTCCTTAGTTTTCTCTAAACCTTTATCAAGTTTAACTTTTTTATCTTTTGAAAAAAAACCGAATATCCCCATAATTATTTGCTTAAATAAACACAAAAAGCTCCTTTCAAAGATAGAAAGAAGCTTTTGTTTGCGTATAATTAAATACTATTTTTTTGCAAAGAATTCTTTTACTTTATCCTTTGGTACAATTTCACTTTTAAAAGAGTAAGATCCACTTGCTGTTTTAACCATTTTCACAGCTTTAGTAAAAGCTTTTGCTCCTTTTTTCTGTAATGATGCTACTGTCTTTTTTGCCATTTTCTTTTATTTTATTTCTTTATGAACAGTCATTTTCTTCATGATAGCGTTGAATTTTTTCAATTCCATTCTATCTGGAGTGTTCTTTTTATTCTTAGTTGTAATGTGACGAGATGTTCCTGGTAATCCGCTTGCTTTATGTTCAGTACATTCTAAAATAACTTGAACTCTATTTCCTTTCTTTGCCATTTTCTTATAATTTATTGGGCTGCAAATTTAATTAAATAATCTAAACTTAAACACTATTTATTGCTTTTTAATATCAATAAAGAATAAGTCATCTCTTACCTTAAAATCATGCTTATCAAAGCCCCCTAAATCTTGTTCTTTCCACTCCGTATTTGGGTATATCCAAAAATCCTTACTTCCTGTATTTATCAAAATAGGCATGTCAAATTCAGAGATTGCTTCCCACCTGTACAACAAAGTAATGTTTCTCCCCTCTTGGTGAAGGTGAAACTGAAAGACTGGAATTTCCTTATTCTTCAAATATTGATTAAAGAAATTTGTAAAATCTTTTCCTGATTTTTTATTGATATAATGAATAATTTCTTGTCCATCAACTGTCTCATGTTTAAAATCATTAGCAATTCCTTTTATCATTTCAAACCATAACTTATCATCCTCAATCAAACTTCTAAGCGTATGCAACATTAACGATCCTTTATTATACATGTCAGAACTTCCTTCTGCATTCACATGATAAGAACCAATAACGGGCTTATCATTTCTGACACTTCTTTTTTGATTATTTACATAGCTCAACATTGCATCATATCCATACATACATTCCACATATAACACCTCAGA
Source organism: uncultured Flavobacteriales bacterium (assembly GCA_943789505.1). Classification (GTDB taxonomy): domain Bacteria; phylum Bacteroidota; class Bacteroidia; order Flavobacteriales; family BACL11; genus UWMA-0277. Next base: position 464,619 of record CALSUJ010000001.1, on the reverse strand, counting down.
ATAAGTGCAAAAACCTTCATGCACCCACATATCAGCAATATCATTAGTAGTGATAGAATTACCCCACCATTCATGTCCACTTTCATGCACAATTATAAAATCGAAATTTAGTCCATCAATAAAGCTAGTATTTCCATAATAACCTGGCAGATAATCATTTCCATAAGCGATAGCTGACTGATGCTCCATTCCTAAGTAAGGCGTTTCAACTAGAGCATAACCATCATTCCAAAAAGGATATGCCCCAAAATATTTTTCAAAACATTCCATCATAGGCTTTACCTGTTTAAAATGTTCTTTTGCTTTCTCTAAATTATCATGTAAGACATAATAATCCATACGTAAAGTATCTTTTTCTGAAATATACGACTTCAGAAAAATGCTCATAATCTCCAATATTTAGTGTTACATTATAATTATTAATAGGATAGGAAACAAACCATTCACTAACATTTACCCAAGAGTTAAAATACTGATTCCACTCTGAAGTATCTTTTCTTAAATCACCATTTGAAATGATTTTTGAAGGGTAGCGAGCTGTACAGGTAATACGCATACTATCTGGCTCATCAGATTGATGATCCTTACATGGCCACCAAACACTAGCCCCTAAACCTTGACAAGAAACTCCAATCCAAGGATTTCCATTATCATCCTTTTTCCAAGAAAAGCCTCCATCCCATGGTGCATTTACCGCTTGCCTAGGATAACCACTATACCAAACCTTAATATTCGCTTGCTCTCCTTTTTTAAGTATTCTTGGAAAATCAATAAATACTGCATCAAACTCACGACTATATTCAAGTTGAACTCCTTCAAATTCGATAAGCAAAACCTCCATATTCAAAGCCAAGTCAATTTGAAGTTCATCAAAGTCAGAAACAACAGTAAAATAAATAATGTTATACGATTTCTCTAAAGATTTTTCCTTTTCATCAACCATTACAAATAAGTCATAAAAAGTTACATCATAGCAAGTTCTGATTTCAGTAAGATTTCCTCTTAAAGAATCTTTTCTACTATAATCTTGTGCTATTCCTAAAAAAGAAAAATATATAAATAATAATATTAGCGATTTTTTTTCATAACAAAAAACCTTTTTCAAGGCTATTTAAATTATATACTTTATTTAGAAAGAGTAATGTCACAAGATAGAACTTGAGTGCCTGCTAAAGGAACTATCAAAAGCAAGATTAAATGTTAAATCTCCATTTGTCGCAGTTTCAATCTTTTCCAGAACCTGTAATATCTACATCAACAACTCCTAAATCCCAGTATCAAGTGAAATTTTTTGATCATCTGAATAGTAACAGTTCCATCATAAGAAACATCAGCCTAACACATTTCTCCGCTTATATCCATAGAAATAACTCCTTCTCCTTCTCCTGATATCTCAATAGATTCAGGAACATATCATTAAGTGGAACTGGAAATCTCCTGCCAAAGGAATACTAATAATAAGATCATCACATTCAGAGAAATATTCCATAATCCTTGAGCAATATCATAAGCAAAAACACAACTTCCATCATTATTAGTTGCTAGATCTTGATAATTCATAGCAGTAATATCAGTACAACCATCAATAAGCATTTCTTCTTTCTTACAAGAAGAAACAACAAGAGATACTCCTATAAACAATACTGTTGATATTTTAAAGATATTTTTCATTTTGATTATAATTTAGTTATTAAATAAAAAAAAGTTGCCATCAAAGATAGCAACTTTTTTATTATTCAATATATTTTATTGATTAAACAAGCACATTACCGTTCGCTTTAGCCTCAGCTAAAACAGCAGCAATACCTTTTTTATCAATTGTTCTTAATGCATTTACTGAAACTTTTAGAATAACTGTTTCACCAGTTTCAGGAATAAAAAACTTTTTAGTTTGTAAATTCGGATAGAATTTTCTTTTTGATCTATTCTTAGCATGAGAAACGTTGTTCCCTACCATTACTTTCTTTCCTGTTATTTGACAAATTCTTGACATATCTTCTTAATTTAGGGCTGCAAATATACAATCTAATCTAAATAAATTGAAATTTATTACTGTTTTTTTATCTCATTATAAAGTAAGCTTAAGGCACTTTCAGATGCCTGATTAACAATAGATTGCCTATTTCCTAAAAAAACAAAGCGATTAACCACTATTCCTACTACACTTGCAATAGCAATAAAAACAGTTCCAATTGGATTTTTATTTGTCCCACCAGAAGGACCAGCATAGCCAGTTGTCGCTATAGCAAAGTTTGCATCAAATTTTTCCAAAACACTTTTAGCCATCTGATTAACAACTTCAACACTTACCTCAGTTTTTTCATCAATAATGGATTGTCTAACTCCTAGAATTTTTGTTTTAATTTTATTATGATACGCAACAACACCTCCATTAAAATAAGAAGAACTACCTGGAAGGGTAGTTAATTTTGAAGCAATTAATCCTGCAGTACAACTTTCAGCAACTGCAATACTTACTCCTTTTTCAATACATAATTGATGTAAGTTGTTTAGAGATAACATGTTTTAGAACGCAATAGTTGGCCCAGTCAAGTGCTTTTGTTCTTTCGGACGAATACTCATCACAGGAATTTCAGAATTATTAATAATATATCTAGCCGTTACACTTATGTTATTAGACAATGTTAGTTCTTCTTTTTTTGTCATTATCATAATTAAATCAGCTTCAAAACTCTTTTCATATTTAAAAATAAAATCACCTAAAGTTTGTTTTTTTTCTCCTTCAACCAAATCAGCAGTACATTTAACTCCAGCATCCGTAATAAATTTTTTTACTTGATTAATATTTTTAGATAGCTTTATCCTAACATCTTTATTATCTCTAAGCACTACAGATACTAATCTAATCGTTGCATCCCAATATCTAGCATATTCTAAAGCATAAGTAACTTTTTCCTTTGTTTGTTTTTCCAAATCAAGTGGAAGAATAATATTCTTGCAACCTTCACCATGATGCTTTCCCTTAATTGTAATCACAGGGCAATGTGCTAAACTTACTACACGTTCAGCATTAGAACCCATTATTTTTTTAGTTGAACTAGCTGAACCATCAGTTCCCATAACAATTAAGTCAGCAGAAATCATTTCAGCCACTTCATTAATTTGGTTATATACTTTCCCTTTAGCTACCAAAGTTTCAACATGAACACCATATTTATCACCATATTCTTTGCCTATTTCTTGTAGCTTCTGATTTACCTTTAGCTGTAATTCATGACTTTTATCATCTAAAAATAATGACTGCATCATGCTTTGCTCTTCAACTACTGATAGTAAAACTACTTCAGATTTTTTAATTTTCGCTAAATTAAAGGCTTGACCTAGAGCTATCATAGATTGTGCTGAAAAACCAATAGGAACTAATATTTTACTTGCTGATATTGACATATTATTTATATTTTTGACAATACAAAATTACATATTTATATGCATATAATAGCAGAGACCGAATTAATACTTACACCTGAAAATAAAATTTACCACCTCAATTTATCTAAAGATGAAATTGCTAACGACATAATACTAGTAGGAGATCCTGACAGGGTAAGCGTAATTTCAAATAAATTTGAGAGTATTGAACATAGAATACAGAACAGAGAATTTGTTACCCACACAGGAATTTTAAATGGAAAGAGAATTAGTGTAATAGCAACCGGAATTGGTCCTGACAATATTGATATTGTTGTTAATGAACTAGATGCTTTAGTAAATATTGATTTCAAAACCCGAACCATAAATAAGAAAAAGAAAACCCTTAACCTTATTCGTTTAGGTACCTCAGGAGGCTTACAAAAAGATATAGAAGTTGACTCTTTTCTAGTTTCATCTTTTGGATTAGGGCTTGATAACATTGCTTATTTCTATGAATCAGAAGAAATAATTGAACAGGATATGAGTAAGAAATATAAGCAACATGCTCACTGGCCAGAAAATTTATCAAACCCTTATATTGTAAAAGCATCAGACAATCTACTTTCACTTTTTCCAGATGTAAAAAAAGGAATAACAGCAACTGCTCCTGGCTTTTACGGTCCTCAAGGAAGAACCTTAAGATTAAACCCCTATATAACTAACCTACATGAAAAGATGGAAAGTTTTAATTATAAGGAAAATAGAATTACAAATTTTGAAATGGAAACTTCTGCTCTATATTACTTAGGAAAATCTTTGGGGCATAATACGTTAACAATATGTGCTATAATAGCTAACCGACTAACAAAAGAGTACAGTAAGGACTACAAAAAAACAGTAGAAAAAATGATAGACTTAGTACTTAAAAGAATCTGCTAGCAGTTATCGCAACACTCTTCAGCTTGCACTAGTTTGCATGAATAAACCGCCAAAATAGCCCCAAGGATTGTTGCTACAACATACAGCCATAAATGGGTTAAGTCTCCTGAAAAAATTGCAGGAGCTATAGACCTAGCCGGATTCATAGAAGCCCCACAAATAGGCCCTGCAAAAATAGCCTCAAAAGCAACTACTCCACCAACAGCTAAGGCAGCCGTAATTCCCTTTTCCTTTGAACCAGTTGAAACATTCAGAATCACAAACATTAAAATAAAAGTCAAAATAAACTCCAATATAAAGGATTGCTCCCAATTCCCTTTTAAAGGTAAGGTTTCACCCATAGTACTTGCCTCTGGAAAAATAAAATATAAACTTGCTGATGCCAAAATCGCCCCTAACAACTGAAAAGAAATATAAGGTAAAATCTGATTTTTTGGAAAGCGTTTTGCTACTGCAAAAGCAATCGTTACAGCAGGATTAATGTGTGCTCCAGATATATCACCAATTGCATATATCATAGCCATTACCACTAATCCAAATGAAAGACCAACTCCCAGATGACTTAGTGTACCTCCAGTAATTTCATTAATCATAATCGCACCAGTACCTACAAATACCAAAATGTAGGTTCCTAATAATTCTGCCCAATACTTTTTCATAATAATTTTTCTTCTATTTTATTCATAATTACTTCAGGAGCAAAGCAAGGTTTACCTGTTTTTTTATTTATAAAAACCAAAATCACTTCACCAACATTCAACAGCTCTCCTTTTTCATTTAAAGTTTCGTAATGAAAAGTAATTTTTGCTGACGGCAATTCTTTAATAGTTGTTCTTATAGTTAGCTCATCATCATAAAAAGCAGGTTTCATATACTTAATATTCATATTTACAACAGGAAGCGCAAAGCCCATTGCTTCAATTTCCTTATATGAAAGCCCTAAGGAACGTAAAAGTTCCACCCTTCCTACTTCATAATACTGAGCATAGACTCCATAGTACACAAAACTCATTTGATCCGTTTCGCCATACCTTACTCTAATTTTTGTTTCAAAAGAATACATGCTGCAATAATACGTACAATATTTTTATTTCTTAATATTGTAGCCTTATGAAGTTAAAAAAATATACAATACATATAGCAGTGCTTTTGCTTTTTTCGTGCACTGCAACCTACAATTTACAATCGCCTGATAGCGAAACAATTGAAATAAAAGCAAATGCAGATAGCAGTGCATTAGCTATTATCGCTCCCTATCAAAAAGGAATTGAAGCAGAAATGAATGAGGTACTTACCTTTTCAAAAATTAGCTTAACAAAAAAAGGAACTGAGTCGTTATTAGGGAATTTTGTAACTGACCTATGCCTAAACTATGCTGATGCACATATGTGCGTTATGAATAACGGAGGATTGAGAACCACAATTGATAAAGGCCCTATTAACAGAGGAAAACTATACGAGCTAATGCCTTTTGACAATGAATTAGTAGTGCTAGAATTAAATAAAGAAGATTATTTAGGACTCTTAGATTACATCTGCAAAAGAGGTGGAGAGCCTTTTTCAGGAATCAATATAACTATGGATAAAGAAGGAAATGTAATAAATAATTCCTGGCCAGTAAATTTTGAAAATAATGAAAAAGTAAAAGTTATTACTTCTGATTATTTAGCTAATGGAGGAGATAAAATGAGTTTTTTTCAAAATAAAGAACAATATAAAGTAGGTTTAAAATTGAGAGATGCAATCATTGATCATTGCACCAAAACTGATACCATCACTGCAACACTTGACGGAAGGATAAAAATAATTGATAATGAGTAACAGAAGACACTTTATAAAACAAAGCGGATTAGGGGCTATTGGACTCTCGTTAATTCCACAACTTTCCTTTGGAAATAATAAGGACATAAAACTTACTATTTTACACACTAATGATATGCACAGCCATATTCACCCCTTTACAAGTGGAAGAAATAAAGGTTTAGGAGGAATGGCACAAAGAGCGGCACTAATCAAACAAATAAGAAAACAAGAAGAACACGTACTCTTATTAGATGCTGGAGATATTTTTCAAGGAACTCCTTACTTCAATGTTTATGGAGGAGAGTTAGAGTTTAAACTCATGAGTGAAATGAAATATGATGCCGTAACCTTAGGTAATCATGATTTTGATAATGGATTGGAAGGATTAAAAAAACAACTCCCTCACGCTAACTTTCCATTTTTAATTGCAAACTATAATTTTTCAGACACCATATTAAAGAATACTTTTAAACCATACAAAGTATTCCGAAAAGGAGATTTGAAAATAGGAGTGTTCGGAATTGGCATAGAATTAGATGGTCTAGTACCTAAAAAATTGTATCAAAATACTGTATATCAAGACCCTATTTCTACAGCTAATCATTACGCAAATCTTTTAAAGCAAAAAGAAAGATGCGATTTAGTTATTTGCCTGTCTCATTTAGGCTTCAAATACAAGGGAGAAAAGATATCAGACATGACCTTTGCAAGCCAAACGCGTGATATTGATTTAATTATAGGAGGACATACCCACACCTTCTTAAAAAAGCCTGTCAAGCAACTTAACTTAGACGAAAAAGAAGTGCTAATCAACCAAGTTGGATGGGCAGGAATTAACATTGGCAAGATTGATTATCATTTTAGTCAAAATGATGGTTTAAAAAAAGTTCTTGGTAGGTCAATATTTATTGAAAATGGTTCTGAAAATGCATAATAATATGACTTTTGAAAAGTTTTAAACAAAAGCTCCTATCTGATAATCCAACTCTGTAAAAAAAAATATAAAGTCAAGTCCAGATTTTCTTTTTTATTAACGATAAGTTCTTCATATTTGCTCAAACCAAAAATAATAGAACAGAACTTAAAACGAATTACTAAAAGCTAAATGCAAGACCACAAAATGCAAGAAAAAAGTCATCAAGACGTTTGGAATAACTGTCTAACAATTATCAGAGACAATGTAACTGCTCAAAACTTTAAGACATGGTTCAAACCTATTAAAGCAGTTACTCTTGAAGATAAAACACTTACTATACAGGTGCCTAGTCAGTTTTGTTTTGAATGGTTAGAAAAACATTACTTAACTCTTATGAAGAAAACAATCATGAGAGAGATAGGAAAAGATGCAAAATTAGAATACAATATCTTACTTGAAAATTCATCAGATAAGAAACCATATATTTCTAAAGTACCAAGTAGCGGACAAGCTGATGTAAAGAACAATCCTATCAGCATGCCTATTAGCATGAATAGTTCTTCTATCAGAAATCCTTTTATAATTCCTGGTTTACAAAAAATAAATATCAACCCTCAATTAAATGAGTCATATACCTTTGACTCTTATATTGAAGGTGAGTGTAATCGTTTAGCACGTTCTGCAGGATTTGCTGTTTCACAAAATCCTGGAGGAACATCCTTCAACCCACTATTCATTTATGGATCAGGAGGGCTTGGCAAAACTCACTTAGCCAATGCTATTGGTATTGAAGTAAAAAACAATCACCCTGAAAAAATTGTATTGTATGTTTCTGCTGACAAATTCTTAACACAATTTGTTGACGCAATTAAGGATAATAAAAGAAATGATTTTGTTCACTTCTACCAATCTATTGATGTTTTAATTATTGATGACGTACAATTTCTTTGTGGAAAAGAAAAAACACAAGATGTTTTCTTCCATATTTTCAATCACCTCCACCAAAATAAAAAACAAGTTATCTTAACTTCGGATAAAGCTCCTGTTGATATTATTGGGATGGAACAAAGATTGTTATCTCGTTTCAAATGGGGACTTTCAGCTGATTTACAGTCTCCTGACCTAGAAACAAGATTAGCTATCTTGAAAAAGAAAATCAAAAAAGATGGTATTGATATTCCTTATGAAGTAATAGAGTATATTGCTTATTCTATCACTACAAATGTTAGAGAATTGGAAGGTGCATTAATTTCATTATTAGCCCAATCCTCTTTAAACAGAAAAGAAATTACAATTGACCTAGCTAAAAACATGCTTGATAAATTTGTGAAAAATACAGTAAGAGAAGTTTCTATTGATTATATACAAAAAGTTGTATGTGATTATTTTGATATTCCTATTGAAACTATGAAGTCAAAAACTAGGAAAAGAGAAATTGTACAATGTCGTCAATTGGCTATGTATTTTTCCAAGCAAATGACTAAAAACTCTTTAGCTATGATTGGAAAACATTGCGGGAACAAAGACCACGCTACTGTGTTACATGCTTGCAAAACAGTCAATAATTTAGCCGATACGGACAAGCGCTTCAAAGGGTATATTTCAGATATTGAGAAAAAGTTAACACTTTCTTAAACTATGAAAATCCTAATGGTTTGTTTAGGAAACATCTGCCGATCACCACTTGCAGAGGGAATACTTTCGATTAAAGGGAAACACCTTAACCTTGAAGTAGATTCAGCTGGAACAGCCGCTTATCACATTGGAAAACAACCTGATATTCGATCAATTGAAATTGCCAATAAATACACTATTGATTTAAATCAACAAAGAGCTAGGCAATTTTCAAGAGCAGATTTTGATAAATTTGACATTATCTATGCTATGGATACTAATAATTACGCTCATCTTATTAGTTTAGCTTCTAACGAAACAGAACGCAATAAAATAAGGATGATTTTGAATGAAATTAATCCAAAAGCTTATCAGTCAGTACCTGACCCATATTATGGTGGAGAGAATGGATTTCAAGATATATACAACATACTTGACAAAGCATGTAACAAAATAATACAAAACATTGAATAAAGGAAAATTATATCTAATCCCAACAGTTTTAAGTGACGACACACAAGAAGCAGTTTTACCTTCTATCATCACTAATCATATTAAAGAAATAAATATTTTTATTGTTGAAAACATAAGAACTGCCAGAAGACATATCAAAAAAATTTATAGAGAAAAGGATATTGATGATACGACTTTTTATGCCTACGGAAAACATGATGCACTTAGCTTAGAGGAGGATTTCCTACCTCATATTTTAAATGGAGAAAATGTCGGGTTACTTTCAGAAGCTGGCTTACCCTGTATTGCTGACCCTGGTTCAAAAATTGTATCATATGCCCATGACTTTCAGATTGAGGTAGTGCCTTTAGTTGGCCCATCCTCTATCCTACTTGCATTAATGAGCTCGGGGATGAGCGGACAAAATTTTGCATTCACAGGCTACCTTCCAATTGATAAAGTAGAGCGTAATAAAGTTATTCGTAACTTAGAAAATTTGTCTAAAAAGACTGGACAAACTCAAATTTTTATGGAAACCCCTTATAGAAATAATCAGTTATTGGATACTTTAAAAACACAATGCAATAACAAAACAAGATTATGTATTGCTGCAAATATTACTTCAAAAAATGAATTTATTCAGACCAAAACTATTGAAGAATGGAAACAAACAAAATTAGACATACACAAACAACCGTCTATATTTCTACTCTCTTAATCAAGAAATTTTATTCCCTTATATTTAGCGTAAGTAATTTTCTATATTTGCCTAATGGATAAAATACAGGACCTAATTAAAAAACTTCCAAAACCTTTAAGAAATAAATATCTTATTTTCTTTTTATTATTCATTTTATGGGTCGTTTTTATAGATGATTATAATTTAATTATTCAAAGTAAAATCAAGAGTACAGTTGATGATTTAAAGATTCAAAAAGAATTCTACATTTCCGAAATCAAATCGGATAGCACTGAATTATATAAGTTACAAAATGACCCTGCTGAGCAAGAAAGATTTGCTAGAGAAAAATTCTTAATGAAAAAAGAAAATGAAGATATATTCATAATAAGAGAAAGAGAAAATGAGTAAATTATTTTCAGCATTTAATGCTGCAACAAAAAAGGAATGGATTGAGAAAATCACAACTGACCTTAAAGGAGCTGATTATAATGAAAAATTAGTTTCAGATTCTCAAGGTATTGAGATTGCGCCTATTTATCATGCTAACGATAAGACTCCTATTTTCAATAGTTCTTTTCCTAACAATTGGGAAAGCTATCAGCTTATTAATGCAAAAAACCCAAAAGAAGGGAATAAAAGAGCATTAGAAGCTTTACAAAATGATGTAGGTGGATTATGTTTCATTAACCCAAACAAACTTGCGATTTTACTAAAAGGCATTGAAATAGAACACATACGAATTGATTTTAAAGATTATGATGCTGAATTTATATATCAATGGAAGGAATACTCAAAAGGAAAAAATGTAAAAGGTGCTTTTCACGGAATAGAAGATACTACTCTATTAAGCACCATTTTCGCTAAAGGAAAGACAGCTAAAGAAGAAATTGATACTGCTTTTATAAAAGGAATTGATAAGAAAAAAAATATCCAATTTCATTTTGAAATAAGTAGCAACTATTTTTTAGAGATTGCAAAACTTAAAGCATTTAGAATACTCTGGGAACAAAAAACAGGAACTACTCCTTTTATTTTTGCATCAAGTTCGCTTAGTAATAAAGAACAAGAATATGCTTATAATAATATTCTTAGAAGTACTACAGAATGTATGTCAGCAATTTTTGGGGGAGCCAATGCAATTATGATTAATTCCTACAATCATAGCTTTGAAATGCCAACAGAGTTTTCTGAAAGAATTGCAAGAAATCAGCAGAATATACTTAGGCAAGAAAGTCATTTGGATAAAGTAAGCGACCCAACAAAGGGTGCATACTATATTGATTATTTAATAAATGAATTATTAAAAGAGTATAACTTAGAAAACACGAACAAAGAAGTAATTAACAATAAGCTAAACTGGATAAGCCCTGAGCAAATTGAAATTAAAAGTCAATATACAAAACAAGATGTTAAAGAAGTTGAACACTTAAATTTTGTTGCTGGATTAGCGCCAAGTTTAAGAGGACCTTATTCAACTATGTATGTTATGCGTCCTTGGACAATAAGGCAATATGCAGGGTTTTCAACGGCAGAAGCATCCAATGAGTTCTACAGAAAAAACTTAGCTGCTGGCCAAAAAGGACTTTCAGTAGCTTTTGATTTAGCAACTCACAGAGGATATGATTCCGACCATGAAAGAGTAGTTGGTGATGTAGGTATGGCAGGAGTTGCAATTGATTCTGTTGAGGATATGAAAATTCTATTCAATCAGATTCCACTGGATAAAATGTCTGTTTCAATGACTATGAATGGAGCCGTTTTACCCATTTTAGCCTTCTATATTGTAGCTGCTCAGGAACAGGGAGTATCCTTAGAAAAACTTTCAGGAACTATACAGAATGACATTCTAAAAGAATTTATGGTGCGTAATACCTATATCTATCCACCACAACATTCTATGCGTATTATCTCTGATATTTTTGAGTACACTTCAAATAATATGCCAAAATATAATAGTATTTCTATTTCAGGGTATCACATGCAGGAAGCAGGTGCAACAGCTGATATTGAGTTAGCTTACACTCTAGCTGATGGATTAGAATATATAAGAACAGGAATTGCTTCAGGAATGGAAATTGATACGTTCGCACCAAGATTATCTTTCTTTTGGGGAATAGGAATGAATCACTTTATGGAAATTGCTAAAATGAGAGCTGCAAGAATGCTTTGGGCAAAAATGGTGAAAGAATTCAATCCAAAAAATCCGAAATCATTAGCCTTACGTACACATTGCCAAACCAGTGGCTGGAGTTTGACAGAGCAAGATCCGTTTAATAATATTACCCGAACATGTATTGAAGCAATGGCAGCTGTAATGGGCGGAACACAAAGCTTACACACTAATGCTTTAGATGAGGCTATTGCATTACCGACAGAATTTTCAGCAAAAATTGCTAGAGACACTCAAATATATTTACAGAAAGAAACAGGAATTTGCAATACAGTTGACCCTTGGGGAGGCTCTTACTATGTTGAAAAATTAACACAAGAGATAGTTGAAAAATCTTGGAAACACATTCAGGAGATAGAAGAACTTGGTGGTATGACAAAAGCTATTGAGACAGGAATTCCAAAGATGAGAATCGAACAAGCTGCTGCAAGAAAACAAGCAAGAATTGATAGTGGTAAGGATATTATTGTTGGTGTAAATACGAATCGCTTATCCAAAGAAGATAAAGAACTTGAAATATTGGAAGTTGATAATACTGCTGTTAGAAAATTACAAATTGAAAGGCTCAATAGCATAAAAGCAAGTAGAGATAGTGAAAAAGTAAAAGCATCCTTAAATGCACTAATTTTAGCTTGTAAAAACAACACAGGAAACGTATTGGAACTGGCAGTAACAGCAGCAAGAGAAAGAGCAACACTAGGAGAAATATCGGATGCTATGGAAACAATATTCGGAAGATATATTGCAAAAAATCAAACTATTTCAGGAGTATATAAAATGGAAATACAAAATAACGAGACCTTTAAAAAAGCCCTTGCTTTGTCGGATGAATTTGCAATAAAGAAAGGAAGACGACCAAGAATTATGATTGCCAAAATGGGACAGGACGGACACGATAGAGGAGCAAAAGTGATAGCAACTTCATTTGCAGACTTAGGTTTTGATGTTGATGTTGGCCCACTTTTTCAAACCCCAAAGGAAGCAGCCAAACAAGCAGTTGAAAATGATGTTCATATTCTAGGAATATCCTCATTAGCAGCAGGACACAAAACATTAGTTCCCCAAGTAATTGCAGCTCTAAAAGAATATGGTCGTGATGATATCTTAGTGATTGCAGGAGGTGTAATTCCTCAGCAAGATTATGATTACCTATACAATGCTGGAGTTAGTGGCGTGTTTGGGCCCGGTACAGTAATTGCAAAATCTGCAATAGATATTATAAATAAAATGATGTAAAAAAATAGGGGCTAGTAAACTAGCCCCTATTTTATTAATTTTAAAAATTAATCAGGCTTTTTCAATTGAAATTTTTTAACTTTTGGTTTTGAAAAATCAAGACTTTGACAGCAATTAGGTAAAGCATTATGAGCACTCTCATTTGCCATTACATCATCAGCATTATAACCAAGATTTGAAATAATTTTTCTAATATTCTCAACTGAGTTCTTTTTCGTTTTATAAGTAACCGTTAAAACTTGACTTTCTACATCCAAATTTACTGCAGTAACTCCTTTTGTAAACTGCATTTCTTCTTCAATCCTATCTTTACAACAATTAGCAACACATTCTGCTGAAGTTTTAATCTGTACTGTTTCTTTTTGTGCCCAAGCATTTATAGTTAAAATGCTGAATAAGGCAATGAATATTTTTTTCATGTTATTATTTATTTAATTATTATTTAATTTTAAATCGAAATCCTGCATATATCATTCTACCATTAATGGGCGCATAAATTAATGAAGCATCAAAAGCTGATGAAGATGAAGTTGGATTTTCAGAATCAATTATTGGGTTATCTTGAGTATAACCCAGTAAATTCTCTGCTCCTAGATATACATCAAATTTCCGGAACTTTTTAGTTATTTGAGTATTGTAAAGATAAAAAGATTCAGAATACTTTTTTGCTATATCCTTATGTTCAGGAATCCTACTCTCACCTATATTGTTTGCCGTAACATCAAATATCCATTTATCAAAATTAGTAGCATAAGCAAGATTCAATAATGCCCTATCTTTTGGAGTAAGCGGAGTTTCTTTAGTTTCTCCATCTCCAGAATACGTGCTTTTCACATCATTTATCTTATAGGCCATCTTTACATCAAAACGATCAAACAATTCATAAGCAAAATCCAATTGCATACTAGTTGCATAGGAATCTCCTTCTAAATTATAAAACGATAACTCATTTTGATTTTCAATATCAACCACAATTTGATTTTCAAAATCAGTACGATATGCATCTGCATTAATTGTACCTTCTCTTCCAAATAGATAAAAACAATACGTAATGTTCGCTCCATAATTCCAAGCAATCTCAGGCTTTAAATTACCAACTGAAATTTTTCTATTAGAAGCTAAAAAAGAAGCATTTTCAACAAATACATTAGCTATACGAAAAGCCTTTCCTGCTGAAAAGCGAATTGCCATTTTTTCTGTTGGATTATATTTCATATTTAACCTTGGTAGATAATTTATTTCTTCAGAATGATTGTAATAATCTGCACGCATTCCTGCTGTCAAATTAAAACTTTCACCCCACTTGTAAGAATACTCTGAAAAAACACCTGGCATCAAATCTACTCTTACGTTATCCGTAAAATCAGTATCAATATGGCCTGAAAAACTTTCGGTATATCTATCCGCATAATAACTTGTTCCATATTTCAATTTATGGTTAGTACTGCCAATATAAGTTTGTCTGATAAGATTAAAATATGCACTTTCCTGTAAACCTTTATAATTATTTTCTCCAAAAATAGCTGTTTGATTATGCCTTCTGAAAGACGTTTGCAAACCTGCACTTTTACCAGGAGAGTTTGGTTGTATGACTCCAATTTTTGATGTAAATTCTAATAAATCATTTTGAATATTTACTGAATACGGATTATTATCAACTCTTTTTTTAACAGTTCCTCCTTCTCTATCTTCAGTTAGTGCTCTTGCTGTAAAACCAATGTGATAATTTTTATCCTTATATTCCCATCTATTAAGCACATTGACTTGAGTTACTTTTGGCATATCCATAAAATTATCCTTATTATGATCAACCTCTTTATCAAAATAAGAAACATGTGTAAACAGATTACTTTTCCAAGCTCCTGATTTTTTAGCAAATAACAGATTATTTTCTAATTTTCCCTCTGAATTAGTATAGCCATTCCAAAATAATTTAGGAGCTGATTCTGGTTTATAATATTCTAAATTAATCTGCCCGGCAAAGGATTCAAAACCATTTACAACTGAACCACTTCCCTTTATAATCTGAATTGACTCTATCCAAGTACCGGGTACATAACTTAGACCATAAGCTGAGGAAATTCCTCTTATTAATGGCATGTTTTCTTGGGTTATCTGAGTATAAGCTCCATCCAAACCTAACATTTGAATTTTCTTAGCTCCCGAGACAGCATCAGTAAAATTAACATCAACTGTAGCGTTAGTACTAAAACTTTCAGAAAGATTACAACAGGCAGCCTTTTCTAGCTCTCCAGTTGAAAGGGTTTGCATATTAATAGAGTTAACTGTAGAAAACTTAGTTGTATTGACCTTTCCCTTTACTTTTACCTCTTTTAGTTCAAGGGATGGAGTAAGGTATATCTTAAGTTGAGTATTAGCCTCTATAAGCTGAGTGTAATGTTGATAGCCCACAAAACTCACTACAATAGTTGCAGGAAATGCAATTGGTTCAACAATTGAGAAATTCCCATCTCCTTTAGTAGCTGCACCAATCGTAGTGCCTTCCCAATACACATTAGCTCCAGGAATTGGAAGCTCTGAACCATCTTTTACTACTTCAACAACCTTTCCAATAGTTTGATTTTGTGCTTTTGTATTTAAACTTGCAATAATCACTAATGCAATAATTATTATCTCTTTCATTTTTTATTTTATAAAATTTAAACTCTAGTTAAACAAGAGTTAATCCTATATTAAAAATGATTGTATTTGAGCTAATTGGGGTTTGTTCAGTTTTGGTGGTGGTATACCACTAAAATAATTATTAACTTTTACAAAATATGATTTACTATCATACGAATTGAAGAAAGGAAGCAAACTAGATTTTTCTGAAAAATCAAGTTCAAGAACAGTTAATATAGTTTCAAAATTATAATGAATATTTTGGGTACTACTTGCACAGGATTTATCATTAGTTTCAGGGCAACATGATTTTTGAATCTCAATCATACAACAAGACACTTTCTCCTGTTTCTTATTACAAACCACTTCATTTTCCACACTACAAGAAGGAACTTCAGTACCTAAGTACACACTTCCATCTTCATCACATTTCATTTTGGAAATATTCATTCCCATTGAAAGAGACAGTATAAATACTGCCATCACAATAGAAAAAACAACTTTGAATATTTCTTTCAACTTCATGTTAATATTTTATGAATTTTGATTTAATACCATCCACATCAATAAAGTAAACTCCTTCTTCAAGCATACTAACATCAATAGTATTTGCATTATTGTTTACTGTTAAAATTAATTTACCATTTAAATCAAATATTTCCACAAAATTAGCTGTTGAAGTAAAATTTAAGGTATTTAAAACCGGATTAGGAAAAATACGGTTTACATTTAAAACGAATTGACTTTCTTCAACATCTGAAATAATAACAGTTGAAGGTTCAATTTTTACAACCTTATTTAAGTTTGCATTAGCATACCAAAGCTTTCCATTAGGACCTATTACAGCACCCATAATTCCTGGCTCATTGGTTTGTATTCTTCCAATTTCAAGAGCAGGAATAGAATTCACATTATAAAAAACAATATCACCATTACTATGGTCAGTAACCACTAAACTATTGCCAATAATATCAATTCCTGCAGGCTCAACTAAACCTGTTATTACTACTTCTTCCCAAGCAAATCCAGTCATTTTTTGATATGAAGCAAGAGTTTCTTGTTGTAAAAATGAAGATGGTGCATTAGTAGCAGTTCCAGTTGTAATATCTAATCGCAATATTCTTTGATTTCCTCCATCTACAAAATATAACCACTTTTTTTCACCA
This sequence comes from uncultured Flavobacteriales bacterium, assembly GCA_943789505.1. GTDB lineage: Bacteria > Bacteroidota > Bacteroidia > Flavobacteriales > BACL11 > UWMA-0277. The sequence continues at coordinate 447,646 of CALSUJ010000001.1, read as the reverse complement.
TCTAATACTAAATGATTTACAATATCATGATTAATAGCGCTAAGTCCCATTCCTTGATATCTTATTAGCTCACCATCATCATGATCAGAATTACCGGGACCATGATCTGCTGCAAAATCATAACGAACTATATCATTACTATAATCATCATAAACCCAAAAAATATTATCTTTTTCAGAAGCAATTCCCATTGAGTATGGACTTGCATGTAACATATCTAAATGAGATCCATTAGTTCCAGGACCTGCATCTTTAGCATAAATCAAAGGATCTGAAGACCATAATGTAGGGCCTGTAAATTGATTTCCACCATGATTGGCATCTAAAACAGATGTTGAAGTTGCAAAATTTCCATTATCACTAAATGCAATTGCTGAAGGCAAAGACATAAAGTGCCATGCATTACCATCTTGCTCCCAAAGTGAACTTTGAGAAGCCATCGCAGGATTTATCACTTTTACCGTACTACCTCCAGAGTTTTCAGTTCCTGTATTTGTAATCCATAAATCACCATTTGGATGAAAATCTAAATCTCTTGGTTGATCAATTTGATTAATAGAGTTTACTATCACTTCATAAGTAAATGTATTGTTAATTGAAGTATAAGAAGGAATAATATTTGGAATAGGATCCTTTATATTAATTGTTTTTACCAAATTGTCATTAGAAGGGACTGCATCTACTCCCTGTCCATTAATATTGGAAATCCATAATTCAACAGAGTAAGCTCCTGTTGAAGCTGGCACCCAAGTTGTAGGGTGAATAAAATCATATGATGTAAGTGCATAGATATTCAATCCGAATAAATTCTGTGTAACAGTATTACCCCCATTAATCGTATAGCTAACATCCATAGAATTAATTGTGTTAGAACCCAAGTTTTTAATTTTTGCTTCTAAATTAATGTTACCAACTTTAACATATGATGGAGTTTTAATTTCCAACATTGCCCCATCAATTGCAGCAGGAGGGACTACGGAAAAAGTAAAAGTTTCACTACCCGAAACTGCACTAAAAGTATACATAGGCCAAGATCCAATATTAGTCACAAAATTAGCACCTCCATCACCATAACCATCACGTGATATAATATCATAACTAGCTCCATCCGTTAAGCACCAAGGACCTTCATAAATTACAGTATTACTAGAATAGCCTCCAGAATTTACATTATTAGCATTACAGCCAACAGCAGAACTTCCACCTGAAAAAAGTATTGCTGTACTACCACAATTACTTCCTGTAGGTGCTAATTCCCAATAAATTTCATATCCATAGTTATCTGCACCTACATCAATGGTAACTTCAGTTTGCCCTGTTGGACATTGCGCAAAAGCAAAAAAGGATAGCATTGACAGCCCTAATGTGAAATATAACTTCTTCATTGTTTTAAATTTAAGTGTTACAAAAATATAACAATATCTGTGTTATTTATCTATTTTAAACAATAAAAAATAAATTCTTATTCGTTCATCTTATTAAAGACTGAAAATATAAAATTCTGGTACGAACCAAATGGGGTTGCATGATTGTACTTAAAGGAGCGTATCATTCTGAAATTTAAAGAGAAAAAAGCTTGAATATCCTGTTTAGTATAGTTACAAATTTCCAATCCACTACACTTATTTGGCCCCTGATCTGAGAAAGTAGCTAAAATAAAATAATCGCTAACAGATGTATTCAGTAATTTACGATAATTTTCTTTGTCTTGCTGTTCCGTTAAGAAATGAAACACTGCTCTATCATGCCAAATGACATACTCTTTATTAGGGATAAATTCAGTAATGTCAACTACTAACCATTTTACTTTTTCAGACAACTTGCCTAATCGTTTTTTGGCTCTATCAATTGCATTTTTGGAAATATCTAAAACTGTAATATCAGTATACCCTAATCTAAGTAAATTATCAACCAAAAATCCATCACCACCTCCAATATCAATAATTGCGTCCTGCTTATTTTTAGCAACTTGATTAATTAATTCCAAAGAAGTTGTAGGGGCTTTTTGAAACCAACTTACTTCTTTCATACCTTTAGTTGCGTAAATATTTTCCCAATGCTCCTTACCCATATTTTATAAAGTTGTAGGACAGATAAAATCAGACAAAGGAATAGCTGTTTCTTTAATAGCGCCAAAGCCTCCCTCAATATTAATGATATTATTGATACCTTGTTTTTTTAGCAATGAACCAGCAATAACTGATCGGTAACCTGCTGCGCAGTGCACAAAATTGTGATTTGATTTAATCAATTTATCATTATGCTTATCCAAGTTAGCTAAAGGAGCCAACTCAGCCCCGATAATATGCTGACTATTGTATTCGCTAGCTTTACGTACATCAACAATATGAATAGCATTATTTTTCTTATAAATGCTTGCAAAATTTTCAGATGAAATAGATTGCATAGTGTCTAAATCATTTACATCCCAAGCATTAATACCACCCTGCAAATGTCCGAGTATATTATCAAAACCTACACGTGATAATCTAGTAGCTGTTTCTTGCAACCTATCCTTATCACATACCAATAAAATTGATGTATCAACAGTTTTAATAATGGCCCCTACCCAAGGTGCAAAACCTCCATCAATTCCAATAAAAATAGAATTTGGAATAAACCCTTTTACAAATTCTTTTTGATGACGTACATCTAAAATAATTGTATTTTTCTTTGATGAAAATTCTTTAAAATCCGCTACTGAAACGGGCTTTATAGCTTTTTCAATAACCACATCAACTGAACAAGTTCCTTCAATATTTAACCTGACATTTTCTGAGAAATAAGCTGGTGGAGGCAAAATTCCATCTATTAGTTCATTGATAAAATCTTGCTTAGTCATATCAGCACGCAAAGCATAATTAGTCGCTTTTTCATGCCCAATAGTCCCCATTGTTTCCTTACTCATGTTTTTCCCACAAGCCGAACCAGCTCCATGCCCAGGATAAACAATTACATCATCCGCTAAAGATATTATTTTTTTTCTTAAGCTATCAAATAAAATTCCTGCTAAATCTTGCTCAGTCAAATCTGATTTTTGTGCTAAATCAGGTCGACCTACATCACCTAAAAACAAGGTGTCTCCTGAAAAAATAGCTTTATCTTCTCCTTTTTCATCTCTTAATAAATAACAAGAACTTTCCATAGTGTGGCCTGGTGTATGCAAAACTTTGATGCTTATATTTCCTATTTCAAATACTTGATTATCCTCAGCAATAACAGCTTCAAAATTAGTTTTTGCTGTAGGTCCAAATACAATTTGAGCTCCTGTTTTTTTTGCCAAGCTAAGGTGTCCACTTACAAAGTCAGCATGAAAATGTGTTTCAAAAACATATTTAATTTTAGCTCCTCTTTCTGCCGCCATTTCAATATAAGCCCCAACTTCACGTAAAGGATCAATCACCGCAGCCTGGCCATTACTTTCAATGTAATAAGCACCCTGGGCTAAACAACTTGTATAAATTTGTTCTACTTTCATTTTAAAATAGTATTTCTTTATATATAATATATATTGCCATGACTAGTACAAACCAACCAAAAGCTTTTTTAATTTTTTTTCCGTCAATAAAATTACTAAGATAAATTCCAATAATAATTCCAATAATAGATAATATTGAAAACATAAGCAGAAATTCCCAATCAATTTCAATATTTCCAATATCACCTAAAAAACCAATTAATGATTTTATGGAAATAATCATAAGAGAGGTCGCTACTGCCCTTTTCATTGGTAAATTAGCAAATAATACTAAGGCAGGAATGATTAAGAAACCTCCACCTGCTCCTACAAGACCAGTAAGAATTCCAACTACAAAACCTTCAATAATTATAATAAAGTAGTTAAATTCACTAACTTTTTTAACCGTAATATTCTTGCTTGTTCTTATCATAGAAATTCCAGCAAAAAACATAATAAATGCAAAGAAAATCATTACAGCCAAATCCTTAGTTAAAACAAAGTCTTGAACTGTAAAAATAATAGTAGGTATTGAAGGGATAATTAACTTACGAGCTATATAAACTGCAATAAATGCCGGAATTGAAAACACAAAAGCAACACGAAAATCAATCATTCGTTTCATCATATTACGGAATGTACCAAACAATGCAGTTGTACCTACAATAAATAATGAATAAGCAGTTGCAGTAATAGGCATAACCCCTAAGAGATAAACAAGAATAGGAACCGTTAAAATAGAACCTCCACCTCCTGTTATACCAAGGACTACACCAATTAGTAGCGCTCCAATAACACCTAATATATTAAAGGTTTCCAAAGATATTATCGTTTTTGAGCATCTACAAATTCCCAACCCCCTCCATTATGTACATTATCACAACCCTGAGCTTGTAAAAATGCTGTAGCTTGTCCGCTTCTATTTCCTGAAAGACAACATAAAACTAAAGGCTGCATTGCCTTTAATTCCTCAACCTTTTCAATTATATTATGTAAAGGGATATTTATTGACCCTACTACATTTCCTTCTTCAAATTCAATCTCTGTTCTCACGTCAACAATAGTAGTTGCTGTGTTGTTAATTAATTCTTGTATATTCATTATTTATTTTTTAAAAATTATTTTAAATTGATGTACACTAGCATAAGTATAAGTAATTTTGAAAGTGTACAATTCACAAATCCTATGCACAATTGAAAGCCCAATACCAAGATTATTTTTACTATTCTCACTTCTTGAAAATCTTTTAAAGATATCCTTTTCAGGCAATGAAAGTGGAGAGCCACTATTAGAAATACTCAAGATATTATTACTTAAATGAATACGCAACAAACCTCCATTTGAATTATGTATAATTGCATTTTTAATAAGGTTAATAATTAAGGTTTCTGCCAAATAAGGATTCATATAAATTTGAGTAATATCTAATAAATCTAGTTCCAACTTCAAATTTTTTTCTTGAATCGCAGTCTCAAAAATTTGTAGTTTTTCCTTAATTAAATCATTTAAAGAAAAGGATGATCCCTGTGTATAAAAACGATTGTCAATTTTGGTAAGGAAAATAAGTGCTTGATTGATTTTAGATAGTCGGTTGGTCGTTTCCAAAAGTAGTCCCAATTGCTCCAGCTGTTCTTTGGAAAGATTATCTGCCTGCATTAGCTCATCTGCTTTGTAACTAATAATTGCTAAAGGCGTTTGCAATTCATGCGATACATTTTCAGTATATTCTTTCTGAGCTTCAAAATCATTATAAATTTGAGTAGCCATTTTCTCAAATACTTCATTCAGTTTTTTTATCTCTTGAACCTCAGCAGTTTCAAGGGTTAATGTTTGTAATTTGCTAAGTTCAAAATCCTCTAATTTACGTATAGTACTATAGAAAACACTAAGCGCACTTTTGATAGAATGCCTATTCACAAAAAACATAATTAGGAAAAAGAGCATAGCAAAACCTACATTCATAATTACTATTTTTTTGATCAGTGAATCACTTTGGCTTTGGTTTTTCAAGATACTTACATTATAATATTGTTCATCTTTCAAATAAGGAAATTGCAGTTTTCGATATAGAATATAGGAATCATTTACGATTAAGACAGTATCTGAAAAAGAATATATTATTTCTTTATCGGTAATTTTAATAAATACTAATTTGGACGATAAGTCAGTAAGATTATTTTGATCAGCATTATAAAAAAAATCCTTTTGCTGTTGTAACAAACGGTTTTGCAAATCCTCAGCTATGATGTTACGCACTGAAAAATACATAGCGACACTTCCAAGAAGAAAAAAAATGACGGAAGCCGAAATAAAATTAAGAGAAGTTTTCGTTAATAATTTCATGCTACAGTAAATTTATAACCTACACCATAAACATTTTTGATATAATCATTTCCACCACTATTTGTAATTTTCTTTTTCAGGTTTTTAATATGTGTATAAACTACATCATCAGTAAAACCATAGTCAGCATAGCTTGATGACATAAACTCACCCAAAGTAGTTTTAGAAATCACTCTGTTAGGATTAGAAAAAAAGTATAAAAGCAAACCAAACTCTTTTCCCGTTAGCTCAACTATATCACCATGAATCAATGTACGCATTTCTTCAGGGAATAAAGTAATTTCATTAATGGTTAATTGCTGATTATCTTCTAAATTTAATCTTCTTATAACTGATTTTAAACGAGCATTTAGTTCTGAAAAAAAGAAGGGTTTAGTTAAATAATCATCCGCCCCTAATTCTAAGCCCTGTACTTTTTTTTCCAAAGCATCTTTGGCCGAAACAATAATCAAGCCAATTTCAATTTTAGTGTTTTTTATTTCTTTTATCAAAGAAATACCATCTCCATCAGGCAAGCCTAAATCCAAAAGTACAGCAGCAAATTTTTCTTGTTTCAATAATTTTCTGGCTGATTTTAAATCTTTAGCATGAAAAGGTGAAAATCCATTTTCTGATAAAGAAGAAATAGTTGATTTAGCTAATTCTAATTCATCCTCAACTAATAGTATGTTATGTTTTTTAAGCATTTCTAAACATATTCATAGTGATTGAAATAAAAATAAGCACAAATGATAAACCAAAATACAAAAGGTTCTTTTTAAACTTCTGCCCATCATCTTCCAAATTCTTAGCATACACCAAACCCAAATGCCCAAATATTATAGCAAATAGCATGAGTATAGCATGTTCCACTGCCCAAAAACGAGCCGAGAAATAAGCATTAGCATTTTCCTGAGTGATTAAAACCTCCAGTTTGTTAATGTAAATAGCATACAAAAGAAAGCCTAGAATAAGTTCCAAATACAAAAATATAACTGCTACAATTGGTAACTTTATATCTTGAAATACAGAAAAATTAACTTTTCCAAATACTCCAAAAAGTGAACGTATTACTATATAAATTGCTAATAAAATTAGTAAAATACTAATAACAATATGTGAAATAAGAATAGCCGAATACATGGTGCGAAAATACGAAAGAAAATGGTTTTTATATTATTCCACCAAAAAGCCTTGATGAGGCTTTAAACTTTGTCGTAAGTCGTTTACCAAGTCATTCGCTACAATCACAAAAGCGATTGCGGTAAACTTGGTTTGTTGCTGGGTTCCAAATTCTATCACCTCTACCTTCTCTCTCTCGGCATATTCCTTTAAATGAATAAGGTGGTGCTCGGCAGTTTTTAATGCGCCTTCCCCACTAAAATTCCATACTAATTTAGCTTTCATATAATTTATGTGTTTTAAATAGAAAAAGAATAATTCTTAGCCGTTAAGAGAAAACCCCTTTCATAAAAAAATAGGGTAGAATTATGTACAGAAATGAATCTCTAACCAAGTAAAATAAAAAGAAATAAATTACTATTTTCCAACCACCTTCTTTAATAACCCCCTTGAAACCACCTTGCTTATAAATCTGAGTATATTTACTCAGAAACTTTGATTTAAATAAATTTTTGATTGCCATTAGAACATTTTATTAAAACAATTAAAGACTTGCAAAAATAAGCAAGTCCTTAATTGTTTTTTCATTTTTTAGAAATTAATTTCTCCTGATGATTGATAAACATAATTAAAGGTATAAAATCCACCGAAATCACCATCTAATGGCTGTGGATTTTCAGAATCATAATAGTATAATATCTCCATTTTAGCATATCTATAATCATGTGTTCTAAAAACTAATATTCTTCCCGCTATAGGTGATAATATATGCGTACCCATATCGTATGAAGCCCAGCCTTGTCCTGAAATACCTAGATCATCAATTATAGCAGGACCTGCCAGATTATCTTGGAAGAATTTACTTACATCAACAGTTCTGACATCTGACATAACTCCATCAGCAATATAAACTGCTGCATCTCCTACTCTATTAGGCTGGTCTTGATCAGATGATTCTCCTCCATTAATAATAATTGTAGATCCTTTAAATGCAACATCCCAATTATCATGACTTACCGTATCTCCTTCTGAAAAACTGAACCTTTCATATTTACCAGTCAATGATGAATCTAATTGATTAACAGTATATTGACTAGCATCTAACTCAATAAAGGTAGTTACATCATCAGCTATAACACCCTTATTAAGCGTCTTTTCACAAGAAGTAAAAATCAAAAGGCTAAATAGAAATAATAAACAGGTATATCTCATATTCCTATTTACAACCAGAATTCCAATAAGGGTTTCCTGCATCTTCAGGTAAAATAATTACTTGTCCTGGCAATAAAGTTACACTAATACCATTTGTATCTCCTCCAAGCATAACAATCTCAGTAGGATCGTGAGTAATCATATTGTATACATAAGCTCCTTGACAGTCTCCACAAGAATCAATAACTGCTACTCCATTTTCAACTCCCATACAGTCGTAAACTACAGCAGGAATACAGCCTGAATTCCAATAAGGATTTCCTGCATCTTCAGGTAAAATAATTACTTGTCCTGGCAATAAAGTTACACTAATACCATTTGTATCTCCTCCAAGCATAACAATCTCAGTAGGATCATGAGTAATCATATTGTATACATAAGCTCCTTGACAGTCTCCACAAGAATCAATAACTGCTACTCCATTTTCAACTCCCATACAGTCGTAAACTACAGCAGGAATACAGCCTGAATTCCAATAAGGATTTCCTGCATCTTCAGGCATTACGAGCATTGTTGTTCCTACTAGTGTAATATCTGTAGTATCATCTAAGTATACTACATCATGACTTACATAATTATAAATATAGGCTTGTTGACAATCACCACAAGAATCAACTACTGCTACCCCATTTTCAATTCCATTACAATCTAAAACTGATTCTGGAGTTACAGCATCTTTCTTGCATGCAGTGAATATCAATGTTAATGCGCAAATTGATACTACGAATTTTGTTTTTGTTTTTGTTTTTGTTTTCATTTTTGTTTTTGTTATTATTATTTAGGTTATTTTTTGATGTTTATTTTAATATTTATATAATATAATCTTCCAGATATATTGCTAATATATTCTGGGTTTGTAAATCCGAAAATATTCTTTACTCCAATTTGGAAAGATTTTAGTAAACTTATTTGGTGGCTAAAACCTACATCACATAAACTGTAACCAGCTACAAATTCATCATAGGTATCTAGAATATTATTTCCATTAGAATCAGAAAGAGCATATTTACTTCTATAAGTAAATATGGTATTTAATTCTGTTTTATCGTTTAGATAATAGTTTAATTTAATATTCGCTGTATGTCTGGATCTATTAAATAATCCAAAGTAATCCTCTTTATTAAGCTTAATACTAACTTGTGTTTCAGGATCTCTAGCATAATAAACAGTATCATGCCCAATCTCCTTTAGTACTTGAGTGTCGTATGCATACAGCAATTGGTATCCAAATTTGATTTCCCAATTATCAACTTTTCTATAAGCTGAATTAAATTCTATCCCTTTGGTTTCAACCTGGTTAATATTAAAATAACTATAGATATTTGTATTATTTACACCTTTGGCTACTAATTGCCATTCAATCAAATCATTCACCTTATTATTAAAAAAGTTTACATCAAAAGTTAAGTAATGGGTAGGATAATATTTTATTCCTAGATTAAGGTTTATTGAAGTTTCTGATTTTAAATGAGATATTAATTCAGAAAATGGAACTATTTCCTGTATAATCCCTTCAGCCTGCATAGTGGCTAGTCTATCAAAAGCAACATCTCTACCAAGTACAGTATAGCCAATGGTTGAATTTGTAAAATCAAAATATTTTTGTCTGAAATCAGGAGTTTTAAAACCCGTACCAACTGAACTGTTTATATTCAGTTTTTTAGTAATCGGAAATCCTAAAGCTAATTTATTAGAAAATACTGGCGTATAATCTGTATAATAATCATATCTACTTCCCAATATAATATTTAATTTATCAAAAGCAGTTGCATCCAATTGTCCGTACAAAAATTTTAAATCTTGCTTTGGATTATTTGAAAAATCTCTTCTGGATAATTCTTCTTTTGTCATACCAAAACCGATAACAGTATTTAATCCTTTGTAGGTAAAATATGATTTCAATTCAGATTGCAATAATGTATGATCAAAATAATTATTATCATGCAATATGCCTTCTTCCGTATTTAAAAACTCGTCTGCCCTATAGTTAGTTTTATAAACCTCTATCTGCTGATTAAAATTAGAACTCATCAAATATTTAAGTGAACTACCGAAACTCCACTCCTCAATATTGCTTTTTCCTTTTAGTAATGAGTTTAAATGCTCAGCAGTATGCACTTGCTCTTGTTTATAATAGCGAGCATTTGTATTTAATAAAATTTTATCAGAAATTCCATATTTTAAATTAGAGCTAATTGTATAATTGGAATAAGGATTAACAGTACTAAGCTTATCAGAATCTATCAAATCATAACCATCTGAATTATAATAATCGAAAGAATTAGAAAGTTGAAGATGTTCTTTTTTATATTGATAAATTAAACTAGCATTAGTTGTATTATGAGTAGCATTTTTTAATGAAAAAGTAGTACTTTTCCCATCAATAAGTTTCTTTTTACTTACCAGATTTATCACTCCTCCCAAGGCATTGGATCCATATAAACTTGATGAAGCTCCTTTTATAACTTCAATTTTTTCAACATCAACTAATGCAATCCTATTTAAATCTAAAGCACCAAATGATCTTCCAATAATCGGGAAGCCGTCAAGTAGTATAGTTGTGTATGAGGCGTCTAAACCTTGCATTTGCAATCCTTCAGTTCCTGTTTTTGTAGTAACACTTACAATGCCTGTTTGCCTTTTAATTACATCAAATAATTTACTTGAACCAAACTCTTCAATTTCCTTTTCGGAAATTATCATAACAGGAATAGGTAATTTAGCTATTGACTTAGCTGTTTTTGCAGCAGAGATAGTTACTTCTTCTAACTTTCTATCAAATACAATAGTATCCTTTTGATTCTGAGAAAAAGAAAAATAGGCAGAAAGCATAAAAAATATAATTACAAAGTTTTTCACTTCAAAAATTTATGCAAAAATAAGTTTGAAATCTGTAGGAAATCTGAAGTTTTACCTCAAATTTAAAAAGAAAGAATAGTCTTTTTAATAATGGCGATACAGTACATTAATTGCTCTTCCGTAATTACCAAAGGAGGTGCAAAACGAATAATGTCTCCATGAGTTGGTTTTGCTAACAAACCGTTATCCCTTAATTTTAAACAGACATCCCATGCTTCTTTCCCGTCTTTAGGTTTTATCACAATGGCATTAAGTAATCCTCTGCCTCTAACAAGAGTAATCATATCATTATCGAAAGCTCGTAATTCACTTCTAAATATCTTCCCTAATCTATATGCATTTTCAGCAAGATTTTCATCTATTACTACTTCAAGAGCAGCTTGTGCTACTTTACAAGCAAGAGGATTACCACCAAAAGTAGAACCATGCTCTCCAGGCTGAATACAAAGCATAATTTCATCATCAGCTAATACGGCTGATACAGGAAAAACTCCTCCTGAAATAGCTTTTCCAAGAATTAATAAATCTGGTCTAGCATCTTCATAATCACAGGCAAGCATCTTTCCAGTTCGGGCAATACCAGTTTGGACTTCATCAGCAATAAATAAAACGTTATATTTATCACACAATTTCCTTACACCTGCCAAATAACCTTCATCAGGAACAACTACACCAGCTTCTCCTTGAATTGGTTCAACCATAAAAGCACAAACATTAAAATCTTTAAGCTCTGTTTCTAGTGCTTCAAGATCATTATATGGAATTAAATCATATCCGGGCATAAAAGGACCAAAACCTTCATAAGAAGAAGGATCGTCAGAACTAGAGATTGCAGCAAGTGTTCTTCCCCAAAAATTTCCCTTGGCAAAAATAATTCTAGCTTTATTTTTTTCAATTCCCTTTTTCATATAACCCCATTTTCGGGCTAATTTATTAGCAGTCTCACCACCTTCAACTCCAGTATTCATTGGTAAAACCTTATCATAACCAAAAAGTTTAGTTACAAATTCTTCATACTGACCTAATACATCATTGTGGAATGCACGAGAAGTAAGCGTTAAAGTATCAGCTTGAAGTTTAAGTGCAGCTACAATTTTAGGATGACAATGCCCCTGATTTACTGCAGAGTAAGAAGACAAAAAGTCATAATATTTTTTACCCTCTACATCCCATACAAAAACACCCTCCCCTTTTGCTAAAACAACTGGTAGTGGGTGATAATTATGCGCTCCATACTTGTCTTCTAATGCTATATATTCTTCTGGTGATTTCATTTCTTAAATTTTAGGAAGTGCAAATATAGTAGAATTAATTAGTAAATCTTTACTTTTGCCGAATGGGAAGACAAAATAGAAGAGAGCCTATTTTAATAGAAAATATTGAAATAATTGATACTGCAAACAAAGGGAAATCGGTAGCTAAACATGAAGGGAGAGCTATTTTTGTACAAGGAGGTGTACCAGGAGACATTTGTGATATTACAGTTTTTAAAAGAAGAAAGAAATTTTGGGAAGCTCGAATTGAGAAAATACATACATATTCTGATAGAAGAACAGAACCAAAATGCGAGCATTTTGGGACTTGTGGCGGTTGCAAATGGCAAAATATGAAATACGCATCCCAGCTGAATTTTAAGCAGAATGAGGTTCTCAACAACTTAAAAAGAATTGGAGGTATAGAACTACCACCCCATTCAGAAATATTAGGAAGTGAAAACGAATATTTTTATAGAAATAAAATGGAGTTTACTTTTTCCAACAAAAGATGGTTAACTACACAAGAAGTACAATCGGAAACAGAAATTGAAGATAAAGATTCCCTTGGATTTCATGTTCCTGGTATGTTCGATAAAGTAATTAACCTTAACAATTGCCACTTACAAAAAGAGCCTTCTAATGCTATTCGTTTATCGGTAAAGCAATTTGCTGATGAAAAAAAACTAACTTATTTTGATATTAGAAACCAAAAAGGCTTATTAAGAAACTTAATGGTTAGGACTTCCTCCATTAATGATTTGATGATATTGGTCCAGTTTTATGAAAATGATAAAAAGAATATCAAACTGTTAATGGAGCACATAAAAATATCTTTCCCTGAAATTACTTCATTGCTTTATATTGTAAATCAAAAAGCAAATAACACCATGTACGATCAAGATGTTGTTTGCTATAATGGAGAAGATTATATCATGGAAGAAATGGATGGATTGTATTTTAAAATTGGAGCAAAATCTTTTTTCCAAACCAATAGCGAACAAGCAAAAATATTGTATCGAAAAACAAAAGAACTTGCTCAAATCACTGAAAATGATTTAGTGTACGACCTATATACCGGTACAGGAACCATTGCACAATATGTAGCCACCTCCGCCAAAAAAGTGGTGGGCATTGACTCTGTTGAAGAAGGAATAAAAGCAGCTTACGAAAATACTGAACGCAATAATATTGAAAACTGCACTTTCTATACTGGTGATATGAAAGAAATTTTCACAGATGAGTTTATTACAAAGAATGGAAATCCTGATGTGATAATTACTGACCCTCCAAGAGACGGGATGCACAAAAAAGTAGTGGAACAAATCCTAAAGATTGGCGCCAAAAGAATTGTCTATGTAAGTTGTAACTCCGCAACACAAGCCCGTGACGTAGCATTAATGGATGAAAAATATAAAGTCATCCACATTCAACCAATTGATATGTTCCCGCAAACGCATCATGTTGAAAATATAGTAGTGCTGGAATTGATATAAATATTTTACTAGATTAAAGCAAGCTATTTAACTAAAATTTGCACCACTTTTTGCACCGCTAACCAATCTACTAAATCAAACTTAAGAAATTTATTAGATTATCTGAATAATCTCTTGTAATATAAAATAATTGTATAGTTTTTAACTATCTTATTTATACAATAATTAAAAACAGTATGTTTGCAAAATTATAATATCACTATTTTTTGCAACGTTTAACAATCTAACAATACAAAATTAAAAAATGAAGAAAAAAGTATTTATAAGAAATATTATTCTATTTATTAGCTTTATCGCATTTTCTAATACTGCATCATCTCAAAATGTAAAAGTATATGGTTCAATAACTAATGCTTTGAATAACGAGCCGATACCTTTTGCAAACATTATTATTGAAGGAACTACAATTGGCACTACATCTGATATTGATGGAAACTATGTGATTTTAGATGTAAATGCTGGAGCTTATAACTTTAAATGTAGTTATATCGGATTTAATACTGATATTCAATCAGAAATAAAGGTAAGCTCTAACAAAAACCTCAGACTTGATTTTTTTCTGAGTGAAAATTCAGAAATTCTGGGGGAAGTAAAAGTTAAAGGAAATACTTTTAATAAAACAAAAGCTAGCCCTGTAAGTCTACGGACGATTAATGCTTCAGAAATTTCTAAAAGTGCTGGAGGAAATAGAGATATTTCTAGAGTAGTAGCAAATTTACCTGGAGTGGCTACATCATCAGGTTTTCGAAACGATATTATTGTTAGAGGCGGTTCACCATCTGAAAATAAATTTTTCTTAGATGGAATTGAAATACCAACTATCAATCATTTTACTACTCAAGGATCATCCGGAGGTCCAGTAGGTATTTTAAATGTTAATTTTATTAGAGAAGTTGATTTTTACACTGGTGCCTTTCCTGCAAACCGAGGTAATGCACTTAGTTCCGTAATGGAATTAAAGCTTATTGAAGGAAATGAAGAAGAAATAAGTGGTTCATTTGCTCTAGGATCCAGCGATGCCGGGCTCACATTAAACACACCGCTATCAAAAAAATCTACTCTATTGTTATCGGTTAGAAGATCATACTTGCAATTTTTATTCAAAGCATTAAAATTACCTTTTTTACCAACCTATAACGATATGCAGTTTAAATATACTTTTAAACCGAATAAAAAGAATCAGTTTAACTTTCTTGGAATAGCTACAATTGATGATTTCACTCTCAATACAGATATTAATGAAGATGAAGAAGATACAATGCAAATTGCACTAAATAATTATAATCTAAATAATTTAGTTATAAATAAGCAATGGAATTATACCTTAGGAGGAACCTGGAGACATTTCTTCGATAACTCAAACCTCTTCTTTGTGATGAGTAGAAATCATCTTGATAATACTGCTTTAAAATACTTAGATTATGCTGATGAGAATTCACAAAAGATTATAGATTATAAATCAGAAGAAATTGAAAATAAAATACGCTTAGAATATAATTTTAAGAAAAATGATTATTCAATTATAATTGGTTCTAATTTAGAAGATGCTACATATACAAACAATACTACTAAGATATTTACTGTTGGTGATAGTATTTTTACTGGAATTAATAATGTTAATTTACATTTTATAAAATACGGAGCTTTTACACAAATTAGTAAAACATATTTTGAAAATAAACTGACTTCTTCATTTGGCTTAAGAATAGATGGAAACTCATTTACTGACAATACAAATTCACATAATCTTTCTCCAAGGTTTTCATTAGCTTATAATCTTAATAGTAAAACAAGTATTAATAGTAATATTGGAAGATTTCATCAATTACCATCCTTTACTATATTAGGATTTGAAGAAAATGGTAATTACCTTAACAAAGATGCTGCATATATTTCTTGTGACCATGCAGTTTTAGGAATTGAATATAACCCTTCTAGCTATAGTAAAATCACATTAGAGTCCTTTTACAAGAGTTATAATAATTATCCCTTCTCAATACTTGACACTATATCATTGGCAAATTTAGGAGATGATTTTGGTGTAGTTGGTAACGAGGATATTTCATCTATATCAAAAGGTAATAGCTACGGAATAGAACTTTTAGCACAACAAAAAATGAACTCAAGTATTTACGGTATTTTATCAGCAACATATTATCGGAGTAGATTTGAAGATAAAGAAGGTCAACTGATTTCATCTAAATGGGATAATAGATTTATTTTAAATATGACAGCTGGTAAAAAGTTTAAGAATAACATTGAGCTAGGAATTAAGTATCGTTATTCTGGCGGATCACCCTACACACCTATTGATTTAATTAATTCAAGTAAAATAAGTAATTGGAAAATTAATCAAAGAGGTGAACTAGATTATAATTTATTAAATACTCAACGATTAAATGGTCAGCATGGTCTAGATGTTAGGCTTGATAAAAAATGGTTCTTTAAGTCTTGGGGTTTAAATGCTTACATTGATATTGAAAATGTTTTAAATGGCAAAAGGCAATTACCATCTGAGTACGGAATAGATCCAAATTTAGGACCTTTAGTTGAAGGTACGGGTGAAAATGCAGAAAGCTACCCCTTATATGAGATAATAAATAACTCTGGCACTGTCCTCCCTAGCATTGGGTTGTTAATTGAGTTTTAATAAAAAGCTCAAATTTAGGACCATAAGGCCAAGTAAAAAGAAACCTCACTAATCTGAGCGGAGTAGCAGAATTACAAGATCTACCCTTTTCACTAGATTACAGCAAGCTTTAAAACTACAATTTGCACCACAATTTGCACCGCTAACCAATCTACAAAATCAAACTTAAGAAATTTATTCGATTATCTGAGTAATCTCTTATTTTTAAAATAATCTTTATCTATCCACCAACCCCTCCTCCAGCAAATAAATTAAGTATGAACCAAACAGGTATTAATAAAAGTAACCACCAAATATTCTTCCAACGTAGTAGTTTTTTAAGCCAAGGAACATCTCTTCTATATGCTCTCCAAATTGTTCTTACTAACAAATATATAGTTCCAAAAAAAGCAACTGCTCCAAGAATTCCCCAATATTCAGAGTTGTCGCCATCTGGTTCTTTTGCAAAATTTGAGTTGAATACTGGAAATGAAGAATAGCAAATATTTATAAATGCAATTAATGAAACTAAAAGTAAAAATAGCTTTTTCATAAAGCAAAGAAAAATAAATAAAAATGAAGTCTTATGCTAAGCATAATAAAAGAGAAAAAGTCAGTGGTAGCAGGATTACAACCAACATTTAATTCACTAGATTACAGTAAGCTTTTAAACTAAAATTTGCACCGCTTTTTGCACCGCTAACCAATCTACAAAATCAAACTTAAGAAATTTATTCGATTATCTGAGTAATCTCTTATTTTTTAAAATATTAAATCTAAATTCGTTAAACGTACGGTCTCACCAAAAATAAAGCCACTCACATGAGTGGGTTTTTGTTTGTTAATTAATTATCATCTGCTACTTACCTCAGCGTAATCTAAAATATAATTACACTTATAAATATCATCAGAGTTAAGCCTAAGAGTTCCTTTAATTGTGACTACTTCATCCATAACGAAATTATTCTTTTTCGATTTCAAATTTAGCTCTACGACAGTTTCTGGGCCTCCAGCCCCACAGAAGAAACAAGACCATATTGGCCCCTTTGAAAGAACAAAATAATCTTTACTAGGGTCAATAGTTAATATGTGTCCTCTTAACAAAACTTGTTTACCTGCTAATTCTCGTACACTGAAACCAAAATGAGGATATAAAATTAGACCATCTATTTCTTCTGAATATATCTCTTCAAATTCAACATCAGCTAAATCATCCCAAGTTATTTCATTTTGGGCAAAACTTAATTCTGAAGTAAATAATAAGACAAATAATATGACTCTATACATTTGAAAGTGTTTTAGGAATATTAATGCGATATGCTTGAATAATAGGAATTAAAGATGCTATGAGTCCAATAGATAAAGCTATTGGAAACAGCCATAATTCGTCTTTGATTAAACTTAGTTGAATTGAATAAAAACTATAATTTTTACTAATAAAAAATGATACTATGAATAATATAACTCTACTAAATAATAATCCAAAAAATAATCCTAATATTGATACTAGCATACCTTCTTGAAAAACTAATTTAACCAACTGAAATCTTGAAGCTCCATAAACTCTCATTAAAGCTAATTCATAACGTCTTTTTTTCAAAGAGTTGTATAGACTAATAAATATACTTAATCCTGATACTAAAATTATAAAAAAGCCAATCATATTTATTGATCGCAATCCTAAACCAAGTAAACTAATTAATCTATTGATTTCAAAAGCAGGAACAGCCGCCTGTAAATTAGTAGTCTCATTAACTTGTCTTGGAAACTTAATAAGTCCGACAGGACTTCTAAATTTCACTAACAGAGAAGTAATCATTTCATTATGATCAACAGAACAACCCCCCTCTACCCCTTCATGGGTATGACTTGAATGCTTTTTATTATCATGAACTTTACTAATACTTGCTGAATTTGTTAGAATTAATTGATCAATAATTGTATTTGACTTATCAAGTATACCAACAACTTTGAAAGCATATTTTTTGTGAATTTCTCCACCTTCAACTAAACCATGAGAACTATAAAAAGTACTTCCAATTTTTAATTGACAAGCTTCAACAACATCACTTCCAACAACTACCTGCATAGATTTACCCCATAATTTACCCGCTTTAAAATTAACTTGAAATAATTTAGGATATGCATGAGTAGTACCAACAATTCTAAACCCTTTATACGAATCCCCAAAAGAAAGTGGAATGGTTGATTCTATCATTGGATTTGATTTAATTTTATTAACTTCTTCAAGTAAAATATTGCCTGTAGGATTGTCAATATGATATATTGATGAGAGGATTAATTGTAATGGACTTCCCTTAGCTCCAATCACCATATCTATTCCATTAAGATTACGCTGGAGTTTTTCTTCAACAGATTTATTTAATAATAATATCAATGAAATTATACCAATACCAAAAGCCATAAGTAACAAGCTCAACATTGTATTAAATGGATTACGGATAATATTTATCCAGCTTAATCTATTTATATTCATAATTCAATTGATGTATTGAATTGATCTTTCAATCTTTGATCGTGAGTTATGATAATCAATTTTGCGTTTGTTAAAGATGCCTGTTCTTTAAGTAATGTGATAATTTTTTGACAATTATTATCATCTAAACTTGAAGTTGGCTCGTCTGCTAATATTAAATCAGGTGTTTTAATAAGGGCAGTAGCAATTGCAGCTCTTTGCTGTTCACCCTGACTTAATTCATAAGGCATATTATTCAGCTTACCAGCTAACCCAATTTCTTGCAATAAGTGAATTGCTCTTTTTTTATCTTGTAGTTTGTTTGATAAATAAAGAGATAAAAGCAGATTATCTAAGATACTTAAATTCCTAACAAAATGCGATTTCTGAAAGACCATACCAATATGTGAACCTCTAAATTGATCAAGGCTTTTTGAAGATAAATTTTGGAAGCGAGTTCCATTCATTTCCACAAATCCAGATTGAGGACTAAGTAAACCAGATAAAATCTGAATTAATGTGGTTTTACCTACACCTGAATCACCTAATATCAATAAATCTTCTCCTTGTTGTAATAAAATATCTGGAAAAGTAAAAATATGCGAGCTGTTATAAGAAAAAGATAAACGTTCTGTTTTTAACATTTTATGAATTAATTTAAATGACAATCTTTACAATACCCCTCAAGAATTAAATTTAAGGAGTTGATATAAAAACCATCTACAGGCTTAATATCTGGTGATTTATAATTTTCTAAACAAAAAGTTTGATTGCAATTATTACATATAAAATGACCATGATTATGTTTGTGCAAGCTAGCACTGCACTCATCTGAATTACATAAAGAATATCTAATTATGTTATTACTACTTGGAACTTTATGAATCAAACCCTTTTCCTCAAAACTCACTAAAGCTCTATAAATTGTAACCTTATTAATTAAATTAGAAAATTTATTCATAACTTCTTTTACTGTTAAAGATTCCTTTTCATAAAATAAATTTAACAAATTAATTCTAAATTTAGTTTTACTTACTCCGTGATTAGCTAAAATTAAAGCAAAATCTAGATTATGATCATTTTTAATTTTCATTACGCAAATGTAAAAAATAAACGCAACTTAATTGCGTTATTTTGATAAATATAATAAATTTGCAAAAATTTTAATAAATTAATAATGAGTAATAGCACTTTAACATATGATAAAATAGGAGTGATTTCGAGCACATTATGCATGATTCACTGTATAATTACTCCATTTATATTTCTTGCTAAAGTATGTTCAATATCATGCTGTTCTGACGCACCTGTATGGTGGCAAATAATTGATTATCTGTTCTTAGTTATATCATTTGTAGCAGTCTATTATTCAACAAAAGATAAGAGCTTAGACTGGTTAAAAATATTCTTCTGGATAACATGGTTTTTTCTATTTATTACTATAGTAAACCATACACTTGAAATTATATATCTCAATCCAAATTTAATCTATATTCCTGCATTTTTGATTATTATACTCCATTTATACAACATGCATTTTCACAAATGCCACAATAAAAATTGCTGCCCAGAATAGTAGTTAATAAGAAATTTAAATTAATCACGAGAAAAGAAAAAGAAGTTGCAGGATTACAACCAACACTTATTTCACTAGATTAAAGTAAGCTTTTAAACTAAAATTTGCACCACTTTTTGCACCACTAATCAATCTACTAAATCAAACTTAAGAAATTAATTTGATTATCTGAGTAATCTCTTATTTTATAAAATATTAAATTTGAATTCGAGATCCGAAAGGCCCACCAAAAAGAAACCCACTCATTGAGTGGGTTTTTATTTACGTAATAATAATAAAAGTCCATGCTAACGGAATTAAATCAGCCATTTTTGTATCATTATTAATTACTAACGATCTACTAAATATACACTTTTTTAATTTAATTTTAATCACCTAACTCTAGTATTTAATTTTTATAGTACTTTGTTTTGCATAGTACTATATTTTTATATATGTTTGCATCATGAAAATTGAGAATACACAATCACAAATGCGAAAAGGGATTTTAGAATACTGCATACTTTCCATATTAAAAAATGGTGAGGCCTACCCTTCTGATATTATCGAAAAGCTAAAAAAAGCAAAATTGATAGTAGTGGAAGGAACGCTATATCCCCTACTTACTCGCTTAAAAAATGCTGAATTATTACAATACCGCTGGGAAGAGTCTAGTGCAGGACCACCAAGAAAATATTATTCTTTAACCAAAAAAGGAAATACCTTTTTATTAGAATTAGATAGCACTTGGAAAGATTTAGCAAAAGCAGTACGATTAACCACTAAAACAAAAAAAGATGAATAAGACTGTAAACATTAACCTAGCAGGAATTGTATTTCATATTGATGAAAATGCTTTTGAAACATTGAACAATTACCTAAATGAACTTAAAAATCATTTTAAAAATGAAGAAGGTGGAGATGAAATATTAAAAGATATTGAAGGAAGAATTGCTGAACTTTTTACGGAACGATTAGATAAAAAAGAAGCGATTTCACTTACTGATATAAATGAAATAACTACAATAATGGGTGACCCTAGCCAATATGATGATGAAATTGAGCAGGAGCAATCTCAGGAAAGTCAGGATAAAGAAGAAGACTTAAGAAAAGGAAAAAGAAGAAAAGTTTTCAGAGATGAGGAAGATAGAATGATTGGTGGAGTTTGTCGTGGAATGGCTCATTATTTTGATATAAATGTCCTTTTCTGTAGAATTATATTTATAGGGATATTATTTTTAATTGGCCCTGGAGCACCATTTCTATATATAATGTTCTGGATTGCACTTCCATCTGCTAAAACTACTGCTGAAAAATTAGAGATGAAAGGAGAAAGAGTAAACATTAATAATATTGAAAAAAATATTAAAGACGAATTAAATATAATAGAAGATAAAATAAGAGATTTTGACAGGAAGTTCACTAAAGAAATATTTGGAGCAAATAGTTTTTTCAGAAAAATAGTAGATTTCTGTATCCGTGTAATTACAGGGATATTTAAATTTGCAGGAAGTTGTTTTGGAATTTTTTGCATTTTATTTGGAGGAATCCTACTTCTCCTTATTTTCTCTTTCGCGTTCTCTGGTGCAGAAATTTTATTCCAAAACCATCCAATGGTTGAACATGTGTACAGTAATTTCTTTAACAATAAATCAGCAACATGGCTCTCTCTCTTCATTGGAATACCAATGGTTGCAATTATTCTATTTGGATTAAGATTAGTTAATAACACCAAAATCCATATGAATTACAAAATAGGAATATTTGTTTTATGGATAATTTCTTTATTTTTTCTTCTTAATTCAGCAGAAGATATTTCAATAGAATTTCAAGAAGAAGCAAAAAATACAATTATTGAAAATATCATTACAGAAAGTGATACTCTTTATTTAAGTATGAATGATGTTAATAGAGAGTTGGTCAAAACTATCCCTGGTTTAATACCACAATTCAAAGTCACTCCTTTTGAAGATAACTTAATCGGTATTGGAATGCAGTTAGATGTTGTAAAAAGCAAAAATGATAATTTTAATTTAATTAAAGAAGTTATTGCAAGGGGTAAAAACAAGCAGATAGCAAAAGAAAGGACAGAAGAAGTTGATTTTGAATTTATACTAGAAGATGATAATCTAATTTTTGATGACTTTTTCACCATCTCTACACAAAAATGGCGTATGCAAGAATTATATTTAACTTTAGAAATTCCTGTTGGTATGGTTGTTTTCTTAGATCATAGTTTAGAGGACTTAATTTACGATATTAAAAATGTTAACAATATGTGGGATTATGATATGCTTGGCCACTATTGGAAAATGGAAGAAGAAGGGCTTAGTTGTATTAGTTGTGAAGATTAAAAAAAGTTCGAAATAAGGACCGAGAGGTCCACTAAAAATTAACCTCACAAATTGTGAGGTTTTTTTGTATCATTGCGTTTATTATCAATATGAAAAAGAATATAACGTTTAGCCTAACAGTATTTTGGATATTAGCAACAAGAGTTTATGATGCATATTGCACTTTTCAATATACACCTGATTTAACACTTGAAGCAAATCCGCTTGTGTCTTTATTTGGTTTAAACTGGACTCCTTTATTAATTATTATAAGTATTCTATGCATATACAGTATATATGCATATTATCTTGCTTTCTTTAAACACTTTAATCTTTATCCAACTGAAAAAGACTATAGTTTCAGTAATTTTATTGGATATATCTATACAGGCAAAAAACAAAGTTGGATCTCAATATTATATAAACTCCCAAAAGATATTAATCGGTTTAATCATTACATGGGTCATTTAATGACTAGATGTCTTGTATTCGCAGGTGTAGTTTCTACATTTATGTGGCTACTTCTAAATTATGTTCCGTATTACAAAAATATTCATAGTGCAACTACCATTTATCTTATTCTTGTTATAGGCAGTGTATTTATTTGCTATAATTGGTTTTTAAAACTATATAAAGATTACACCTCATAATCGTATTCTAAATAATTTTCTGAAAAAGTTCGAACTTAGGACCGAGAGGTCCACCAAAAACAAACCCACTCAATTGAGTAGTTTTTTACTTAACTAATAATTATTCTAAACTTAATAAACTATCAATTATTGGTATTAAGTGATAGTCTAATGAATCTCGATACCCAGATTTATATTCAACTATAACTCCCTCTTCATTTACAAAACACATAGTAGGGAAACCGTAGATGTTAAACAAATCTCTTGGAACAGATTGATCAACAATAATTGTTGAGTAAGTTACTTCTTTAAATTGAATAAATTCTTTTAACTGCTCTATGTTTTTGTCATTATTGTTTATTCCTAAAATAGTAATCTTATCACCATAATATTCTTTCAGCTTTTCCATAAAAGGCATGGCCTTAACACAATAATAACAACCTATATACCAAAAGTCCAAGATCAGAAAACGACCTATATAATCAGAAATAACCACACTATCTCCTCCTACTAATAATCCTGTAAAATTAGGAAGTTCAGATCCTATCACTAGTAATTCTGGCATAACCCAAGGTTCTTTCTTTTTATAATTAAAATATGATGGAATCTCAAAGTTCTGAATCTTACCTAAAATTTCCTTTTCCTCAAAGGATAAAATCTTAACCTCTAAGTTAGTATATTCATAAGAGTTTAAATCAACTAGAAAAATATGTCTTTCTATTCGTAATGGAAGAAAAGAATCTTTATCAATGTAGAATCTTATCCAATGATCTTTATCGTTGCCCTCATCTGGATAGTCAAACTGAACTACATAACAACTCTTATTATCTACTTTCTTATCCTCTAATCTTGTTTTAATAATTGTGTCATTATCAATGTTTTTATAAGCATTAATAGCTTGTAACAAACTCATACGCTCTGTCTGCCATCCAATATACACCTCTTCATTATAAGTGCTATCTTTCTTTTTAAGGGTAAAAGTATATACACTATCATGGTTATGGCGATATAGTTTTATTCCAAAAGAATCTTCAGACAAAACATCTACTCCGTACAAAGTATCATTAGAGTTCTTAATCCAATATATTTTTTTGTAATAATGAGATGTATCTAGATCAGAAAACCATTTGAAATCAAGGCTAGACTCAACGCTCAAACATTCCAAATTACTATACACTTCCTGCGAATTCTTTAAAATCTCATAAGTAGTAACATGTTTTTTACAAGACACAAAAAATATACTAATAACAAATACAGATATTAGATATAAATTTTTCATACAGCAAAAATGAGTATTTTTAAAAAAAATATTATGCTAGACATAGTTTCTCAAAGAAGTTCGAAATAAGGACTGAGATGCCCACCAAAATAAACCCACTCAATTGAGTGGGTTTTTATTTATTGAAGGATTATTTTCTTCTCTACTGTTCCATCATTATAAAAATCAAAGAATAAAGAGTTATATTGTTTCTTTATTACAGAGCCTAATACATTTGTAGTTCGAAGAACAGATTTTTCTGGATTTATGATGTTATTGATATTTGTTGTATTTAAACATATTGATTCAACTTGAATGTTGTAAAAAAAATAGTAATATAAAGGATTAGAAGCACTTGATCCAGTGATATTTATCATATCAGCAATATTATAAGGAAAGTCAGCTCCTGTTGCATTTCTATACAGACCTGAATTATTAGTAACTCCAAGTTGTAGGTTTGTAGATATTGGAACATCAAAATTTAGAATAATATTTTGTTTTCCTGAAAAAACAAAAATTGTTGTATCATCTATAACAATACCATTATTATTTCGCAGTTCAAATGTTAACGAAGTTGAATTCTCTAAATAAACATCACAAGATTTTATTAGACAATTATCATAGCTATCAAATATTAAATGTTGGTCATTATAAAAATAAGCACCACTTCCAATGTTATTATCTAAAGCACCACCATTAAATGAAGTAACATTTGCATTAGAATTATAATTAGATGCTATAGGATTCATACATCCTAAGACTGCTGAAACACAATTTCCATCATCAAAGCAAGCAGTTGGGTCAAAATTATAAGATAAGGGGTCTGTACATCCACTAATATAACAACAACTCCCATCGTCAGTGACTGAAATATTTGAAAAATTATATGCTAAAGAATCAATACACCCACATGATTGATCTAACTTATATTTAAATAAGGATACTGGAAGTGATGGAAAATTATAATTATTATCCTGACCTAAAAGAAAATATGCATCACAGCCAATTATAAAACTTCCAGGAGCCCAAATAGCACCTCCAGGGTGAGAAGGTAATTGTATCCATGAATCATTTGCAGGTGTATATTCCCAAAATTCACCAAAATCTAATGGTTCATGATCATCGCCATCACCACTTAATATATAGCCTTTACCATTGTATGAAAATTGAGTACCAGCTACTCTTGCTTCAGATGGAAAATCTGTCAATTGCAACCAACTATCATTTATAGGATCATATCTGTAAAAATCATTATAAATATAGGCATTTGAAGATGGGTTACTGCCAGGACCAAACATACTGCCATGACCAAAACCAACATAAGCATAATCTCCTAAACTAAAATAATAAGGATGGTGTCTATCATTTCCAATAAAATTATTTTTTGAAGTCCAAATATCTAGATTAATATCATACTCCCACCAATCAGACAAATCCCCATTACCATTACTTCCACAACCAACATAAATCTTATTATTTACTAAAACCATTGCAGGATGATTTCTTCCATCTCCAATGAAACTTGATTTTTGTGTCCATATATCATTTGACATATCATACTCCCACCAATCAGTAGGAAAAGAACCATTATTAGTAGAACCAAAACCTACATAAGCCTTATCTCCACTTGAAACAGCATAGCCATATCCCCTTCCTGAGCTAGGAAAGTCTTGCAGCTGAGTCCAGGTATCACTAAACTTATCATACTTAAACATGTCAGTTAAATAACTTCCAGAAACTACAAACCCATAGTTATCGTTAGAAAAAGTAATGGGATGATGTCTTCCATCACCAATAAAATTTGATGAATTACTCCAATTTTGTGTTACAGAAATTAATGGTAAGAAAAGAAAAAATAATAAAATATATTTAATCCAATAATAAGAAATTTTACTCATAATAATTCATTTAAAAATAGTTAATTACATCTATGTTATAGAGGGTGTTTTTAAAATTTAACAAAGTTCAGTTTAAGATGTTTTATTCAGATATAATAAGTTTTTTAGTAATAACAAAATCTTTAGTTTGGATTTTCAATGAGTAGATTCCATTATTTAAAAAAGAAATATTAATTTTTTCTTTTTTTGTAGAACTTAATGTAAGTTTTCCTAGACTATCATATAGTTTAAATGAAAGGTATTCTCCTTGGATACTAAACGCATCTTTAGTTGGGTTTGGGTAAATATTAAATAAATTTTCTGAAATCTCTTCATTTATATTATTTGCGACTGATTGTTCTATTACCTCAATATTATCTATACCTATTACCGTCTGATTAGTATTATTATTTCTGAATGCAATATATATAGTCTGACCTGAATAAGGTGTTATGTCAACATCTATTCCATCCCAGCCTTCACCTAAAAATGAATGTCCAATTCCTGTTGAATTATACAATGCTGAAGTGGATAAAAAATCTACAGGGCTACTTCCAGTAGAAACATATATTTCTATTCCATCTGTGGTGCCTAAATCACCTCTTGCTGCATCAAATTGTAAAGTTTTAATATCAGAATTATTTGATAATGATATAGCTGGAGTAACCATCCATTTATCTGCAGTACCCGGAGAAATAAAAAGTGAAGCGCTGCCCGCAAAAATTGCACCCATATAATTGACATTAACAAATGATGCTTGAGGAGTCATCCATGTATAAAGAAAAGGATCTAATGTTTGACCATCTAAATCATAAGTTGTAAAATTTGCTGGAATGGATCCAGAATTAAAATCTTCAGACAACAATATATTTTGTCCATTCACCTGAATAGTTATAAAGGTTAAAATAAGTATAGTAATTTTTTTAATCATAATTGTAGTTTTAGTTTATTTAATTTAGAATTAAATGCAACAATATATATAAAAATTTTTATACCTGATACATAATTGATACATATAATTTAAAGTAAAATATTTGCAAATAGATTGTGATGAAAATCTTTTTCTATTTTTATTTAATGATTTTCAAAAACAAATTTAAGGTAACTTTTTAATATTAATTTTAAATTATAATCATCATAAAAAATATAAATACACTATTTATAATCCAAATAATTCTGTAAAATAATAGTTGCACTTACTTTATCTACTAGTGCTTTATTTTGTCGTACTTTCTTCTTAACTCCACTCGCAAAAATACTTTGTTTAGCAATCTTAGAAGTAAAGCGTTCATCGATTTGATATACAGGAATTTCAGGATATTTTTTCTGTAAGAGTTTCACAAACCCATTTACATGCCCAGTATTATCAGTACAGCTACCAACTAGATTTTTAGGACCACCAAAAATAAACCCACTCAATTGAGTGGGTTTATTTTTATAAATTACGTTAATTTAATAATTATTCAGATAATTGTTTGTAAAATTTACGAGCATCCCAATAGTCTTGTTCTTGAAATATCTTGCCATCTTTCATTTTAACAAGGGTTGCGCCATAAACATTAACTTTTTTACCACTTTCAGCATGGGTCCCTTTAAAATTCCAGTGCTTAATAAGTTGATCACCATCACCAAATAAATTGACAATTAAAAATTCAGAGTCAGGAAAACCTGTAATATATCCTGCATAAGCATTTTTAAATTCTTCTGGACCTGTAGCGTTAACAACTCCATCTTCATTCAGATGGGTAACATTTTCATGAAGGTATTCATCTAATATATTAATATCTCTCTCAAGAAAAGACTTTTCCCAAGCAGATCTATAATTTTCCATATTGTCGGATAATAATACTTTTGAATTTTTTAGTTCAGTACATGCATCTGATTCTTTATTAGTACAACTAAATATAGAAAGCACTAATGTTATTAATAATAATTTTTTTATTTTTTTTATTTAATGTGTAATAATAATTAATATATACCATTTATAATAAATCTTAATAAAAAAGTTCGAAATAAGGACCGAGAGGCCCACCAAAGCGGAATCCATCTCATTATGAGTTAAGATTCCGCTTTATTTATTCAAAAAATATTTTCTTCTCCACTGTTCCTTCATCATAGATGTAAAATAAAGGTTGATTTTCTTTTATAGTATTTATTTCTCTTCCATATACATCTACTATCTTTATTAATTTTCTTGAAATAATACCACTAAATTCATTTGTTGAGCTAACAATACAATTACTTTGACAAGCGGATAAAGAAGCATAAGCCCCCAATCCTGTGCCAGGATCATAACACCCACTTACTAAATCACAATCATACGTTGCTGGAATTACACAATTATTCTGGCAAGCAGATAATGAAGCATAAGTTCCCAATCCTGTGCCAGGATCATAACATCCACTTACTAAATCACAATCATATGTTGCTGGAATTACACAATTATTCTGACAAGCAGATAATGAAGTATAGGTCCCTAATCCTGTGCCAGGATCATAACATCCATTTACTAAATCACAATCATATGTTGTATTAATTAATTGTGTTACCCAATTGCTTCCATCCCAAAAAAATAAATCACAGCTACTGCATAAGCTTCCCTGTGGAGGTGAGGCTGATAAATTGTGTTGGTAATAACTGTCATAAAGGTAAGCATAAAAACATATATTCATTGAATCTGAAGGGGAACCACCTAACCCAAAATTTTGAAACGAAAAGTTTCCGTTCATTGGGTACAATCCGCAAATATTTCCGTCAGGTGTATACGCTTCCCAATAAGATAGAGAATCAATAAGTTCTGGAAAATAATTATTATTTAAATATGAAGATTGAAATGACAAAATATTAAAATCATTATTAGCTTCAAAAATATCCATCTGAGTACAATCAAAAGTTGGTGTCAGAGTTCCATAATAATTATATGATTCTGTATAGACACAACCTACATTAGAAGTAACTATACATGAATATAATCCTGGTCCTGATACATTTATTGTCTGGCTTGTATCTCCATTAGACCATAAAAATGAATTTGGATATACATTGGGACAAACTGTTATAGAGCTAGAATATGATTGATTTGCTGTAAGATTACTTCCTGAAGCTGAAATTTGAAGATCTCCATAAACACATGGATTTATGAAAAAGAGTATATCGATAGAATCTGTATCTTGACAAACATTTAATGAAGTAGTGGAATCAAAATATGTAACAGTTAGGGTTACATAGCATGGATTTGGAAGAGTTGAAATATCTCCATAAGTATGACATGGATTTTGTTGATTTGAAATAAAACCATCTCCAAAATCCCATAAGTAAGATACAGAATAATTTGTTGACGAACCAGTACTAATAGATGAACTGTCTGACAATAAGAGAGTTCCGCCCCAACCAGACACAAGATAAGGATTAGAATTACATTGAGATTGAACAGATGTAAAACTGATTAAAGAAACAAAAAAAAATATTAACTTTTTCATGACACAAAGATATTAAATAATTTTCTAAAAAAGTTCGAAATAAGGACCGAGAGGCTAACAAAAATAAACCTACTTATTTTAATTTTTATCATGGAGAGAATATCTTTGAAAGATTGGTTTTAGTAAAAACTCAAATCAAATTGATTATTAGGGGCTAAATTTTTTAATTTTCTTCTATCTTTTGTCGGAATATTTACTGTAATAACGGTTCCGGTTTTACAATGAAAAGCATAACATAACTCTACTTTTGAAGAATCAAATTCAGATGTTACATAATTTACTTCTATTCCTTCTTCAGTAAAGTAATTATATACTCCCGCATTGTAACTATCAGTTGAAAATGTGTCTAAACTAAAGTGGCTATCCCATGGATTCGAGCATCCAGTTAAGTCCCAATGCATTGATAATGGTTCATTTTTAGAGCAAGAAAAAAGAATAATAGTAAGCGAAATTATTAAAGGTAATTTTATATTTTTCATTTTATATTTTCTTTTATCCATATATTATAACTTATAATATCTAAATCTTTAGAATCTGAATCTGACATGCTAGACAATAAATCCTCTTTATTATCTACAACATCCCCATCACTAATCTTCTTAAAGATTAAATCTATCATTTTCTTCTCTCTTATATAATTCTCTTCTAATAATAAAGACTTATAATCCGATTCAATACGTATAATCTTATCATTAAGATACTTATTCGAAACTATCATTCTAATCATTAATTCAGTAACTAATATTTTTAATTGGAATGATTTATCTAACAATAAAAAGTCCTCTTGCATAATTAATCTAGCAATATTCTTTTGGGATTCTTTATAATTATCTTCATAGTAATAAATTAATGAACGATTTAAATAAATAAACGCATTATAAGATGGTAGCCTCTTAATTGCATCACTCTTACTTGCTTTATTTAAATAATCTAATGCTTTCTTTTTATCCGTTTTAGCATAATTTAAGACAAGCATATTATAATAGTAAAACAGATATTTATCATAAAGAAAAGAATCGTATTCTTTCATGCTAATTAATAATTGTTCGGAATATTTCAATGACTGTTTATACTTCTTAGTTTTATACAAGCAATTAGTCAGATAAGTTAATAAGGTGAGCTTCTCATTATGATTTGATCTGTTAAATAACTTATCCTTTCCAAACTCATTATTACTTTCAATTAGAAACTTCTCTAATGATTGATAATCGCGTTCCTGCAGCAATAAACGACTATACATTTTAAATAATCTTATTCTAAATCTAGTGCTACTTACTAAATTCTTTTCTTTTGAAATCTTTCCGTATTTTGTTTTAATCAGTTTAACTAAGCTAATATCTGATTTGCCAAAATTCTGTTTTGTTCTTATATCATACATTATTTTGGCTAATAATAAATCCATCTCATCAATCTCAGATAATATCTTAATATTATTTCTTTTTAGCTCAATATAACAATCTACATCAATAGAAAGTAGTTCATGAGAAATCTTAATTATCTCTGAATAAATGATAGACAAAACCTCATATAACTCTGAATCTATTGCTTCATTCTCCGCTTTTTTAAGGTAGTGAAAAGCTAGCTCTAATTCACCTTTATTCTTATAAACTCTAGATAGCAAAACAAAACTAAACGATTTAGATTGGTTATCTTTCCAAATATGCTGCCATACCATAGAATTATTTAATTCATGATAAAGTCGGTTCTTAATTTGATAATAATTATTTGGATTTGTTTCTAGTTTCTTTAAGACATCTTTTGTAGTGAAATCACCTTTTTTCTTCTTCATATAATCAAAAAGATCTACATCTTTTCGATTCTTATTATCTGTTCTGTTTAGAAATAATTTAAAGAATCTAACCTCCTCCTTTGAGAGAGATTGCACAATAGTATCTAAAGCATTATGCATTGAAAATATTATTTTTTAATATACTTCTTCCCATCTCTTATGTACATGAACCCCTATAGGAATATCATTAATATTATCATATCTTCTACCCAGAACATCATATATATAATAAGATGGAGCCTTATTAATAGGAAAAATCATCTCATTAATAGATGTTGTAGGAGGGATTACATACAAGGGAGTAATACTAGTATCAATAGTAACTGGGACTACAAAACTTGGCCAGATGACAACTAAATTATCTCCTGCTTGTTGATATAATTGTGGGCCACCATTAAGAGGATTATTTAAATCGTCAATAAAGAGACTATCTCCTGGCGCAAAAACACCTTGAGGTATGTTTTGTGTAAAGGTTAATATCTGCCAATTTAGTGGAGTTGCATTAACTGGAGAAATCACTATGTTAGCAGTAATAACTGAATCTAATATAGATGTGTTTCCTGTATTTATAAACCAAAAACCTAATGAAAAAGGAGCGGCATACTGAACTGAATCAGCATGCCAAACTCCTTCTACACTAATAATCTGTGAGCTGACAGTTTTAGAAACTAAAACTACACAACATATGAAAACAAGTATCTTCTTATACATTAATTTCTATCTATAATATATCTTTTCTCAATCGTACCATCTTCATAAATAAAGAATAAGGTTTGATTACTATTTACAGATGTTTCTCTTCCTAAGAGATCAACTACTTTAATTAGTTTTTTATCAAATGAGCCTATCTCTCCTATGGAAGTCACACTACCCATCCTTGCCCAAAGGCCTGAATTCGCATCCCATATCCAGGTCACACAGCATGTAGAATATCCAATAGCATCAAAGTAAGAAATACAAACATTAATAGTGTCATACGGCTGACCATTATTCATATTATTAAAAATCTGATGTGAATTCCACATACTATCTTCACCTAAAACTGTTCCGTCTGGAGCAGTAGTAATCCAATAATCAATAATGGTACTAATATTAGGCACTTCAGCCATTAAAATTGTTTGCGGTGAACCACCTGTACTAAAAAGAGTCATGGAATCACAAAGATTAGATACTGTACTAGCACAAACAGCCTGACAAGCAGCTAATGTAGTATATTGTCCAGTACCAGTTCCTGGATCGAAACATCCAACAACACCACTAGGATCACAATCCCAAGAAGGTAGTGGTGCTCCGCAAGCAGCTTGACAAGATGACAATGAAGTATATTGTCCTAATCCAGTTCCTGGGTCAGCACAGCCTAATATTGTATTTGGCGCACAATCCCAAGAAGGTGTAGGAGTTCCTCCTGGAATCGTCCAAACACTTCCATTCCACACATATGTTAAACAACATGTCGTGTTCATTGTAAATAAACAAGTTACAATTGTATCATAAGGACTTCCTGTTGGACTGTAGTTAAATACACTATGTTGATTCCATAAGCTATCCTGGCCTAAAACTGTTCCATCTGGAGCAGTAGTAATCCAATAATCAATTATACTTATTGATGTTAATGTTAACTGATTTTGTGATCCAGAAACTGAAACCGAGTCACAAGGTGTTTGTGCTCGAGCAAATAAGATTGCCAAAGCTACCATTGTTGTTAATAATAATTTTTTCATATTTTTTTTAAATTTAATAATTTGTTTTAAGTGCTTAAATCGATTTTAACACTGCAAAAATATGTAGTCTCTTGCAAATTACAATATATTTTTAAATAACATCTTACGAATTCAAGAAACTTATAACAATTTTCATATCTAGTAACAGCCTTACATATTCAGAGTAATATACCTATGGAAAAAGTTCGAACTTAGGACCGAGAGGCCCACCAAAAATAAACCCACTCAATTGAGTGGGTTTCTTTATTAAGATTTACTACGATACACCTAACTTCTTTATATCTATTATTCTTGTATTATGAAAACTAAATTGATTTAGAAGAAGTTAGATGTATTTAAGTAATTTACTGTAGTATGAATAGTAACTGTTTCATTAAATTACTGAATGAATCAAAAGATTATTTCTTATTTAGATGCCAATTAATTCAGTTTCCATAAATTATCGCCAACGATATGTGTATGAGTAGTTACATCCCGAAGGGTGTTATTGCTTATACACCTTGTTGGCGGTAGTTTTAGTTTTAATATAATAAAAGCCCGAATTAAGATTGGATAAATCTATGATGACCAGATTATTATTAACCTTGCTTACGTTAGTATGCTTCGTGATGTTTTGACCTAAATTATTGTAAATGCTGATATCTCCTGAAAATTCAATTTTTCCGACTAATCTAACGGTGTTACTTGTTGGATTCGGATATATCGAAACCTTATAATTTGAATAATTACTTGTAGATAGAGTAATTGCTATTAGATGGAGAAGATTCGTTAAATGAACGATCTAGAACGGTGACGTAATACTGATAATCTACACCATTAACAATTGTTGAATCTTCGCATGTATTTGTGTAAATCAACGAATCAAGTTTTGTGAACTGACCACCATTTTCGGACCTGTAAACAGTATAAGATTCGTAATTTTCTGTTGGGTGAGTGTCCCAATTTAAAACGAAACTATTTGCTAATGGCGTTAATGTTAAATTAGTTGGTTCATCTGGCGTTATATTATCCACTATCGTGTAAAAATAATCTTGACCTAGGGTTGAGTTTCCAGAATAAACTTCATAGCCTGCCGAAACTTTTTTTACCCATAAGTTAGGGTTTGCAACTTTTTGATTAGCAAGGTTTAATTCTGCAGTTGGAAGATTAACATACTGTAAATAGTCAACAGTAGCATCAACAAACCTTTTTAAAGGGTGATCCAATTCTAATGGAATGTGGTTATTATCAATAGGAATGAACTTAATATGAACTTTATTATTTTTATGTTCGTTATTGTGACCAGATGGATAATTGAAAAATTTATATCTGATGGCCCACTGATATTCAACTCCTTCAATCATTAAACTAAATGGCTCAATATCGCCATTGGAATCACGAGCAAACCACCAATATGCACCCCCAGTATTAGGGTTGTCTATTAGAGCATCTTGTTCATAGCGTTGAAATTGAATAACAATATCAAAATCTCTTTCAGTTCCAACAGGAAAGAGATTTGAGTCTCCAATATCAAAAATTACATTAATAGTAGCCCACCATTTATCATCGACATCATCAGCATTTATTTGCAAGGGTTTCCATTTTAATCTGAAATCATGTTCTAAACTTTGCAATTGTACAGGCATTCCTGAAGCTGAATAATTTCCAGGATAATATACCCCCGATTTTCTTACCCCACCGATGCTGCCAGATGGATAACCATCAAAATTAGTACCTCCGTCTTGATTGATATAATCTATCGAGAATGCTGCTCCGTTTAAATTAATCATCGCAGAGCTACTATCATAAGTCATAAATGAGCCTTCATCATATAAAGCATTCTCCAAGCTAATATTATGATTTGGTTTAATTACAGTAGTAAAACTAGTAACGGTATCAATTTGAGATTTACCTGTACTTACTATGAATAGAGTAATTATAATTGGTAGAATAGCTTTCATTTTTAAATTTTATTTATTGATTTAATGTGTTCGTTTTAATATTCAGGTAATTTTTTAAAATTTAAATTCCTGATTTTTACAAATGATTGATCTTTACTGTTTGTAATTTGGGTTATGACTATCAGTTATTTGCTTTGCGATTTGGTGCAAGTCTGTATTGAACCCTGTATCATAGGTGTTCTCATTTAAATTAACACTATAAATACTATTAAGCCATACTAAACCACCTGTTTTTTTAACAATATCGCCTTGATGCCCCTTTGAATCAACAAAGATTGAGGAAGCCGATGATCCAAACATATCAATTTGATCTAATAATAAGCTATCAATATTCATTTGATATAAATTATATGTAGCCCATCCGGTTGGTATGGTAAATATTTTAGTAGTCGGAAATTCGGCACGCAATTGGTCTACAATTTCATTATGTAAAATCTCATTTATATAAAAATCAAACATTTCTTGTATAGAACTGAATCCATTATCTGCTGCGAGAGTATCCCAGTCTGGTCGAGTTCCATTTGGGTCGCCAGCTGGATAATCAAATGGTGCTAAAGAAATGAAAATAGTAATATTTGGATTATTTTGCAATGCATAATCGATCCAAAATTGAAAACCCTCAATACGATTAACAGTATCATGTCCACTTGTCATACCTAAATAATCTATTCCTCCTTCATCAAGTGCAGACTTAATCAAGCTATGCTCTATGCTTGTTGAATCATTCCAAAAGTTGATAGCCCTTCCATTTGCACCACCACGAATAACAATAGTGCTATTATGATTTACAAAACCTGCGTCAATTGCCATGACATCAAGATTTTCGGCATATGGTCTAAAAAAACTATTTCCCATTAATAGCATTCTGTATCCCTCAGTCACATTATCAACAGGAACATAGGGAGCGGGTAAATTTTCTTCTTTCTTACAACCCATAAAAACTGTAAAACAAACTGTAAATAAAAATATATTTTTCATAGTGCAAACTTACTAAAATTTGCTAAAAAAGTTCGAAATAAGGACCGAGAGGCCCACCAAAAAGAAACCCACTCAAATGAGTGGGTTTTTATTTATTCAAAAATATTTTCTTCTCCACAGTTCCATCATCATAGATGTAAAAGAGAGGTGTATTTTTTCTGTAAGGAGTTTTTTGTCCTAATATATCAGTAATTTTTAAAAGTTTTCTTTCTGAATTAAATTCTAAAATACTTGTAGGGACATTAGTAACAGTAAAAACTACATTTATAATACATCCTGCTTTATCTTTCACATCACAGCTATATATACCATTAGAAGATGGTGTAATAGTTGATAAAGTATCTCCTGTAATCCATGTATAACTGTACGGAGGTATTCCTCCACTTACATTGGCTGTTAAATCAAGTGCAGACTGACTAATTGAAGCGGTTAGTGGTGGTGGTTCATTAATTACATATGTTTCTACTGTACTATTTCCATTGGCATCCGTAACAGTTACCATATAAGTG
Organism: uncultured Flavobacteriales bacterium; assembly: GCA_943789505.1. GTDB lineage: Bacteria > Bacteroidota > Bacteroidia > Flavobacteriales > BACL11 > UWMA-0277. The sequence goes on along the minus strand of CALSUJ010000001.1, from coordinate 410,752 downwards.
CCAGCAAATAAATTAAAAATATCTTGACTTGCATCCGTGAATCCATTTGGGCCTGCCCAAGAGAAAGTAAAAGGAAAAGCAGTTCCAAAGACATCTAACATAATAAATCCATCTGAAAATCCATTACAGCTCACATCTACCAATTTATCTAAATCAACCATTGGCGGAGAAACAACAATGCTATTCAAGGAATTACCTAAGTAGTAAACAATATCTCCATAAGGATTTCCTGCAGAATCTGTTTCAATTTCAGCTAAACTCCAAGTTATTGTAGAGTCATTAGTTCTCCAGCTATAACGACTCTCATTCCAAGAGATAGAACCACTATTAGGCTCTTGCACCCATTGAGATAAACCTGTTAATGTGTCTGTTATCTTGAGCAAAGTATTATCAAACTCAAAACTTGTTTCATATACTCTTAATGCATCAAAAGTTCCATTTGGAAGCTGAACTTGACCCCATCCATCCACAATATATTTATCCGTATTTCCATAAACTGCTTTAATAGAGTCAATAGTAAAAGGCCCAGGTATTCCTGCTAAAATAGAAGGCAGTGGAGGAGACAGCAAGGTATCCCATTGAAATAGAATCTGCGTATTGGTAATGGTGTCTAAATAATTTAAAGGTGTAGGTAATAACATCTTATTGTTAGGATAAACCATTCCTGCATCAACATAACCAACAGCAGCAAGTCCATTTACCGATCTATTTAAATAATAATACGTTGCCGAATCTAGCTGCGCACAAATATTACTTGAGGGAAAACTAGCTTGATACGGGGTTGTTAAAGGATCAATAAATCCTAGCAGCATATCTGGCATTCCTGCGGCATTTGCAAAATTCCAGTTTTGATTCGCTCCAGATGGTCCAGGTAAATAATTGCCAAAATCTTCTGCTGTAATTACGGTATCACCAATGTTTGGAAGATTTGCACTTGTTACTATTATCTGTGAGTAAGATAAAAATGGAAGTAGTAAGATTAAATAAAGTATTTTTTTCATAATGCAAACATACTTATTAATTTTCTAAAAAAGTTCGAAATTAGGACCGAGAGGCCCACCAAAAAGAAACCCACTCATTTGAGTGGGTTTTTATTTATTCAATAATTATTTTCTTCTCAACTGTTCCATCATCATAAATGTAAAATAGGAGATTATTAGCTTTAGGATTTGTTTCTCTACCTAAAATATCTACTATTTTAATTAATGTTTTCTGATTAGAAATTTCCAGTATTGAGGTTACAGTTTCATCCTGTATGCATCTTACGCAATTTCCATCAGCTCTATCTCTATCACCCATAAGTGATGTAGTTAAACTAATTCCCAACATTCTGGACTGAAGTCCATTTAAATCACTTGTTCTGTAACCCACAAAAGTACCTACATTGCCAATAGCACCTGACATTCTGCTCCTGGCACCACCTATCGTTAGTTTTAAAGGAGATGCAAATGCACCTGCAGCATCATTTGAAGTCCAGCTTAATCGTTCTGCTTCAATTTCAGCTTCAGTTGGCAATCTGAATCCTAAAGGACAAGGGTTGTTTATCCCGTTTACACCTTGCCACAAATTATCATCCGAAACAGTTAACCAATCAGAATTAGCCAAAATAAAATCAGAATGATTAGGAGAATTAGTTGTAGAAAGGATGGAGGTTGTAGAGGAAGTTCTAATTTGATGACCATCTGTATTTCTACCCCACTGATATAAATCACCATAAGCATTTACATCATCAAAAGAAGTAGCAATCTGTGTCGCACCAAGGTTTCTATCCATCCAAGTTTCTCCAGTAATAGGATTGTAAACAGTTGTAACTTGAGCCGAAATTGAGGAACTCATTACAACAGATAAAAAGATAATTAGATTTTTCATCCTTAATTTGTTATGATTTTCCTTTCTACCGATCCGTCTTCATAGATATAAAACAAAGGAGTATAAGTAGTAGGAATAGTTTCTCTACCTAATATATCTACAATTCTAAGTAGTTTTCTGTTTTCATTTATTTCTAATTCATCTTTAATTCCTGTAGTAGATAGTTCTGAAAGAGGGAATCGAAATACCCCTTGACTGTGGGTTCCTGCAATAATGTAATTAGCATTTAAATCTAAGTCAAATACATTTAAATCCAACAAACCTTGGTTTATTTGTGTCCAGTTATCACCATTATCTAAGGAATAGAAAACACCTTGAGAAGTGGATCCCGCAACAATTATAGTACCATTACTCGCAAAACCTCTGTACGAACTAGAAGAAATACCATTAGACAACAAATTCCAAGTTGTACCATAATCTAAGGAACGATACACTCCCGTTCCGTTTTGTCCCCCTGCAAAAACAGTAGTCCCTTCAGCTTGTATCGCTCTGAAATTTGTAGAGGCAACCCCATTACTTACAGCAACCCAGCTCTGCCCGTCATCAATACTTTTATAGATTCCACTTCCTTGCGTTCCTACAAATAAGATAGAATCTTGCATTGAGCAAATACTTCTAGAATCAATACCATGCCATACCTGCAGATGTCCAATTATCTCCATTGTCACTAGATTTAAAAACTCCTGATAATGTAGAAAGAAATATTCCGCTATTTGTTGAAATGATTCCATGACATAACAACTGAGTTAATCCATTACTTTTTGATATCCAATTTTGACCATTATCATCACTTCTAAAAACTCCTTGTGATGTACAAGTATAAATATGATTTCCATCAGAAATTATTCCTCTTGTTGGTCCTACTGAATCATTTCCTGAGTTAGAGAAGCTATATGAAGCAGATTCATCTAAAGAACGATAAGTTCCTGAAGCTCCTCCAAAAAAATCAAAATTACCTGTAACATGTAAAGCTTGTACATCTAAATTTTCTGACCCAATACATTGTTGCCATTGAGCATTTACCGTAGTTGTCAATCCCAATAATAGGATCGGGAAAGTTGTTTTAATCATTTTCTTCATTTTTATTGTAAATTATTCTGTTTTATATTCTAGTATGTCGGCAGGTTGACAATCTAAGACTCTGCATATTGATTCAAGTGTAGAAAATCTGATTGCTCTGGCTTTTCCTTTCTTTAATATGGAAAGATTTGCCATTGTAATTCCTACTTTTTCTGAAAGTTCTGTTAAACTCATTTTTCGTTTTGCAAGCATTACATCTAGATTTATTACTATCATTGTTATATAGTTAATTCCTTTTCTTTCTTTAATTCTGCTCCCTGTAAAAACAGATAGGAAAGAACCCAAAGACTTAATGATGCAATTAATAAATTGATAGAAGGAAAACTATTTGAAATATGAAAATTATTTAACGGATGAACGATTTCATTAGATTGAAATATCCAACTAAAAAACTTGACTAACCAAATCAATAGAATAAGATAAGATATTGTTCTTAAGTTCTTAATAGTATACGTTTCAAAATATAATCCCTTATTTATTAAATTCATAAACCTTTTAAAAAAATAGGTACATAAAATTATTAAAGAAAGAATTAGTAGAGTGGAGAATAAGATGGTTAATCTTTTTGAAATAGGTAACGAGATAAAAGAACAATATTTTATCTCTAATATATTTTTGAATTTCTGAGTATGTTTTCCTTTAAATGGAATGTTGATTCTATCCATTTTGAGATTATTTATTTCGTCACAATTAACAATACTTTCTTCTGTAATAGATTTGATATCAGATCTACTTATTGTTCCATAAAGCAATACTGACGAAATAGTAAATGAAGAGAATATTGCAGCCCAGAAGATAAACTTTGATACTAAATTTAATAGTTGAATACTAATTATATTATCAGGTTTAATATTTTTAGTCATTATAGATTAATTTCTGCAAACATATATATATTTATCGATAAACAATAAATTTTTATCGTTAAATAATAATATTACAATCTTCAATACTAAAAAGAATCTCTAAAAAAGTTCGAAATAAGGACCGTAAGGTCCACCAAAAAGAAACCCTCTAAAATGTAGTGGATCTTTATTATTAGTCGTGGTAGCAAGATTACAACCTCTACCTTTTCACTAGATTACAGTAAGCTTTAAAACTAAAATTTGCACCACATTTTGCACCGCTAATCAATCTACTAAAACAAACTTAAGAAATTAATTTGATTTTCTGGGTAATCAGTTATTTTATAAAATATGTTTAGCTTAGCACTTTTAAAAAAGAAAGATGAAAAGAAAAGATTGGTTTATTAAGTACTCTTTAGAGTTTATTGTGATTGTATTAGGAATATCAGTATCCTTTTGGATAAATCAGGTATCAAGCAAACAAGCAAAACAATAATGAAAGAATTAAAGTTCTAAATAGTCTCCAAAAAGAAGCAAATGAAATTAATGATTACTGCGCAGAGAGAAAGACAAACTGGCAAAATGATATTACAATATTGAATGCTTTTATAAATCCAATAAACCAACAATTTAATTTTGAAGCTATAAAGAATCTTACACAAAGTAAAAGTAGAATTCAATTTAATCTAATTTATTATAGAGTATTTGAACCACCAACAGATAGGTATCATTCAATTATTAATTCAGGAGCTCTTAAATATATTAACTCTGATAAAATAAAAGAAATGTTAAGTAGGATTCATATTACCTATTCTTCTTATGTTCAAACAACTATAGATTACGAAAAAAAATTAAAAGAAGACATTGTTCCTGTAATCAGTAAAAGACATCCAGATATTATTATTAATAAAAATAATAATTCGATATCAACGAAAAAATATTGTGATATAATTTATAATTCTATCCAAAATGACAGAGAATTAATGTCAACATTAATTTTACTAGAAGAATATCAAAAAAATAAAATCAATTGGTTATCAATGTATATAGTTCTTATTGAAGATTTAGAAACTGAAATAAATAAAGTTCTATCTAAAGAATAGTATCTTAAATACCAGTATAATCATCAACAACCACTTCTTCTTCAGATGGCTGCTGTAATTGTAAAATAAGAGATTGCATATCAAAAAAGTCTTGTTCTTTTGCGATTTTACCATCCTGCATAGTTACAAGTGTGGTTCCTGACAAGTCTAATTTATTGCCAGTAGCAGGAATACCAAAGAATTCACCAGTATGAGTTCCTTTGAAATTCCAATGCTTCACTATACGATCTCCCTGTCCAAATGCATCAAGTATTGTAAACTCAATATCAGAAAAACCGTTTAAATAATTCATGTAAAAATCTTTTACAGCTTTAATGCCAACTAGATCTCCTTGTGCTGTAACAACTACTACATCTTTCTGAAAATTATTTTCGTTAGCTACAGACGTATCTCCTGCTAAGAATCTATTCCAAATACTCTCATATTTTACTAAATCTTTTTCTAATGTGTTTTGAGCAACGTCAATGCTAGCATCTTGACTGTTAGTTCCGCAAGCGAAAAGCACAAGCAGAAAAATATATTTTATATTATTCATAAGTTAAATTTTATGCCACAAATGTAAATAAAATATTGGGAAATAGAAGATAAAAAAAGTCAGGGTAGCAGGATTACAACTAACACTTATTTCACTAGATTACAGTAAGCTTTTAAACTAAAATTTGCACCACTTTTTGCACCGCTAACCAATCTACTAAATCAAACTTAAGAAATTTATTCGATTATCTGATCAAACTCTTATTTTATAAAATAATTATTCTACAACTATTTTTTTCTCTACTGTTCCATCATCGTAGATGTAAAAGAGAGCTTCATTCTTAGTATCTTTTGTTTTTCTTCCTAACAGATCTGCTACTTTAAGAAGTTCTTTTTTTGTAGTATACTCTTCTGTTGCAGAAGGATTACAATTAGCACTAAAAAACATTATAGAATCTATACTATAATTGGTAGTTGTCCAATTATTGCTAGACCAATTTACATCATCTACATTTATACATTTAAGATTCGGATTATTTCTTACTTTAAAAAACATAAAACTAACATTGTTTCCATTTCTTACATCTAAAGAGCTAAGTGAATTATTTTCGCACTCAAAATGATTTAATAAAGTATTTTGCGCTAAATTTAGAGAAGAAATTTGATTATGCGAACATCTCAATGTAGTTAAGAATATATTGTTATCTAAATTCAAGCTAGTTATATTATTGTATGCACATGAAAGCGAAATTAATGATGTATTTAAAGTCAAATCAATACTTGTAAGTTCATTATGTAAAGATGATAAACTTTCTAATAATAAATTAGAACTAAGGTCTAAATTTGTGAGTTGATTATTTGAACACAGCAAGAAAGTTAAAGGTGTATTATTGCTTAAATTTAAAGAGGTAAGTTGATTACTTTGGCAACCTAAATAAGTAAGTGATGGATTTTGACTTACATCAAGGCTTGTTAGTTGATTATGTGAGCATTCTAAAGTTAATAAATTAAAATTATTACTTATATCAAGACTTGTAAGTAACATACCTTGACAACGTAACTCAGTTAAATAAATATTATTACTAACATCTATAGAATTTAGCATATTATCATTACACCATAGGGTATTTAAATCAGTAAACCCTTCTATGCCTGAAAGGTCAGAAATTAATTGAGAGTTAATATCTAAGAAAGTAATAGTATTTATATTTGATGTTAAAACATAATCATCTAAGACTGTATCGTATCCTTGATTAATTAATTCTTGTTCAAAATTATCATCAGGGACATAAGTTTGTTGTCCAAGCCCAATAATAGGTATTAGTAGTATAAGTAGTAGTTTTTTCATTATTTGTATAATTTAATAATTACAGGCTTCTCCACTATCTTTGTTAGTTGATTTATAATGGAGATTTCCAGCTTTTTCAGCTTCACAAGAATTATCATAAACTAAGTTATTACAAGCGCAGACCGGATCATACTCTTCAGCACAAATAATCTCTGGATTAGGGGATACATAACAAAGACCTAAAATTTCATTGCCATCACTACAGCCAATCATTAAAGTCAATCCTAAAAATATATGTAGGAGTTTTTTCATACCACAATAATACACAAAATTATAAGAATCCTGAAAAGAAAAAAGTCAGGGTAGCAGGATTACAACCAACACTTATTTCACTAGATTACAGCAAGCTTTAAAACTAAAATTTGCACCACTTTTTGCACCGCTAACCAATCTACTAAAACAAACTTAAGAAATTAATTGGAATGTCTGAGTAATCTATTATTTTATAAAATAAACTCAACTACCCTCCCATTCCGGATCCCATACCCATAAGTCCAATTATAAACATGACTGGTAGTAGTAAAAGTAACCACCAAATATTCTTCCAACGTAGTAGTTTTTTAACCCAAGGAATACCCCCTCTATATGCTCTCCAAATTGTTCTTACTAACAAATATATAGTTCCAAAAAAAAGAATTCCTCCAAGAATTCCCCAATATGAAGACCCATCATCTTCATCATCTTCAGGTTCTATAGCTAGTATTTTAGCATTACTTTCTACAACAGGAAAAGAAGCGTAACTTATATTTGTAAGTGTAGTAAATGTAATTAAAATTAAGAATAGTTTTTTCACAAAGCAAACTTACAAAAATATTATGATAAGTATGATGAGAAAAAAGTCGGGGTAGCAGGATTACAACCTCTACCCTTTTCACTAGATTACAGCAAGCTTTAAAACTAAAATTTGCACCACTTTTTGCACCGCTAACCAATCTACTAAAACAAACTTAAGAAATTAATTCGGCTATCTGAGTAATCACTTATTTTATAAAAAATTAAATTTGAATTCGAGAACAGTAAAGCCCACCTAAGCGGAACCTTGTCTCAAAATGAGATGGATTCCGCTTTTTTATTCTCATAAAATCCCGCAGCTAATTTATTCATCACCTACTATCTTATACTTTAAGTAACTAGTATATTTTATAGCACCAATAGCATTCATATGAGTTGTGGATTCGTAATATTTATCCTCATAGTAAAATATTGTATCGCATATTCCTGCATTAGGATATAATTGTGAGAGCTCTTTTAAATATTGCTGATATTGTCTTTCTACTTTATTGCTAGTCAATGAAGATTTATTAAATGGTATTGTTTCAAAAATCACTTTTATATTATTAGAAACAGATAAATTTATAAGTTCTTTAAGATAGTAATCGTAAATTGGATCTAAGCGAAAATCTTGCATCTTTGAATTCAATCCTTTACAATCAATACAACTTAATTCGTTGCCAAATATAGATGTTATATGGCCTTTTTGAGCGTTAAATAATTTATATATTTCTTTATTATCTTCATAATTGGAAAAATTAAACTCTTTCAACTCTACCCCCATAAATACAGGAGACCTTGTAAAAGCAGAAATAAAATTAATCCAGCTAATTTTATTGTTAAATTCTTTATCTATTAATCTTGATCTTTCTAATATCTGCATATATTCTTTATAGCCATATAAACCCATTAACACTCCTCTTCTATATATATCTATGGAATTATGTTGATTACCTAGGTTCTTCCAGCTATATGATATAAAAATATTTTTAACCTTCTTGTGATTATCAAGATACTTTTTAAGTAGAAAATAACCATCTATAGGAGATGAAGCAGGTATCCCCAAATTTCTTGAATTTGGTATATTGTTAGCTATAACGGAAGCGTTAACTCTAGAATCTCCTATAAAAAGAATTTCAGCAGAATCTGAATTAATGAATTCTAATTGACTTTTGTAGATAGGATAACTTCTATCATATATCGCAAAAGGTGCAAATCCAATAATAAAGTAAATAACTATAAAAAGAAAAAACCAGCAAGATGTTTTTATTATAAAGTGTTTCATATTCTAAAATTGAAAATAAATAAACCCTTCTTCTCCCCAAAATCCTAATATTAATATCATATTAATAATTAAAAAATATAATGACATTCTTCTTATTGGAGTCCATCTTATGCTATTTAATTCTAATGTATGCTTACCATCTCTACCTAACCACTCAATAATAAAAAAACCTAATACTAAATATAATAAAATAAAAGCATCACCACGTTCCATAAATTCTGGTTCACTGAAGATAGTAATAGAAAAAATACCACCTATATAACTAACAGCGTGGCTTACATCTTCAGCTCTAAAAAATATCCAAGCAAATACTGTAAGAGTAAATGTTGTGAGCATTCCAAAAAACTCTTTGATAGATGGGAGTAATCTTCCTTCAGCTACTATTGCTAAGTTCTTTCTATTGTTATTAGTTAATAATAATGGTAAGAAGTATATAGCATGAAGAGCGCCCCAAACAATAAAAGTCCAATTAGCCCCATGCCAAAATCCACTAACTAAGAAAATAACAAATGTGTTTCTTACTTTCTTCCAAATACCACCTCTACTTCCTCCAAGCGGAATATATAGATAATCTCTAAACCATGTGCTTAAAGAGATATGCCAACGCCTCCAGAACTCAGCAATATCTCTTGAGAAGTAAGGAGTGGCAAAGTTCTGTTTAAGATCAAATCCAAAGAGTCTTGATGTTCCAATGGCAATATCTGAATAACCTGAGAAATCTCCATAAATTTGAAAAGTAAAAAATATAGCTCCAAGTATTAATGTGCTTCCATTCATATCAGCCGAATTATCAAATATATGATTAGCAAATACTGCACAATTATCTGCAATTACTATTTTTTTAAATAAACCCCATAATATCTGACGCATACCATCAACTGCCTTATGGTATTCAAAAGTTCTTTTATTATAAAATTGAGGTAACAGATTTGTAGCTCTTTCAATAGGTCCAGCTACAAGTTGAGGAAAGAAGCAAACAAATGCAGAAAAAGCTATAAAATCTTCTGTAGGATCTAACTTTTTCTTATATACATCAATAGTATAGCTTAAGGTCTGGAAAGTGTAAAAACTAATCCCTACAGGAATTATTATATTAAGGCTATTAGCATTAATCTGCATGCCAAATAAACTAAAGGCATCAACAAAACTTTCTAAAAAGAAATTATGATATTTAAAGAATCCTAAAAACCCAATGTTTACAATGACACTTGTCCAAAGTAATACTTTTCTTTTTGATTGTTGTTCTTCAGTTCTTAATCTCTGTCCAACTAAATAATCAACAATAGTACTAAATATGATAAGTGATAGAAACCTCCAATCCCACCATCCGTAGAAAATATAGCTAGCAACAACGATTAAAGCATTCTGCAATTTTAGATTATTTCTAAATATAAACCAATACAATATAAATACTATTGGTAGGAAAATTGCAAAATCTAAGGAATTGAAATACATAATCCGTAAAATTAATCATTTTCTGTTAATAAATTTAGAGCCCAAGTTAAAAAAGGTTTATACAAGTTTTCATCTCTATAATGCTTGAATATTTAGAGATGTAATTAATATATGCTCCAATAATTACATAATCTTCCAAAGAAGCTCGAACTTAGGACCGAGAGGCCCACCAAAAAAACCTACATAAGATTTAAGAGTAGATTTTTAATTTTAAAGAACTTATAATAATTAGTTGTATATAAATTTTGTAATATTGTAGATATGAAAAGTGTTATGATATCTCAATCTAATTATATTCCTTGGAAAGGGTATTTTGATATGATAGCAAGTGTAGACGTATTTGTTGTTTATGATGAAGTACAATACACTAAGAATGATTGGAGAAACAGAAACCTTATTAAAACAAAAAATGAACTTCAATGGCTAACTATTCCAGTAAAACAAGAATCTTTAAGTCAAACTATTTGTGAAACAGAAGTGTTTAACACAAATTGGAAAAAGAAGCATATCGGCTCCTTACAATCAAATTATGGTAAAGCATTATTTTTTAAAGAATTTAAAGAAAGAATTTTTAAAATTTATGAATTATCATCTACAAGTTTAAGTGAAATTAATTTGAGATTTATTAAAGAAATTTGTGCTATTTTAGAAATTGACACTAGAATCATAGATTCTAGAAGTTTGAATTTATCTGGCGATAAACAACAAAGGCTAGTACAAGCTTGTCAAAAATTAAATGCAGACACTTATCTTAGTGGTCCTGCTGCAAAAAGTTATATTGATGAAGATTTTTTTGCCAGCAATCAAATAAAATTAGAGTGGATGGACTATAGTGGATACAAAACATATAATCAATTACACCCTCCTTTTAAACACGAAGTTAGTATAATAGATTTGATTTTTAATGAAGGAGCGAACGCTAAAAAGTTCCTAAAAAGTTATTTTGAATGAAATTATCTGTTGTTACCACATTGTATCAGTCTAAATTATTCTTGGATAGATTCTTAGATGAAATAGAAAAAGCAATTCAGTTAATACAAATAGAAGATTATGAATTGATTTTTGTCAATGACGGTTGCCCAGAAGGTTCACTTGACTATCTGCTAAGTTTAAAAGAAGAAAAATATCCTAAAATTAAAATCCTTGATTTATCAAGAAATTTTGGACATCATTACGCTATACAAGCAGGGTTAAAGGAGTCTAAAGGAGAACTTGTTTTTTTAATAGATAATGATTTAGAAACACCTCCAAATGTCTTAGTTAATTTTTATAAGACTATAAAAGAAGATAATACTTTAGATGTGGTTTATGGCTATCAAAATTCAAGAAAAGGAGGCTTTATAGAAAGAACAGTCGGAAGTATATTCTGGACTCTTATTAACAAACTCTCAGAAACTAAAATTCCACACAATATACTTACTGAAAGATTAATGACTAAAGAATATATTAACGCATTATTAAGCCTTAATGATGCTAATTTATTTTTAGGTGGGATGATGTTTTGGGTAGGGTTTAATCAAAAAGGTTTACCTATTGAGAAAGGACAAAGAGAGGGGGCTAGTACTTATTCACTAAAAAAACGAGCGGATTTAATGCTTCAAGCAGTAACTTCTTTTTCAGGAAAACCATTAGTCTACTTGTTTTATTTTGGCTTAACACTTTCTTTTTTTAGCATTATGCTGATTATATATCTTATTGTACAAAAAGCTCTATATTTAGATGAAGTACAGCTTGGCTGGACTTCTTTAATTGCGGTTAATGTTTTAATCCTAGGAGTAATTGCAACATTCTTAGGAATTATAGGGATCTACTTATTTAAAGTCTTTAAGCAAGTACAAGATAGACCAAATGTTATAATTAGGAAGACTTATGAATAAAAAGAAAACCTTAGGAGTTATAGGAGCTGGTCATCTAGGGTTACAGATTGCACATCACGCTTTACATGATAATCATTTTGATGAGGTTGTTTTTTTTGATGATTATATTACTAGTGATTTTGTTTCTGGATACAAAGTTTTAGGTAATTCAGATGATATATTAAGTTCATATAATAAAGGTTTATTTTCTAAACTTCTTATAGGAGTTGGTTATAAAAATATGACAAAAAGAGATGCTCTTTTTTGTCGATTTAAAGATGATGTTCCGTTTGCAACACTTATTCATTCTACATGTTTTATTGATCAAACTTCTAATATTGATAGTGGTACTATTATTTACCCTGGAACAACAATTGATGCAAATGTTAAAATTGGGACCAATGTTTTAATAAATATTGATTGTACTATTTCTCATGATTCTGTAATCGATTCGAATAGTTTTCTATCGCCAAAAGTTGCAGTTGCAGGATTCGTCAATATTGGAAAATCTAATGTGATAGGAATTAATTCAACTATTATTGACAATATAAATATTGCTAATAATACTACGATTGGCGCTGGTACAGTTGTTATAGAAACGATAGAGAAATCAGGATTGTATGTAGGAAACCCCCATAGATTAGTCAGATGATACCATTTAATAAACCATATTTAACAGGAAAAGAAACCGATTACATTGAGCAAGCTGTTCATTCTGGTAAAATTTCTGGAAATGGGATATTTACTCAGAAGTGTCAAAACTTTTTTGAAAAGAAATACGATATAAAAAAAGCTTTACTTACTACATCTTGTACAGATGCTTTAGAAATGTGTGCTCTTTTATTAGACATTAAAGATGGAGATGAAATAATTATGCCTTCTTATACTTTTGTATCAACAGCAAATGCCTTTATCCTTAGAAATGCTAAGATTATTTTTTGTGATTCTAAAATAGATCATCCCAATATTGATGAAAAAAAAATTGAGAAATTAATTAATCACAAGACAAAAGCAATTGTTGTAGTTCATTACTCTGGGGTTGCTTGCGAAATGGATTCAATTATGGATATTGCTAAAAAGCATAACTTGTTTGTAGTTGAAGACGCTGCTCAAGCAATTGATTCATATTACAAAGGAAATTCTTTAGGAAGTATTGGCCATTTAGCTACTTTCTCATTTCACGAAACAAAGAATATAATATCTGGTGAAGGAGGTTTGCTTGCTATAAACGATTCTAGATTCGTTGAAAGAGCTGAAATAATATGGGAAAAAGGGACTAATAGAGCTGCTTTTTGGAGAGGGGAAGTAGATAAATATAATTGGATAGATGTAGGCTCCTCTTTTTTGCCTTCTGAAATAGTAGCAGCTTTTCTATGGGCTCAACTCGAAAATTTAGATAAAATTCAAGCTAAAAGAAAAGGAATTTGGAATACATATTTTGATGCTTTGAAAGGTAATCCGCTTTATACAATACCACAAATCCCTAATTACGCAACAAATAATGCTCATATGTTTTATTTGGTTTGTAAATCCATAAAACAACGAAACGATTTAATTTTCGAACTTAAAGAAGAGGGAATAACTGCTGTATCTCATTATATTTCTTTACACGAAAGCCCTTTTTTTAAGGATAAATATGAAGGTGAAAAACTAATAAATTGCGATAACTATAGTGATTGTATAATTAGATTACCAATGTATTTTGAATTAAACAGACAGATCCAGCTTAATATTATTGACCGAGTGCTTAATTTTTATTCTTAGTTATAGATGTTAAATAAAGTAATCGAATTTTTATTAAGCTTTATTCAAGAACATTGGAGTTGGCTTCTGTTAGTTACAATTTTACTATTGATTACTCTTATATATCAAAGAAAGATATTTAGCATCTATTTTCGAAAATATAAATGGGAAATATTAGTTTTTTCTATTAGTATATTTTTCTTTGGCTCTATAATTATCAATCAAAGTTGGGTAGATATTCAATTACATTGTTATGGGCTTAGTGAGTATTTAGATAAAGGATTATTCCCAGGTTACCCACTTTATTTTTTTATGGTATATGCTTTGTCTGGTTTTCAAAATAATTCAACTTTATTTATTATTTCAAGTGGGATATTGCTGAGCTCTATATTTACTTTAAAATATTATGCGATCAAACAATACTTGCAAGTTAAAAAAGTTTTTTCTTCAGAACACATTGTCTTTTTCCTATGTTTTATTGGAGTTATCTTTTATTCTGCTCAAGAACAATATATAGGAAAGCATTCTTTAACTTGCTTCCATAATTCTACTTCCATACCTCTGTTACCAATTAGCATTTTTATGCTAATTTATACTATTCAATATCTTGAAAATGAAAGTAATTTAAGCTTATCAATAAAACTTATTGTTTTAACTATCCTTAGCATGTTAGTGAAACCAAGTTTTATGATGATATATCTACCGGTTTTGTTTTTGTTCATCATTACAACCCAACATAAAAGGATATTTAATTCGACACTTATATTTATTCCTTGTTTGCTGATATTGGCGCTGGAATATTTTTTTATTTTTTCTTCCGAACAAGGAACGATTGTTGATCCAGAATTAAAAAATAGTATTGCACTCGGATGGCTTGATGTCTGGAATCAAAATAGTCCTTCTTTTTTTCAAAAAGCAATCGACATTCTGATGCCAATAATTTTTCCCATTATTTATTTAGTTTACACTCCTCAATCAAGAAAGCACTTAGAATTAAAGTTTCTTTTATGTATGTATATATTTTCTTTCTTTCTTGCTAACGTGATTTATGAAGACGGGAACAGAATGCTAGATGGAAATTTTATGTGGCATTTGCATTTAATAAATGTCTTATTATTTCTTTATTGTACAAGAGACTGGTTAGTAAATAGAATTAGTTTTTCTTCTTTTACAAATAAATTATTTTTTACAATTATTTTGATTCACGTGATTTTTGGCTTTCTAGCTATGTATAACTTTATTTCTTTTGGAATGCGATACGATCAGTGGTCTGACGTTCAAAAGGTTATACACTCCATTTTTTAATCAAGTATTAATACATATATAATTTATAAATTACCTTTCACTTTAAAGCGATCGTTATATCTGTAGGATAGAAATTAAATTATCTTATTCATAATTTAAATGGTTTTCGGCTTTCCCGTGGTCTAAAATACAAAAATTGAATTATCTAAAAAAAAATTACAGACAATAATAGAAATGATAAAAAAATAAAGAAAAGATTAAAAGTATAATTGACCCTAAAGTGATTCAGGCCTATAATTAAAACACATCATAGTCATAATTTTTAAATTGAATCGAAGAAAAAAAATCGCAGCAGCAGGATTACAACCCCACCCTTTTCACTAGATTAGAGCAAGCTTTAAAACTAAAATTTGCACCACTTTTTGCACCGCTAATCAATCTACTAAACCAAATTTAATAAATTTATTTGATTATCTGAGTAATGAGTTATTTTTTAAAATATTTTGTTTGCCAATGGTTGGTATAAAGAACTTTTACCAGAGTCTACTCCTACATTACAGAGGCTTTTAACTGATTTAAAGCAAAACAAAAAATACCACATACAAATACGAGGACATATCTTTGACATTCGTAATTATGATGAAAACGCTGTGTTTAATGTAGATTCTACGTTATCTGAAAACAGAGCTAAGACTGTCTATAATTACTTAGTTGATAATGGTATAGATTCTAGCAGATTGTCATACATAGGCATACAAGGCAAATCCTTTGTATAAAGAGGAAAAAGATGATAGAAGAGTTGAAATTGAGGTTACTAAAATTAAACTATTTGGTAATTAATTCCTTGTGGTACACTCTGAGCAAAGGTAATGGCACAAAATAGTACGCTTAGTAAAGTTGATAGTGTTTTTTTCATTTTAGTTGTTTTTATTGTAAAATAAGTTTTTTATTAATTATACCATCTGTTTTTTCTATTTCTAAGAAATAGATTCCTTTAGCATTTTTACTTAGGTTTATCTGCTTAGTATACTCACCAATGAACTGCTCTAAGTTTTCATTTATAAGCTCCTCTCCTATTACATTTAGAATTCTAACTTTTAAGTCTTGAGCATCTTCTGATGTGAAACTTACATTAAACACATCTCTTGAAGGGTTAGGATAAACAGTTAAGTTAGCAATTGTACTGCCTCCTTCTAATCTTATAGAAGTTGGTTGCGTCCAGTAAATAAATGAAGTCCATGATGGAGCTTTATAAGCACCCCCATTTGGATCACACCATGTACGTGATTTAGCTCTATAAGACTCTCCTGCAACTAATCCATTCTTGTTCTTAGTGAATGTACCATAATTTACTCCTATACCTCCAATATTAAAGAATGAAGAACCAACAGTATCTACTCTTGCTTGTAATCTAACAAAGCTATAAGCTCCATTTGAATCATCCCAAGTAAAGGTAGCTTGTGTATTAGAACCTGAAGTTACCGCTAAGTTACCTACGTCTAGGACAGTCACCAAGCTGTAGTAAAGTTTGGACCTACTACCCAAGCAGTTGCTCCTGTAGCACAATACCAAACTCTCATTTCCCACTCATAAGTAGTTGAACCAGTTAAACCTAATACTAATTTATCAGTATTTTGAGTACTATTACAAATACCTGTTGTAGGATCATAACCTGTTGGAGCAGCCATATTCTTCTGACTCCAAGAAGATGTTCCTACTTCACGATATTTAATACGCAATTGATCTACTCTACATACCTGAGCACCTGAAGCATCATAAGTGTTCATGTTATCAAAAGTTAAAGTAACTCTATCATGAATAACATTAGTAACCCCTAAACCAGTTATTGGTGAAGCACCACAAGTAGTAGTTACATGAATGTAATCACATGAACCATCATCAACGTTTGCTCCAGCATAATAGTTACATGCAGTAGCATCAGTACAACCATAAACAGAAGCTATACAAGTACCATCATCACATGTTGCTAATGCAGCATAATTAACGGCAGTTGAATCTGTACAACCATACACACAGTAAACACAAGAACCATCATCTACAGTAGCAGTAGGATCGTAGTTTAATGCAGTTGAATCAGTACAACCGTTAACAACAACAACACCACAAATAGCTCCACCTACAGAGATATCAGTATAAGTACCAGCAGCAGATCCAACTAATGAAGCAAAATCAAATGAGATTTCATTATCATAAAAACCACCACCAACAGTTACATCATAACATCCAGTTGGTAAACATAAAGTGTCAGTAAATGAAGAACCAGAAGTCATTCCACCTGAAGCTACCGAAGTACCATTAGATGTAACATCATAAGTTCCTCCATTCCAGCCATCACCCCATGAATCGTATCCATTAAATACAACTACATTATCTAAACAAGGATAAGTACATGAACCATCATCAACTGTTGCAGTTGGGTCATAATTAGTTGCAAGCATATCAGTACATCCAGTGATTGCACAAGAAGCTGAACCAGTAGTGAATGTAAATGAACCTGCATAGCCAGAAAGTAAACCTCCTAAAGCAACTCCATCAAGATTAAATGTAGATCCATTCCAACCATCACCATATGAATCAACCATATCAACTGTATAACAGTCGTCAGCTAAACATGTGTCTAATGAGAATGGAGCACCACCTGAAAGTACAATTCCACCTGAACTATTCAATAACGTCCAAGAAACTTCACTTAACCAAGAACCACCACCAACATCAATGTTAGCAAAGGTACCAGTACAGTAAGTACAAGAACTATCATCTATAGTAGCTGTAGGGTCGTAGTTTAATGCAGTTGAGTCTGTACAACCAGAGATTACATTAACAATAAAATTTACAGTATCAGCAATAGTAGGGCTGAATCCTTGATGAGAATTATCTACAAGTTCAATAATAATTTGATGACTTCCATTAGCTAACCCATTTAGAGTGATTGGAAGTGTGTCGTACTTCATGGTCATAGCACCATTTACATAATAATGGATATGTCCATCACCAGTACCTGCAGCAACTACAAAATCAGTTATAGCAAAATCAATACCAATATTATTGTTATTTGGGAATACATCACCATCCAAAGGATTAATGATTGTTATAGTAGGATCAACAGAATTACTAAAACTTTGCTGAAAACCTTGTGTTAAAACATTAGAGGCTGAAGTAAGGGTAGTAACCATAGACTCTCCAATAGTTGAAGAATTACTATATCCTCCAGCATTAGAATAATTACCACCACTCGATACAACATACCTACTAAGTTGCTGAGAAAAACTAAAAGTTGCAAAAGCCATGCAGATTGTTGTTAAAAGTATTTTTTTCATTTGTTTGTTTTAAAAATTAATTTCGATTGCTTACGCAATAATTTTAAATGGATAAATTGTTAAATGGTTAAAAAGCCCGAACAGCCCTAACATTGGTAGCTGTAGTTCTTATCGTGACGTACTGGTACCCATTGTGAAACTCTGCCTCCACGCACTGCTGTATCGACTCAGTAGAACTCCAATAGGCGTACCAGCAAAACCACCAAGCCCTTGCTAAGTGTAGAATTTAAATACATTTCATTTAATTCATCAATTTGAAGGTAAGATACCAATCAATAAGTAACCGCCTCGTAATGCAAATTACACAAACGAGCGCTGCAGAATGTACTCTCCTAGCAGCCGAGCAATAATTATTTTGTTTGTTTTTCCTGCATAAATACCACACTCCATAGCCCGTGTATTGCCATATGTCCTGCATACCATCTGTTACCATGAACTTTGATCTGTTAGTGCGCAAACCAAGCCGTGACAACCTGATGGGTCTAAATAAAAGATAATTCCTCCTTGAGCTGGTATCGCCTATAGATAAACCGCAAGTGCTTGTACTAACCACATAAGGACTAACAGAAGTTCCAGCACCAGTGACACTTATGCCTGTTCCTGCGTTTGTTATTCCACCTTGCCCGTCAGCACCATCTACTCCGTCAATACCATCATTTCCATCATCACCATTTTGCCCATCTATTCCATCTTGCCCATCTATTCCATCTTGTCCATCATAACCATTTTGTCCGTCATTTCCATCTTGTCCGTCTTGCCCATCATCACCATCAACACCGGGTACACCCTGTAGTCCTTGAGGGCCTGGATTAGCTGAATAAATTGAATAAGGAACACTCATAAATGCTGTTGTTCCCATATCTACAAAAATACCACCTCCAAAATCTACCTCTACTTTTAATAAATGATTAGAAGCTCCCCAATCTATTACATCAAAGGTTGCTGAACTACCAACATAGTTGCTGTTCCTGACCTATAATGGCTGTATATAAACCATAATCGTTAGTAGATACTGTGTGGGTTTCTTGCCAACTAACAGCTGAAGTAGTTATATCTGATATAACAGAAAACTGAATCGTTAAAGCTCTGATTCATCAGTACAGCACCATTAGCATCTCTTGCAACGGCTTGGTAATTAATTCCTTGTGGTACACTCTGAGCAAAGGTAATGGCACAAAATAGTAGGCTTAGTAAAGTTGATAGTGTTTTTTTCATCTGTTTGTTAATCTATTGTTTTAAAGTCTGTAAACTTAATTATAATATTTTATAATTTACTGAACTTAAAATATAAATAGTAAAGGATTGAGTAGCAGGATTACAACCTCTACCCTTTTCACTAGATTACAGTAAGCTTTCAAACTAAAATTTGCACCACTTTTTGCACCGCTAACCAATCTACTAATCCAAACTTAAGAAATTTATTTGATTTTCAAGGAAAGAAAGAATAGTAGTACTACATCCTAAAAGATTTGACATCTCAAAAGGTAACCAAATAGGTACCTCCCTATTTTTATGCATTTAAACTACACTCCAGATGTATCAAAATTAATTATCATTACCTTCTATTGTATTTAATAGAATTTCCTTTTGAAAGATGTATAGGGTACTTTTGACTATTTACGATCATTTTCTTTTCAAGGACAGATTCTAAGTCGATTTCTAACTTATCTGAAAGTCTTATTAAATAGTAGAATATATCTGCTATCTCTTCTTTAGCAAGATCAATTGTTTTATCATCAATATTTTCAAGTTTCGTCTGTTCTTCTTTTAACCATTGAAAGACATCTAATAGTTCACCTGCTTCAGCAGCAAGCGCCATTGTTAGATTCTTTGGACTATGAAACTGATCCCAATCTCTTTCATTTGAGAAATCCCTTAACTGCTGCTTTATTTTATTAAAATCCATAATTAAGAATTAATTAATATATTATTTACTTCTTCCCTATCTTTTATGTCTAGCGATAAATTATAAGGAATTACTCTAAGTTTTAGATTCTGATTTTCATCATAAAAATAAGGTTCTAATTCCGTATGGAATTTATCTGTCTTTGGGTAAAGAAGTACTAAACTCGGCATACTTCCATCTTTATTTTTAAATTTATTTCCATAAGCATATAATTGATACATGTCAGAAATAGAAATGTCGAAATTTGACCTTTTTCTAGTTTGATCTAATAGCTTCCATTTAGTATCAATAATTGCATAATTCATATTATTATCAATCTCAGCAATTATATCTGGCTTTAATCTAAATTTCTTTCGATCTCCTTGCTTAACTAAGTAATACCCTTTCTTACCCTGGGTAATTATCTTATATCCTTCAGCATACTTTCTAAATTGGGCGGAAACAAAATCTTCAAATATTCTTTCCATTGGAAATAAAATACAATTATTTATACTGTTCCCAGCAAAATTTGTAAATGATTTCCCTTTAAGAAATACTTCACTCCATTTCAAAAGAACTTTGTATTTATCAGTTAGCCTATTATTCTTTTTTTGAGCAGCTTCCAATGTTTTAATAGAATCATCTGTACACTCAACATTTATAAACTGATTAAGTTGCTTTAATATCTTTGCTCTATTAGCATGTGAAGAGCTAGTATTGAATAGTTTAACTAAAGTATTCTTAACAGTTTGATTATATATATTATTGGTGTCAAATTTCTTGTAAATACATCTAAATCTTGATTTATTAAACGTATTCTGCTTGATTTGTTGTCCAATATTTATTCGTCCCTTTAAGAAGGCTATGTTTTCATCATGCCTAATATAATCTCCTAAAATTCCAGATTGAAGTAGTTTATCAACTTCTTGAACATATGAATTGATAAAAACCTCAAGAATCTTAAAATACTTTGTTACTTTTAATTGAGCTTTATTTATTGAAATAAATGGTGAATTTTTAAGATGTCTTAACATCTTTAAAAAAATCTTTTTTGATTCCTCTTTATGTATATTAGGATCATCGCTCATAAGCGAAATCTTAGGAATAATTTCAATAACAATACCAGTATTTGTTTCTAAAAGACCTACATAATTTTTAACTTTTATATTAAGATTTCCTTTAGATCTAAATATTTTAAAAGCTTTATCTATTTCATTCCCTTTTAGCGCGTTATCATTAATAAAGTCTACTAATTGATTAAATGACTTTGAGTCAATATAGCATGTGTTTAAATCTGACTTATAGTCTTGATAATCATCCTGATTACTAATATTTCCATATTCTGCTATGGTAAATACTCTCATTACTTTTTATATATAGCAATAAATAATTCCTTAGTACTAAAATCTTCTCTGACTTTGAATATTTGATTCTCTTCGTAACCATCTATTTGACCACCAAATATCGCATTATCTATTTCATCATTAGTAGATATTATTTTTAATTCCTTATTCTTCTCCCATTCAGGGTTGTCTCCAAGAACTCTTTGAATATTAAAATAATCGTTATGAAAATATTCCTCTAACAATGGTAAAATATTATTTTTAAAAACTTCTTTTAAATCCTCAATATTATTTATTGAGAGAAAATAACTGTGACCGATTAAGTGATCCTTATCTAATAAAAATTCAATTCTATTATTTATTGTCTCAAGTAGTTTTACTAAATTAACTCCATCGACAACTCCTTTATTACCAACATTATTCTCAATTACGCTCAGAGATGGCGGTAGTTCTATAAAATCAAATCTTCTTCTTAAAGCCGTGTCAATTAAACTAATTGAACGATCTGCAGTATTCATAGTTCCAATAGTGTAAAGATTTGATGGCACCTTAAATGATTCCTTAGAATAAGGGAGCTCAAGCGTAACTTCTTCTTCACCTTTTGCTCTTTTTGTAAACTCTAATAATGTAATTAATTCTCCGAAAATATCAGAAATATTTCCTCTGTTAATTTCATCTATTATTAAAACATATTTTTTACTTTCATTCTCTTCCTTAATTGCTTCCTCAACTAATGTTTTAAAAACACCAGGTAAAACATCATAAGAAACTTCTTTTTTTAGCTGTCCATTAACTCCAGATGAAACTTCTTTGACCTGTGGTCTAATCCCTTCAACAAAATCTTCATAGCTATATGATTGGTGGAAAGTAGTAAACTTTATCAACCCTTCATCAACATAATTCTCAAATCTTTCCCTTAATCTCTCTCTCTTTTCATTCTTTAAATCAACCAATTCTTTATTTTCTATAATAGATAAAGCATGGTTGATGGTAGAATATGTCTTGCCAGTACCAGGTGGTCCGAATAATATTCTATTAATACTTTGCTGTTTCATGGTTTGTTTATTTAATTTTACTGAATTAGTAAATTCGCTATGAAAATGTTGAATAATATTTTCAAGACTATTATTAAATTTTTCTTTATATTTAATGAAATCTTTTGTTTTTAAATCAAAATAAGTATGCACATAACTTGAACCGTATCTATAAGGTTTTACATTATATTTTTGATCAAAAAAATTAACAATCGACACTTTATTTTCTAAGGTCCAATTCCTTGATGGTTGATTTGTTTCGCTAACACCATAAGCTAAGATCAATAATTCTTGGTCTTTATAATAAAGAAGAACAGGATAAATTCCTTTGGTCGTTGTCTGATCATATGCTAAGAATGAAATCCATGGAACTTTTGCTGATGTTCCTTTTCCAAAACTTGCTCTAGTTACAGTGTTCTTGAAATTTACTGAATATTCTTTATACTTAAGATTAGATGTTTTTACTTGATTTAAAAATTTATATGTAAGTTCAAAAAAAGAATTATGACCTCCAATAGCACATACTTCAAGAATCCTAAAAGCTTCAGAATCTTCATCAAAAAGCAACTTCAACTGAGATATCCTTTCTAAGTTATTTTGTAATGTCGAAGATGAGACTCTATCTCCATAAAAATAAGTTATCTCAGAACTACCCAATGATTTCCAACTAAAAGGACTAGAATTTTTATGATCAAGTATTTCTAGTCTAACAAATTCCTCCCATTTTCCACTAACAATAAAATCTTGTCCTTCATCAGAAAAATAAGTTTTATCATTTTTATTCTTAACTTTAATTGACTTTTTATTAATGCGCATGTATGATGCATTTTTCATTGTTGGATTAACAACAAAAACAACATCATTTATAATAAGATTTTTAAATTTATCTTGATTCCAATAAAAGTATTTTCCATTATTATGAAATAACTCGTTGCTATTTTGTGCAGCTGAACTTTTTATTTCATAGGTCATTACATTTGTAAAGTCAACTTTACTAATACTTCCTTCATTTATTTCAATTCCAATTAATTGAATTAATCTAGAAACATAATCTGTATATTTACTTATGTTAGTTAAGGTTTTAAGTACAATATCATCTTCTTCCCACAAGCCGCTTTTAATCCAATTTACTTTTCTAACAGATTCAAAACCTTCTTTTTCACCATCTTTGTCATAAAAATAATCTGAAATTACTACTCCATATCCCAAATATGCATTAGTACCTTTTTTAGCTATTATTATATCACCTTTATTAATTGACGTTAGAAATTCCCAATTAGCTTTAGCATCATTAGTTGGATTGGTATTATCATCTCTATTCTCTTTTAATGCAATTAACATCTCTTTCTTTGAAGAGTAACTAGATAAATCGCCAATACCCCAACCTAATGCCATAATACCCTTTTTCTGAAATTCCAACCATTTATCAGCATTACGTCCAGGAGAAAACAACCAATAAGTTGGTGATATTTTTTCTTTCTTTAATTGAATATCAAAATCATTTTTCACAAGTATTTCAAAAGCTTGTGTATCTTTTCCTCCTTGAAATTCGTTAGCCCTCAATTCAACCCCATTAGCATATTTATTTGCTAACGAAATAACTAATTTAGGTGGATATGAAATATCATTATAAACTAAATCATATGTACTGGAGTATCTACCTTTTCTTAATTCTGGATTCGCTTCTATTTCATTAATAGCAGAAAGTAAATGATTCTTTTTTATATTTTTAGGTATCATAAAGCAAACCTATAAATTAATTTAGTAATAAAAAGATAAAACTATTTTTTTCTGAAAAAAGGCTTAAAATAAGGACAGAAAGCCACGAAAATACAAAAGTTCGGGGTAGAATACTAGATCCTACTATATTAGACAACTCAAAAGGCACCCGAATAGGTCCCTTACTATTTTATGCATTAGAGTTACACAGTAAATATATAAAATAATTATACATTCTCAATCCAATAATTTACGTCGTTATATTTAATTAAAGTTCAAACATCTGTTCAATAGAAAAATTATTCTTGTATCATATCTCTCCATGATTCAACAATCATTACCATTGCCATGGTATCTAACTCACAGTATTTATATAACGCTTGCTTTAAAGATTCTCTTTGCTCATCACTTACATTGGAATATTGCAAGTAATTATAAGCTGTTAAAGCAGCACCTCCATCACGTAACTCTTTTAGCCCTTCAATAGGCTCCACAGCATCTAATATTTCGTTATCATAGTCAGGGAAAACTTGTGGTAAAGTTTTATACGGATTGGTTATTCCTTCAGTAATCCAACAATGATTTTCAAAATTTAAAGACGAGATTTTTAAATCAATACCATAAAGACCTTCCTTTCCATACTCTTTCTGCAGAAATATACTTTCATTTATAATTGCAGGTAAAATATCTTTAATAGAATTACTACCCTTAGCATGAGGAGAATAATAATAGGCAGTTACCAGTTTAAAAAGATCAACCATGTCCCTATCTCCTTCTCTATTTTGGTCTTTACTATGAGTGATTAAATCTATAAAAGAAATTAACTCAATTTTATCGTTTTCATCAGATAACAAAAGCTGTTCTCTTATTTTATTTAAAGTAGTATTCTCATGATTGTGATATCTGAAAATAGTACCTTCACCATCACCTACTGCATCTTTCAATTTCCTTACAAAATCAAAATTAGGAAAAGTATTTTTTTCAAAACAGATGTGTTGATTCTCATGTTTAATATTCCAATCTTTATCTATTGTATGATGAGAAAACTGAAAAGCAAGTGTTTCATATGGTTTCAATCCTTTAAAAAAAGGAAGGGCTACTGCAGATGTTTCAAAATCAATCATATGTAATGGATATTTCCAAGTAGCCATTTGTTCTTTTAATCCCTCTTTATCAAAATAACTTTCAGATGTATTTTCTTTTACTCGATTTATCTGTTCCATTCTTCTTTCTAAAGGAGAAAGACCTTCATATACCTTACATGTTTTTGGTGCAACATCCTCTTCTTCAACATCCTTTAAAAGATAAATATCTTTTTCAATAAGCTCACCACACAATGATCGACTACCAGCTGCTCCGCCCCAAATTTCAGTAGATAGATTTTCTTCTTTAAGTTGAAGTTCTGTCAGATTTGTTTGACTTAACCAACATTCATTAAATCCACTTTTTAACTCTGGCTTTTTAGTATTCTTAAACTGACAATCTTTACATTTCTTGCCAATATTTACTTGCGTTCTTATGTTATTTTCATACATATCCGAACATCTTTGAACAAAGTCAGGAAATATAATTGCCTCACCTAAATCAGTTGGGACGGGGAATTCACTTTGAATTTTAAAACACTCATCATCAACATTTATATTAATGAGTAATTTAACTTTCCCTAAGTCACTTCTTCTTAATCCGTCTTTTACTTTTACTAATGTATTTCCGTCAAATTTTTCAATTGTAAAAAACTGATTTAATCCATCTAAATCAGTTTTTCTAGTTTTGTCAACCAAAGTAAGATATGCTTTTATATCCCCATTTTGCAAGGAGTTACTTACCACATATTTCTGAAAAGCAATATCATATACATAAGGTTGCCATTTTGATTTTATTTTACTTTTCTTTTTATCAAAAAAACTGTCTTCCTCCACATTCCATGATTTTGCTTTCACCTCATAAATCGAGATTACATCATCATCTTTAACCAAAACATCTATACGAACAAACAAGTTTTTATATTTAAAAGCTGCTTCTGCAATAACTACTCTACCTGGTCTACTTAACATCTCTTTAGTTTTAGCTATTGCTTTATCATAATCTCTTGTTTCA
Organism: uncultured Flavobacteriales bacterium; assembly: GCA_943789505.1. Classification (GTDB taxonomy): domain Bacteria; phylum Bacteroidota; class Bacteroidia; order Flavobacteriales; family BACL11; genus UWMA-0277. The sequence goes on along the minus strand of CALSUJ010000001.1, from coordinate 384,265 downwards.
ATTGTTATTTTCTCTTCAATAGGATTATCATGAAAATAAAATTTTGCTAACTCTCCAACTTGAAAACCCCCTTCGGCTAAAGATTGTAAGAATGAATCCTCATTGCTAACATCAGCATACTCTTTCACTTTCTTTGTGTAAAAAAGTTTTGTAGGGCATTCTAATGCTTGTTTAAATCTAGTTTTAGTTAAATACTTCATTTTTTAAATATCTTAATATTGGTTGAATTATGTTAATAGTGAAACTTTTTTAAAATAAATCACTCATTACCTAGCCAATCAAATATACCATTCCAGCCTTTATTCTTATACACATATCTTGGAGTTTGAGGGATATCCTGAGGCATATCACCATACTTACGATAAGTATCCCAATCGGCAGTTGATTTAAATTTTAATTTATGTACAAATGATCTTGCCTTCTCAAAAGATAGATATTCTTTATTATGTGTAGCTCCTGTCCCAAGCCAATCACCAAAGTTTTCCCATCCTTTATCTTTGAAATAAACATGTGGACTTTTATGAATATTATCAGGAATATCTGTCTTACAATACTTTCTCCATTCTGAAACATTTTTTAACTCTAATTCTTGAACAAATTTTCTAGCCTCCTCAAAATCTAAATACACATCACCAAGCCAATCTTTCATAGAACCCCAGCCCTTATTCTTATATGTGAGTTGGGGAGAAGATGGAATATTTGATGGTTTCTTATCAGATCTACAATATTTTACCCAATCTAAGCCAGTCTTAATCTTTAAACTTCTAGCAAATACTCTAGCCTCTTTAAAATCTAAATATTTTGGTTGAATATCTAAAAAATCTACCCATCCTAACCAACCTTCATCTTTATATTTACCTTGAGGATCACCTGGAATTTCAGTTGGTCTCTTTCCTAATTTAGAAAATATTTTCCATTCCTTAGCTGAATTTAATTTCAGTGATCGTGCAAATATTCTAGCTTCTTTAAAAGAAACAAATTCCATTTGATGAGAAGCAATTCTTCCTGTCCCAAGCCAATCACCTAAACTAATCCAGCCTTTATTTTTATATGTTGAAGAAGGATTTGTAGGAATATTGTCAGGTCTTTTATCTGATTTAGAATACTCTTTCCACTCTTTTTGATTTTGTAATTTCAATTTACGGACAAATGATTTAGCTTTATTAAAACTCATAAAGTCTTTCTTAATCTTATTGTCATTACCTAAAAAATCTCCCCAGCCATCCCATCCAGAATCTCTATATAATCCTGGAGGGTTAGCTGGAATATTATGAGGTTTCTTATCAGATTTACTAAATACCCTCCATTCCTTGTTACTTTTAAAATTTAGCTTTCTTGCAAATTCTCTTACCTCATTAAAGGGAAGGTAAGAACCATCAAAACCTATTTTAGTGCCTAACCAATCTGACATGCTAAGCCAGCCTTTACCTTTATAAACTCTATGTGGCCTTGAAGAAATATCTTTTGGTTTTAAACTAGATTTACAATAAGCCTCCCATTCAGATGAATTTTTTAAGCCAAGCTTGCGTACAAAATTCCTAGCAATTTCAAAGTCTCTATATTCATCTTTTCTCTTATAATTCTTGCCAGATCCTAACCAATCTATCATACCTTTCCAACCAGAATTCTTATATACTCTTTGTGGATATGCGGGTATATTTTCAGGTTTTTCTCCAGATTTACTATATTCACTCCACTCTTTTTGATTCTGTAATTTACATTTACGGACAAATGATCTTCCTTTTTCAAAACTCAGATATTCTCTCATTTGTGCAGCAACCCTTCCTGTCCCAACCCAATCACCTAAACTAATCCAACCTTTATTTCTATACGTGTTCATTGGATTAGAGGGTATGTCAAAAGGTTTTTCTCCAGATTGACAATACTCGCTCCATTCTCTTTGATTTTGCAATTTTAATTTATGAACAAATGCTCTGGCTATCTTAAAATCTTGATAATTAATAAGATTATACGCAATTCTACCAGTACCCAACCAATCACCCCAACTTTCCCAGCCTTTATCTTTATATGTAGAGACAGGAGTCTGAGGGATATCTTCAGGCATACCTTCTGACTTACGATAAGTATCCCAATCGGCTCTTGATTTAAGCTTTAACTTATGTATGTGTGTTCTAGCTTTTTCAAAACTTAGACATTCTCTTTTATGAGCAGCAATAAATCCAGTACCAAGAAAATCCCCCCAACTTTGCCAACCTTGATTGATATATGTATTTTGAGGAGAAGATGGAATATTATTTGGCTTTTTAGTTCTTGAATAAACTCTCCAATCACTATAACTATTTAATTTTTCTTTTTGAACAATATCTCTAGCTTCGTCAAAAGGTAACCACTGATACTGGGATAACTTTTCCCAAATCTTTATTTGTAATTGACTTGCTAAATCTTTTTCCTCTAACATGGAAGAATCAAGTGTGAACAAAGATGAACCTTTAATCATCTCACTACTTCCTTTTTCTTTCTGAGCTTTATCTTTAAAGTATTCTACTATACGCTCATCATTAGCAGCTAATCCTCTTACAATATTAATTATCTCATTAAAACTATCATTATCTATCTCATTAGTATCTCCATCATATATTACAGGAAGAATAACATACCCCCATTCTTTCCCTTCTTTCTTTCTTAAAGCTCTACCAAGTGCCTGAACAATATCTACTTTACTTTTCCTAGGGTCAGAAAATACAATGCAATCAATATTAGGCACATCAATTCCTTCTGTCAAACATCTTGCATTGGTAATTAATGCTCTTTCTGATTTTGCAAATTCCTGTACTATAATGTTTCTTTTTGCAGTAGGAATCTTACCTGAAACCGTATAAGTATCTATGGGCTTATAGTTATAAGTATCGGTAATATATTCTTGTAATTCTTTACTTCTTTTTGCTTTCTCAATGGTTGAGTGAAATGAAACCACATTCTTAATATTAAACTGCTTCATTGCCTTTCTCATAGCAAGCATTGAAGCTAAAGAACGAGACTCTGTAACTTTCTTCCATTTATCATTAAGTTGCACTTTATCATTCTGCCTAATAAAGTCAGCTATCTCTGATTTCTTAATATCAATGGTAATTATTTTATAATCAGTAAGAAGATCTAAATCTATAGCCTCTTTAAAGCTCATTTGAGCGAATATATCGCCATAAACATCCTCATCATCCATTGAGATGATATCTTCTTTAGAACCACTATAAAAACGCTCAGTAGCAGTCATAAAGATTCTCTTATCTATCTTTATATTCTTTTCAAATAATAAGTAGCTGAATTGCTTTAAACTTGAACCAACAGTCTTATGTGCTTCATCAAATATTCCAAGGTCAAAACTTAACTTTAATTTCTTAGAAATATCTGCAATTAAGTGTCCACTCTGATAAGTAGTAAAGATGATTTTATGTTCATCTTTATTCTCTTTAAGCCATGTTCTAATATATTCAGGGTCTGTCTTACATGGCACTCCTATATTATTAGTCATGATAGCAACATCATCACTAGTACCTATACCTTCATCTGAACAAATACATAGCCATTTAACTTTTATACCATTAGCTACAATTTCTCTAAGATAAACCTCTAAAGTCTGCTTAACAAGTGATAAACTAGGTACTGCTATAAGAGTTGATTTTGATTCTAAAGCCTCACTTAACCAGTAACCAGTTAAACTTTTACCAGCTCCACAAGGAAATATTAATTTACCCCTAGAATTATCTTCATCTACAAAATGACTAAGAGCTTGTTTAATAGCTTTCTTTTGATGACTTCTAGGCTCAAATGGTTTTTCTTTTACTACTTTATTATTTAATAATTTACGGACATTGTCAAAGAAAACTTTATCTAGTAATTGCCAACTATCAGCTAATATCTCTTGAATCTCTTTCTTTTGGGATTTCTGATAATTCTTTGAAGTATCTATGCCAGAAGAACAAAGATACCCCATTGTAATTCTATTATTTGAAGATACTGCATTTAAGAATGTAGCTACCTCATCAAGAGTTACATTCTTATTCTTATCACCATGATACTTACATTGAATTGCATAGTACTCTTTACCTTCCTTAGCTATAAGGTCTATTCCTAAATCATGAGAAGGTATCTTTAAATAATCTAATTCCTTTTGAGGCACTTCATCTAATAGCCACACCTCATCATAATGATTGTATTGAGGCTTAATCTTAAAGTAGCACTTAGTAAGTAATTCAAAAGCATCTCCCTTCTCTTTGTTGCCTAAACTAGAGAGTTTATCATCAAAATCTTGCCAGTTATTTAGATCTTTAAAAAATGTATTATTCATTAATGTAAAAATATGATTTTATTTAAAAGTAAAACGTTATCAGATTTAACAAAGTATAATATCTTTCTCATTTCTTATACTTTAGTCTAAGCTTTAGAACCTCACAAGCAACCAAGTATTCTCTAGTCTTAAACTCCTTATAATAATCTCTGTATTCCATTAATTGTGGAATAGTAAGTGATGCACAAAATTTTATTATATCTAGATAAGTAAAATACATAATTAATCTATCTCAAATATATTTAAGACTTATCATTATCAATCAGCTTAGTGTTTTCCTCTATCTCATGAACCTCAATACTTTTAAGGTTTCTTTCAATAGCTCTTGTACGAACTCCCATAACTTCATCTAGTTTGCCTAAACCTGTCTGAATATGTTTTTGGGCCTTACCCATAATATCAGAGAATTTAGAGAACTCTTTCTTAACACTCACTAAAGTCTCCCAAACCTCACTGGTTCTTTTTTCTATAGCAAGAGTCCTAAATCCCATCTGGAAGGCATGCAATATTGCCCCAAGTGTAGAAGGTCCAGTAACTGTAATTTTGAGTTCATTCTGTAACTCCATAATTAAGTCTGCATCTCTAGATACTTCAGCATATATCCCTTCAAAAGGAAGATATAAGTAAGCGAAATCAGTTGTTCTAGGAGGATATATATATTTAGTGCTAATATCCTTAGCCATAGATTTAATTGTTTTACGCAACTCTTTACGAGCTTTTTTAACTCTATCCATATCGGCTGAATCATATGCATTAAGTAACTCTTCATAAATATCCATAGGATATTTAGCGTCAATCGGAAGCATTACATGTTCACGATTAATGTCATAACCAGGAAGATTCACAACAAATTCTACGGAATCAGAAGTATTAGGATTAGTAATTACGTTCCTAGAAAATTGTCCTGGAGCAAAGATATTCTCCAATAACATTTCTAATTGCATCTCACCTAACCCACCCCTTCTTTTAACATTACTGAGCACTTTCTTTAGGCCACCAACATCAGTTGCAAGATTCTTCATTTCTCCTAAACCCTGCTGTACAGATTCAAGTTGCTCAGCAACAGCTCCGAAAGATTGCTTAAGTCTAGAGTTTAAAGTCTTCTGGAGCTTTTCGTCAACAGTATTTCGAATTCTATCTAATTGACTATTGGTATCCTTCTTGATATCCTTAAGATTACTAGAAACTGTCTCTTGAATATTTTTACTATTCAAGTTTAAAGTTTGGGATAACTCTTGTCTGTTATCCTTTAACTCATTACTAGTTTCAGACCTATTTCTTTGAAACTGATCCTGTAAAATGGCATCAATTCGGCCAACAGTTTTGTCAATATTAGATGACATATCTAATTTAGGTTTTCTAAGAAAAACAACTAATGTGTTTACTACTAAAATAACTAATGAGATGGCTAATAATATCTGTGTCATAATTGGAAGGGGTTTAAGTGATTACTAATTTTTATATTCTAATATTTTTATTAAATTTTTACTTTTAAGTCGGAATTCTAAATTAAATTCCATTTTTGATTTATTACCTTTAAATCTAAATACAAATGAACTTAATGATAAATTATCTTGCATAATTTTCTGTGCATGTAAAGAGGTATCTCCATTATTAATGAAATCCTGAAACTTATCTCTTAGAGAAGCTAAGAACATATACATACTAGCACCCATATACTCTGCATCTTCATCTAAAAGAGTAGATAACATAACAGTATCCATTTCTTTAATAGATTTAATTACAGATTGTAAAATAGGACTTGTAGAATAGTGATTCATATTTCGAGTATTCATTCCTAATATATTTGAATATCTTCTCTTATGTAATGTTTCAACTTTAGCTGTTAACTTTGATAGGCTAAGAAAATCTATATCAAGTTTAGAATGATCAGTCAATCTTTTCTTAACAGAATGAATAGTGTTTAAATCAATATCATTAAAATCATAAATAATATTATTTATTTTAATCTCTTCAGCAGATTCCAATACATTTTCTAAGGGCATATGACCTCTTAGATATCTAAGTAAATCATCTAAACGTGGTGTAAATTTAATATACCCTTTTCCATCTAAGAGAAACGCTAATAAGTTTATGCCAAATCGATTAACAGTACATTTAAGAACAGCTCCCTCACAATTTATCAATTCAATTCTCATAATTATTTTTTAAAGTTATTTTTTAATATCTGGATGTTCTTTTTGACACCATTTCTTTTAATTGATAGTAATATCTTTCCTTCTGTACTATTGTCAACTTGTTTTTCTAAATCGTAGATAGTATTAACCTCAGTGTTATTTACTTTAATAAGCAAATCATTATCTTTAATTCCATGATTTTCTGCAAGACCACCTTTTATTACTTTATGAATCAAAATACCTTCCTTTTTATCATTAGAAGGCCTAATCATTACGCCTAATCTAATCTTATTGTACCGTTCAAGATTAATAGTAAGATTAGCTGTGTATAGATGAATTTGAGAAAAATTTTCAAGAGCCATAAAATCTAACATATCTGGCAAACAAGTGATATTAGTGTTTTTGTAATTTTTAAGATCTAATAAGGTCTCCTTCTCTCCTTTTTTCTTTTTAGTATACTTATAAGATTTAATAACAAAACCTTCATCTATTAGAAATGAAAATGTAGCATGCTCAATCTCTAATAAGAATCTTACTGATGGGGCTGAATTTCTTAGTCGATATAAGCCGTTAGAAAGCTTTCTAACTGTTCCAAATGGAGTTTCTAATGATACTGCAGGTATTGCCATAATTTACTATTTAGTTTTTTAGTTTGTTGTTTGTTGTTTTTTTCTACAGCAAAACTAAATAGTAAGTGGTCAAGTTTTATGACTAGTTATTTACTAGATAAAAATTATTTTTTTTTGTATGAATCAATATTACCCAAGATCGTGAGTTTAGGTCCCTTTTTTCGATAAGGTGAAATTTTATCTTCTTTTGCATCCTCAACATTCTTATTAACATCTTCATCTGAAATTACTTCTTCAGTAGCAACTTCAGCTTTTAGTTCTTCAGCACTTTCTTCTTTTATTTCTGAGACAGGCTCAATCTCTTCAACATCAACAGCCGATTTTTCTAATTCATCTATTCTTTCAAATATTATACTGAGTCTTTCGCATACTAATAATATTGATTCATAAACTGCTTTTAGAGCATGATTCTTTGGATCGCTTTGTCCCTCATGCCCTTCGCTACACCTGTATGTCCAAATAAAATCCAATGAATGACCAATCAAAGAACTTTTAAAAGAGTCACCAATTTGTAATTTTGAGAAAAAAGTATCTGAAACTGACTTTATATAATAGCAATTAAAATAAAAATCTCCAGCATTGTAATTATGTTTTTTTCTTTTTAAGTAAACTTCAGAGACTACACTCTTTAAAACACATTTCTCTGTAATTTTAATTACATCATCACCTTTAAAGAACATTTTAGCATAATGATTTTTGTTACTACTGTTGTTGGGGTCAGCTTCTTCTATCCATTTATCTAGCAAATCCTTCGGAGAAATTAGATAATTAATAACATTTGAAATATTCACGCCTTTATGACCATTAGTATATGAAATATCAGGGACAATGCCCTGATTAATTAATTCCTCAGATAGCCTGTCACAAAATTTTAAAAGATGCCCATTATCAATAACCTTACATCTTCCTTCTAAATAATTATTCATTAAAGGAGCTAATTTGGTCCTTATTAGCTCCTCCAAATTTTGATCATTAGTAAACCTTAAGAATCTACAGTATTTATTAAATCCAGTATTACTTTTTATATGATGCAGCATATCTATGAACCCACCTTCACAGTAATGCTCTTTTTTAAATTCCTCTTCTACAAACTCTGATTTCTTATAAATATTAACTTTCTCAAATTTACCTTTAGTCTCTTGACCTACTTGATTAGTATAAATACAATAGTTTATGTTTTCTCTATTTAAGTAGCCACCAATACCCTCTGCAAGTTGCGTTCCAGCTTCATCACTTACAGCCATTTGATCCAAAACAATAAAATCATAAACTTTACATTCATCTATTAAGTAAGGAACTACAGTTTTAACATCACTTTGTTTAAATTCAAAAATGAAACTATTAAATAGCTCTAAGTTTTCACCACTAGAAAATTTTTTCCATTCACTAATATCCTCCTTTATTCTTTTTACTTGATCATCAATAAACAAACATCTTATCTTTTCCATATTAATTAATTTTTATGATTCTTTAATAGCATATATAGGCAATGTAATTACAAATTCGGATGGTGGGTTAAGAGCTATATCTCCTTCATACTTGTTAAGATAATTCTTCATACTCCATAAACCATAACCAGAGCCAGTTACTTTATCATTATTCGAAACCTGCATTCTTTCTGCATGTTCAAAAACTTGATCAGTATCATTTTCCATAAAACCTATGCCATTATCATTATAATAAATAATAAAGTTCTGCCCATCAGTATCAAAAGTAATATCAATTAGTTTTTTCTTAACACCTTTCTTAAAAGCATATTTTAAAGAATTGTTGATTAGCTCAAAAAAAGTAAAATCAATAAATTCTTCATCTATTTTTACATACGGCTCAATCCAATCTTCATCTTTTATGTTTTCTGAGTTATTTGCAGGAACAAGACCCTTATAATTAATTTTAATTTCACGCATTAAATCAGAATTCTCTTGTTTATATTTTGTTATAGAATTCTGTATATAAACACCTAGATCATTGACACTATAATCCATAGAGTTAACTTTCTTAGAATAAAATTTATACAAATCCTCAATAAAATTATTTGCCTTTTTAGCTCTATCAACATTAATCTCTAACATCTCCTGACCTTTTTCTGAACCTATAAATTCCTGAAGATCTTCTATGTTATTACTTTTTAATTTATTAATAATAAATTCTAAAGGTCGTTGAATAGTAGTTTTCTGATGATGAAATCTTCCTGTAAAGAATTCATGTATACTTTGATTTTTCTCATTAAGCCTCTCATCTAAAAGCTCTTTCTCAATTGACTTCTTATGGTCCTCCAGCTCATCAGCTATCTTTTTTTCTAATCTTTCCTGCTCTTTTTTAACACGCTCGTCATTAACTCTGGCAATTTCTGTTTTAAGACTATCTTGTAATGCGTTTGATGATTCAATTGATTTTCTCAGAGTTTCATTTATGTTTTCTTCTTTATCACCATGCTTTAAAAACCTAATCAATTTTACATCATTAAAAGTTATACGATACGGGTTTCTAGAAAATAAATTAATTTGATCTAGATATTGTCCTTGATTTAATTCAAATATAAGATTATTAATATCTGCCTCTGTTGTTACATCGATATCTTCATAAGAATTTGTTACATAATTTAACAAAACACATGTAGATGCAGCACGAAAATCTGATTTTAGAACAAATGGTTTGTCTGGAGTTAGTTTACTAAAGAAATAATCCTGACCTAATCTCTTTTTCTCTAACAAAATATAGCTCCCAGGCTTGTACAGCTTATAAGTTCTAGTTCTTCTCATAGATCTTAATATAGCTGCATCAAACGTATGTTTTGAAGATGAATCTAATACGCCATCATTAAACAAAGGATTAAGCAGTTCTCTTATCAAAGACAATGAATTAAAAGTAACGCTTGTATTACTAACATCTAAAGGCCACTTATCTTTATCTAGCTTAGTATATTCAGCCAGATTATTAGATGAAATATCTAAACATAAAACATTAGGATCTTTAACTTCCGAGAAATACTTAATAGGTAATATTGATGAATCAATATTTATGCTTTCAGGCTCATTAACTAAATCTTCAAGATAACAGTATTTATCAGTCCAAATATCAACATTTCTTATTGGCATGAATCTTTTGGGAACCAATCCAAGCTTTTTAATTCTAGAATCATCATTATTGATAGATACAAATGAACGTTCAGGCATATTTTCTTTTTTATGATAACCTGAACACATCCAAGCCCCTGTGTGCTCATAATTCTCATGATTATCAAAAGGAGTTGAGCCATTACTATCTGGATATGATGGATATGCATGCAACATTCTATTCTTGATACTCTGAATATTAATGGGACTCCTATGCATCAGAAAGATACCACTACGTTTATCGCTAGCATTTTGCAATAAAATAGTTACTACTGCATAACGCTTATACTGTAGGATCTCACTAATTCTATTATGCTTAATATAAGTAGCTAATTGGGCATCTATTGAAAAAGACGATATCTTATTGGGAAGGAGATAATGGTCAAATATTTTTAAAGCAATATTATTAATATTATTATTATTTAATTCAATCAGCTTACTAAATGCATTATCGATTGTGGGACCGGAACCATGAAGTCCTCCTGTGTAAGCAATACAAAGATCAATCACTGGTAAATCTGCTTTTAAATAGTCGTCCTTCTCTAAAAAATTAACATCTAACTCTGACAAGTAAAATGCTACTTTTGGAATAATAGAACATCTAACATATATCAAACCTGAATAATCAGGAAATTTTAATTTTAATGTTCGAATATAATAATATGAAGAATCAACAACGTTAAAATCATCAATTAATAGATTTTTTGGAATCATTTTATCTAGACCCACTATTCTATTATATCCAGCGCCATCTGAATCTGTAGGTTCAAAAACAGTATCATATTCAGCTTTTGGATATAAAAAACGATGAAATTCTTCTTCAATTACTTTTGTTATTTCTTTACCTTCTAAAAGACTATAATTAGTAATCGCATCAGCAAGATCTATTAAACTAATTCTTTTTAAAACTTGATATAAATATGCTTTAGGATTAACAAGACTAGATAAAAAACGACCATAATAATTATGATTTTTACCAATATCATCTATGTGAGATTTACTGTCAGCAGTATCCCAGAACATATCTACATAATCAAATTTATTCTCTTTATGTGAATTAACAACTAAATCTAATAATTCTAATAGTTTATCTTCAAGTATTGTTGTAAGAGACCCTATTATTACAATTTGCTTCTGGTCAACTCTCATTGTTACAATACCATCTGCTTTTGTTATCGAAGAATCAAGTGAGATATTTTTAATTAAATCACGAGAGAAATTATTAATCGTATCTTTAGATATTTCTGGATGAATCAATTCATTCAACCTGCCCTCTGAAGCCTTCCTATCTGATCCATCTGAATAACATTTTGGAACAAAATCAAATTCTTTAATAAACTTAATTGATTTCTTAAAATCTTCATTAATTAACATCTTTACTAATGCCATAGAGACACAAGCAATTTCCTGACGAACAAAGAAAGGATTCTTCCAGCTTAACTCACTACCAATAACGATATAGCTATTTTTAACCTTCTTAATATATTCTTTATCATATACTCTAGTTAAAATAATAGAAATATTCTTTAATTCAATATCTAATGAATTAGAAGTTTGTATTTTATCAACCTTACACTTATTATCTAAAGATAGATATACATTCTTTGGATCTTGCTTGAGATCAAGATTATTAATTAATGTATCTAGATCATACCATCCAAAATTATTTATTAAATAAACTGAGTTAAAGGTATTAGAATCTAGTAATTTCCTTAATCTATTGAAAGAATCAATATTAATAGAAAATTCATTCTGATCTATATTAGACTGAATATAGCAGGCAATTTCTCCTTTTTTTGAATCAACAAAAGAGAAATTATAATCTTTAGATTTAGACACCTTAAAGTCTAATTCATTGTGATGAAAAAAATCCTTAATAGATTCTTCAATCTTCATTGAAATATTTCTTGACATATTACCTCTCATTTCTATGCTTCTTTTTTCTAATGTATTTCTTTTTGTTCTTAAATGCCATAGTTTTTAGATTTACATGCTTAGAGACTTCTACAGCTTCATCTCTCCTTGTTTTCCGTTTAATTTTCTTATTATCAAACTTCATGTTAATAGGCTACTAAATTATAATTTTTTGCTGATCATTTAATGAGAATCCAAGTATTTTATATAAGTCAATATTATGCATAATAAGTTGTTTTAATTTGATAAAAATAAATTCTGTGATTATATAGAATTTCATCCACAATCAACATTTCGATATAACCTGTATATTTCTCCTTTTTCATTTCAGCGACAAAATTAAGCACTAAGCAGTCAACTTTTATGACCACTTACTTTACATTTTATTTATTTAAAAATCAGCGACAAAATTAAATGCTAAGTAGTCAACATTTTTGACTATATTTGAAAACAATTATGGTTAAGAAAAAATACAAAATCGATAAAGAAAATAGGCTTAAAAAACTTGATGAAATTCTACAATCAAGAATACCTTCAACATTGTCAGAGATAATGGAAAAATTAGAAGTTTCATCAAGAGATACTGTCAGAAAGATGATAGGATATGAAAACGGCTTAACTGAAGGGATTAGACATGGAGTTGACTGGCCAGATTACTTATTAGAGAAATACGATCCTGATAAAATTGATATTATTGAAGAAATAGTAGATCCATCATCAGGAGAAAAACGATTCAGATATTTAAAAGATGATTTCTCATTATTTAATGATGAACTTGCATTACATGTAATTGATAAGATTTTACCAATTTTAGAAAGACTGAATCAAATTGAAGGCATTAATAACATCTATGTTGATGAATTAGAAGAAATATATGAAGTAATTGAAAGGCAAAGAAATGGATCCTATAAAGATAGAATTGAAAAAATAGAGACTGGCAAGAAAATTATTAGAAGTGAAGCTAAAAAAGTCTTTAATATAGATGAAAATTTTCGAGATCCAGGTTTTACGTCTATTTTATGCAATGCTATTGAAAAAAGATATGTTGTTGAAATCGAATACAAGGATTTTAATGAAAATCAATCAAAGGTTCTATGTCATCCTTACCTAATAGCCGAATCAAATGACAGATGGTACTTAATTACATATATTGAAAAAGCTTTTGAGAAAGATAGTGTTTTTATAAAAAAAGATAGGATTAGCAAAATTAGCCCATTACCAATTGAAAGAATCGTTAAAATTGATATTCAACCTAAACAAGAATACAAAGAACCATCTATAGACATACTTAAAGCTTTAGATCATACTGTTGGCGTTTCAATAACTAATTGGGAGACCCCTGAAAGACATAAATTAATTTTAGAGCTACATGAAGATCAAATTACTTATTTTAATACTAAAACATTTATCGGGCCTGATGAAAGTGTTCAAAATAATATATATACTCATCCTGACACTATCTTATCAAGAGAATTAATAAGTAAAATATTAAGTTTTGGCTCCAAATTAAAAGTAATTGAGCCAGCCAGCTTAAGAAAAGAGATTAAAGAAGAAATTAAGAAACTAAATCTTAATTATTCCTCTTAAATCAAGATTTTGATCTGAATTTTAACTAAATGAAATTTTGAAAATCAAACAAAAGTCCTATAGTTTCTATTATATAATATGAAAAACCTAAATTATTTTATAAAATAATAACTTCTATTATTTAAAACATAAACAAATATCATATCTCGTATAGCTTTTCTATATTTTAAATTGAGTTGAAATCATAAAATAACTTCAACAGAATTTATATATAACTTCAACAGATTTATATATAACTTCAACAAATTATATAAAATTTATATAAATTTCTGTCTTAATTTCAACATATCCGAACTTATTTTAGATTCTATAACTTGTGCATATATTTGAGTAGTTTTTATATTATTATGTCCAAGCATTTTAGAAACAGTTTCTATAGGAACACCATTTGTTAATGTAATTGTTGTTGCAAACGTATGCCTGGCACTATGAAAAGTTAATTTTTTATTAAAATTACATAAATGTGATATTTGTTTTAATGATTTATTTGTTTTTTGATTACTTATCATTGGAAATATTCCATTTATATTATTTTGTGTTTTATATATATTTAAAATATATAACGCATATGGTAAAATAGGAACATTTGAAGGTATATCGGTTTTATGTCTTTTTATATAAATCCATTGTAAGCCATCATTACCTTTTTGTATATTTTTTATATTTAAATTATATAAATCTATATATGAAAGACCTGTATAACACGCAAATAAAAATATATCACGCACTTTATTTAAACTGCTATTTAATTTTATATTTTTTAGTATATATAATTCGTCTTTATTTATATAAACACGATTCGTTTTTTTAAATGAAATTTTAAAACCCACAAAAGGATCTTTTGTTATATAATTGTTCTTTATACAAAAGTTAGTTATCTTCTTAAAACGCTGAATATGTTTCATCATTCCATTATGCGTGCATTTCGTATTTAATAATATAAACTTTGAAAAATTATATATAAAATTATAGTTTATTTGAGTAAGTGAAATATCATTAGCGTTATATATTTTTTTTATATAATTTTTTAAATGTTTTATTGTCGTTATATAATTTTTATATGATCCTTTACTAAATTCTATATTAATAAGTGATTTCATATTTTCATTATGTTGTTTAAATACATTTATAATACTATTCATTATAAGTGTATTGTTTTTATAAAAATCAAGAATGGTTTTTGCTGTAATTATGGTATTTGTTTTATATAATCAATTCATATTTCTTAATTATATCAATACGTATAGTTTCTAACTCTAAATTAAGAGCTTTTTTACTATTTCCTCTAACGCGTGTTCTTTTGGAATCCCAATTTATATAGAGTACATCCATTTGGGTGTAAAACTGGACTGTGGTATCGTTATACCTCACTCTACAGTATATAGGAACCATCCCAGTTTTCTTGGTTAATGCTTTTCTTGCAAAAAAGCTTACAAATAATTGTTTTTTCATCTTACAAATTTATTAAATTATACAATACAAAATGCATTTAATAAATTGATTATCAATAAGTTATCTTTAAAGATATAATTTAATATATTTTTAAAAATATGAACTTACGGATGTAAAGTGATGAAATTTTCGATCATAAAAAAAGAAGAAAATTTTTACGCCCAAAATTTGCACCAGAATTTGCACCGTTTTACATTTCTTTTGGTGGCTTTATCTGATAAAAGGGGGTAAAAAATTATTTTATAAAATAACTTCTAAATCTTATGTTCTTAGGCTTGGTAATCAGTGTGATACCCCGAAAATCGGTGATTTTCGGGGGGAAAATTGTCGGGGTAGCAGGATTCGAACCTGCGACCTCCTGCTCCCAAAGCAGGCGCGATAACCGGGCTACGCTATACCCCGAAAAATTTGGACTGCAAAAGTATCCTTTTTTTACAACCACAAATAAAAATTTAACTTTTTATTTTGCGGAGAGGAAGGGATTCGAACCCCCGGTACCCGTAAAGGCACAACTCCTTAGCAGGGAGCCCCGATCGGCCACTCTGGCACCTCTCCAATATTTTTCAAAACAACTTAAATGAACTATTTTTTTTGGATTGCAAATGTATACTAATCTATATTTATAGCAAATATTATTAAGTAATTATTTAAACAATATTTTTAGCGCTATTTCACTTATTATTTTTGCCAAATGTTATATTTGCACATCTTTAAATTTAATTATGATTAAAAAATTATTTATAACCCTCTTTGTATCAGTAATATTAGCCTCTTGTGTTAAAAAAAGAGACCTTTCACAAAATACAGTAATTGCACACATAACTATTCAACCTGATGGATTGCATCCTTTTAATGATAACTCTGCAATCAGAAGTTACATATTTAACTACACTCAAAAGACACTCATAAAATTAGATATTAATAGCTTAGATTATATTCCTTCACTAGTTAAAAATATGCCTACTGCTTCTGAAGATAATTTATCGTTTGAATATGAAATCAAAAGAGGAGTACTATGGGATGATGGAACAGAACTAAATGCTAAAGATGTTGCATTCTCAGTAAAATTAATGCTTTGCCCGCTTACAAATAACGCGCAAATAAGAAGCAATTATACTACTGTAATTAAAAGTATTGAACTGGACCCAAACAATCCTATGAAATTCATAATGCATGCACAAAATATTCATTGGGATAATAAATTTATTTTTTCAGAATTATTTATTCAACAAAAAAGTTTGTGGGACCCTAAAAGAGTATTAGACAATGTTACTTTTGAAAATTTATTATCAGAAAATTTCAATGAAACTGAAGTATTGCAAGAATGGTTTAACAAATACAATAATGCAGATAATAGTTACAAACCCAATCTTTTAACTGGACTTGGCGCATATCAAGTTACTCAATGGGAAGCAAGCCAGTACATCACTATAGAAAGGAAAGAAAATTGGTGGGGAGCTAAGGACAGTTCAATATATAACAAAGCATATCCTGAAAAAATAATTTTTAAAATTATTACAGAGGATGCATCTTCTTATCTTGCTCTTAAAAATCAAGAAATTGACGTAACAACTAGAATTGGCACTGTCAAACTAATGAAATTACAAGAAAGAGAGTATTTTAATGACAATTACGATTCTGACTTTTTAGATCAATATTCATTTAGTTATATGGGATTAAACATGAAACCAGATGGAATAAAACAAAAACCATTTTTTGTTGATCAAAAAGTAAGAAGAGCTATGGCTTATCTTATTCCAATTGATGAAATTATTGAAGTAATGATGCATGGAAAAGGAAGTAGACAAGCTTCATTAATTTCCCCACTTAAAAGCACATATAATGATACTTTAAAATTAATTCCTTTAGATATTGAAAAAGCAAAAGAATTACTAACTGAAGCAGGATGGATAGATACTGATGGAGATAATATTCGTGATAAAATGATTAATGGTACTAAAACTCCATTCTCTTTTAAATTAAGCTATATGAGTTCACCAATATCAAAGGAAATTGTATTAATGATAAAAGAAAGTATTTACAAGGCTGGAGTTGTTGCTGAACCTACTCCTATGGACTTTACACTGTTTTATAAAAATGCTATGGACCATAACTTTGATGGCATGATGGGTGGTTGGGGAGGAAGCGCTTCATACTCAAATCCTATGCAATTATGGCATACCTCATCATGGGTGACAAAAGGATCTAACTTCTGTGGGTTTGGTGATGCTGAGAGTGATGCTTTAATTGAGCAAGCAAACCTTACTCTTGATAAGGAGAAGCATAACAATGCCCTTCTTAAATTACAAGCTAAAGTATATGAAGACCAACCTTATGTTTTTCTTTATGCAACAAAGAGGAAATTCGCAATACACAAAAGATTCAACAATAGAGGAATGTATTATGAAAAGCCAGGTGTAATGATTCAAAACCTAGAATTAAAAACTGCTTTTTCTTCAAAAAATTTAACAACAACTGACGGGCAATAAAATAAACAAACAACTATGTTCAAATACGCACTTAAAAGAATATTAACCTTTATTCCTATGCTGATAGCTATTTCTCTATTATCTTTTGTGATTAGCATTAATGCTCCAGGTGATCCTGTGGAACGTCTATCCAAAGCAGCAGGAAGTGAAGGTTCTGCTGAACAACAATCAGGGGCATCAAAAAAAATAAAACAAGAACTAAGAAAAAAGCTTGGGTTAGATTTACCTATTTTTTATTTTAGCATTACTGATTTAGCAGCTTCTGACACACTCTATAAAGTGCAAGATAAATACCACAAAGCTAACCTTGAAGCGCTTACACATCAAAGTGGAAATTGGAGAGCTGTATCAGATTATTACTCAAGTTTACTTAATTTACAAAAAGCACATCAGAAAATTGACGCAAAAAAAATTGTAGCGAATGATTCTTCATTATCCTTAAATATAGTGAATGAGGCAGCCAATCAATTTGGTTTTGAAATTGGGAGTTTACTTGAAACCTCAGACAAAACAATAATACCATTGAAGTTTGAGAAAATGAATAGTTTACTCCAAAATCATGTTTTTTTATCCGATTTAAAAAATCCATTATTTAATGTACAACAATCAAGAGAAGGCCTCTTCAAAAATGCAACAAGATGGAAAACTTATATTCCTACTATTAGTTGGTATGGTGGGAAAAATCAATATCACTTATGGCTTTTAGGGAATGGAAAAGATAGAAAAGGATTACTAAGAGGTGATTTTGGAATTTCTTATATTGATAGCCAACCTATAGAATCTAAAATTTGGCAGAAAGTTGGGATATCATTTTCCTTATCTCTTATCTCAATTTTCTTAGCTTATTTGATTAGTATCCCAATTGGTATTTATTCAGCTTACAAAAAAGATTCAGCAGCAGACAAAGGCATGTCTTTAGTATTATTTGTCTTATATTCTATGCCATCTTTCTTTGTTGCTACATTATTATTATTACAATTTGCTAATCCTGATAATTTGAGCTGGTTCCCAGTTTCTGGAATTCAAGACCCTACAATTTTTGACCCTAATTGGAACTTATGGATGAAACTAAAACACAGAATGCCTTTTTTAATTTTACCAATCATTACTTATACTTACGGTTCATTTGCCTTTTTAAGTAGAATTATGAGAGTAGGAATGATTGATGTTGTATCGCAAGATTATATACGTACCGCTAGAGCTAAAGGCTTAGGAGAAGGAAAGGTAATTCTAAAGCATGCACTTAGAAATTCATTATTACCTGTAATTACTGTTTTTGCAGCAATATTTCCAATGGCTATAGGAGGTAGTATTATTATTGAGGTAATTTTCTCTATTCCAGGAATGGGAGTTGAAGTACTTAATTCCATACTTAATTACGATTATCCTATGATTATTACAGTATTTACTTTATCCGGATTTTTAACAATGGTCGGTTACTTGGTTGCTGATTTACTCTATGCAGTGGTTGACCCAAGAATTTCATATAAATAGAATTATGCAAAATACAAACGAAAATTTTTCATTTAAAAAATACGCTTGGGCTCAGTTCAAGAAAAATAAAATTGCACTAGTAAGTCTATACTTATTATTAGTATTAGTAATTATTGCTCTTTTTGCTCCTTATATTGCTAATGACAGACCCCTTTATGCCGAATATGAAGGTAATACTCTTTATCCTGCTTTTGCTAGTGATACCAGAACTGATTCTATTCATAATTCTAAAGGAGATTTTATACAAGTATTACAGTACGATATTACGGATTGGAGACAATTGGATTTAACTTCAGTAATATGGACTCCTATTCCTTATTCCCCAGGAAGTATGGATAGATATAATAGAGATTATGCTGCTCCAAGTGGTAAGCAACGATTCAAAAATTCAGATGGAGAAATTATTGATATTCCTTCAAAATTCAGACACAAACTTGGTACAGATGGAATTGGTCGCGACTTAGCTTCTGGCTTAATTCATGGAACTAGAATTTCATTAATGGTTGGATTGGTTTCAATGGGAATTGCTTCATTTATTGGAATTATTTTAGGTGCACTAGCTGGCTTTTTTGGCGATACAAAACTAAAAATGCCAAGAATAAAATATTGGCTTACTATATTTGGAGTATTTATGGGGTTATTCTATGGTTTCGGACAAAGAAAATATATTTTATCACAGGCTTTTTCTGAAGGCATTGGAGATGGGATGATTGCAATGCTTGCTAGTATTGGAGTGGCTATAGTAATTACTATGCTTTTCAGAATACTTAGTAAGGCTATACAATTCGAATGGCTAAACAAGGAAGTTAGCGTACCAATGGACACTTTTGTTTCTAGAGGAATTGAATTATTGAATTCTATTCCAAGATTATTGTTGATTATTACCATTACTGCTGTGGTGGAAAGAAGTATTTGGATTGTAATGATTATTATTGGAATTACGGGCTGGACAGGTATTGCTCGTTTTACTAGAGCTGAATTCTTACGTATACGTTCATTAGAGTTTGTACAAGCTGCTGAATCTCTTGGTTATTCTTCTATTAGAACAATATTCAAACATGCATTACCGAATGCCTTAGCGCCTGTATTTGTAAGTATTGCTTTTGGTATTGCTTCTGCTATTTTAATTGAAAGTGGCTTATCCTTTTTAGGAATTGGAGTGCCTGATGATATTGTTACTTGGGGATCATTACTAAATCTTGGGCGTCAAAATTTAGAAGCTTGGTGGCTTATTATATACCCTGGAATGGCAATATTTATAACTATTACAATTTATAATATGATTGCTGAGGCATCTCGTGATGCTTTGGATCCAAGACTGAAAAGTTAAGCATTCATAAAAGTTGCTAGGAATTTTAGTTTTGGTAGATAAGAAAAAGAACACCAAAACAAGAAATTGCTACATAAATAAAAATTGAAGTATCAAAATAGCGACACTCAAATGACATAGAGATCCAATATACGCTTTAGATAAAGGAATAATCGAAGAACTTATTTTCTCTGGCAGTGGCGATAAAGTAATCGCTCAATGGAACTTAAAAACATTTAAGTTTGAAAAATTTGCAAGTTTTCCTAATGTTATCTATTCTATTTGTCATATTTCCGAAAAACAATTATTACTGGTAGGAATTTCAGAAGGCAATGTTCATGTATTAAATTAGAAAAGTAAAGAAAATAAAAATTCTAAAAAATCATACTGCTCAGGCTTTTAACATTAAGTATTCTTTAGAAACTAATTGCATTTACACATCTTTTGGTGACGGTAATTTTGCAATTTTTCACTTGACACTTTTTACTTAATCAAAATTAAAAAACTATGTGCTGAAAAAGTGAGTAACATTGATTTTAATTACACAACTTCTGAAATAGCTATTGATTCAGCAGATTACACTATTCGTATTTTTGATATAAAAACATTACAAGAAAAGAAAAACTTTGTTGGACATAAGATTTCCTCAAATACTGTGCACTTCAGCACTGACAGAAAATTACTTTCAACAGGTGGTAGAGATGGTTATTTGAACATCTAGCAAGTTAGTAATTATAAAATTATTAAATCAATTCCTGCTCATGAATGGGCTATTTACGATATAGCATACAGTCCTAATTCTAACTTATTTGCTACAGCTAGGCGTTACAAAATAATAAAAATTTGGAATTCGAAAACATTTGAAATCTTAAAAGTAATTAACAAAGAAAAAGACGGTGGATATCTAAATTCTGTAAATTAATTAATTTGGAGCACCTATAATAATTATTTGATTTCTGCTGGAGACGATAGAGCTATTATAATATGGAAAATAAATCCTATTTAATACTCTACCCTTGCATGATGAATATTCACTAATTTCTTCTTAAAAAGTTTTTTAAGTTGTGTAATTTCCTTTAAGGTAATAGCTGCATTTACAAACTGATTTTCCTCTATCTGCTTATTAATTACTCTTTCAATAAGAGCATCAATATTTTCAGCTGTTGGGGTTTTAAGGCTCCTAGCGGAAGCCTCTGCAGAATCAGCCATCATTAAAATAGCAGTTTCCTTAGAATAAGGTTTTGGGCCAGGATAAGTAAAGGCCTTTACATCAATATCTTCCTTAGGAAAATTAACAATAAATTGCTTATAGAAATACTGAACAGTAGTAGTACCATGATGAGTACGAATAAAATCAATCAGCTCATCAGGCAAATTACTATCCTTTGCAATTTCAATACCATCCAACACATGGCTAATAATGATTTCAGCACTTTCATCAAATTCTATTTCATCATGAGGGTTTAAGTTACTACTTTGATTTTCAATAAAATACATAGGATTTTTCAATTTCCCTACATCATGATACATAGCCCCTGCCCTAGTTAATAAAGCATTTGCTCCTATTTCTAAAGCTCCCATTTCAGCCAAATTGGCTACTTGTAAGCTATGCTGAAAAGTACCTGGAGCTTCTTCCGAAAGTCGCCTTAACAATACACTGTTCATATCAGTAAGTTCCAATAAAGAAACGTCCGAAACCAAAGAGAAAATCTTTTCAAAAAGGAAAATGATTGGGTAAGCAAACAAAGTAAGCGCACCACTAATTGCCAGGTGAATTAAAATATTAACATCCAAACTAACAAGCGAGCCATCATGAGTAATGGATAAAGAAATATAAATCACAAAATAAACCAATATCACCTTAGCTACTGACATAAATAGCTGTGAGCGTTTATACATCTTTAACACCGAAAGGATAGACACAATTCCAGCAATAAATTGTAAGAAAACAAACTCAAAACCATTAGGAACTATAAATCCAATAATCAATATTGCAATCATGTGAGTAAATAAAGCAATTCTGTTATCAAAAAAAGCTTTAAGTATAACAGGACCAATACAAAAAGGAACAATATATATATAATTAATATCAATTGACAACACTAGTGAAGAAATAACTACCATTAATAAAACAACACTAAGTATCATACTTATCTTGGTGGTGTTATTTAACACATCTACTCTATATTGTCTAATGAATAAAAATAGAATTAATAATGATAAGCCAACTAAAATAATTTGTCCAAGTAACACCAAATAATAAGCCAACAAATTCCATTCTTTTCCTTCATATTTTTGTTTTAATGAAAGTAGCTTTTGATAACGTTCATTAGTAACTAACTCACCTTTGCTTACAATAATCTGCCCTGCAACAATAAGTCCATACGTGCTATTAATATTTTTCAAATCACTTTGCAACATAGCCTCACTTGCTAACTTATCATATGTAATATTATGCTCTAAGGAAGAAAGTAACAGAGGAACTAGAAAACTATATTCTTCATCAGTAAGGTTTCCAAGTAAATTAATCTCATTAGCTGATGAATTAATACTTAGGAGTTGATCAATTGGTACTTTTTCAGCTATACTCCCTTTTTTTAACAATACATTGAGCTCCTTTTTATATTCAAAATCACCATGTACTTGTACAATTCCTTTTTCATAAATTGCTTGCAATTTATCATACCCAAAAACAGCTAAATTATACTTTCTTGTACTATTATCTATGTTTTTTTGCTTAAAAAGATTGAAAAACGTAAATTTATAGTCTTTTTTTACATCTTTATCTTTAACCCATTTCTCTTCAAACTGATTAATATAGTCTTCTGCTTTTAGCAGAAAAATATCGGCATTATAATTAAAAATTGGCGTGTGTTCTGAGCGAATAATTTCTTGTTCAATTTTTATTTCATCTACCGATTTTAAGATTGAAAAATCAAACGGAGCAATAATAGTTTCATGCATCCATGGCTTTCCTTTGGTGAATTCATACTTGAATTTTGCTTGCCTTGGAAAAACATAAATAATAATTGCTAGTGTTAAAAGGAATAAAAAGATACGAAATAACTGCTCATGATTGTTTCTTATTTTTATAAGTATATTTTTCATAGATGTATTAATATCAGTAGCGAAAATAAGTATAATTTACATAAATTTACACCAAATATAAATTCATAAAAAAACAAATAATGAAAGAAGTGGTAATTGTATCGGCAGTTCGCACCCCAATTGGGAGTTTCGGAGGCAGTTTATCGTCAGTATCGGCTACTAAATTAGGAGCTACTGCAATTAAAGGAGCAATAGAAAAAGCAGGAATAGAGGCATCAGTTATTGATGAAGTTTTTATGGGTAATGTATTGCAAGCCAACCTAGGTCAAGCCCCTGCAAGACAAGCAGCTATGTTTGCTGGAATTTCACAAAACGTACCTTGTACAACTATCAATAAAGTGTGTTCTTCAGGAATGAAGGCTATTATGATTGCCGCACAATCTATTAAATGTGGAGATAATGATATTGTAATTGCTGGTGGAATGGAAAATATGTCAAGCGTACCTCATTATTTTGAAAAAGGAAGAACAGGACAAAAGCTAGGAGATATGAAACTAATTGATGGTCTTGTAAAAGATGGATTAACGGATGTCTACAATAGAGTTCATATGGGAGTTTGTGCCGAAAAATGCGCTTCTGAAATGAACTTTACTAGAAAAGAACAAGATTCTTTTGCGATTGAATCATATAACAGAAGTACAAACTCATGGGCTACTGGAAAATTTACTGATGAAGTAGTTTCTGTTGAAGTACAGCAAAGAAGAGATGATGCCTTAATAATTACTGAAGATGAAGAATACAAGAATGTAAAAATGGAAAAAATTCCAGCTTTGCGTCCAGTATTTGATAAAGAAGGAACAGTAACTGCTGCCAATGCTTCTACACTAAATGATGGTGCATCTTGCCTAGTATTAATGAGTGCCGAGAAAGCAGCTGAATTAAACTTAAAGCCATTAGCAAAAATTGTAAGTTATGCTGATGCTGCTCATGAACCAGAATGGTTTACTACTGCACCAGCAAAAGCATTACCTATTGCTTTAGGGAAAGCAGGATTAGCTATAACTGATGTAGATTACTTTGAGTTAAATGAAGCTTTTTCAGTTGTTGGTTTAGCCAATATGAAAATTTTAGATTTGGATGCAAGCAAAGTAAATGTAAATGGCGGGGCAGTTTCTATTGGTCATCCACTAGGAAGTTCGGGATCAAGAATTATTGTTACTTTAATAAATGTATTAAAACAAAATAGCGGTAAAATTGGTGCTGCTGGAATTTGTAATGGTGGTGGTGGTGCTTCAGCAATGGTAATTGAATTATTAAATTAGTCATTAATTAATATCTAATATAAAAAATAAATGCAATACGGAATCTCTAATCTTTCAATCATTCCAATGAGAAATGAGGCTGCTGACCAATCAGAAATGGTAAACCAAATTATTTTTGGGGAACATTTTAAGATTTTGGAGTGCAGAAATAAATGGAGTAGAATACGCTTAGCTCATGATAACTATGAAGGGTGGATTTGCAACAAACAATGGATAGAAATTCCTGAAGAAGAATATAAGCAATTAGACAAAGATGTTTCCACAATTACTACTGATATTTTGGATATCATAACTAAGAAGCAGCATCAACCTATTGTCATTGGAAGTATATTGCCTAATTACAAAAGTGGGCATGCTCTTATCAATAATGAAATGTATCAGTTTGACGGATTTACTACTCCAGGTTTTACACAAAAAAAGAAATTAATAGAAAATGCTTTAATATATCTTAATGCGCCTTACCTATGGGGTGGTCGTTCTCCTTTAGGAATTGATTGTTCAGGTTTTACGCAAATGGTTTATCGATTACAAGGGATTAATTTACCTAGAGATGCATACCAACAAGCTGATGTAGGAACAACATTAAGTTTTGTTGATGAATCAGAGCCTGGAGATTTAGCTTTTTTTGATAATAACGAAGGAGAAATTGTTCATGTTGGAATAATCTTAGAGGACAATCACATTATTCATGCATCAGGAAAAATAAGAATTGATAGAATTGACCAACAAGGTATATTCAATACTGAAATTGGCACTCATACCCATAAGTTAAGATTGATAAAAAGCATTACTTAACATGCAAAACATCCCTTTAGCAGAACGTATTCGCCCTAGAAAACTATCAGAAGTTATTGGACAGAGACATTTAATTGGCGATAAGGGAACACTTAAAACAGCTATAAATAAAAAGCTTATCCCCTCTATGATATTGTGGGGACCACCTGGAGTTGGAAAAACAACTTTATCTAACCTTATTGCTCAGGAATTAGATCGTCCATTTTACACGTTATCAGCAATTAATTCAGGAGTAAAAGATGTAAGAGAAGTTATTCATAAAGCTTCTTCCTTAGGCTTGTTTGGTAAAAATATTCCTATTCTATTTATTGATGAGATACATAGGTTTAGCAAGGCTCAGCAAGACTCTCTTTTAGGAGCAGTTGAAAAAGGAGTTATTACTTTAATTGGAGCAACTACAGAAAACCCTTCTTTTGAAGTTATTTCAGCCCTACTTTCTCGTTCTCAAGTTTATGTTTTAGAATCTTTATCCAAAGATGATTTGCAAGAATTACTAGAGAGAGCAAAAACAGAAGATGAGGTTTTAAGCAAATTAAATATAACTTTAAAGGAAACTGAATCCCTAATGCAAATTTCAGGTGGTGATGCCAGAAAATTACTTAATATATTTGAGCTAGTGGTCAGTTCTGTTGATAGCAATGAGATAGTAATTACCAATGACTTGGTGGTTGAAAAAGCGCAGCAAAATATAGTTCGTTACGATAAAAATGGAGAACAGCATTATGATATTATTTCTGCCTTTATTAAATCAATAAGAGGTAGTGACCCTAATGCTGCAGTCTATTGGCTTGCCCGAATGATTGAAGGAGGTGAAGATGTAAAGTTTATTGCAAGAAGGCTACTTATTTTAGCATCAGAAGATATTGGGAATGCCAACCCTACAGCTTTAGTTATTGCTAATAATTGCTTTCAAGCAGTAAATGTAATTGGTTTCCCTGAAGCAAGAATTACACTTTCACAAGCTGTAATTTATTTAGCTTGCTCACCAAAAAGTAATTCGGCTTATATGGCAATTAATGAAGCGCAATCTGAGGTAAGAACCAGTGGAGATCTATCAATTCCCCTACACTTGCGAAACGCCCCTACCAAACTAATGAAGGAACTAGGTTACGGAAAAGATTACTTGTACTCACACAATAAACCGACCAACAGCCAAGAATTTTTACCAGAAGAAATAACAGGTAATTCTTTTTACAAACCTGGAAACAATAGCAAAGAAAATGCATTTAAGGAAGGATTGAAAAACCTTTGGCAAGGAAAATATAAATATTAAAACTAACTTAATAATCAAAATTTACAGAATAAAATGAAAAGTGTTTGGGAGAAATTAAAGGAACTATATGATCAGAACCCAACTCTTTTTGGAATTCTATTATTTATTGATCTGACAATACTCTATTTTATTATTCAATATATTATTTCATAATGTTATTACGCATATACCCTGAAAACCCGAATCCTAAGGAAATAAAAAAAGTAGTAGACTGCCTAAGAAATGGAGGTATTATTATTTATCCTACTGATACCGTTTACGGAATTGGTTGTGATGTAAGTAATAAAAAAGCTATGGAAAGAATATGCCGTATAAAAGGTTTAGATATAAAGAAACATAACCTTGCCTTTGTGTGTTATGATTTAAGTCATATTGCGGCTTTTACTAAACAATTGGCAACCTCAACTTACAAGTTGATGAAAAAAACATTACCTGGACCTTACACCTTTATTTTGGAAGCCAATAATTCAATTCCCAAGCTATTCAAAAACTCAAAAAAAGAAATTGGAATTCGTATACCTGACAATAATATCCCTAGAGAAATTGTAAAAGAATTAGGAAACCCAATAGCGACCACATCAGTAAAAGACAAGGACATGCTAATAGAATATAGCACTGAACCTGAGCTAATTTACGAACATTTTAACAAACTTGTAGATATCGTAATTGATGGAGGTTATGGAGAAGCAATTCCATCTACTATTGTGAATTGCACTAATAATATTCCTGAAATAATCCGAAAAGGAAAAGGGGATATTACTCCATTTCTGTAATAATTGCTAAAACTTGAGGCAGCAATAATTGCACCTGATCATTAACAATTAAAAAATCAGCTAATTCTTCTTTTTCAGTTTGTGGCATTTGCTTACTCATCCTGCTTTGAATTTGCTCAACTGAGTTTCCGTCTCGCTTTTGCACTCTTGAAATTCTCAGCTTTTCAGGAGCACTTACACAAACAACTGCATCTAAACCTACATGAGAATCTGATTCAAATAAAATAGCGGCTTCTTTAATTACCATTGAGGTGGATTGCAAAGAACACCAATCCTCAAATTTTTGTTTTACTATCGGGTGAACCAAAGCGTTTAACTCTACTAAAGCTTCAGTATTGTTAAATACAATTTTTGCTAATGCATCTTTTTGAAGAACTCCTTTTAAATACATATTTTCTCCGAAAGCTAATTGAACAGCTTCCTTAAGATTTGCATCATCAACCATACATTTTTTTGCCTGTTCATCTGCATTAAAAATAGGAATACCCCTTTTTTGAAAAATCTTACTTACGTAAGTTTTTCCCACTCCAATTCCTCCTGTTAATCCTATTTTTTTCATTTATTCATTTCACAAGAAAGCTCTTGATATACTGCCTCATATTGTGGTAGTATATTTGGTAAGTCAAAAGTTTTAGCATGTGCTAAAGCATTATTTTTAAATTGATTTAACTTCTCAGTATCCTTTAATAGAGCAATAGTATCATTTGCCATTTTTTTCACATCACCAACATCCGACAAACAACCTGTCTCCCCATCAATATTAACTTCTGGCAATCCTCCACTATTAGTAGAAATTACAGCCACTTTACTCGCCATTGCTTCCAAAGCAACCAACCCAAAGCTTTCCGTTTTAGAAGGTAAAACAAATACATCAGCAATACAAAGAAATTTTTCGATTACCTTTAGTTTCCCTAAGAATCTTACATGTTTAGCAATCCCTAACTTTCTGCACAACTGTTCTGCCTTTAAGCGTTCAGGCCCATCCCCAATCATAAATAATTTTGATGGAACTTGCTTATTTACCTTTTCAAAAATCTTCACTACATCTTGCACTCTTTTTACTTTTCTAAAATTAGAAATATGCACTAAAATTGCTTCTTCCTTTTTTGCAAATTTATCCCTTAGGACCTGATTACATTCTTGCTTATACAAGCTCATGTCAATGAAATTAGGAATTACCTTAATCTCATCCTTAATCTTAAAATTCAATAAAGTTTCTTCTTTTAAATCTTCAGAAACTGCCGTTACCGCATCCGATTGATTAATAGCATACTCAATTACAGGTTTAAAGGATTTATCCTTACCCAAAAGCGTTATATCTGTACCATGTAAAGTAGTTACAATAGGAATATGAATACCATAAGTAGCTAATATCTGCTTAGCATTTACAGCTGCTGAAGCATGAGGTATTGCATAATGTACATGTAATATATTCAGTTTTTCATGTATAGCGACATCAACTAACTTGCTTGTAAGGTTTAGCTCATAAGGAGCATATTCAAACAATGGATAATCAGGGACATTTACCTGATGAAAATATATATTTTCAGAATATAAATCCAATCGAAAAGGTTGGTCATAAGAAATAAAATGAACTTCATGACCTTTATCAGCTAAAGCAATACCCAATTCAGTAGCCACAACACCACTACCCCCATAAGTAGGGTAACAAACAATCCCTATTTTTAAATGCTTAGTCATTAATACTTTTAAAAATTACCTCCATAATATTAGTACGCACATCCATAGTTAATAATTTTTTATTTACTGCATCAGGATGAATTCTATTGGATAAAAATACATAAACAATTTGAGTTTTTGGGTCGGCCCAAACTAATGTTCCTGTAAATCCTGAATGACCAAAACCTTCCTGATTTGCATTTTCACTTGCAGGACCTCCTTTTTGATCAGATAAAGCAGTCTTATCAAAACCAGCCCCTCTCCTATTTTCATTTTTAGGAAATTGACATTTTGTAAATTCTCTTACTACTTCTTGTGACAAGTATCTTTCACCTGCATATTCTCCATTTTGCAAATACATCTGCATCAATTTTGCCAAATCATTAGCATTTGAAAAAAGCCCTGCATGACCACCAATACCACCCTGCATAGCAGCACCCATATCATGTACATAACCTTTTAACAATTGACTCCTAAATAAAAAATCATCCTCAGTCGGCACTATTCTTTCTTCTCCAAGCCTAACTAAAGGTAGATAGCCTAAGTTCTCCATTCCTAATTTTCTGTAAAATTTATCAGCAGCAATAGTATTAATCGCCTTTCCATACTTGTTCTCAATAATTTGTTTTAGCAAATAATAACCCAAGTCAGAATAACGATATTCTTTTTTCTCTAATAATTCTGAATTAATAATTTGCTGAATTATACTGTCAGGATATGAATAATGAAGATAAATATTATCTGCAACTTTGATAGGGAATTCTGCACTTAACACTTTACTATAAAGCGTATCTCTTAATTGCATTAATCTTGAAACAGAATCCTTAACTAAAGTTTGCTGGTAAAAAGGAATCCAAGGATAAAGCCCTGCTTGGTGTGCTAAAATTTCACGGATAATTAAATGTTTTTTATTAGCTGAATCTAATTTCAAATATTTCCCTAATTCATCATCTAAATTCAAATCTCCTTTATCTACCATTTGCATTAAAAGCGGTACAGTACTTGCAATTTTAGTAATAGATGCAATATCATATACATCAGAGTTTTTAACCTCTATTTTTTCATCATAAGTATGAAAGCCATAGGATTTATTAAAGAATATTTTACCCTCTTTTGCTATAAGAATCTGACAACCAGGAATTGCTTTTTGAGCAATAGCATTTTCAGCAATACTATCAATTTTGTAGAGCAATTCAGTATTAAATCCTATTTCTTCAGCACTTACATAAGACATCCTTAATGCATTGGTATTTAATCCTGAATTTATTTCAAAGTGCTTAGTCGATACCGGGATTTTACCACTCATTTCTATTCCTCCAAAAATTGCTTGTGCAACTTGTTCTTGTGCAATCTTAGAATTTTGATATCCTAACAAAAGAGCATCAAAATTATTAGTAAACAAAAAAGAGTTTAAACTATATGGATTCGCAAAAATTGGAACTACTACTTTAGACTGCATAGCAATTGATTGCATAAGAATATCTGCTTTTCTATCGATTTCATAGGATTTCCAAGCATTAGCGTTGGATTTATGTACACTAACTATCACCAAATTATATTTTGACAATTCATTCAACAAAACTGCTTGCTGACTTATAGTTGATTTTTCAGCAATTTTAAAATGAGTAATTGAAGCATAATAACTCAACATAGTATGAAAACCATTAGCTTGCTCTCCAATACTTACTGAAGCAATCCTTAATGTATCCAAGCGCTTTAAAGGCAATAAATCATCATAATTTTGCAATAATGTTATTGAAGATTTTACTAATTTTTTATCTAGCAACTTAGTTTCAATAGTAATAATCTCATCTGCTACTTTACTTACATCTACTGCCTTATAATTATCCAAGCCCATCCATTTTTTTACCATTAAGATCTTATGGCACCTAGTATCAATTTCTGCTTGTGAGATTTTATTTTGTGAAATTGCTTTTTTAATTTCGTCAATTGCTTTGGGGACATTTTCAGCAAAGAGTAATACATCATTTCCAGCTAATAATGCTTTTACATCTACCTCACCTGGCTTATAAAACTGACTTACCCCTTTCATATTTAGTGCATCAGTAAAGGTAAGACCCGTAAAACCCATTTCCTCTTTCAGCAACCCAGTCACAACCTTAGAAGATAAGGATACTGACAAATCTTTAGCATCATCCAATGCTGGAATATTAAGATGAGCCACCATAACAGAACCCAAACCGTTATTAATTAATTTTTTAAAAGGAACTAACTCAACTTCATCCAAGCGATACTTAAGATGATTAACAACCGGTAAGGTTTTATGCGAATCAGTATCTGTATCGCCATGACCTGGGAAATGTTTCGCACACGCCAATACATGATTATCTTGCATTCCTTTCATGTAAGCCACTCCCATTTTAGCCACTTTAACAGGATTTTCACCAAAGGAACGATTATTAATAATTGGATTTTTAGGATTAGAATTTACATCAACAACGGGAGCAAAATTAATGTGAATCCCTAAAAGTTTACATTGGCGAGCCACCTCTACTCCCATGTCATAAATCAAAGTAGTATCCTCAATTGCGCCAAGTGTCATTTGCCAAGGAAAACGCATAGCAGAATCAAGACGCATAGCTACCCCCCACTCAGCATCAATGGAAATCATCAATGGAACTTTAGCATGCTGCTGCAAATAATTTGTAAAATTAGCTTGCCTTAGTGGCCCGCCTTGTAAAAACATTACTCCTCCAATTTTATAATCCCTAACTAAATCGGTAATTTGCTGTTTATACAATTCATCTTTATTGGAATAAGCTGCAACCATAAAAAGCTGTGCAATACGCTCATCCTGAGAAAGAGTAGCTATTACACTGTCGGCCCACTGAGTAGAATCACTTAAAAAAACAGCTTTGTTTTGTGCCTGTAAAACATTAGAAATACTAACTAGAATAGTAGTGAAAATAAATAGAAATAATATTTTTCTCATAGCTGGTAAAATTAAAAATTGTTTGTGATTTTTGAAACAAATCGCAATTTGAAAATCATTACTTATTAACCAAAATTATTAAAACCTTTTTCTTTATTTTCGCAGTATGCAAGCACCCAAACTGCCGTCTTTTTTCAAAGCACCTAATGCAAAATATTTTTTATTTAAACCAAGGTATTATAACGAGAATAAAGAAAGAAGAGAGCAGCTATTAAAAGCAGAAAAATCTCCTTTAAAATTCAAAAGGAACAATTTAAAATCTCCTCCACAAAAAGCAAGAAAATTTAGGATTCTATTTCTGATTATTATTTTATCTTTGCTAACCTACAAATTAATAATCACTTAAGCCAAAAACAGCATTGGATATTATACAATTATTACCTAACCATGTAGCTAACCAAATTGCTGCAGGAGAAGTCATCCAAAGACCTGCTTCTGCTGTTAAAGAAATGCTTGAAAATGCATTAGATGCTGGAGGAAGTGAGATAAAGCTGTATGTAAAAGATGCAGGAAAAACCTTGCTTCAAGTAGTAGATAATGGATGTGGTATGAGCGAAACAGATGTACGTATGTGTTTTGAACGACATGCTACTTCAAAAATAAAAAGTGCGGATGATTTGTTTGCTATACAAACTATGGGATTCAGAGGTGAAGCAATGGCCTCAATTGCTGCAATAGCCCATGTAGAAGCTAATACCAAATTAACCACTAATGAGTTAGGTTCACATTTAGTAATTGAAGGAAGTGAATTAAGAGAACATACCGATTGCGCCACAGCAAACGGAACTTCAATAAAAGTTAAAAACCTATTTTACAATGTCCCAGCAAGGCGTAATTTCTTAAAATCAGATACAGTTGAAATGCGTCATATTACGGAAGAGTTTACAAGAATAGCCTTGGCAAATCCTGAGATAAAAATGCAACTGTTTCATAATAACAATGAAATTTATCACCTTACAAAAGGAAACTTTAGGCAAAGAATAGTAAATATTATTGGAGGGAAGAAAAACGAAACGTTAGTACCCATTGAAGAAGAAACTTCAGTAGTAAAATTGAACGGATTTATAGGAAAGCCAGAATCAGCTAAAAGAACTAGAGGTGAGCAATACTTTTTTGTAAATGGTAGGTTCATTAAAAATCACTACTTACATCATGCTGTAGGTAAAGCTTTTGAGGATTTAATTCCAAGCAATTATTTTCCCTCTTACTTTATTAATCTTCAGATAGACCCTAAACTGATTGACATTAATATTCACCCAACAAAAACAGAAATAAAGTTTGAGGATGAACAAGCAATTTATGCTATTATGAGAGCTTGTGTAAAAAGATCATTAGGACAATATAACATATCACCTTCTTTGGATTTTTCTCAGGAAATTTCCTTGAATATTAGCCAAAGTATGAGTACTTCAACAATAAAGGAGCCACAGATAAAAGTAGACAGTTCCTACAATCCTTTTGAAAAAGCTGATGATTTCAGAATTAATGAGCAATCCATTTCACAAGAAATACAAGTTAAAAATCATCTTGAAGCAGAAAACAATTTTAGTGATGTGATGCAAATTGGAAATAAATTTATTGCTTTCACTACACAGGAAGGCATGGTTTTATTGCACCAACGCAGAGCACATAAACGCATTTTATTTGAATATTTTAGCAATGTACTTTCCAAAAATAAGGGACAATCTCAGCAACTATTATTTCCAAAAGAAATACACCTTAACAAGAATGATATAACTATTATCAAGCAATTGAAAGGAGATTTATTAGCCGTAGGATTTTCATTTGAAATACGTGAAAATGACAGCATAGCGTTACTTGGGATACCTACTGAATGCCAAGAAGAAAATTTGCAGTTTGTAATAGAAAGTTTAATAGAACAACACAAGAATAATGAACAACTACAAACTACCCAGCATAATGGT
Organism: uncultured Flavobacteriales bacterium; assembly: GCA_943789505.1. Classification (GTDB taxonomy): domain Bacteria; phylum Bacteroidota; class Bacteroidia; order Flavobacteriales; family BACL11; genus UWMA-0277. The sequence goes on along the minus strand of CALSUJ010000001.1, from coordinate 350,062 downwards.
CTAGCCATAAGCCTAGCCATAAGCCTAGCCATAAGCGAACAGAAGAAACTCAGTACTCAAGAAATGTTTTCTTTAAAAACTGAATTATTAAAATGCAGTACCCCAAGTATATGCCCATTAGGAAAAACTACCTTAATTAATTTACAAACTTCCGACTTAGAAAAATATTTTTAACATGTACCGACCATCTAGTTTTAGCCAATTACCCGAAATAGTTAAAAATTTACTCATCATTAATGGTTTGTTTTTTTTAGCAACCATTTCCTTAGAAAGTTACGGAATAAACTTCACAAAATGGTTTGCTCTCCATCAGTTTCAATCACCTGATTTTATGCCACATCAGTTGATCACCCATTTTTTTATGCATGGAGACTTCACCCATTTATTGTTTAACATGTTTGCACTTTGGATGTTTGGCAAAATATTAGAAAATGTATGGGGAGGAAAACGATTCTTAATTTATTACATGATAACAGGAATTGGGGCAGCCTTTGTTCATTTGGCTGTTAGTCAATATCAAATTATAGAATTAGCAAATGGTTTTCCTGAACTTATGGAGCTGGCAAAAAATGGCCGTTATAATCCTGGAAATGTAAATTCTTTAAGGCTAACACAGTTAGTATCTACTCCAACTGTAGGAGCTTCAGGTGCTGTATTTGGCATTCTATTGGCATTTGGAATGCTTTTCCCCAACACTCTGCTTTATATTTATTTTGCGATTCCAGTAAAAGCAAAATACTTTGTTATCATTTATGGAATAATGGAATTATATGCAGGAATAAGCAATAATCCTGCCGATAATGTAGCACACTTTGCTCATTTGGGAGGAATGCTATTTGGCTTTATTTTATTAAAATATTGGCAGAAAAATAATACTCAATTTTATTAATGGATAGTATTCTAAATAACCTGAAACAAGAGTTTAAACAAGGAACAATCTTGAATAAACTCATCTATCTAAATGTTGGTGTATTTTTACTCTTCAGTATTTTAGGCGTATTCTCTTTTATGTTTCAGTTTCATTTATCGCCTATTTTAAACCAACTTTATTTACCTGCTGAAAACAGCAGATTGCTTAGTCAACCTTGGGCGTTTATCACTTATATGTTTTTCCACAATGGCTTTTTACATTTGCTGTTTAATATGGTTTGGTTACATTTTGCAGGAAAAATATTTTTACAATACTTAAGTCCTAAACAACTACTCAGCACCTATATACTAGGTGGGATTTCTGGAGGACTAATCTTTATTATTGCCTATAACTATATTCCTGCTTTAGCGATTTACACCCAAAACGCACAAGCTTTGGGAGCATCAGCTGCAGTACTTGCTATTATGGTAGCAATTGCCACTTACACGCCAAACTATAGCGTTCGTTTTCCCTTTATAGGAATTGTTAAATTGAAACACATAGCTATTTTTAGTGTTATGCTAGATTTATTAAGTATTCCAAAAGGAAATTCAGGAGGACATATTGCACATTTAGGAGGAGCATTATTTGGTTACCTGTACATTAAGCAATTGCAAAAAGGGAATGATTTTTCAATAGAATTTACAAAATGGATAAATAATATATACAATTTATTTAAACCCAAAAGTAAACTCAAAACTGTACATAAAAGAAAAAAGACAGATACACAATTCAATACTGAAAAGTCAGCACAGCAAATAGCAGTAGATATAGTTTTAGAGAAAATATCAAAATCAGGTTATGAAAGCTTAAGCAAAGAAGAAAAGGCAACTTTATTTAGTGCTAGTAAAAAATAAAATGAAAGGACTTTCACTCATTAACAAACTCCTTTATCTAACAAATTCCATTTGTTTACTATTGTTACTTCTTTCCTATTTATCTCCTTATATAAGTCCCACATTTTTTTGGCCTATTTCCTTTTTTGGCTTGCTATTTCCTGTTTTTTACATTGTAAATATTTTATTTCTTATTTATTGGATAATTGATTTTAAAAAACAAGTTTGGGCAAATATTATCATATTGCTAATCGGTATACAATACATAGGTTTGTTTTTTGGCACTCAGCCCAAAACAACTGAAAATACTGATAGCATTAAAGTACTTTCCTATAACGTACGTCTTTTCAATCGCTACGGATGGATAGCAAAACCTGATATAAAATCAGAAATAGTAGCGTTTTTAAAAACTGAAAAAGCAGACATACTTTGCATACAAGAATTTTACACCCCTGATAAAATTCCAACTTTAAATTATGCGTATAAACACATAGGCTTACAAAGCAAAAAGGATCAATGGCACATGGCTATATACAGTAACTTCCCTCAAATAAACAAATCGACTGTAAGCATAAAAGGAGAGCGTATGAACAATGTTTGTATTTATTCCGACCTCAATATACACTCTGATACAATTCGGGTTTACAACGTTCATTTAGCCTCTAATTGGTTTAAGAATAGTGATTATTCATTTTTACAAAATCCTAAAAAAGAAACCCTAAAAGAAGGCATAAAAGGGATAGTTGAAAGAATGAAAAGTAGCTATAAAAAAAGAGCTGAAGAAGCCAGAGTAATTAAGGAACATATGCAAAGCTCGCCCTATCCTATTATTTTGTGTGGGGATTTTAATGACACCCCACTTTCCTATGCTTACAACACGATTAGTGAAAACCTTAAGGATGCCTTTAAAGAGTCAGGAAAAGGAATTGGCCAAAGCTTTGTAAAACTGCCTGCTTTACGTATTGATTATATTTTGCATAACGAAAGGTTTAAAAGCTATAATTATAAAAGACACAAACAAAAGCTTTCCGACCATTATGCTGTAAGCTGTAAAGTGGAGATTAATAATTCATTGCTCCTTAATCAGTAAGAATTCAAGCCTTGAAGGATATACCCTTTGCAACTGAATGAAGGATGGCATACTTTCCACCTCAACAGCTAAGGTTGAATTTTCGGTTGAAATAAGAGAAGCATCTACTTTTAATGTTAAAAAATCAGTTTGTAGCATGCTGTATTTATCTTTTGGCGCCCTAAGGGTAACTTGCACCACTTCAGGAAATAATTTTATAGTATAGCCCTTTTTCATGTTAATTACTTGCACCTTGTATTCTATAAGTTGTTCCACAAAAGGCTCTACCTCAATTATAACCTCAATATTTTTTACTTTACATTGTACCTTGGTAGGAATACTAAGGGATACTTTATTATTATTGCTTTCACTAACATCTGTCAATAAAAGCTCTTCTGTATCAATGAAATCTATGGTATCCAATTGTTGTTTCTCTCCATAAATCATAATACTATCAGGAATTAAAATAATCGGATTTGCAAACCACATTTCAGCTTTCAAACTAATAGTTTGATTAAGTTTAATAGGCACTTTCTTTTTGGCTTTATCACTAAAGGGTATAACTAACCTTTCGGGACTTATATCAAGCAGTTCCATAGAAGTAGAAATAATTTCAACCACAGCTTTTCGCTTAGCATTCATTATCCAAAACACTTCACTCCCCCCTTTATTAGGCTTAGTGTTTGCCTTATCAATATCCAAACTTAGTTTGGAAAAATTAAACAGATTATAAAATAAAATAGAAAATCCTGGAGCTTTAACTCTAACCTCAACAAAATTAGAAACTGGAGCTGACACTAATTTATCAGCTGGGAAATTACTATAAATAAGAGGAACTTTTAAGGTTGTTTCATGTTGCTTGGACAACATACTTAAAAACCAAAACGAGAGAGAAATAAAAAGAAATAAAGCGTAAGTACTTAGCCTTTTATTATTTGATGCTGACTTAAAAAAACTACGTATTCTGTTTTTTAAGCGCTCAATCATTATTATTTCTCTATACCAGATTCACCTGTCATTGAAACTGCAGTTTTAGCTATTTTTAACTTTGTACCCCCATGCACTTCAACAACAACAGCATCTTCCTTTACATCCGTAACTTTACCATAAATACCACCAATAGTAATTACTGAATCTCCAATTTTTAATGCTGAACGGTATTCACGCTCTTGCTTTTGTTTTTTTATTTGGGGACGAATCATAAAAAAATACATTACGGCAAATATCATACCGAACATAATTAATGATGAAGTTCCAGTTCCTGCTGATTGTAATAATATCATATTTATTTATTTTGAGGAACAATTACATTCCCATTTATAGTTAATACTTTAGTATTTGGTATTGCATTGGTCACCAAAGTAACGGTTTTATTTTGTTTTCCTGATCTGCCTGCACTATTAAAAGTAACTTTAATTTCAGCCTCTTTCCCTTTTGCAATTGGTGTTTTAGGCCACTGAGGCACTGTACAGCCACAACTTCCTTTTGCAGTTGAAATTATAAGGTCAGCATCACCAGTATTTTTTAAAATAAAGTAATGTGTAACTGATTCACCTTGTTGTATTTCACCAAAATTGTAACTCGTTTCGAGCATTTCAATGTTAGGTGTCAATACTTTTTCAGCATTACTATTTGCTGTAAGTGGGCTATTCACTAAGTCGGTAGTTATTGTCTTTTCATCAGATGATGAGTTACAAGAAGCTAAAGCTAAGGATACTAATAATAAGATAGGTTGCTTCATTTTAATTTTTGATTTCAAAAATAAGGTTTTTTTAAACTAATCCTCTCCCTATTTTTTTAATTTTCCCTTCTCTAGTATAGGTTTTTACTACACTGTCCAACAAACCATTCACAAACAGTTTGCTTTTTGCTGCGCCATAATATTTTGAAATTTCAATATATTCATTCATAGAAACTTTTACGGGCAAATCTTCCATTGAAAAAATTTCAGCAAAAGCCATTTTTAAGAATAATTGATCCATAATTGCAATACGATCTAATTCCCAGTTTTTTGAGAATTTTACAATTATATCTTCATACTCTTTGTTGTTATTTATTGTATTACGAAATAATTTTAATGCAAATTTTTCATCCGAATCATCCTTAAATGCTGAATCAGGCTTAATGATTTTATTAGACTTAATCTGTCCCATAACAATAGCGGCAACAAATGGCAAGTCATCCGTCCAATATATACTTCTTTCTTCTAGTATATGATGTACTAACTCATTGTTCAATACAATTTCATTCAATGCATTTACAATAAATCTTTGATCAACATCAACTCCGTTTTCCTCAGTAGAAATATATTTTGTATATAATTCTGATTTAAACAGTTCAGAGAATAACTTTCTTACAACATCATGGTCATTCTTCAACCAAATACCTGAGACTCTACTTACCTTGTGCATCAAAGGATTATCCTCACGAATTAGTGCAATAATTTTATTTTCAACAAATCGTCTGTTAGGATTCAAATCATTAGCAGATGGTAAGTGTTTTTTCTTACCTTGTTCAAAGAAGTTATCAGCATGTTTCACCAACTCAATCAATAAAGAAATAATCACTAAATTAAGCTCTACTACTTCATTAATATGTTTTAGCATTGAACGCTCAGCAACTGGCACATTATCCTCCTTTACTGTAAAATATGAATACAATGATTGCATTACTTTTAACCTGATATGTCTTCTACTTAGCATCTGAAATTACGCGTTTTTTCTATCATTAATTATTTGTTCAGCTATCTCTAAAGCAGCAGCATGAGTTGTTATACTCTCTAATTCTGCTTTCTTTAAAATCTCTAACGTTGTATTATAAATTTCTCTAGTTTGGTTGATAGCATGCTCTCTATCATATCCATGAATTTCAGAATAAACATTAATCAAACCACCAGCATTAATTAAAAAATCAGGAGCATAAATAATTCCTTTATCTGCACACAATTTCCCATCTCTTACCTCATCAGCTAACTGATTATTAGCAGCACCAGCAATTATCTCACATTTCAATCGACTAATCGTGTTAGGATTTACTGTTGCACCTAAAGCACATGGAGCGTAAATATCAATATCCAAATCATAAATAGCATCACCCATTACAATTTTGGCTCCATACTGCTGAGTAAGCTCAGCCAATCGTGTTTCATTAATATCATTGATAATTACATTAGCACCATCATCTGTTAAATGTTTTACTAAGTTTTCCCCTACATGCCCAATTCCTTGTACAAGTACTGTTTTACCGTCTAAATTATCACTTCCCCATTTGTATTTTGCAGAAGCTTTCATTCCCATAAACACACCAAAAGCAGTAACTGGTGAAGGATCACCACTACCTCCCATGCTTTCAGGAATTCCTGTTACATGCTTAGTTTCCATACGTACATACTCCATATCTTTAGTATTCATACCAACATCCTCAGCAGTAATATATTTACCCCCTAAGCTGTCGACATACTGACCAAATTTACGCATTAACGCTTCCGTTTTTTCAGTTTTAGAATCTCCAATAATAACCGCTTTACCACCTCCTAGTTCCAAACCAGAAATAGCAGCTTTAAATGACATCCCTCTTGACAAACGCAACACATCCTGAATAGCATCCTCTTCATTAGCATAATCCCACATACGCGTACCACCAAGAGCGGGACCTAAAGTTGTATCGTGAATAGCAATAATTGCTTTTAATCCTGTTTCCGCATCATTGCAAAAAATAACTTGTTCATGCCCCATTAAACTCATTTCACTTATAATCAATCCATCTTTTTTAGCTTTTATTTCTGTTAATGCCATTTCTTTTTCTTGTATTAAATTATACTATTTAATCAGATAAATCTACTTTAAAAATTAATTTCTTCTCATTTTTAAATTGGACGCGAATTTACTTATTATTTTTGGCTTTTTAAATAAAGTAACTCAACAATTAATGAAACACTTATTTTACCTCAATAAATTCTTTTGGAAATACCGAACATTACTATCAATAGGTACGGTTTTTATTATCATAGCCAACTTATTTGCCTTATACCCTGCTGAATTTGTAAGGAAAGCCTTTGATGCAGTAATTCTTAGCATGAATACGGGAAACAGTTCAAACACAAGTGAGATACTTATAAAATATGGCAGCTTAATTGTTTTGTTTGCCATACTCAAAGGTATCTTTATGTATTGCATGCGACAGACTATTATTGTAATATCAAGGAAAATAGAATATGATTTAAAGAATGAAATCTATCAACAATATCAAGCTTTAAGCATCTCGTTTTACAAAAAAAATAAAACTGGCGATTTGATGAATAGAATATCGGAAGATGTAAGTAAAGTGCGCATGTACTTAGGTCCTGCCCTTATGTATGCCATCAATATATTTATCTTGTTTTTACTCGTGATTAGTAAAATGCTAAGCATAAGTACAACGCTAACATTTTTTGTGCTTTTGCCTTTGCCTATACTTGCTGTTTCAGTTTATTTTGTAAGTAGTACTATGAATAAAAGAAGTGAAAAAGTGCAAGCACAACTTTCGGATATTACTACAGTTGCACAGGAAACTTTTTCAGGAATAAAAATTATTAAATCGTTTAGTAATGAAGAAAATGCCTTAGAGGTATTTATGAATAGTTGCAAAAGATACACCAAGCGACAATTAGAACTTGTAAAAATAGAAGCCTTATTTTTTCCTTTAATAATTTCCATGATTGGGGTTAGTAGCGTACTAACGATTTATATTGGAGGGTTGGAAAGCTTTAAAGGAAATATTAGTACAGGAAATATTGCTGAGTTTATTATTTATGTAAACATGTTAGCTTGGCCTGTTGCTTCAATTGGTTGGATTACCTCATTAGTACAAAGAGCAGCAGCTTCACAAGAAAGAATAAACGACTTTTTATTACTTACTTCAGACATTGAAAACAAAACAACAGAACACACCTCCATTGAAGGCGATATTGTGTTTAATGAAGTTAATTTAAGTTATACTGACACTAATATTCAGGCTCTGAAAAACCTAAGCTTTAGACTAAAAGAAGGAAACACGCTTGGTATATTTGGTAAAACAGGAAGTGGGAAATCAACTATTGCTAACCTAGTTTGCCGCTTGTACGACACCTCAACTGGTAGTATTAGCTTTGGAAATACTAACATTAAAAATTTAAACCTAAATAGTTTAAGAACTGCCATAGGCTACATTCCGCAGGACGGTTATTTATTTTCGGGAACAATAAGAGAAAATATTGCTTTTTCAAGTGACACTATTGATAACCAAAAAATAATTGAAGCTGCTAAAAAAGCAGATATTTTAGATGAATTAAATAATTTTAAAGAAGGATTGGATACTATAATAGGAGAAAGAGGTGTACAACTTTCAGGAGGACAAAGACAAAGGCTTGCCATTGCTAGAACTTTTTACAAAAACCCATCACTTTATATTTTTGATGACTGTCTTTCAGCAATTGATGCAACGAAGGAACAAAGAATTTTAAAACAATTGAAAGTAGAAAGTAAGGCAAAAAGCAGTATTATTATTTCGCACAGAATATCAACACTGAAAGATGTTGATAAAATTATAGTACTTGAAAATGGAGAGATAACAGAATCCGGTTCGCACAGTGAATTACTTAGCCAAAAAGGATTTTATTTCGAGATGCATCAAATACAGACAAATAAAGAATCGTAACTACTACTTAATATATTTTAATATATTTGGCTTTTAAAAAAATTACTGATGGCTGAAAACAGAGATATAAAAGAAATTTTTTCAAAATCGGTTCGTGCAGGAAGAAGAACTTATTTTTTTGATGTAAGATCGACAAAAGCAGAGGACTATTACATGACCGTTACTGAGAGTAAGCGTGATTTTAATGAGGACGGAACCCCTTTTTACAAGAAACATAAAGTATATCTGTACAAGGAAGATTTCGCAAAGTTCAAAGAAGCTTTAAATGAAGTAAGCGATTATATAATTAAAGAAAAAGGAGAGGAAGTAATAACAAACACAGAAGGTAAAAGGAATGAAATTACTGAAAATACTACAGAACTAAATAAGGAAAAGAGAGAGGTTAAAAAGAAAAAAGTAGGAATAAAAAAGAAAATAAAAACTAAAGTTAAGCCAGAAATAAAAGAAGAAACATCATCAGATTTTACTGAAGTCCATTTTGATGATTTAGGAAAGGATTAATCCTAAAATCTAAAACAAATGAAGCCCTAACAATTTATTTTGTTAGGGTTTTTTAATGTCTGCTGTTTTTCTTAACAACTCTCCTATTTTGTTGATAATTAGACCCAACAATCAAATGGATATTAAACACTAGTATCCTACTTTTATAGCCGTAAAAACAAGACTATAAATGGGAAGAATAATTGCAATTGCAAATCAGAAAGGCGGAGTTGGAAAAACAACTACTGCAATGAATTTAGCAGGATGTTTAGGAGTCCTAGAAAAAAAAGTACTCTTAATTGATGCTGACCCCCAAGCTAATGCTAGCTCGGGAGTAGGACACAACCCTAAGGAAATAGAAAAAGGAATATACGAATGTTTAACAGGGAAAACTAACGCCAAAGAATGTATAGTAGAAACTAAAAGCCCTAACATGGACTTACTACCTGCTAACATTGACTTAGTAGCTGCCGAACTGGACTTAGTAGAGCTAGAAGAAAGAGAATATCGATTGAAAAAGGTATTGGCTCCAATCCGTGATGAGTACGATTTTATCATCATTGATTGTGCACCATCATTAGGATTACTTACCCTTAATGCACTGGCAGCATCCGATTCTGTAATTATACCTATACAATGCGAATATTTTGCCTTAGAAGGTTTAGGGAAATTACTCAATACCATTAAAATTGTACAACAAAGACTTAACATTGATTTGATAATTGATGGCCTACTCCTTACCATGTACGATACTCGTTTACGCCTTTCCAACCAAGTTGTTGAGGAAGTAAAAACACACTTTCAAGAAATGGTATTCAAAACTATAATTCACAGGAATGTTCGCCTTGGCGAATCACCCTCTTACGGAGAGACAATTGTAATACATGACGCTTCAAGTAAAGGAGCCACTAACTACTTAAACCTAGCAAACGAATTATTAAAAAAATTAGAAACAGCTAGTATAGAAACAGAATAAAATGACAAAAAAAAGAGGATCATTAGGAAGAGGTTTATCAGCCATTTTAGGAAATACTAGCATTGAAACAACAGCTCAGGCAAAACAAGAAAACACTTCTGTAGTAGGAAAAACACATGAAATTTTACTCATTGAGATAGAAACAAATCCTTTTCAACCCAGAACAGAATTTAAGCAAGAAAAACTAAATGAACTAGCCTCATCCATTGAACAGTTAGGTATTATACAACCCATAACAGTTCGTAAACTAAAGGAAAATAAATACCAACTTATATCGGGGGAAAGAAGATTCAGAGCTTCAAAAATAGCAGGATTAGATAAAATACCTGCTTTCGTGCGTATTGCTAATGACCAAGAAATGCTAGAAATGGCTTTGGTCGAAAACATTCAAAGAGAAAACCTTAACCCAATTGAAATTGCACTAAGCTATCAAAGGCTTATTGAAGAGGTAAAACTTACCCAAGAACAGTGTAGCGAAAGAGTAGGTAAAAACAGATCAACCGTAACCAACTTTTTACGCCTTTTGAAACTCCCTTCAGAAATACAAAAAGGATTGAGTGATGGCAAAATTAGCACCGGACATGCCAGAGCCTTAATTACTGTAAAAAACAAAGTGAGTCAGCTTAATATATTTCATGACATATTAGCAAATGGTTACTCCGTTCGTGAAGTGGAGCAACTAGTAAAGGATTTTGTAGATAATGATTATAAACGCACTTCCAAAAACAAAGTGACAAACACACCTCAACCCCTGCCTTTTCAGCATCAAAAAATGATGCATGACTTATCACGCAACTTGGAAAAGGAAGTAGAATTGAAAAGAAATAAAAAAGGAAAAGGAAAACTTATTATTCCTTTTAACAATGATGAAGATTTAGCCAAAATTTTTGAATTTATTAATAAATAAATTGCAGCTAAAAAAACACATACTTATTGCCCTATTTTTAATATTTACAGGAATGTGTAAAGCCCAAGAATCCTTGGTTAAAATTCCTAAACGAGCAGGAATGTATTCCGCAATTATTCCTGGTGCTGGGCAAGTGTACACTAAAAAATATTGGAAAGTACCCATAATCTATACTGGGCTTATCACCTCCGCTTATTATTTTAGGGAAAATCATAATTTGTATAACTTGTACAAAAGCACTTACCTGAATAGAAAATATAAGAATACTACTGATAATTTGGATTACAGCAATACCGACCTAATTACTTTAACAGAGTTTTACAGAAGAAACCGTGAAGTTTCGGCTTTGCTTTTTACTTTAACTTATATATTGAATATTGTTGATGCTTCAGTTAGTGCCCATTTATTTGATTATGATGTGAATGAGGATATCTCATTGCACTTTCAACCCATCTATATGGCAAAAGAAAATGTAAATGGTTTGTCCTTATCAATTAAATTATAAATTTGCCCCATGAAGATTGCAATACTAGGAAATGGAAGAATGGGCAAGCGAATTAGCGAATTAGCCATTGAAAGAGGTTATACCATTGTCTGCAATTCATCATCAGAAAAACCAGCCACTAGCTTAAACTTAAGCACTGCTGATGTAGCCATTGATTTTAGCACCCCAACCACAGCATTTGAAAATATTAGCCATGCAATAAACAGTGGTATTCCTGTTGTTTCAGGAACGACTGGTTGGCTCAAAAATCTAGCAGAAATTGAGAATTTATGCAATACAAAAAAAGGTGCTTTTTTATACGCCTCCAACTTTAGCTTAGGAATGAATATCTTTTTTGAAATCAATAAGACATTAGCCAAGCTGATGAAAAATCAAAATCATGAAAGTAGTTTACATGAAATTCATCATACTAAAAAATTAGATTTACCTAGTGGAACTGCTAAAACGTTAGGAGAACAAATGGAAAATATTTTAGCAAAAAACACACCAATAACTACCGAAAGAATTGGAGATGTTTCAGGAACACACATCATAAAATACAGGAGTACATTGGATGAAATAGAAATAAAACATACCGCCAAAAACCGTGATGGCTTTGCAATAGGAGCCCTTATTGCAGGCAAGTGGATAATTGGTAAGCAAGGAGTTTTTAGTATGCAAGATGTTTTAGCAAAATAAAAAAAATAAAAATCGTTAGATAGATTATGAAAAAATTAAAAGAAATATTAGGAAAATTCTTTACAATAGTAGCATTTATTATATTTACCATAGCATGGACTCTATTTGTTTATGTATTGGAAGGGGAATGGTTATATTTTATTCCTTTAATCGTGGGTGATATTTTGTTTTGGGAAACCTTAAACTATAAGTTCTGGAAGAAAAGAGAAAAGAAACCTAAAAAGAAAAAATCGGAAGTAAGAAGTTGGATAGATGCCATTGGTTTTGCAGTGATTGCTGCTACAATCCTTAGAACTTTCCTTATTGAGGCTTATACTATTCCTACTTCATCCATGGAAAAATCCATGCTAATTGGCGACTTTTTATTTGTAAGTAAAGTTGCTTATGGCCCAAGAGTACCTATGACACCTATTGCCTTTCCTTTGGTGCACCACACTATGCCAATAGGTAACGGAAAGTCGTATACTGAAGCCGTACAATTACCTTACCATAGGATGAAAGGTTTGGGAGAAATTAAAAGAAATGATTGTGTAGTATTCAATTGGCCTGCCGAAACTTTAGGAAGACCAGTTGACAAGAAAGAAAACTATGTAAAAAGATGCGTAGGAGTTCCTGGAGATAAAATTGAACTCATTGATGCTCAGCTGATGGTAAATGATGCACCTCAAGAAGAGCCAGAGGGAATGAAAAAGCAATGGCACTATAACGTTAGCACAAAAGGAACCGGCTTAAATCCTAATATATTATATGAAAAATATGATATTACTGAAGGAGGTTATGGTCGTAATAAAAACGAATACAACCTTACATTAACAAATGAAAGCCGTGATGCCATACAAAATTTTACGAATGTTACTTCTGTAAAAAGGCAATATGAAAAAGGTGGTATTTATGCTGATTATATTTTCCCACATGACAAAAACTTCAAATGGAATGTCGATAATTTTGGTCCTATCACTGTTCCCGCAGCAGGAGAAACGGTAAGTATTACAACTGAAAACTTATCCATCTATAAGGATATCATTGAGCGTTACGAAAACAACAAATTAGAAGTTGTAGCGGGTGAAATTTATATTAATGATAAAGTAGCTACTACTTATACTTTCGCTATGGATTATTTTTGGATGATGGGAGATAACAGACACAATTCGGCTGATAGTCGTTTTTGGGGATTTGTACCTGAAAACCATATAGTAGGTAAAGCTCTTTTTGTATGGATGAGCTGGGATAAAAATGCTAAAGGACTTAAAAAAATCAGATGGAACCGATTGTTTAGTAGTGTTAAATAATCCGCTTTTACCAACAGCTTATTTAGCCCCTATTTCCTATTACGCAATTTTATTGCAACACCCAAATTGCAGTATTGAATTTAACGAACATTTTATAAAACAAAGCATCCGTAACAGATGTGATATTTATGATGCTAATGGGAAATTACGCCTTAGCATTCCTAAAGAAAGAAAAGGAAGTAGTAAAACAATTATTGAAAACCTTAAAATTTCTTACATACAGAATTGGCAAAAGCAACACTGGAATGCTATAGAATCAGCTTACAACTCCTCCCCTTTTTTTGAATATTACAAGGATGAGTTAAAACCTTTTTTTGAAGAAAAAGAAGAATATCTTATAAACTTTAATAGCAAGTTACAAAAAGCAATACTTGACATATTACAGGAAGAAAATACCATAAAAAATACAACTGAATACTTGCATAAAGGTGATTTTTTTGATTTAAGAAATTATACTTGGGAACTCAAAAACCAAAAAAAATACGATCAAGTATTTATGGAAAAGCAAGGTTTTATTCCTAACCTTTCTATTTTAGATCTACTCTTTAATTTGGGGCCTGAAAGCATAGATTATCTGAACAATATAGACCTTAGTATTGAGCTATAATATTGTACCGCTAAATAAGTCTATTGCCTAACTACTCATATCTAATATCAATTTTCTATTTTTGACAAAATTTTATAAAATGGCAAACTTAGATTTCAATAAGAATGATGATAAGATGAGGTTACTCATCTCGGAGATGAAAAGAAAACATGCTATTGTTTCTTTAGGTGGAGGAAAACAAAAAATTGACAAGCAACATGCCAAAGGAAAACTTACAGCTCGTGAGCGAATTGATTACCTAAAAGATACTGACACTAACTTTTTAGAAATTGGTGCTTTTGTTGGGGAAGGAATGTATGCCAAATATGGAGGTTGCCCCTCAGGTGGAGTGGTTGCTGGAATAACTTATGTAAAAGACAGGCAATGTATTGTTGTTGCCAATGATGCTACCGTAAAAGCAGGAGCTTGGTTTCCTATTACTGCCAAAAAGAATTTGCGGTTGCAAGAAATTGCAATGGAAAACAGGCTGCCAATTATCTACTTGGTTGATAGTGCTGGAGTGTTCTTACCTATGCAAGATGAAATTTTTCCTGACAAAGAACACTTCGGAAGAATGTTTCGTAATAATGCGCGTATGAGTTCAATGGGAATTACTCAAATCTCTGCCGTTATGGGTGCTTGTGTTGCCGGAGGAGCTTACCTGCCAATAATGAGCGATGAAGCCCTTATTGTAGACAAAACAGGAAGTATATTCTTAGCAGGAAGTTACCTTGTAAAAGCCGCTATTGGCGAGAGTATTGATAACGAAACTTTAGGAGGTGCTACAACGCATTGTGAAATTTCTGGAGTAACGGATTACAAAGCCAAGGATGATAAAGATGCTTTGGATAAAATCCGAAATATAATGGATAAAATTGGCGATACCGAAAAGGCAGGTTTCAATAGGAAAAAAAGTACTGAACCTAAGGAAGATCAAAGAGAAATTTATGGAATACTCCCAAAAGAAAGATCAAAACCTTATAACATGAAGGACATCATTTCTCGCCTAGTGGATGACTCCGATTTTGAAGAATATAAAGAAGGATATGGACAAACCATTATTTGCGGATATGCAAGAGTTGATGGCTGGGCAGTGGGCATTGTTGCCAATCAGAGAGAAATGATTAAAACCAAAAAAGGAGAAATGCAATTCGGTGGGGTTATCTATTCGGATTCTGCAGATAAATCAGCTCGTTTTATTGCCAATTGCAACCAAAAGAAAATACCATTGGTATTTCTACAGGATGTTACTGGCTTTATGGTAGGCTCACGCTCCGAACATGGTGGTATCATTAAGGATGGAGCCAAAATGGTAAATGCTATGGCAAATTCTGTGGTACCAAAATTCACTATTATTATTGGTAATTCCTATGGTGCAGGAAACTATGCCATGTGCGGTAAGGCTTACGACCCTAGGTTAATTGTAAGTTGGCCAACGGCTCAAATGGCTGTTATGGGTGGTGCACAAGCTGCTAAGGTTTTATTACAAATTGAAAAAGCTTCCTTAAAAGCAAAAGGAGAAGAAATGGATGAAAAAGCAGAAAAGAAACTTCTAAAAACCATTACCGACAAATATGATGCACAAACCTCTCCTTACTACGGAGCTTCTCGACTTTGGGTAGATGCTATTATTGACCCATTGGAAACCCGTAATGTAATCTCTATGGGAATTGAAGCGGCTAATAATGCCCCAATAAAAGAGGCGTATAATCCTGGGGTAATACAAAGCTAGATTATTCATCATCAACATGTTCAGTTAGATGATGATTTTCATAAAGCAAAAAATTTGCATATGGCTTAATTAATTTTAAAATAAATTCATCAATATCTTTTAGATTATTATCTTCAATCTTTTCTTTTTGAATTTTATAAAAAATCCTATATAAAAATATTGAAATAAATAAAATATTATAATAAAAACCTCCATTTTATCTAAGAATCAAAAACTAACAACTAACAACTAATATCTAAGAACTACTTCCTATATTTGCAGGCTTTAAAACAAGAACGAATGATTAATATTACTCTTCCTGATGGAAGTATCAAACAAGTAGAAAGTGGAACTTCAGCAATGGATATTGCTAAAGGAATTTCTGAAGGGCTGGCACGAAATGTGCTTTCGGCTAGTGTAAACGGAGAAGTTTGGGATGCAAACCGATCTATTACTAATGATTCTACCCTTACCCTGCATACTTGGAATGATAAACAAGGTAAGATGAGTTTTTGGCATTCTTCTGCTCACATTATGGCAGAAGCATTAGAAGCACTTTACCCTGGAGTTAAGTTAGGAATTGGCCCTGCAATCGATAATGGATTTTACTATGATATTGATTTAGGTGATCGTGTTCTTTCTTCTGATGAACTACCTAAAATTGAGCAGAAAATGAAGGAGTTGGCTTCTCAGAAGATGTCATTCGAAAGAAAGGATATTTCAAAAAAAGAAGCTATTGCCTACTTTACCAAAAAAGGAGATGAGTACAAATTAGAATTATTAGAAGGGCTGGAAGATGGAAGTATTACTTTCTATACACAAGGTAATTTTACCGATTTATGTAGAGGACCGCATATCCCGTCTACCGGAAAAATAAAAGCAATTAAATTATTAAATATCGCAGGAGCATACTGGAGAGGAGATGAAAACCGTAAGCAACTTACCCGTATTTATGGTGTCTCATTCCCTAAGCAAAAAGACCTTACTGCTCACCTTGAAATGTTAGAGGAAGCAAAAAAGCGAGACCACCGAAAACTAGGGAAGGAAATGGAATTGTTTACTTTTTCCCAAAAAGTAGGGCAAGGTTTACCTTTATGGTTACCAAAAGGAGCTCAATTGCGTGAAAAATTAGAAAATTTCCTTAAAAAAGCACAAACTAAGGCAGGTTACTTACCAGTAATCACACCACATATTGGCCATAAGGATTTATATGTTTGTTCAGGACATTACGAAAAATATGGAGAGGATTCTTTCCAACCTATCAAAACTCCTAATGAAGGAGAGGAATTTTTCTTAAAACCTATGAACTGCCCTCACCATTGTGAGATTTACAAAGCAAAACAATATTCTTACCGTGACTTACCTGTTCGTTTTGCAGAATTTGGTACTGTTTATCGTTACGAGCAATCAGGAGAACTACATGGATTAACTAGAGTTAGAGGATTTACTCAAGATGACGCTCATTTATTTGTTCGTCCTGACCAAGTTAAACAAGAATTCATGTCGGTAATTGACTTGGTATTATATGTTTTCAAAGCCTTAGGATTTGAAGATTTTAAAGCTCAAATCTCTTTGCGCGACCCAGAAAATAAAATAAAATACATTGGTTCGGATGAAAATTGGGAAAAAGCAGAATCATCCATTATTGAAGCAGCTGCTGAGAAAGGATTAGAAACAGTTATAGAATATGGTGAAGCCGCATTTTATGGCCCTAAGCTGGACTTTATGGTTAAAGATGCTTTAGGTAGAGAGTGGCAATTAGGAACTATTCAAGTAGATTACAATTTACCAGAGCGTTTTGAACTAGAATATACAGGTGCAGACAACCAAAAACACAGGCCAGTAATGATTCACAGAGCTCCATTCGGCTCTATGGAACGATTTGTTGCTGTATTAATCGAGCATTGTGGAGGTAATTTTCCCCTTTGGCTAGCACCTGACCAATACATCATATTACCTATCAGCGAGAAATATCATGATTATGCCGAAAAAGTTTCTCAAGTATTAAAAAATTACGATATTTGCGGCCCAATTGACCATAGGGCTGAAACTACCGGTAGAAAGATTAGAGATGCAGAAGTTTCAAAAGTCCCTTACATCATTATAGTTGGCGAAAGAGAGGAAAATGATGGAACTGTCTCGGTTCGTAAACATGGAGGTGAGGATTTAGGAAGTATTTCGGTTGATGGATTAGTAACAAGAATAACAGAAGAAATAGATAATTTAATAACTTTTAATAACTAAAACGGTAACGCAATCGCAAAAAAGAGACCATTCAGAGGTAGAGTAATAGAGAAAAAACTACACCGAACTAACAGAGAAATAACAGCCGCATTCGTAAGAATGGTAGGTGAAGGAGGCGAACCAAATATTGTTTCGCTTGATGAGGCACTTAAAATTGCCAGAAACCTTAACTTAGATTTAGTAGAGATATCTCCGAAAGCTGAACCACCAGTTTGTAAAATAATAGATTACAAGAAGTTTATTTACGACCAGAAGAAGAAGCAAAAAGCAATCAAAAGTAAAGCACAAAAGGTTGTTATTAAAGAGTTAAGGTTTGGACCAAATACTGGAGAACATGATTTTGATTTTAAATTAAAACATGCAAAAAGTTTTTTAGATGATGGAGCAAAAGTAAAAGCATTTGTATTTTTCAGAGGTAGATCAATCATCTTTAAAGATAAAGGACAAATCTTACTTTTAAGACTAGCACAAGCGCTAGAGGATATAGGTGTAGTTGAAACCATGCCAAAGCTTGATGGAAAGAAAATGATAATGATAATAGCACCAAAAAAGAAGAAATAAAATAAAGAAAAACAATGCCAAAAATGAAAACAAAGGCTGGAGCCAAGAAAAGATTCAAACTTACTGGTTCTGGTAAACTAAAAAGAAAGCATGCGTTTAAGTCACACATCTTAACTAAGAAAGAGACTAAACAAAAGCACAACTTAACTAAAACGGGATTTGTATCAAAAGCTGATACAAAAAGTGTTAAGCTTCAGTTAGGTATTTAACAAAACAAATTAGGTTATTAACCAGGTATTATAGTTCAAGCAAGGGCACAAAATTAAAAGCCACTATACACCAAAAAACATTAAACTATGCCAAGATCGGTAAATTCAGTAGCTGCAAAAGCTAGAAGAGGTAAAATTTTAAAAGCTGCCAAAGGATACTTTGGGAGAAGAAAAAACGTACATACAGTAGCAAAGAATGCTGTAGAAAAAGGAATGCAATACGCATACCGTGATAGAAAAAACAAGAAAAGAACTTTCCGTGCATTATGGATTGCAAGAATTAATGCAGGAACAAGATTACACGGAATGTCTTACTCCCAGTTTATGGGTAAAATTCATGCTAACGGAATTGAGCTAAATAGAAAAGTTTTAGCTGATTTAGCAATGAATCATCCAGAGGCTTTCAAAGCAGTTTTGGATAAAATAAAATAAATTTTTTAGTTGGTGCTAAAAAAGAAAAGGCGAACATTTGTTCGCCTTTTTTATTTCCTCTATATTTTAAAACTTACTTATTCTGTCAAAACTTAATTAGGAAAGCTCCTCTTTTACTAGTTTAGAAATTAGTGAGCCATCCGCCTTACCATTCAACCTTCCCATTAAAGGCCCCATACATTTCCCCATATCAGCAGGTGATGATGCCCCAACCTTTGCAATAACTTCTTTAACAATCTTTCTCACTTCCTCCTCTCCCATCTGTGATGGCAAGTAAGGCTCAAGGTAAGCCAATTGATTTACTTCATCAACTACCAAGTCAGGTCTGTTTTGCTCTTTAAAAATTGCAGCAGAATCTTTTCTTTGCTTCACTAACTTAGCAATTAGTTTCAAAGAAACTTCATCAGAAACTGTTGCACTACCATCCTTTGTAGCTTCTAGCATTATAGCAGATTTAACAGCCCTAAGTGCGGCTAACTTATCTACATTTCTGGCTTTCATAGCATCTTTTATATCGCTTGTGATTTGATCTTGTACACTCATTATTTTTTGTATTTTTTGTTTTTTAATTGCAATTGCTCTAAAGCTTCCACAGCAAAAGTATATTCAGGATTAATCTCTATTGCTCGTTTATAATCTACCTCCGCTTGTGTTATATTTCCTAAAGTTTCAAAACAATTTCCTCTGGAATAATAGGCCTCAAAAAATTCAGAATTAGAATAAATAGCATCTGCAAAATTATTAGAAGCCACATCATAAAGCCCTAACTCCATATGAATAAAACCAATATTATAATGTCCGCTACTGTGGGTGAAATTTACTTTATGCAAATCGGCATAAGCCTCCAAGGAAGCATTCCAATCCATAATGCTTTGATAAAACAAAGCCTTATTATAAAGAGTCATCTCATCAGTAGAGTCCAATTGCAAAGCATTATTATAATACACCACTGCAATGGTATCTCCCTTGATATGAAACATCTGTCCTAACTGAACAAATCCCTCCTTAAACTCAGGGTTGACATTTACAGCATTCCTGAAACAATTAATCGCATTATCATCTTGCCCTAATTGCTTAAAAGCATAGCCCATTAGCATATGGGTTTTTTCCTGGTTGTATTCAATTTTTAAAGAGGCATTAAAATAGTCAATAGCATCTTTATATTCTGCATAAGCCAACATCAATTCACCTAATAAAGCTTGAGACCTTTGGTCCTTATCATTTAATTCTATTGCTTTAGTCAAATGTTTTTTTACCAATAAAGGAAACATTCCATTAGCATTGGGCCTTTTTGAAAGTTCAAAATAAATTTCAGCTACAGAATAATGAAAATCAGAATTTAGAGAATCCAGCTGCACACATTGATTTAAATCAAAAAGTGCAGACTCTAAATTATTAAGCGCCTTATTATAGTTAGCTCTATCAAATAATAAAATAGTGTTTGAAGGGTCTTTTTGAATTGCTTCAGAAATTAAAACAATTTCTGATTTTTCTGTATTACTTTCATTATCCCCACTACAGGCACACAATAAGAGAACCGAAAAAAATGCAATTTTATGCATCATCAGTATTTATTCTTGAGTTAACGCTTCTTTAATTTTTGTTTCAATTTCTAGAGCAAGCTCTGGGTTGTCAGCAATCATTTGTTTAACAGCATCGCGACCTTGCCCCAGTTTTGTATCACCATAACTAAACCATGAACCAGCTTTATTGACAACATCTAAATCTACTGCCTTATCCAACACCTCACCGGAACGAGAAATCCCTTCACCAAACATAATATCAAATTCAACTTTTCTAAAAGGTGGAGCCACTTTATTCTTTACCACTTTCACCCTAGTTCTGTTACCAATAATATCTTCTCCGTTCTTAATAGCACCAATTCTTCTGATATCTAAACGAATGGAAGAGTAAAACTTAAGTGCATTACCACCTGTAGTTGTTTCAGGGTTTCCGAACATAACACCAATCTTCATTCTAATCTGATTAATAAAGATAACTGTACATTGTGTTTTACTAATAGTAGCCGTTAACTTCCTAAGTGCTTGAGACATTAAACGAGCATGAAGTCCCATTTTGGAATCTCCCATTTCTCCCTCAATTTCTGATTTTGGTGTAAGTGCCGCAACTGAATCAATCACTACTAAATCCACTGCTCCAGAACTAATTAAATGATCAGCAATTTCTAAAGCTTGCTCACCATTATCAGGCTGTGAAATGTATAAATTATCGACATCAACACCCAAGTTTTTTGCATATGCAGAATCAAAAGCATGTTCTGCATCAATAAAAGCAGCAATACCTCCTTGCTTTTGCACCTCAGCAATTGCATGGATTGTTAAAGTTGTTTTTCCTGAAGATTCAGGGCCATAAATTTCAATTACTCTACCTCTAGGGTAACCACCTATCCCAAGAGCTAAATCCAACCCAATTGAACCCGTTGGAATAGCCTCAATATCTTCAACTACCCTATCACCTAGCTTCATTACTGCTCCTTTTCCGTAGGATTTTTCTAACTTACCTAAAGTAAGTTCTAATGCTTTTAATTTTGCACTTTGGTCTTTTTTGCTCATAGCTATAAATTTTATACAAATTAGAGGAATTATCTAACAAACATCAAAAAAATGAAGGTAGATTTATTAACAAAATTACTTTTTTGAGAAATACTTACAAATAGCTGTAATACCACACCTTTCGCATTCAGGCCTCTTTGCTTTACAAGTGTATCTTCCGTGCAATATCATCCAATGGTGTGCAATATTTAACTTTTCTTCTGGGAAAAGTTTTAACAATTGCAATTCAGCTTGCAAAGGGTTTTTAGCATTAGTTGTAATACCAATTCTATCGGCAACTCTAAACACATGAGTATCCACTGGCATAGCTGGAATATCAAAATAAACAGACCCTACCACATTAGCTGTTTTTCTACCTACTCCAGGTAATTTTTGTAAATCTTTAATATTTGCAGGAATTTCAGCATTAAAATCTTGCATTAGCATTTTTGCCATACCTGACAAATGCTTTGCTTTATTCCTTGGGTAAGTACAGGATTTTATTAAATCAAAAATTGCATCTATTGAGGATTCAGCCATTACTTGAGGTGTGGGCATCTCTCTAAATAAATTTTTAGTAATTATATTGATTCGCTTGTCCGTACATTGAGCCGAAAGCAATACAGCAACAGTAAGTTCAAAAACATTCGTATAGTCAAGCTCTGTTTTTGCTTCAGGCATATGCTCAGAAAAATGAGATATAAAGTGTTGTGTTCTTTCTTTTTTATTCACAAAACAAAAGTAAAAATAAAAGAGGCCTCTCGACCTCTTTTACTAACCAAAACCACTTAGTTTAACGAAATTAGAATTTTATCTTTAGACTTTGTTCTAATTGCTTTCACTGAACTTGCATACGCAAGAATAGTATCTATTGTTTCTTTTTTTGGTCCAATCTGACTTTCAGAAAGGATGCTGTGTACTGATTTGTCAAATAAAGTATATTCCTCTTTTAACAGATGGTTCCACATTTTTAAAGTAGAGTTTTTGCTCATATAATATTTTTTTAAATTTCATTACACACTTTGAACGCAATACCCTAGTTAATATTATATAAACTTAAATTTTATATCACTTTCAAATCAATATGCTGCTTTTCGGCTAACTTTCGGAGATTGATTAAGGCATAACGCATCCTACCTAAAGCTGTATTAATACTTGAATTGGTTAAATCTGAAATTTCCTTAAACGATAAATCTTCAAAATATCTCATCTTTAAAACTTCTTTCTGATCATTAGGCAACTGCTCAATCAATATCTTTAAATCGGAATGCACTTGTGTTTGTATCATTATTTCCTCTTGATTTTTACTTCCATCATCTATCACATCAAAAATATCAAATTCTGAAGTCGGTCTTATCTTTCTCATTTTTGACTCCTTCCTGAAATGATCAATCACTAAATTATGAGAGATACGCATCATCCAAGGCAAAAACTTACCTTCCTCATTGTACTTTCCTTTTTGTAAGGAGTTAATCACTTTAATAAAGGTATCCTGAAAGATGTCTTCAGTAATATCACGATTTTTAACTTTAGACATAATAAAGGCAAATACTCTGCTTTTATGTCTACTTAATAAAACCTCAAATGATTTATTATCACCATTAAGAAAATTTTGTACTAATACTTTATCTGAGAAATTGTCTAACAACATATACTTTTTTTTAGTTAATAAGAATTTAAAAGTAAATGTGTGACTATAGGCGTGTATATTGTTAATTAATTGTACAAATTGAGGGTCAAATATAGCAAAACATTTTTAAATATCCAAATCTTATTTCTTAGCTTTGCAAATTCTGTGAAAATTGGATGACCAAAAAACAAATAAATACTACCGATAATATTGTGATTAGGGGCGCACGCGTTCACAACCTTAAAAACATCACTATTAACATCCCAAAAGACAAGTTAATTGTTATTTCTGGAGTGTCAGGAAGTGGAAAATCGTCATTAGCCTTTGACACTTTGTTTGCTGAAGGACAAAGACGATACATTGAAAGTCTATCTTCATATGCCCGTCAATTCCTTGGGAAATTACAGAAACCAGAAGTAGATGAGATACTTGGAATTTGCCCTGCAATTGCTATTGAACAGAAAACAACTACCAATAATCCTAGGTCAACCATTGGTACAAGTACCGAAATATACGATTATCTGAAACTCCTGTTTGCTAGAATAGGGAAAACGATTTCACCAATTTCAGGAAAACAAGTAAAACGCCAACAAGTAAGTGATGTAGTTGACTTTATTACAAAACAGGAAAAGGAAGAAACTGTAATTATAACCACTAACTATAAAGGGGAAGAAAACAACAGCATTCTTTCTACTTTAAGACAACAAGGTTTTTCTCGTATAATATACCAAGGGCAAGTAACCAAAATAAAAGATTTACTTAAAGATGAAACAAAGGTATCGGACAGTAATATACAAGTTGTAATTGACCGTATAATTATTGATAACACTGATATTAAAGGTAGGATTGCTGATTCTGTACAAACTGCCTTTTTTGAAGGAAATGGAGAATGTAATGTTTTAATCCAACAGAAAAATTACCATTTCTCTAATAAATTTGAATTAGACGGAATACAATTTGAAAAACCATCCACTCATTTCTTTGCATTCAATAATCCTTATGGAGCTTGCAGAAAATGTGAAGGTTTTGGCTCTATACTAGGTATTGACAAAAAGAAAGTAATAATCAATGAAAACCTATCCGTTTATCAAGGTGTTGTAAGCTGTTGGGGGGGCGAAAAATTAAGCAAATGGAAGGATCGTTTTATTATTCGTGCTGCAAAATTTGATTTCCCAATACATAGGCCATACAATGAACTAACAAAAGAAGAAGAAGTTATTCTTTGGAACGGAAAAGGAAAATGTAAAGGGATACAGCAGTTTTTTCAAAAATTAGAAAGCCAAAAATATAAAATACAAAATAGAGTTCTTATTGCTAGATATAGAGGGAAAACAGATTGTGATGAATGTGATGGATCTAGGTTAAGAAAAGACTCTCTTTACGTGCAAGTAGCAGACAAAAGTATAGCTGAAATTGTAAAAATGAATATTGAGCAAGCACTTTTATTCTTTAAGAATATTAAGCTAGATGATACTGATAGTAAAGTTGCAGGTCGACTAACACAAGAAATAAAAAGCAGATTACACTATTTAAATGAGGTGGGGCTGAGCTATCTTACTCTAGATAGAAAATCAAACACTTTATCAGGTGGTGAATCGCAAAGAATTAATCTTGCCACTTCTATTGGGAGTTCATTAGTAGGTGCTATGTACATATTAGATGAACCTAGTATTGGTTTGCATTCCAAGGATACCGAACGACTTATCAAAATATTGAAAGAACTGAGAGATATTGGCAATACGGTTATAGTAGTTGAGCATGATGAGGAGATAATGGAACAAGCCGATCAAATTATTGATATTGGTCCTGAAGCAGGAATTCATGGAGGAGAAATTATTTTCCAAGGAAAACTAAAAGATATTTATAAAGAGAAAATTAGTTTAACCACTAAATATCTTTCCGGAAAACTAATAATTCCTGTACCTAAAAAAAGAAGAAGCACTAAAGACAGGATTATTATTGATGGAATTAATAAACATAACCTAAAAAATATAAGTGTAGAGTTTCCTTTAAATGGACTCACCTTAGTTACAGGAATGAGTGGTTCTGGAAAATCCACATTAGTAAGAGATATTTTAAAACCTGCTTTAAATACACATTTCGGTAATTTTAGCAAAGCAAATAAGAATTACGAAAACATAAGTATCAGCACAAAAAACCTGACTAAATTGGAGTTTATTGACCAGAATCCTATCGGAAAATCATCAAGATCAAATCCAGCAACCTATATAAAAGTATATGATGATATTAGGAAACTGTTTGCTAGGCAGCCATTAGCTGAAACTAGAAAATACAAAATAGGATTCTTCTCTTTTAATGTTGATGGTGGTAGATGCGAAAATTGTAAAGGAGAAGGAGAAACAACTGTAGAAATGCAGTTTATGGCAGATGTACATTTAGAATGTGAACACTGTAAAGGGAAGCGTTTTAAAAAAGAAATATTAGAGATAAAAGTTGGAGATAAAAATATCTCGGATATCTTAAACTTATCCGTTTATGAAGCTATTGAGTTTTTTGAGAGCAATAATGAAACCAGTATTGCACGAAAATTAAAGCCCTTACAAGATGTTGGATTGAACTACATAAAACTTGGGCAATCCTCCAATACATTAAGTGGTGGTGAAGCACAAAGAATAAAATTAGCTTCATTTTTAGGTAAAGGAAATACGCCTGAAAAAACATTATTTATCTTTGATGAGCCAACTACGGGTTTACATTTTCATGATATAAACAAACTCCTTAATTCCTTTTATGCTCTCATTGAAAAAGGACATTCAATTGTTTGTATTGAACATAATTTGGATGTCATAAAATGTGCCGATTGGATAATTGACCTTGGTCCCGAAGGAGGTGATAAAGGAGGTGATATTGTATTTACAGGAACACCTGAAGAAATTTTAAACTGCAAAAAATCAATTACAGGGCAGTTTCTTAAAAAAAAACTTTAATCTTTTGATTATAAAAAAAGAAAAGCCGAGCAATGCTCGGCTTTTTCTTATTTAAAAATATCTAAAAGTTTTTATAAAATCTATATTATTTCTTTTTAGCTTTCTTGTCCTTTGCAACCTGCTTGTCTTTAGCTTTCTTGTCCTTTGCAGCCTGCTTGTCTTTAGCTTTCTTGTCCTTTGCAGCCTGCTTGTCTTTAGCTTTCTTGTCCTTTGCAGCCTGCTTGTCTTTAGCTTTCTTGTCCTTTGCAGCCTGCTTGTCTTTAGCTTTCTTGTCCTTTGCAGCCTGCTTGTCTTTAGCTTTCTTGTCCTTAGCGACTTGCTGATTTTTTACCATTTTCTGCAAATAAGTCGGATCTACTACTTCATCAACTTTTTTGTCTTTAGCAGCTTGCTCATCTTTAGTTTTTTTAAACTTAGTAGCTGGTTTTACTCTAGTACTCTTACTAGATTTAGATGATGTAACCGTTTTGGATTCTACTTTTTTAGCTGATTGTTTATTTACCTTTTGTAATTTTATACAACTACCACAATCAACTTTGGAATTTAACAACATTAATGTATTCTCCCAGACATAAGCATCCTGCGCTTTAGCCATACCTTCTTTAGTGAAATATGAGATTAAAAATCTGTTACTATCAAAAACCATATAAATAGAAGTTTCATCTTGAAAGTATAATTCTCCATTATTTCTTGATGATTCTAAATAAACTAAATCAGCATTATCTTTAATGAATTTATGCACATACTTATACTCAACAATCAACTGACTTAAAGCAAGGTTTTGATGAATATCATATGGCTGAATTGCAAGAGTAGAATTAACCTCTTCAGGTGACATTCCTAAATTAATATTAAATATCTTGTCTATTGTTGTATAAATATTTTTTGTTACTTTACTCTGCCCAAAGACATTAAAGCTACAAGTAACTAAAAGTACAACGATTAATTTTTTTATATTATTTTTCATTATTGTTTTGTTTTTATATTAGCTCCTGCTTTAGCTTTAATTTCAAAATTTATTGTATTATCAATATCTAACAAATCACATAGAGAGCAATCGTCTTTAACAATTTCATTTTCATTTACTCTTTTCACCTTAATACAAGGGTCGCCTACACAGTCCTTGCTTTTGTTCAATACATAATAATAATCTTCAGAATCACACGGGCAATATGAACATGATCCATCATCTTTAGTTGCTTTCGCATTATAATTAACAGCTAATTTATCTGTACATCCTTTAGGTTCCGCCTTAATATTAGGGTCAGGAATACATTGTTCATTACATTGCTTTACTGAATCATAATCTGGATTTAGAACAAAAAGACAAGGGCAATAATCACATAATGTTCTGTCATCAATATCAGCATTCGCATTGTAATTTTTAGCTTCGCTATCCTTACATCCTTTAACTATAGGTTTAGAAGCATATTCACAACTCCCATCGTCTTCAGTGGCATCAACATTATAATTTAGAGCTCTTCCTTTAGCATAATCTGGGCGACCTAAATAATTATCATTCGTTCCGTCATCCATACATCCATAACACAACAAATAATCATCAACTACAGCTGTACATTTTAAATTATCATTAAAACACAGTAAATCATTTGCAGAATTTTTTGAATTCTCATTAATAATGTTCTCTAGCAATCCATTTTTAAAAAAGACTGTAAGCTCAAATTCCTTGTCCTCGTAAACCTGCTGACCATTTTTTAAAGCAGACTTTGAAAATTGATTCTTAGCATTTATTTTTCTCTGCATTCTCCTATAATGGTATACATGAATCTCACACTTATCTTTATTGTGAAAAATTTCAAAAGGATAAATACCTAGTTTGTTTCTTACCTCATTTTTAGACATATACTTTGTTAGAGAAGCAACATTAGAAACAGTAGTATAAGGCTTAATAATCTTTTCTACATACTCACATGACCCATCATCTTTTGTAGCATTAGCATTATAGTTACTTGCCTCATAATCAGTACAACCTTTTAATACCATTGGATACTTACAGCATTTTTCATCAGCCCCACCTTTTACTCCACTACAATCGTGAACGGCTGATTTATTATAATTAAGAGCTGAAACATCTAAACATCCTTGCACCTTGCAACCTGATAAAGATATTAATACTGCAAATAATAAGGTTAATTGATAGTGAATTTTAATTTTCATAATATAATTTATAAGTGATTTTTAAGTAGCTTTTATTATCTATTGAGGGCTTTTAGAGCTATTAGGAGCTACAACCTTCTTTTTGGTTGGAGTTGCAACCTTCTTTTTGGTTGGAGTTGCAACCTTCTTTTTGGTTGGAGTTGCAACTTTCTTTGGTGCTGCAACTTTCTTTTTCTTTTTAACCTTCTTTTTATCTGTTTTAGCTTTTGATTTACCAGAAAAAGAGTAAGCTAATCCAAATTGCATAGCATTAAAATCAGAAGACCCTTCTTCTGCATCGTTTTTAAGCATGTTGTAATTAAAGCCTAAAGATAAAGCAGATGTTAACTGATAACTTAATCCAAGGTTAGTTCCAAATTCATTAAATTTAGGAGCTTCATTACCTACACCATTTGCATTAGCTTTATAAGTATCATCAGAAATCATATAAATACCCATGCCTAAATTAGCAGACAGTTTATTTGTAATACCATAATTCAAATCTGTTTTGATCGGAAGAACACCAAAGCCAATTCCGTACCCAACAGAACCTACTAAATCCATCTTTTTAGATAAATTTTGAGTATAGTTTACTGAAATAATTGTTGATCCTGTAGTTTCAGAATTTTCAATCATTGCACCATTCCACATTGCATAATCTAAACTTGCACCAAATCCTTGAGCAAACATAGTAGAAGTTCCTAAAACTGAAACTAGCAATAATATGTAAATTTTTTTCATAATATGTTTAATAGATTTTTGAATTTTATTTAATTTTCTGTAAACTAAAGCAAAAATTTCTTTATAACCTATACATAATTGATACATCTTCATGATTCCGATCTTTTTACATCATAAATTATGATAAAAGCCTTATTCTATTTTCACTTAATGATTTTAAAAAGACTAATTCAAAGTTACTTTTACATATCATATTTTAAATTATAATCGATATAAAAACTATAACTACACTATTTATAATCCAAATAATTCTGTAAAATAATAGTTGCACTTACTTCATCAACCAGTGCTTTATTTTGTCTTCCCTTCTTTTTAATTCCACTTGCCAAAATACTTTGTTTAGCAATCTTAGAAGTAAAGCGTTCATCAATTTGATGTACTTGAATTGCAGGGTATTTTTTCTGTAAGCGTTTTACAAAACTATTTACATGCCCAGTACTATCAGTATTACTACCATCTAGGTTTTTAGGATCGCCAACTACAAAGCATTCAATACTTTCTTTCTGAACTAAATTAGCAATAAAATCATCTAATAAATTAGTAGAAACAGTAGTTAATCCTGTAGCAATAATTTGCATTGCATCAGTAATGGCTATACCTGTGCGCTTAGTACCAAAATCAATACCAAGAGCTTTTCCCATTATTGCTTTACTATCTGATACGTTACTCCTTCAGGCAATACCTTTATAGTATAAGTCCCTGCTGCATATTTTTTAATATCAAATAAAGACATTCCTTTTTGACCTACCATTCTTTCAATTATCCTACCTGCATTATCATATATTTCAACCTCATGATTTATAACATCATTAAAGGTAAGATTAAAACTACCCATTGTTGGATTTGGAAATAATTCAAAATCAATTTTACTTTCAACTACAGCTGATGGAGCAATATACATAGGTGGGAAAACAATATAATCAATCCATGCACAATCTTGTCCATCTGCCAATCCACCATCTTTATCATATTCCCATTCGAAATTGTGATTACCTACAGTAACAGGGAAAGAAACAAAACTCCAAGTATTATCAATACCTGACCATTCTCCTTGTTTGTTGCCATCAATATAAAATTGTAAAAAATCATAATCTTGCTCTGATGAAACAAATTTGAAAAAGGAAATATTACCGTCAGCAGTTACATCAATATTTATATTAAGGTGTGAAACTTCTCCATCTGGAAGTCCAGCCCCAGACTTTGATGAATGAACTCCTTCATAAATATTTGCATTATCAATTACCCAAGGATACAAAGGATCATTAATCCAAGCATAGTTTGTGAAATCACCTGTCTCATAATCCTCATTAATAATTCCTACTATAGCATTGAATGTATTGTTATATGTATATACTCCATCCGTCATAGCATAAGGAAACTCAACATAAGTGCCTACAGGAGTATTTGCATCAACAGTAATATTAAATACGGTAGCTTGTTGCTGATTTGTATTAAGAGATATTACATTCACTGGTACAGTATTAATTGTAACATAAGAAGATAAACTCCCTAAAGTAGCTGTTAAATTATCAATATCAGCATGTCCTATATTCATTGCATCAATGACAAGGTCTAAAGTTTCACCAGCATCTAACCTTCCGTTTCCGTTTCCTAAAGCTACATCATTAATAGTAAAATTTGTATGATCTAATATCGGAGCATTTAACAATACATTAATAGTAGAACTCCAAGTATTGCTTAAATTATCTGTCATGTCTAGCGTAAACACCACTACATGCTGATCAGTTATATTATTTGCAACTTGGAAGGTAAAAGGAGTAGGAATGCTTAAGATTTGCGATGGGTTAATAATAGAAATTACTGCTGAATTTGTAATTACTGTAACAGCCGGATCAGTAGTTGACAAATTAACATTAACAGAATTTGCATTTCCTGAACCTACGTTTTGAACATCAACATCCATACTAATCAATTCATTATAATCTGCTAAAGAGTTATTATTTCCTGCAACATCATCAATTGTATTTGTTGCATATATTACATACGGGCCATTAGGAGAGATAATTTGAATCGTACCTTGATAAGGTTGTTTAAATTGTTTAGTGACAACAATATCAGCAGTTCCAACATTGGATATTGCCGAAAAAGTTAAATTTACAATCCCAGTAACATCAGCTAATTGGGCGTCTAAAAGTACACCATTCATTGAAATAGCTACATACGCATTCTCCTCAGCATTAACTGAAAAAGTAGTTGTACCAACAGGAGTAGCAGAACCATGAGAAATATTAAGCAATGTAGGAACTCCAATATATGGCATTAATGATGGGTCACCCATTAGATGATAAATCTCCCAATAATATTGCTCGGCACCACCCGCTTGGGTAACAGCCAAATTTCCTGAATGAATCATTTGCCCCGCTGTGATAAACCAATCCTCTTGTTGCTCACCATTTTCATGCATTAAACAATCAAAAAGTGCTAAGCCTGTACCTGCATAAGTTGGATTTGCCGAGATAATTCCATTCCCTACTGCCCACCAAAAATCTTCATCCCAATATGTATTATTTGAACCACCAATATAACCTACAGCTCCTTTATTATTTGCTCTAAGCAAGCCTTCTCCAAAACAAACTGGCACATCAAATTTATTGGACTGACAACAGTTACCCACCATAAAGCCATATTCATCATTATTTTGTAATCCTGAAATATCAGAAGTTGAAAAACTAGGATCCGACCAACCACTAGACCCACAATGAGCAGTGTAGTTTGCAAAACCAACTCCCTCACTAACATCAGAAATAATAGCTGCTGAAGCTACTGACATATCAGATGAAATAGACGATCCTGGAGCTAAAGTCCCATACAAGTAATTATAAATAGTTAAACCATGAGCAGTATTAAAATAATTATCTGTTCCATAATTTATTTGTCCATTTCCATAAGTAGGTGCCATAGAAGCATCTACTCCTGCAACCAATAATGCTTCATCTAAAAAGGAAGGGTCAGAGAATGTATATTGTTCGTGTGTTAGAGTTTTATGTACTTGAGCTTCTACATCAGCAGAACTTACAGCTGAGAACCTACCGTAATACATTTCAGGATAGAAATCGCCTCCGCCATCAAACTCACAGAAATACATATCAGACAGATGATTACCATTATTAAAGGATGGAACTTGTCCGTCATCTCCTACAATTAATAAATAAGTTGGTGCTGGATCATTAGTAGTTGCATTGTCATACATGTCTTTTAAATAAGAATGAATAGAGGCTGTTGTATTACCTACTGCAGGGTCATTAGTGTAACCCTCAATTACCATAAATCCCTTTTTAGTTTTCCATTGTACTAATGGCTGTAAGGCAGTTTGGAATGCAGGATCAGAAACAATTACATATTTTACAGGATAAGTAGTAATTACATCCTTTTCTTGGATTGGCATATAATTTAAACAACTTTTAAATAAATGCTCAAATTCTGGAGAATGGTACCTTTTTTTACTCTCAAGATGGGCTGAAATATCAGTATTTTTAAATACTACTTTCACCTCCATTTTAGTAATCACCTTAAGCTCATTAGTTACAGGATTGTATTGAAAAGGAGCAATTGAAATTCTAGCCAATTGTTGCCCTCTCATTTTTCCTAAAAATTCGGTAGTAATTAACTTTTTGGTATAAAAATCATTGTTTGCATAGTATTCCTCATTAAAATAAAAAGGAACAGATTCAGCATCCTCACTTTTTGAGATAGATGGTTGTGAGGGGAAAATAATATTGGTAATACCATAGTCTGACAAAGAGATTGATTTCTCTTCTTTATTTATTATGTGAACACTAATTTCAGCACCAAATGGAATAATAAATAACTCTTCTAATACAGGTAACTCCGCATTCCCTTTTATTGCATTTTCACCATATCCAGAAATAATTAATTTTACAAAATCACCAGCATTGGTTTTCACATTCATAGTCTGAAATTCAGAAAGATGATTTATAAAAGTAAACTCAGTAAGGGATTTTTCAGTTATTGTAAGCTGATTATTGGTTTCAGTAAGTTTAACATCAGTAGCTGATACGCTAAAACTTAATACAAGAATTAGATTAAAGAAAAGGTTTTTTAAATTCATAATAAAATTAATTTCAAACAAAAATACGACATTTTATTTTTGGCAACTAATTTCCTAATACATATCTTATTCATTCAAAAAAACAACAAAACTGTAACCTTTTAGTTTATTATTCGTAAATGATGTTTGCTTATAAGAAGGATTAGGAATTTTTATTCAATAACTACCCTCTTTTCCACACTTCCATCATTATAAATATAGAGTAAAATAGTTTTATCAATTACTGCTTTATGATTAACTTCTCTACCTAAAAGATCTGTAATTCTTAAAAGATTTCGCTCTGTAAAATTAGGATTAGCCAATCGAATAACGGAAGGCTGTGTCCAGAAAACTAAAGGAGACCAAGTGGCAGAACGGTAAGCGCCACCTGCTGGGTCACACCATGTTCTTGCTTGTGCTCTATAGCTTGTTCCTGGGTTTAAACCATTCTTGGCCTTAGTAAGTGCTGGATAGAACACTCCAAATCCACCTGCAGAAGTCCAAACACCACCTGTAGTATCTACTCTTAACTTAATACGAGCAAAACTATAAGCTGCTATAGAATCCCATGTAAAGCTTGCCTTAGTATTGGTAGGCGTACTAACTGCAAAGTTAATTACATTATCACACTCATCTGTTGTTGTAAAGTTTTGGATAGTTGACCAAGCAGAAACACCACCAACACAATACCAAGCTTTCATATAGTACTCATAGGTAGTTGAAGGAAATAAGCCTAAAATTATCTTACTCGTAGTGTTCAAGCCAAACTGGCATAAACCTGTATTTGCCATATTCTTCTGACTCCATGTTGATGATCCTAACTCGCGATATTTAATGCGGTATTGAGTAACCATACAATTAGCATCATTCATATTATCCCAATTAACTCTTACTCTATCATGAATTAATTCAGAAATATAAGCACCTGTAGGAGAAGGATAAGTACAATTTGATGGATATATACAAGAACCATCATCTAATGTAGCTAAAGAATCATAGTTAGTTGCAGATGAATCAGTACAACCAGAAACAATAGCACCATCTTGGACAATAATAATTGAAGTTGAAAAACAATTATTAGCATCAATTGCATAAAAGGTATAAGTTCCTGCCCCAATATTTAATAAATTTTGAGTGGTGGCATAAGGACTTACCCAGTAATAAGAATACGGAACTACACCACCAGTTGTAGTCGTATAAATAGCCCCATCATTTAATCCTGGTGCTGATGTGCTTACTGAATTATAAGAAGTACTAATAGTAGCTGGCTCAGCAACAATATAACTTGCTGTTTGTACTTGCCCTTGAGCATCAGTAACAGCAATAGTATAATTCCCCTGCGATAAATTAGATAAATCTTGAGTAGTTGATCCAGTATTCCACAAATAAGTAAAAGGAGCTAAACCTCCGCTAATAGTAACATCAATTGCACCATCATTACCAGCATTGCAATTAACATCAATAATAATAGCTGTAACTAGAATTGGTACATTTACAGGCACACAACCATTGGATGATTGCAAAGAAGATCTACTCCCATTTAAGGTTGCGCGCATTCTTGTTTTCTGTCCAGAACTAAACATATACATACATGCATCATAGGTATAGTCCATATAGTTCATAAACATATCCCCGTTAGGTGCATTTCCTGGACAATTTGAAGTTGATGGAAAACTAGGACATCCTCCATTAGATGATGCTTGTGTTGGTGTATCTGAAACATAATCGTTACCACAATTAGAATCTCCCCATATATGTCTTAAATTTAACCAATGACCTACTTCATGAGTTGCTGTCCTACCTTTATGATAAGGATATGTAGCTGAAATATCACCAAAATAAGCATAATCAATTACAATACCGTCTTCATTAGCTGAACCTGAATTAGGAAATTGAGCATAACCCAATATACCTCCACTAATATTACAAACCCAAATATTTAAATAATCTGAAGTATTCCAAGCATCTTTTCCTCCACTAGAATTATGCTTCATATCATCATTTGTTGAAAAAGAGGATGAAGATGTATAAGTTCTTGTAATTCCTGTTGTAACATTTCCGCTTGGATCACGAACTGCTAAACAAAATTCTATCTCACAATCAGCAGCAACACCTGAAAAAGTAGAAGGCACAGAAGAAGCGTCAGGATTTGTTTTTCTAAAATCCTCATTCAATACTTGTATTTGAGAATAAACATCATTATTAGAAACGTTTTGAGCAGAAGTTTTATATACAATATGAACTACTACAGGAATAGTTATCACATTAAGCATTAAGCTTTCAGGGTTATTTGCAATCCAATTTTGAATTACGGATTCCTCAACCTGCATTCTCTGTTCAACTTGAGGGTCATTAAGCTTTATTTCATCCAAATACTGCATTGTACCACAATTTCTTGTTTGAGCTTGAACAGATACACAAAATATCGAAATAAATATTAGCGTAATTAATTTTTTCATATTTTTAATTTTTATACTTGTTAGCGTTAGCAAAGTTACAAATTATCGCTTACATATTGACTTGTAATCACACCATTCACAAGCCTTTACGTCAGCAACCTGAGTGAAATCGTCATTCTTAATTTGACTTAGAATAAATTCTAATTGCTCTTCCACCTCAGCCATGACATTAGCATCAATATTAATTACCTCCTTTTGTCGTGTTCCTATTTTTTTACTCACTTTTATTAACCCTGATTTCAAATTCTTAAATGCAAAATTACCAGCAACCACTTTCATTCCCATGGGTTGTGGATTCATTTTTAAATATAAATAAGCATACATCAATAATTGAAAGGCTTTTGCTTTTTTATTATTAGAAGTAAGCTCATCATATTCTGTAAAGGAAACCTCAGTTTCTTCTACTTTACCGGTCTTATAATCTATAATCCTAAGGATATCTACATCAAAATCTACTCTATCCGCTTTTCCAATCAATTTAAAATTAAGCCCATCAACAAGTAAGTCATGCGCCAAAACCTCCTCTTTACTCACTAACTTAATTTGCTTATTATTTGCAGTCGCTTCTTTGAGTAGCTGTTTCTCTAGCTTTAAAAAATCCTTTGTTAATTTTTGAGCAATCTTCAGACTCAAATAATTTTTACCTTCCTGCATTCCTTGCTCAGAAAGAGCAGCAATAAAGTTACCCTCTATGTCTTTAAGAATAGCAGGGGTAATTTCCTTTATGATTTTTTCAGTAAGTACACCAATAGGATAATGTTTTTCCAACGCATCATGCACTGCAGTACCCATAGTACTCGAATCAGCATATTCCTCCACATGATCCTCCACCCTAATTTTAGCCAAATAATGATAATAAAAGGACAAACTACAATTTGTATATTTACTCAATGCGGACGGTGACACTCCTTTTTCAGCCCAAGCCTCAATCTCTTTTTCTAGCCCTTCATTTTTAATTGTAATAGAGGCTGCACTACTAATCTCCAAATCTTCTCCTTTATAAACTAACTCCTTTATTTCCCCAGGATATTCTGATAAGAGCTGAGTAATAAATCTACTTTTTTCTCCAGAACCAAAATCATCCGTTTCAGAATTATAAATAAGCGTAATATTGTTTGCCCTTTGCAATAATCGGTAAAAATGATAGGAAAATACTGCATCACTTTCAGCATAAGTAGGCAATTTAAAGTATCGCTTCATATCATAAGGAATAAATGAATTCACCGACTTTCCTTTTGGTAATTTTCCTTCATTTACGCTTAACATAATTACATTTTTAAAATCAAGCGTTCTGCTCTCCAAAATCCCCATTAGCTGCACTCCTTTCAAAGGCTCACCTTTAAAAGGAATACTTTCTTTGGCTACCAACTGCTCCATAATAATCTGCAAAGTTTTTAATTCAATTTCAAAATTATTTTCTGCAATTAGATTCTTTAAAATTGTAAGTGCATTGTAAAAAGTAGCTAATATCTCTGATTCAATAGAACCTTTCTTAGCTACTAAAGGTAATTTCAATTCCTCAATTAATCTATTAAAGGTTTGCAAAGCATCATCAACACTATTCCAAAGCTGAAATACAAAATTTACAGTTTTACTATTTTTAAAATATGCATCAATATTATACTTTGTAACAAACACAATATTACTTTTAGTAATAAAACGCATAAATGCAATTCCATCACTTATTTTCGTAATCTTTGAAAAATATGGATGTTCTATAACTGCAATAACATCTTTGTAATAAAATGCCTTTCGATTGTACTTTATTGCATGAATTTGTAATTTGAAAATTGCTTCCAATAAAGAAAAAAGAGCCGTATTTTTAAGGGGGCTACCCATGGTAACATTCAACTGTTTTATTTCAGAAGGTAAATTATGTAATACTGGAAAAAGCAAAGCTTCATCCGCCAAAACAATAGCTGTGTTGCTATTATCCAAATCTGATTTATCAAACCCTTTAATCACCTGAGCCGCCACCTTTGCTTGGGTGATGTTTTTAGGGCAAGCTACCACATTAAAACTATCTTTTTTCTCACTAAAATAATTTCCTACTCCATTAAAGTCAATTT
This sequence comes from uncultured Flavobacteriales bacterium, assembly GCA_943789505.1. Classification (GTDB taxonomy): domain Bacteria; phylum Bacteroidota; class Bacteroidia; order Flavobacteriales; family BACL11; genus UWMA-0277. The sequence goes on along the minus strand of CALSUJ010000001.1, from coordinate 312,371 downwards.
CAGACCACTTCTCACTTTGACCCCGTAAAAAACCACCCGCTTCATGCTGAGGATTATCATAATAGAAATTATCTGCATCCCAAAAAACCCTAGCAATATCTTCCTTTTTAAGGTAATCAATAATTTCTTGTTCCGACTTTGTAAGTGCATTTAAACCCACAAACCAAACTTTATTCCATTTCATCTGAGCGGTAGAAATGTTTTTGGCAGCAAACTTATATGCCATTCCTTGGTAAGCCAATTTCTCTTCTAAAAGTGAATCGTTAAAACATGTATACCAACTAAGCATCCCTTCAAAGAAACTAATATAATCGTGCTGCATATTAGAAAGATTATCTTCAGCCAAACTCCAATTGTCGACACTCCAATCTTCTAACTCCTTTACATTCTTCAAATTTGTATAAATAGACTTTGCATCTACCAAGTTTCTATCTATCTCATTAAAATCATGCAACAGGACGTTACTCCAACTTAAAAAATCATCAAACGAATCTATTTTTTTAGAAGGAAAAGTAAGATAAGATTGATACAATTTAAATTGCAAGGAGATATTATCTAGAACAGTAAGACCTGAAAGTTTTTCAGTAAATTCCTCAATAGAATAAAAGTCAGGAAGGAAAATAGGTTGTTTAATTTTTTTTGACAAATAGTGTTTTAAGAATACTACTGCACGCTTTGACGGTAATACAACGGCAACTCCCTCCATACTTACAGGGAATTTATTAAGCAATCTATCTGCAATTTTATCTAAAAATGCTATCATAATACTTCCACTTTTATTTCATCAGTAATATACACCAAAACTCGCTTTGTATTTTTATATCCCATAGCTTGCAAGGCAGATGCATACTCCGTAATTTGAGATATATCTTTCTCGCGTTTTCCTCCAGTTTTATAATCTATCACTACCACCTCATCAGTGTTTTTTGCAAATAACAATCTATCAGGAATGTAAGTTCTTCCATTTTCCATTAAAATTTCTTTTTCGGTTTTTACTTTCCAATTTTCATCAAAGTATGGAGCTATATTTTTATTACTCAACAACTGATCAATCGTTATTTCTAACCTTTCAGCATCTTCTTTGGAACACCTACCCAACTTATAAAAACTCTCAACATACTTTTCTTTCTGTTCCAAATAATGAATTTCTGAAAGCACTAAGTGTAATAGTTTTCCCCAATCCCTTTTTGCATTTACCGAATCAATATCCCAAATTTCCTCAGCAGTATGCTTTAATGAAATAACCTCTTTCCAGTCCAGTTTAGTACGTCTCGTTACTAAAAAGGAATTCTCTATTTCCTCACTAGACTCATGCATCATATCGGCATCTCCTATTTCAATTGGGAAATTATCATCATAGGCATATAAAAAGGAATTGAGATCTCCTTTCTGTTTAAAATCATCAGAAATTTTATCAGGAAAATACTTTGAAAAAATATACAAACGCTCCTTAGGTCGGGTCATTGCAACATAAAGTTTATTTAAGCTATCCAACAAGCTCATTTCTTTCTCTTTCTGATATTGTGAACTAAAATAAGATTGTTCCAATTGCTTATTCCCATTAATTAATGCAGATGGTAATTGTTTGTTAAAATAAGCAGAAGTATCTACCCAAATATCAGTTGTTTTTTTTCTATCCTCCCAATTAAAGGGAATCATAACAACATTAAAAGCCAAACCTTTGGACTTATGAATGGTCATAATCTGCACTGCATTAGTTCCTTGAGGGATTATAATTGCTTCTTTACTTTTCCGTTCTTCCCACCATAATAAAAATTCAGAAAGACTACTTCCTTTTTTTTCAGTAAAAGCCAACGCGACATCCAAAAAGAATTGCAGATAAACATCTTCATCAAATCTAAATATACGAATAAGCTGCTCTACCATTTCATAGAAGGGCTCTTGCAATAATTTTTCAGGATTCATAACTATTTTAGCTTTCTTAAGCACCTCATTGAATCCTGCTTCAGTTTTAACTTTTAAATTTAAGGCATGTAAATTTTCATCCGATAAAATATTTATAAACAGATAAGCTGAAATTACTGATTTGGAAATAGCATCTTTAGGGTTTTGTAAATAACGCAATAGTGCAATTAAGGCATTCACCTTATCAGATTTACTAAGTAATAAACCTTCATTTGAAATTACTGGTATTTTTGCTAGAGAAAGTGCCTCAGCTACCAAAGCCACTCTTTTTCTACTATTACATAGTATGGTTACATCATTGTAACTGTAGTTATTTTCATTTACAAGCTTATGAATTTCATCTACCATCTTTTCAAGAATCAACTCTTTAAAATCATGTTCTTTATGGCCAAAAAGCTCAATACGCACATAACCACCTTCTTTTGCAAAGTCACTTTTCTGCTGCTGATTATCATAAATATCAAGAATATCATTTGACAGCAATGATTTTGTATTTTCAAAAAACTGGTTATTAAACTCTACAATATGCTTTCTGCTTCTAAAATTACTCAATAAATTATCCGATTCAAAGTGAGATTCTAATTTACTTTCCCAATCCTTTTTAAAGAGCAAATCTTCTCCTTTATAGATTTTTGGCAGTTGCGAGAACTGTTCCACCTCTCCTCCCCTCCATCTGTAAATAGACTGTTTTCCGTCTCCAACAACTAGGCTTTTTCCATAATCTAACGAATCAGTAATTAAAGGCAATATATTTTGCCATTGCAAGAGTGATGTATCCTGAAATTCATCAATTAAATAATGATTGTATCGCTCCCCCAATCGCTCATAAATAAAGGAGGAAGGCTGATTGGTTACCACCTTATGTATTTTTTTATTGAACTCTGAAATTTGCTCAATATTATTCTCTTTTTTAAAGGCTCTTACTTCACTCATCAATTCATTAAGAACAGCAATAGAATAAATATTCTTAAGGATTGCTTTTACAGAATTATACTCTGTAAGCAAATTTATTATCTCTGTAAAAAATTGATTTAAATTAGGCTTTAGGCTTTCTACTAAGTCTTTAATTTCATCTTTTTTTCCATCTGCATACCAAACATCATTAGCCATATTCCTAAGCAGTGCATCTGTAGGAATCCACTTTTTATCTTGTTTTTGACCTAAATTTTCAGTGAAATACTTATAAAAAGTTCCTCTTAAAAAATGATCTTTTGTTAATCCATTAGTATCAAAAAATATACATGCCCTATCTGCTAAATCCTCCACGGATAGTGTTATTCTTTCTTTATCTAATTGCAAGTCCTTTTTTACTTGCATACATTGCTTAACTGTCAGTATTTTTCCATCAGTAAATGCAGCAACTTCCTCTTTAAATAATTGCATAGAAAACTCTTCCAAATCTCGTTCAATATTTGTGCTTTTTCCGTCCTCAGCTTTTTGCATTGCAAAGTTTACTAGCGCATTAGAAAAATCACCTCCTGAATCAGACATTTTACCTAAAAGCAAAGCCACAACAGGTTGAATGATTTTATAAGAATCCATTTCTAAATCAAAATTATGTGCCAAACCTAAATCGGAAGCAAAAGTCCTAACAATTTTATAGGTAAACTTATCAATAGTTGAAATCCCTAAATCAGCATAATGATGTAAAATATGCTTATGCACGAGAGCTGATCTTTTAAAAATCTCATCTTTATTCAAATCAGTTTTATCTAGCAACCAATCCAATACACCATCTTTATCTTCTTGTTTTGATAACGTGTCCAAATATTCCAGCACCCTTTCCTTCATCTCAGTTGCTGCCTTGTTGGTAAAAGTAATGGCTAATATTTTCCTGTAATAATCAGCATATCCAAAACGCCCACCTTGTAACGCTAAAGCAATAAAGCTTAAGGAAAGCGTATAAGTTTTTCCACTACCAGCTGAAGATCGAAATACTTGAAAATTTTTATTCAAAAATGTAATAATTTATAAAAATAATAATAGAAAAAACTAAAGAAAAATAAGGCAAAAATGATAAAATATTACTAACATTATTTAATATTAATCTATGTTATTAAAAAAAAATATAATTTTGTAAAAAATTATCAAAATGAATAAGCAAAAGCTTAGAGAAATTATTTTTGGCTACAGAACAAAAGCTGGTAAAAGGTTCGATGTCATTTTACTATTAGCAATTATTATATCAGTGGTGGCTGTTATGCTAGACAGTGATAAAGAAATACACAAACAATATGGGAGGCTGCTTTTAATAGCTGAATGGGTTTTTACTTTATTATTTACTTTTGAGTATATATTACGAATATACTGCTCAACTGATAAAAAAAAATATATCCTATCATTTATGGGAATCATAGATTTACTATCTATAATTCCAACTTATTTAATAATATTCTATGCTCCAATCGTAGCTTTAATTGATATTCGTGTGCTTAGATTAATACGTATATTTAGAATATTTAAACTATCACCTTATCTTAGAAGTGGACATACAATGCAAATAGCATTAAGATCGTCTAGGCCTAAAATAATTGTATTTATTCTTTCAGTTTCATTAGTTGTAATAATTCTTGGGACTCTTATGTATATAGTTGAAGGCCAGCAAAATGGTTTTGACAATATCCCTAAATCTATTTATTGGGCAGTAGTCACCCTTACTACTGTTGGATATGGAGATGTAGTACCGATTACTACTCTAGGGAAAACAGTAGCTGTATTTATCATGTTGCTTGGTTATGCTATTATTGCTGTTCCTACTGGAATTGTATCTTCAGAAATGAGTAAAAATAGAAATGACAAAGAACAACTAGAAAACCAAGAAGAAATTTTAGAAAAAGAGGAAGAAATAATAGCTAAAGACAATCAGATTTTAAAAAAGCTTGAAGCTCTTGAAAAGAAAATAGATAAATTAAAATAACACACTTTCTATCTTTCAATTTATAGAGTGCAATTCCTTTAAATTCTCTTTAATTATTTTCCAAAATATATAGAGCTCTGTTAGAGATTTAAAAACTCTAATACATGAAAAAATTAACTATTCAACAACTATTTTTCGTTCAACAGATCCATCATTGTAAATATTAATGAAGGGCTTATTAATTTCAGGAATTACATTTTTACCTAATAAATTTACTGTTTTAAGTAGTTTCTTATCATTTGAATCAGGAGTTTCATTAATAGCAGTTACAGACATTAATGGAGCATACACAAAGTGTACTTCCTTTGCAGTTGAAGCTGAATAAACAACTGAAAATGTTCCAGCATAAGGACCTCCATAAGTGATGTCAGGTTTTAACTTATGACCAACAGTAGCTGTATCAGAAATCACACCATTACATAAACTTTTACCATCACTCCCCATAACATTATAAAAAGATTCCTTAATTCCATTTCTACTTTCTTCCCAAACACTTACAAAATAATTCAAATCTGAGGCAATTTCAACTTTATCTTGAAAAGGACTTCCTGCTGATTCTAGTTGAGTGAAATAAGATTTTTGCAAATCATCTTTATTAACATTAGACTTATACAACTCATTGATACCCGAACCTCCATTACGCCTTACAACCATAATACTGTCACCAAGTACAGCTCCTACTGCTGAGGAAGTTGGGCAAGCATTTAACACCCAATTTATATCATCTAAATCCTGAGTAGCTGTAAAAGTTAAGCCTTTATCAGTTGATTTTGCAATATAAGAGTTTCTAACATTAACATCATCATTTCTAAACAACAAATACACATTACCCCCATTAGTAACCAAAGTAGACTGGCAACAATCACAAGGTTCACCAGGAGCTAAAGCGCTCACATCAGCAGCTAGTGAGAAACTCATACCAAAATCAAAAGAGGTTTTAACCATTTGCTTCCAATCTGTCCAATTTGGCAAACACTCCATATAAGAAACAACAGGATTTCCATCCTCACTAACACTAATATTTGGCATAGCAAATTTGTGTGTGTTAGAATTGTCAGAAACTCTGATTGTATCAGAAAAAGTAAGTCCTCCATCGAAAGAACGCTTTAAATAAATTACATGATTATTATGCAAAAAAGATTCAAAAATAAGATAAACAGTATCGCCCTTTGCAGCAATTTCAGGACCTATAAAACCAGTAGGCATTAAATCGGCATTTACCAAATCAAAAGCACTATCAAAATCTGTACCATTCCATTTTCTTGCTTTAATTGATTTAGGTGTAGAAGGTTTTGACCAAATAACTAAAGGACTATTATTAGCTGTTATCACTACTCTTGGTCTTTCATAACCTTCAGCAGACCCACTACTAAGGATATAAGTAGAACTTGGACTTAAGCATTGTGCAAAGGAAAAAAGAGGTAATAAGCAGAAAAATAGGATAGATTTCATAGCAATAAATTTTTTTTATAAAACTTTAATAAAATTAACGAATAATAGATAGCTGTCCTACATCTTGATGTTTCCAACCTTCAAAATCTTGGAAATACATTTCATAAATATAGGTGCCAAAAGGTAAGTCTTTTCCTGTTTTGTAATGCTTACCATCCCAACCATTAACATTCAAAAAGCATTCCAGATCAGTAATGTTTTCGGTTGAATAGACTAAAGTTGAAAAGCGATCATATACATTAAAATAAAAAGTAGATTCTCTTACTGCATGATGCGTTAAACAAAACACATCATTCACACCATCCAAATCAGGGGTGAAACTATTTGGAAAATACATCCAATATTCATCCGCAATCCACAATTGTTTAAAGGTCGTGTCACTACAACCAAAATCATCAATTATAATTAAACTTATTTGATAAATTCCAGTTGAGTCTTTAAAAGTATGATAAGGATTTTCAGTGTAATCCTGCAAAGAATTATCGCCAAAATCCCATTGCCAAGATACAATGTTTCCTGTACTTACATCATTTAATTGTAAAGAAGGAAATAAAACATGCAAAGTATCAGTTGCAGTTGTAAAAAGTGCAGTTGGTGCTTGCTTAAAGGTAACAAAAGCAGAGCCAGAAATTAATCCTAAACCATTTTCAAAAGAAGTTAGAGTATAAGAACCCTCCTCATTTGTATTAATAATGTAAGGATTAGAATTAGTAGTTATTGAAGGCTGAGAAATACCATTTATTGCATAAACAAAAGTAAAAGGAGAAGTTGCTCCAGTAAAATAAATTTTCACCTCAGCATCCATATTTTCATTATCACAAAGAGTATCATTTCCTGAAATAAAAGCATTTAAAAAATCGGTAATAATCACGCAAGAGTCACTTACATTAGCTAAGAAAGTAGCGGTTGCGCTATTGGCATTCGGTAATACAGAATTACTATAGGTTCGCCATTTAACAAACATCCAGTTAGGCTGTATACTTGCAATTATACTTATGCTTTCTTCTGCCCAATAATTCTGAGAGTAAGGCATAGCCTGAACAATTCCATTAATAGCTAAAGTAGCAGTACCTGGATTATTGACATTGAAATTAATCTGTACCCCTAATCTTTGATGAATGATTGAGTCAGTAAAAGCAGTATCACATCCAGTTATAGAATAAGATTGAGTTATAAATACACCAGTATCGGAAGGATTAAAAACCATCAACTCAGCAGAAATTGTATCATAAGTATTATTAACTGTTGCAATAGTGATAGTAACCGAATCAGCAACCGTTCCAGAACACTGACTTTGAATAGTAGCAAAGTAGGTCGAAGTAACTATTGGCGTTACATTTATAAAACTACCTACACCTAAAACATTCCCTATTTCATCTGTCCAAGTTACTGCACCAGCAATAATAGGAAGAAAAGGAATTGCATTAATTACATAAGAAGTAGCTCCACTTGGAATGAACTCCCAACCCTCATTTGTTGCTGTCCAAGTTAATGGCCAATTTCTTGGCAGTAAGAGAACAGGATCATCAACTATATCAAAATTAGTACTTGTTGCATCTACTAATCCTTGAACTGCAGCTCCTCCATTCCAAGTTATACAAAGCGGTTTATCCTGGAGAAACATTTCAATTTTATTAGTTCCCTCATATAAAACTACCTGTGAGGTAAGTAGATTGGAAGTACAAGAAAACATTGGCACTGCACACCATGTCACTATAAACACTCTATTTGGAGCTACTCCTGTTGTCCCATAATAGACACCTCCTCCGGCGCCTGTATTAATATCATGCCAGGGAGCCATAATTGCATTTTCTGGCATGCTGCCAGGATTAGGTATTGGAGTGTTAATAGAATAAGGAGAATATTGATTTGCTTGAGTAAGATCAAAAGTAATATAGCCATTACCAGAAATCACAAGTTGCGTGTAAGGTTGTCCATAAAAATTAAATGTAAAACCTATATCTCTAATTGAATCATGAGAATCATCTGACTGCATACTACTTACACCAGAACTTAAAGCATTCAAATTGATAATTTGCATGCTACATACTGTAGTATCATTATTTAATATAATTTGAGCATACAATGGATAAATACTTAAACATATTACACTAACAAGAAATATTATTTTTTTCATAAAACTAAACAATTCTTATCTAACAATAATTATATGACCTGATTCCTGATGTTTCCACCCTTCAAAATCTTGGAAATACATTTCATAAATATAAGACCCTAAAGGTAATTCTTTTTTGGACAAATAATGTTTTCCGTCCCAAGCATTTGAATTTAATTCACAGTCTAAGTCAGTAATATTAGATGTTGTATACACCAAAGTAGAAAAACGATCATATACATTAAAATAGAAAGTCTCTTTCCGCACCCCATGATATTTGATACAGAAAACATCATTTATCCCATCTAAATCTGGTGTGAAACTATTAGGTATATACATCCAATAATCATCCAGCACCCAAAGCTGTTTATAGCTAGTATCACTACAACCTACGTTATCCATAACAATTAAACTTATTTGATAAATCCCTACTGAATCTTTATAAGTATGATAAGGATTTCTTGCAGAATCAGCAGGAGTATTATCCCCAAAATTCCAATTCCAACTTACAATATTAACACTTGTATCTACTACTGATTTATCAATTAACTGAGTAGTCGTGTAAATGATAGTCATACTATCAGGTTGCGGTTCAAAGTTAGCTATTGGTGATTGCCTAACAGTTACTAAAGCACTACCAGAAACCCATCCAATAGCAATAGCATCATTAAAAGAAAGTAAAGTATAGACACCCTCCTGTTTTGTGTTGATAATATACGGATTTAGAGTTGTAGTAATAGGAGGTTGACTAATACCATCAATTGCATAAACTAAAGTATGAGGGCTTACCGCACCATTAAATGCAATTGACACTTGAGCATCATAATTTGCATTTAAACAAACACTATCATTGCCTGAAATAAATGCTGAAAGAAGAGGTTGAGGATGAGTATATAAAACGCAAGAATCAGAAACATTTGCAACAAATGAAGCTATTACACTTGTTATAGTTGGAGATACATTATTAGCATAAGACATCCATTGGCTAAAAAGCCAATTTGCTTGCAGGATAGCTTCTATATTTATTGTTTCCCCAGCCCAATAATTCTGAGAATAAGGCATAGCCTGGATTACTCCATTAATTGCAAAAGTAGCTGTTCCAGCATTATTAACATTGTAATTAATCTGTACTCCTAGTTTTTGATGCACTACAGAATCAACAAAAGCAGTATCACAGCCATCAATCACTAAAAATGAGGTTGTAAAAACTCCGGTATCAGCAGGATTAAAAACCATACTATCTCTTAAGATAGTTTCAGAAGTATTGTTATAAGTAAAACTACCAGGAATCATACTCATCTTCCATACAAAAATATCTTTTTTTCCTAGTGATGATAAGGTTGTCCCGTCAAAGTTAGCAATATCCTCAAAGAAACCCACAGCATATACATTTCCAAAACCATCAGGACAAATATCACCTGCTCTATCATCATCATCAGTAAAACTTCCTCCTAATTTTGCCCAAAGCCATTCACCATTTCCATTTCCATCGAGCTGCGAAACAAAAGCACTAGCACTTGTATCATTAATATTAGGAGGAGAGATTATTAAATTATCATTAAACTTTATAGAATCTTTTGAAGTACCACAAATAAAAACTTGCTTATTAATATCTACTGACATTTGATATGGTTTATCAGTATCCTTTCCTCTTGCACGCTTCGCCCATTTCCAATCTCCCTGATTATTTATTTTAGCTACAAAGACATCTCTTCTTTGTTTATGACTTAAAGTATCTGTTCCATTTGAGGCGTTTGCTCCAGGAAAAACCATAGGGTTACGATACTCGCCAGTAATATAAATATCATTACATATATCAATAGCAATGGAATTAGCTCTATCTGATTTGTTACTACCAATATTTTTAGCCCATATCCAATTACCATCCTTATCCATCTTAAATAAGAAGGCATCCCAATCTCCGTTAGAAGTTACAGAAAATGGACCATAAGAACCTGTGTTTTCAAAACCACCAACAACATAAATATTTGAAAATTCATCAATTGCCAATCGATTGTCTCTAGATCCTCTCTGGTCTTTTATACCATCAAACTTGTCTACCCAAATAAAATTCCCTAATGAATCTAACTTTGCAATATATCCTGCTGGTTGACAAGAATTATTCCAATTTGGATTAGTTAAAGTAAACCCATCAAAATCAGCATCATCTCCTGACCAAAAGCCTGTCACATAAATAAAACCATCACCATCTACCTTTACGTCATACGAGTGGTCATCACCATCATACATTGGCCATGGACAAGGCCCACCAGTATTTGCGCCAAAACCTCTGGCAAAAACACAGTTTCCATCTTTATCAATCTTAGTCAGCATTGAAGTGTCATAGCCGTTTCCATTTGCGGTAAAATTAGGAGTTTGATTGTATGGAAATGTAATATTTCCCCAAAAAGTTCCAGTTAAAAACACATCACCTCCAGGTGTTACATGCATACCTAAAGCTCTATCATCATAAGGGCCGCCTCCACCAGAAATAGCCCATATTACAGTACCAAATGAATCAAGCTTTGCAACAAACATATCTTTATTATTGCCTTGTGACCCATTGTAAACTAGATTAAAAGATCCAAAATCTGCATTATTATTAAAATAACCACTTATATATACATATCCTAATGAGTCAACACCAATACTAATACCCTTATCAGATTTTGAACCTCCAAATGATTTAACCCAATCAGTTGTTTGAGAGGATAAATTTAAACTTAAAAGAACTGCTATAAATAATAATATATTTTTCATTTTTTAATAAACTACATTAATTTTACCTGACTTAACAAATAGTTGATTGTCCTCACCTATTACTTCAATATTGTAATAATAAGCCCCTTGCTGCACTTTATTACTATCAAAGGTACCATCCCAAGATTTATAAATTGTATCACTTACAAATAATTTATCACCCCATTTATTATATATTTTAATGTTGTATGAATAAATATTATTAGCGTGAATAACAAAAAGTTCATTATGATCATCTCCATTTGGAGTAAAAGCAGTTGGAATATATAATTCTGTTCTACCAAGGGTATGAACAATTGCATTTTCTGAATAATCTTTACAGTTATTTTCATCTGTAACAAGAACATAATATGAATCAGAATCCGTCACACTTAAATCTGAATGTACTGATAGTAAATTATCTTCAGAATTATACCATTCATAAAGCTGATATTCGCCAACAGTTAAGGTGATAACCTCACCCTCATAAATTGTGATTTCAGATGGAGTAATAACAGCAATAGGCAATTCATTAACAATTACCTCAACTTTACCACCAGATGTATCTGCTATACAGTCATTAACATCATCAGCTAAGATAATATCATATAATCCTGCTCTGAAAGTAGAAATTGTATAGATAGATGTTGAAATATTATCTTTATAAATACTATCAGTACCATCTGTGTATATTAAATCCCAAGGTAATAAACCATTAAAAGTGAAGGTAATACTAGTTGTTGTTCCATCATCACAAATTGAACCTCCACCTGATATAGTAGCTTTAGGAATAGCATCTTCAGTGATAATAATAGTATCTTTAAAATTACATCCGCTACCATCATCCACATCTAGTATATAAGTCCCTTCTGATACCATAACTGATGAAGAATCACTACCATTACTCCATGAGTATTGATAAAACAAGCTTCCTAACCCTCCTGTTATCAATGGATCAAGTAGAGTTTTTGCATTACAGGGAATATTATAATCTAAACCAAAATCAAAAGAAGGAGATTCATCAGCTACAACTCTTAATGTATCAGAGTTAACAGGACATCCAAAAGAGCTCGCTTGTACCCAATAAGTACCTGGACCAACTATAATAAACGAATCTGTTGAAATTAATGTAGAGGTTGAATCATACCATTCATAAATAGCTGCTGTTCCTCCATCAGCAGAAAGCGTAATAGATGAATTACAAGGTATATTCATTACTAAAGAATCAATATCAAAATTATCAATTATTTCTAGTTCAGGCGAAAAAAAACTTCCTGCATCCAACCAAACATATGAATTTAGCCCTCCATCTGAACCATCTGCAATTGCCAAACGAATATGATACGTTTCACCACATTGAACCAAAGCACGAGCAGTAAGCAAAGTAGTAAAACCATCAGCATCAGCAATTGTATCTAAACCTGTCCCTTGATTTGGAACAAAGTATTGCTGATTAATTGGAGTAACACTATTAATTGACGAAATAGAAATGGGTAAAGGTGGCAGTGTATTAGGAACAATAGCAAGATTTATAGAACCATTTGGATGAATCGCAGGTGCAGTCCAAGGACCAGTAATACCAGGTCCTGAAAGAAAAAAACCGAAAACATCATTATAGGATGTATTTTCAAAGCCAAAATATTCTTGAGAGCCAAATACATATTTAAAGATTAAAGAATCAGAAGTTGGTATAAAATCAAACTCTAAAATAGCTACATCATTGATAGAGGATACCGTAAAAGTTTGTCCAATCATTCCTGGAACTGAATTCGCTACCGCTAATAAATCAGGGTCAGTAACAATATTTGTCATAAAAGGAAAAGTACTTCCGTTTATTGGATCGAGAGAATAAATATCTCCTGTGCAAAGGACAATACCACTATCGAGTCCTAAATTAGTATTTACCGCATCAAACCAACCTATTTGAGAAGAATCGCCTTGATAAGAATAGTTAGAGGCTGTAATACCACCTCCTAACAAAACATTATCTACTAACCAAGTTGGATCGTCATATGGAGCATTATTATCAACAATAATTTGCGCACTTAAACTATACGTATGTAGAAGCAATAAAAATGAAAGCATTTTTTTCATATCCGCAAATTTAAAAAAAATACCATAACCTAGTGCAAGTATAAAATATAATCTTACTTATCCAAACTAACGGACTCCTGTAAATTATACATTTCGGCATAAGCACCTCCACTTTGCAATAAATGTTTATGCGTTCCCTCCTCTAATACTGACCCATTTTTTAGGTGCAATATTTTATCGGCCTTAACAACAGTAGATAACCTGTGAGCAATAACAATAGTTGTTCGGTCTTTGGATAGCTTTTCTAAGGCATTTTGTAACAACTCCTCAGTAGCAGTATCAATGGATGAAGTAGCTTCATCCAAAATTAATATTTTAGGATTACGCACATACACCCTTAAGAAAGCAATCAACTGCCTTTGCCCTGCCGAAAGTGTAACACCCCTTTCCCCAACCACATAATCGTAAGCATTCGGTAGAGCTTCAATAAAGTTGTGCACCCCAATTTCCTTTGCAGCTTCAATAATTTTAACTCTAGTAATATGAGTATCAAACAAAGTAATATTATTAAAAATAGAATCTGAAAACAAGAATACTTCTTGCTGTACAAGAGCAATATTTTCTCTTAGGTTAGCTAATTGTACAGTATCAATATCTATACCATCAATAGCAATTGTCCCTTTTTGAGTTTCATAAAAACGATTCAGCACAGAGATGATAGAAGTTTTACCTGCACCCGTTCTACCTACCAAAGCCAACATTTTTCCAGCTTTAATATCAAAAGTTAAGCCCTTTAGCACCCACTCATCTTGTTTGTAAGAAAAATCAACATCCTTAAAAGAAATAGCCCCTGCCATATTTTCAAGCGTATTTTTTCCTAAGTCAGTAATTTTTGTGTCAGTATCCAATACTTTAAAAACACGCTCGGAACCTACAATTCCCATCTGTAAAATATTGAACCTATCGGCAAGTTGTCTAATAGGACGAAACATCATGTGGATAAACAAAATAAAGGCGATTAACTCCCCAACTGTAATGTCTTTTCCGGACAGGATACCTTGTCCACCATACCAAACAATTAACCCAATGGACATAGCCGAAAGCACCTCAACAATTGGAAAAAATACTGCATAATAGAAAATAGAACGCAAGTGCGCATTTCTATGAGATTGATTAATCGTTTTGAACTTTTTGTATTCTGCCTGTTCCCTATTAAAAATCTGAACAACATTCATACCCACAATATGTTCCTGGACAAAAGTATTGAGCTGAGAAACTTGCTCACGAACGTCCTGAAAAGAAGCTTTGATATTTCGCTTGAACCAAGATGTAGCTACCAATAAGATAGGAATGGTAAGCATAGTAATAATTGCCAAGCGCCAATCGGTATAAAACATCATAATTACTACCACTACCAACTTTAACAATTCCGCAATAATAACCAAAAGCCCTTGAGAGAAAATATCGGCAATGGTTTCAATGTCCGAAACAGCACGGGTAACCAGAGTACCTATAGGTGTATTGTCAAAATACTTCATTTTAAGAGATAGAATATGCTTAAAAATTTTAGCCCTCAAATCCTGAATAACATGCTGCCCTATCCAAGTGGAAAGGTAAATATAAAAGAATTGTATAAATGCTTCAACAAACAATAAACACAACAACAAAGTAGTAATATTCAACAGCTTTTCCTTATTTTGAATGAGGATATAATTGTCAATTGCATAGTTGATAAGCATAGGACGCATAGGCCCTAAAATAGAAAGCAAAACAGCTGAAATAGCCGCAATGGTAAATTGAAGACTATAGGGTTTTGCAAAAGCAAGTACCCTTTTTAACAATACAAAGTCAATTACATTACCAGTATTGGATTTTGATTTATTACTCTTAGTTTTTGACATTTATATAAAAATGTCTTTTGGATACTCAATTTCACTTAAAAAAAGTGCATTTGCGGGCACTGAAGTTCCAGCCATACACCTGTCGTTTTGATCAATTATTTCTTTTACTTGTACTGCTTTAATTTTACCTATCCCTACTTCAAGTAAAGTACCTACTATTGCTCTTACCATATTGCGCAAAAACCTATCGGCTTTAATGGTAAAAACAAGCTCGCCATCCTGCCATTGCCAACTTGCCAACATTACATTGCAATTATTGGTAAAGGTTTGGGTATTGGCTTTAGAAAAAGAAGTGAAATCCTGTTTTCCTAAGAGATACTGAGAAGCTAAGTTCATTTGTTTAACATCCAAGGGTTTATGCACAAAATAAGCCGTTGTTTTAAACGGACTTTTCTGCTGAACAATATTATAATGGTAAATTCTACTTAAAGCATCAAAACGAGAAGAAACCTCATCCTTTACTTTAAAAAAAGAACACACAGCAATATCGTTTGCTAAAAAGCTATTGAGTTTTATAATAGTAGTGTGAAAATCAAATTCTGAATCATAATCAAAATGAGCAAACATTTGCTTAGCATGTACCCCAGCATCTGTTCGCCCTGCACCAGACACTTCAATTTTGGCATTTAAAATAAGGCTAAGCGCTTTGTTTATTTCGGCCTGTACCGTATTGGCATTAGGTTGCACTTGCCACCCATGGTAATTTGTGCCTTTATAAGAAAGTTCAATGAAAAATCGCATGTGGGCAAAGGTAATAATTTTGCCATTTACTTATTGAGATTTCTTTGATTTAATATAAAATAATATTAAAGTATTTATAAATTTGCCTTATAGCAAGAAAACACCAAAAGGTAAATCATTAGCTTAAATAATCATGAGTTTATCAAGCATTGGCATCTTGAAAAAAAATAGTTTTAAAGTTACTAAAATATAAATTATGAAATTACTTAGTAAAGGATCAAAGCTGTACAGTATTTTATTTAATAAATGTCCTAAATGTCATATTGGTAGCTTTTGGGCTACTAATAATCCTATTAAAAACATGTTTTTTAGTGCTGAAAATACATGTCAAACATGTGAAAATTGCTCTTTATCCTATGAATTAGAAATAGGATTCTGGTATGGATCCATGTATGTTAGCTATTCTATTAGTGTTGCAGTAATGGTACTCTTCTGGACATTAACAAGCTTTTTTTTTCCACTAATTAATATTTATAATGAGATATTAATTATCGTTATTGCAATATTACTAGTATCACCGCTTAATTATCATGTTTCTAGATTAATTTGGATTAATTTTTTTGTTAAATACATTCCAAATGACAGCTATTAATTAATAGGTATCATTACAGAATAAAAGAACTATATAGCAACCTAATCAACAATATGTACACTTAAAAAATTCCAGCAAAAAAATGGATTTTTTTTTTTTTTATAATATTGAGAAAAAAATAGCGTTTCCATTTGCACATAAAATTACAAAACTTAAATTTGCATTCGCTAAAAAAACATAAAATGACTGAAATAGTACAAACTGATTTAAAAGAACTAAACGAAAAGATAAACAAGGAAAGCGCTATAATTGATATGCTTTTGCTAGAACTCAACAAAGTAATTGTTGGGCAAAAGCACATGAGCGAACGCCTTTTAGTTGCTTTACTTTCTAACGGTCACATCCTTTTGGAAGGAGTGCCTGGGCTAGCAAAAACACTAGCCATAAGCACACTTGCCAAAACAATTGACGCTAAATTTAGTCGCTTGCAATTTACGCCTGATTTGTTACCTGCCGATATTATCGGAACACAAATATACAGTCCTAAAAACGAAACTTTCTCAGTAAAAAAAGGACCTATATTCGCTAACTTTATTCTTGCAGATGAGATAAATCGTGCTCCTGCCAAGGTGCAATCAGCACTACTGGAAGCCATGCAAGAACGCCAAGTAACTATTGGTGGCGAATCTTATCCTTTAGACAAACCTTTTCTAGTTATGGCAACTCAAAATCCTGTTGAACAGGAAGGAACTTACCCATTACCTGAAGCACAGGTGGATAGATTTATGCTTAAAGTAGTGATTGACTACCCTAGAAAGGAAGAAGAAAAAATGATTATTCGCCACAATCTTGCAAAAACTTTCCCTACTGCCAATACAGTACTAAAAACAGATGCTATAATTCGTGCTCGTGATTTAGTAAAAGAGGTATACATGGATGAAAAAATTGAGCAATACATTATTGATATTGTATTTGCCACAAGATATCCTGAACAATACGGATTAGCAAAATTCAAGGATATGATTTCTTTTGGAGGTTCACCAAGAGCAAGTATTAACCTAGCAGCTGCAAGTAAGGCTTATGCTTTTATAAAGCGTAGAGGTTATGTAATTCCTGAAGATGTGCGTGCCCTTTGTCATGATGTATTGCGCCATAGGATTGGACTTACTTATGAGGCTGAAGCTGAAAATATTACTTCAGAAGATATTATTACTGAAATTTTAAATGCAGTAGAGATTCCGTAAATTGAAAAAATAAACTACTTTGCTATTAGCCAATATACAACAGCAACTAATAAGTAATAAATAAAAACAGTAATCAGCTTGAGCACCTCAGCACTTTTAAAAAAAGTCCGTAAGATTGAGATAAAAACCAAAGGACTCTCCAACCATATATTTGCTGGAGAATACCATACGGCTTTTAAAGGGAAGGGTATGGCTTTTTCAGAGGTACGAGAATATCAACCAGGAGATGATATCCGATCCATTGATTGGAATGTAACTGCCCGTTATAACTCTCCATTTGTAAAAGTATTTGAGGAAGAAAGAGAGATGACTGTCATGCTACTAATTGATATGTCAGCATCCGGTAATTTCGGAACTCAGGAACAATTTAAAAGAGAATTAGCTACTGAGCTTGCCGCTATACTTGCTTTTTCAGCCATTAATAATAACGATAAAGTAGGTGTTATTTTCTTTACAGATAAGGTAGAACAATTTATCCCTCCTAAAAAAGGGAAAAGCCATATCTTACGAATTATCCGTGAAGTATTAGCTTTTGAGCCAACAGGAAAAGGTACTGATATTGCGGGCGCTTTAGAGTATTTTTCAGCTGTAATTAAGAAAAGAAGTATTTGCTTTATTCTCTCTGATTTTATGAGTAAAGAATTTGACAGACCCTTAAAAATTGCCAGTAAAAAACACGACTTAGTAGCTCTAAGAATACACGATAAGAGAGAAGATACTTTGCCCAATGTTGGACTTGTACCTATGCAAGATGCCGAAACAGAAAAAATGCTATTTGTAGATACTTCAAGCAAAAAAGTTCGTGATAATTTTGCGAAAAATAGAGCCCAAGCTACTGAGAAGTTACGCAAGCTATTCCCAGCTAGTGGTGTGGATTTAATTGACATAACCACAGGGACAGATTATGTAAAACCCCTTATTAATTTTTTTAAAACTAGAGGAAAAAGAAGATGAAAAAATTAATCTTATGCCTATTTATTAGCAATTTCATTTTTGCCCAAACAGCAGTATTGGACACCAACTCTATTCTTATTGGCGAGCAAATAAACTTTAGTATTAGTAATACTATTGGCAAAACAGAAGTTTGGCCTACTTATGAAGAGTTTTTAGTGGAAGGAATTGAGATTATTCAGGAGGGAAAAATAGATACAACTGAAAATTTAATTTCACAAAACTTCATCATAACAGCTTGGGATAGTGGAAGCTACTATGTCCCTCCTATTTCTTTTTCAGCAAATAGCAAAACTGAAGGATTACTCCTAACTGTGCAAACTGTTATACTGGAAGAAGGAGCTGAACTAAAAGATATAAAACAACCTATGGAAGCACCTATCGGTTGGAGCGATATCTGGACTTGGCTAGTTGGCATTATTGTTTTGATCCTTATTATTTTCTTACTTAAAAAGTATGTGTTCAATAAAAAAGAGGAAGAGATTATTGAAAAGCCTGAAGTGATTATCCCTGCTGACATTACTGCCCTACAACAATTAACAAAATTGGATAAAGCACAACTTTGGCAAGGGGGAAGTGTAAAAGAGTATCATTCTGAACTTTCAGAAATTATTAGGAGATATACTGAAAATAGATTCAACTTTATTGCCCTTGAATTGGCTACTGATGAGATAATAAGCGAACTAAAAAGCAAAGTAAATAACGATCAGTTAGCGAGTATAACCATGCTATTACAAAGAGCCGATTTAGCAAAATTTGCCAAAAGCAAACCTGATGAGGGTGAGAATAAAGAAAGTATGCAATTGGCAAAACATTTTGTTGGACAAACAAAAGAAAAGAAAGTAAACAATGGCTAATTATACTTTTGTAAATAGCGAGTTTTTCTTCCTTTTGGTTCTGCCTTTAGCATTACTAATATGGCATGTATTAAAACACAATAGCAGTAGCAGCACTATTTTATTTTCAGGAACTAAGGCAATAAACACTAAGCCTACAATAAAACAACAATTACGCCACATTCCTACTCTTTTGAAAATTGGAGCAGCTGCACTAATGATTATTGCTTTGGCTCGCCCACAATCGTCCACCAACTGGGAAGAAAGCACCACTGAAGGAATTGATATTGTTTTGGCTATGGATATTTCAGGAAGTATGTTAGCTCAGGATTTAAAACCTGATAGATTAGAAGCTTCCAAAAATGTAGCCATGGACTTTATTAGCAAAAGAAAAAACGATAGAGTTGGCTTGGTTATTTTTGCAGGAGAGAGCTTTACTCAATGCCCGCTAACAACCGACCACAATGTACTTATTAATTTATTTAAGGATGTAAAAAGTGGTATGGTGGATGACGGAACAGCTATTGGAATGGGATTAGCTACTGCAGTTAATCGACTTAAGGATTCTGAATCGATTTCGAAAATAATTATTTTACTTACTGATGGAGTAAACAATAGTGGGACAATAGCGCCACTTACTGCAGCAGAAATTGCCCAAAAATTTGGTATTCGAGTTTATACCATTGGTGTGGGTACTGAGGGTTTTGCTCCCTACCCTTTTCAAACACCATTCGGAATACAATATCAAGAAGTTGAAGTGAAAATTGATGAAAAAACTTTGCAAGATATTGCAACACTAACAGATGGAAAATACTTTAGAGCTACCAATAATAATTCTTTAAAAGAGATATACAAAGACATTGACGCTTTAGAAAAATCAAAGATTGAAGTTACTGAATTTCACAAGCGATCCGAGGAGTTTTTACCTTTTGCAT
Source organism: uncultured Flavobacteriales bacterium (assembly GCA_943789505.1). GTDB lineage: Bacteria > Bacteroidota > Bacteroidia > Flavobacteriales > BACL11 > UWMA-0277. Next base: position 292,047 of record CALSUJ010000001.1, on the reverse strand, counting down.
TATGGACTTTAGGGTTACTGTTTCTAGGATTTATTTTACAAATCACTTATTTTAAACAGATTCCTTAAATGTTAAGATACGAACATATCGAATATTTGAAATTTCTATTTGGAATTCCTGTTTTAATACTTGCCATGCTCCTTTATAGTAGATGGAAGGCAACTGCCTTAGCTCTTTTTGGAGAAAGCAAATTAGTAAAAGAACTCATGCATTCGTTTTCCAAAGGGAGAACACAAATAAAGAACATGCTTACACTTCTTATTTTTATAGCTCTCATTATTGGAATTGCAAACCCGCAAGTAGGTACAAAAATGGAAGAAGTAAAAAGAGAGGGTGTGGATTTAATGATAGCCATTGACCTTTCCAACTCCATGATGGCAGAGGACATAAAACCTAACAGGCTGGAAAGAGCTAAGCTTGCCATCTCCCAATTAATTAATAAACTCCAAGGTGATAGAATTGGATTGATTGTTTTTGCAGGAGAGGCTTATGTACAATTACCTATTACAACTGACTATTCAGCCGCCAAATTATTTTTATCCACAGTAAACACAAATATAATACCAACCCAAGGTACTGAAATTGCAAAGGCTATTGATTTAAGTATGCAATCATTTGACATGGAAAATGCACAAAATAAAGCCATCATTATTATTACTGATGGTGAAAGCCATGATGAAAAAGCCATTGAAAGTGCTGAACAGGCCAATGAGCTAGGGATTTTTGTACATACTTTAGGAATGGGACTCAGTAAAGGAGGTCCTATCCCTATTTATAACAAATACGGAAACCGAACGGGCTACAGAAAAGATAGAGATGGGAATACAGTAGTCAGTAAGCTAAACGAGAATTTATTACAGCAAATTGCCAATGCTGGAAAAGGAACTTATGTACGTGCCAACAACTCCAAAGCAGGACTATCCACACTATTTGCTGAAATCAATAAAATGGAGAAGAAAGAAATTGGCACCATGGTATTTACTGAGTACAAAGACAGATTTCAATTATTTATTGGCCTAGCATTATTACTATTGATAATTGACTTAATACTTTTAGGGAAAAAAAATAAATGGAGTAACCGTATTAATTTTTATAAAGACTAATGAAAAACATACTCATCATATTATCTTTTTTAATGAGTTTTAACTCCTTTGCTCAGAATAAAAAATCATTCCTAAGAGATGGAAATAAACTGTATGCTGACAGCAGTTATAATGAGGCGGAAATGCAATACCGAAAATCATTAGAAAAAGACCAAGATTATTTTAATGCTTCTTTTAATTTAGCGGATGCTGTTTACAAACAAGAACGCTATGAAGAATCTTCTGCACTTTTTGATGCACTAAAGGATAATGCTCCTACTGAAACTGATTTAGCAAAAGTGTATCATAATTTAGGAAATTCATTAGTAAAAGAACAGAAACTAGAAGAGGCAATTGACGCCTACAAAAGCTCATTACGGATTAATCCTAAGGATAAAGACACAAGACATAACTTAGCAATTACGCATAAGCAAAAACAACAGCAAGAACAAGAAAATAAAGACGAAAATAAAGAAAATAAGGACGAGCAAGAACAAGATAAAGACGGAGAAAATAAAGAGGAAGAAAAAGAAAATAAGGAGCAAGAACAGAATCAAGAAAACAAAGAAAACAAAGAAGAAAAAAAGGAAAGTAAGCCAGAGGAAAAGAAAGAAGAAATGAGCAAAGAAACGGCCGAAAAAATGTTAGAAGCAATACAACAAAAAGAAAAAGAGTTGCAAGAAGAATTACAGAAAAAGAAAGTAAAAGGAAAAAGAGTAAAAGTATTAAAGGATTGGTAAATTGAAAAAATTAAGTATTATATTATTCTTGTTTTGCAGTGCTTTATTACAAGCACAGCAACTAAAGGTGTCAGCCGACAAAAACCCTGCTTTAGTTGGGGAACAAATTGTTATCCAATATAAAATTAACACAAAAGGACAGAATTTTAAATCTCCAAATTTTAAAGGATTAAAAGTATTGAGCGGTCCTAACCCTTCAACACAAAGTAGTTATAGTTTTGTTAACGGAAAAAGTCAAAATACTAGCTCTACTACTTATTCCTACTATGTAAAAGCAGTAAAAGAAGGCACTTATACCATAAGCCCCGCTAGCATTAATGTTAAAGGAAAAAAGATACAAAGTAAGGCATACGCACTAAAAGTGGTAAGGGGAAGTGAAAGAAATAAAGCCCAACAACAAGCCCTAGCCGACAACTTATTTGTTAAAGTTGAAGTAAGTAAAAGAAACATTATAGTTGGAGAGCAAATTTTAGTCAGCTATAAATTATTTACTAGGCTTGATTTGCACAACACTGAACTATCTTCACTGCCAGCTTTAAACGGATTTTGGGCAAAGGATTTGGAAGCGTCAAGTCGTTTTAAACGAGATGTGATTGATGGTATTGCTTATAATGTTGCAACCATAAAAAAATCAGTGCTGACTGCACAAAAATCTGGCGAGCTAGTGATTGACCCTATTGAACTCAAGTGCAGTATCCGTATTCAAAAGAAAAGAAATAATCGTGATCCTTTTGCTAACTTTTTTGGTGGCGGCCACAATCTTCAAGAAGAATTTATCCGTTCAAAACCGATTACCATTAAGGTAGCTGAATTAACCAACAAACCCAATAATTTTAAAGGTGCAGTTGGAGATATGAAAATAAAATCATCAGTTGACAATACCAGTATAAATGCCAATGATGCCATTACATACAAATTAACAATTACAGGCAGCGGAAACATAGAATTAATAGAACCTTTATCCATTCAATTTCCTGAAGATTTTGAAGTTTATGACCCGAAAATTAGCGACAGAATATTTGAAGGAGGAAGAAAAAGAAGCGTTAAAACTTTTGAATACTTATTAATTCCAAGATATAAAGGAAATTATAGCATTCCATCGGCAAGCCTTATAGTTTACAATACGAAAAAGAAACAATACGAAACTAAGAAATCGAGCAAGCACGATTTAACAATATTAGCAAGTAAAAATAATGAGCAAGAATCAGGGATAGTAAACAAGCAAAACGTTATGGCCGAGCAGAAAGATATACACTATATTTTTACAGAAAGTAACTTGCAAGTAATAAAAGAAAGAATAATACACCCAAAACTTTTTTACACCCTTTTCTTATTACCAATACTTTTACTTATCTTTTTATGGATTTACAATAAAATAGTTGGTAAAAATAACACATCAAGCAGTGAGTGGAAAAACAGAAAAGCAAACAAAATAGCGCTAAAAAGACTAAAAACTGCACAAATATGCATAAATTCTAATGATTTTGATTCCTTTTTTGAAGAAATAGAAAAATCACTTTGGGGTTATTTTGCTGATAAATTCAAAGTTGAAAGTGCTGACTTATCCAAAGAAACAGTAAGTACTTTTTTCAAATCTTCCGATATTAAGAATACTATTGAAAGCAAGTTCATTACACTTTTAGATGAATGTGAATTTGCACGCTATGCACCTGAAAGCAATAAAAACGCACAAATGGACACTGTACTCACAAAAGCAAAAAATATAATTATTGAAGTTGAAACTGCCTTAAAATGAAAAGATTAATTTTTATCCTAAGCCTTTTTATTTGCTCACAAAATTTTGCGAGTGAGCAGGTGTTTGAACTAGGGAATAAGCAATATGTAAATGAAAATTATTCAGCAGCCATTTCACTTTACGACAGCATACTAATATCAGGATTGGAAAGCAGTGAACTATACTACAACTTAGGCAATTGTCATTACAAAACAAATGATTGGGCTAATGCAATTTGGCATTATGAAAAAAGCTTACAACTTAACAATAATGAAAAAACAAAACATAATTTGGAGTTAGTAAAGCTTAAGATTATTGATCGCATTGAACCTCTACCTCAACTTTTTTACAAAAAATGGTGGATTAATTTAACACAGAATTTAAGCACTCAAGTTTGGCAAATTCTAACACTCTTTGGTATGGGGTTTATTTTTATATTGCAATTAATTAGTCAATTCACATCACTAAAAAACAAACTAATTACAAAAATATTTTCTGCGATAACAGTAATTATTTTGCTTATAACACAAACTTCTTACCATAATAATTTCACTAAAAAAGAAGCTATTATTTTTTCTGAAACAATAACAGTAAATAGTGCTCCAACTATTAGCAGTACTAATTTATTCACCCTACATGCAGGAAGTAAAGTTGAAATAATAGATACTATTGGCGATTGGATTAATATTAAAATTGCTAATGGAAATAGCGGTTGGATTGCGCAAAATTCTATCAAAGAATTATAAAAAAATACTCTTTGTTTTGAGTACATATGTTTATAAAAAATTAAAAAGGAATTTTAGTCATTTTTTCGTACATTTGTTGCTATCACAAAAAACAAATTATATGAAAAGATTTTTTTATCCTATAGTATTAGCTTTTATTGCTCTACTATCGACTACTATTTCGGCATCAAATCCTGCTAATTGGCAAACTTATTTTGAGAATGATAGTATTAAAATTGAATTCGATTATCAGAATTGTGAATACATTGAACAGTTTAATTCTGAATTTGTAACTTTCAAAACAACTAATTATACCAATCAAATTTTAACTATTGAATGGGAGGAGCAATTATGGTATGATGAAAATTGTATAAATTGTGAAACTGATAATAATGAAAGTCGTAAACAAATTACAATACCCGCTAATTCTACTCTTGAAGGAAGATGTAATGAAAACAACTCTTTGCGTATTTTCTCAAAATTCACTTTGGATTTAGATAAAATGCCTGGTGTAAATAAAATTAATGCTCTTACAAAATTTGAGCTTACTAACCTAAAAATCAAGTAAATGAAAATAAATTTTACTTTCAAATCTCTAACATTAATAATTTTTAGTTGTTTACTTCTAGTGAATACAAATAATTCTAACGCACAATGTGTCACTAATATTGTTGCGGTAAGAGATTCAATAGCTTGTGGAGAAAGCATTTTACTACAACAAGTTGGAGTTGGAGGAGCGTCCTCAGATGACTTTTCTGCAGGAACATTAAGTGGATTATGGGCTGCTCCAGGAGGTATTTCAGCAGGATATACTATAGGAGGGCCTTGTGGGACAAACCCTCAAGGAGGTGTGCATTTATGGTTTGGTACTGGAGCCGCAATTCCTAGAACTGCAACGACTATACCTGTTGACGCATCATGTGGAGGGAATATTTGTTTTGATTTTAGACAAGAAACGCAAGGTGGAGCCTGTGACGGTCCTGATCAAAGTAATGAAGGAGTATATCTTCAATACAAAATCACTGGAGGCGCCTGGACAACAATTAATTATTTTAACCCAGTAGGATTTCCTTACACTGGCTGGCAAAATCACTGTTTTGCAATTCCAGTTCCAGCTCAAACTACTACTACTCAATTTAGATGGCAACAAACAAATTCTTCTGGTACTACATGGGATTTTTGGGGAATTGACAATGTAAATATTGCTACTTGTACTGGATACAGTTCACTTTGGAGTGGAGGAAATATTCCTTTAGGTTACGCTTTAGACACTATTACAGTTACTCCTTACGATACAACTACTTATAATTTAATGTATTCCAACTGGGTAGATGATACTTGTACCGCAACTTTTTTTGTAGCAGTTGATCAACCAACAATTGTGTCTTCTACTATTTCATCTGTCTGCGCAGGATCTGACACATTAGATGCTCAAGCTACAATAACTGCAAATTGTAATTACATTTTAGAACTTTGGAACTATCTACCTGGAGGTACAAATCAGCCTGGATGGAGTTTAGGGACAACTCCTCAGCAATACCATAATATTGATATTGATATTAATGGTTCATTATATAGTAATTACACTATGACTACAGGTGCTAATTTTGCATCAGTTAGCTATTTAATACCTGTAACTGATGGTGATCAATTAGAAGCAATATTTACAAATATGGGTAATGCTGCTTCTGAATGCATGTATAGAATGTATGATAGTCAGGCTAATCAGCTTACTTTACAAGGTTTCCCAGGTAGCCCTCCAGGAAACTTTAGCACACCGGTTACTTGCCCTGCTACTGCCAGCTACAATTATAGCTGGCAAAATCTTACTAGCGGTGGAACATTAGGGTTAAATAATCCTAATGTCCAAAACCCTGTAGCAACTGTTGGCATTACAACTCTGTTTGAAGTAACAGCTTACGACTCATTACATCCGCAATGTATAGCAATAGATACTGTAAGTGTATTGCCAAACTCTAATCCAATTTCTGCTATTTTATCTGGGAATACAGCAATTTGTGCTGGCGACCCTTTAATTCTTAATTTTATATTAGTTGGAGGAGCTCCATATGATGTTGATTTAGTAATTACACCAGCTTCAGGACCTCCAACAAATGTAACTTATCAATTGAATCAATTAGGCCTCCAAACTAATGGTACAGGAGCAATTACTTTTTATCCTACACAGAATACAACCTACTCAATACTTAACATAACAGATATAACAGGTTGTCCAGCGACTATTACTAATCCTGCACTTTCTGTTGCGGTAAATAATCCTCCAAATGCTGGAGTGGTAAATATCAACCCTATAACTTTATGTAAAAATGATGTTGCTAGTTTATATCTTCCAAATAATTTAAATGGCTCTCCTGATTTAAATGGAATTTGGAGCATCATAGGTGTAAACCCTGACCCAAGCCTGCCTTTCAATGGACTTAACTACGTGTTAGACCCTTCTATATTCCCTACAACTTCAGCTAGGAACCTATCATACATTTCAATATGAAGTAAGCCCACAACCAGGATGTCCTAGTTCAAGTGCAATTCAAATACAAGTAGCTATTGAAGACGCTCCTACAGCAGGAATATTACCTGCTAATCCTATTAAAATATGTCTAGATGGAACAACAATTGACTTAAATTCTCAATTTAATCCATCTATAAGCTGCCCTACATGCATGACTCCAAATCCATATACTGGACTAAACTGGACTAATGTGTCTGCAGGTTTACCAGGTACAGTAATCAGCAATCCTAGCTCATGGACTCCAACATCTTCAGGGACATATATATTAAGATATACTGCAGATGTTTCTGTTAATTGTCCTTCTACAGATTTTGAAGAAATAACTATAATTGTCAGCGATATACCTACAGCTACATTTAGCACAAATGCTACAGCAAATGAAGCATGTTTGAATGATAATGTTAATTTGATTTTTTCTCCTACTGGAGTGGGTAACTTTCAAATTCAATATTTTGATCCTAGTGGAACTTTAAATTCAGTAACAGTAGCTGCAAATAGCAATAACATTGCAAATGGATTACCAGTAACTATCGCTACAAATGTAGCTGGTAATTTCACATACTGGATCCAAGATATTATAGATCTAGGAGCAGGAGCAACTGGATGTACCAGTTCAGCTTACACTGATGTTAATTTATTAATTGTAAACCCACCTCAATCTGGTAGTACTACAGCAAATATTATTTGTGAGGATGACTTCACTATACATAACCTTAATAATCCTCCTTTATTCCCTACTGGAGGAGATATTGGTGGAGCGTGGACTTATGGAGTTAATCCAGTGGCTAGCGGAACATTTCAAGCTTCAGATAATTTAGGTAATATTCTTGATCCTTTTGGATCCTACACCTACACTGTAACAGATGTTTTAGGAATTTGCCCTGATGAATTTACAAACATTCTAATTACTGCAGAAACTCCGCCTAATTCTGGAATTGCAAACACAAATATAGAAATTTGTATAAATGACATTGCAAGTACAAACTATAACCTTTTTCAATTATTAGATGGGTCGCAAGACATTACTGGAAGTTGGGTATACAATGGAATAGCCGTTGCAAACCCAATAGATCTAACTAGTCCTGTGTTTGATCTAGGAACACCTGCATCATCGACAACGTTTTCTTTTACATATCAGTTGGTTCCTGCTAACCCTTTAAGCTCATGCTCAAATAATGGAGCTTTACCTTATTCCACAACTTCTGACATAACTATACATCCAGAACCAAAAATAGACCCAACAACACCCACTGCAAACCCCTTAGTTGTTCCTCAGAGTATATCAACTAATATTTTCGTTAATATGCTTGAAGGGACGCCTCCTTTTACAATAAACTTACAAGGAAATGAGATTCCAATGGGTATTTACTCACCATTTATAATAAATCCTGGTATGTCAGGGTCAGGGTCAGCTACTCCTAACTATGACATTAACAATAATCCAGTAACAATTTCAATTACTTCAATTACTGATGGAAATAATTGCACTAGTATTCCTTCTAGTGCAACTGTAGATGTTACAGTAGACCCTTTTCCAATTATTACTGTCAATTCTAGTAGTATTGAACTCTGCGAAGGAATACCATTAGATATTATATTTAATGGTCTGCAAGGGCTTCCAACTATAGATATTGACTTTTCAATTAACGGAATACCATATTCAACATCTGCTTCTGCATCATTAAATGGAATAACAATCTTAAATACACCAACATCAAGTGATATTTCATCATTATTATCAATAGGAAGTAATTTAATCCAAATAACAAACATAGTAGATGCAGGAGGTAATATTTGTCCAAATAATTTATTACCCCCAAACTTTACAATTACTATTAATGAGAATCCATCCTTATCAAATTTCTCTTCAAATAGCCCAATATGTGAAAATGAAAATGCTGAAATTTCATTTAACATTAACTCGGGACTAGCTCCTTTTACCATTGATTATAATTATAGTATTAATAGTTTTCCTTTAAGCCCACCTCTATCTCAGATAACTATTAACACTACTCATATGGAAGTTTTACAATTGTTACCTGAATATTATACTTTCTTTATCACCTCTTTTACTGACGATAACGGTTGTATTGGAATTTTACCTCCCAACATAAATTTAATAGTAAATGAAACACCAATAATTACTCTAAATAGTTTTATACCATCAGAGATTTGTGAAGGAAATACTATCCCATTAAATCTACAAACACCTATAAATCTTTCCACACCAGCAGTACCTTACACTTTAGTAATTAATGGTACAGATTCATATTCCATCAATAATAATGGCACCATTTTTAGCGGTGCGAATATTGGAAATTTAATTACATACACTGAAAACAATGCAGGAATATATCCCTTTATTATAACTGAATTTTATGATGATAATGGCTGTGGAATTATTGATCCAGTAAATAATTCGGCAACACTTACACGTAAATGAAAGTGCCGATATGATTGTAACAAGTACTGCTGATACTGGAGAAATTTGTCAAGGTGATCTTGCTTATATTAACTTTGAATTTACAAATGGGACAGCTCCTTGGGAAGTAACCTTTATTAAAAATGGAATTCCTATAATATTACCTCCATATAATAATTCAATTACCATACCTCAATCTTTATATACTTATAATACATCCTATGATATAATCTCATTAAAGGATGCTAAAGGATGTAATAAAGATCCTTTCGATAAGGATTTTGAAATTATTTCAAACCCATTACCTATAGCAGAATTATATACTGATGATAGATTTATTTGTGATGATGGAAGTACAACTGAAATGATGTTTACAATTAATAGTGGATCCCCTGCATATAATGTAAGTTATTCTATCGGTTTAGAAAATAAATTTCTAAATATCAATACAAACTCCACGCCTTTAGCATTAAGCACTAGTCAATCAGGAATCTGGCAAATAACAGAGGTAGTTGATAGTAAGGGATGTATTGCAGATGATAAAGGAGATGAAATAACAATTAGTTTAAACCCTTCTCCTGTTGCAAGCTTTGTTGCTTACCCTCAACCAACTGACGTTAATAACCCTTTTGTTAATTTTATAGATAATTCAATTGGACATAGCAATGCTGTTTGGAATTTCTATAATAACATTACTTATGATACTATAGTAAATAATTCAAAATTCATTCATGAGTTTATTGCTACTGCTGACACTCACTTAGTAACCCTTAACATTATTTCTGATAGTGGATGCGTTAGCTCAATTACTCAATCAATATTTATTAATGAAGCATTTAGTTGTTTTATTCCTACTGGCTTCACACCAAATAATGATTTATATAATGATCACTTCCTTCCAGTTACTAGAGGAGTAACAGATTATAAATTATCGATTTATGATCGATTTGGATCAAGAGTGTTTGAAACAAATAAATACACTGACACATATTGCATGTATGGTTGTGATCAAGCTTGGGATGGCAAAATAAATAATGGTTCAGAGTATGCACCCACCGGTAATTATGTATATAATATTGTCATCATTGATTTTAATGGAAAAGAAAGAGTATTTGATGGAACAGTAAACCTAATTAGATAATACTACGTATATTTAATACAGATTAAATTTTTAATGACTATTTGAACACATAAGACTCATTACATACTTTGATCATTAGTTTTATGATTATAATTACTTTTACCCAATGAAAAGAATACTTCTTCTTTCTCCATATCAAAAGGCTAGTAAAAATATCGTTTTTTTTCTAATAGTTTTTATTTCAATTTCATTCTCTAGTGACACCTTGGCTTCTCATGCGGCAGGGATGGATATTTCTTATGAATGCATATCACAAGGCAGCTCTTCAGACACCTATAAAGTTACACTGAAATTCTATAGAGATTGTGAAGGGATACCAGCCCCTTCATCTCTTCAATTAGATTTTTCATCTTCTTGTGGTTCAAATACAATAAATCTCAATCAAGTAGGTTCCTCAATTGATATAAACCCAAATTGCACATCTTATTGCAATGGAGGATCTGGTTTTGGAATAGAGCAATATACATATGAAGGAATAATAACATTAGCACATTGCTCTAATTGGGTGCTCTCAGTGTGTGAAGCTGCAAGAAATGCAGCAATAAATACTATTAATAATCCAGGTAATCAAGATTTATGTGTTGAAGCTACAATAAACAACACAACATATTGTAATAACTCACCTACTTTCACACAATACCCTACACCATTTGTATGTGCTGGTAATTTATACTGCTATAATAATGGTGCCATTGAATTAGATGGTGATTCTTTAGTCTACTCTTTAATAACCCCACTTAATTCTAACAATGGTGGAACAGTTAATTTTATCGCACCATATTCATCAATAAATCCAGTCGGAGGAGGATCTTCATTTGATCCAATTACAGGAAACTTATGTGTTACTCCTACTAGTGTTTTATCTGGGATATTAGCAATTAAGGTAAGTGAATACCGAAATGGTATTCTAATAGGAAGTATCATTAGAGATATCCAAATTAATGTATTTAATTGTGGTGCAATTACACCCCCTACATTGTCAGGAATTGATTCGAATAATATAGTAGATATTAATGATCTCAATAGCTATACTATTGATATATGTCCAGATGGATTGCAAAATATTAATTTTGCTATCAACACTATTAATCCACCACCACCACCACCACCTGCAAGTTCAGAAATAACCATTACAATAAATACTCAAGCCTGGGGAAGTGAAATCTCTTGGGATATAACTTCTTTTGGAACAATAGTTGCTTCAGGAAATAATTATGGAAATTATAATTCTTATACAATAACAGCTTGTGTACCTATTGGCCCTTTAGTTTTTAACATGTATGATTCTTGGGGAGATGGATGGAATGGAGGCACATATTCAATTACTGGGAATCAAACTCTATCTGGAACTACCTCTGGAACTTTAGCAAACTCATGGTTTGGAGGGTCATTTGGTTCAAATAATTTTTCTACTTCAGGCGGCACAACTTGCAATACTACAAATCAAGGAGCCTTAGTGACTATGTCATGGAACAATGGAATACCTGGAGCAACTTATAATATAACGAATAATAATTCTTTAAATCCAATTGGTACATTTAACTGGACACCATCAATAGCTGATACAGCTGGAAGTCCATATTATTTCACTGTAGATGTAACAAATAGCGCTTGCCCTACTCCTGGAAATTTTTCTTTTCAATATCAAATTATATTAAATAGCTTTTCTGATGTTATTACCTCTAACATCACTGATGTTTCATGCTATGGACTCAGCAATGGTAATATTAATTTGTCAGTTACAGGCAATCAAAGTCCTTATTCATATTTTTGGAACACAGGAGATTCCTCACAAAATATTACTAATCTTTCATATGGAATATACAATGTTATGGTTACCGATTCAGCAGGCTGTTCAAGTAGTCAATATTTCAATGTAAATGAACCTCCAATATTTACTGCTTCTGTTATCTATAATAATATAAGTTGCTTTGGTTCAAATGATGGATTTGCAAGTGTTAACACATTTGGTCTTCCTGCTACTTACTTATGGAATACTCTTGCAACTAGCGATAGCATCTTCAATCTAAATGCAGGGATTTACTCTGTAGATATTACAGATGGAAATGGATGTACTATTACTGATGTCATTACCATAACAGAACCTACTGCAATCTCTGTAATCCCAACAATTTCTGATGTAAATTGTTTTAATGGAAATGACGGAGGAATTGAATTAAATATTGCTGGAGGAACTCCTAACTATACTATATCAGTACCTCCTTATTCTCAAATTTTAGCTGGTGGTATTTCTAATTTTTCTACACCAAACGTACTCAGTGCAGGCAATTACTCTTATACAATTACAGATTCAAGTAATTGCTCTTATACTGGAAATGTAACCTTAATTAATCCTAACCCATCAACATCTATTACTCCTATCACTACTTGTGACTCTTATAGTTGGAATGGAACTACTTATACTTCTAGTATTATCCAAACAGATACCCTGATAAATCAAAATAACTGTGATAGTATTGCTACATTAAACTTAATCATTACAAATAGCTCCTTATCAAATACAACTATAAACGAATGTGATTCTTATCTTTGGAATGGAATTAATTATACAACTTCAGGATTATATGATAGCCTTTTTACAAATAGTGCTAATTGTGATAGTATAGCCTCTTTAAACCTTACTATAAATTATAGTTCAAGCTCTGTTTTAAGTAATACATCATGTGATTATTATCTCTGGGGTATAACCAATCAAACTTATACCAACTCTGGAATTTACACTCAAATATCAACTAATAGTGTTGGTTGCACCCATATTGATTCTTTAATATTAAATATTAATAACTCTGAAATATCTACAGATACACTATTTGCTTGTGACTCTTATATTTGGAATAGTAACAATTATTTAATCTCTGGAATTTATACTGATACATTAACAACAAGTTTTGGTTGTGATAGTATTGCAACACTAAATCTGACAATTTCTGATACATCAAGCACATTAACACTTATAAACGAATGTGATTCATTCATTTGGATAGCTAATGGTCAAACTTACTTTTCATCAACAATTGACACTATATTATCTACTAATGCATATGGCTGCCCAAATGTTGACTCTTTAATATTAAATATTAATTATAGTAACTCTAGTATTGATTTGCAAGTAGCCTGTGATACATACCAGTGGATAGATGGTAACACTTATACAACTTCAAATAATACGGCAACATTTTTAACAACTAATACATATGGATGCGATAGTTTAATCTCATTAAATATAACAATAAACAATAGTACTTCTTCATTTTTATCTGACAACAACTGTATCTCATATCAATGGCCTTTAAACAATCAAACCTATACAAATTCAGGTATTTATACTTACACAAGTATTAATACTGTAGGATGCATACAAACTGATACTTTAAATCTTACTATTAATAGCCCTAATGCTGGATCAGGAAGTATTAATGCCTGTTTCTTTTACAACTGGAATGGAAACACCTATAGTAACTCAGGAATATATACAGATACATTGTATAATATTTTTGGATGTGATAGTATAGCAACATTAAACCTTTCTATTTCTGACACCTCTTATCAAACAATTACAGAAACTGAATGTACATCCTATTTATGGCCTATTACAAATACTGTTTATATAAATAGTGGTACTTATATCCAATCTAGTTTTAATGCAAATGGATGTACTCATATAGACTCTCTAATTCTTACTATTAATAATACAACAGCTAGTTATGATACAATATCTAATTGTGATTCATACTCTTGGAATGGAATTACCTTTAACACCTCGGGAGATTACAATTTTAATCTTATAAATTCGAAAGGGTGTGATAGTATTGCAAACCTTAATTTAACTATCTCAAACAGTACATCTTCTAGCTTCTCAGTATCGGAATGTGATAGCTATAACTGGGATGGCATTAGCTACACTATAAGTGGTACATACATACGAACATTAAATACCATTAATGGCTGTGACAGTATTGTTACGCTTAATTTAATAATAATCTCTGGAGGTTTTGAGATAACAACAAATATTAACATTACAGATGTTGATTGCTTTGGAATGAATAATGGAGCAATTAATTTATATCCTAGTGGAGGAATTAGTCCATTAACTTTTAGTTGGGATAATGCAGCTACTACTCAAAATATCAATTCACTTACAGCTGGAAATTACAGCTTTACAATTACGGATTCTATTGGATGTACACTAGATAGTACTGTTAGCGTTAGTGAACCCGATAAACTTATAGCTAGCTTTCAAGCTAATAATGAAATATGCCGCAATGATTCTATTTCTATTTTAATAGAACTTACAAATCCTACTTACAACTATTACACAGTACAGTTTTATGACTCAATCCAAAAATCATTTATTATTGATTCATCCGGTGTTTTAATTCCAGAGGGAATACCTTTTTATATTATCCCTAATTTTAGTAATCAAATACAATTAATTTCAGTTACAGATAATAATGGATGTACAAGTGATATAAATCAACCTTTAGATATAATTGTAAATGAATTACCCATTCTAGAAATTAACCAAGATGACATTTGCGTAGGTACTCCTTCCTTTACTCTAAATGAGGGAACACCAGAAGGAGGAGATTATTTCATTGATGGTCAAAATACAAACTTCTTTGATGTTGAAAATTTAGAAAATGGAGCTTACACTATTCGATATGAATACACTAATATTATTACTAATTGCAGCAATTCAATTGAAAAAATAATCAATATCAACCCTAATCCTATTGCTGACTTTTCATTCAGCCCTCAACCTGCTGATATTGACAACCCTACTATTTTATTTGTAAATGAAAGTGAAAATATAGTAAATACAAAATGGATTTTAGGAGATGGAACAGCTCTTACAGATGAATTAGAATTCTGGCACACGTATGCTGATACGGGCACTTATAATGTAACCTATGCAGTAAGAAATCAATTTAACTGTAGTGATACGGCCAAGGCAAAGCTTATTATTAACCCAGTATATCAAATCTTTATCCCCTCAGCATTTACACCCAATAATGATGGTGATAATGATAGTTTTAAAGTAGAAATTATTGGTCAAAAAGAATACTTAATGACTATCTTTAATAGATGGGGAGAAATTATTTTTGAAGAAAAAAATGGTGAATGGGATGGAAAACTAAATAACAATATAGTACAAAATGGTACTTATTCTTATACAATATTAGTTAGTGATTTTAAAGATAAAGCCTTTATCTATACAGGTATTGTTACTCTTATAAAATAAATGAAAAATATAGTTCTACTTTCTGACACTCACCATACATTGGATGAGCGGTTTTTTCCACATTTTAAGAAAGCTAATGAAATATGGCACGCTGGAGATATTGGTTCACTTTCCGTTACAGACACCTTAAAAACCTTTGCCCCAATTCGAGTTGTGTATGGTAATATTGATGATAACACTATTCGAACAGAATTTAAGAGAAACCTATATTTTAAATGTGAAAAAGTAAATGTAATGATAACCCATATTGGTGGTTACCCAGGTAGATATGATAAAAAAATACTCCCACTAATTGAACAAGCTAATCCTGATTTATTTATTTGTGGACATTCACATATCTTGAAAGTAATATACGATAAAAAACACAAGTTACTGCATATGAACCCTGGAGCAATAGGTAATTTTGGAATTCATACAGTAAAAACGATACTTTGCTTTAGTATAGATGGAAAGGAAATAAAAGATTTACGAGTAGTTGAGTTTCCTAGAAGTAAAATACGACTCTAAATTTTAACGAATTCTGTCTGCTGATTTCACCAATTTTTCATCTTTCTTAATAAAAAAATTAGCAGCAATTAAAGATATAAACGGTACAATTAAGAGTACAATCCCAATACCAAACATCTCTTCGTTTCTGTGCAAAAATACGATTAAGAAAAAAGCTATGGTTATCATTAACCGAGCAATAGAAGCAATTAGTTGTTGTACTTTTCTTTTTTTGAACTGAAATATCGCAAAAAGGGATAAAGCAGCTGACAAGAATACAAACAAGCGTGCATCAGCAAAATTCTCCTTTAATAAGTAGATTGTCGTTTCATTTTGTAACACAGGGAATGTATACACAATAGTAATTGAACAAATAGCTGAAAAGAAAAAGAAAAGGGATTGGACTCTTTGAATCATAGTTGTAAATAATTTCTACAAAACTAATTAAAATTGTAGAATTTGTGCAATTCTTAAAAAAATTGTATCATTGCATAACTTATCTAAGAAAGACCCCCTTAAAACACATCTTTAAAATCTACAGCTACAACCGATTTAAAGATTATTATATTAAAAAATATTTATGTACAAATTAGAAGAATTAAACGCAAAAAAAGTTGCTGATTTAAAAGCAATTGCAACAGAATTAAAGCTCAAAAAATTTGAGAAATTAAAGAAAGAAGAATTGGCTTATGCCATTTTAGATCATCAGGCAGAAAACGCACAACTACAACCTGTAACAGTATTTGAGAAAAAACAAAGAACGAGAACAAATACGCCAGAAAAAAAAGGACCTAAGAAAACTGAACATACTGAGCTAAAAACTAAAGTTTCTCAGCCAAACGACAAACAAGCTATTGAAACAAAAAAACCTCAACCCATTTCTAAAGTAATTGAACAGAAAAATACTCATAAAAAGCCGGTTCATAATCATAAAAAGAAAGATGATGGGCAAAACGGACCTAAAAAGCCTGTTCACAACCATCAAAAAAATAATGAGGATCAAAATGCACAAAAAAAACCTGTACACAATCATCCAAAAAAGGAGAATGAGCAAGGAAATTCACATCCAAAACCAAAACATAACAACAATAAAAACCAAGCAAACAGCAATACTCCCCCATCAAAATACGATTATAACTTTGACGGTATAATTAATACGGAAGGAGTAATTGAAATTATGCCTGATGGATATGGTTTTATGCGATCAAGCGATTATCATTATTTGTCATCACCTGATGATGTCTATGTTTCGCATTCACAAATTAAATTATTTGGTTTAAAAACGGGTGACACAATTAAAGGAACAGTTCGCCCACCAAAAACTGGTGAAAAATATTTTCCTTTAATACAAGTTGAAAGCATTAATGGGCGCGACCCAGGTATTGTTAGAGACAGAATTCCTTTCCACCATTTAACTCCGCTTTTTCCTTATGAAAAGTTCAATCTTTTAGGAAAGGGACACAACAATGTTTCCATAAGAATGTTGGACATATTTACACCAATAGGAAAAGGACAAAGAGGGTTGATTGTAGCTCAACCAAAAACAGGTAAAACGGTATTATTAAAAGATATTGCAAATGCAATTGCTGATAATCATCCTGAAGTTTATATGATTATATTATTGATTGATGAGCGCCCTGAAGAAGTTACGGACATGGAAAGAAGCGTAAATGCTGAAGTAATTGCCTCTACATTTGATGAGCCAGCAAGTAGACACGTAAAGGTAGCTGATATTGTATTAGAGAAGGCAAAAAGAATGGTTGAATGCGGACATGATGTAGTTATCCTTTTAGATTCAATTACGCGTTTGGCAAGAGCATATAATACAGTACAACCTGCTTCAGGTAAAATATTGAGTGGTGGTGTAGATGCAAATGCTCTTCACAAACCAAAGCGTTTCTTTGGTGCAGCTCGTAAAATTGAAAAAGGAGGTTCCTTAACTATTTTAGCAACTGCTCTTACGGAAACAGGAAGTAAAATGGATGAAGTAATATTTGAAGAATTTAAAGGTACTGGTAATATGGAACTGCAATTAGATAGAAAAATTGCCAATAGAAGAATTTATCCTGCTGTTGATTTAGTTTCTTCTTCTACTAGACGTGAAGATTTATTATTAGATAAGGAACACATACAAAGAATTTGGGTGCTTAGAAATTACTTAGCAGATATGAACCCTATTGAAGCAATTGAATTCATGAAAGATAGATTACAGAAAACAAAAGATAATACTGAGTTTTTGGTAACGATGAATGGGTAATTACTAATTGAAAAATAAATAATGTACTAATAAATCCCTACCAATTTGGTGGGGATTTTTTGTATTTACCAAATTAAATTAGCCTCTATTACCTTAAATAAATCAACTAACAAAAACCCCATAAATCACACTCCCACTTCCAGTCATACTTGCATAAATAGCCCCATCAGCATATAATTGTTCTTTCATCTTTGCTAGTTCTGGGTATTTGGCAAAAGCAGCAACTTCAAAATCATTTTTTACTGATTTTTTCCAATTTTCAATAGGTTGATTTATTAAATCCAACAGGTTTGTTTTAGGTTGACTTGGAATAATACCCCCATAAGCCTCAGCAGTAGAAATATGCAGTTCAGGATAAATAAATTTCAATTTGTAAGAGGATAAGTCTAAATTAATATTCCTCATTTTTTCGCCTATTCCCGTTATATATTTTGGAGAATTTTCAATAAAAAAAGGACAATCAGCTCCTAATTGCAATGCGTAGTCTTCTAATTCAATTATGCTTAATTCAAGCTTAAAAATTTCATTTAGAGCTTTTAACGCAAAAGCTCCATCAGCCGAACCACCACCTAAACCAGCCCCAATAGGAATTTGCTTGTTTAAATGCATTATTACATTTTCAATTTCAAAATCTGCTTTTAACAATTCAAAGGCTTTAACACAAATATTACTATTTCCGGGAATTGCTATTCCAGAACTAGAAAAAGAGAAATGCTTAGCAGGGAGGATTTCCAATATATCGTATAACTCATTTACGGGATAAAAAACAGAAGACAATTTATGATAGCCATCAGCTTGTTTTTCAAGCACATTTAGGCCAATATTTATTTTAGCATTAGGATATACTATCATGATAACTCTTAGTTTTCAACAACAAAAATAATCAACTCAAAATTTATAGGCCTCCACAAATCATTTTATTTAACTTTGTTCTCCTTTTTAAATAAAACTACTATGGATTATTTAGCGTTTGAAAAACCAATTGAAGAACTGATTATTAAGCTTGAAAAAGCTAAAGAACTAGGTACTGATGGTTCTGTTGATGTTAGTAAAACAGTTGGTGATATTGAGTCAAAAATTGAAAGTACTAGAAAAGAAATCTATGGAAGTTTAACTTCATGGGAAAAAGTACAATTATCACGACACCCTCAAAGACCTTATACTTTGGATTATATTGATGCACTTTCGGGTGGTGATTTCATAGAATTACATGGAGATAGAGGAATAAAAGATGACAAAGCTATGGTTGGTGGCTGGGGTACAATTGGCAAGCAATCTGTAATGTTTATTGGACAACAAAAAGGAAGAAATACCAAACAAAGGCAATTCCGTAACTTTGGAATGGCAAATCCTGAGGGATACCGAAAAGCATTAAGACTTATGAAAATGGCCGAAAAATTTGGCAAACCTGTTGTTTGTTTAATAGACACTCCTGGCGCTTTTCCTGGATTGGAAGCTGAAGAAAGAGGACAAGGAGAAGCTATTGCTCGTAACATTCTTGAAATGACAAAATTAGAAGTCCCAATTATTGTTGTTATCATTGGTGAAGGAGCTTCAGGGGGTGCTTTAGGAATAGGGGTTGGGGACAAGATACTCATGTTAAATAACGCTTGGTATTCAGTTATTTCTCCTGAGAACTGTTCTACTATCCTTTGGGGGAATTGGGATCATAAGGAAACTGCGGCTGATGCTTTAAAACTAACTGCAACTAACATGAAAGGAATTGGTTTGGTTGACGAAATTATTAAAGAACCTTTAGGAGGAGCACATACTTTTCCTGAAGAAACCTTTAAAATAGTTAAGAAATCAATTAGTAAAGCACTTAAAGAATTTGTTGATATTGAAAAGGATACTTTAGTGCATAAACGAATGGAAAAATTCTCCAATATGGGAGTAGTAAACGAATAATTAGATGGCGAAAAAAGTAGGACAAAGAACATTAAAAGCAACCACAACTGCAAAGATTGATGGAAAGCTACAACCTCAAGCAATTGAATTAGAGCAAGCTGTTTTAGGGGCTTTAATGATTGACAACGAATCCTTATCGGATGCGATTGATTCACTTCAAGCCGAGTATTTTTATAAAGCCGAACATCAAAGAATATTTGAGGCTATTGTAAACCTATTTAACCACACACAACCTGTTGACATTCTTACCGTATCAGAAGAATTAAAACGCATGGAAGAATTGGAATTTATAGGTGGTCTAGCCTATATTTCAGAGTTAACAAATAATGTAGCTTCCTCTTCTAATACTGAGTTTCATGCACGTATTATTGCCGAAAAGTTTATTAAGCGTTCACTTATTAGTATCTCTAATAATATTATTGGTGATGCTTTTAATGATTCTGTAGATATTTTTGATTTATTAAATACTGCTGAGGAAAAATTATTTACTGTAACAGAAGGTACCCTTAGGAAAAGTTATGACAAAATGAGTACCTTGATTAAAGGAGCACTTGAAAGTATTGAAATCTTAAGAAACAAAGAAGATGGTTTAAGTGGAGTACCTTCGGGATTCTCAAACTTAGATAGAATTACTTCAGGTTGGCAAAAGTCTGATTTAATAATTGTTGCTGCTAGGCCTGGTATGGGTAAAACAGCCTTTGCTCTAACTATGGCAAGAAATGTTGCAGTTGATCATAATACTCCTATCGGATTCTTTTCTTTGGAGATGTCAGCTGAACAATTGGTAAATCGTTTGATAGCAAGTGAAGCAGAATTAGGAGCAAGTAAATTGCGTAGAGGTGATTTGGCTGACCATGAAATGGTACAGTTACACGAAAAAATAAAACACTTATCAGAAGCACCAATCTATATTGATGACACACCTGGACTTACTGTTTTTGAACTAAGAGCAAAAGCAAGAAGGTTAGTAAAAAATAATGGAGTAGGAATTATAATGATTGACTACCTACAACTAATGAGTGCTGGAGGTAATGCAGGAAATAGAGAGCAGGAAATTTCTACAATTTCTCGTTCACTTAAAGGAATTGCCAAGGAGTTAAAAATTCCTGTTGTAGCCCTATCCCAAGTAAATAGAGGGGTGGAAAGCCGTACCGGAGTTGGAAGTAAACGACCTATGCTTTCTGACCTTAGGGAATCAGGAGCAATTGAGCAAGATGCCGATATTGTAACTTTTATTTACCGTCCTGAATACTATAAAATTTATGAATGGGACAATGGAGATGATTCCAGAGGACAAGGAGAGATAATTATTGCAAAACACAGAAATGGTTCTTTAGCTAATGTACGCTTGAAATTTACTGGTGATTTTGCAAAATTCTCTGATCTTGATTATTTTGATGGTAGTGAATTTGATGATGAGGGTGATAATTCTTCAATGATATCCATGTCATCGAGCATGAATAAGGATAATGAGGATGCTCCTTTCTAATCCTTTTAAAAAAATAAGTTTATTCTTACTATGCTGCAGTATTATTTTTTCTGCAAAAGCGGCTTACATTTTTATTCCTATGGATAAAAGTCAAAGCAATCACCTAAAAGCATATGGAATTGCTTTTTATGCCATTGAAAGAGATGTGAAGGTAGATTGGCTACTTAATTACCAAGGTGGTAGCTTTATGATAAAACAACATGCTGATATTGAAAACGAATGCAATATAAGAGGCGTTTCTTATCATTTAATTGCAGATGTACAGTCCACCCAAATACTACAATCCATTGCTAGCCCTGAGGTAAATCAAGATGTTGTCCGCTTGGAAAAAGTTCCTAAAATTGCTATATATTCCCCTAATAACAAACAACCATGGGATGATGCCGTAACCTTGGCACTTACATATGCTGAAATTCCGTATGAAGTAATTTATGATGAAGAAGTTTTAGCAAATTTGTTGCCACTTTACGACTGGCTACATCTACACCATGAGGACTTTACAGGACAATATGGAAAGTTTTATGCCAGTTTTAAAAATGCTACCTGGTATAAAGAGCAGAAAATTGCTTATGAAAAACTAGCCAAAAAACTAGGATACAATAAAGTTTCTGAAGAGAAATTAGCAGTCGCAAAAAAAATAAAAGAGTTCGTAACGGCTGGCGGATTTCTATTTGCCATGTGTAGCGCAACCGATAGTTACGACATTGCCCTAGCTAATGAAGGAAATGATATGTGTCAACATATGTTCGATGGTGATGCTGCTGACCCTTCTGCTGAAGAAAAACTAGATTATAGTAAGACATTAGCTTTTAAGGATTTCACATTAGTAAAAAACCCTAATCAATATGAGTTTTCTTCTATTGATGCCACACAAACTAGAAGAGTAAATCCAAAAATTGATTTTTTTACTCTTTTTGATTTCTCTGCGAAGTGGGATCCAATACCCACTATGTTATGTCAAAATCATATGCAAGTAATTAAAGGTTTTATGGGACAAACTACAGCATTTAAAAACCAACACATAAAGACGAATGTACTAATAATGGGTGAAACAAAAGCAAGCAATGAGGCGCGTTATATTCATGGAAAATTAGGAAATGGTACTTGGACTTTTTACGGGGGTCATGACCCTGAAGATTATCAGCACAAAGTGGGTGATCCAAAGACTGACCTGTCCCTACATCCTAATTCACCAGGCTATCGTCTTATCCTAAATAACATTCTTTTTCCTGCAGCCAAGAAGAAAAAATTGAAGACTTAAAATGAATTTTAAAAAATTACTTTTAGCTTCTTTGTGTTTACTTTTTATTACAACCTCTCAAGCGCAACAAAAAATTACTGGCAATAAAAAAGGAGACATAACTGTTTTGTGGGGATGGAATAGAGGTTGGTTTACAAATTCAGACATTCATTTTAGGGGTGATAGTTACGATTTTACATTAACGGATGTAGTTGCCAAGGACAGGCAAACAAAATTTGATCCTGCAATCTATTTTCACCCTCAATGGATTACCATTCCTCAAACTAACTTCAGAATTGAATATTTTCATAAAGACAATTACTCTGTGTCATTAGGCGTTGATCACATGAAATATGTTGTTCAACAAAATCAAGAAGTTTTGATTAATGGTAATATTGATAATTCTAGCACAACTTATAATGGTAATTATAATGAAACAATTAATATTGAGGATGGATTTCTAAAATTTGAACATTCTGATGGATTAAACTACATTAATTTTGAATACAGAAGATTTGACAACTTAGTGAAGTATAAAAATTGGAATTTGAACATAGCAGAAGGTTTAGGAACTGGTTTTTTATTACCAAGAACCAATGCTACTATATTTAATAATAAAAGACATGACGAATTTCATTTAGCAGGTTATGGATTCAATTGTGTAATTGCCTTAAATTTATCATATAAAAGATATTTCATACAATCAGAATTGAAAGGAGGTTTTATTAATATGCCTGACATCAGAACAACTGAATATAAATCAGATAGAGCAAGTCAGCATTTTTTCTTTTCACAACTTAACTTTTTAGTTGGCTATTCCTTTAGTTTAAGCAGAGACTAACTAAGATAAAATAATTCTATCCCCTTCATACCAAGAAACATAATTGCTTTGGTAAATCTTTTCAATAGCATTACGTTTAATCTTCATAGTTGGGGTAAGTAATTCATTCTCTACAGTCCAATCTTCTTTAACTATAATTATATTATGTATTTTTTCATGCCCATCTAACTTAGGATTAACTACTTGTAAAGTAGTTGTGAAACTATTAATTAAATCCTCTCTATTTTTTAATTTTCCTCTTTCAGAAAGTACAACTATTGCAATAGGCTGAGGAACTCCAATACCAACTACACAAACTTGCTCTATATTTTTATTAGCTGAAAGTTTCATCTCAATTGGTGATGGAGCTACATATTTTCCCTTACTTGTTTTAAATAAGTCCTTAACTCTTCCAGTAATCATAAGAAATCCTTCACTATCTATCTCTCCTTCGTCACCAGTATGTAACCAACCATTAATTATAGTTTTACTTGTTTCTTCTTCATCCTTATAGTACCCATCCATAAGAGCAACATGCTTTATCAATATTTCTTTTCTTTCTGACAATTTAACGTCACAAAGTGGTAAGGCTTGCCCAACTGATCCAATATTTATATTATCATTATAACTCACATGCGAATAACAAGTATTTTCAGTCATAGCATATGCTTCCTGAATATTAATTCCTAATCGAGCGAACCATTTAATTAGAGAAATTGGTGTTGGAGCAGCTCCCGTAAATACATTAGTCGCTTTATTCAGTCCTAATCCTTTTTTAATTTTACTTTTAATTAATGTTGATATAATTGGAATTGAAAGCAATATGTTTAATTTATTCTGAGGTAGTTTTGATAGAATTCCCTGCTGGAATTTAGTCCAAATTCTCGGAACCCCTAAAAACACAGTAGGAGAAGCTTCTGATAAATTAGCTGCAAAAGTATCTAAGCTTTCTGCAAAATAGACTTTTCCTCCCGCATACAAACTTCCCATTTGCACTAATAATCGTTCTGCAATATGGCAAAGTGGCAAGTAAGAAAAGAATGATTCATTGTTAAGACGCAATGCTTCAGATGCATGTGTAGTTGCAAAGCTAAAATTAAAGAACTTATGCATAACTCCTTTAGGATCTCCTGTAGTTCCTGAAGTATAAATTATTGTTGCTAAATCTTGTGCTTCACGAATAATATTTTCTTGTATTGGAGCGATATCTTTTGTCACATCATTCCACTTAGGATAATCTTCACTATAAAAAGGAAAAGTAATACAAGGTAAATCAGCTGGGACTCCAGGCTTCATAATAGCGTAATCATCTAATTTACCAACAAATAATAATTTTGCTTCACTATGATTTAGAATTTTCTCTAAAGATGCTGCATTTAAGTTAGGATATAAAGGAACAGATACATATCCACTCATCATAATTGCCATATCTGTCATCATCCAATGAGCACAATTCTTTGAAAGTAATGCAATTTTACTTCCTTGAGGCATATCTAAAGTTTTAATATATGCAGCCATTTTTCTAACCTCCTCTGCCACCTCTTTCCAAGTCCAATTATGCCAAACTCCTTCTATTGGCTGACTTAAATATATTTCGTTTGGCTTTTCTTGCTCCCATTTGTAGAGCATTTCTAAAGGTGATAAATAGTTCATTGATTATCTTTTTTTGTTTTGTTAAAAGTACACTATTTTTCAACATTTTAGTATGCGTGCATAATAAAAAGAGTATTTACTATGCATGCATAGTATTTTTTATATATTCGTCAACAAATTATATATAAATATGGAACAAGAAGACACTATAGATTATAACATAAGGAAGACTTGGTATAACATCACCAAAATGTATAACAGAACTGCCACAGAATACATGGCAAGTATGGCATTGGGGATGATTATATTAAATATTGACATTACTGAAGGAACTCCTTCCACTCAACTAGGCCCAAATATGGGAATGGAGGCAACCTCTCTTTCACGCTCAATAAACAAACTAGAAGAGGCAGGAGTTATTGAAAGAAAAGATGATCCAAACGATAAACGAAAATCCGTTATCTGTTTAACACCACTAGGTATGGATTGGCGTGAAGTAGCAAAAGGTGTAGTAATAGAATTTAACGAAAAAATACAATCACACTTTGAAAAAGAAGAAATGGAAACCTTCTTTGCAATACTAAAAAAGATAAACAAAATTATAGATGAAGATAAATAGACACATTAATAAAGTAGCAGTTGTTGGCTCAGGAATTATGGGATCGCGTATTGCTTGCCATTTTGCAAATATTGGAGTAGAGGTTTTACTCTTGGATATTGTTCCTTTTGATTTAACAGAAGAACAAAAACAAGATAAAACAATAAGAAACTCCATTGTAAATGACGCTTTAAAAAGTACCTTAAAAAACAAACCCTCTCCTATATATAGTAAGGAGTTTGTAATTAGAATTACAACAGGAAACTTGGAAGATGATTTGCATAAAATTGCAGATGTTGATTGGATTATTGAGGTAGTTGTAGAAAAACTCGATATTAAAAAACAAGTTTTTGAAAAAATAGAAAAATTCAGAAAAGAGGGAACTCTAATTTCTTCCAACACTTCAGGGATTCCTATTGAAAGTATGATTGACGGAAGATCAGATGATTTTCAGAAACATTTTTGCGGAACACACTTTTTTAATCCTCCAAGATATTTAAAATTATTGGAGATTATTCCTAGTACTAAAACTGATCCAGACGTTACTGATTTCTTAATGAAATATGGAGATAAGTTTTTAGGGAAAGACATGGTACTTTGTAAAGATACTCCTGCATTTATTGCCAACAGAATTGGAGTAGCTAGCATCTTATCGCTTTTCCATTTGGTAAAAGAGTTAGATTTAACAGTGGAAGAAGTAGATTCATTCAGTGGACCAATTATTGGTCGTCCAAAATCTGCTACTTTCCGCACTTGCGATTTAGTAGGATTAGACACCTTAATTCATGTTGCTAATGGCGTATATGAAAACTGTCCTCATGATGAAATGAGAAGTAATTTTGAATTACCTGATTTTATTACAAAGATGAGTGAGAACAATTGGTTAGGAGATAAAACTAAACAAGGTTTTTACAAAAAATCGAAAGATGCAAATGGAAAAAGAGTAATTGAAGCGCTTAACTTAAAAACTTTAGAATACGCACCAAAACAAAAAGTTAAATTCGCAACTATTGCAGCAGCAAAGCAGGAAGATGATCTTTTAAAAAGATTAAAAATATTGGTAAATGGGAAAGATAAAGCAGGAGAGTTTTACCGTAAATCTTTTTATTCCTCCTTTGCATATGTATCGCACAGAATTCCTGAGATAACAGATGATCTTTACAAAATTGACAGAGCACTTTCTGCAGGTTTTGGATGGGAAGTTGGTCCTTTTCAAATGTGGGATGCTTTAGATGTTGAAAAAACACTATCAAAAATGGAAGAGGCGGGATACAAAGCAGCTTCCTGGGTTTATAAGATGGTAAAATCAGGAAAAAAATCTTTTTACACTACAGAAAATGGGACTTTAAATTATTACAACATTCCATCAAAAGCACAAGAAAAAGTTGCAGGAATGGAGAATTTTATTGTTTTAGATCACATCCGTGAGAACAATACAATCTGGAGTAATTCAGGATGTAACCTTACTGATATTGGAGATGGAATTGTAAACTTAGAATGGAGAACAAAAATGAATTCTATAGGTGGAGAAGTATTAGAAGGAATTCAAAAAGCAATTAAAATTGCAGAAAAAAATCATAAAGGATTAGTTATTGCCAACCAAGGAACGAACTTTTCAGT
This sequence comes from uncultured Flavobacteriales bacterium, assembly GCA_943789505.1. GTDB lineage: Bacteria > Bacteroidota > Bacteroidia > Flavobacteriales > BACL11 > UWMA-0277. The sequence goes on along the minus strand of CALSUJ010000001.1, from coordinate 264,398 downwards.
GGGAGCAAATATCGCTATGATATTCATGATGGCAATTGAGCAAGAATATGAAGAAATTGACTTTGCAGTTCGTGCTTTCCAGAATACAACTGGAAGAATCCGTTACTCTTCTATACCAGTTGTTATTGCTACTCATGGAATGACTTTAGGTGGAGGATGTGAAATTGCTTTACATGCCGATCATGTACAAGCATCAGCAGAAACTTATATTGGCTTAGTTGAAATGGGAGTTGGTGTTATCCCTGGTGGTGGTGGAACAAAAGAAATGGCAAGAAGAGCTTCAAAAGCTTACTTTTCAGGAGATATAGAATTACCTACTTTAAAAGAAAGATACTTGAATATTGGAATGGCAAAAGTTGCTACCTCAGCACAGGAAGCAATAGAATTAGACTTATTATTAAAGAATAGAGATAAAGTTACAGTAGGATTCAACAACCTAATTACGGATGCAAAAGCAGTAGCACTTAATTTATCAAACCAAGGATACACTCAGCCAGTTCCTGAGAAAATAAAAGCTTTAGGAAAACAAGGACTTGGGATGTTTATGGTTGGTGCTCACTCCATGAATGCAGCAGGATACATTACGGAACATGAAAAACTAATGTCAGAAAAATTAGCGTATGCAATTTGTGGAGGGGATTTATCAGCTCCTACTTTAGTTTCTGAACAATATTTATTAGACCTTGAAAGAGAAGCCTTTTTATCACTTTGTGGAGAAAGAAAAACTTTGGAAAGAATAGAACACATGTTAAAGAAAGGTAAACCATTAAGAAATTAAAATTATGAATACAGCATATATAGTAGCAGGATACAGATCGGCAGTAGGAAAATCAGGAAAAGGAGTTTTTAAATTTACTCGCCCTGATGACTTAGCAGCAGATGTAATAAAACATTTATTAGCTTCAGTTCCAGAATTAGACAAAGATAAAATTGATGATGTAATTTGTGGAAACGCAACTCCTGAAGCAGAGCAAGGACTAAACATTGGGCGTATGATTTCTTTAATGGGATTAGACACCATAAAAGTTCCAGGAATGACCGTTAATCGTTATTGTTCCTCAGGATTAGAAACCATTGCTATTGCAAATGCAAAAATACAAAGTGGTATGGCTGATTGCATTATTGCTGGTGGTGTGGAATGTATGTCCCTTATCCCATTTGGCGGTTGGAGAATTATACCCAATTATGATGTCGCTAAAGATAACTCTGATTGGTACTGGAACATGGGGCTTACTGCAGAAGCAGTTGCTGACAAATGGAATATAAGCAGAAAAGATCAAGATGAATTTGCTTTTAACTCCCACCAAAAAGCACTTAACGCGATTGAAAAAGGATACTTTAAAAGTGGAATTGTGCCTATTACGGTAAAGGAAACTTACTTGGACAAAAACGAAAAAAGACAAGAAAGAGAATATGTTGTAGATACAGATGAGGGGCCAAGAAAAGGAGGATCAGCTGAAGCATTAGCAAGACTAAGAACTGTATTTGCACAAGAAGGAACGGTAACTGCAGCAAATGCATCACAAACTTCTGATGGAGCAGCATTTGTTTTATTGATGTCAGAAAAAATGTTGAATGAGTATGGAGTAAAACCTATTGCGAAACTACTCAGTTATTCAGTAGCAGGCGTAGAACCAAAACACATGGGAATAGGGCCAGTTGAAGCAATACCAATGGCATTAGAAAAAGCAGGATTAAAGCTAGAAGATATTGAACAATTTGAATTGAATGAAGCCTTTGCTTCTCAATCCTTAGCCGTCATTCGTGAGTTAGGATTAAACCCTGACATAGTAAATGTAAATGGGGGAGCAATTGCGTTAGGACATCCACTAGGATGTACTGGAGGAAAATTAACAGTGCAATTAATAAACGAAATGAAAAGAAGAAATCAAAAATACGGAATGGTAACAATGTGCGTAGGTGCAGGACAAGGTGCAGCTGGAGTATTTGAGATTCTTTAATAAAACCTTAAAAAATAAAATTATGATAAAAGGAGGAGAATTTTTAATAAAAAACCAAGAAGCAAAAGACATTTTTATTCCAGAGGAGTTTGGAGAGGATCAAAAGATGATGGCATCAGCAACAAAAGAATTTGTAGAAAAAGAGCTTGACCCTCACAGGGAAAGATTTGAAAAGAAAGACTACAAACTAACAGAAGACTGCATGAAAAAAGCAGGAGAGCTAGGTCTTTTAGGGATTAGTGTGCCTGCAGAATATGGAGGAATGGGTATGCCATTCAATACTTCCGTACTTATTTGTGATAAAATATCAGGTGCAAACGGATCATTTTCAACTGCATTTGGTGCACATACAGGAATTGGAACTTTACCAATTTTACTTTATGGTGATGATGCGCAAAGAGAAAAATACTTGCCAAAATTAGCCTCTGGAGAATGGATGGGATGTTATTGTTTAACAGAACCTGGAGCAGGTTCGGATGCAAACTCAGGAAAAACAAAAGCGGTACTTACTGAAGATGGAAAACACTACCTTATTACAGGACAAAAAATGTGGATTTCTAATGCAGGATTTGCAGATGTATTCATAGTATTTGCTAGAATTGAAGATGATAAAAATATTACTGGTTTCATTCTAGAAAGAGGAATGGAAGGCATTACTTTAGGAGAGGAAGAAAATAAATTAGGATTGAACTCTTCCTCTACGCGTCAAGTATTTCTTAATGATGTAAAAGTTCCTATTGAAAGCCTATTAGGAGGTAGAGAAAATGGATTTAAAATTGCAATGAATGCACTTAATGTGGGTAGAATTAAACTTTCGGCAGCAGTATTGGATGCTTGTAGAAGAGTAATTAGCCTTTCTACTAACTATGCTAATGAGCGCATACAGTTCGGAATTCCTATCTCTAAATTTGGAGCGATAAAGCATAAACTAGCTGATATGGCAGTAAAAACTTTTGCAGTTGAATCGGCAACTTACCGAGCAGGTGCAGAAATTGAAAAAAACATCCAAAGATTAGAATCAGAAGGAGTAGATCTTCAGAAAGCACACCTTAAAGGAATTGAAGAATATGCAATTGAATGTTCTATCGTAAAAGTATTAGGTTCGGACACCATACAATTCTGTTCGGATGAAGGAATTCAGATTTATGGAGGAATGGGATATTCGGCAGACGCACCTATGGAGGCAGCGTATCGTGATGCAAGAATTTCAAGAATATATGAAGGAACAAACGAAATCAATAAAATGTTATTAATAGGCATGATACTTAAAAAAGCCATGAAAGGCGAATTGGATATTATGACTCCAGCAATGAAAGTTGCTGAGGACTTGATGAGTATCCCCTCATTTAACAAACCTGATGATAGTATCCTTTTTGAAGTTGAGAAAGAACATATTAAAAAACTGAAAAGAGCAATTTTAATGTGTGCAGGTAAAGCAGCAGAACATTTTACAATGACCATTGAAAGAGAACAAGAAGTGATGATGAACTTGGCAGATATGGTTATTGAAGTATATAATGCAGAATCTGCAATTTTAAGAGCAGAAAAACTAGCTACTAAAAATGGAGAAGAAACTACAGAACATCAAATTACAATGAGCAAATTATTTTTGTATCAAGCCATTAAAAACTGTAACCAATCAGGTGAAGAAGTAATATTATCTTTTGCAGAAGGAGACGAACAAAGAATGTTATTAATGGGCTTAAAACGATTCACAAAGGGATATACCATTAACCCAAAAGAAATGAGAAGAAATATTGCAGCAAAACTAATTGAAGAAAATAAGTATTGTTTTTAAGATTTACGAAATGACAAAAATCAAAAACAAAACCATTCTTATTACGGGAGGAGCTTCTGGAATTGGTGAAGTTATGAGCCGTTTGTCCTTAGCCCGTAAGGCAAAAGTTATTATTTGGGATATTAATACTGATAACATAGAAAGTACCTTAAAAGAGTTAAGTCCTTTAGGAAGTATTTCTGCTGATGTAGTGGATGTTTCTAAGATTGAAGCAATAGAAGAAGCGGCACAACAACTCATAAAAGAGCATGGAAATATTGATATTCTCATTAACAATGCAGGAATAGTGGTAGGAAAATATTTTCATAAGCACAGTGCAAAAGAAATTGAAAAAACTTTAAGTATTAACAGCTCCGCTCCAATGCATATTTGCAATCAGTTTTTAGGAATTATGATTAAAAATAATGCTGGTCATATCTGTAATATAGCCTCTTCAGCAAGTTTAGTTTCAAATCCTAAAATGTCAGTTTATGCAGCAAGTAAATGGGCGATTTTTGCATGGTCCGATAGTTTGCGTTTGGAAATGAAACAATTAAAAAAAGACATTAAAATCACTACTATCCTACCCTATTACATCAATACAGGAATGTTTGATGGGGTAAAATCCCGCATACCGATTTTGGAGGCAGAAGCAGCCGCACTTACTATTATTAAAGCAATAGAAAAAAACAAAAAAATTATCAGTATTCCAGGTTGGATTTATCGTTTTACTCGTTTCGGACAAGCCCTAATGTCAGTTAATATGTTCGATTGGTTTGCAGGAAGTATTATGGGAATCTATAAAACTATGAATGATTTTAAAGGTCGTAAATAAATAGCTTATCTTTGAAAAATGGATATCCAAAAAATCATAAATCAGCAAAATAGTTACTTCAATTCAAATTCCACAAAAGATGTAGATTTAAGAATTAACACCTTAAAAAAACTAAAAAATGTACTAAAAGAAAATGAGCAAAAGTTGTATACAGCAATTTACACAGATTTTAAAAAATCAAAATTTGAAACTTATATATCAGAAATTGCTCTTATTTATAACGAGTTGAATGATGCAATTCGTAACCTAAAAAAATGGAGTAAGCAAAAAAGAGTAAGAACTAACCTTGCAAATTTCCCAGCTAAAAGTTATATTATTCCAGAACCATTGGGAACCGTTTTAGTAATTTCTGCTTGGAACTACCCTTATCAAATTGCACTTATTCCTGTTATTTCGGCAATAGCAGCAGGAAATACTGTGGTGTTAAAACCTTCTGAAATTCCGAATAATACAAGTAGTATATTAGCAAAAATTATCAATACTAATTTTGACGCAAACCATTTTACTGTAGTGGAAGGATCAGTAGAAACTACAAAAGAATTATTACAACAAAAATGGGATAAGATATTCTTTACAGGAAGTACTAATGTAGGAAGAATCGTTTATAAAGCAGCAGCAGAAAACTTAACTCTTGTCACTTTGGAACTAGGAGGCAAAAGCCCCACTTTTATTTTTAAAGATTGCAACATAAAACTCACTGCAAAAAGAATTGTTTGGGCCAAGTTTTTAAATGCAGGACAAACTTGCATTGCCCCCGATTATTTGTTAGTAGAAAAAGAAATAGAAGAACAATTATTAACAGCTCTAAAATCAGAAATAGAAATTGCTTATCCTGTTAATAATACCATCAATGAAAATTATGTACAAATTATTAATGATGCACATTTCGAAAGATTAAACAATCTTATTCCAAAAGATAAAATCTATTTTGGAGGAGAACAAAACGCATCTGAAAGAATAATACGCCCTACCCTTTTGCAGAATATTGACTTTGAGGATCCTATAATGAAAGATGAAATTTTCGGACCATTACTTCCTATCATTTCCTTTGAAAATTTGGATAAAGTAATTGCAAAAGTAAAGGAAAGAGAAAAACCACTTGCCTTATATGTTTATAGCAAAAGCAAAAAAATAATCCGAAAAATACTGCACGAAATTTCTTTTGGAGGAGGTGCTGTTAATGAATCCTTAGTTCACCTTTCTAACCCTAATTTACCTTTTGGTGGTGTAGGTGCAAGCGGAATAGGAAACTATCATTCCAAAGCGGGTTTTGATACTTTCACCCATTATAAAAGTATTTTACATAAATCATTTTTGTTTGAACCTAATGTAAAATACACTCCATTTACAGAATTTAAAATGAGAATTCTGAAATTCATTTTAGAGTAAAGCTTTTAGTATCTTTACAACATGAATTTTACGACATTTAAGTTTGGAAACGAACTTCAAGAAGGGCTTGACATGATGGGATTTGAAAAAGCAACACCTGTACAAGAACAAGCAATACCTATAATACAAAACGGAAAAGATTTAATTGCTTGTGCACAAACAGGAACTGGAAAAACAGCTGCTTTTGTTTTACCTATTCTAGATAAACTCACAAAAGTAAAGCAAACAAATAAAGTAAAAGCAATTATTGTTGCGCCTACTAGAGAGTTAGCAAAGCAAATTGACATGCAGATTGAAGGATTTTCTTACTTTACAAACTCATCCTCCTACCCAATTTATGGAGGAGGGACAGGAACCGAATTTGAAAATCAGAAACAAGCATTAGTAAATGGAACAGATATTATAATTTGTACTCCAGGAAGACTAATGGCGCACTTAAAATTTAATTATTTTGACACCTCAGGAGTAGAACACTTCATCCTTGATGAAGCTGACAGAATGCTGGATATGGGTTTTTATGATGATATAATGACCATTGCAAAAAGATTGCCTGAAAAAAGACAGAACTTGTTATTTTCAGCAACTATGCCACCAAAAATCAGGACTCTTGCAAATACCTTACTAAAAGAACCTGAAAGTATAAGTTTAGCGATATCAAAACCAGCGGCTGGAATTACGCAATCTGCCTACATGGTGAATGACAACCAAAAAGTAAAATTGGTAAGAGAGATACTTAGAGAAAAAGGAAAAGACTTAAGTCACGTTCTGATTTTCGCCTCTAGTATAAAAAGTGTAAAAGAGATTAAACAAACCCTTAACAAAGCAGGAATGCGTGCAAGTGATATGCACTCAGGATTGGATCAGCACCAAAGAGAATATACTATACGCGACTTTAAGAATAGAAAAATTAGAATTTTAGTAGCTACTGATATCTTGTCTAGAGGGATTGACATTAAGGAAATTGGATTGGTAATTAACTATGAAGTCCCTCATGATGCAGAGGATTATGTACATAGAATTGGGCGTACTGCCAGAGCAGATAGAACGGGAGAAGCTATTACTTTCATTAACCAAAGACAAATCAGAAACTTTTTGGATATTGAAAAACTAATTGAAAAAGAAGTGCCAAAATTGGATTTACCAAAAGGATTTGAGGCTGGACCAGAATATAAAATAGCAGCTAAAAACAAAAATAAAAAACAGTGGAATAACAAAAAGAATTTTAAGAAGCCAGAGAATAAAACTAACGCTCCAAAATAAGAGCATGAAATCCTTTTATTCTGGCATCAATAATTGGAATAGAACACGAAAAGTGTTTGTTTTTATATTCTGTATTTAAACCATAAATATCGTTTGCTGGGTTGGAACGCGTAAAGGTAATCCACAACCAATTAGAGAAATTTTCAGATGTAAAAGTGGCATTATCCACTAAAGTAATCAATGCTATTCCTTCTAAATTCTGTTTTTCGAAATTAGTAATTAAGTCTTTTATTTTTCCTTTTCCTTCTATAACTAAGTTTCCATTACTGACCAACCTTGGATTAGAAAATCCCGTTGGCAAATTAAGATTAAGTAAACTTATATCTAATTCTCTTTTAATTTCTCCGGCTGCAGCAATTACAACTTTCGAACCTTCATTTAATCCATCTCCACTATAGTCCAAAGTATCAATAGTAGTTTTAGTCTGAAAATGCAAATCCCTTTGCCAATTTACTCTTTCTAGAAAATGTGTAAAATATGCCTTTTCATCATTTACATCAGGTGCATTTTCTTCATCACAAATAAATAAATATTTCGCTAAAGACATTTGGCCTGTCCCTAGTACATGATTAGCAATAGTTAATAATTCTTGTGGGATTTTGGTAGGATTATAAGGAGTATATCGTTCAGACCCTACAGCCAATAATAAAGGATGAACTCCCGAATCGTCAACTGCATTAACAGCCTTCAGTCCCGGAATTTCTTTTTCAATTGCTTTTCCAGTAATTGCATGTATTAGAGCTCCAAACTGAGAATCTTCTTGAGGTGGTCGACCTACAACTGTAAAAGGCCAAATAGCATTTTCTTTAGCATACACCTTTTTAACTTTCAAAACAGGAAAATCATGTATTAAACTATAATAGCCCAAATGGTCCCCAAAAGGCCCCTCAGGTTTCACATCATTAGGATGTAATTCGCCACAAATAACAAAATCAGCATCTGCTGAAATGGTGTAGCCATCTTTTTTAGCATACCGAAAATTTCTCCCCCCTAATATTCCTGCAAATGCAATTTCTGACATTCCCTCTGGCAAAGGCATAACAGCAGCAAAAGTATGTGCAGGTGGTCCTCCTACAAAAATTGAAACCTTTAAAGGTTCTCCTTTTTGATTAGCATTTTTCTGATGCACACCAATACCTCTATGAATCTGGTAATGCATTCCTATTTCTCTATTAGAAATATAATCATTACCAGAAAGTTGAACTCTATACATTCCTAAATTAGAATTCATAATTCCAGGATTTTCAAAATCTTCAGAATACACTTGAGGCAAAGTAATAAAAGCGCCTCCATCATCTTTCCAACATTTTACTTGAGGAATGTCTTCTATTTGTATTTCATGAAAACTCCTGGGAAACCTAACCTTTAGCGGAATAGCGTAAATAGCATGCAAAGCAGCATAAATAGCTTTAGCAGGATTCTTTAAAGCTACAGAAGGATCTGTTTTAAGATCAATCAATTGTTTTACCTTGTCTATGGTATCACTAAACATAAACTTACTTCTATCTAAAGTTCCAAATAAATTAGAAGCCGCCCGAAATTTACTTCCTTTTATATTTTCAAAAAGAATTGCTTTGCCTGCTTTTGCAAATTCATCCAAATGTAAAGATGCCATTTCCAAATTAGGATCAATTTCTTTAGTGATTCTAAGGAGTTCTCCTCTCTTATCAAGTTTTGAAATACATTGCTGTAAGGATTTATAAGCCATAGTTCAAAAATAAAAAAACTCAGCTAATAGCCGAGTTTTTTAGTCTAATATCTGAACAGTAAATTATCTATTTTCCATACTAACATAGCCCCTTTCAGTAGCACCAATATATACTTGTCTTGGCCTTCCAATTGGTTCATTATTCTCTCTCATTTCTTTCCATTGTGCTATCCATCCTGGCAATCTACCAATAGCAAACATTACCGTAAACATATCCGTAGGAATCCCTAAGGCTCTGTAAATAATTCCTGAGTAGAAATCAACATTAGGATATAATCCTCTTGCTTTAAAGTATTCATCTTCTAATGCCACCTTCTCCAATTTCATAGCGATATCCAATACAGGGTCTTGAATTCCTAATTCATTTAACACATCATCAGCAGCCTTTTTAATGATAGTTGCTCTTGGATCAAAGTTTTTATATACTCTATGTCCAAAGCCCATTAAACGGAATGGATCTGATTTGTCTTTTGCTCTAGCAACATATTTATCTACATCACCACCATCTTCTTTAATTTCTTCAAGCATCTCAATTACTGCTTGATTAGCGCCACCATGCAATGGACCCCAAAGTGCAGCAATACCTGCCGAAACTGATGCGTATAAACTTGCATGGGAAGAACCTACAATTCTTACTGTTGAAGCTGAACAATTTTGTTCGTGGTCCGCATGTAAGATTAGTAACTTATCAAGCGCTTTCGCTACAATTGGATTTATCTCAGTATCTTGAGTAGGCAATCCAAACATCATGTGCAAAAAGTTTGAAGTATAATTTAACTTATTTTTAGGATACATAATTGGCTGACGCATTCGATTCTTAAAACTCCAAGCAGCTAAGGTTGGAAGCTTAGCAATAAAACGTATAATCGTACCATTAATTTGTTCTTTTGAACGGTTGGGATCTAAAGATTTTGGATAGAAAGCAGTTAACGCAGAAACCAATGAAGAAAGTACTCCCATTGGATGCGCCTTTGAAGGATAGCCATCTAAGATTGATTTTACGTCTTCATGAACTAATGAATGCTCTGAAATATCTTTAGTAAATTTCGCTAACTCAGTTTTAGTTGGCAATTCACCATAAATTAGCAAGAACGATACTTCTAAGAAAGAAGATTTTTCAGCTAACTCTTCAATAGAATAGCCTCTATATCTTAAAATTCCTTCCTCTCCGTTTAGGAAAGTAATTGCGCTCTCAGTAGAACCTGTATTCTTAAATCCTCTATCTAAAGTAATTAAACCCGATTGCCCTCTTAATTTACTTATATCAAGTGCATTTTCATTCTCTGTTCCAGTAACAACTGGGATTTCATATACTTTCCCATCATAATGTAACTCTGCTTTCTTTCCCATTTCTTCTCTTTTATTTAATCCTGCTAATATAATTGTTTATTTTTTAATAAACTTAAAATCTTTTCCTTTATAAATTGCTTGATCACCCAACATTTCCTCAATCCTTAATAGTTGATTATATTTAGCCATTCTATCTGAACGAGAAGCAGAACCAGTTTTGATTTGACCGCAATTTAGGGCTACTGCTAAGTCAGCAATAGTAGTATCTTCAGTTTCTCCTGATCTATGACTCATCACGGAAGTATAAGAAGATCTCTGGGCCATTTGCACTGCATTAATCGTTTCCGTTAAAGTTCCAATTTGGTTTACTTTAATTAAAATAGAATTGGCAATATTATTTTCAATTCCTCTAGATAGACGATCCACATTTGTTACAAATAAATCATCACCAACTAATTGAACTTTATTTCCAATTTTATCAGTTAAATTTTTCCATCCTTCCCAATCATCTTCATCTAAACCATCCTCAATAGATAAAATTGGATATTTTTCTGACCAGTCTGCCCAAAAATTTACCATTTGTTCTGGAGTTAACTTCTCTCCTGTCGACTGATGAAAATGGTATACATTTTCATTCGCATTATAAAATTCTGATGCCGCAGCATCTATAGCAATATACATATCTACTCCCGGCGTATATCCAGCAGATTCAATTGCTTTTAATACAACTTGAATTGCCTCTTCATTAGAGCCTAAGTTTGGTGCAAAACCACCTTCATCTCCTACATTTGTAGAATGTCCTTGAGCTTTTAATTCCGCTTTTAAATGATGAAAAACTTCTGTTCCCATTTGCAATGCTTCAGCAAATGAAGTAGCACCAACTGGCATTACCATAAACTCCTGAAAATCGATACTATTATCAGCATGCGAACCACCATTTAAAATATTCATCATTGGAATAGGTAACTCTCTAGCATTTACCCCTCCAATATAATTATAAAGAGTTTGTCCTCTTTCTTCAGCAGCAGCTTTGGCACAGGCCAAAGAAACAGCTAGCATAGCATTCGCTCCTAAATTAGCTTTATTTGGCGTACCATCCAAATCAATCATTTTCTGATCAATCAGTATCTGCTCAGAAACATAAACACCTTTTAATTCTTCATTAATAGCTGTTTTAATATTCTGTACTGCTTTTAAAACCCCCATCCCTAAATATGTTCCTTTATCGCCATCCCTTAATTCAACAGCCTCATGTTTTCCTGTTGAAGCTCCAGAAGGAACAGCTGCCCTACCCATAACTCCATTTTCAGTCAACACCTCTGCTTCAACAGTAGGATTCCCTCTCGAATCTAAAATCTGACGTGCATGTATATCTACTATTCTTCCCATTATATTAGTTTTTATAGCTTTTAATATTAGTTACAAATTCATCAAATAAGTATCTTGAATCATGGGGTCCTGGTGATGATTCTGGATGATACTGTACTGAAAAACAATTCTTATTTTTCAATTTGATTCCCTCAATAGTATCGTCATTTAAGTTAACATGAGTTACTTCAATATTAGGGTTATTCTTTATATCCTCTTCAGAAATTCCAAAACCATGGTTCTGTGAAGTAACCTCTGCTTTTTTAGTGCTTAAATTTAACACAGGATGATTTATTCCTCTATGTCCATTGTGCATTTTGTATGTAGATATCCCTTCTGAAAGTGCCAAAGCTTGATGTCCTAAACAAATTCCAAAAACAGATTTTCCATCAGCCGTGATTTTTTTAACTTCTTCAATTACACTTGGCATTGCTGAAGGGTCTCCAGGTCCGTTTGACAAAAAGAAACCATCAGGATTCCAAGCATTCATTTCTTCAAATGAAGTATGCATGGGAAAAACTTGCAGATAACAATCTCTATCCGACAAACAAGTTAAGATATTACGCTTAACTCCCAAATCCAAGACAGCAACTTTAATAGCAGCATTTTCATCACCCACAAAATAAGGCGTTTTTGTGCAAACTGAAGATGACAGTTCTAATCCTTCCATAGAGGGTACTTTATCCAATAATTTCGTTAATTCAGCAACATCAGTAGTTGCAGTAGATATAATTGCATTCATGGCTCCTTTATCACGAATATGCCTTACAACAGCTCTTGTATCAACATCAGAGATTACAACTTTATTTTGCTTTATAAAATAATCTTGTAAGTCACCATCACCTCCATCACGTGAAAAACCTGTATTGAAATTCTTACAAATCAATCCTGCAATTTTCATGTCTGATGATTCTACTTCATTATTATGCACTCCATAGTTACCAATATGAGCATTTGTAGTGATCATCAACTGTCCAAAATAAGAAGGGTCAGTGAATACCTCTTGATAGCCAGTCATACCTGTATTAAAGCATAATTCACCAGTAGCAACACCATAAATACCTACAGCCTTTCCGTGAAAAACTGTACCATCTGCTAATAATAAAACTGCAGGTTTTTTCTTATTGTATTTCATCCTCAAATTTATTTATAAAAAAAGGATAAAACCTAAGCTTTACCCTTTTTTAAAATATTAAAAAGAAGTTATTTACTACTCTCCTTTTTCTTCTTTTTCTTCAGAGTTATTAGTCTTTTCTTTAGCTTCTGTTACTACATGAGCTTCTTCAACTACTGCTGGAGCATCTTCAACAACTACAGCTTCCTCAACAGCAGGAGCAACATCCTCAACTTTCTTAGATTTAGCTCTTCTTGCTTTTTTACGCTTGGGCTTATCAGTAATATACTCCTCATTATAGTCAACCAACTCAATAAATGCCATTTGAGCATTATCTCCTAAACGGTTGCTTAATTTCAAGATTCTAGTGTATCCTCCAGGTCTGTCAGCAATTTTAGCGGATACATCACCAAATAACTCAGTAATTGCTTGTTTTTGCTTTAAATATGAAAATACAGTTCTTCTTGAATGTGTAGTATCGTCTTTCGATTTTGTAATCAAAGGTTCAACATACATTCTTAATGCTTTTGCTTTCGCTAAAGTAGTTTTAATTCTTTTGTGCTCAATTAATGAACATGCCATATTAGCAAGCATTGCCTTTCTATGAGCAGCTTTTCTACTTAAATGGTTAAATTTCTTTCCGTGTCTCATTTTTCTTATTCGTTATCTAAATTATACTTCTCAGTGTCAAAACCGAAAGTCAATCCTTTTTCTTCTATTAAGTCTTCTAATTCTGAAAGTGATTTCTTACCAAAATTTCTGAATTTTAACATATCAGATTTTTTGAAAGAAACTAATTCACCTAAAGTAAATACTTCTGCAGTTTTTAAGCAGTTTAATGCTCTAACTGATAAACCAAACTCTGTAAGTTCAGTTTTTAATAACTGACGCATGTGCAAAGTATCCTCATCAAACTCTTCTACTATATCTTCTTCTAAGCTGATTTTTTCATCAGAGAATAACATAAAGTGTTGAATTAAGATTTTAGACGCTTCAGTCAAAGCTTGTTTTGGTTCAATTGAACCGTCAGTAGTAATATTTAAATTTAACTTTTCAAAATCGGTTTTTTGACCAACTCTGTAATCCTCAATATTATAATTAACATTTTTAATTGGGGTAAAGATAGAATCAATAGCAATTGTTCCTATTGGAGCATCTTCTATTTCATTCGCTTCAGCTGGCACATATCCTCTACCTTTAGCAATAGTAAATTGCATTTCAAATGTCACTTTCTTATCTAATTCACAAATAACTTGTTCAGGGTTCAACACTTGGAAGTTAGATAAACTACTTGCTAAATTAGCAGCAGTAATTAGATCCGTTTTGCTAACTTTTAAAGTTGCAACTTCTGATTCAACAGTTTCAATTTGTTGCTTAAATCTTACTTGTTTAAGGTTCAAGATAATTTCAGTAATATCCTGTACAACACCTTCAATAGTAGAAAATTCATGATCAACTCCTGTAATTTTTATTGATGTAATGGCATATCCTTCTAAAGAAGATAATAAAACTCTTCTTAAAGCATTCCCTACAGTTAAACCATAACCTGGCTCTAACGGTCGGAATTCAAAGTCTCCTTGGTTAGCAGCCTCATTAATCATTACTACCTCATCTGGCTTTTGAAAATCTAAGATTTGCATGTTTTTTATTTTTTGATTATTCTTATTTAGAGTATAATTCTACAATTAACTGCTCTTTAATGTTTTCAGGAATCTGAATTCTTTCAGGAGCTGAAACTACTTTACCTAATTGAGTTTCACCATTCCATTGTAACCATTCTGCTTCATTAGAGCTAGAAGTAATTGAATTTGTAATTGTTTCTAAAGATTTTGAGCGTGCACGTACTGAAACAATGTCACCTACTTTTAAAGCATATGATGGAATGTTAACATTCACATTATTAACCGTAATATGTTTGTGAGTAACTAACTGACGAGCTGCTCTTCTTGATGGAGCAATACCTAAACGGTACACAACATTATCCAAACGTAATTCACACATTTGCAGTAAGTTTTCACCAGTTACTCCTTTTCTTCTAAGTGCTTCTTTAAATAAGTTAGAGAATTGTTTCTCTAAAATACCATAAGTAAACTTAGCTTTTTGTTTCTCCATTAATTGCACACCGTATTCGGATTGTTTACCTCTCCTTCTTTGATTACCGTGTTGTCCTGGTCCATATGCTTTTTTAGCTAATGCTTTGTCTGGACCAAAAATTGGTTCTCCAAATCTTCTTGCAATTCTTGATGTTGGGCCTGTATATCTTGCCATATTTTTATCTTAATATAAATGAATTAAACTCTTCTCTTTTTGGGTGGACGACATCCATTGTGTGGCAATGGTGTAACATCAACAATCTCAGTAACAATGATACCAGAGTTATGAATCGTTCTTATTGCTGATTCTCTACCTTGACCAGGTCCTTTAACATAAACTTTCACTCTTTTCAACCCTTTATCAAGAGCTACTTTTGAGCAATCCTCAGCAGCCATTTGTGCAGCATAAGGAGTATTTTTTTTTGAACCTCTGAATCCCATCTTACCAGCTGAAGACCAAGAAATAACTTGTCCTCCTTTATTAGTAAGTGAAATAATAATGTTGTTAAAAGTTGCCTGAATGTGCGCTTGCCCTTCAGCTTCAACTCTTACTGTGTTCTTTTTGGTTGTTTTAGCCATAATTATCTACTATTTCTTTTTATTAGCAACAGTTTTTCTTTTCCCTTTTCTGGTTCTAGAATTGTTTTTTGTTCTTTGTCCTCTTAAAGGTAGACCCAATCTGTGACGAATTCCTCTGTAACACCCAATGTCCATTAATCGCTTAATATTCATTTTGGTTTCAGCTCTTAACTCTCCTTCAACAGTAAATCTATCGCCAATAATTGTTCTGATAGCATTTGTTTGCTCATCAGTCCAATCTTGAACTTTAATATCATGAGAAATATTTGCTTCATCCAAAATTGCCACTGAAAAAGATGGGCCAATTCCATAAATATAAGTTAATCCAATAACTCCTCTTTTGTTTTTAGGTAAATCAATACCTTTAATTCTTGCCATTATTAACCTTGTCTTTGTTTATACCTTGGGTTCTTCTTATTGATTACATAAACTCGTCCTTTTCTTTTGACGATCTTGCAATCTTCACTTCTTTTTTTTACTGATGCTCGTACTTTCATTTCTTTTTATTTTATTAGTACCTATATGTTATTCTTCCTTTTGTTAAATCGTAAGGAGACATTTCCATTTTAACTTTATCACCTGGTAATAATTTAATATAAAACTTTCTCATTTTACCAGATATATGAGCAACAATCTCATGTCCATTTTCTAATTCAACACGAAACATAGCATTTGACAATGCTTGTGTTATCGTTCCATCTAACTCTATATTAGCTTGTTTAGCCATTTATCTTTTTTTCTATTTCATCAAAACTTGATAATATCTCTGCTTTTCCCTTTCGAACAACAATTGTATGTTCAAAATGTGCAGATGGTTTATTATCAATAGTTGTTATTGTCCATCCATCATTGTGTTGCAAAATACACTTAGTTCCCATATTAATCATTGGCTCAATTGCAATAACTAACCCTTCTTTAAGCATAACCCCTTTCCCTCTTCTTCCGTGATTAGGAACTTCAGGACTTTCATGTAGATTTTTACCTACACCATGTCCAACCAATTCTCTAACTACACCATATCCAAAACTTTCAGCATGTTGCTGTACAGCATAACCAATATCACCAATTCTATTTCCAGCAACTGCTTGTTCAATTCCTTTATAAAGTGACTCTTTAGTAACTTTAAGTAATTTTTTTGTTTCAACATCTACTTCCCCTACTTCATAAGTAAAAGCAGAATCACCATAATAGCCATTCATTACTACTCCACAATCTACCGATAAAATTTCACTATTTTCAAGAAATCTATCATTGGGTATACCATGTACCACCTGTTCATTAGGTGACATACATAAAGTGTTTGGAAAGCCACCATAACCTTTGAAAGCTGGAAATCCTCCATTATCCCTGATAAACTCTTCAGCAATTTTATCTAATGCTAAGGTAGTTATCCCTGGTTTTATTAGCCCAGCGATTTCAGCATGGGTTTTTGCAACAAGTAAAGAACTTTTTCTTACTAACTCTATCTCTTCTTCTGTTTTATAATAAATCATAAATCAATATGATTACATCATACTACCACCAGAAGATTTTCCTTTTATTCTTCCTGAATCCATTAATCCATCATAATGACGCATTAATAAATGACTTTCTATTTGTTGAAGTGTATCTAAAATAACTCCAACTAAAATTAATAATGATGTTCCTCCATAAAACTGAGCGAACTGCATATTAATTCCTCCTGCCATAGCAAATGCTGGTAAGATAGCAACTAAACCTAAGAATAAAGATCCTGGGAAAGTAATTCTTGACATCACAGCATCTAAATAATCAGCAGTAGATCTTCCTGGCTTTATCCCTGGAATAAATCCTCCATTCTTTTTCATATCATCAGCCATTTGATTAGGATTAACCGTCATAGCTGTATAAAAATATGTAAATATTACAATCATTACAAAGAACATTAAATTGTACCAAAATCCTCCGAAATCAGTAAGTACTGCAGCAACTCCTTGTAAACTTTCATTTTCAGAGAAGCCAACCAAAGTAATAGGGACAAACATAATTGCTTGTGCAAAGATGATTGGCATTACTCCAGCAGCATTTACTTTTAAAGGAATAAATTGTCTTACTCCACCGTATTGTTTATTTCCTACTACTCTTTTAGCATACTGTACAGGAATTCTTCTTGTGCCTTGTACTAAAAGGATAGTAATTAATATTACAAATAATAATGCTAACATTTCAACTAAGAAGATAACTAAACCACCTCCTGCTGAACCTAAAGCAGAAACAAATTCTTGCATTAAAGATTGAGGTAAACCTGCAATAATACCAATCATAATTAATAATGAAATACCATTACCAATCCCTCTATCTGTAATTTTTTCTCCTAACCACATTACAAACATAGTACCCGTTATCAAAATGATAATAGATGACAACCAGAAACCTCCTGCAGGAAGTAAGAAAGCTGACTCAGGTAGTGTTGCTTTTAAGTTAGCAATATACCCAGGAGCTTGTCCTGCTGTTATTAAGATAGTTAAGTATCTTGTAATGTTATTAATTTTTCTTCTGCCACTCTCTCCCTCTTTCTGTAATTTCTGGAAATATGGAATAGCCATTCCTAATAACTGAATTACAATAGAAGCTGAGATATAAGGCATAATACCCAAAGCAAAAATAGATGCTTGTGAGAATGCCCCACCTGTAAACATATTTAAAAGACCCAAAAGTCCATCTGCAGTTTGGTCCTGTAAAGCAGAAAGCTGTGCAGGATCAACACCAGGAATTACAACAAAAGAACCTAATCTATAAATAGCTAGAATTCCTATTGTAGTTAAGATTCGATTTCTCAAATCTTCAATTCCCCAAATATTCTTTATTGTATCAATTAATTTTCTCATCTTACTTTTCTAAAACAGTTGCAGTACCACCCGCTTTTTCAATAGCAGCTTACTGCAGATGCAGAAAATGCATCTAACAGTAATATCTAACTTTAGCTGTTAATTCACCTCTACCTAAAATTTTCACTAAATCATTTTTCTGTACAAGACCATTATCCATTAAATCTTGTTTTACTATAGTACCCTTCAATTTCTTTAAATCAACTAAAGCTTGGATAGTATCTAAGATTCACACCATTATACTCTACTCTGTTCGGATTTGTAAATCCAAACTTAGGGACTCTTCTTTGTAAAGGTTGTTGACCACCTTCAAATCCAATTTTCTTGAATATCCAGAACGTGATTTCTGACCATTATGTCCTCTAGTAGATGTACCCCCTTTCTTAGATCCTTCTCCTCTACCTACTCTTTTAGTACTTTTAATTGCACCTTTCGCAGGTTTTAAATTGTGTAATTCCATATTAAATATTATTCTACTAAGGTTATTAAGTGCTTAACTTTTGCAACCATTCCTAAAATTTGTGGAGTTGCGTTATGCTCAACAACAGCATTCATTTTTCTAAGCCTAAAGCATCTAAAGTTCTTCTTTTGATCTTTTGGCCTTCCAATTCTACTTCTAACTTGTTTTATTTTAATCTTTTCCATTATTGATATATTATCCGTTAAATACTTATCCATTGTTACACCTCTTTGCATAGCTACAGTTCTTGCATCTCTTAATTCTAATAAAGCTTTTAAAGTAGCTTTAACTAAATTATGAGGATTAGAAGATCCTTTAGATTTTGCTAATACATCTTTTACACCAGCACTTTCTAATACAGCACGCATTGCACCACCAGCTTTCACACCAGTACCATGTGAAGCAGGTTTAATTAAAACTTGAGATCCACCTAAACTTAGCTAGCTTGTTCGTGCGGAATAGTTCCTTTATAAATAGGAATCCTTACTAAGTTCTTTTTAGCAGCTTCAATACCTTTAGCTATAGCAGTAGCAACATCTTTCGATTTTCCTAAACCAATACCAACAACACTTTTTTCATCACCAACAACAACAATAGCTGAAAACCTAAAAGCTCTACCACCTTTAGTTACCTTAACAACTCTTTGGACTCCAACTAAGTCTGTCTTTTAACTCAATGTCTCCAGAAATTTTACTCTTTTATTTTGTGCTAATTTTAACATATATAATTTCTTAAAATTTTAAACCTCCTTCACGAGCCGATTCAGCAAGTGCTTTAACTCTACCGTGGTATAAAAACCCACCTCTATCAAAAACTACTGATCAATACCTGCTTTCAAAGCATTATCAGCAATTAGCTTTACCAACTACAGATGCTTGTTCAGTTTTTGTTCCTTTAGCATCTTTAGAAGATGCAGACGCTAATGTAGTTTGAATGACATCATCTAATAACTTGAGCATAAATTTCTTTATTAGATCTGAAAACTGCTAATCTAGGTCTTTCAGAAGTTCCAGAAACTTTCTTTCTGATAGCAAATCTTACTCTTTGTCTAGAATCTTTTTTTGATTTTGTCATCTATAATCATTATTTTAACTTAGCAGCAGTTTTACCTGCTTTTTTCTAACGTACTCATCAACATACCTAATTCCTTTTCCTTTATATGGTTCAGGTTTTCTTTCAGCTCTAATTCTTGCAGCTACAGCTCCTACTAATTGTTTATCATATCCAGAAATAGTTACAATTGGCGCTTTTCCTTTTTCAGTTTCAGCAGTTACATCTTAATTTCATTGGAATATCAAATACTAATATTAGTGAGAATAACCAACAGATATATCTAAATTCTGACCTTGAGTTGATGCTCTGTATCCAACACCTCTTAATTCAAGTTTTTTGTATACCTTTAGTTACTCCTTCAATCATATTTGAAATTAAAGCTCTGTACAAACCATGCTTTGATCTTATGATCTTTATGGTCAGATTCTCTTGTAAAGAATACATTATCATCAATTCGTTACTGTAACACTTGCGGATCAATATCTTGAGAAAGCTCACCTAACTTTCCTTTTACCGTTATAACATTACCTTCGTGAATTACAGTAACTCCTTCAGGAATTGTAATTGGGTTATTTCCTATTCTTGACATATTACTTTATCTTCAATTAATATACGTGACAAATAACTTCACCACCAACATTTAAATTTCTTGCTTCTTTATCAGTAATAACACCTTTTGAAGTAGAAAGAATAGCGATTCCTAAACCATTAATTACTCTTGGTAAAGTTTTTGAATCAGCATACTTTCTTAAACCAGGCTTACTGATTCTTATTAGTTTCTTCATTGCTGGTAATTTTGTTTGTGCACTATACTTTAGATGCAACTTTAATATTACCTTGATTATTATCAGTCTCTTCAAACTTAAAGTTAAGAATATAACCTTTATCATGAAGTATTTGCGTAATCGCTTTTTTCATATTAGAAGCAGGAATATCAACAACTTTGTGTCCTGCCATCTGAGCATTTCTAACTCTTGTTAAATAATCTGCTATTGGATCTGTAAACATTTTTCTTATTCTTTATTAAATTACCAACTTGCTTTTTTCACACCTGGAATTAATCCAAAGTTGCCATTTCTCTAAACATAACACGAGAAATTCCAAACTGTCTCATATATCCTTTTGGTCTTCCTGTAAGTTTACATCTGTTATGCATTCTAACTGGAGAAGCATCTTTAGGTAATTTTTGTAATCCTTCATAATCACCTGCAGCTTTTAAGGCAGCTCTTCTATCCGCATACTTAGCAACACACTTAGCTCTTTTTACCTCACGGGCTTTCATTGATTCTTTTGCCATGTCTTATTTTTTAAATGGTAAACCTAATTCTCTAAATAATGCTAAAGCATCATCATCTGAATTAGTATCCGTAACAAAAGTCACATCCATACCCGTTATTTTATTAATTTTATCAATACTAATTTCTGGGAAAGCAATTTGTTCCTTAATACCCATAGTATAATTTCCTCTACCATCAAAACCTTTTAAAGGAAGTCCAGCAAAATCACGAACCCTTGGTAAAGTAGAAGTAACGAATCTATCCAAGAAACTCATACATTTGGTCTCCTCTTAAAGTTACCTTACACCTACAGGCATCCCTTTTCTTAACTTAAAGTTAGAGATATCTTTAGTTGAATTAGTAAGCACTAGCTTTCTGACCTGTAATCATAGTCATTTCATTCTGTGCTGCTTCAATTTGTTTTTTATCAGATGCTGCACTTCCAATACCTTGGTTAAGACAAATCTTAACTAATTTAGGCACTTGCATTACTGATTTATAGTTCCCTTTAAGGTTGTTTACAACCTCAGTCTTGGTACTTTTTCTTTAATCTTGGTGTGTATTCCATTATATAATTACTTCTCCTGAGTTCTTAGAATATCTAACTATTTTACCTGATTTCTCATCCAATTTTCTACCTATCTTAGTTGCTTCTCCTGATTTAGGATCAATCAATACTAAGTTAGAAATATGAATCTTAGCCTCTTGCTTTACGATTCCTCCTTGAGGATTAGCAGCATTTGGTTTTGTGTGCTTAGATGCTAAATTAGCACCTTCAACCATTGCTCTGTTTTCCGTAGGATAAACTTTAATAACTTTACCTTTTACTCCCTTAGAGTTTCCAGTAGTTACTATAACTGTATCGTTCTTTTTTATCTTTATTTTTGCCATTTTCCTTAATTTACAACACCTCTGGTGCTAATGAAACAACTTTCATAAAATCATTGTCACGTAATTCCCTAGCAACTGGTCCAAATACACGAGTACCTTTCATTTGTCCGTTTTCATCAATAATAACGCAAGCATTATCACCAAAACGAATATAAGATCCATCAGGTCTTCTTACCTCTTTTCTAGTTCTTACTACAACAGCTTTTACAACCTGTCCTTTTTTAATATTTCCTGAAGGCATAGCATGTTTTACTGTACCTACAATTTTATCACCAACCGAAGCGTAACGCTTTTTAGTTCCTCCTAATACTCTAATACAAAGGATTTCTTTAGCACCGCTATTGTCAGCTACTTTTAGTCTTGATTCTTGTTGTATCATCTTACTTAGCTCTTTCGATTATTTCAATTAATCTCCAATTCTTATTCTTACTCAATGGTCTTGTTTCCATGATTTTTACAGTATCACCCTCATTACAAGAGTTTTCTTCATCATGTGCAACAAACTTTGAAGTCTTTTTAAGGAACTTCCCATAAAGTGCGTGTTTCACCTTTCTTTCGATAGAAACAATAATAGATTTCTCCATTTTGTTTGAGGTTACTACACCTATTCTTTCTTTTCTTAAATTTCTTTCCATCTTTATTATTTTGAAGTATTTCTTCTTTTTGAAAGTTCTGTCATAACTCTTGCAATTGTTTTCCTAGAGAACTTAATTTGCAAAGGGTTCTCCATTGGAGAAACTGCATGACTCATTTTCATTTTAATTAACTTCTCTCTTTCAGTCGCTAAAAGATCTTGAAGTTCATTTTCGGGCATATCTGTTAATACTTGTGCTTTCATCTTTTATTAGTTTTGTAAATCTCTTCTGATTACAAATTTAGTTTTGATTGGTAATTTTTGTGCTGCTAATCGTAATGCTTCTTTTGCAGTTTCCATATCTACACCATCACATTCAAAAAGTATTCTTCCTGGGCTTACTGTTGCTGCCCAATATTCTGGAGCTCCTTTTCCTTTACCCATCCTTACCTCTGCAGGTTTTTTAGTAATTGGTTTGTCGGGAAATATTCTAATCCAAACTTGACCTTGTCTTTTCATATGGCGAGTAACTGCAATACGGGCTGCTTCAATTTGACGAGCAGTCATCCAACATTCTTCAAGTGCCTTAATTCCATATGATCCAAAAGATAATAAATTACCTCTTTGGGCATTTCCTTTCATCTTGCCCTTCTGCATCTTTCTGAATTTTGTTTTCTTTGGTTGTAACATTTCTTAATTCTATTCTAAGTTCTAAAAACTATCTTCTTCTATTATTTGGTTTCCCTCCACCTGAACCTGCTTTCTTTTTAGGAGCTTTGAAGTGTGACATTAAGTCAGGTTTACCATAAATTTCACCTCTACAAATCCATACCTTAATTCCGAGAACACCATACTGAGTATGTGCTTCAGCTAAAGCATAATCGATATCAGCTCTAAATGTATGTAATGGTGTTCTTCCATCTTTCATCATTTCTGAACGAGCCATCTCTGCTCCATTCAATCTACCTGAAATTTGAACCTTAATTCCTTCAGCTCCCATTCTCATCGTAGATGCGATCGCCATTTTAGTAGCTCTCTTATAAGAAACTCTTCCTTCAACTTGTTTAGCAATACTATCAGCAACTAAGGTAGCTTCAAGTTCTGGCCTTTTTACTTCAAAGATGTTAATCTGAATATCTTTATTTGTAATTTTTTTAATTTCCTCTTTTAAAGTTTCAACTTCTTGTCCCCCTTTACCAATAATGATACCAGGACGAGCAGTATGAATAGTAATAGTTACTAGCTTAAGTGTTCTTTCAATAGCAATTTTAGAAACACTTCCTTTTGCTAATCTTACTCTTAAGTATTTTCTGATTTTAGCATCACCTACTAATTTTTCACCAAAATCGTTACCACCATACCAGTTTGATTCCCATCCTCTGATGATACCTAATCTATTCCCAATTGGGTTTGTCTTTTGTCCCATACTATTCTTTTGTGTCTATTTGTTTACTATCAACCACTAAAGTAACATGGTTAGATCTTTTTCTAATTCTGTGTGCCCTTCCTTGTGGAGCAGGCTGAACTCTTTTCAACATTCTTCCACCATCCACTGTAATTTCAGAAACATAAAGATTAGCTTCATCCATTCTTTTCCCTTCATTTTTAGCTTCCCAGTTAGCTAAAGCAGATAACAAAAGTTTCTCCAATCTTCCTGAAGCTTCTTTTGGATTTAACTTTAATTCTGCTAATGCCTTATCAGCATCTAAGCCTCTAATTAAGTCAGCTACTAACCTCATTTTTCTTGGTGAAGTTGGACAATTATTTAATTTAGCAAAAGCAATTTTCTTTCTTGCTTCCTTCATTGCGTCTGCTTTTATTCTTTTTCTAGCTCCCATTTACTTATCTTTTTCTATTAGTTCCATGACCTCTATAAGTCCTTGTTGGAGAAAACTCACCTAATTTATGTCCTACCATATTCTCAGTTACAAAAACAGGAATAAATTGTCTTCCATTATGGACTGCAATAGTTTTCCCAACGAAATCAGGAGATATCATAGATGCTCTTGACCAAGTTTTAATTACTGAATTTTTTCCTGACTCATTCATTACATCAACTTTCTTCTGTAATTTATAATGTATAAATGGTCCTTTTTTTAACGATCTAGCCATAAATTATTTCTTTTTTCTTCTTTCAATTATATACTTGTCAGAAAGTTTTTTCTTATTTCTTGTTTTAAATCCTTTTGCAGGCACACCATTTTTATTTCTTGGAATACCACCTGAATGCTTCCCTTCACCACCACCCATTGGATGATCAACTGGATTTTTAATTGTTGCTCTTACATTTGGTCTTCTACCTTGCCATCTGCTTCTTCCTGCTTTACCCGAAACCTGTAATTGATGTTGAGGATTAGAAACCGAACCAATAGTAGCTAAACAAGTAACTAAAATTCTTCTTATTTCTGATGATGCTAATTTAACTGTAGCATAATTACCATCTCTTGCCATAAGTTGCGCATACGAACCCGCACTTCTTACTAAAATAGCTCCTTGCCCTGGCTTTAATTCAATATTGTGAATTACAGTACCTAAAGGCAATTCACTTAGAGGTAAAGTATTTCCAACCTTAATTGCTGCTTCTTTAGATGAAATAACTTCCATCCCAACTTCTAGTCCTGCAGGAGCAATCATATATCTTTTCTCACCATCAACATAATGCAATAATGCAATATTAGCAGTTCTATTAGGATCATATTCAATAGTAGCAACTTTCGCAGGAATACCAAATTTATTTCTTTTGAAATCAATTATTCTATATCTCTTTTTATGACCACCACCGATATTCTCAATAGTCATCTTACCAGTATCATTCCTACCTCCTGATCTATTCTTCTTAGCTAATAAACTTTTCTCTGGTCTAGCAGTAGTAATCTCATCAAAAGTAATTGCTACCTTATGCCTTTGACCTGGAGTTGTTGGGTTAAATTTTCTTAATGCCATTTTTATCTTATTAAATGTTACTATAAAAATCTATAGAATCACCTTCAGCTAAAGTTACTATTGCCTTTTTGTACGTAGCTGTCATTCCTACAATCATACCAGACTTAGTTCCTCTTGCTCTTTTCTTTCCTATACAAATCATAGTTCTAACTGAATCAACCGCTACATCAAACATTTCTTCAACAGCTTTTTTGATTTCAATCTTATTTGCTTTTTTATCTACAACAAAAGCGAAACGATTATATTTCTCGCTTGCGTCTGTCATTTTTTCGGTAATTACCGGTTTTTTTATAATACTCATTACTTAAAGATTAAAAATTCTTCTCAATTTCGTTGATTGATGATTCCATAACCATCAATTTATTAGCGTTCATTACATCATAAGTATTTAATTCTGAAGCTAATACCACTTTTGCCTTACTTAAATTACGGGATGACAAAAATATATTTTTATTTGACTCAGCAAGCACTAATAACGTTTTATTATCTAGTTGATCAAAGTTATTTAAGAAATCAATAAAAGACTTAGTCTTAGGAGCATCAAAAGAGAAGTCCTCTAAGACTATGATATTCTTACCCTTAGCCATGTAAGATAAGGCTGATTTACGCGCTAAACGCTTCACTTTTTTATTGATTTTAAAATCATATTTTCTTGGTCTAGGTCCAAATACTCTACCCCCTCCTCTAAACAATGGATTTTTGATATCACCAACTCTGGCAGCACCACTTCCTTTTTGTTTTCTCAGCTTTCTTCTACTACCCTTAACATCTGATCTTTCTTTTGCTTTATGAGTACCAGACCTTTGAGCTGCTAAATACTGCTTGACATCTAAATAAATTGCATGATCATTTGGCTCAACACCAAACACATCTGTACTTAAATCAACTTTCTTAGAAGTTTCTTTTCCTGTAATGCTATGTACTGCTAATTTCATTATTTCTCTATTATTATGTATGAATTATTAGCTCCAGGAACAGCTCCTTTAACTACTATCATATTTTTATCTGCTAAAACTCTTAATACTTGTAAGTTTTCAACTTTAACTCTTTCATTACCCATTTGACCCGCCATACGCATTCCTTTGAATACTCTTGCTGGATAAGAAGCGGCACCAATAGAACCTGGAGCACGTAATCTGTTGTGCTGTCCGTGAGTTGCATCACCAACTCCTCTAAAATTATGACGCTTAACTACACCCTGAAAACCTTTACCCTTAGAAGTACCAGTTACAGTTACAAAATCATCTTCTTCAAAAATCTCAACATTCACTACGTCACCTAAAGCAACATCAGTATCTGCTGGGAATTCAATTAATTTTTTCAAAGGAGTTGAATCCGCCTTTTTGAAATGACCTAAAGCAGCTTTTGAAACTCTACTTTCTTTTTGATCAGCAAAACCTAATTGAATAGCGTTATAACCATCAATTTCTTCCGTTTTAACTTGAGTAACCTTACAAGGTCCTACCTCTAATATTGTACATGGAATGTTTTTACCTTCTTCTGAGAAGATTGATGTCATTCCTATTTTTTTACCTATTAAACCTGGCATCTTTTTCTTTTTTAAATTACTTTAATTTCAACATGAACTCCACTTGGCAACTCTAACTTCATCAATGCATCAATTGTTTTTGATGATGAACTATAGATATCCATTAATCTTTTATGGTTAGCTAATTGGAACTGCTCTCTTGCTTGCTTGTTAACGTGAGGCGAGCGCAATACTGTAAATATTTTTTTGTGCGTTGGTAATGGAATTGGACCACTAACAATTGCTCCTGAGCTTTTTACAGTCTTTACGATTTTCTCAGCTGATTGATCTACTAATATATGATCAAACGATTTTAATTTTATTCTAACTTTCTGTGCCATAGCTATATTGATTATTCTCCTTTAATTTTCTTAATTACTTCTTCTGAAATATTCTTTGGTGCTTCAATAAAATCAAAAAACTCCATTGTAGATGTTGCTCTACCAGACGTAATTGTTCTTAAATCCGTAATGTATCCAAACATTTCTGACAATGGCACTTTTGCAGTTACAACTTTTGCACCTCCTTTATCATCCATCCCTTCAACCTGCCCTCTTCTTCTATTTAAATCTCCAATTACATCTCCCATATTTATTTCAGGAGTAATAACTGATAATTTCATAATTGGTTCAAGAATCTTAGGAGAAGCTTGTTTTGCTGCAGCCTTAAATGCAATCTTTGCACATAATTCAAATGATAATGCATCAGAATCCACATCATGGTAAGAACCATCATACAATCTAACTTTCATTGTATTCAATGGGAAGCCAGCTAATACACCATTAACCATGGCCATTTTAAATCCTTTTTCAACTGAAGGAATAAATTCTTTTGGAATATTACCCCCTTTGATTTCATTTTCAAATTGCAAACCTTCCCCTTCAAAATCAGAATCTACAGGAGATAATTCAAATTTTATATCAGCAAACTTACCCCTACCACCAGATTGTTTTTTAAATACTTCTCTGTGATCAACTGTACTAGTAATACATTCTTTATATGCCACTTGAGGAGCACCTTCATTACAATCAACGCCAAATTCTCTTTTCAGTCTATCCATAATGATTTCCAAGTGTAACTCACCCATTCCTGAGATAATTGTTTGCCCTGAATCTTCATCAGTCTTTACTGTAAATGTAGGATCCTCTTCGGCTAACTTACCTAAAGAAACTCCTAATTTATCTAAATCCTTTTGTGTTTTCGGCTCAATAGCAATACCAATTACTGGGTCTGGGAAATCCATAGATTCCAATACAATTGGATTTTTTAAATCACATAAAGTATCTCCCGTTTTAATATCTTTAAAACCTACTAAAGCTGCAATATCTCCAGCCTCTAAACTATCAATTTGATTTTGCTTATTAGCGTGCATTTGGTATATTCGAGATATTCTCTCTTTTTTACCAGTTCTTGTATTCAAGATAAAAGTACCTTGATTCAACACACCTGAATACGCTCTTGTAAAACATAAGCGACCTACGTAAGGGTCAGTTGCAATTTTAAAAGCTAAAGCAGCAAAAGGAGCTTCAACAGAAGGCTTTCTACTTTCCTCAGCATCAGTATCAGGGTTTATCCCAATAATTGACTCAACATCAAGAGGAGAAGGTAAAATTTCCATCACCATATCTAACATTGCTTGTACACCTTTATTTTTAAATGCAGAACCACACATCATAGGAATTACCTTCCCAGAAATAGTAGCCTCTCTTAGAGCTGCTAAAATTTCAGCTTCAGTTAATGAATTTTCATCTTCAAAATATTTTTCCATTAATGATTCATCGAATTCAGCTACAGCTTCTAACAACTTACCTCTGTAATCTCTAGCTTCATCAATAATATCTGCAGGGATCTCAACTTCTTTAAAAGTCATCCCATGATCATCTTCATTCCAAACAATACCTTTAAAATTAATCAAATCAACAACTCCTTTAAATTCATGTTCTGCACCTATTGGAATTTGCAAAGGCAATGCATGAGAACCTAACATTTCCTTTACTTGACGACAAACATTTAAAAAGTCAGCACCTTGACGGTCCATTTTATTTACAAAACCAATTCTTGGTACATTGTAATTATCAGCTAATCTCCAGTTCGTTTCTGATTGCGGCTCAACACCATCAACAGCAGAAAATAAGAAAACTAAACCATCTAATACTCTCAATGACCTATTTACTTCAACTGTAAAATCTACGTGACCAGGAGTATCTATAATATTTACGTGATAATCAGTCCCTCTATACCCCCAAGTTAATGTAGTAGCTGCAGAAGTAATCGTGATTCCTCTTTCTTGTTCTTGCTCCATCCAATCCATTGTAGCGGCACCATCATGAACCTCTCCAATTTTATGAGATACTCCTCCATAATAAAGAATTCTCTCTGTAGTAGTGGTTTTCCCAGCATCAATGTGAGCTGCAATACCAATATTTCTTGTGTAATTTAAATCTCTAGCCATTTCTAATTAAAATCTAAAGTGTGAAAACGCCTTATTTGCTTCTGCCATTCTATGCACATCTTGCTTTTTCTTGTAAGCAGTCCCTTCCTCCTTAAAAGCAGCCATCAATTCTGCTGACAACTTAGCATCCATAGTTTTTTCATTTCTTTTTCTTGCAGCAGTAATCATCCACTTCATTCCTAAAGAAACTCTTCTATCCTCCCTTACAGGATGAGGGATTTGGAAAGTCGCCCCTCCAATTCTTCTTGACCTCACTTCAACATGAGGCATTACATTCTCTAGTGCTTTTTCAAACACTACTAACGCTTCTTCCTCTTCAATTTTAGCCGCAATACTATCTAAAGCGGTATAAAATACTTTAAAAGCAGTATTCTTTTTACCGTCTAACATTAGATTATTTACAAACCTTGTTACAGTTACACTACCAAACTTTGGGTCTGCTAATAAAATTCTTTTCTTGGCTTTTTTCTTTCTCATTACTTATTATGTATTATTTCTTAGGTTTCTTAGCCCCATATTTTGATCGTCTTTGAGTTCTTTCACTTACCCCTGAAGTATCTAAAGCACCCCTAACGATATGGTATCTCACTCCTGGCAAATCTTTCACTCTTCCTCCTCTCACTAATACTACAGAGTATTCTTGAAGATTATGTCCTTCCCCACCAATGTAGGCATTTACTTCATTACCATTTGTTAATCTCACCCGCGCTACTTTTCTAAGCGCAGAGTTTGGTTTTTTAGGTGTTGTCGTGTAAACCCTAGTACATACTCCCCTTCTTTGAGGACAGCTTTTTAAGGCTAACGATTTACTTTTTTTCTGTATATTCGTCCTTCCTTTTCTTACTAATTGTTGTATTGTTGGCATATTATATCTTTACTAAAATGGGCGGCAAATATATTAATTTATTGATTAAAAATGAAATCGTATTCATTTTTTTTCTCCTATTTTCAAATCCTGCTTTTATTCTAACAAACAGGTAGTAATATTATTCTTTTTTAAATCAAATTTCATACATTTAAAGCCTGTGGCTCTACAATTGTAAATGCCGAACTCTGCTCACAATTATTACCATCCCCTATCGTAAGTGTGTAATTACCTGCCAATAAATTGACAAGTGTAGTGTTTGTGGCTTGAGAAGGATTCCAAGTATACGTATAATTTGCACCAGAACCTCCTGAAGCAAAAACACTAATTACACCTGTATTATCTCCATGACATAAAACATCCGTATGCAAAGTTTCTGTTATAAAAATCTCAGCTCCATCTAGTAGAATTAGTGTATCAGAACTAACATTACATCCTGTTAATAATTGACCTAAACTATCTGTATACTGAACAGTAACTATATAATTTCCTGCAAATAGATTAGAAGCTATAGCTGAAGAACTATTAAAAGTAGGATCAGATAAGTCCTCCCAAATATAAGTGTAATTAGGGTCTGGAGAAATCACCATTAATTCTCCTGTACCGGATCCGTAACACAATATATTGTTTACCAAAGAAATAGAAGGAGTAGGTAATGTAACTACCGAATTAACTATTGCTTGATTATTACCACTAAACAACACTGAAGAAGAACACTCATTAGCATCCGTTAAACTTATCGTATATGCTCCTGAACACACATCCAATATAGTATTTGATTGTATAGCATGTTGAGTAACTAAGCCTGTAAGATTATTAGTTAATAAAGCAGAATAAGGAGAAGTACCTCCTGATAAAGAATTTATATAAATTAATCCATCACAAGCACCAACACAACTCTCATCTAAAGAACCTGCAATATCAAATAAAATACCTAAAGGCTCAATAATATCAACACTCGTATTTCTAGTGCAATTATTAGTGTCACTCACAGTTACTGAATATGTTCCTGCTAATAAGTTTTGTATTGAAGATAAGATGCTTAAGGATAAACCATTATTACCCACCCAATTATAAGAATAAGGAGCATGACCACCTGAAGCAAAAACTGAAGTGGAACCATCTGCCGAACCATAACAACTAACATTAGTACTAGTAGCTGATACACTCATAGTATTAGTCACACTAGTAATATCTGTCGTTGCTATTGCTGTACAACCTCTAAAGTCAGTTACCACAACTGTATATACATCTGCTGATAAATTGGTAGCTATTGCGGTTGTTTGAGAAGCTTGAAGAGCATCATCCCATAAATAAGTATACAATGATGAAGCACCAACAAAAGGAGTTCCTCCTAAAACATAAGTAGCTAAACTACCCGTATTAACACCATTACAATAAACAGAATCTAAAACACTAATACCTACCGTTAACAATGGAGGCTCATGTATAAGAACAGTATCAGATGCAACACATCCTCTAGCGTCTGTCACTATAACAGTATGTAGCCCTGGTGATAAAGTATTAACTGTATCTCCTATCTGATTATTATCCCAAACAAAAGTATAAGGCAAAGTACCACCATATGCAGCTGAAAAGGCTAAACCATCTAAAATACCATTACAAGAAATCCAAGATAATTCCTTAGCCTCCATAGTTAATAAACCTGGCTCAGATAAATAAACGCTATCAACTACTGAACAACCTAAAGAATCCTCTGTTGTTAAAGAATAAACTCCATAACTTAAACCAAAAGCAGTATCAACAATACCAGTATCTAAAGGCTGATTATTACTCCAAGAATATAAATATAAAGGATAACCACCAACAGTACTAACTGAAACAAATCCATTAGTAGAACCATAACAAGAAATAGATTCTTCTATAACTAAAGAAGAAATAATCTCAGAACTCTCAGGAATATAAATACTATCCAAAACCTCACAACCCCTATCATCCACAACACTTAAAGTATGATAACCAGATGTAAGATTATTAGCCAATAAAGTAGATTCACCATTATCCCATAAGTAAACATAAGAGGGATCACCTCCACTCTTGACTCCTAAAGCCCTACCATCATTATCTCCAAAACAAGCAATAGAGTCAATCAAATAAATAGTATCTAGAACTAAAGGCTGGATAGGTTCATTAACAGTATGACTTGTCTGAGAAACAGTACATCCAAAATGATCCACAATATCTAATAAATAGATACCTGAAGAAAGATCATTTAATGTATCTCTATTATAAGCACTTGGAGAGGTTTGAATAACACCAGATAAAGAAGTGGACCAAATATATGTATAAGGAGCAAAACCTCCTCCAGCATCAGCAATTAAATAACCACTATAATCACCCTTGCAAATTACCTGTCCAACTTGAGTAGTACTAAATAATGCAGTATTAGCAGATAAAACCTGAACACTACTAACCGTATCACAACCATTAGCATCAGTAACCTCTGCAAAATAAATACCCGAACTTAAACCAAAAGCAGTATCTGTAAAACTAATAATAGAAGAAGGTAAACCTCCAACAGAACTATACCATAAATAATTATAAGGACCAGTACCTCCAATAGCATAAGCAACTGAAATTGAAGTGCTATCTGCATGACAAAGACCAACATCACCAGTAGTTAAAGCCTGTAAAGGAGAATTAGGAGCCGTAATAATAATCTGCTCATTAATAAAACAAGAAGCGCTATCTGTAATAGTTACAGAATAAGTACCTGTACTCAAACCAGAGAAAACACTGTCACTAGGAAAAGGAAGTGGATTAGGAATACCATCTAAAATATACGTAAAAGGTGTAATCACATTACTTAACATATTAATAGCAATACGACCATCTGAATCATCCCAACAATTTACATTAGAAGAACTAATGTCTAGTTGGATAGGCGTAATAGTATCAGAAGATTCAGAAGTACTTGCACACAATGATTCTAAAGTCATATAATAATATTGTGTTCCTAATGGAATATTAGCCCCCGCAATGGAAGTAAGATCAGCAGGATAATTTACTGTTGAAAGTAAATTAAAAGGACCACTGATATTATCTGATGCATAAATATTATAAGAGGTTGAACTATTTGCGGTTGGATGATGATTCCAGGTAATTGAAACATCTCCTAGACTGTTTTCTGTAACACACTGAAAAAGTGGAGCGGGCTGAGTAGTAGCTGGAAGAACGGTTATTTTAATAGTTGCTATACGAATAGCATTTGCAGGACAAAAATCATCAACAACTTTCACTAAAAATGTAAATATATTAGTTGTATTCCCACAACCTGCAGCTGACAAAATTTGGGCACAGTCTGTTTGCCAACTAAACATACCTGAAACCAAACTAGCAGCAGTTATAGTAGTATTTCCATTCACATCAGTAAATGTAGCACAAGGAGGGTTATTACAAGGAGTAACCTGCCCACCAGAAATAGTCATAGTCAAATCCTGAGGTATGCCACCAGTATATAAATCAGCATCATTAGCAAGAATATCAAAAGTAACTAGTTCACCAGCGTTAATTGTTGTTGCATAAGATGGTAATCCAGATGTACCAATAGTTTGAGTCCAAGTTTGATTACCTAACGGGGCAGTAACGATTGGAGGATTATTTTGTCCACCACTAGCTAAAGCACCACAATTAATCAAAACTGCAGGGATATCTCTAAAAATTTCAGATACTAACTGTCCACACTTAAATGCCTTAACACTAATAGTTGTCGCAAAAGTTCCTGCGATATTAGAATGATATGAAATCTCACCAGTTATAGGGTCTAGTTGTACTCCTCCTGCTGATATAGAAGGTATAGGAGAATTAAATGTATAAGGAGCTACAAAAGGAAGAGGTGCTGGAAGAACTGGGGGATTATAGGCACCAAAAAAATCATCTAAAGGTTCAGCCCATTGGTAAGCAATACTATCTAACTCAGAGTCAGAAGCATTGTGAGAATAAGCAAAAGGATATCCTGTGCAAATAATTGTATTTGGAGATTCATTAAAGGTAGGAGATGAATCAAAACAAGGGCCAACAGGTACTTGAATACCATTAACAAAATACGGAAACATAGATGCACGTAATGTGTAGCCCGCACTTGTTGCGTTTGCTAAATTAATTACTGATCCAGGTCGACAACAAGAATCCCAAGTAAAATGCCAACCAGCTAAAGGGGGTAGTCCAACAATTGCGATAGGTTGTGAAACATAAATATATTCTTCAACAGCTCCAATTGGATTATTAACACAGTCCAAAGCAGCATAACCACTATTTTGAACATCACACAAAGGAGAAATATCAATTACAGTATCAAAATCAAGAGTAATTGTTGTAAAAGGGGCTCCTGCCCCCCACATTTCTAAAGTTTGTGCTGCTGTAGAAAGTGTAATACCGTCACAATCTCTATATAATTTCATTGTAAATATATACTCCCCTTGATTAGGGCCAGATGTAAGGCACTGCCAAGTAATTTCTCCCCCTAATAGATGAGAAGCATTAGCATTAGAAAATGCTAATAATACAGCTAAGAGTAAAATGATTTTTTTCATATTTTTAATTTATTTAATATTGCTAAATTATATAATTCCTTATTAGTTACAGCATACATTTTAATAGTACCTTACGCATTCAATAATTTTTATTTCTATCTTAACAAAGTAATAGCTCCTTTCTCAATATATGAATCTCCCAATGAACCAATAGCCTCCATTGTGAAAAAATACACTCCTTCTGGCACTAATTCCCCATTAAAGCTCTTTCCATCCCAACTACCTTTTACATCATTAATAGCATATACTTGCTGACCCCACCTATTGTAAATAGTAACTCTTAATTCTACCAACATCTCATCTCCAAAATGATATTCATCATTTACGCCATCATTATTTGGAGTAAATACGTTATTAATATCATATCCCTCAACAGCTATATTTAAGCTTGCGGTATCATTACATATGAATGATAAATCACTGTTACTAGCAACTAATTCAATTATAAAATTACCTTGCTTATTATATTTATATGTAAGTTCGAACTCATTAGAATTATTGGAATCATCTCCAAAATTCCAAGAAAAATAATTTGCTCCAGATGACAAATTAGTAACTGTCACATTTTTTCCTTCAAGAATTAAATCCTCATTAATTGAAAAGTCGGCTATAATCTCATTTGGTTGAGTAATTTTAACAGAAATACTATCCTTACAATTATTATAATCTATTACATCAAAATAATAGTCTCCCACAGATAGATTTTCTACCATTAAAGAATCTGAATGCTGAAAAACAATGCCATTGTCAAATATTCCTGTAATATTGCTTAGTTGATAGTTATATGGCGCAACACCATTTTGAAAGATTATATTAATATTTCCATCATTTAATTCAAAACAACTTGAAGGAGTTACAATAGAAGTTAGCTCAATCTTACCTGGCTCTCCTACTTTTTCACTAATTAATTTATTAGACAAACATCCATTAGCATCCTCAACCCATACATTATAATTATCAGATAACAAATTAGTAAACGTATTGGATGATTGAGAATTAATAATACCTGAAGATGATTCAATAAAATAGGTGACATAATTTGGCGTTCCTCCATAAGCAGATAGAGTTATAGAACCCAATGAATCTCCAAAACATAAATTATTAAAAATATCATCAACTTTTAGGATAATAATTGAAGGCTCTTCAAAAATTACTTCAATATCATCTTGACAGTTATTAACATCTGTGACCATTACCGTATAAGTTCCTGCAGGAACATTTGAAATTGTAGAGTCTGTACTTAAGCCTACTGACCATGAGTATTGATAAGCTTGAGTACCTCCCGAAACTGAAATTGACCCATCAGCATCCGAGCTACCATTACATGAAGCATTATTAATTTGAACAATAGACAATTGCAATGGATCTGGCTGAAAGACATTAACAGTATCATAAGCTAAGCAACCATAACTATCATTTATACTTAAAACATAAGTGCCAATTGTTAAATTAGATAATGAAGATGAACTTGCTCCATTATTCCAAGAATAATCATAAGAACCACTCCCTCCTAATACACTAATATATACCTGCCCATCATCACTTTCATAACAACTTAAATCAACTACACTATCACTAACAACAATCTCATTCAATTCAGATATTGTGTAAGAATCATTAATAAAGCAACCAAATGCATCAGTAATTAAAATATTATATGTGTTGGCACCTAAAGAATATAAACTAAAGTCACCTGTACTATTAATTAAACTATCATTAAAAGTTAATACGTTTGAGTCTAACTCAAAAGTTAAGGGCAAATATACAGAGTCATTAATATACACATCTAAGAATCCATTAGATGCACCATAGCACAATGTATCGGAACCTAAAATAGAATCTATACTTAAAGGGTTATTAATATTTAGTGCTGTTATTCTTATTGAATCAATAGGAAACCAATTAATTGAAGAACATCCATTCATATCTGTTAATCTTACTTTATAAATATCTGTAGTTAAGCTATCAAGAATATACACCGAATCAACACTACTGATTCCATCAGAAGAAATACATCCACTACAATATTGAGCATAAGCGGTATATGATCCCACTCTTGTACTATCAGAATTAACCCAGTTAAAAACATAAGGACCTGAACCTCCTCTTATCTCATACCCAACATATCCGTTGTAAGAATAGCCATAACATGTTTCCTTAGATTCAAATCCGGGTACTCTTCCATATAACTCTAATTGATCTGGAGCACTTGAAACAAAAGCAGAATCCATTGCATTACAGCCGGCACTATCAGATATAGTGACAAAATACATGCCTTCTAACAAACTATCAACAAATTGAGTATTACCAGCAATAATAGAAGTAGAATCAGTCCAAACATAATCATAAACACCAATACCTCCATGAGCATATACTTGAATAGTTGCATCAGAGCTATCAAGACAAGAGATTGTCGTAACTAACAATGAATCAATATATAATGAATTATCTCCAACTGAGACTGTATCTTTAATAATACAATTATTACCATCTAATACTTGTACTTCATAATCTCCAGGACATAAGCCACCAAAAATACTATCAGAAACAATAGGTCCTTGGAAATAATTAACTGTGGAATTGATTCTATTAATATAATATTGATAGACTGTATCATTTAAGACTACTGAAGTATCATACACTCCTCCAATAGGTGAGTTTGGTAACCAAACAGTACCATTACAAGCTCCACCATTTACAGCAAATCCATTATTCAAACAAAAAGCAGCAGTACTTAAAGGCGAATTATAAGAAATAACATTAGGCTCGATAATTTCAAAAGTATCAGACCTTCTGACACAGCCAGCATAACTTGAGCTTGACATTGCTTGAATACCGTAAATACCGGCATACAACGCATTATAATAAACAGAAGTATCTGGAAAAGAGATTGAATCAACCGCAATTAATGAAGGATTAGCCGTATCAGAATAAAGCAATAATTCATAGCTGTAACACACATCAGGATATAAAACTTTTAAGGTTGCGTTTGTATCGCCAAAACAAACAATATCAGTATATGAATAAGACATATCCGTCACATAAGTATCATCAATAGATAAATGCGTATTCAAAGCAGAGCTACCAGCAATAAAAGTACTATAATCAGCAGAATCTACACAACCATATTCATCTTCAACGAAAACAGAATAATAACCTCTAGTTAATGAATCAAAATATGAAGAACTTTGAGATCTATAAAAACTGGTAAGATAAGATTGAGATGGCCAAACGGCATTGTTAATTATGTAAGGATAAACATTATTAGAGGCATCAATAGTAATCTGTATTGTATCAAATTCTAAAGTATAGGTTAAATCAACTCCATCACCTGGATTAATATTTACTTGAATTGAACCATCATATCCACAACAAGTCTCTTTCACTTTAGTTAAAGTTAATAATGTAAAAGGTACAACTTGATCAACTACAAAAGTATCCAAATACACACAAGATGAGTCATCAGTTATTTCAATAAAATAAGTACCCGCAACTAAAGAGTCAATAGAAATTGAAGCTGAAACTGAAGTTGAAGTAACACCCGATTCAATAACCAAAGGAATATTAAAAGGAATCTCTTTTGATAAAGTATAATTATAAAATCCTTGACCATTATCTACTAAAATGTTAATCTCTCCGTCATATCCAATACAACTTTCTTTAATGATAGTCTCATCAATTGAAGTATTTACAATCTGTTCAGTCGTTACAGAAGAATTCCAATGGACTTTGCATCCTAGATTATCTATAATATAAATACTATCATAAATTACACTGTGTGGAATATTAAAAATTCCTGTTGAATTCGCATCTCCATTAATAAAGAAAGATACTGGAGGATTAGATAAATTTATTAAGTCTATATCAATAGTTAATGTACCTGAAGACACCCCACATATCTCATCTGTAGTCAAAACATCTTCAATATTTAAATCATACTCATTAATGATAAATGGAGTTGAAGAGTATCCTGAACTAGAAAGACATGATTCCAAACCTGTTCCATTATTATATTGTAATACTAAATTAAAAGTGTCTGAAATACCTGAAGTATAAGTTGGAACAAAGTAGTTAGTTGTAGTATCGCCAACTACCTGCCCAGGAAGAGAGCCATTAGCATAATAATAGTATGTTACATTTGGGTCAACAATAGTTAAGTCAATTGATATTCTACTACTATCATTATAACACACATAATTACCACTTACTGCATCAACAATAGAAATATCATTAATAATTGGCTCTAAAATTTGGAACTGAATTGTATCTTCTGGACATAATGATGATGAATCTAAGAGAAAATGATAGATTCCCGCAAATAAATTGCCTATTGAATCTGGATAAGCAGAAGGCAATAGATTCCATGCAGAATCATAAAATTGATAATCAGTCCAACCACTTAAATAATTAATTTTAGCACTTCCTTCATTAGATCCTGGACATATATTATGAGTAATTAAACTATCAGCATCACAACTTTGCCTCAATCCAATAACTAACATAAATGGTAAACTTTCACAATTGTTAGGGCCATTATCAGAAATTACAACTGAATAACTACCAACACCCAAATTAGATAGGCTATTAACAGAAGAATCTTGTAAAACATTACCTAAAGAATCATACCAAATAAAATTATACGGCAAACCATAGCCACCCTGGATTACATTTAAAACAAAACTACCATCAGATAATCCCGTATCCGAAACCAAATTAATAATTGTATCAATTACAAATGGATCAGCAAATCTATCTACTATTATTAAACTAGTGTCACTACAACCAGAAGAATCTTCAAATATAACGAAATAATCTCCCTTACCAAGATTGTTAAATACGTAGGAAGAATTAAGAATAGTCGTATCTT
Source organism: uncultured Flavobacteriales bacterium (assembly GCA_943789505.1). Lineage (GTDB taxonomy): Bacteria > Bacteroidota > Bacteroidia > Flavobacteriales > BACL11 > UWMA-0277. The sequence goes on along the minus strand of CALSUJ010000001.1, from coordinate 224,715 downwards.
GATATAATACTGAAGGAACGTATCCTGGAGTATATGGATTAGCAGTATCAATACTAAATGTAAAAGGATAAGCACCAAATGCATTAGAGATACTAATTTCACCATCAACAGCAGCATAACAAGTAACATTATTAGTGGCTATATTACCAGCACTACAACTAATTATTGCAGTTAAAGTAAAGGCTGCATTAATATTACAAATATTGGTAGAATCATAAACGATGACAGTATAATTACCTGGAGCTAAATTAAAGATATCGCCATTTGATGAGCTAAATCCATTTGGCCCATTCCAGTTATAGGTAAATGGAGGTACCCCACTAACGGAAATGCTAATAGATCCATCATTAGAAATAGGATTTGTCGGGTTACTAACAGAAACCGTATTAATAACTAAATCAGCAGGGTCAACTAAAGTAAATGACATAGTATCTAAAATAATACTAGAAGAATCCAACAAACTAATTCCATAAGAACCAGAATACAAAGCTGTAAATGTAATAGAGTCGTGGGTGAAGAATGATGAGTTGGTAAAAGATGAACTCCATAAACCTGTAATTGGATTAATTTCAGATATCTTCACTTGAACAATATTTGAAGGTGAAGTTTGATTAATGTATACTGAAACAGACCCAGAATTATCTCCAAAACATAAGGGGTTACTTTTAGATATACTTGAAATTAGTGGTGTGACTGGAGCAATTACATTAATTTCACCTACCATTCCCATTCCAGCATGAGGATCACATTGATAATCATATGTACCTGCGATCGTGAACACCCATTGAAAAGTCCAATTACCATTTGTTGGTGTAGTAGAATTTAAAAATGATTCAGGATTATTTGGGTATATAGCTTGTGAAGCGTTAACATTATGAAATCCACCTCCAACATTACTCCAAATTACAGTGTCACCAAGATTAATAGTTAAATTAGCTGGCGCAAAATTGTTTCCAACTGTTGCAGTAACTTGATGCTGAATTGAATATACATTTTGTGAGATAAAAAGAGAAACTATACAAGTCGCTATAAAAAGTAATTGTTTTTTCATACAATAATTTAATTTTTAAAAATTTGTTTTTTTAGAGAAAATCCCCCTAATTCGCAAAGATACAAAAATATTTTAAGCTCCACTATATATACAGTCGATTAAACTGTACTTTTGAAGACCAAAAAAATACCATGCAAGACTATTTACAAAAATTAAATCCAGAGCAAAAATTAGCTGCACAACACATAAAAGGCCCCTTAATGGTGATTGCCGGTGCAGGTTCAGGAAAAACAAGAGTCCTTACTTACCGAATTGTACATTTACTAAAAACAGGAGTAAATCCACAAAATATCTTATCACTAACCTTTACCAATAAAGCATCCAAAGAGATGCGAAACAGAATAGAGACAATTGTTGGACAAAGCAATGCAAGAAGCCTTTGGATGGGGACTTTCCACTCAGTATTTTCAAAAATATTACGTTTTGAAGCTGAAAAATTAAACTACCCTTCCAATTTTACAATTTATGATACTGACGATTCCAAAAGTTTAGTAAGAAGTATTATAAAAGAACTTAATTTAGATAAAGAAATTTATAAAGTTGGTGTAATCAGAAATAGAATATCTTCTTTAAAAAACAACTTTATTACCCCTACAGGGTACTCAAACAAATTAGAATTAGTACAAACTGATAAAATTGCAAAGAGAACAGAATTTGGTAGAATTTACCAAATGTATGTGCAGAGATGTGAAAAAGCATCTGCTATGGATTTTGATGATTTATTATTAAAAACTTATCAATTACTGGACAACCATCCGGATGTTCTATTAAAATATCAAGAGAAATTTAAATACATTTTAATTGACGAGTATCAAGACACAAATCACATTCAATACCTGATCATTAAAAAACTTGCTGCTCTTAACGAAAACATCTGTATTGTCGGGGATGACGCACAAAGCATATATGCTTTTAGAGGAGCAAATATTCAGAACATCCTTAATTTCAAATTAGATTATCCTGACTACAAAACCTACAAATTAGAACAGAATTACCGATCTACTTCTACAATTGTTGAAGCGGCTAATAGCATCATAAAAAATAATGAAAAGCAACTGGAGAAAAATATCTGGACAAAAAACAGTAAAGGAGACAAAATAATTGTTTGCAAAACAGGTTCAGACAATGATGAGGGAAGATTGGTTGCAAACACAATTGGTGACATTGAATTGCGCGAACAAGCACAGCATAAAGAATTTGCAATTTTATACAGAACAAACGCTCAATCTAGGGCTTTTGAAGAATCATTACGAAAAAGAAACATAGCATACAAAATTTATGGAGGACTTTCATTTTATCAAAGAAAGGAAATAAAAGATTTACTAGCTTATTATCGCTTAGCAATTAACCCTAATGATGAGGAGGCTTTTAAGCGAATTATAAATTACCCAACAAGAGGTATTGGCGCTACGACCATTCAAAGACTTAATGTTTTTGCAAACGAACATGACAAAAGTATTTGGGAGGTCATTAATCATTTAGATGAGATTGAAATTAACATCAATAAAGGCACGCAAATTAAGCTTAAAGAATTTGCACTCATGATTAATAGTTTTATCATAAATACCAGAAAAGAAGAAGCTTATATTGTTGCGGAGGAAATTGCAAAACAAACCGGATTATTTAACGATTTATACACTGATAAATCCCCTGAAGGAGTTAGTAGATTTGAGAACATTCAGGAACTGTTAAATGGAATAAAAGATTTTAGTGAAACGGCTGAAAAGGGAGTTAATAAATTACCTGATTTCATGGAAGATGTCGCCTTACTAACTGACCAAGACAAAGAAACTGAGGAAGACTTTAATAAAGTGACTTTAATGACTGTGCATGCGGCAAAAGGATTAGAATTTCCTTATGTATTTGTTGTTGGGCTAGAAGAAAATCTTTTCCCAAGTATGATGAGTGGTGAAAGTCAGGAGAATTTAGAAGAAGAAAGGCGTCTTTTTTATGTTGCTATAACAAGAGCCGAGAGAAGATTATTCTTATCATTTGCCTCCTCTCGTTTTAAGTGGGGACAATATACGGATTGTGAACCAAGTCGATTTATTAGCGAACTGGACGAGAGTTTTTTGGAAAAACATGAAATCACACCAAAAAATAAGAATGACTTTGGTCCTCATAAAATTTATGCTAAAACTAAGTTTAAGAAAAAAGAATATTCTGCAGCTACCAAAAAGTTTATACCACCTAAAAACTTAACGAATATCAATAGAACTAAGGATGTTAGTATTAACGAAAGCGACCTTAGTAAAATACAAACTGGAATGAAAGTGAAACATGCCCGATTTGGAGATGGGAAAGTATTAACTATTTCAGGAGATGGAGCTGACAAAAAAGCAGGAGTATTTTTTAGTGGTATTGGACTAAAACAACTATTACTTAAGTTTGCCAAACTGGAGATATTACAATAGTTAAATAAAGAACTTAAGTAAAAATTTACTTGCTAGCATTATTATTCTCATTTATGATTGCTAAATACTTCCTGCAATTATTTTCATCAATCTTTAACTGACTTTGCAAATCCTCTAAAGAATTGAACTGTTTTTCATCTCTAATTCGTTTTATAAACTCAACCTTTATCTCAAAATCATAAACATCAGCTGAAAAATCAAAAATATGTACTTCTACTGAATGTTTTCCCTCATCCAAAGTTGGTTTTTTTCCAATATTTAACATGCCAAAATATTGCTTATTTTCCAATATTACTTCCACAACATACACCCCATCACCAGGCAATAATTTCCATTTATTTTCAATCAAAATATTTGCAGTTGGGTAAGTAAGTATTCTACCAATTTTATTCCCTTTTACTACAACACCATTAATTGGATAGTTATATCCCAAATAAATATTAGCCTTTTCTATATTTCCAGCAGACAACAACTTCCTTATTTTTGTCGAACTAACAGTAACTTCAGCCTCATCTTGTGGTGGTATTTGTTCCAATTTAAAATTATATAACTCCGAAAGCTCTATCAATTCATCATAAGACCCCTCTCTATTTCTTCCAAAATGATGATCGTACCCAACAACCATATGTTTCATTTTCAATTTATTTACTAATAAATCTCTAATAAAATTAACTGATTTTGTTCTTGAAAAATCTTTTGTAAACTCATGAATAACAAAATGTTGTATTCCTGATTTTTCTAATTCTTTTATTTTTTCCTCAATCGTATTTAACAATTTCAGTTTTTGGTCCTCTGGCTGCAAAACATGCCTTGGATGAGGATAAAAAGTTAGCAAAACACTTTCGCCACCTTCCTTTTTAGCAATTTCATTCATGCGTTTTAAAACATATTTATGACCTTTATGTACACCATCAAAAGTACCTAAAGTTAATACTGACTTAATATCTAACGGAAACTGATCTATTGAATGATAAACTTTCACTTATTTTTGAGTTTTAGGTATGTTGAAAAAGTGTTCAAAATTAACAATTAATTTAAACCGATTAATATTAGCACAATACAATTTAAAAATAGTAAATTTGCAGCCGATTTAAATTTAGTATTTTAACGACTTTAAAAGATATAAAAATGTCAACAAACACCGGAAAAGTATCACAAATTATTGGGCCTGTAATTGATGTTTCATTTGAAAACAATGAAGCAGGACTACCTAACATCTATGATTCATTAGAAATTACAAGAGCTGATGGAACAAAATTAGTATTAGAGTGTCAACAACATATTGGTGAAGATACAGTAAGAGCAATTGCTATGGAAACTACTGATGGTATTAGTAGAGGAACTACAGTAGTTGCAACTGGATCACCTATTAAAATGCCAATTGGAGAACACATTAAGGGTAGAGTTTTTAATGTTATTGGAGATGCTATTGATGGAATGGAAAACTTAGACCGTACTAACGGATTACCAATTCATAGAGACCCACCTAAATTTGAGGATTTATCAACTGCTACTGAGGTCTTATTTACGGGTATTAAAGTTATTGACTTAATTGAACCTTATGCAAAAGGAGGTAAAATTGGTTTATTTGGTGGGGCTGGTGTTGGGAAAACAGTTCTAATCCAAGAGTTAATTAATAATATAGCAAAAGGACATGGTGGACTTTCAGTATTTGCTGGTGTAGGAGAAAGAACACGAGAAGGAAATGATTTATTAAGAGAGATGTTAGAATCAGGAATCATCAATTATGGTGAAGATTTCAACCACTCAATGGAAGAAGGAGGATGGGATTTATCGAAAGTTGATAAATCAAAATTAGGAGATTCAAAAGCAACATTTGTTTTTGGACAAATGAACGAACCCCCTGGAGCAAGAGCAAGAGTTGCACTTTCAGGACTTACTATTGCTGAATACTTTAGAGATGGTGAAGGAGATGGTAAAGGGAAAGATGTCCTTTTCTTTGTAGATAATATTTTCCGTTTTACTCAAGCAGGATCTGAGGTTTCTGCATTGCTAGGACGAATGCCATCAGCCGTAGGTTACCAACCAACATTAGCAACTGAAATGGGAACAATGCAAGAACGTATTACATCTACTAAAAACGGATCTATTACTTCTGTACAGGCAGTATATGTACCTGCTGATGATTTAACTGACCCTGCTCCTGCTACAACATTTGCTCACTTAGATGCAACCACTGTACTTTCAAGAAAAATTGCTGAATTAGGTATTTATCCTGCAGTTGATCCATTGGACTCAACTTCAAGAATTTTATCTCCTGAAGTAGTTGGTGATGAGCATTATAAATGTGCACAGGACGTAAAAGAGTTATTACAGAGATATAAAGAATTACAAGATATTATTGCAATTTTAGGTATGGATGAATTATCTGATGAAGATAAATTAGCTGTACATAGAGCAAGAAGAGTACAAAGATTCTTATCACAACCCTTCCATGTTGCTGAGCAATTTACAGGCCTAAAAGGATGTTTAGTTGATATTGCAGATACTATTAAAGGATTCAACATGATTATGGATGGTAAAGTGGATCAATATCCTGAAGCAGCATTTAACCTTGTAGGTTCAATTGATGAAGCAATTGAAAAAGGAGAAAAAATGTTAGCTGACGTTAAATAATTAAAGCATGATATTAGAAATAATAACACCAGAAAAAGAAGTTTTTAGCGGAGAGGTTACCTCAGTAAAATTGCCTGGAGAATCAGGTGAGTTTGAAGTACTTAATAATCACGCTTCTATTATTTCAACGTTAACAAGTGGAAATATAAGAGTGATTACTATTGAAGATAAAACTGAAAACTTCACAATAAACGGTGGCGTAATTGAAATGAAACAAAACAAAATTATTGTTTTAGCTGATTAATTAACAAGTATTAAATTCAGAAAGAGGATTACATTGTAGTCCTCTTTTTTTTATGTTATTTTTGAAAAATGAAAAATTACTTTTTTATAATCCTTTTTTACAGCATTCTTTTTAGTTCGTGTTTACCTAAACAAAAATTTGAATTACAAGAGGGTGATTTATTGTTTCAAGATTTAGATTCTTCTCCCGCTTTGTGATGCAATTGAACTGGTAACACCAGGATACAAAGATGCTAATTTTTCACATATCGGTTTAGTAGTTTTAGATAATGATACACTTAAAGTTTTAGAAGCTATTCCTCCAAAAGTTGTTTTAACAGACATAAAGTCTTTCTTTAATCGCTCTTATGATAGATCAGGTAGTTCTAAAATAATAGCTGGAAGATTGAAAGATGAATTTCAACATACAATTAAAGATGCAATTATTTATGCTAAAAGCAAAATAGGGATTAAGTATGATGAAGCATTCCTAATGAATAACGAATCCTACTATTGTTCAGAGTTAATCTTTGAAGCATTTGAAAAAGATTCTATTTTCAAACTAAAGCCAATGACATTTTTACATCCAGAAACTAATGATACACTAACTGTTTGGAAAAATTACTATTCAAAATTAGGCGTTACAATTCCGCAAAATGAACCAGGAATTAACCCTGGAATCATGTCCTTATCTGACAAAATTGAAATGATCTATTTTTACGGAATACCTGATGGAATGAAACAGTAGCAAGCTCTACTTCTTATTTATAAATAATAATACATTCACCAAAAATCTAGCATACAAATAATCAGCTAGCATTACACACAACAATAAAATGAGAGAAATAATATTAATTACACTTACTATAGCACTTGCAATATGTAATTTAAAAGCCCAAAATTCAATCGAAAAAAATCTTGATGAAGTTATTGTATCTGCAAACAGAGCACAAACTGAGGGAAACATTACAAATGTTCAAATAATCAGCTTGGAAGAGATTGAAAACGCACCTGTACAGACTATTGAAGATTTATTGGAATACGCAATGAATGTTGATGTAAGGCAAAGAGGAGGCCAGGGAGTTCAAGCAGATATTAGCATCAGAGGAGGTACTTTCGAACAGGTTCTTGTCATGTTAAATGGCATTAAATTAAATGACCCTCAAACAGGACATCATACTATGGATTTACCGGTAAGTTTAGAACAAATTGAAAGGATTGAAATAATTACTGGTGGTGCAAGTAGAATTTTCGGGAATTATGCCTATACAGGAGCTATCAATATTATTACAAAATCAGAAATGGCTAATTCATTTAGTATTAGTGGGGGGGAAAATGCATTTAAAAGCGGAGGTATTAATTACCATACTTCTACTGGAAATCTGAAACACAATATTTCAGTAAATCAGAAAGAAAGTGATGGGTATACTGAAGGGGTGGACTATAAAATAAAAAACTATTATTACCAAGCAAAAACAAATATTGACGGAATAAATGCACTTTTTAATGCAGGATATACAAACAAAGAGTTTGGAGCATTTAGTTTTTATACACCAAAATACCCTAATCAATTTGAAACAACACAAACTACTTTCGCATCATTACAACTTAGAAAAGAAGGAAAGATAACTCTGGATAATAAAATCTCATGGAGAAAACATAATGATGAGTTTATCTTATTTAGAGAAAATCCATCTTGGTATCACAACTTTCATGAAACAAATGTATTTAGTATGGATATGAATGTGATACAAAAAACAAAAACTGGAACCAATGTAATAGGTATGGAGATAAGAACAGACAATATTATCTCAAATGTTTTAGGTAATGATCTTGAAAGTCCAATTGAAATTGATACTAATAATTTTTATTACAAAGGAGCAAATACAACAACAACAAATCTTTTTATAGAAAAAAATATCAACTTAAAGAATTTAGCAATATCTGCAGGAATCATGATGAATATTAATTCTGAATATGGAAATGAATATTTTCCTGGAATTGACATGGCCTATAATTTTTCTAATAATATAACATTATTTACTTCATATAACAAATCAATGAGGACTCCAAATTACACTGAATTATACTACATATCACCTACGAATCAAGGAAATATTAATCTCAAATCAGAACACTCCACCAATCAAGAATTAGGTTTAAAATGGAATGGAAAGTCACATAAAACTACTTTTACTTACTACAAAAGAGAAGGGGAAAATATGATTGATTGGGTATTAATAAATGGAGATAGTATCTGGAGGACTCAGAACCTAAGCCAACTTACAACAACAGGATATGAATTGAACTCTAGAATTGATATTAATAAAATGTTCAACACTAATCTGCCAATTTCAACTTTAAATATTAACTATGCCGTAAACGAATCAGATACAACTTCTGAAGGATTCCAATCTGCATATGTTCTAGATCATTTAAAATCAAATTTATCATTCACTGCAAGCCAGAATATTAGTGAAAAAATCAGAATTGACTGGAGAGCTTCACGACAGGATAGAGAAGGAGGATATATAGATTTCGAAAGCGGGGAAGATGTAGATTATTTACCTTTTTGGTTAATTTCAACAAGACTATCTTGCAAAGTATTTAACAACAGCACAATCTTTTTAGAAATAAATAATCTATTTGATAATGAATATGTAGACTTTGGCAATATACCTCAACCAGGAAGATGGATGAGAGCTGGAGTAAAAATTACAATCTAGTTAAGAATTTAATTTTTTATTGTTCTGGTGTCTATCGGAATCCCTTTCTGTTTTAATTTGCATCTTTTTATCAAATGCTTTTTGCAAATCAGTATCCGTTTGGTTTGCCAAACAAAGCAATACAAACAATACATCAGAAAGCTCTTCTCCTAAATCCTTGTGGTCAGTTTCTTTAAAGGATTGCTCACCATATTTTCGAGAAATTATACGCGCTACCTCCCCTACTTCTTCTGTTAGGACTGCCATATTAGTAAGCTCGTTAAAATAACGAACACCATACTTTTTTATCCAAACATCAACTTGTTTTTGTAATTCGGTAATAGGCATTATTCTTTGTTTTTTGTATCAATTAGTATAGTTATAGGACCATCATTAATAAGGCTAACTTTCATTTCTGCACCAAATTCTCCAGACTGCACCTGCCTGCCAATTGCTAAAGTCAAATCTTCTTTAAACTGTTGATATAAAGCAATTGCTTGCTCTGGTCTGGCTGCTTTTATATAAGAGGGTCGGTTTCCTTTTTTAGTTTTAGCATGCAAAGTAAATTGACTAACCACAATTACTTCTCCACCTGTTTCAGTAATTGACTTATTCATCACTCCTTTCTTATCTGAAAAAATTCTAAGTGCCGCAATTTTACTGGCCAACCACAAAGTATCTTCTTTTGCATCTTCTTTTGCATCTTCAATTTCAATTCCTAATAAAACCAAAAGTCCCTGCTCAATTTTTGCAACTTCATTTTCTAAAATTACAACTGATGCTTTTTCTACTCTTTGAATGACAGCACGCATAAATTAATAATCATTTGTTCTAAAATGCTCTTCTTCCTCAATTAGCATTTTTAGGTAATTTTTATAGCGACTTTCAGCAATAAATCCGTTTTCTAAAGCTGATTTAACAGCACATTGAGGTTCCCTTTTATGAATGCAATTATGGAATTTACATTTTAATTTTAACGCAAAAAATTCAGGAAAATAATTAGCTAGTTCTGCAATTTCCAACTCTACCAAACCAAACCCTCTAATACCTGGCGTATCAATAATAGAGGCTCCAAAATCAAGTTCATGTAACTCAGAAAAAGTAGTGGTATGTTGCCCTTGTTTATGGGTATCAGAAACCTCCTTAGTGTCAATGTGCAAATCAGGTTGTAAATAATTTACTAGTGTCGATTTCCCTACTCCAGAATGTCCTGAAATCATATTTACCTTTCCCTTCATTAACGCTTTAATTACCGATAAATCATCATTAATTACAGAAGTAGCAAAACAAGTATAGCCTATCTTTTCATATACTTTTTGTAAATTTTCTTGTTGTATTTTCATTCCATCATCCAATAAATCTACTTTATTGAAGAGTAAAATAACTTCAACTCTATAAGCATTTGCAGCTACTAAAAAACGATCGATAAAACCAGTAGTGGTTACTGGGCTATCCAAAGTAATCATAAGTAATGCTTGGTCAATATTGGCTGCAATAATATGGGTTTGCTTACTTAGGTTTACGGACTTCCTTAGGATATGATTCTTTCTTGCATGTAACTTTACAATCATCCATAATTCTGACTCTTGTTCCACCTCAACCTTATCGCCAACTACAATTGGGTTAGTGCTTTTTATACCAGCAATTCGGAATTTTCCTTTCAATCGAGATTGTACAACCTCTCCTTCATCCGTTTTTACGGTATAGCGTTTCCCTGTTGTTTTTATAACTACTCCATTCATCGTGCAAAGATAGAAGTTTAATGTAACAATAACTGAATGTAGCAATGTAACAATCCCCATCTAGAAAAGAAGGGACGGGTTTATGTGTATTTTTTGTAAATTAGCCCAAACTTTTAATGTTATGAAAAAAATCCTCACGCTTTTATTTGTATTCCCACTATTGGTAAGTGCACAAAACACCGTTTGTTTTACTATTGATCCCAACCCAAATAATAATGACCCAGCCCTTGCTCCTTTTACAAAGTATGTTGATGTATTAGGATGTTTCAGTATTTATGCAGAAAGCACTATTTCGGATGCCAAAGTATTGCATGCTGCAGCAGTTGCTGCCGAATTATTGGACAATAATGAAGATGGAATTGTAGATGACCCATTAATTGAAACACAACTTATAAGTGAAAATGCATTGATGCCATTATTTTCAGCAGAAGGATCTTCAGCAGAAAATACTTTCTTTAATAATTACAATGGAGATGGTGTAAGTGCTGTTTTATATAACAATGAGATAGATCCAACTCAAACAGGACACTGGGGAGATGATGCTACTGTAGAAGAAATTATACACACCATCAATCATGTAGGGCATACCAATGTATATCCAGCTGCCTTTAGTATGCAAGCTAATTCCTCCTTGATGAGTACAGCAATGGATTTAGCGAGAGGAGGGCAATTCATGATAATTCCAAACCCTTATCCTGCTTCTGCCTGGTATCATTATGATGATAATACTTGCGATTATGAGTGTATGGCAATTGAATATATCTATTGGGCACAAGTAAGTAATATGGGGATTTTGGATGATCCTCAAACTGCTTCAGGAATTGCAAACGAGTGGGAACCTTATAACGCTACACTCTTGCAAAGCATGGACACTTTGATGTATGCCCTAATTACAGATGCGCAATACAAACTACCTCAAATAGCTCCTGATGGAAACTACTGCCCAAATCCTTCTGCTATTACTGAAATGAATAGCAACAGAAAACTAATTAAAATTGTAGATGTTCTAGGAAGGACAACAAAAGAAACAAAAAAACAAACGCTATTTTATATCTATGATAATGGAAGTGTGAAAAAGGTTTTCAGCATAGAGTAGATTTATCTATTAGATTTTTAATTTTTATATTGCTGCATTAATGCTTTATTCTACATTTGCCCTATGTCAATAAGCATCAATAAAGTCAATAAGTTTTACGGAAATCAACAAGCACTTACTGATGTTTCCTTTTCACTAAAAAAAGGAGAAGTAGTTGGTTTTTTAGGTCCAAATGGAGCAGGGAAATCAACACTTATGAAAATCATAACTTGCTATTTACAGCAAGACAGTGGCAAAGTACAAGTTTGTGCTTTAGACACTGAAAAGTACGACTTAAAAGTAAAATCAAAAATTGGTTATCTTCCTGAGCATAATCCGCTTTATACTGATATGTACATTAAAGAATACCTAGCATTTGTAGGTGAAATTTATAAGGTAGAAAACCTTAATAATCGGATTGCAAAAATTATTCAGCAAACTGGATTAACTCCTGAACAAAGTAAAAAAATAGGAGAACTTTCCAAAGGATTTAAACAAAGAGTTGGTTTAGCAGCTGCACTAATTCATAATCCTGAAATTTTGATTTTAGACGAACCAACCACAGGTTTAGATCCTAATCAATTGGTGGAAATAAGAAACCTAATAAAAGAAGTAGGGAAAGATAAAACGGTATTACTATCCACACACATTATGCAGGAAGTGGATAAAATGTGTAACCGAGTAATTATTATCAATAAAGGGAAAATTGTTGACGACCAACTCATCTCTAATTATCAAAAGAACAACATTGACCTAGAGGAACATTTTAGGAAATTGACAGCCTAAGCAAAACTCCCAACAATTTTTTGCACATTGTCCGATTTCCCCATGGAATAGAAGTGAATACAAGGGGCCCCAAATTCAATTAATTCTTTCGTTTGTTGTATTGCCCACTCTACCCCAACTTGCCTTACTGCTTCATTCGTTTTACACTTTAGCACCTGATCCACTAAGGGATTAGGAACATTCAGGTGAAATCTTTGTGGCAATAGTGTTAATTGCTTTTTAGTTGACATGGGCTTAATCCCAGGAATAATTGGAATAGTAATATCATTTTCTCGACATAAGTTTACAAAATCAAAATACTGCTGATTGTCGAAAAACATTTGAGTAACAATATAATCAGCTCCCGCCTCTACTTTCTTTTTTAAAAAATGAATATCTGAGCGCATATTGGGTGCTTCAAAATGTTTCTCAGGATAACCTGCCACTCCTATACAAAAATCAGTAGGAGCAGAATTTTTTAAATCCTCATCTAAATATATTCCATTATTCATCTCGTTTACTTGCCCTAATAATTCTGAAGCATATTTATGCCCATCTTGCTCAGCAGAAAAATAAGTCTCTGACTTTATAGGATCACCCCTTAGCACCAAAACATTATCAATTCCTAAAAAATCCAAATCAATTAACGCATTTTCAGTTTCCTCCTTACTAAAGCCTCCACAGATAATATGAGGTACAGTATCCACTTGATATTTATTCATAATAGCGGCACAAATTCCCACTGTACCTGGGCGTTTTCTTACTGATCTTCTCTCTAACAATCCATCAGCTCTTTTCTTATATACAAACTCCTCCCTATGATACGTTACATCAACAAATGAAGGATTAAATTCCATTAAAGGGTCTAAAGAAGTATAAATAGATTGTATGCTTATTCCTTTTAAAGGGGGTAATATTTCAAAAGAAAATAATGTTTTCTTTGCGTTTTTAATATGTTCCGTTACTTTCATAATGTCATTTTATATGTTTGAGCGGAGCCACTTTTCCACTTGTTCTACACTCATATTTTTTCGTTTTGCATAATCTTCAATTTGGTCATCTTGTACTTTTCCAACACTAAAATATTTAGCATCAGCATGTGCAAAATAATAACCACTTACACTAGCATTAGGACTCATAGCCATGCTTTCAGTAAGGCTTACATTTATACTTTTTTCAGCATTTAATAACTCAAATATTTTTAATTTTTCAGTATGATCAGGGCAAGCGGTATAGCCAGGAGCTGGTCGGATTCCTTTATACTCTTCCTTTATCAAATCTTTATTCTCAAACTGTTCATCAGCTGCATATCCCCAAATTTCTTTCCTAATTTTTTCATGCATATATTCGGTAAGTGCTTCAGCTAATCTATCCGCAATCGCTTTTAACATAATACTATTATAGTCATCATGATCTTTTTCATAAACAGCCAATTGCTTTTCAATTCCCAGCCCTGCAGTACATACAAAGGACCCCATATAATCTTTCCTACCTGTAGTAAGTGGTGCAACAAGATCAGCCAAACATCTATTACTTTTACTCTTTTTTCCTTGCTGACGTAAAAAATTATAAGTAGAAATTTGCTTTCCGTTTTCAAATAAATGCACATCATCACCATCTGAATTTGCTTGCCAAACACCAATAACTGCTTTGGCTTGTAACCAATTATTTTTAATGATATTATCTAACATTGCATTAGCATCATTCATTAACTGATTTGCTTGTTCAGCAAATAACTCATCCTTCAAAATATCTGGGTATTTTTTACGCATCTCCCAAGTAAAAAAGAAAGGTGTCCAGTCAATATAATTACGAATAGTTGCAATATCAATATTTTCAAAAACTTGCACACCCAACTCATTGGCAGCAGGAATAGTCGCATTTTCCCAATCTGTTACAATCGCATTCTCTCTTGCCTTTCCAATACTTAGATATTCTTTATCCGACTTTCTGTTTAAATAATTATCCTTAATCGTTTCATATTCTTCAGTAACGGAAATTCTAAAATTCGCTTTTTCTTTACCTAATAATTTACTCGTTACTCCAACTGCTTTAGAAGCATCTAATACATGAACAACCGTATTGTTATTGTAATGCTCGTTAACTTTTACTGCTGTATGAATCTTAGATGTTGTAGCTCCACCAATCATGAGTGGTACTTTAAAGTTATTTCTTTGCATTTCCTTAGCAACATCTATCATTTCGTCCAATGAAGGGGTAATTAACCCGCTTAATCCAATCACATCAACTTCATTTTTTATGGCTTCTTCCAAAATTTTATTAGCAGGGACCATTACTCCCAAATCAATAATTTCATAATTATTACAGCCCAAAACTACACCTACAATATTCTTTCCTATGTCATGAACATCTCCCTTTACGGTAGCCAAGAGAATTTTACCCGCCTTACTACTTGCTATTTTTTCTTTTTCAATAAAAGGAGTAAGAACAGCAACCGCTTTTTTCATTACCCTTGCACTTTTCACTACTTGAGGTAAAAACATCTTTCCGGCTCCAAAAAGCTCTCCTACTACACTCATTCCATCCATTAAGGGCCCTTCAATTACATCCAAAGGTCGAACTGATTTTAAGCGTGCCTCTTCAGTATCCTGTTCAATAAAAGCAACTATTCCTTTTACTAAAGCGTGTGACAATCTACCTTCAACTGATTGTTCTCTCCAAGACAAATCCTCAACTCTTTTCTTTCCTTCTCCCTTAATATTATCTGCCAAATCAACCAAACGTTCAGTAGCTCCATCATCTTTATTGAGTAGTACATCTTCAACAGCTTTCAATAAATATTTAGGAATATCTTCATACACCTCAATCATTCCTGCATTTACAATTCCCATATCCATACCATTATTAATAGCATGAAACAAAAAGGCAGAATGCATAGCCTCACGGACTATATTATTACCTCTGAATGAAAAGGAAACATTACTTACACCTCCACTTACTTTGGCATAAGGTAAGTTTTCTTTTATCCATTTAGTAGCCTTGAAGAAATCAACTGCATAATTATTATGCTCATCAATTCCAGTTGCTACTGTTAATATATTTGGATCAAAAATAATATCCTCTGCAGGAAAACCAATCTCATCTACTAGGATATGATAAGCTCTTTTACAAATTCGAATTTTTTCTTTATAATCGGCAGCTTGCCCTTTTTCATCAAAAGCCATAACAACCACAGCAGCTCCATATTTCAAAATGGTTTTGGCATGTTGTTTAAAAACTTCCTCTCCTTCTTTTAAAGAAATAGAATTAACGATTCCTTTTCCTTGTGTACATTTCAAGCCTGCTTCAATTATATGCCATTTGGAAGAATCCACCATAATAGGTACTCTAGAAATATCAGGATCAGAGGCAATTAAATTTAAGAAATGTGTCATGCACTCCTCTCCCTCTAACATTCCGTCATCCATATTAACATCAATAGCCTGCGCTCCACCTTCTACCTGATGCAATGCTACTTCAAGTGCTTTTTCAAGATTATCATCTTTGATTAATCTCTTAAATTTTTTAGAACCCATCACATTGGTACGCTCACCAATATTTGCAAAATTACTCTCTTGGGAAATGGTGACAGCTTCCAATCCACTCAAACGCATGGCTTTTTTAAGTTCTGGTATTTCTCTTGCTTTATATTTTTTAGCAATGCGTACAAAATCGGCAATATGCTCAGGAGTTGTACCGCAACAGCCTCCAACAATATTAACCAAAGCGTTTTGCATAAAATCTTCTAATTGATCTCCCATTGCTTCTGGGCTTTCATCATATTCTCCCATTTCATTGGGTAATCCTGCATTGGGATATGCACTAACAAAAAAGGGTGCTTTTTTTGCTAATTCTCTCACATAAGGACGCATGGCTTTTGTACCCAGAGCACAATTAAAACCAACACTCAGCAGTGGAATATGTGAAATAGAATTTAAAAACGCTTCTGCAGTTTGACCAGAAAGTGTTCTTCCACTTTCATCCGTAATAGTTCCAGAAACCATAATAGGAATTCTTTTGCCATTTGACTCAAATACATCCTCAATAGCAAATAATGCTGCTTTACAATTAAGGGTATCAAATACAGTTTCTACTAATAATAAGTCTACTCCCCCATCAATCAAAGCATTTACTTGCTCAGTATAAGCTTCCTTCAATTGATCAAAAGTAATATGCCTGAATGCTGGATTATCTACATCAGGAGAAATAGAAGCTGTTCGATTTGTAGGACCAATAGCACCAGCCACAAATCTTGGCTTATCACTTGTTGAACAAGCAATAGCTACATCCTTAGCTATTTTAGCTGATTTGAAATTCAACTCATAAACAGATGATTCTAAACTGTAGTCAGCTTGTGCAATGCTAGTTCCACTAAAAGTATTCGTTTCAATAATATCAGCTCCAGCATCCAAATATTCTTTATGAATTGCTTTGACAATATCAGGTCGTGTAATCGATAGTAAATCATTATTTCCCTTTAAATCACAAGTATGATTTTTGAATTGTTCACCTCTAAAATCTTCTTCAGTAAGCGTATATCTTTGAATCATAGTTCCCATTGCACCATCAAGTACAAGGATTCTATTCATTAGCAATTGTTCTATCTTATGTATCATAATTAATAAGACTTAACAAAAAAGATAGGGTGGGAAATTTATATATTCCGCTCATCTTCCTCCATTAATGGAGTGGGATTTGGCACCTTGTATTTACAAGGTTGCCAAGACATCAAAGGGCCCATCCCTCCGTCTTTCTTGATAAGTATGATACAAATAAAGACAAAAAAAACAAAAATGAGTAGCAATTTTAAAAAATTTTATAAATTTGCAAAGTAAAGTGGATAGATTTGGCCTATTGCAACCACTAAAAAAAATGCTAAAACAGTATTTCCTTTAGCGCTTATTCGCCAAATCTTGCTTAAAATAAATTGTAAACTTAAAATTTAAGAAGATGTCATATTATTTCACGTCAGAGTCCGTTTCAGAAGGACACCCAGACAAAGTAGCCGACCAAATTTCGGATGCATTATTAGATAATTTTTTAGCCCAAGACCCCCACTCAAAAGTAGCTTGCGAGACGCTAGTAACTACAGGATTAACAGTACTAAGCGGAGAGGTAAAAACAGAAGGCTATGTAGATGTACAAAAAGTAGCGCGTGAGGTAATTCGTAAGATTGGATATGTAAAATCAGAATATCAATTTGATGCTGATAGCTGTGGTGTTATTTCAGCAATACACGAACAATCAGCTGACATTAGACAAGGAGTAGTTGAAGGAGAAGGGCTGAATAAAGAGCAAGGTGCAGGAGATCAGGGAATGATGTTTGGATATGCAACCGATGAAACAGAAAACCTAATGCCTTTGGCTTTAGATATTTCCCATAAAATATTGATTGAATTAGCGGCAATTCGTAAAGCAGGAACAGAAATGACTTACTTGCGTCCAGACTCTAAATCGCAAGTTACTTTAGAGTACAATGATGACCATACGCCTAAAAGAATTACTGATATTGTTGTTTCTACGCAACATGATGATTTTGCTGATGAAAAACCTATGCAACAACAAATTGAGGCTGATGTAAGAAACTTATTAATTCCAAAGATTAAAGCTCAATTATCTGCTGAAAATACTGCTTTATTCGGAGAAGAAAAATACCATGTAAATCCTACTGGAAAGTTTGTAATTGGAGGCCCTCACGGAGATACAGGATTAACTGGAAGAAAAATTATTGTAGACACTTATGGTGGGAAAGGAGCGCATGGTGGTGGTGCTTTTTCAGGCAAAGACCCAAGTAAAGTTGACCGATCGGCAGCTTACGCTACTCGTCATATTGCAAAAAACCTAGTAGCTGCTGGTATAGCTGAGCGGATATTGGTACAGGTAAGTTATGCTATTGGTGTAGCTGAGCCAATGGGAATTTTTGTAGACACTTACGGTACTTCAAAAGTAAATTTAACAGATGGTAAGATTGCTGAAATAGTAAAAGAAATGCCTTGTTTCAACTTAAAACCCGCTTCAATTATCAGCCGTTTAAAGTTAAAAAATCCTATATACTCCGAAACAGCAGCTTATGGACATATGGGAAGAAATTCTGAAATTAAAACTGTTAAATTTTTAGTTGGAAAAGAAGAAAAAGAATTTGAAGTAGAAACTTTTACTTGGGAAAAATTAGATTGCCAAGAACAAGTGAAATCTGCTTTTGGGTTATAATAAAAAAATACTATTTTAAGGTCGCAATTATGCGGCCTTTTTTTTCCTTAACTATATGAAAAAAGTACTATTCCTAATTTTTATTACGTTCCAACTTTCCGTTTTTTCACAAGTGGAAATGAAGTATACTACAAGTTCTGAAAATTTACCAAATTGGTCACAATTGATGTATGACGAAAATCCTGATGCAGGAGAAGTCATTAAGGCTTATACTAACTATCATCAAAGGAATAAATTAGTAAAAAATAAGCACACCCAATATTACAAAAGATGGCTTAGAGGTATAAGTAGATTTTCTGATGCAAAGACAAACACTACTAGTTCAAAAAGTTCAAATCAATGGGAATGTATTGGTCCTTGGGATTTTGATAAAGATGCCGCAAGCAGAAGTTACGCTCCTGGTGCAGCACATGTTTATACTGTAGAGCAAGCTGTAAGTAACCCGAATATTTTATATGCAGGAAGTGCAACTGCTGGGGCTTGGAAAACTATCGATAAAGGTGCAAACTGGAATTTAATAACTGCGGACTTAGCTTTAAATGGAGTATATGCAATTGAAATAGATTTTACTAACCCAGAAATTATCTATATAAGTGGGAATGGAGGGATTTATAAATCAAATGATGGAGGAGGAAACTGGACAATAATTGGTGATGCCACTTTTACCAACCTTTCCCATTCCACTAAAGACATAAAACTAAAACCAACAAATAATATGGAGCTCTTTGTAGCCTCTGATGAAGGATTATATAATTCATTGGATGGAGGGCTGAATTTCACTCAAGTATTGAGTGGTGAATTTTTAGAAATTGAATTTCATCCTAACTCAGCTGACACCATGTATTTTATAAGGAAAAATGGAGATAAAACTGAGTTTTATCGCTCTGATGATGGTGGGATTACACTAATCAATTTCACAAATGGCTGGCCTAATCCTGGAACTGGGGATGATCAAAAAAGAACTGAGATTGCAGTTAGCCCTGCAGCACCAAATAAAATTGTTGCACTAGCAACGGGAGAAGCAAATGGCGGAAGTGGTCTTTATGGAATTTATATAAGTGATGATAAAGGAGAAAATTGGACATTTCAATGCTGTGGTCCTCAACCTGCGGGAGCTCCAGACACCAACAACATCAATATGATGGGTTGGCAACCAACTGGCTTAGATGATGGAGGTCAATATTATTATGATTTAGCATTGGCTGTAAATCCAACAAATGCAGATATCATACATGTCGGCGGGGTTAATCATTGGATATCGTTTGATAACGGAGTGAGCTTTTCTTGCCCTTCAAAATGGAGCACCCCTCATAAAAAAGGATATGTACATGCTGATATTCATGATATCAATTATTTTGGTAATGACCTTTGGTTTGCTTGTGATGGAGGAATCTTTTATTCGGATAATGCCGGAGATAGTATTTATAAAAAACAATACGGAATTGCTGGGACTGACTTTTGGGGATTTGGAGCTGGATTTAAAGATGGAGAAGTAATGTTAGGAGGAACGTATCATAACGGAACGCTATTAAAAGATGGAAACACCTACACGAATGATTGGCTTTGCACGGATGGTGGAGATGGGATAAGAGGGTTTGTAAACTTTGGCAGCCCCAGAGTTTCTTACTCTGATTATGGAGGAAAAACACTTTCGGGAGATAGAACCATTGATATCAGTACTTTTTCTTTAGACAAGAAACCAAATGCATCTTATATTATTGGAGAATCCTCACAAATGGAGTTTGACCCAAGATGTTATAATTGGAATTATATTGGAAATGACACAAGCCTTTGGCTTTCTAAAAACAATGGTGCTTCTTATTCAGCAGTACATCATTTTAACGAAAAAGTAACTTCAGTGGAAGTAGCTTGGAGCAACCCTGATGTAATTTATGTTGCAACTTGGGAAAGCTGGTGGGGAGATAAAAAAATCTACAGAACTAATGATGCTGGGCAAACTTGGACAGACATCACCCCTACTAATATTAATGGACAAGCATGGATACCTTATGACATAAGCATCAGTAGTAATGATGCAAATACACTTTGGATTGCAAGGTGCAGTATGTATGGTGGCGTGCAAGATGCGCAAGGCTATGAAGTATTCAAATCATCAGATGGAGGGACAACTTGGGACAACTGGAGTACCCCTACCCTTGACAACATAAATGCAAGTAATATTGAACACCAAAGAGGGAGTAATGGTGGAGTGTATATCGGCACAAGAGATGCAGTTTACTACCGAAACAACAGTATGACTGATTGGGATATTTATGATGTTAATTTACCAAAAAGTACTTTTTCCACTCAGCTAGTGCCTTATTACCGTGAAGGGCTTTTAAGAAACGGAACCAACAGGAGTGCTTATGAAATTTATCTTTATGAGAACACTCCTCCATCCGCACAGATTGCTGCAGATAGACTAAGTGTTAATTGTATGAATGATACGGTTCAGTTTGTGGATCATTCGGCAGTGCGTTTAAGTAGTGCCACTTGGCAATGGGCTTTCTCCGGAGGAACGCCTAGCACCTCAAATTTGGAAGACCCAATTGTAGTGTACGGCAACCCTGGAACTTATGCTGTTACTTTAACTGTAACGGATGCTTTTGGGACAAGTACTCAAACCTACACGGACTTTATTACTTATACTGATTCTGTTTTTCCGATTAGCAATACCACTGCTTTATATGAGGGCTTTGATACTGGAAACTTCCCTCCTATTAGTTGGGAAACACCACCAGCCACTTTTTCATGGCAAAGTATTGTTGTGGATACTGGGATCAATTGCCAACCCAATACGGTTGCTTATGTGAATCATTATTACATTGAAGAAAATGGAAAGGAAGCATATTTAATTTCTAATAAAGTAAAATTAGGTGCAGGAACAGGCGCTCAAAATTGGTTGACTTATGACTATGCTTATTCGGGTTATGCTGCAGGATATGATGATGGATTGCGTATCGATATCTCAACAGATTGTGGTAGCACTTGGGATTCTATTTATGGGGCAATTGGTACTGATTTACAAACTACTGCCTATGTAGGAAGCCCTTGGTATCCTACTTGTGGAAGTTGGGCAACTGATAGCATTAACCTCAGTAATTGGGGATTGAATGGCGATACCATTATGGTCCGTTTTGTGGCGATAAATGATTACGGAAACCGTTTTTTCATGGATAATGTAAACATTAACGGCCAAAATATTATCATTGGCTTGGAGGATGAGGTTACGAATTTCCATACTTCAATTTACCCAAACCCTACTAAAGGAATGTTTAGCATACGAACGGATGTTGCTGATTTGAAAGTAGAGATTTACACTGCATTTGGGAGATTAGTAATTAAAGAAAGCGTTACTGGTGGCTTACAGCAAATTGACCTTAGCCAACAGCCAAAAGGCATTTATTTTGTAAAACTAATGCATGATGGGAAAACAGAACAAAGGAAGTTGATTCTCCAGTAAACAAAAAAGCCAAGCAAATGCTTGGCTTTTTTCTGTATTATTTAATATTTTAAATATGTATCACCTCATCATAAGCATCAGCAACAGCTTCCATAACTGCTTCACTCATTGTTGGGTGAGGATGAATCGCTTTCAATACTTCATGCCCTGTAGTTTCTAATTTACGAGCAACTACTGCTTCAGCAATCAATTCCGTAACATTGTATCCTATCATATGGCAACCTAACCACTCTCCATATTTAGCGTCAAAAATAACTTTTACAAAACCATCTTTATGCCCTGCTGCAGATGCTTTACCGGATGCTGTAAAAGGAAATTTCCCTACTTTAATTTCATATCCTGCTTCTTTAGCAGCTACTTCTGTCATTCCTACTGATGCAATTTCTGGACTAGCATAAGTACATCCAGGAATATTACCATAATCAATTGGTTCAGGATTCTGACCAGCAATTTTCTCTACACAAGTAATTCCTTCAGCAGAAGCAACATGAGCAAGAGAATGATTTGGCAATACATCACCAATAGCATGATAACCGTTTACATTAGTATTATAGTAATCGTCTACTAAAATTTTTCCTTTTTCTGTTTTAATTCCTACTTCTTCCAAGCCAATATTCTCAATATTAGCAACAATTCCAACAGCTGAAAGAACTACATCACATTCTATAGTTTCTTCTCCTTTTTTAGTTTTTATAAGTACTTTACAAACAGAGCCAGTAGTATCAACTTTCTCAACTGAAGAGTTAGTCATTACTTTAATTCCTGACTTTTTGAATGATCTTTGCAATTGCTTAGAAATATCAATATCCTCAACAGGCACAATATTTGGCATGAATTCAACAACAGTAACTTCAGTTCCCATTGCATTATAGAAATAAGCAAACTCCACACCAATTGCTCCTGAACCAACAATCACCATTTTTTTAGGTGCCTTTGCTAAAGCAAGGGCATCTCTATATCCAATAATTTTTTTACCATCCTGAGGTAAATTAGGTAGCTGTCTGCTTCTAGCTCCTGTAGCTATAATAATATTTTTTGCTGAATAATCAGCCACTTTTCCATCAACTGTAACAGCCACTTTATTTCCTGGTTTTACTTTTCCAAAACCATAAATTACTTCAACTTTATTCTTTTTAAGTAAGTATGCAATTCCATTACTCATTCCATCAGCAACATCTCTACTTCTTTTAATGATAGCAGGGAAATCAGCATTTGCCTCTTTTACTGTAATTCCGTAATCCTCAGCATGATTAATGTATTCAAAAACTTGAGCTGACTTTAATAATGCTTTAGTTGGAATACATCCCCAGTTTAAGCAAATTCCACCTAAACTTTCTTTTTCAATAACTGCTACTTTCAATCCTAATTGTGAGGCACGGATAGCCGACACATAACCTCCAGGACCACTTCCTAATACAATAACATCATAGTTCATTTTACTATTTTTTTAAGTTCTTATTTAAGCCTACAATATTAGATAAAACATCTTGAACTGAGATATCGTTCATACATCTTTTTTCACGGCTACAGGAGTTTCCAAAATAACAATCGCAACCACTAGTAGGCTCAATAATCACCCCTCTTCCATATAGCTCAAATTCATGTACATTAAAGATGTTATGAAACAGCATCAATTGCTTTTTAAGTGCCAAGGCAATGTGCATCATCATGCTTACTGGTGTTACAATAATATCTGTATTATTGGTAATGGTAATAAACTCTTCCAAACTAAAAGTCCCTAAATATGTTGCTCCCGTTTTCGATTGATAGTAACGGTTAGTTTCATCTTCATCAGGACCACCCATTAGCAAACAGAAATAACCTTGTTTTTCTAAAGCCTTAATGAGTTCCACCCAATAATCCTTTGGCCAAAGGCGAGTTTTCCATCTAAGTCCACAGCCGGTATTAAGTCCAATAATGGTTTTGCCATTCGACAATTTTTTAAATTTTTCTTTCCACTGTTCACTTAAACTCTCGTTTAAGTTTATCATGTACTCTTCTTTATTGAACTTAAAATGACAAATTTCAAAAATCTCCTCTAAATAGTTCTTAGTATTCTTTTTTGAGATATGGTCAAAAAGACCAGTAATCAGCTTATGTTCTGCTTTTTCAGTCGCAATATCAATATGGTTATCTTTCCAAGTAAAACCATACTTTTCAGCTGCACATACATTGGCAAGCAACATACAAGCTTCCTTGTCTTTATCTAAGTTAATTGCAATATCAAATTGTTCATTAGCAATTGTGTAAAGAGAAGTAGCATCCCATTTATAAACTACATCCACTTTTCCTTTTGGTAATACTTGTGGAGAATGGGTTATCCAAGTAAAATGGCAATTCGGGTATTTTTCCTTGTATTTGGTAAGTAGCGGAGTTGTTCTAATCACATCTCCTATTGCTCCTAATTTTATAAATAATATCCTTGGAGTTGCTTTATCATAATAACTACAGTTATCACACTGTACATCATGCTGTTTATTGGGCTTACAAGGAATATGACCCTCAAAATACCTGCAATCATACTTTACATCTTCTTTTTTCATTTTGCTAATTTCGTTAAGGCAAATATAGTTTTTTGATTTAAATATTTCTTAGCAGTCTTCATGATTTTAAATTCATTAACTCGTACATTATCAAATCATCAAATTTCTATTTTAATCTTTTATCTTTGCGCTTTAAATAATTTAGATGATTAACTATACTATTTCTTATTCAAATCCGCACAGACACTTTGTTGATTTTGAATTTACTGCTAAAACAAATGGTGCAGATAAGATGCAGTTTCAACTTTCTGCATGGCGTCCTGGCAGATATGAAATTGCTAATTTTTCGCAAAATATTCAAAAATGGGCTGCCTTTGACGAAAACAATAACTCCCTTGCATTTCAAAAAATCACAAAAGATTTATGGGAAGTTGTTTC
This sequence comes from uncultured Flavobacteriales bacterium, assembly GCA_943789505.1. Classification (GTDB taxonomy): domain Bacteria; phylum Bacteroidota; class Bacteroidia; order Flavobacteriales; family BACL11; genus UWMA-0277. The sequence continues at coordinate 199,510 of CALSUJ010000001.1, read as the reverse complement.
TGAAGATGCTATGGAAGTTACTATTACCTATAATTTTTACTCTAATCAATTAGATGCTGGGTCCTGTTATTTAGATGAACATCAATTGTACATCAACCCTGTGTATTGTATGTTTTATATTATTGGCAGGAAAGAAGAAAGCTATACTTTAAATCTAGAAATCCCTAGCAATTATAAAATTGCTTCCTCAATGGAGCAAGAAGGAAATACCTTAACAGTAAAAGGTTATGATTTGTTAGCAGAATCGCCAATTATCTGTTCAGATAGCTTACAGCACGGAACTTATGAAGTTTATGGAGTTACATTTCATATATGGTTTCAAGGGGAATGTAAACCTGATTGGGAAAAACTTAATAAAGATTTTACAGCTTTTACTAAAAGTCAGATAAAACACTTTGGCGGATTTCCTGTTGATGAATATCATTACTTTTTTCAAATCACTCCTTACAGAAGTTATCATGGAGTAGAGCATACCAAAAACACCGTTTTACTCTTAGGTCCTGGAAATGAAATTATGGATAAAAGATATGAAGATTTATTGGGAGTTTGTTCGCATGAGTTATATCATACTTGGAACATAAAAGCTATTAGGCCAGTAGAAATGTATCCTTACGATTATACTAAGGAAAATTACTTTAGAACCGGTTTTGTTGCTGAAGGAGTAACTACTTATATGGGAGATATGATGCTGTATAATTCTGAAGTATTTAGTTGGGAAGAGTTTATTAAAACTCAGAATCAGAATTTAGAAAGACATTTAACTAACTACGGAAGATATAATTTATCTGTGGCTGACAGTGGTTTTGATAATTGGTTAGATGGTTACAAATTAGGCTCTCCTAACAGGAAAACTTCTATTTACCCTGATGCTGCACTGTGTATGCTAATGATAGATTTGGAAATCATCAGAAATACAGATGTAGGAAATAGCTTACATTCTGTTATGAAAGAGTTGTATGAAGAGTTTGCACAAAAAGACAAAGGTTACTCTGAAGATGATTTTAGAAATATCTGCGTAAAATTTGGAGGACTAAAAGTTGCTGAGATTTTTGAAAATCATATTTATGGGACAGAGGATTATATTCCTACTTTAAAAACGGCCTTGGATGTCGTTGGTTTGGAATTAAAAGAAAAGAAAAACCCTAACCTTTCTGCTCAATATTTTGGTTTTGTAGCTGCAAAAGAGGATGGAAAAATCATTATTAAAAAAGTAGAGCCAAACTCTGTAACTGATAAAAATAAAATAGCTCCGGAAGATGAAATTACAAAAATAAATGGAGAGAATATAGAAGGATTGCTTTCAGATATTTTAAAAGACTGTAAAGATGAAGTGACATTTACAATAAAAAAGAAGTTCTCAGAAAAATCAATATCTTTAGCTATTGGAAATCATTATGAATTATTAGAATTTATGAAAATGGATGAAGCCAAAGAAGAACAATTAACTTTTAGAAAAGTATGGTCTAGTTAAAATGAAAATGATTACTTTACATAATAAAACATTTGAGGTTTTTATTCCTGAAACAGAAATTTCAGCAATAGTTCATTCAATGGCTAATCAAGTTAACAATAGTGAAATAAAAAATCCTCTTTTTATTGCCGTATTAAATGGATCTTTCCTTTTTGCAGCAGATATTATGAGAAAAATTAATATTCCAAACTGCGAAATATCTTTTATCAAGCTTTCCTCATATTTAGGCACTGAAACTAAAGGTGAAGTAAATGAATTAATTGGATTAGGCAAAAATATTAGAAACAGAAATATTGTAATTTTAGAAGACATCATTGATACAGGAATTACATTAGAAAAAATAATATTACTACTTGAAAAAGAAGAAGTGGCAGATATAAAAGTGGCTACTTTACTATTTAAGCCAGAGGCCTATCAAAAAGAAATTGAAATTGACTTTATAGGAAAATCAATCCCAAATGATTTTGTTGTGGGATATGGATTAGATTATGACGAAATTGGTCGTAATTTGCCACATATTTATAAACTAAAAGAATAGAACATGTTAAACCTAGTATTATTTGGTCCTCCTGGGGCTGGAAAAGGAACGCAATCAAACCTGTTAATTGATAAATATAATTTAGTACACCTATCAACAGGGGATATTTTAAGAGGAGAGATTAAAGCAGGAACAACTTTAGGATTAGAAGCGAAAGCAATTATGGATAGAGGTGATTTAGTTTCAGATGAAATAGTTATCGGTATGATATCTTCCAAATTAGATAATAACCCAAATTCAAACGGATTTATTTTTGATGGGTTTCCAAGAACAGCAGCACAAGCTAATGCTTTAGATAATCTCTTGTCTGATAAAGGAACATCAATCTCTGCAATGCTTTCTTTAAAAGTAGAAGATGCTGAACTTATAAAAAGATTACTTGCAAGAGGACAAGATTCAGGAAGAGCAGATGACAAAAATGAAAGTATAATTGCTAATAGAATTAATGAATACAATAATAAAACAGCTCCTTTAAAAGATTTTTATGCTGCCCAGAAAAAACTTTCAGAAATTGAAGGCCTAGGCAGTGTAGAAGATATTGCTAAGAAATTAAACTCTGTTATTGATAATCTTTAAATGAGAGTAAAAAATTCAAACTTTGTTGATTATGTGAAAATCTTCTGCCGGTCAGGTAGAGGCGGTGCCGGTTCATCTCATTTTTTAAGAGACAAGACTACCGCTAAAGGTGGTCCTGATGGAGGGGATGGAGGACATGGTGGAAGCATAATAATTAGAGGAAATAAACAAATGTGGACCCTACTCCACTTACGCTACAAAAAACACATTTTCGGGGAACATGGTGGAATAGGAACTGGAAATCATAGTTTTGGTAAAGATGGAAAAAGCAGCTATATTGATGTCCCACTAGGTACAATAGGAAAAGATGCTGAAACAGGAGAAGTCCTTTTTGAAATCACTGAAGAGGGAGAGGAACATGTTATAGTTAAAGGAGGTATGGGAGGTAGAGGAAACTCTCATTTCAAATCACCTACCAATCAATCACCCAGATACGCACAACCAGGAGGAGATGTAGTTGAAGGATGGTTTGTTTTAGAACTAAAAGTATTAGCTGATATTGGTTTAGTAGGATTTCCAAATGCTGGAAAATCAACTTTACTTTCGGTAGTTTCAGCTGCAAAGCCACAAATAGCTAATTATCCGTTCACTACACTAGTACCAAATTTAGGAATTGTATCATACAGAGGGGATAAATCTTTTATTATGGCAGATATTCCAGGAATAATTGAAGGCGCTTCAGAAGGGAAAGGATTAGGATTACGATTTTTGCGTCATATTGAAAGAAATTCCACATTACTATTTATGGTTCCTGCAGATTCGGATGATATTGCAAAAGAATACAAAATCCTTTTAGGCGAATTACAGAAATATAATCCTGAATTATTGGATAAGGACAGGATACTTGCAATTAGTAAATCAGATATGTTGGATGAAGAATTGATAGCCGAAATAAAAGAAGAATTACCAACTGACCTTCCTTCTTTATTTATCTCATCAGTTGCACAACAAGGAATTACTGAACTGAAAGATTTAATCTGGAAAAAACTAAATGAATAATGGAAAATCTGCAGAAAATAGATGAATATTTATTCAGATTAATTAATTCTGCAGGATGGGAACAAATGGATGAATTAATGATTCTCATTTCATCAAAATGGTTCTGGATTCCGCTTTATCTTTTCATACTATACAAGCTCTACAGTAAATTTTCTGTTAGCTTTATTAAAATATTATTATCCTTAGGCTTGCTAATTTTTCTAGCAGATTTTGGCTCAGTTCATTTGTTTAAAGAAATTTTTCAAAGAGCAAGACCTTGTTATGCCTTAGAAGGAATAAGAATAGTAGATGGATGTGGAGGTCCGTTTGGTTTTATTAGTTCGCATGCGGCAAACTCTTTTTCACTTGTATTTTTTATTGCATTACTTTTTAGAAATTATTGGGGGTTTGTACACTTATTCTCTTGGGCAGTTCTAGTTGGCTTTAGCAGAGTGTATTTAGGTGTTCATTATCCTTTTGATATTTTGGGTGGTATGTTTTGGGGACTATTTGTAAGTTTGCTAGTATATTATATTTATAAAATGAAAATAAAAGATTTTGATTGGCATTGGTTTGGTTGGCTCGCATTAGTCGTAATCTGGAATTTTGTTTGGCCTGAAGTACCACCTATTGCAGATGTACTTGTAGCTATAATTTTATCGCTTGCTGTAATCAAAATTAAAAAAATAAATACATGAAAAAAATACTACTAATATCCTTAGTACTTATAACAGGATTTCAATCTTTTTCACAGAAAGGAAAAAAAGAAATTTCTTTTTCTTTAGAAATTAATACAAAAAATGATTTACAAAAACCAAAACTGGTTGTTGGGATAGTAGTCGATCAAATGCGTTATGATTATATCTACAGATTCTGGGATGATTTTGGAAACGATGGTTTTAAAAGACTTATAAATGAAGGTCATTTTTTTAGGAATGCACAGTTCGGATATGTACCAACTTATACTGGACCAGGACATGCTAGTATCTATACAGGAACAACACCCTCCGTACATGGAATTATAGCAAATGATTGGTATGACAAGAACTCTGAAGAATATATTTATTGCGCTGGAGATGGAGATATGCATACTGTTTGCGATTGTGATCAGAAAAATACAGATGTTGTATCTGCTGATGGGAAAATGTCACCACACCACATGCTTACCACGACTTTCAGTGACGAATTAAAGCTTTTTAATAATGAAAGTAAAGTGTATGGAATCTCACTAAAAGATAGAGGAGCAATTTTACCAGCAGGACATTCTGCTAATGGAGCTTTTTGGCTAAGTAGCGATGGGAAGTGGATTACATCTTCTTTTTATATGGATCAACTTCCTGATTATATTAAAACAATAAATGACAATAACCCTTCTGAAACTTATCTTAAAGGAGAGTGGGCAGTAAAAGGTAAATTTTCACATAATCTTGATGCTTTATTGCTAACTGGAGCTAAATCGATAAAAAAGACACCATTTGGTAATAGTATCTTAAAGGATCTTGCAATTGACATTATAAATGAAGAAGAATTAGGAAAAGGAGATCAAACAGATGTAATCACTGTTAGTTTTTCCTCTACTGATTATATTGGTCATCAATACGGGCCACATGCTGCAGAAATTAAGGATACTTACATTCGTTTAGACAATGATATCGCAGATATTTTGAACAACCTAGACAAAGAAATTGGAGCGGAAAATGTAGTGCTTTTCATTACTGCTGATCATGGAGTTGTTTCTGAACCACAAGAACTTTTAGAAAGGAATATTCCTGCAGGATATTTTGATGGATCTCTTATGAAAACAGAATTATCAACTTATCTAATTTCTAATTATGGTGAAGGAGAGTGGATTAAAAATTATTCAAATAATCAATTATTTTTAAATCAAAAGTTAATTTCAGAACGAAACATAAATCTTCAAGAAATTGAGAGAAAATGCGCTAATTTCTTCTTAAAATATGAATGGGTTAAAAACACATATACAGCAACTCAAATAAATGAAAACGAATATAATAACTCATTCCACTCCTTAATTCAAAGAGGTTATAATCAGAAAAGATCGGGTGATGTAATTGTCAGTTTACAAACTGGTTGGCTATCGTCTTACTGGGAAAACGGAGGTACGACACATGGGTCATCTTATAGTTATGACACGCATGTTCCACTAATTTTCTGGGGAGGAAAAATCCCACAAGGACAAACGGATAGAAAAGTAAATATCCGTGATATTGCACCAACAATTTCTGCAATTTTAGGAACGGCATACCCAAATGGATGTACAGGAAATCCTTTGCCAGAAGTAACTGAGTGAAAGAAATAAAGGCAATAAATTATTCAATTTGGATTGGAAAAAATTCCTTTTCTAAACTTGATATATCTATCTACTCCCAAGTTGCTATTTTGGTAGATGAAAATACCAAGAGAGATTGTTTATCCAAACTTCCACAAATAGAAAACGCTCTAATTATTGAAATTAAATCAGGGGAGCAATACAAGAATATCAGCACTTGTAGTTTCATTTGGGAACAACTCACCATAAATAATTTTGACCGAAATTCACTACTAATCAACCTAGGAGGAGGAGTCATTGGTGATATGGGGGGATTTTGTGCTGCTACTTATAAAAGAGGGTTAGAATTCATTCACATCCCTACCACTTTACTGGCTATGGTGGATGCGTCAGTGGGTGGAAAATTAGGAATTGATTTCAAAGGATTTAAAAACCAAATCGGACTTTTTAATAATCCGAAAGCTGTATTGATTTCTTCTGTATTTTTAGAAACACTTGCTGAAAGTGAGTTGAAGTCAGGTTTTGCGGAAGTGGTGAAACACGCCTTAATTTCAGATAACTCTCTTTGGTTAAAATTGAAAAATACGCCTTTTACTGATTTGGATTGGGAAGATATTATTGATACCTCTATACAGATAAAAAATAAGATTGTTTTAGCAGATCCTTTTGAAAAAGGAGAACGAAAGAAACTCAATTTTGGACATACTTTTGGTCATGCAATTGAAAGTTATTATTTGGAGAAAGGAACACCTATTTCACATGGAGAAGCAGTATTTATGGGAATGATATTAGAAACTAAAATTTCTGATTTATCCGAAAGTGACAAAAATGAAATTAAGAATTATGTCCTTAGTAATTTTGCTTTACCCTATACTCCAAAGAAATCAAGCCTACATAAATTTCTGATAAACGATAAAAAAAACCAAAATGGAAAAATTAATTTCACTTTATTAAATGGAATAGGAGATTGTTCATTCGATAATTTATTCTCATTAGATGAATTATAAAATTTCACATCCTACAAAAGTGGTAGAGTGTGAAATTGACTTACCTGCTTCAAAAAGTATTTCCAATCGATTATTAATCATTCAAGCACTTTGCAAACAAGAATTTGAAATTACAAATCTGTCAAGCTCTGAAGATACAAAATCTTTACAGAAAGCTTTAAAAGCTACTAATGCTACAATTCATGTTGGTGCAGCAGGAACATCTTTTCGATTCTTAACCGCTTATCTTTCTACTTTAGTTGATAATAGATATATCTTGACAGGAAATAATAGAATGAAAGAAAGACCCATTAAAGAATTAGTAGATGCTTTACTAGATTTAGGAATTGAGATAAAATATTTGGAGAGAATGGGCTTCCCACCTTTAGCAATTTTAGGTACTGAAATAACAGAAAACAAAGTAAGTATTGACGGAAAAATAAGCTCTCAATTTATTTCTGCTCTTTTATTAATTGCTCCAACTTTAAAGAATGGAATAAAACTGCAAATTTCTGGTAAAATAGTTTCTAAACCTTACATAATAATGACTTTAAAACTTATGGGAGAATTTGGAATTTCTCATACATGGCTAGAAAATACAATTGAAATAAAACCACAGAAATATAGTGCAAAAGATTATAATATAGAAGCCGATTGGTCGGCAGCATCTTTTTGGTATGAAATTGCTGCACTTTGTAGCAGCTGTAATATTATAATGAATGGATTAACTGAAAATTCTATTCAAGGAGATAGAAAAGTTATAGAGTTGTTTAAAAATTTAGGAGTACAAACGAAATTTAAAAACGGAAGTATTATACTCTCTAAAAAAGAAGAAAATGATATTTCAAAAGAAATAAACTTAATCAACACACCAGACTTATACCAACCTTTAAAATGCACTCTTTTTTCCAAAAACTTAACAACTAAATTTTTAGGCTTACAAACCTTGAAAAATAAAGAAACTAATAGAGTAAAGGCAGTAGAAAAAGAATTGTTAAAGTTAGATACAACTAAAAGAATAACAACATACAAGGATCACAGAATGGCAATGAGTTTTGCGCCTCTATGTTTAAAATATGACACATTACAAATAAATGATGTGGCAGTAGTAGAAAAATCATATCCTAACTTTTGGAATGATTTAAAAAAAGGAGGTTTTATAATAACGCCATTAACTCACTAAGGCAAAATATCTCATGCACTACTGAGTGCTTGTGAGCTAACTTGTTTGGATTAAAGTAAACACCCTGCATACCAATTTGTTCAGCACCTAATACATCAACGGGAAAGTCATCTCCAATCATAATACATTCATCCGGTTTTGCCTTTGCCTGTTCCAAAGCAAACTCAAATATTTTAGCATTTGGCTTCTTCACTCCTACTTGTTCGGAAGTTACAATGACATCAAAATATTGTGCTAAATCAGAAGATGCTAATTTAATGTGTTGCACCTCTTCAAATCCATTAGTAATTATATGCAGTGAGTATTTTTTTTTCAAATATAATAGTACTTCATGCGTATAAGGGAAAAGAGCAGTTTTTATGGGCGATTGTTGTATGTATGCCAAGCCAAATTGTTCTGCCAATTCTGAATCATCAATATCGTATTCAGCTAAAGCGAGTTGAAATCTTTTCCCTCTTAATTCTTCTTTCTTTATCTTGTCTTCACGATATAACTGCCATAATTCTTCATTATGTATTTTATATTTTTTTATAAAATTATCAGCAGTATCTATTCCTTTTTCAATTAGTTTAAAGTCCTTAATTAATTGTAAAAGAGTTGTGTGAGAATTTTTTTCAAAATCCCATAAAGTACGGTCTAAATCAAAAAATATGTGTTTTATCATTAATCTAAAATGCAGTAAGAGCTACCGAAAAAACTAAGGACCAGCCTACAACTGAGGTAATAAGAATAGGAATTGTTTTTTTCTTTTCAGGGAAAAAGTGAAGTGCTAAATAAGTGCCAATTGGAATAGACAAAAATATAGGTGTTAAAAAGGCTATGCCAAATAAACCATATTTACGAGCAGTTTTAATCGCCAATATATTCTTCATACTTCTTTTCTTCACTTTATTTTTTCTTCTTGATGCAATGAATTTGTATATTTTATCGCTTAAAAAGGAAAAAACAAAAATACTCAACACTCCACCTGCAACAGAAAAGAGAAGGGTTTGAATAAAAGTAAAATCATATTTTATGATAGAAAGTGGTATAGCAAACATAAATTTGGTGCCACTTAGGAAGATTACAACTAATATTTTTAATGCTATTGACATAATAACTTTTCATACTCTTAACGCATATTGCTTTAAAAGGGTTGCTAATTTCGTAAAAAAAGTAACAGTAAGCAATTTATAATTTTAAATTCTTATGTATTCAAATTTTCTCACCAAATGCTAAATCTCCAGCATCTCCCAAACCAGGTACAATATAGGATTGGGCAGTCATCTCCTTATCCTCAGCACCAAGCCAAAGAGTACAATTTCTAAAAGGTAAGTTTTCTTTAAAATATTGTATTCCTTCAGAGCTAGCAATAGTTACCACCACATGAATATGTTTTGGCTTTCCTTTTGAAAGCAGCGCCTCAATAGCCAAGACCATTGAACTACCACTTGCCAACATAGGGTCACACAATATAACTGTCTTGCCTTCTAAATCTGGAGAAGACATATATTCAATTTTTATTTCGAAATCACCTCCTCTATTATGCTTTCTGAAAGCAGAAATGAAACAGTTTTCAGAGCTATCAAAATAATTAAGTAAGCCTTGATGTAATGGTAGTCCCGCACGCAAAATAGTTGCTAATACTGGTTTTTCTATCATTAAACTTTCTAAAGAAATACCAAGTGGAGTAGTAATATCAATATTTTCATAAGTCATTTTTTTGCTAATTTCATAAGCAAAAATCTCACCTATTCTTTCAATATTCCTTCTGAAACGCATAGCATCTTTCTGAATATTTACATCTCTTATCTCACGAATAAAATGATTGAATATTGTATTCTGTTTTCCTAAATTAATGATTTCCATTTTAAGTATGTATTAATTTAACCATCTCTTCATAAACATTACGCCAACCTTTCCATACCCCTACATCACTAAAAGTATCGTTATGCCAAATGCTTATTAACGTTCCATCTACTTGTTTTACTTCATTTATAATTTCACCTAATTCTTGAACCACGTCATCAGGATTTAACTGCATATTAAATTTTAAGGTATCATCAACTATTGCAAAAGGATAAACTTTAATAGGAAGAATCTGTTCCATATCTAAGTTATAAAATGTAAATGAACTGGCAATTCCCGCCCTAAATCCCAAAACAGAAGCATAACCCATTGTATAATCATTAGTAATACCAACTTCTAATAACCGTTTATATGTATTAGGAAATGATAGTTGTAAAAAGTGTTGACGACTAAAAGTAACTTCTCTCTTTTGAATATCCTCAAGGCGTTTTATCTCAACTGCTAATTGGGTTTCATTAATACTTGAACCAAAAGAAGGATGAATACCTACTGGCGCCAAATCTGCTAAACGTTTGATTAAAGCTTGAAAGTTACTGTTTGTATGCGAAATATTTTTGTCATTCAATCCGTAATCTCCTAATAGCACAAAATAACGCACATCAAGATTATATTTCTTTTGCAAATTAAATTGCAAGGAATATGTATCAAAAGGATCTTTTCTTTTCTTAGAGCTAACTGCTGCTGCCATTTTTAAAGAATCAATATCAAACCTTAAGATTGCTTTTAATAAAAATGCAGCTGAACGCACAAAACCTTTGCCTTTATACTGATAAGCATTGTCAATATCAATAGTTGAAATGAACTTAAATATTGGAGATTTTATTTTCAAATAAGGAAACTTATCCTCAAAAACACTTATTAATTGCTTAGCCCAGATATTAACAACTGGCTTTTGTAAAAAATTATGCTTAAAGGCTAAACTCTCTTCTGCTTTAAACCGATTATATTTATCTTTTAATTGAGGTAGATATTCCTCATACCTACTTACTAAATAGAAGCTAGCTGCAAAAATATCATATGCAAAAGCTCTTTCATTTGAAGTTTGAAAAAAAACTGGGCAATTTTCATGCTCCCCAATTTGGATAGTCACTTCATTTATTCCTCTTTCATTTAATAAAGAATGTGCCTCTACAAATATTTCATGCTCACAAATAGGAGATAGTGAATAATTCAATTTTGAAGTTTGAGCAGTTAGGTAGGTAGGCTTGTCATCCGTTAACTGATATTCAATTTGGTAAATCTCATTGAAAATTAGCCCAAAGACATACTGGTGCCTGGCTGTAATCTTAGGGATATATACTGACAAGCTTTGCATAAGGCAAATATAAAAAAAAGGGCTTATCGCAATGATAAACCCTTTCTAGATAATTAATTTCTTATTTATTTATGCTAATGCATTTACATGCTTAGATAATTTTGATTTTAAATTAGAGGATTTATTCTTATGAATAATATTTCTTTTTGTCAATTTATCCAACATACCTGAAACTTTAGGGAATAAAGCAGCAGCTTCTTTTTTATCCGTTAAAGCACGTAAAGCTCTTACTGCATTTCTTACAGTTTTATGCTGATATTTATTTAACAATCTTTTTGTTTCTGATTGTCTTATTCTTTTTATTGCTGACTTATGATTTGCCATAGTTTTATATTTTAGTAGCCCGACGGAGAATCGAACTCCGGTTACATGGATGAAAACCATGCGTCCTAACCACTAGACGACCGGGCCATAATGTTCTCAAAATTGAGGGTGCAAATTTATACTTTTTTTAAAACCACACAAAAAATTAATCATTATTTGTTTCAAAAGAAAATTTGTAACCCAATCGTTTGGCTGTTTTTAGTTTTTGATTGTTATTCATATCTAGTATTTGATGAACAGACACAACCTTAACATCATTGAAATTTGGTGTTTGTAAATCAAAATTTAACGCATAAACCACTGTTTCATTAATGATTTTATCAATCTGATCTGTATTTATTTGTTGATTTACAAAATCATTAAACAAAAAACCTAACTGTTTATCACCCTCAACAAAAAAATGTTTATCCTTATTAATAAATACACGGGCAATTAAATAACCAGCATCATTCATGCGATTATATTTAAAAGAATCCGAAAGAAAATTATAGATATTAATCACCCCGCAAAAAGACCTTAACTTATCCTGCTTAACATATTTTGTTTTATTGATTGAATGTGAATTTGGAAAATCAAATACATTGGAATGCATATGAAAGAGTAAAGTATCACCTGAAAATTTTAATTTTGATTCAAAATCACCATCTGAAGAATAGATGACTTGCACATCTTTATCAGCTAATTCATTATTAATAATATTTGATTTAGCTTCTAAATACTGCTGAAATTCAGCAAAAACTGATTTAGTTTTTCGAAAAACCTCTTGCTTTGTACTCGCTTTAGTCTTTAATAATTCAACAATCTTTTCTTTATCATTCATCTTTTAATATGATTTTGCAAATAACACTCTATTGGCTGACGGTTTGCCTGTAAAAACACAAACCCCATCCTCATTTTTGACATCCAAAGGGATACATCTTATTGTAGCTTTAGTTTCTTGCTTAATTAATTCTTCAGTTTTAGAAGTACCATCCCAATGTGCATATACAAACCCCCCTTTTTCAATTAACTTTATAAATTCTTCTTTAGAGTCCGCTTTATAGGTTTTTTCTTCACGATAGGTTAATGCTTTTTTATATAAATTATCTTGAATATTCTCTAACAAATGTTCAACCTTATTTTCAATATCTATTATCTGTAAAGTTTCTTTTTCCAAAGTATCTCTACGAGCCACTTCAATGGTACCGTTTTCTAAATCCCGAGCCCCTAATGCTAAACGTAATGGCACTCCTTTCAATTCGTATTCTGCAAATTTCCAACCTGGCTTATGTGTATCTCTATTATCAAATTTAACTGATATGCCTTTTTCTTCTAAAGCCATCTTCACTTTGTTCGCCACCTGTGATACAGCATCTAATTGTTCATCTCCTTTGTAAATCGGCACAATCACGACTTGAAATGGAGCTAGTTTTGGAGGCAATACTAAACCATGATCATCAGAATGCGTCATAATCAAAGCGCCCATTAAGCGAGTTGAAACACCCCATGAAGAAGCCCAAACATATTCTTTCTTACCCTCCTTTGTTGCAAACTTCACATCAAATGCTTTTGCGAAATTCTGTCCTAAAAAGTGAGATGTTCCTGCCTGTAAAGCTTTCCCATCCTGCATAAGCGCTTCAATACAATAGGTTTCTTCAGCTCCGGCAAAACGCTCATTGGCTGATTTCAATCCTTGAACAACTGGCATTGCCATAAAGTTTTTAGCAAAATCAGCATAAATACCAATCATCTGCTCAGTTTCCTCAACTGCTTCTTTTTTAGTAGCATGAGCAGTATGTCCTTCTTGCCATAAAAACTCTGTAGTCCGCAAAAACAATCTTGTACGCATTTCCCATCTTACTACATTTGCCCATTGGTTTATCAAAATTGGTAAATCACGATATGATTGAATCCACTTACGGTAAGTGTCCCAAATAATAGTTTCAGATGTAGGGCGGACAATTAATTCTTCTTCTAATTTAGCAGTAGGGTCAACTATTAAGCCACTACCATCTTCAGCATTTTTTAAACGATAATGTGTAACGACAGCACATTCTTTTGCAAAACCCTCAACATGAGCAGCCTCTTTACTTAAATATGATTTTGGGATAAAAAGAGGGAAATAAGCATTCACATGACCTGTTGCTTTGAACATTCTGTCTAGTTCTGCTTGCATTTTTTCCCAAATTGCAAAGCCATAAGGCTTAATTACCATACAACCTCTTACTCCTGAATTCTCCGCTAAATCAGCACCTTGTACAATTTCATTATACCATTGTGAGTAGTCCTCTTCTCTTGATGTTAGTTTTTTTGCCATTATGCTTTAAAAAATGTAATTTTGTAATGTTATTCTCGTTAACTTACTAAAGTTGCACAAAACTAACAAATTAAACTAGCATAAGTTTATGCCTGTCAAACAAAAACATACTACTATGAGACCTTTACTTTATACTTCTATCGTTTTGCTTTTTTTATCTTCATGCATTACATCCTCACATATGCATTATAGCGATCCTAATTATTTGGGTAGCAGTGAATTTAGTAGTTATGAAGAAATTGTAACAGAACCTGTATATGAAATTTATCAAACACAAGATACGGACACAATAACTGATAATTACTATAGCGAGTATGATGTTGCTGAAGATTATTATGATTATAGTTTTTCTTCAAGAATAAGAAGATTTCATAGACCAATGTATTACAGCAATTATTATGGTGGTCTTTATACCGATTATTACTGGTATAATAATGATCCTTTCTATTGTGGAACAAGCATCTATTACGGATACAATTGGAATTCTCCTTATTATTCATACTATTCTCCTTATTACTCCAATAATTACAATAGTTATTACGCTTATGGACACAACAATTACCATCATAACACACCAACTTACACCTATTACAATAATAATAACCAAATAACAGGTCATAGAGGTTCCTTATCTTCACATTCTAGCGGAAGAGGGGTGAAAACAAATACGATTATCCCAAATACTAATGTTAATACATCAACCTTAATTATTAGGAATGGAAATACTTTGAAAAATAACACCAATTCTACAATAAGGAATACCTCAATAACAACAAAACCATACAGAGGAAATACGACTATTAAGGCTAGTAATAGCAGAGGGAATACAAGTATTAAAACAAACACTAACAGAGCTAATACCAAAACAAACAACTCTTATAGGGGAAATACATCAACTAAGACTACTAAAAAAAAAGGAAATCGTTCCTATACTGCTCCAAAATCAAACACAAATAACAAAAGTTATTCAGCTCCAAAATCTAACTCGAGTAATAGAAGTTATAATTCAGGAAGTAGTAAGTCTAACAGTGGAAGTAGATCCTCAGGAAATTCAAATAGAAGAAGTACAAAACCAAGAAAATAACAAATGAAAAAAGGATTATTAGCAATATCAATTATTGCACTAAGCAGTATTACTTTATTAGCTCAAAACGAGATTGATGCTTTACGTTTTTCTCAAGATGCACCATTAGGCACAGCTCGTTTTACAGCAATGAGTGGTGCATTTGGTTCTTTAGGTGGAGAGTTCTCTGCACTAAGTCTAAACCCTGCAGGAATTGGAATGTATCAGTTTTCTGAATTTAGCTTTACTCCCAGTTTCAGTCTAAATAGCAATACTTCTTATTACGGAAATAAAGAAACTGACTACAAATCAGGATTAAAAATAGGCAACATAGGTCTTGTATTTTCAAGTCTTAGAGAAAATTCGGAATGGAAAAGAATCAATTTTGCTATTGGCTGGAATCAATTAGCAAATTATAATAGTAATATTAGAACTCAAGGTGAAAATAATACTTCCTCAATAGCTGATAATATCTTAGCGATTTCTCAAGGCAATTCTATTGATGAGTTAAATACACTTTATTCTGCGCCTGCTTTCTGGACTAACTTAATTGATTTAGCAAACAATAGCGTAGACACAACAACTGATTGGTATGCTCAGGATAACGGAAATTATATCTCCCATGTTAACGGAAATTCTTCGAAAACTCAAACTAAAAATATTCATTCTTCTGGAGGTAAAAATGAGTTTATTTTCTCTATCGGAGGGTCTTTTAACGAACAGTTATACTTAGGAGCTACAATAGGAGTTCCTACTTTAGATTATTATGAAAAATCAACTTATAGTGAAACAAATTTTGAAGATACAATTAATGGGTTGCAAGGATTTGACTTACACGAGGAATTAAGCGTCTATGGAGCTGGTCTAAACCTAAAACTAGGTGCAATACTTAGAGTAAATGATAACTTAAAACTAGGTGCTGCCCTGCACACCCCAACAGCTTACAGTATTGAAGAAACCTTCAGCACAAGCTTAACAACACATTTTACTGAAGAAAGTTTTACTGAACGCTCAAATACTAACTACTTTGAATACGATTTAATTACGCCTTGGAAAGCAATTTTAAGTGCATCATCCTTATTAAACAAAAACATCCTATTGAGTGCCGATTATGAAATAGTTGACTACTCTTTCTCAAGTATGCATTCTAGTCAATACACGTTTACTGATGAGAACAATGTTATTCAGGAACTATATACCAAGGCTTCAAATATCCGTTTAGGTGCTGAGATAAATATAAAGCCTTTTGTAGTTAGAGCTGGATACTCAAAATACGGAAGTGCATTTGCAAACAAAGATTACAGTAAAGAAAATTTCAGCTTTGGATTGGGGATAAATAATGGTGGATACTATTTGGATGCAGCTTATGTATTATCACAAGGAAATGGTGAACACCTACTATACAGTGAAGATTATATCAATCCTGTATCTTTAGTAAATACAAATCATAGTCTAGTATTCACTCTAGGATTCCGATATTAATTAGTAACGCGAACTAAACCAACTTTTGCTTTTTGATGAATTCCTCTTTCATAATCAAAGTCAGAAAGGGATAAACATTTTTCAAAATAGATTTTTGCTTGATTTAACTTTTCCTGTTTTTCATAAATCAACCCTATTTGTAAAGCTGACATAGGTGCATAATAGTTTTTAGACTTTTTTCCTAAATCAAAAGCTTTTTGATATTGAGCAATTACTTGTTCATCCAAGTACTTTAGCTTTGATTCAATACGCGCTAAACGATAATAATACTCATCAAAAAATCCAGCATAATCTGACAATTTATTTTCACTAGTTAGTTCTAATTGTGCTTTCTCATAATATCCACCATCATAAAGTAGTCTTGCTCTTAATAATTTTGGAGAATTCAAATGGTTTTTCTCAGCCTCTTTTAAGGCAACTTTATCTTCATCAATAAATGCTCTTCCTTCTAATTTTATTTTTTTCAAATATCCCATTTCTTCATCACTCTTCTGTTGTAAAAAAGCAATCCAAGACAATTTTTGATAGGCAGATTTTATATAATTATTTCCTTTAAAATTCTTAAGAAACCGATTAAAATACATTTCAGATTTTTCATAATCCAATGAGTACAAATAAGAGATGCCTTGTAAATAATCTAAATAATGAAAAGGATATTTCCCTTGATCAGCTGGACGGTTTTCCAACACCTTAATGCATAAAGTATTCTTACCTAAAGCATGCGAAAGACGAGCTGCAGCAAAATTTAACAGATAATTATCGGAATACTCACTTGCTATAACATCCAATAATTGCTTATAAGCTATTTCATTATTTGTCATATTTAATTGTAAGAAAGTAGTTAAGAATAAAACTTCTGAATGATACATTTCCATTTCCTCATCTTGTAACAAAGACTTCAACTCAGCTAAACCAAGTTCAACACCTCCCTCCATCCCTACTAAGTTAATTACCCATTGATATTTTTCAGGAATAGCCCCAACCAAAGTATGCAATAATCCTAATCCTTTTATATTGAGTTTAAAATTGGGAAATTGCTCATGATTTTTTTCCAAAAGAGAATAAGCTTTCTGAATTTCATAAGCAGCAGTCAAGTACTCTTCAAATTTTATACGAGCAAAAGCCCATTGTAAATGCACTTCAGCTTGAGCATATAAATAATAAGGAGAACTATCATCTCCATCTTTAATAAAATCAATTCTATGTGACTTCAATTCCTTTGCAGTTGAGAAAAATTCTGTTTCTTCCCCAATAAGAATCGTTAAAAAGTCAATATAATTTTGATGCAAAACAAGGATGGCATTATCACGGTTTTCTAATTGTTCTAATTGAAGCAATTTATTGGCAGCTTCAAATTCCAAATTGATAATATGAGTATACGATTGCTGCATTCTTTCATTCATCTGAAATGATGCAAACAGAGGGTTAGTTAAAAAAAGAAATAATATCGTTAAAATTCTCATTATATAAAAAAAGGGACTTCAAAAATATGAAATCCCTTTAAATTAAGTTCGTTTATTATTAAGCTTCTTGCTCTTCAAATATATTTGAGTCAACCATAATTCTACCACAATGCTCACAAACAATTACTTTTTTGTGCATTTGAATATCTAATTGTCTTTGTGGTGGGATTTGGCTAAAGCAACCTCCACAAGCATCACGCTCAACAGAAACAACTGCTAAACCATTTGACACTTTACTTCTAATTCTCTTGTAAGCGTTTAATAATCTTTCGTCAATTACTTTTTCAGCTTTTACAGAATCCTTCATTAAAGCAACTTCTTCTTTTTCAGTTTCTTTGATGATTTCATCCAATTCACTTTGCTTTATTTTTAATTCTTCTTGCTTTTCAGTAATTTGAGCTGTACAAGCATTGATGATTTCAGTTTTATGCAAAACATTAGCTTGATTCTGAATTTTATTCTTTTCAGCAATCTGAACTTCTAAGTTTTGAAACTCTACTTCTTTTGTTAAAGAGGTAAATTCGCGATTATTCTTAATGTTTTTTAACTGCTTTTCATACTTTTCAATAGCATCTGTAGCTAACTCAACAGTGTTTTTATTAGCTGTAATGTTACTATTAATAGTTATTAATTCCTCATTAAATTTCTCTAATCGAGTATTTAATCCTTCCATTAAATCTTCTAAATCTTCAATTTCCAAAGGCAATTCACCTCTGATAATTCTAATTTTATCCACTTCAGTATCAATTACTTGAAGTTGGTGTAAAGCTTTCAATTTATCTTCAACAGAAGCTGTCGTTTTTTTAGTCGTTTTTGCCATTATAAGTACTTTATCGGATTCGTATTCACTTTTGATAATCGGACGGCAAATTTAGTAAAATTTTTGACAAGCAAATCATAAATCAAATCCTTTGTAAATTGCTCACTTTCATAGTGCCCAATGTCTGCAATAACAATCTTATTTTCAGCATCAAAAAACTCATGATATTTAAAATCAGCTGTAATAAATACATCCGCTTTTGCAGCCTTTGCATTGTTTAGCAGAAAACTTCCACTCCCTCCGCACACAGCTACTCTTTGTATTTTTTCTTTAACAATAAGTGTATGTCTAATGCATTTGGTTTGCATCTTGGTTTTTAAGCTCTCCAAAAAGACTTCTGTATTTACAGGTGTTTTTAGTTCGCCAATAATTCCTGAACCTACTAAATCTGAATTTACTTCTTGTTTTAGCGCTAATACTTTGCAATTTATCAATCCTAATTTTTCTGCAATTTTAGCATTCACTCCATTGTGTACATTATCCAAGTTGGTATGGATTGCATAAATAGCAATATTATTTTTTATTGCTTTTATTACTGTACGCTCAATATAATTACTGCCATTTAGTTTTTTAAGTCCGCTAAAAATAATTGGATGATGAGCAATTACTAAATTACATCCTGTTGCTATTGCCTCATCAATTACTGCTTCCGTACAATCCAAAGTAATAAGAGCACCTTTAACTTCAGCTTTAGCATCCCCAACAATTAAACCGCAATTATCATAGCTTTCTTGATACTGTAATGGCGCATAGCTTTCTAAAAAATTAGTTATTTGTTTTATTTTCATTTTTCAAAAATACAAAACAAAGTCTATTCCTCAATTTCTAAGTATCTCAAATCTAAATCTTATCTTTGCCTATGCGATATTTACTTTTCCCATTCTCATTCATTTACGGTAGCATTACAGCTATGCGTAATTTGTTATTCGACTATGGAATTTTTAAATCTCAAAGCTACACTATTCCTATTATCTGTATTGGTAATTTATCAGTAGGAGGCACAGGGAAAACACCACATACTCAATACCTTTTAGATTTATTAAAGAATAATTATAAGGTTGCGTATCTAAGCAGAGGGTATGGACGTAAAAACTCCAACTTACAATTTGTTGAAATTACAAGTAATGCTTTTGAAGTAGGTGACGAACCTTTACAGCTAAAACAAAATAATCCCGAATGCTTAGTTGTTGTAGAAAAAAACAGAAATAAGGGTGTAAAACAAATCCTAAACGATTTTCCTGAAACTGAAGTTATACTTTTGGATGATGGCTATCAGCATAGATGGATAAAAGCGGGATTTAATATCCTAATTACCCCCTTCTCATCTCCTTATTACAAGGACTACCTTATGCCAGTTGGTAAATTAAGAGAAAGCAAGAAAGGAGTTTCAAGAGCAAATGCTGTAATTTTTAGTAAAACTCCTGAAAACACCAACCCTACTTTGAAGAAAGGAATGTTAGAGAGATTACATCTATTTGCACATCAAGAAGCTTATTTTTCAGGAATTGAATATCATAAATTCAAATGCATAAGCAATAATACTGAACTAGAGGAAAACAACCCCTACAGCATCACCTTAGTTAGTGGTATTGCAAATACAAACCCTCTTATTAAATATCTTGAAGAAAAAGGACACAGTATTAATCATTTAAAGTATTCTGACCATCACAATTACATCAGTAATGACATTGAAACTATCTTAGCAGAATACAATGCTGATAAAAGCATAAAAAAACTTATCTTAACCACCGAAAAAGACGCTACAAAACTAAAGCAATTTTTACCACACTTTAAGGATGTTAATTTTTATTATATCCCTATTGAAATAAAAATTGACCAATCAGAAAAATTTAAAAAACAGATACTTGATTATGTTGAAAAAAATTAAAGAATCAGCAGAATTCTTAGAAAAGAAAACAAACTACATCCTCAAGTAGGCATAATACTAGGGACAGGACTTGGTGGTTTAGTGAATGAAATTGAAATTGAACATTCCATTTCTTATGAAGACATTCCTAACTTTCCGCTCTCAACAGTTGAAGGACATTCAGGTCGATTGATTTTTGGAAACTTGGGAGGGAAACAAGTAGTTGCTATGCAAGGTCGCTTTCATTTTTATGAAGGATATACTATGGAAAAAGTTACTTTTGCTGTACGGGTAATGAAATTACTTGGAATCAAAAACCTAATTGTTTCTAATGCAAGTGGCGGAGTAAACCCTAGCTATGAAGTAGGTGATTTAATGATATTAAGTGATCACATCAACTTAATTCCAAATCCTTTAATTGGACAAAATATTGCAGAGCTAGGCCCAAGGTTTCCTGACATGAGTGAAACCTATTGCCCTACCCTAATCGCAAAAGCTGAAACAATAGCAAAAATTAATAATATTCCTGTTCAAAAAGGAGTTTATATTGCCTTAACAGGACCTACATTGGAAACTCCTGCCGAATATAAATACATGCGCATTATTGGTGGAGATACAGTTGGAATGTCCACCGCACCAGAAGTAATTGTAGCAAGACATATGGATATTCCTTGTTTTGCTATGTCAGTAATTACTGACCTTGGGGTACCTGGAAAAATAAAAAAGGTAACCCATGAAGAAATACAAAAAATATCAGAAGTAGCAGAACCTAAACTAACACTAATCATTAAAGAACTCATAGCCTCAATATAATGAAAAAAATTATCCTATTATTAAGCATTTCACTTCTTACTATAAGTAGTAATGCACAACAAACTGCTAATCTTTTATTCCACTGGCAGGACACAACACTAGTTGGCTCATGGGCATACGACAATACATATAACGAATGCTGGGGGATGGTTGTAAATAACAGAGAAATTGCAATTATTGGTTCAACTGCAGGAACACACTTTTTTGATGTTACTGACCCAGCAAATAGTTCAGAAGTTGCATTTGTTGCTGGAGCATATATTGGAGGAGGGGTTATCCATAGAGATTATCATGATTTTGATGGATACCTGTATGTAGTGTGTGATGAGGGAAGTTCATCCACTTTACAGATTATTGATGTCTCTAACTTACCAAATTCGGTAAATACAGTTTACGATTCTAATCAACTATTTACAAAATCTCATAATATCTTTATTGATACAGCAACCGCAAAATTATATGCTTGCGCTTCTAATTCTGCAATGGATATATATAGTTTAGCTAATCCTACAAATCCTACTTTCATTTACTCATACAATGCAGTAGGGCATGTTCATGATGCCTATGTACGTAATGACACGGCATATTTAAATTGTGGTCCTGATGGATTTAGAGTCGTAGATTTCCACTACTTAGACTTGCTAGGAGGCGTGGCTGTTGAATTAGCTTCATTAACATCTTATCCAGATGCTGGCTATAATCATTCGGGTTGGCTAAATGATGATGGAACACTATATATTATGCAAGATGAAAATCATGGTTATGATGTGAAAATACTAGATGTTGCTGACTTAAGTAATATTTCAGTTTTAGCTACTTTTAATTCGGGTGTTGATCCGCAATCAATGGCACATAATGGAATTATAAAAGGCGATTTAGCTTATATTCCTTATTACCATGACGGCCTAAGGGTATTTGATATTTCTGACCCAAATAATCCTGTTCAAATTTGGGAATATGATACTTATGCTCCTAATAGCCATGCCTCCTACAAAGGAGCTTGGGGTGTTTATCCTTATTTACCTTCAGGGAATATTATTGTTTCAGATATGCAAACTGGACTTTATCTGTTTGAGTGCGAAACTCCAACAGCAATAATTGAAAATAAATTAACTCATAACCTTTTTCCAAACCCAGTAGCAACTCAGTTTACAATTCAAAATTCGAGTGCTGAAAAATTTACTTTATACAATAGTTTGGGAGCTAAAGTACTCGAACAAGAAATTCACAAAAAACATAATACAATTTACAGAGAAAATCTAAGGAATGGTCTGTACTTTTACACGCTTAATAAAAAAGGAAAAACTATAGAATCAGGAAAAGTAATATTTGAATAATGAGTTTAAGAGATAAATATGAAGTTGTAATTGGACTAGAAGTTCATGCTCAATTACTAACTAAAACAAAGGCCTATTCTTCTGATGAAAATATTTATGGGGAAGCTCCCAACACTAAAACATCAATTATTTCATTAGGACATCCAGGCACATTACCCAGAAGCAATGCAAAAGTCATTGAATATGCTGTAAAGATGGGAATAGCTGTAGGAGCTGATATCAGAGAAAGAAATGAGTATGCACGTAAAAATTACTTTTATGCCGATTTACCAAAAGGATATCAAATCACACAAGACACTACTCCTATCTGTAATGGAGGTACAATACAAATTAAAGATGCTGAGGGAAAACCTAAAAAGATAAAAATCACAAGAATTCATATGGAAGAGGATGCTGGAAAATCAATTCATGATTTAGACCCGTTTCATACCTTAATTGATTTAAACAGAGCAGGAGTCCCTCTAATTGAGGTTGTTTCAGAACCAGATGTTCGCTCCTCTGATGAGGCTTATCAGTACATAAATGAAGTGCGAAAATTGGTGCGCTATTTAGATATCTGTGATGGAAATATGGAAGAAGGATCTTTAAGATGTGATGCTAATATTTCAGTAATGCTGAAAGGGGCTAGTGAATTTGGAACTAAAGTAGAAGTAAAAAATATGAATTCTACTAGAAATGTAAAGCGAGCTATTGAGTTTGAAATAGATAGACAAATAGCTTTATTAGAAGAAGGTAAAGAAGTGAGTCATGAAACAAGAAGTTTTAACGCAGCTAATAACTCTACTATTTCAATGCGACACAAGGAAGAAGCAAATGATTACCGCTACTTTCCTGAACCAGACCTACAGGTAGTAATTGTTACTCAAGAATATATTGAAAAAGTAAAAAATAGTTTACCCCCACTACCAAGCGAACTTTTCCAAAAGTTCACTACTGAATTTGGTTTGTCAAATTATGATGCCAGTATTCTTACAGATGAAAAAGGGATTGCTTTATACTACAATGAATTATGTGGTTCAACTAAAAACTATAAGTCAGCTGCTAATTTTGTTAACGGAAGTGTAAAGTCTTACCTAAATGAAAAAGCAATTAGCATTGCCGAATTCTGTATAAAACCTAAAAGATTAGCTAGCCTCATTACTATTGTTGATCAAGGCAAAGTGAGTAATACAGTAGCTACATCAAAAGTGTTTCCTGCAATGCTTGTTTGTAATGATACAGCTGATAAAATAGCAACTGACAATAAATGGATTCAAGAAAGTGACAGTGATGCTTTAGTAGATTATATTAAACTCGCAATAGCAAAATACCCAGAAAAGGCAAAAGACTATAAAGAAGGTAAAAAAGGACTAATTGGTTTATTCATGGGGGAAGTAATGAAGCTTTCGAAAGGACAAGCTGACCCAAAATTAGCTAACCAATTACTAAAGAATCAACTAGAAAAATAATTTTGACAAAAGACAAAATATATTTTGCTTCCGACTTCCATTTAGGAACTCCTAATAGGGTAGAAAGCCATAAAAGAGAAAAGCAGATTGTCCAATGGCTTTCTGAAATTGAAAAAGATGCAAAAGCAATTTACTTAGTAGGTGATATTTTTGATTTCTGGTTTGAATACAATAAAGTAGTCCCTAAAGGATTTGTTCGTTTACTAGGAAAAATTGCCAGCATAACAGATAATGGAACACCAGTACATTTATTTGTAGGCAATCATGATTTATGGATGAAAGATTATCTAGAAACTGAAATAGGCGTAATCATACATCACGGAAACATCATTATTCAACAAGAAAATAAAAAGATACTTATAGGACATGGGGATGGATTAGGAGATGGAGACTATTTATATAAAATTCTCAAAAAAATATTTACTTCAAAAATCTGTCAATGGATTTTTGCTCGTTTTCATCCTAACTTTGCATTTACTTTAGCACATACTTGGAGTAAGAGTAGTCGTAAAAGTGGTGATGAAGCTAAGTTTATTAGTAAAGAAAAAGAAATTCTTTTTGGCTATTGTCAAGAACAACAAAAAATTAATCCTGTAGATTATTATGTTTTCGGACATAGACACTTACCTCTTGAGCTTGAAATTGATGATAAAGCTATTTATTTAAACCTTGGAGAATGGATAAGCCAAAAAACTTATGGCGTACTAGAAAAGGGAATATTAAAATTAGAAACCTATAAATAATAAAAAAGCCATCATTTCTGATGGCTTTCTTTTAATATTTATTTTTGATTATTTCAAGATTAACTTATCCGTCATAACTATATCTCCATCAGCAACAACCTTAACAAAATAGATTCCTGTTTCAAGATGAGATAAATCAATATTATTAATCATATGATAGTTGCTTACTATTTCACCACTAAATAAATGCATTAACTCTGCACCTAAAATATTTACCAACTTAACATCAATCTCTTTATTAGCTAAATTATTAAGCTCAATAAATGTTTCCCCATTTGTAGGATTAGGATAAATTGAAACTCTTGAAGTAATTGTAGAATTAGGAAGCATTAAAGTAGCAGCCTCTCCAATTTCAATATTATCTAAATAGAAATTATTTGCATTACCATTAGTAACATATTCAAATTTGAATTTGATATTGTCATTTTTTAATTGATTATTTGTCATAACTGTATCATTCCACTCATCAGCAGTTGGTTTGAAATTAGTTATATACATACCTGCACTAGCAACTTGTACATTAGTTAATGAACCTAGAGTTCTCCATACTCCACCACAATCGTAAGAGAAATATACATTAACCTCATTCACAGGAAAAGTATTTAATGAGGCTCCTGACCAACTAAATTTAATTGCTGGACTTGCTAATGCGCTTAAGTCATAAGCTACTGAGATTAACTCATCCGCTTCTCCTAAACTCAGATTATTTTTATTAATCATCAATCCTGCTGAACCAGAAACAGCAACGCCATTTATCCATTCCCATGAAGAGTTCTCAATTGAGTTAAAGCTCCAATCTCCAATAGAAACCGCTTTAGTTACTTGCCAGTCAGCAGATAATTCAGAAGCATCTTCAAAATCATATATGTAAGTTCCAGCAGTATTTGAAGATGATGTAGGGGAAATAGTAATGACATTTTCTTTTAAAGTTGTAGAGGAGCAAGAGTTAATGTAATAAGCTATATATGTTATTTGCTCTAAATCACCTCTATAAAATAAGGTGTCAGGATAATACACTCCATTCTCCCAATAAGAATTAACACTATAACCATCATCATCAAGATGCAAATTAATATTAGTAGCGCCTGCAGCAACTAATTCGCTTTGTGTCCCTTGTATAATTAATGTTTCAATAATTGAATCATAAGAAGTTGCATTTAGCAAATCCAAATCAGATAGATTTGAAGCTCTAGCCTGAGTCGTTTCATTATATTCAATGGTTAAAGATAAATTATAGCTGCCTGCTGAACTATAAGTATGAGCTACTAAATTAGCATTTGAATTATCTGTATTACCATCGCCATAATCCCAAATCATTGAGCTTACTGTTCCTGATGGAAATTGTGTTTTATTTCCTTTTAAAACTATATTTTCACCTAAGCACATTGAGTATTTACCTGAAGAACTTACAAAATCTGTATTTTGATTACAAATTGGAGTTATAAATCCATCGGCAACTCCAGATAAAGCAATATTTTCTGCTGACCACATATACTCTCTAAATCCAATACCTGAAGTACCAGCATCTTCATCATATATTCCTTCTAAAGTTTCATTCATAACTTCATTTTGCCCTTTTGTAAACATGGTAACATGAGCATCGGAAGAATAATCCATGTAATTAACAAACATTTCACCTGCAGGGTTTAATGAATCTGCAACACAACCTTGAGACATAAAACCGACATGATAAGGAAAATCCGACAAATTTATTCCAAAGTTGGGCTCTCTTGCGGCAGGTGTATCCTTCACATTATCATCTCCACATTCTGCATCTCCCCACACGTGTCTTAGTCCTAACCAATGACCACATTCATGAGTTAAAGTTCCTCCACTTACCATTTGACTAGCTAATAATACTACTCCGTCAGTAGACATTCTACCAGAGTTTGGAAATTGCGCATAGCCTAGTAAAGTGTTTCCATCATCTTGTGGCTGAAACTTTTTAAGTGTCCAGATGTTAAAATACTGATATGAGTTCCAGTAGCTCAATGCCTTAACCGCATCTCTAGGCTCCGGCTCGTTAGTCAATTCTGAACGAACTCTAATAATTCCAGAAGTTGGATTACCAAGAGGATCTATTTTCGCTAAACGAAATTCAACATTCAAATCACCCCTTACTGATGCAAAAATATCTGGTGTTTTAGCTAAGAAATTAGAAGCCTGTCCATTTATATTTGCATTCAAAATATCCAAAGCTCCTTGAATGGAAGCATCAGAAATATTTTCACCACCTAAATCATGAATAACGTGAACTACAACAGGAATTATCTTTTTACCATTTTCTATTTTCAAATGCGTCATCTTACCTAAAGCTGATTTGTAATCAGCTTCTAAATCAGAATTAATTGCCTCCAGATTTTGATAAAAAGCAGGAAATTTTTGCTCTTGCTCTTCATAAGCACCGTCATAAGTACCACACTTTTGAGCATTTACTGAAGTGACTGCTAAAAAAGCAAAAATTAAAGGTAAAAGTCTATTTTTCATATTTAATGAATTTGTTTGAATTTTTAAGGAAACAAATATAAAGATTATCTATTATATAAACAACATCTTACATAAAAATATAACCGCAATGAATTATTAGTTAATATGTTTTTCAGCATGATAAGAGGAACGCACTAAAGGACTGCTTTCAACATGCTGAAAACCAAGAGAAAGACCAATATCTCTATACTTATCAAATTGTGCGGGTGTAATAAATTCAAGAACGGAAAGATGTTTTTTTGATGGCTGTAAATACTGACCAATAGTCATTATCGAAACGCCAACTTCTCTTAAATCATGCATAGTTTCAACAACTTCTGCTTCAGTTTCACCTAAACCAAGCATAATTCCTGATTTAGTCTTAATTCCACCTTCATTTAGGAATCTTAACACATCCAAGCTTCTATCATATTTAGCTTGTATTCGCACCTTTTTAGTCAATCTCCTTACCGTCTCCATATTGTGAGAAACAACCTCAGGCGCTACATTAATAATAGGCTGAATATCTTTTAATCTCCCCTTAAAATCTGGAATTAAAGTTTCCATTGTTGTTTCAGGATTTTCTTTTCGTATTTCATTGATAGTCTCCACCCAAATACTTGAACCTCCATCTTTCAAGTCATCACGATCAACAGAAGTGATAACAGCATGTTTTACTTGCATTAGATGAACAGAACGTGCAACTTTTTTAGGCTCTAAAATATCAACAGCTAAAGGTCTACCCGTCATAACATTACAAAAACCACAAGAACGCGTGCATATATTTCCTAAAATCATAAAAGTTGCTGTACCTGCACCCCAGCATTCTCCCATATTAGGACAATTTCCACTTTCACAAATGGTGTGCAAATCATGAGACTTAGTAATCCCTCTAACAGCCTTATAAGCTTGCCCAGTTGGTAGCTTTACTTTTAGCCATTTAGGCTTTTTTATCTTCTCTTTTATCTCCAAAACAAGTATTAAGCTGGTAAAACTGAAGATTCAAGCACAGCAACACCAGGACATTGATCAGGATAAAGAGCACAAGATGAAAGAAAACTAACTAAGACAATTGCAATTGCAAAAAACACTACTTTTTTCATTGAAAATAATTTTTGACAAAAATACAATTTTAAAACAGATTAGCTATCTTTGAAACAATAAAATGAAGACTACAAAATTACATCTCCATTCGGAATGGAAAGCATTTTTGAGAGAGGAATTAAATTCCAGTAACTTTCAAGAAATTATTAGCGCTTTAGCAATTGAAAGAAAAATCCACACTATATTTCCTTCAAATGATGTAGTTTTTAATGCCTTTAATTTTACAAAACCTAGCAAAATTAAAGTTGTAATTTTAGGACAAGACCCTTACCATGGAAAAGGTCAAGCGCACGGACTTGCGTTTTCAGTACCTAGTGGAGTAAAAATACCACCCTCTTTACAAAATATATTCAAAGAATTACAACGCGATCTAAACCATTCTATTTCTAGTAATGGAAACTTAGAGTCCTGGGCAGAACAAGGCGTACTACTACTGAACGCAACATTAACTGTCAGAGAAAAAAAAGCTGGCTCCCATCATAAATTAGGTTGGGAGCCCTTTACAGATAGTATAATTAAAAAATTATCAGAAGAAAAAGAAGGTGTAATTTTTTTACTTTGGGGCGCCTTTGCTCAAAAAAAATCAGCACTGATTGACACAAATAAACATCATATTTTAACTACTACCCATCCATCCTCTTTTTCGGCATATAGAGGTTTTTTGGGATGCAACCACTTTTCAAAAACAAATAAAATACTCTCAAGCAATAATCAGAAACCTATTAATTGGAAATTATGCTCAGAACCATTAACCTTATTTTAATTAGTTTAATTAGCTTAAACACAACAGCACAAAATTCAATTATTGAGCGTGTAAATAATTATTTGGATAGAAAAAACACTTTTACTGATGAGATAATTTATGTTTCTATAAAAAAACAAAAGCTATATTACATAGAACATGATAGCATCATTAAAGAATATATTATTTCAAGTTCCGCATTCGGAATAGGGAGCGCATCAGGAAGTAATAAAACACCGATAGGACTACACAGCATAAAAGAGAAATATGGCGAGAAAACACCAATAAATGGCAAAATGACAGGCAGAGTATTTCATGGCCATATCGCCACTATTTATACTGATCAAACAAAAAGCAAAACTGATGATGTAACCAGTAGGATATTGTGGTTAGAGGGCTTGGAAAAAGGCAAAAATACAGGAGAAGGAATTGACTCCTTTAAAAGATACATCTACATACACGGAACCTCAGAAGAAGGAAGGCTAGGAAAACCTGCCTCACATGGCTGTATAAGAATGAAAAATAAAGAAGTAATTGATTTGTATAAGCTAGTAGAAGTTGGTACTTTGGTCCTCATTTTATAATTCAAAAAAAACACTTATGGAATATCTAGTTTTAGTTGTATTAGTTGCAGGTTTTGCATTAGTTTATTTCAAAAAAGAATCCGGCACTAAAGATAATTTGGAAGAAGATAGAAATAGAGTTTTAGAATTAGAAAAATCGCTTGTAACCAAAGAAACTGAAGCAAAACAACAACAACAAAATATTGATATTGCCAATGCCAAAACTAATGCTTTTGAACAAGTAAAAACTGAAAATACTATCCTTAAAGAAAAACTTTCAAATATCGAGCAAGAAAGAAATAATCTTAAAAATGAAAATATATTTCTGAAAAAAGAAGAAGAAAACAGAAATGAAACGCTAAGAAAATCAATTGAATCAACTAATACCTTACAAGAAAGTTTAACAAATGAAAAAGAAAGACTTAATGACTTAAGGGTAAAAGAAACAGAAGATAGGCTTGAAAAAATGAAATGGACATGGGGAGAACATGAAAAAGATGTTGAAAATCACCTGAAACTTATTTGCCGTAACCATGTTATTAAATACATTAGTCAAGAGGATTTTCCACACCCAAGAAACAAGCCTGATAATTCCATAGAGATAATGGATCAACTAATTGTTTTTGATGCAAAAAGCCCTGCAAATGATGACTTGAGTAATTTTCCTAAATACATAAAACTACAAACAGAAAGTCTAAAAAAATATGCTAAGCATGATGATGTAAAAAAGGATTTATTTTTAGTTATTCCTTCTAACACTTTGCAAGTTATTAATAAGTTCACCTATAATATTAGCGATTATAATGTATATATAGTTACCAAAGATGCTTTGGAACCAATCATCCTAAGTTTAAAAAAGATTGAGGAATACGAATTTGCTGACAAACTAAGTCCTGAAGAAAGGGATAATGTATGTAGGATTATTGGGAAATTTGCACATACTACCAAAAGAAGGATACAGATTGACCAATTCTTTGCAGAGGAATTTCTGGACACCCTCAACAAAGCAGGAACGCAATTACCAAGAGATATTTTGGAGAGTGTTATTCAGTTTGAAAATGCTGAAAAACTAAACCCACCAATGGAAAAACGAAAAAAACAGATTTTAACAAAAGATCTAAAAGCTAAATCAGAAGAAATTAAAAAAGAAATAGAACTCAGAAATATCCCTGATATTACCACTCAAATTGAGTTTAAAGAAGACAATAATGCATAACACAGAAGAAAAAAATTATATTTTTGGTATCCGTGCCATAATTGAAGCGGTTGAATCCGGAAAAACAATTGACAAATTATTTATCCAAAAAGGATTGCATAACGATTTGTTTGCAGAACTCTGGAAATTGGTGCGCGAAAAGAGAATAAACTACAAGCATGTTCCTTTAGAGAAAATTAATCGCTTGACAAGAAAAAATCATCAAGGAGTTTTTGCATTTATCTCTCCTATCGATTTTCACAATATTGAGGATGTGATCCCTAAACTCTATGAAGAAGGAAAGAATCCATTAGTATTGGTATTGGATAGAATTACAGATGTAAGAAATTTTGGAGCCATAGCCCGTACAGCAGAATGTGCTGGTGTGGATACTATCTTAATTCCTGAACAAAATGCTGCTGCTATTAATGCTGACGCAATAAAAACCTCAGCTGGAGCCCTGCATAAGGTTACCGTTTGCCGAACCTGGAACTTGAAATTGGCTTTACAATTCATGAAAGAAAGTGGCATACAATTAATTGGCTGTACTGAAAAAACACAGGAAAATATGTACAAACCGAATTATACGACTCCTACTGCTATCATTATAGGTTCGGAAGAAGATGGCGTTTCTCCTGAATTTCTAAAAATGTGTGATGCTAGAGCAAAAATCCCTATGAATGGAAAAATTGCTTCTTTAAATGTATCAGTTGCTACTGGCGTTATCTTGTATGAAGCTATAAGGCAAAGAGGGTAAAATGTCCCTTGACCACTTCAGAGAATATTGCCTTTCGCTTAAAGGAATAACAGAACAGATTCCTTTTGATGAAAATATATTAGTATTTAAGGTAATGGGGAAGATGTTTGCCCTTTGTAATATGATGACTTTCGAGTACTGTAACCTAAAATGTGACCCTGAAAAAGCAATAAAGCTAAGAGAAGAATTTACGGAAGTAACTCCAGCTTGGCATATGAATAAAAAACATTGGAACTCCGTAAGTTTTATAGGAGATTTAAGCGACCAACAAATTGAACAATGGGTAAAAGATTCCTATAATTTAGCAGTAAAAAATATGCCTAAGAAATTAAGAGAACAATTATGAGTTGGTTTGCAAACTGGTTCGATTCCCCCTATTATCATACGCTCTATAAAAATAGAGATGAAAAAGAGGCGCAGGTTTTTATTGATAATTTAATTGATTATTTACAAATCCATAAAGGAAGTAAGCTTATAGATATTGCTTGCGGCAAAGGTAGGCATGCCAAATACTTTAATAAAAAAGGAATGGATGTGGTTGGGGTTGATTTATCCCAAAACAGCATAAACACTGCTAAAAAAGATGAAAACAAAAATCTACAATTTTCAGTACATGATATGCGAGAGAATTATCAGAAAGATGCCTTTGATGTCGTTACTAACCTATTTACCTCTTTTGGTTATTTTGAAAATAATAAAGACGAGCAGAAGGCCATTAATGCTATGGCGAATAATCTGAAAAAAGAAGGCATACTGATTATTGATTTTATGAATACAAAAAAGGTGATTGCTAATTTGGTGCTCAATGAACAAAAAACAATTAACAACATACAGTTTGATATAACAAGGCAAGTAAAAGATGGATTTATCATAAAGGATATCCGAATTACTGATGGAAAAGAAGAACAACAATTTCAAGAAAAAGTAAAAGCAATTACTTTAGCTGATTATTCTGAATTTATCACTAATGCAGGACTAAAAATAATTGATATCTTTGGCAATTATAAATTGGATAATTTTGATGAAGAAATTTCTGATCGTTTAATACTAATTTGCAAGAAATGAATTTAACAACACTAGGATTATTGTTTGCTTCTGTAATTGCGGGTGCAATTGTGGTCGAAATTTTTAAACCAAAGAAAAGTAAGAACATACAATTACTCCTTACTTTTAGTGGGGCGTATTTGTTAGCCGTAAGTGTATTACATCTATTACCTGAACTGTTCGAACACAATACAAGTAAGCATATCGGACTATTCATTTTGGGTGGATTTCTAATCCAGATATTGTTAGAATATTTTTCGCAAGGAATAGAACATGGACATTTCAACAAAAGCAATATAATTCCTTTTTCTGTACTTATTAGTCTTTGTTTACATGCTTTACTTGAAGGAGTCCCTTTAGGCGGACATTTACATCAGCACGCCCATAATGCTTTACTTACAGGAATTGTATTACATAAAATGCCAGTAGCTATTGTACTTATGACTTTCTTTTTACAAAGTAATATGCCAAAACAAAAGGCCTATTTCTATTTACTGCTTTTTGCATTAATGGCACCACTAGGAGTTTTTGCCGGAAGTTTTTTTACAGCTCTAGCAAATTATAACAATGAAATTATGGCCATGGTTATTGGTATATTTTTACACATTTCTACTACTATTCTTTTTGAAAGTAGTGATGGTCATAAATTCAGCACTCAAAAGATTTTAGCCATAATTGTAGGTGCAATTATAGTTATGTTAAGTCTTTAAAAATGAACCAAAAATACATAATTACTGGAGCTCCAGGAACTGGGAAAACAGCTATTATTAATGCTCTTATGCAAAAAGATTACTCGTGTGCAGAAGAAATTTCAAGAGAGATTATTGCAGAACAAATAATGATTGGAGGAGATATTTTACCATGGAAAAATCAAATTGCTTTTGAAAACCATATTGCTAGCTTGCGTAAAGAACAATATTTAAACAGTTCAGAAAATGAAAATTATTTTTTCGACAGAAGTAGTATTGATTGTATTGCTTATTTAAAGGCAAATAGGTTAGGAATAACAACCGAAATCAATCAAATTATAAAACAATGTGTTTTTAATAAAAAAGTATTTATTACTCCCTTTTGGCAAGAAATATTCGTTAATGATGGTGAACGAATGGAGGATATAAAAGCAGCTATTAATATTGAAAGCTCAATAATTGAAACTTATAAATCTCTTGGATATACATTAGTAAAAGTCCCCAAACTATCCGTAAGCGAAAGAGTCAATTTTATTCTCTCAAATATTTAATTATTATGCCCAAATTATTCTATTTTTGCAAGTAATTAACAATCAAAAAATATAAAATGGCGAAAATTACATTAGGCAATAATCCAGCAAATACCTCTGGATATTTACCAAAAATTGGTGAGCAAGCAAAAGATTTTTGCTTAATTGGAAAAGACTTGGAAGAGGTTAGCTTAAATAATTTTCAAGGTGAAAGAATCATTATGAATATTTTTCCAGCTATTGATACTGGAGTTTGCGGTACTTCAGTAAGAAACTTCAATATAAATGCAGCAAACCTTTCTAATACTAAAGTGCTTTGCATTTCGAGAGATTTACCTTTTTCTCATAACAGATTTTGTGGAGCAGAGAAGATTGAAAATGTTGTTACATTATCTGACTTTGTATCAGGTGATTTTGGAAATAACTACGGACTTACAATTTTAAATGGGGCATTTGCTAACCTTCACTCTAGATGCATTATTGTATTAGATGAATCTCATAAAATTATATACACTGAACAAGTTGATGAAATATCATCAGAACCAAATTATGAAAAAGCAATAGCAGCATTAAATTAACATTTATAAAAAATATACAATCAATTTTTTAGCAAATTATCAAAAAAGTAATCACATCTATTTAATAAATCAATAGCTAAAATCTCAAAATAATTTATGCCAATTATAACAATATTGACTATACTAAATAAAAGTAAATAAACTATGGAAAATAAATCAGAATCAAATACTAAAGAAGGAGAATGTCCTTTTGGCTACAGTGAACAAAAAAAAATAAAAACTAAAAGCTATTCAAATGCAGATTGGTGGCCAAATCAGCTTAATTTAAAAATTTTACATCAAAATTCTAAATTATCAAATCCAATGCAAGATGGATTTAATTATGCTGAAGAGTTTAAAAGTATTGACCTAAAATCTTTAAAACAAGATCTTTATGCCTTAATGACTGATTCACAAGATTGGTGGCCTGCAGACTACGGCCATTATGGCCCTTTTTTCATTCGAATGGCGTGGCATAGCGCAGGAACCTATAGGATTGGTGATGGGCGTGGCGGGGCCTCATCAGGAACTTTACGTTTTGCACCTTTAAATAGTTGGCCAGATAATGGAAATCTAGATAAAGCTCGTCGATTATTATGGCCTATAAAACAAAAATATGGACAAAAAATTTCATGGGCAGATTTAATGATCTTAACAGGTAATTGCGCATTAGAATCAATGGGGTTTAAAACTTTTGGTTTTGCTGGTGGACGTGAAGATATATGGGAGCCTGAAGGAGATATAAATTGGGGTCCAGAATCTGAATGGCTTGAAGATGAAAGATATACAGGAGACCGTAAATTATCTAACCCTTTAGGAGCAGTTCAAATGGGCCTAATATATGTAAATCCTGAGGGGCCAAACGGAAAGCCAGACCCATTAGCATCTGCGAGAGATATTAGAGAGACATTTAGCAGAATGGCAATGAATGATGAGGAGACCGTAGCTCTAATTGCTGGAGGGCATACCTTTGGAAAAACTCATGGAGCTGGTGATGCTTCTCATGTTGGAGCTGATCCCGAAGCAGCAAATATAGAAGAGATGGGGTTTGGATGGAAAAACAGCTTTAAAAGTGGGAAAGGTTTACATACAATAACAAGTGGTTTAGAAGGGGCATGGACACCGACTCCAATTAAATGGGATAATAGTTATTTTGAAACATTATTTGGATATGAATGGGAATTAGGTAAAAGCCCAGCAGGTGCACAACAATGGCATCCTAAGAATAAGGAAGGAGCAAATACAGTCCCTGATGCTCATGACTCATCAAAACGCCATGCACCAATGATGGCGACAACAGATTTAGCACTGATTGAAGACCCTATTTATAATGCGATTTCCAAACGCTTTTATGACAATATAGAAGAGTTTGAAGATGCATTTGCTAGGGCTTGGTATAAATTAACCCATCGTGATATGGGTCCTATCTCAAGATATCTTGGGGAAGAAGTTCCTTCTGAAACACTTATTTGGCAAGACCCTATTCCTAAAATAGAGTATGCAATGATTGACGATGCAGATATCTCTAATCTTAGAGAAATAATATTGAATTCAGGGTTATCAGTATCGCAATTAGTTTCAACTGCCTGGGCATCAGCATCAACATTTAGGGGGACAGATAAACGAGGAGGGGCAAATGGAGCACGCTTAGCTTTGTTTCCTCAAATTACTTGGGAAGCAAATCAACCTGAAAAATTATCAATCGTTCTAGAATCTCTTAAAAATATACAAGCTAAATTTAACGATTCGCAAATAGAAAATAAAAGACTGTCATTAGCTGATTTAATAATTCTTTCCGGATATGTTGGTGTTGAAAGTGCTGCAAAGAAATCTGGATATAATATTAACCTTTCTTTTAAGCCAGGCCGTAACGATGCGTTACAAGAGCAAACAGATATAGAATCTTTTTCAATTTTAGAACCAAAATCAGATGCATTTAGAAATTATCTTAAACCTGGTCAAAATATTCCCGCAGAAGAATTACTATTAAATCAATCACATTTACTTACATTAACTGCTCCTGAAATGACAGTCCTATTGGGAGGAATGAGGGTTTTAAATACTAATTTAAGAGGTAAAAAATATGGTGTTTTAACTTCCAATCCTGGATGCCTCTCAAATGATTTTTTTATAAATCTACTTGACATGAAAATTGCTTGGGAACCTTCATTAGAATCTTCAGATTTATTTGAAGGGCGTGATAGAATTACTGGTGATGTAAAATGGATGGGTACTCGAGTTGATTTAATATTTGGTTCAAATTCTCAACTGCGTGCTTTAGCAGAAACATATGCATGTGATGATTCAGAACAGAAATTTATACATGATTTCGGAAATGTTTGGATTAAAATAATGAATCTTGATAAATTCTAATTAAATCTAATTAAATACACTTATAAGAAGCCTGCATTTTGCAGGCTTTTTTATTACTTTTGATTTTATGTTTAGACGAAGAATTTTACGATTTGTACTCAATATTTTTCCACCCCTTTTCTTCAATAGGATTATACTAAAAAAAGTAGCAGAAGATTATACTGAATTTAAAGTAGTTCTTAGAAAATCAATCCTAAACATGAACTTCCATAAAACTATATTTGGAGGAACAATATTCTCCGCTTTCGACCCTTATTTTCCTACTATGTATTACAATATTTTTCAGCAGAAAGATAGAAAATTAGAAATTTGGTTAAAAAGTGCAAATATTAAATATAAACGTCCAGCAACTACTGATTTACACCTCACTTTCACCATAACTCCTACAGATATAATTGAAGCTGAAAATGCTTTAAATAAAGTTGGGAAATTTGAAATATGGCATACTGTACAAGCCATCAATACCAAAGGTATAGTTTGTGCAGAAGCAGAGATGCTTGTTTACTTAAGAGACAATAAAATTAAAAGTAAAATTGGGTTTTAAATCTTGGTAATTAAAACGGTTGCGTAAGCTGAAACTCCTTCTTCTCTACCAACAAAGCTTAGTTTTTCTGTAGTAGTAGCTTTAATGGAAACTTGCTCAACATCTATATTCATACAAATAGCTAATACCTTTTGCATTTCTGCAATATAGGGTCCTATTTTCGGGGTTTGCAAACAAATAGTTGAATCAATATTACCAATTTCATAACCTTTATTTCTAACCAAAACCATTACTTCTTTTAGTAAAATTTTACTATCAATTCCTTTATACTCAGCTGCAGTATCAGGAAAGTGTTTGCCGATATCACCTAAATTTGCAGCCCCTAAAAGAGCATCACAAATAGAATGGATTAAAACATCAGCATCAGAATGACCATGACCTCCTTTTGTGTGAGGAACAATTATCCCTCCTATCCAAAAATCTAAACCTTCCTTTAATTGGTGTACATCAAAACCGAAACCTACTCTAAAACTCATAATTAGCTTTCTTTCATTGCTCCAAAATCAAACACTAGTGTAAAGCGCATAGTATTTGCTAAAGGATTATTACCGTTAATTGAACGGCTAGCATTTATTAAGTAGGAAAAATCAAGTGCAAAAACATTGTACTTAACTCCTGAACCAAAAGTAAAGAATTTTCTACCTCCCTTAGTATCATGTTCAAAGAAGTAACCCGCCCGTATAGCAAACTGATTTGCATACCAATATTCTGTACCTATAGAATAATTAATCTCTCTCATTTCTTCACCAAACCCTCCTGGTGCATCACCAAATGATTGAAAAATACCTGAAACAACAGAAACATTAGGATCTTGACCTAAAGTAATCTCTCCTTCATTATTATATACAGGTGGAGTAGGAACTAAC
The DNA here is from genome assembly GCA_943789505.1 of uncultured Flavobacteriales bacterium. GTDB lineage: Bacteria > Bacteroidota > Bacteroidia > Flavobacteriales > BACL11 > UWMA-0277. Next base: position 161,239 of record CALSUJ010000001.1, on the reverse strand, counting down.
AATTTATTAATGTCAAATGCAAAAGACATTTTATTATAGTCGTCAAATTCTGTACCTATTGCAGTTCCTAATCTTAAGTTAATTGGAATAAAATCCTTAACTGACGTTTCAGTATAAGAAATTTTACTACCAATATTTGATATATTACCTCCAATAGCTAAGTCAAAATCCTTACCTCCTAGCCTAATAGGATTTGTGTAATACCCCGCAAGATCAGCAGCTATTGATTGTCCTGCAACTGTAGGAATACCTCCAGCCGCTTGACCGCCTGTTAAATTAGAATAAATATATCGACCTGATATTGCTAATGAAAAATTATCAGACAGTTTACGAGAATAGGAAGTTCCTAAAGCAAACTCACTTGGTTTATATTGTCCTATTGTATTTCCTGATACATCAGTAAAAGTAATATCTCCTAATGAAAAATAACGCAATTCCAAACCAATAGCTTCATTTTTATTAATCTTCCTGTAGCCTGCTAAATAAGATAAGTTGATATCTGGAACCAGTGCTCTAAGCCATGGCACATAAGACACAGCAAAACCCATATCATCATCTACAAAAGCCAATTTTGCAGGATTCCAATGTATTGAATTTGCATCAGGATTTGTGGCTACGCCAACATCACCCATAGCTCCTGCTTTTGAATCAGGAGAAATTAGCAAAAAAGGAACTGCGGTTGTAATTGTATTTAGATTTGAGCCAGCAATATCATCTTGCAAATCAATGTCTGACTGCGCAAATAAGTTAGACGCCAATAATGACACGCAAATTATTCCTATTATTTTCTTCATTTCTTAAATTTAGTTTGCAAATATACTTTTTTTTTATGTGGACTTGAACGAATCTATTGCGGTAATAGTATAATTCTAATTGATTTTGAAGTAAAATCGCCATCAGAACTACTAACACCTAATTTCGCAATATACATTCCTGCACTCAGCTGCCCTCCATATTCGTCTTTTCCATTCCATGTAATCGGACCTATCCTATATCCATTGTCATTATAACTTTCTTCCTGTTTTTTAACTAAAGTTCCAGTTATAGAATAAATCTCTAAAAATACATCCAAGTTCTGATTCGGCTTATTGTGTTGAAAGTATATATCAGTAGAATTTGAAAAAGGATTGGGATAAGTATTGTAATCAGAAATTGTAAAATCGTTCTCATCAGAAACAACAAAAGTAATTGTTGCATCAGAAGAATTATTAAATACATCCCAAATCTTAAGAGTTAAGGTATGCTCCCCTTTTGCCAAATTATAGAATGGAAAACTAATTAACCCTCTAGTATAATCATCCTTATTTGCTTCATAAAAATCATTCATCACATAAGGATTTGCAGTATTCCCATCCAAAACAGCAGTGATATCATGGCCAATACCGTTTCCCACAGTGTTAATTCCACTAAAATCAAAAATATCCGCCAATAAAACAGGATTCTCATCTGTTATACCTCCATCAGAGAAATTTCTTGTGTTCATGTACATTTCTAATTCTGCGCCTTCATAGTCATAAGTAATATCATCAGCAGTACCTCCAATAACAAAACCCTCATCACTTCCAGCTGCATCTACTGGATCTTGATGATCAGAGACAGCATAATATGAAACTTTTCCTGCACCATAATTGTAAGCAATATCCCTTGGTACAACAAATGAAAAAGAAAAATTACCTTCAACAACTGAAGCAGCACCTTTATATAGTATATTATTTTGATCACGATAAGGCATTGGCGTGCAAGATTCCTGCCCTAAAGTAGTTCTAATAATTTCCTTGTCATAAACTGTTGGATATACAGTTCCATTAAAAGTACTAAGCACTCCATTTTCACCAATAACTTCCCCCGTAATAGTTACTTCACCTAGTGCTTTTAGCGTATCTAAAACACTTGTAGTTTCTATTTCATATTCAGGATAAGCCAAACAAAGAGCAGGATCACCTAATAATGTAAAATTTCTATTATTTACTGAAGTACCACTTAATATTTTGGTTTGCTTAAATACATCTCCTAATCTAGGAAATTCACCGTCAATCTTTTCAAATAAGGTTTTGATAAATTTAGTATTTAAATTATAATTTGGAGTAGAATATACCAATCTAGTTGTACTTAACAAAGCAATTGCACCTCCATTAGGATTTAATAAAACATACTCACCTGCTGAAGTTTGTTCTGGGTTATCAAAATAAGAAAATTTACAAGTAGCGGTCATAAATAAAGGTAATTTATTCCCATTATCCCAAGCATTAATTTGATCTAACTCCAATATTCTTTCCTGCGTCCAACCTAATGGCCCTCCGTGCCCTGTATAATTAATTAATAACGCGCCTTTATCCGCTCTGTTATTAATTGCATTTTGAGTCGCTTCGCTTCTAGGACCACCAGGAGTTGATTCTTGCAAATAATTATCTAAATAAATCTTACTGATATTGATGTTTCTATAATTATCTGCTACAATATTTGCCAAACTATCGGCTTGCCACATGTGTGTATTTCCATCATTCGCATCTCCATCATCAGCAATAAAAGTTATATCATTTCTCCAACTTCCAAATGATTCTTTTGCATAATACTGCTCTACTTTATCCACTAACACATTTGCTTGTGAAAGAGTAGAAACAGGAAATCTCCCAATTCCAATATCGACTAAATCATTACTAAATTCACCCTCATTATCATCTAACAAACCAAAATAATCATCCGTAACATAGGAAAGTGTTGGATGAGTAGAATTTAGTGATTGATAGGTAGGAATAAAATTTGTATTATTAGATACTCTATTTTTAGGATCATAGGAGCCATCTCCAAAAAGCAAAACATATTTTAATTTTGAATTTTGTCTTTTATACAAGAATCTTAAAAAATCACGAATAGCACTTACGTCTTGTACACCTGAAGAGAATTCATTATATATCTGTTGAGGTGTTACTATGACTGAAGTAATATCATCATTTTCTTGATGAAAATCAGCTAGACGCTCAGCAGGTGCTGAAAAATTAGGATGAGAAACTATTACATACTCAATATCAATAGGTGTATTGTGCAAATTTTGATTAGCTACCTCACCCCTAATAGAAGGCGTTAAATAAGCATTAGAGTTAAAGGCAATATATTCATGTAACTCATTAATAGAATCATTAAAAGAAAGTTTACTAGCATCTATTAAAGTGGATACTTCAACTACTGACGTTGGATTAGTAACATCCCAAACCATAATTCCAATATTAGCATTAGAAAGCTCAAAAGAAGCTATTTCATCCCCAAATGATGATGCATCCCTAAATAACAAGTAATTGCCTGACATTTCCAATTTTCTTCTTGCATTTATTTCTATATAATTCAACCACGACAATGCTCCATTATCAATTGAGCTATACTCTATATCTACTGTAAGATTTGATGAAGAAGCTAAATACACAGAAGACATTGAAGAAGTTTTAGCGTATTCTGTAGCGTAAGTTGAAACAATATTCTGAACTGAAATAGATTGTAAGGGTTCAGAATTTACAGCTACTGAAAATATAGAAGGATTTAATGAACGAGCAGCAACAGCTGTTTTAACAGTGACGGGAGAAGTAGTTTCTAAATTAGGAAAACTAAAATCAAAAGATTGACTATTTTGAGTGTCAAATCGTTCTCCAAACCATTCTTTTCCTGAATGAATTAAATTTTCAAGTTCAAGTTCATGAAAGGAAAATGCATTAAATGCTGTTATCGTTTTAGTAGGATTTTGCAAGATTTGTTTCCTCTCAATTCTTTTACCATTTAACTGATTATCAGTTGTTAAGAAATAATTTACTTCATCAGAAAATAAATGTGTTTCATGTTTAAATAAACTTGATTGAGGATCATATTTCCAAGTATGTGGAGATTGTCCATAAAACAAAATATAATCTCCATTTTCAAATACACCGTTATTGTTTAAATCGTAAATATTTATGGCATTTTCAACTAAATCATTATACCTAAAATCAGAGTTTAATTTTGGCAACATTCCACCTCCATTTCCATATAATTTTATACTTGAAATCTGCAAATTATTTACAGCAACACCTAAAGACAATATACTAGAGTAATCCAACTTATAAATACCTGATTTATTAGTTGATATTTTAAACCACTTTCCCTCAGACAATACAGAGTTATATTGTCCAAATAAATTAACTGTCAAAAGAACGTATGATAAAGCTATAAATATATTTTTTTTCATTCTTGCAAAGTTAAGTATCATTTTATAAACAACTGCAAAACGCAAAAAAAATATAATTATTATACAATTTCTTTATTAGTAAAAGTAGATAGTAAATAATTTGTTTATTTTTGTGAAATTGAAATTAAGAAAAAACACTTTTATGTTGAATAAATTTTCCAAGATTTTTATAGCGGTATCTGTTTGCTTTTTTATAAGTAATGAAGCAAGTGCACAAGACCCTGCTTTTAGTCAATTTTATGCAAACCCACTGTATTTAAACCCTGCATTTGCAGGAGCAACACCTAAAGGTTGTCCTCGAGCAAATTTAAACTACAGAGATCAGTGGCCTGGAATAGGAAGGACTTATGTTACAACATCAGTATCATGGGATCAACACATTAATGCAATTGGAGGCGGGTTAGGAGTTATGGTAGCACAAGACAGAAGTGGTGCAGGAGCTTTAAATACGACACATGCATCTTTACTTTATTCCTATCATCTAGAAGTAAATAGAAAATTTTCAGTAAAAGCTGGTTTCGAAGCTTCATATAGATCGATAAGTTTAGATTGGAGTGACTTAACTTTTGGAGACATGATTCACCCAAGAGATGGTTTTGTATTTAGTACACAAGAAGATATAGCGAACAATGCAACAACTAGAAGTTTCCCTGATTTTTCAGCAGGATTTATTGGATATTCTGAGAATTTATTTTTTGGCTTTGCAGCTCATCATCTAACAACACCCAATCAAGGCTTTATAAGTGAAAGTGAATTACCCACAAAAATAACTGCTCATATTGGCGGAAATATTCCTTTAAGTAAATACAGTAATAATGTAACTACTATTTCACCAAACTTCTTATACCAGAAACAACAAGACTTTCAACAGTTTAACTATGGTGTATATGTAAATAGAGGGCCGATAGTTGGAGGTTTGTGGGCCAGACATAGTTTAAAGAATATTGACTCCTTTATCCTTATGCTTGGTCTGATTCAAGATTCATTCAAATTTGGATACAGTTACGATATTACATTAAGCAACCTTAAAAATAGTAACACCCTTGGAGCTCATGAGTTATCATTTACATTATTCATGCCCTGTCGATCAAAAAGCAAATCTTTTAATACAATAAGTTGTCCTCAATTTTAGTTAATAGTTAGTTAAATAATCATATTATAAATACAAATGATGAAATCAAATAAATTAATAATCGTACTAAGTAGTGTATTGATAATTGCCTCGTGTGCAAGAGAAAAATCATCATCTACAGGATGGGAATATAATAACTCTAAAAATGGAGGTTTTGAAACTAATAATAAGTTTCAAGAGCAAATCACAGGTCCAGGACTCCTTTTTGTAGAAGGAGGCTCATTCACAATGGGTAGAGTTGAGCAAGATGTGATGTACGATTGGAATAATGTTCCAAGAAAAGTTACAGTATCTTCCTTTTATCTTGACGAGACTGAAGTTAGAAATGTAGATTACTTAGAATACTTACATTGGATAAAAAGAGTTTACTCTCAATCTTATCCTGAAGTTTATAAAAAATCTTTACCTGACACCTTAGTTTGGAGAGATAAATTAGGTTATAATGAACCTTTTGTAACACAATACTTAAGACATCCAGCATATCAAAATTACCCTGTTGTTGGGGTAAGTTGGACTCAAGCAAACGACTACTGTACATGGAGAACTGATAGGGTAAATGAAAGAATACTTATTAATGAAGGTATCTTAAAAGAGGATCCTGAACAAGTTGATGACAACACTTTCAACACTGAAGCCTACTTAGCAGGTCAGTATGAAGGGATTATTCGTAGAAACCTTAGAAACTTAGACCCATCAACTGGAGAAAAGTCAAGACAAGTACGAATGGAGGATGGATTATTACTTCCAAAATACCGTCTTGCAACTGAGGCAGAATGGGAGTTTGCCGCTCTAGGATATGTTGGAAATACGCAGGAAGAAAACACTAATGAAAGAAAACTATACCCTTGGAATGGTTCTTCTCTTAGAAATGGAGACCCTAAAAATCAGGGAGAAATAATGGCAAATTTCAAAAGAGGAAGAGGTGATAATATGGGTGTTGCTGGAAATTTGAATGATAATGCTGATATTACTGCTCCCGTCCGTTCATACTGGCCAAATGATTATGGCTTATATAATATGGCTGGTAACGTAGCAGAATGGGTGATGGATGTTTACAGACCAGAAATTGAACAAACTACAATTTCAGACCACAGAAACTTTAGAGGAAATGTGTATACTACACAAAAAACTGATGAAGATGGATTTATTGCAGAGAAAGACAGTTTAGGTAGAATTACTATGGTACCTGTTGATGTTCAAGGAAATGTATACAGAAGAAACTATAAGAAATCTGATAATATTAATTACTTGGATGGAGATATTGAATCTCAAATGGGAATTGACTGGAATAACTTTTTAGAAGAAACAACAACTTCTGATACAGCAAGAGTACAAATTGATAAATGGAATCAAAAAGCTGAACAATATAAAGACAATGCTAAAACAGGAAATTCTAGCGAAATGTATGCTTATGGCGAATCCTCTTTAGTAACTGATAGAACTCGAGTATTCAAAGGAGGCTCTTGGAAAGACAGAGCTTATTGGTTAAATCCTGGTACAAGAAGATTCTTAGACCAAGATCAATCAACTGATGCTATTGGCTTTAGATGTGCTATGGATAGAGTTGGAGCACCAGTTAGTAATCAGAAAGAGAATACTAGAAGAGGAGCTGACTACAGTAAAAAAAATAACTAAAATATAATTATATAGTAAAAATAGAACCCCACTAAACATGGGGTTTTTTTTATAATAATATGAATATTGAAGAAATATACGCGCTCTTCCAACAGCACTCTACTATCTCTACTGATAGCAGGAAAATTACGAATGGCGCTATGTTTATTTCTTTGAGAGGAGAAAACTTTAACGGTAATAAATATGCTCTAAAAGCTATTCAAGATGGCTGTTCTTATGCTATAGTTGATGAAAAAGAATACGATATTCATCAAAACACAATTCTTGTTAATAATGCACTAAAAACCCTTCAGGACCTTGCTACTTACCACCGAAATCAACTGAATATTCCTTTAATTGGAATTACAGGAAGCAATGGAAAAACAACATCTAAAGAACTTATAAATGCCATTTTAAACAGTGAGTTAAATTGTTATGCAACCAAGGGAAATTTAAACAATCATATTGGCGTTCCTTTAAGTATCTTAGAAATCAATAAAAAACATGAGATTGCTATAATTGAAATGGGAGCAAACCATCAAAAAGAAATTGAGTTCCTTTGTAATATTGCCCAACCAACCTTTGGAGTAATCACAAATATTGGCTCAGCTCACCTAGAAGGATTTGGAAGTCTACAAGGCGTAATTGATACTAAAAAGGAATTATATGAATTCATTAACTACAATAAAGGTCATTTATTCGTAAACGCTGGAGATAAACTATTACTTAGCCTTTCTAAAGGAATATCACAAATAACATACGGCACATCAGGAGATATTTTTGGGCTAATTACTGACATAACACCGTTAGTTAGCATAAAATATAATAATGAAATAATTAACAGCCATCTTATTGGAGAATTTCAATTTGACAATATCTTATTAGCCATTTGTATCGGTAATTATTTTAATCTTTCTAACGAGAACATCAAAAAAAGTATTGAGAATTATATCCCCACAAATAATCGTTCACAGCTAGTTAAAACTAAAAAAAACACACTAATACTTGACGCATATAATGCAAACCCTTCAAGCATGAAAGCTATGTTAAGCTCATTCTCAAATCAAGAATACAAAAACAAACTTTGCATACTTGGCGACATGCTTGAATTAGGGGAAGAATCAAATAAGGAACATCTAGATATCATTAAATTAATAAATCAGCTAGAATTAGAATGCATATTTGTTGGAAAAATATTTCATTCCCTTACAAAAAATAGTTTTAAAAATAAACAAGGGTTAGTAAAACATATACAAGAAAATAATATTCATAAAAAGACAATTCTACTTAAAGGCTCAAGAGGAATTGGTTTAGAACAATTAATTAAAAACCTTTAATTTATTCTGATAAAGCATCCTTAAATAACTTTCTAAAGATAAAGAAAATAAAAGAAAGAAAACCTCCTAAAAATACCCCTAGTAAACCTAAAGCTGTTATTGAATTAAACTCTTGTTCAAGCGGGAGAATTGGTTTATCAATAATTTGAATAATTGGAGTTTGATTTAATAATGTAAGTTTTGAAAGCTCTAAGTTTTTTACGATCTCTAAATACATAGCATTTAACACTTCAACCCTTCTCATTAACTGCAGCTCTTTTAAGCGACCTGATGCTTTAACAATTCGTTGGTTAATATCTTTAACATTCGCAAATTCTTCTTCAGCTTTTTCTAGTTCCATAAAAACTGAATCAGCCCTATTATTTAAAAAACTTAAAGTATTATTTGCTTGTGCAGTCTGATAAGTAATATACATTTTACTCATTTGTTCAATTAACGTCTCAACAAACATTTTTGCAAACTCATCATCAACTGACGTATAAGATAGATTAATAATGTTTGCTTCATCTGATTGTAACTCAACTACTAATTTATCTTCAATAATGCTCTTCCAGATATCACCACTAACACTATCATTATTCAGGGTTAGTATTCCATGAAATGAAACTGGGGTAAATTCATTATTTGTTTTCCAAGAATCTTTTATCTTATTAAGATAAAGATAGTGTTCAATTAATAGATCGTCTGTTTTATTAACTTTTCTATTCTGCATTAAAGCCGCTTCAACTACACCTCTTGACTTTAACAATTCTAAAATATTGTTTTGACTGAATGTTGCACTTGATGAGCCACCAATATCAAAACCAAACTGACTAGCCATACCTGACATAGAACCTAAAGCTCCCCCTGACTGTTGCTGGTCCTCAACTACAAAAGTAAGCTTGGCAGTATATTTTTTATTATCAGAAATGGCAAATACAATTCCCAATACAAAGAAAAATCCTGATACAGTAATTATCGTAAATTTCTTGCTAAATAAATAAGTCTTATACTCTGATAATTTAATCAGAATATCTTTTAACTGTATTTCATCATTATAATTTTCCATTATTGTGCAGGCACTACTCTATCAACTAATAACCACAAAGAGAGAATAGCAGTAACCTTCAGCATAGTTTTCTCAATTGCATTATTCCAATCAACTGGAATATTTTTATCTTCTGATTTATCAACTTTATTAATAACTTTAATTATAGACCCTCTCTTAACTATAGGAGAAATAACAAACAACCCAAAATTGATAGTTTTCTTAGCAATTCCATTAGGATAAATGACAACAGTATTCGCTTTCTTATTTGCTTTTACAAAACCACCAGCAAAATTATTGACATAATAATTTGCTCTTCTAGTTCCAAAATAAGGTGCACTTATTGACCTTCCCTCAAGATTCATTAAATCACCTGAAATCTGAACGAAATCCATTATTTTAGGAATAATAAGACTATCTCCTTCTAATAAAACTAAATTATGTTTAGATTCTTTAGATTGCAATGCTCTATCTAAGTTTAAATATACTTTATTATATTTTATAATTTCCTTAAAGTTTTCAAAATTTTCCACTCTCATTTGTTGCAATTCTTCTTTATATAAAAGAGATAAATTTGGATTAGAATAAATAGAATCTAATAACTCTTTAGATAAATCCTTAAGAGTGATATCTGTATTTGAAATTCTATTTACCAATTCTTTTCTAAACATAGTAACTCCATCAATATATGCGTATTCAGAAAGGCCTCCTGCTCTTTTAATTACAGAAGAAATTTTTTCATCTCTAGATAAAAGTGAATAAACTCCAGGATATTTAACTTCTCCTGACAATATAATTTTTTTCGAGACTTCAAAATCAGGGTTTTCTCTAACAAAAATCTGATCAAAAGGTTTTAGTAAAAATTCTTCAGCTTCAGCACTTAATGCTAAGTCATCTCCAATTTTAATTTTTTTCACAACAGCCATTCTTGGCTTTAGCTTGTTGGATGAAATATCATAATCCATTACTCTAGTTACTTCTACTCGACTAGCTTCAGATTTCCATGTTAACCCTCCTGCCTGCAATAAAACGTCTTGTAAAGTCATTCCATCACCAAAATCAAAGTTGCCCACTTTTCTAACAGCTCCAAAAACTGATACAGAAAACTCTTCATCATAATCATCAGTAGAAAGCACATTTATAATATCATATTCTTGCAATAGAATATTATCAATATGACCATCATCTTCCAAAATTGCTGCTAGATTAAGTGTAATATGAGTTTTTGTTCTATCTTTATTCAAACGAACAACATACACCTTATCCATAAATGTCTTTTCAGAAATACATTTAGCTCTTTGAAGTAAATCCAATAAATAATCTCCTTTAACAAATTCATAATCACCAGAAACACCAACATTACCTTTTACACTAACTACATTTGATAATTTATTAGAAATTGTATTCACAACAATCTCATCCCCATTTTGGATAATTGTAGAATTGATATGATCTTTATATACATCATTTACTTTTACTGCATTATAATCAATACGCTTTAATGTCAATATATCAGTAAATGCATTTGTAGTATAGCCTCCAGCATATTTAATTAACTCTGCGATAGACTCACCTGTTTTTGCTTCATATGTGTAAGGGCGATTCACAGCTCCCTTCACTTCTATTAAATGTTTTGCTGGTGGAATAAACAAATAATCTCCATCTTGCATATATATATCTTGTGAACGAGTTGGATTAAACAAAAACTGGTATACATCTAAAGAATCAACTGTTTTTCCATCACGCTTAATATAAATATTACGAACTGAACCTAACTGATTAGGACCATTTGCTGCAATTAAAGCATTAAATGCAGTATTGATAGCTGGTATTGTATACGAACCAGGATTATAAACCTCACCAACAATATGCACAGTAATGACTCTAGAATAAGAAAGGGTAACATCAATTTCAGAATTTTTCATATCCAAAAATGAACCAAATTTACTCTTAAGTAATGATCGCATTTTTTTGAAAGTCAAACCCTTCACATAGATTCTACCATAAGAACTAGGTGTGATATACCCCCTCTTATCTACTAACAAATTTTCAGAAAACTCAGAGTAACCCCATACAGAAATAGATATTTCATCTCCGCTTCCAACTTTGTAATTTTCAGGAGCTTTAGCGTCTAATGCTTTTTGATAAAATGAAAGTTTATTATTTCTAAATATATCTTGTCCATAAACTCTTGCTTTAGGGTATGATGTAGTATCTATTGCTAAAGTGTCCCCAAAACTGTTATAAAATTTTGAAAGATTAGTATAACCTTTTATTGTATCTTGAACCTCTTTAGCATATCTACCTTTACTAAATTTATAATCCATTGCCTCTGAAATTTCAGAATTTGAAAGTCCCATTTGTTTTAATACTTGTTCAGATGGAATGTCAGATGGGCGCAAATCCTCAGGATTTGTATTTGAAGGTAAAAATTTCAAATATGCAGGATTTAATTTTGATTTATCAATATCAATTTGAGCACTTACGCCAAAGTTAAGTAAAATTGAAAATGATAATAAAATAAGTTTTTTCATAATAATTATTTTAAAATAGAACGAGAGATTACAATTCTTTGAATCTCAGAAGTTCCTTCATAAATTTGTGTAATTTTTGCATCACGCATTAAGCGCTCCACATGATATTCTTTTACAAAACCATAACCACCATGCACTTGCACTGCCTCAACACTAGTTTTCATAGCTGTTTCAGAAGCAAATACTTTTGCCATTGCCCCAAGCGTATCATAATTTTTACCATTATCTTTAAGCCAAGCAGCTTTTAAACACAACAATCTTGCAGCCTCAATTTCAGTAGCCATATCTGCTAATTTAAACGCAATGGCTTGGTGCTTAGAAATTTCTTTACCAAATGCTTTCCTTTCTTTAGAATATTGCAAAGCCAATTCATACGCTCCTGAAGCTATTCCTAAGGCTTGAGCAGCTATTCCAATCCTTCCTCCTGACAAAGTTTTCATTGCAAAAGTAAATCCAAAACCATCTTCTCCAATTCTATTTTCTTTTGGAACCTTCACATCCGTAAACATTAATGAATGAGTATCAGAGCCTCTTATGCCTAATTTATTTTCTTTCGCACCAACAACAAATCCATGCATGTCTTTTTCAACAATAAAAGCATTAATTCCTTTGTGTCCTTTCTCTACATCCGTTTGAGCAATAACCAAATAAACAGAAGCAGAACTTCCGTTGGTAATCCAGTTTTTTGTTCCATTCAACAAATAATAATCTCCTTTATCAATAGCTGTAGTTTGTTGAGATGTAGCATCAGACCCTGCTTCAGGCTCGGACAAACAGAAAGCACCAATCATCTCTCCACTTGCTAATGGTCGTAGGTACTTCTCTTTTTGTTCTTCATTTCCAAAAGTTTCTAACCCCCAACAAACTAATGAATTGTTTACTGACATAACTACTGAACAAGAAGCGTCTACTTTAGAAATCTCCTCCATTGCCAAGACATAAGAAACAGTATCCATTCCCGCCCCCCCATATTTAGGGCTCACCATCATTCCCATGAATCCAAGCTTCCCTAATTTTTTTATTTGTTCAGTTGGAAATGTCTGATTTTCATCTCTTTCAATTACGCCAGGCAATAATTCTGATTGAGCAAAATCTCTTGCTGCATCCCTAATCATCTTATGTTCTTCCGTCAATTCAAAATTCATTATTTGCTTTTATTAAAATTTACGCAAAAATACATTTTTTAAACTATTTTTGGAAACTGATGACTGAGAAAATAAAATATACAGTTTTAGGTATTATGTCTGGCACCTCACTAGATGGAATTGACCTTGCTAGATGCACTTTTACTAAAAATCAGGAATGGGAATACAAAATTGAAAAATCAAACACTCTAAAATATCCTATTTATTGGAAATCAAAATTAGGAACTTTACACACCCAAAACAAAGCTATTGTTGAACAAACTGATATTCAATTCGGACAATATATTGGAAAAAAAATCAATACATTTTTAAATGGTGAGCAAGTGGATTTTATTGCTTCACATGGACACACCATATTTCATCAGCCAGAAAATAATTACACGCTACAAATTGGTTGCGGAAAAACTATTTCTCAAACAACAAAAATAACAACCATTAACAACTTTAGGAGTTTAGATGTTTCCCTTAATGGGCAAGGCGCTCCTTTAGTTCCAATTGGGGATTTATTACTTTTCCCAGAACATAAATACTGTGTTAATCTTGGTGGGTTTGCTAATATATCCATAAAAACCAATGAAAAAATAATTGCATTTGACATTTGCCCAGCCAACATAGTGTTAAATGATATTTGCAAAGAGCTTGGAATTGAGTATGACTCAAATGGTGATATTTCTAGAAAAGGGAAAATTGTTCTAACACTTTTACAGCAACTTAATCAATTGGATTTTTACATTAAGAAAGCTCCAAAATCACTAGCAAGAGAATGGGTAGAAAAATATATTTTCCCAATCCTTAAAAACCATAAACCTGAAGATTTACTCTGCACATTTTGTGAGCATATAGCCATTCAAATAGGTGAATTATTAGTAGATGAATCAGTACTGTTTACAGGAGGAGGTGTATTTAATTCTTTTTTAATGGAACGAATTACATTCCATTCTAAGGCAAAAATACTTATACCAAATAAAGAATTAATTGAATTCAAAGAATCCTTGATTTTTGCTTTTCTTGGCGTGCTCAGGATAAGAAATGAAATAAACTGCATACAATCTGTTACAGGTGCCGATAGGGATAATTGTGGAGGTCATATTCATGAAATCTAAACCTAAATTTAATACATTTGCAAAAAATATATAACCAAGAAGATGGAAGAATTATTAAAGAAATTTGAAGATAAAGAACCTGAAATTGTTTTTGAGTGGAAAGATGAGAAAACAGATGCTGAAGGTTGGATAGTAATAAACTCATTAAGAGGTGGCGCAGCAGCTGGAGGTACAAGGATGAGAGTTGGGGTTACTAAAGATGAGGTGTTGGCACTTGCAAAAACTATGGAAGTTAAGTTTACAGTTGCCGGTCCACCAATTGGAGGCGGAAAATCAGGCATAAACTTTGACCCTAGGGATCCTAGAAAAAAAGAGGTTTTAAAAAGATGGTATGCAGCTGCAAAACCTTTGTTAAAAACATATTACGGTACGGGTGGCGACATGAATGTAGATGAGGTACATGAAGTAATCCCCATGTGTGAGGAACAAGGAATTTTATTTCCATTAGAAGGAATTGTAAACGGGCATCACAGAAGAGATGAAAAGGGAAAAATGAAAATTATTAACCAACTAAAAGTTGGTGTCCCTTTAATTGTTAGAGAAGCAAGTTTAACACCTAATCCAGATAAAGATTATTCTGTTGGAGATCTAATTACAGGTTATGGCGTATCAGAAACCATCTTACATTACTACAATATTTATGGTGGAGAGGTAAAAGGAAAAAGAGTAATCATACAGGGATGGGGGAATGTTGCTGGAGCTGCCGCTTATTATTTAGCACAAGCTGGTGCTATTATTGTAGGAATTATTGACAAATCTGGAGGAATATTAAAAGCTGAAGGCTATTCTTTTAATGAAATACAATCATTTTTAGAAAACCGTTCATCAAACTTTTTAGAAACTGAAGATATGTTGTCTTTTGAACAGGCAAACGAAAAGATATGGAGTGTGGGAGCTGAAATATTCGTTCCTGCAGCAGCTTCACGCTTGCTTACTCAAGCTCAATTAGATGCTATGGTTGATAACGGACTAGAAGTCATCTCATCAGGAGCGAATGTTCCTTTTGCAGACAAAGAAATATTTTTTGGACCTATTTCAAAAAGTGCTGATGAA
Source organism: uncultured Flavobacteriales bacterium (assembly GCA_943789505.1). Lineage (GTDB taxonomy): Bacteria > Bacteroidota > Bacteroidia > Flavobacteriales > BACL11 > UWMA-0277. The sequence continues at coordinate 146,084 of CALSUJ010000001.1, read as the reverse complement.
AGAGTGAGTGTATTACCTGACTTTATAGCGAATTGTGGAATGGCTAGAGTTTTTGCTTACCTCATGGAAGATAATGTTGAAATGACTGACAAAGCAATTTTTTCTGACACTTCAGATTGCATTAAAAATGCATTGATTAAATCACATTCAATTAACAACAATAAAACAAATATATCCAAGACTGCTTTTGAAATTGCACTAAAACAATTAGTTTAAAAAAACACTATGGGAACAGAATTCTTACTTACTGAAATACTAGGAAATACAATTCAAGACTACGCTTGGTTTTTAGGAGCAATTCTTGTAGGCTTTATTTTTAAAAAATTAATCTCTAAATACTTAAGTAACTTATTATTTAAAGTAGTTGGTAAAAAAGGAACGGAAGTAGGAATAGATAAATTTGACGCTTTAATTACAAAACCTATAGGTTTTTGCATTATGCTTTCTATCATCTATTTAGGAAGCTCACACATAGAATATCCTTCTGTATGGAACTTAGCTCCAGAAAATGAAGTAGGCTTAAAGATGCTTATTAATAAAGGTTTTTCTCTCATGTATGTTTATTCTATTTTCTGGATTATCTTAAAAGTAATTGACTTTATTGGATTAATTTTAAATAAAAGAGCTGAAGCGACTGAAAATAAAATGGATGACCAGCTTATTCCTTTTATTATTGAAATCGCAAAAATTATTACATATGTATTTGCCTTAGTAATTGTAATGGGGAATATTTTTGAGGTAAATATTACTGCACTAGCAACAGGTCTAGGAATTGGAGGTCTTGCCTTAGCAATGGCTTCCAAAGAAAGTTTGGAAAACCTTTTAGGCTCTTTCACTATCTTTTTTGACCAGCCATTTACTGTAGGTGATATTGTAACTGTTGGTTCCGTAACAGGTGTAGTTGAAAAAGTAGGATTCAGAAGTACCCGCATCAGAACTTTTGACAAAAGCTTAGTGACTGTACCGAACAAAAAAATGATTGATGCAGAATTAGACAATCTAGGCTTAAGGCCGATAAGAAGAGTGAAATTTAATATTGGTTTAACTTACGAAACTGCTCCAGAACAAATAAAAGCAATTGTTACTGATATTCAAGAAATGATTAATCTGCATGAAAAAACAAATCAAGACGGCAGAGTTCGTTTTCAAGAGTTTGGATCAAGTTCATTAGACATTATGGTAATGTACTTTGTGGACAGTCCAAAATGGGAGGATTTAATAAATGTTAAAGAAGATGTAAATTATAAAATTATGGAGATTGTAAAAAAACACAATAGCGATTTTGCATTCCCAAGTACGACAGTTTATCTACAAAAAAACTAGACATTAAATAACCACACAGAAAAAAATATGATCACAACACTCATGATTATTGTATTCGTTTTAGGATACATGGCAATTGCCTTAGAACATTCAGTTAAAGTTGATAAAGCTGCTTCCGCACTAATTATTGGAGGGCTTACTTGGGCTCTTTACGCTTTTACAGGAACTGATGCGCACCACATGAACGAGCATTTAGGGCACCATTTGGTAGATATTGCTGAAATTTTATTCTTCCTTTTAGGAGCAATGACTATTGTAGAATTGATTGATGCTCATGAAGGGTTTTCAATTATTACAGATAAAATTACTACTAACAAGAAGGTCGCTTTAATGTGGATTTTATGTATTATCACTTTCTTTTTCTCCGCTGCTCTGGATAATTTAACAACTGCAATTGTTATGTCGGCTTTACTTACAAAACTGATTAAGGATAAAGAAAATTTATGGATGTTTGCAGGTATGGTAATACTATCCGCTAATGCGGGAGGAGCCTGGTCCCCAATTGGTGATATTACAACTATTATGCTTTGGATTGGAGGGCAAGTTACAGCAAGTAATATCATTACTTCTATATTCTTACCTTCCGTAGTCTGTGCTCTTGTACCTTTAATTTATTTAACCTTTAAACTTAAAGGAGAAGTAACAAGGCCGCTAAAAGTAGAAAGCAAAGAACATTATACCGATCCAACTACATCATTTGAAAGAAATTTAGTATTCTACATGGGAGTAGCTGGCTTACTCTTTGTGCCAATCTTTAAAACTATTACTCACTTACCTCCTTATGTTGGAATATTATTATCATTAGGAGTACTTTGGTTAGTTACTGAAATCTTACACAGAAGTAAAAACCATGAACAAAAATCACAACTCTCGGTTATTGGAGTTTTGAAGAAAATAGATGTTCCAACAATATTTTTCTTTTTAGGGATTTTATTAGCAGTAGCAGCCCTACAGTCAGCAGGGCAATTGGATATTGTCGCTAATTTCTTAGACAAAATATTTGATGGTGATATTTATATCATAAACATGATAATTGGGCTTCTTTCTTCAATAGTAGATAATGTGCCATTAGTAGCAGGAGCTATGGGAATGTATGAAATTGCACCAACAGGAGACTTTGCTGTTGATGGTAAATTTTGGGAGTTTTTAGCTTATTGTGCAGGTACAGGAGGATCTGTTTTAATTATTGGTTCAGCTGCAGGAGTTGCTGTTATGGGAATTCTTAAAATTGACTTTATCTGGTACTTAAAAAATATTTCTTTATTAGCATTAATGGGCTATTTAGCTGGGGCAGCCACTTACATCTTTATGCAATAAAACTTAACTTTAACGTTTAATAATTATGAATTCATTTCTATTACAAATCCCACTATCTACTGACAGCTTAGTCGCACCAGTAATTACCGAAAAAACTTTATCTGTTATTGACTTAATTACTTCAGGAGGAATTGGAGGAAACTTAGTAATGGGAGCTTTAGGTTTACTTTCTATTTTTGCAGTTTACATTTTAATTGAGCGTTTTTCAGCAATTAGAAAGGCTAGCATTGAGGATGACGCTTTCCTAAAAAGCATTCAGAATTTTGTAGAAGCAAAAGATATTGAAGCTGCAAAAAATTTATGCCGTAATACAGACAGTCCTATTTCAAGAATGATTGAAAAAGGAGTAAACAGAATTAATAAACCCATGACGGATATTTCAGCAGCCATTGAAAATCAAGGTAAGCTTGAAGTATTTAAAATGGAAAATAATTTAGCCAACCTAGCTACTATTTCAGGAGCTGCCCCAATGATTGGGTTTTTAGGAACTGTAATCGGTATGATTGTTGCTTTCCATGAAATGGCAAGTGCGGGTGGTAACATTGATGTTGAGATGCTAAGCAAGGGAATATATACTGCAATGACAACCACAGTAGCTGGTTTAATTGTGGGGATTATCGCCTTTATTGCTTACAACTACTTGGTATCCAAAGTGGACAAAGTAGTGTTTATGCTAGAAGCAAAAACAACTGAATTTTTGGACCTTTTACACCATAACGAATAATGGGATTAAGAAGTAGAAATAAAGTAAGCGCCAATTTTAATATGTCCTCCATGACGGACATTGTTTTTCTATTACTTATCTTTTTTATGCTTACTTCTACCCTAGTTAGCCCTAATGCTCTAAAGCTACTTTTACCAAGCAGTAAAGCTAAGACATTGGAAAAACAAACTATTTCTATTTCCATAACTAAGGATATTGATTTTTATATTAATGAAAATAAAGTTAAAGCTGCAAGTATTGAGCAAGAACTAAAACTACTCATTAAAAATGAAAAAGAGCCTGCAATCATCTTACATACCGACAAAACAGTTGCTATTGAACATGTCGTAAAGGTTATGGATATTGCCTATAGAAACAAATACAAAATAGTATTAGCAACAACACCGAATTAAAATGACAACTGCTGAAAAGAAAAGCAAAAGAAAAGGAATCATTGGAACAATTCTGTTTCATGCATTTCTTTTAGCTGCATTTCTTTTTATGGGTTTAACATATCAAGACCCCCCTCCTGCTGAGGAAGGAATCAGTATTAACTTTGGATTTATTGATGAAGGATTTGGCGAAATAGAGCCTGAAGATACTGAAGAAGTAACCGAAATAGTTGAGGAAGAAATTATTGAACAGCAGATTGAGAGTACAGAAGAAATTGTTACTCAATCCACAGTAGAAACACCAACAGTAGAAAAAACAGAAAAAAAGAAAAAGGTTATCAAAAAAGAAGAGCCAAAGGAAGAGGTAATTGAAGAAAAAAAACCTGAAGTAAATAAAAAAGCGCTTTACCCTGGAAGTAAAAAAACCAAGACTTCTTCAGAAGGAAATAAAAAAGGAGATGGAAACCAAGGGTCAATAGATGGTGATCAAAATTCGGAAGTATATGAAGGAGGTGGAATTGGAAAAAACGGAACTGCTTATCAGCTAGGCGGTAGGAAAGTAGAATATAAGGCAAAACCAATATATAACCTACAAGTAGAAGGAAAAGTTGTAGTTATAATTACAGTTGACCGACTAGGGAATGTGATTAATGCAATTCCTGGAGCAAAAGGTTCTACAACACTAAATAAACAATTGTTACAAAGAGCTAAAACAGCAGCACTTAAAACAAAATTTGACCCCAAAAAAAGTGCACCAAGTAATCAGCAAGGAAAAATAATTTATCATTTTTCGCTTAATTAATGAATTATCAGCAAACGCTTGACTATTTATTCGGGCGTTTGCCAATTTATCAAAGAATAGGCGCAGCAGCTTATAAAGCTGATATTGGAAATATAATTAACGCAGTAAAGCATTTAGAAAATCCACATACACAATTTAAAAGCATCCATATTGCGGGTACAAACGGTAAAGGGTCTACCGCCCATATGCTTGCCTCTATCCTGCAAGAATCAGGGATAAAAGTTGGACTTTACACCTCCCCTCATCTTAAAGATTTTAGAGAAAGAATAAAGATAAATGGAGAAATGATTGCTAAAAAACAGGTAGTGACCTTTGTTAAGGAAAATCTTATATTTTTTGAGAAAATGGAATTCTCATTTTTTGAATTTACAGTCTCAATGGCTTTTGATTATTTTGCCAAACAGAAAGTAGATATTGCTATAATTGAAACTGGTTTAGGTGGCAGGTTAGACAGTACCAACATCATCAATCCTGAGCTAGCAATAATTACCAATATAAGTTTAGATCACACCAATCTATTGGGTGATACTATTGAAAAGATTGCAAGGGAGAAAGCGGGTATCATTAAAAATGAAATTCCAGTAATAATCGGTAGAAGACAAAAAGAAACAACCTCTATTTTTAAAAATATTGCCAAAGAAAAAAATGCAAATCTCATTTATGCTAGTACACAAAAGTGCTATGCAAGTGATTTAAAAGGAGAGTATCAAAAAGAGAACATCAATACTGTAATAACAGCCATAAAGCAATTACAAAAACAAGGTTGGGCAATAACTGAGGATTATATTGAGCATGGTTTATTAAAAACAGTAGCTAACACTCAACTATTAGGAAGATGGCAAACCCTAAGTAGCAATCCTCAAATAATATGCGACACAGCACACAATGAGGATGGAATTAAAGAAATAGCAAAACAGCTAAGCAACTCAAAATACGAGCAGCTACATATTGTTTTTGGCACAGTAGATGACAAAAATTTAGACACCATTCTACCTTATTTACCAAAAAATGCAAAATATTATTTTTGCAATGCAAATATTTTAAGGGCAATGAAAGCAGTAGACTTAAAACAAAAATCTGATAAACACCAACTTAAAGGAAGAATATTCCCTAGCGTAAGGGAAGCACTTAAGTGCGCAAAAATTAATGCAAATCCAAATGATTTAATCTTTGTTGGAGGCAGCACATTTGTAGTTGCTGAAGTTGTTTAAATAAATTTAAAAAAACTTGCTTGTAATAAGAAATCGTATATATTTGCAATCCAAATTAAGGGCGATTAACTCAGTTGGTTCAGAGTGCCTCCTTTACACGGAGGAAGTCGGGGGTTCGAGTCCCTCATTGCCCACAGATATTCTACCAAAAGAATCCAAATTTTAGCAACAACCCTGTAAACTATGTGTTTATGGGGTTTTTTGTTTCCTGACATTACCATAAAACACTATTAAGTCCCATATAAAAGGTGTCCTATTAGGTGTCCTATTTTAAATATTATAATTGGGACACCAGAAAGAGTATAAAGTATTGATAATATGCATATTATCTTGTTTATTTTGTTGCATATTAACTTAAATTTTTGTAAATTGTAAGCAATAAATAGGAGCATAAAATACTTTAAAATGACAAATACTTTTTCTCTACTGTTCTTTATTAGAACAACAAAAACAAAATCAAATGGCACTGCACCAATCTATGTGCGTATAACTATCAATGGAAAAAGAGCTGAATTTTCTGCCAAAAGAACTATTGAACCCATTAAATGGAACAATGCTAAGGGCAGAGCAAAAGGTTCTAACGAACAAATAAAAGCCCTTAATAAATATCTAGACACAATACAGGCTAAGGTTTATGATAAGCAACAAGAGTTAATGCAAAAGAATAAACCCATTACAGCAGTCTCACTTAAAAATGCATATTTAGATATTACGTATGACAAAAAAACACTTCTTGGTGTATTTAATACTCACAACCAAAAAATCAATCAGCTTATTGGGAATGGATTTACCAAAGCAACTGTTGATAAATACGAACTCTCCTACAAACATTTAAAGAAGTTCATAAAGCTTAACTATAAAGCTGATGATTTGCACCTAAATGAAGTGATATTCGGTTTCATTACAGATTTTGAGCATTATCTATTAAGCGTAAAGAATATTAGCAGAAATACAGCCAATAAGTACCTTTCACACTTAATTAAGATGATAAATATTGCTCTAGACAATGAATGGATAGATAAAAACCCATTCCGTAAGTTTAGGATGAAAAATAAAGAGGTCGTTAAAGAGTTCTTAACTGAAACTGAGTTAGGCATATTGTTTCAAAAAGAGATTACATTAAAAAGACTGGAACAAGTACGAGATATATTTGCTTTCTGTTGTATTACTGGTTTAGCTTTTGTTGATGTAGAAAAATTAACTCCTGATGATTTACATATAGGTATTGATGGCAAACTTTGGATTCATATCAGAAGACAAAAAACAAATACAGCTTCACATATTCCCTTACTTCCTCACGCTCTTACTATTATTGAAAAATACAAAAACCATCCATTAGTAATAACTAAAGGCAGTGTACTTCCTGTGCTTACTAATCAAAAGATGAATGCCTACTTAAAAGAAATAGCTGACGTGTGTGGGATAACTAAAAACCTAACTATGCACACTGCAAGGCACACTTTTGCAACATATATGCTTACTAAGGGAGTTCCTATAGAAACTGTTGCTAAGCTTTTAGGTCATAAGGATTTAAAAACTACACAGATATATGCTAAAATTATTGACAGCAAAGTAGCTGATGATATGAAAATACTAATGAATATAGCTCCAATAGGCGTACAAAAAGCATCATAAAACTAATTAGCATTTTTCAATAATCAACTCAACTAATTCACTCAAGTATGTAAGTAAGTTGTTTAAATTATATATTTTAATACGCTTAACCTCAGCACTTAAACAAACTCCCTAACCCTTCCTAAAAAATTGCTTATCAACGTTTTGTTGAAAACAATGTTGAAAATTAACATTGTATTTTACTAGTGTATTTTGTTAAAGCTCACTAAATTGTGTCAATATAAATCATAAAAAAATAAATATGGATAAAAACAACTTAGTTACAGTTCAAGACCTTCAAAATATGAAGGATGAAATTATTAGTGAATTAGCACTAATAAAAGGTAAAACAATTACTCAAAAAGAGTGGTTAAGGTCAGCAGAAGTAATGGAGATGCTTAGCATTTCTACAGGTACACTACAGAACCTTAGAATCAATGATGAAATTCCCTATACTAGAATAGGAGGTACTCTTTATTATGAGCGTAAAGCAATACTTAAAGTGCTTAACGATAACAAGAAAGCTGCCTAATCAATAAAGGAGTTAATAATTAATCAATTTTTAAAAACTAAAGCTATGGAAATAATTAGAGTAAAAAAGAACGACAACTATACTGTTATCAGTAATGAAATTTTTAGAGATGTTAATTTATCTGCAAAAGAAAGAGGTATTTTATGCACTATATTATCACTACCTCCAAAGTGGGATTTAACAATTAATGGGCTTGTTTCTATAATGAAAGATGGTAGAGATTCTATTCTAAGTGGTATGAATGACCTTAGAGCTAATGGCTATGTTGTCAGGGAGAGAAAGCGTGTTGATGGCAAGTATAGTGGCTATGATTACACTATTTATGAAAGTAAAATATCACCTAAGTCGGATAAACCAACTCTGGTTAAACCTAAGTTGGATAATCCTACTACGGAAAAACCTATTACGGATAAACCGTTTACGGGAAATCCAATACAATTAAGTAATGATATAATAAAAGACTTATCTAATGAAGTAATTAATAAATCAAGGGGTGTTAGTTTTAAAATACCAACAATAATTCAAGTTAAAGAATATTGTACTGAAAGAAAAAATAATGTAGATGCAGAAACATTCTGTGATTTTTATGAAAGTAAAGGTTGGCAAATAGGTAAAGAAATAATGAAGAGTTGGAAAGCTTGCGTAAGAACTTGGGAGAAAAGCAGTAGAAACAATAATACTAATGATAGAACTACATCACATAGACATACAGCAGGACAAGACTATGGGGATGGTTCTTTTTAAAAACTAAAATTATGAAACAAGTATTGTCATTAAGACTCACATCTACCCAGCAGTTTCGAACTTATACAAGCCCTATCAATGATTAATTAATAAAAGTTAGTTATTTATTATAGAGACTTTTTTTAGTTTTTAAACGATTAAAAAGAGTGTTTTTATGAATTATTCAACTTACTAGTTAATTATAAAATTGAACTTTAGAATGTGAGTGTTTAAGTGTTTTGCTTGAAGTAGTAGTTGAGGTGTTGTTTACGGTATTTAGTTTTTGAACTATATAAATTAACTCAAACTATTGAAAACAGAGATATTATAATTAAGTTTACAGACTTTAAAACAATAGATTAACAATAAACTAAGATTATGAAAAAAATACTTTACCTTTTATTACTTTCTCCAATTATTTACCTTGTTTCTTGTAGCTCAAGTAAAGACGGACTTTCTCCACAATCTTTGGAAAGTATTATTGTTGGAACTGAATGGTGTTTATCAAATGATAACGAAGATGGATTTTTACTTGCAGAAGATGGAAGATTATTTGTTACGCAAAAATGTCAGCCTAATTACTCTGTTGGAGAATGGATAATAAATGGCAATCAAATTATGAATAGATACACAGAAGGTACTGGAGAAATAACTACTCTTTGGGCTGAAGTTACAGAATATTCAGAAAATCAAATAAAAATATTAGAAAGTGCTGATTCAACAACTACTCTTGTAAGTATTTACACATTAGACACTACAGATATCTATGGATGTATGGATGTCTCAGCTTCAAATTATAATCCAGCCGCTGAGTGTGATGATGGTTCTTGCATAGAATGTGCTCTTTGTCATATTTCTTATATAGCTAATGGAGTTGAAATTGAAGTTGAAATTGGCGAATTCTGTGGTTCTGAATTAGAGATAGTTGAAGATCCTGGTTATTCTCACACAATTGAGGAAACTATTGTTGGTATGGATACAGTTCAAGCTGGTACTTACAGTAATATTCACTGTGAAGAGCACTATGAACATACAACAAAAAACTAATATTACAATAGATTAACAATAAACTAAGATGAAAAAACTACTACTTATATTACTTTGCTTACCTATGATTGGGTTTGGGCAGATTCTATCTCCTTCAGTTATTGGTAGTGCAGGAGCTTCATTTAGTAATTCTACAGCTTCTACTGATTTAACTGTTGGTGAAGTAATGATTGAGACTTTTAGCAATAGTACCATTATAACTCAAGGCTTTCATCAAGGATTGGTAGAGATAACTTCTGGGGTTGTTAATTTAGATATTAAGACAAAGGTTTATCCAAATCCAGCTACCAACTTTTTAATTATAGAGCTTGAGAAGAATGTCAATGCTGAACTATTGGTTTATGATGTTAATGGAAAGATAGTTATTAAGGATAAATTAAATAACGAACAGCAAAAACAATTAGACTTTAGTTTTTTAGGACAAGGTAATTACTTACTACATATAAATATAGCAGATAATCAATCTGTTTATCAAATAAACAAATCAAAATAAGATGAAAAAGATATTAAGCACATTAGTTTTAAGTTTAGTAGCAACAGTTATGCTATTAGCTCAAGCACCACAGACCTTTAGCTATCAAACAGTAGTTAGAGATAATAACTGGCAAGTAATCCAAAATCAAAGTATTGGGGTTCAGGTGTCAATAATAGAAGATGTAGCTAATGGTTCTGTAGTTTATGCTGAGGAACATACAGCAACGACAAATGATATTGGACTTATAAATTTAGCAGTTGGAGGTGGAACTGTTGCTCAAGGACTTTTTTCTAATATTGATTGGGGTAACCATAGTTATTTTATGAAGATTTCAGTTGATGTAAGTGGGGGAAGTAATTATGTAGCAATGGGAACAACACAGTTAAGAAGTGTTCCTTATGCTTTATTTGCTGAGACATCTAACAATGCAGGTCCTCAAGGAATACAAGGAGTTGCAGGTAATGACGGAGTTGATGGTGTAGATGGAATTGATGGAACAAATGGATTAGACGGAATAGATGGATTGGCGGGAGCACAAGGAATACAAGGAATACAAGGATTACAAGGCGATACAGGAGTTGCAGGTGTTCAGGGCTCAATTGGTTTAACAGGAGCTCAAGGAATACAGGGTTTACAAGGAGATACAGGAGTTGCAGGTGTTCAGGGCTCAATTGGTTTAACAGGAGCTCAAGGAATACAGGGAGTAGCTGGTAATGATGGTGCTGATGGAACAAATGGTATTGATGGAACAAATGGTATTGATGGATTAAACGGTGCTAATGGAACAAACGGAGTAGATGGTGCAGTTGGTGCTCAAGGAATACAAGGTATAGCAGGTGTTCAGGGCTCAATTGGTTTAACAGGAGCTCAAGGAATACAGGGTTTACAAGGAGATACAGGAGTTGCAGGTCCTCAAGGAATACAGGGAGTAGCTGGTAATGATGGTGCTGATGGAACAAATGGTATTGATGGAACAAATGGTATTGATGGATTAAACGGTGCTAATGGAACAAACGGAGTAGATGGTGCAGTTGGTGCTCAAGGAATACAAGGTATAGCAGGTAATGATGGTGTAGATGGATTAAACGGTGCTAATGGAGCTGATGGTAATAATGGTTTAGACGGTGTAGTAGACTCTAGCTATGTAGATAGTTTAGTGCAATATTATTCAAACAGTAGTAATGGATGTGATATGTTATTTCCTGATGGTCTTACATCAGATATTATTACAGAATCGATATATTCAAGTAATACATACACAGTTCCTGTTGGGAAATCATTATATATAACTAATGCTTCTGTTTATGGTAATTTTTTAAAATTAGATAATAAAAGAGTTCTTGGCTCTACTAATATTGAATGGATAAATAATTCTACTCCTATTCTAGCACCAGCTAATACTATTATCTCTTCAGGTGTAACTAGTTATAATCTATGTGTAATTAACGGCTACTTAGTAGATGAAGGTGTTGATATTATTACAGAATCGATATATTCAAGTAATACATACACAGTTCCTGTTGGGAAATCATTATATATAACTAATGCTTCTGTTTATGGTAATTTTTTAAAATTAGATAATAAAAGAGTTCTTGGCTCTACTAATATTGAATGGATAAATAATTCTACTCCTATTCTAGCACCAGCTAATACTATTATCTCTTCAGGTGTAACTAGTTATAATCTATGTGTAATTAACGGCTACTTAGTAGATGAAAATTACTTTGCAGGTTGTGGGGGAGGTGGTTCTTCAAGTTCAGCTTCTAATGCTACTATTGATTCTTTATCTCAAGTAGTTTCAAATCTTGATTCAACACTGAATGTATTAAATTCTCAAATTAATTTTGGTTGTACAGACCCTTCTGCATCTAATTACAATTCTAATGCAAATGTTGATGACGGTTCTTGTACTCCGTCTCCGTTAGCAATTGGTGATACTTATCAAGGAGGAATTATCTTTTATCTGGATGGTAATGGTGGAGGCTTAATTGCAGCACCTACAGACCAATCTTCAGGAGCAGAATGGGGTTGTACTGGAACTTTAATTTCAGGAGCAGATGGAACAGCAATAGGTTCAGGTGCTCAAAATACTATAGATATTGAAGCAGGATGTACGACATCAGGAACAGCTGCTGATGTTTGTGCAAATCTTACTCTTGGTGGCTTTAACGATTGGTTTTTACCTTCAAAAGACGAATTAAATGAAATGTATTTAAATATTGGTCAAGGAAATGCTTTAGGTTTAGGAAATATCGGCAGTTTTGCTAATAGTCCCTATTGGAATTCTACTGAGTACAGTGGCAGCACTGCGTGGACACAGTCTTTCCTCAATGGTTCCCAGTACACCGCCATCAGTAAGGCCAGTCTCACTAATGTTAGAGCTGTTCGGGCTTTTTAAAACAAAAGATTAACAATTTAAAATTAATTAGCCTTTTTTCTATATCTATAGTAAAAGACTATGCCATTTAAGAAAGGAACAAGCGGAAACCCTATAGGTAGACCTAAAGGTTCAGTAAGCACTACTTCTAAGCTCATAAGAGAGCATATAAGCCAAGCAATTGATGGAAACAAGATAATGGAGATGCTAGATAAGATAGACTCTCCTACAGAGTATATCAATGCAATAACTAAACTACTTAAATTAAAGATTATAGAGAGTTATAAAATTGAACTTTAGATATGGCTGTTTAAGTGTTTTGCTTGAAGTAGTAGTTGAGGTGTTGTTTACGGTATTTAGTTTTTGAACTATATAAATTAACTCAAACTATTGAAAACTAGAGATATTATAATTAAGTTTACAGACTTTAAAACAATAGATTAACAAACACCTAATATTATGAAAAAATTACTTTACCTATTTGTAGTAACAAGCATCTTTTTGAGTTCTTGTTCAAAGAATTGTCCTATTCCTGAAGCACAAGAGGAGTGGTTATTTGTTCATACAGCTGCGAGTGCTAAAATACTTAATACTACAACTATTGTGATGCCTTTAGTAGATGACATATTTGCATTTACTGATAGACCTTACCGAAAAAGCTATCATATGACCGGTCAGCACTATGCTGAACTTTGGATTCATCAAGGTGAAAATTGCTTTCAAGATGACCCCCCTAACGCAGTATTAACTTGGGTTGATGGTGGTGAGTCAAAGGAGATTGAAGTAGTTATTACACACGCAGTATTAGATAGTACTAGCATAACATATACTATTTGGGATGATTCGGGAATTATTATTGAAGATATTGTACATCCAAGCCTTTTTGTTGATGGTGCTAACTCATCTGTAGAAATTGGTGATACATATGCAGGTGGTATTGTCTTTAAGATGCCTACGATTACTTGGTCAGGTAGTAATTGGATATTTGGTAAGGGCTTAATTGCAGCTCCTGCAGACCTAGATTATATTAATTGGGAAGATGCCATACAGAGATGTAATGATTACACAGTTGGTACATACTCTGATTGGTTCTTACCTTCAAAAGATGAATTAAATAAGATGTATTTAAATATTGGTCCAGGAGTAGGTGGAAATATTGGCGGTTTTTATGGCTACTATTGGAGTTCTAATAAGTACGAATTCAACGATGCGTGGGTTCAGGATTTCGCCACTTCGGCCCAGGTCACCTGGCCTAAGCTCAACCCAGCGGGTGTTAGGGCTGTTCGGGCTTTTTAACCATTTAACAATTTATCCATTTAAAACCATTGCGTAAGCAATCAAATTTAAAATTTATTAGTCTATTTTCTATATCTATAGTAAAAGACTATGCCATTTAAGAAAGGAACAAGCGGAAACCCTATAGGTAGACCTAAAGGTGCAGTAAGTACTACTTCTAAGCTCATAAGAGAGCATATAAGCCAAGCTATTGATGGAAACAAGATAATAGTAATAGTAGTCAATAATAATTCTTAAGTTTACAGACTTTAAAACAATAGATTAACAAACAATGAAAAAACTACTCCTTATATTACTTTGCTTGCCTATGATTGGGTTTGGGCAGAGTTATGGATATTTTGTAACCAATGAAGGAAATTTTGGAACTGGAAATGGTTCTATTTCTTTCGTAGATGAGTACGGAGCTGTTGAAAATAATGTATTTGCTTCCATAAACTCTTTTGCTTTAGGTGATGTGGTATATTCTATGAATATTATTGGTAGTAATGCGTATATTTTAGTAAACGGTTCTTCTAAAATTGAAGTGGCTTCTGTTGACTCTTTGTACTCTGTTGCAACAATTAATACTGTCTCGCCAAGATACATAGCTAAAGTAAATGATAATAAGGCCTATGTTACTGATTGGGGTATTAATGGAGTTCAGGTTATTGATTTGCTAACAAATACAATTTCATCAACTATTGCTTGTGGTACAGGTCCTGAAGGAATTACAGTTGCTAATGGCTTTGCTTATGTATGTAATGTTGGTGGTTGGGGTCTTGATAATACAGTTTCGGTTATTAATACTACTACGGATGCTGTTGAAACTACTTTAACAGTTGGTGATAAGCCAAACTCTGTTGTAGTGGATGCTTATGGTGCGGTTTGGGTATTAACTGGTGGACATACTGAATATGATGCTAATTGGAATGTGGTTTCAGAAACTGCTGGTAATTTAGTTAAAATTGTAGGGAATACTATTGATGCAACTTATGCTTTTTCAGTGGGTAATCATCCTGAGGACTTAGTTATAGATGATGCTGGTACTACATTGTATTACTCTGATGGTTCTTGGTCTAAAGCAGTTTATGCTTTTGATGTTAACGATACAGCATTACCAACAACTGCATTGATTAACAAGAGTTTTTATGGCTTAGGTTGTAATGATGGTTATATTTATGGAACTGATGCTGTTGACTTCACGCAAAGTGGCTGGTCATACAAATATGCTACTGATGGCACTATTATTGATTCTGTACAAGTTGGTATTATTCCTAACGGATATTGCTTTGTAACATTAGGTTGTACCGATTCATTAGCTTGTAATTATGATTCTACAGCAACAATAAATGATTTAACTTGTGTTTATCCATCATCAAATATCACTACAGCAACATCTTGTGATTCCTACACTTGGGCTGTAGATGGAAATACTTATACTACAAGTGGTACTTATACTGAAGTAAATACTAATGCAAATGGTTGCGACCATACTGAAACATTGACTTTAATAATCAATAATAGTACTAGTAATACAACAAATGCTACTGCTTGTGACACCTACACTTGGGCAATAGATGGTAATAGCTATACAACAAGTGGAACTTATTTAGATGTAAGTACTAATGCTAATGGTTGTGACCATACAGAAACACTAGAGCTTACTATTAATTCAGTAATAGCCTCTATTTCACAATCAGGAGATAATCTATCTGCAGTTACTACTCCTGTTGGACTTAATGCTAATTGGTATAACATACAAACAGAAGATAGTACAACAAGAATTTGGTTAATGGAAGAAGATGCTTCTTCATTTAATCCTACTTTTGATTGTTCTTACTTTATTGTAGTAAGTGATAATGGATGTACTGATACTAGTGAGATATATGCTTACGGAGAAAATGCCGCAAGGATAGGTTCTTTTATTACCTCTCCAAATCCTACTACAGGTTTAATAAATGTAAAATTTGATAATCCTAAAAGTCAATTTGTAATGCTTGAGCTAATAGGTAATAATGGCTCAAAGCTTGATGAGTTTATTACAATAGATAATAATTTAGATATTGATTTATCAAAGTACCCTTCAGGTTCTTATTACTTATATTTTAATTCTGAAGATGTAGTTCAAGGATGTAGATTAGAAGAAGTACAGAAACTATCAACTAAAATAATCTTAAACAAATAACTATGAAAAATATACTTTTAATATTATTGTTCGCAACAGGATTATTACTATCCTCTTGTGGTAAAAGTGGCGACCCTCAACCAACTTGTGAGGAAGGCGGAACTGAAGTCACTCCTTAATTAAAACAAATTAGCCTTTTTTCTATATCTATAGTAAAAGACTATGCCATTTAAGAAAGGAACAAGCGGAAACCCTATAGGTAGACCTAAAGGTTCAGTAAGCACTACTTCTAAGCTCATTAGAGAGCATATAAGCCAAGCAATTGACGGAAACAAGATAATGGAGATGCTAGATAAGATAGACTCTCCTACAGAGTATATTAATGCAGTAACTAAACTTCTTCCTTATTCAATTGGAAAGGTAAAAGCTTCTGATAGAGTCTATAGCTAATGTTCTATGATTTCTGAACTAGTATATCCAAAAAAAAGCTACAATCCTCCTTATAAACATCTGCTAAAGTAGACATATAAAGGAATAGTAAAAATCCTGACAACAAATCCACTGTTTAATTATTATACTTAGAGATATAGATATTATCTATTTTAAAGCTCCTGTGAGGCCTATAATTTCATATATAAAGATAATTTATTTGCTTAAAGGATAATTTGTAAATTAAAAAGACAATTTATTTTAACAAGAATTATTGTCATTTTACTAGAGAGTGCAATGACTTATCAATGTATTAAGAAAAAAACAATTACTTTTTTATTTATGATTTTTATAGTTAAGTCTATTTTTGTCAAATAAATAAACAAACTGTATGAAAAATAAAGTAGATTTTATCACAAAAAACAATCCAAAAATTAAAGAAATAAATGAGTTGATAACTTATTTGTGTGAAGATAATATTTGGATTAATGATAGTATTTCACGGAAAAGTGTTGGCACAAATCTTATTGCAAAAGATGAAATTAAAAATGCAATAAAAACATCTACAAATTCAAAAATTAAACAGATATTTACTAATCTAGAAGAAAATCATAGAAACTCAAGGGTTGTTGAGCTTTTAAACAGATACCATGTTCTTTTTAATGATACTATATTAAGAAATTACCTGGATTCTGATAACAATAGTAGCGCCCTGCGAAATAGCACTCCAAATTCTTTAAAAAGAAGAATGAAAACATATTTAAGCAAATATTACTAGAAATTTAATATGTATAAATTCAAGACCTTTTCTTTTTTTCTTTTTTTCTTATTTTCTAAGTTAGGCTTCTCATTAGATGACAATAAATATGAAATAGATAAAATCTACAATGAAAAAGTTTTTTATAATATTCTCACTATTGATAAAAATGTATATTTTGGCACAAGTAAAGGGATATACATTATTAAAAATGGGAGGGAATTAGTAAAGCATAATTTAAAAATAAGAGGGCCAGTTGATAAAAATTTTAATTCAATTAAATTTGATGTAAGATTTATTCAGTCACCGATTCCTATCCAATTATCTTACTCTAAATCTGTAACGGACTTTCTATATTTTAATGAGTATTTATACATAATTTCTAAAGGTCATCTATTAATTTATAAGTCAAATTATTACTCTTTTAAACCCTATGAAAGTGTGAGGTCAATATCAAAAAATTTCATTGGCACATACGGAGGGGTTTTCTACAATGATAAAAAAATAAAATCGGTTACTTATGTAGATGGGCAAATTAAAGAATTTGATACTATAGCTTTTGTATGCTATGGCGGTCTGTTATATTTAAAAGGTGATGATGAGTTTCATATTTATAATAATAGCAATCACCTTGATTTAAAATTAAAAATAGGAAATATAAGAGATATTTTTTATTTAAATCAAAATGATTATTTGGTTACATCTGACAAAGGAATATTTAAATTCAATTTATTATCTAAAGATTATGAACCAATTTATTTAAAAGAAAAAAGAATTGCTCCTTTAAGGAAAAATTTTAGAAATGGTTATGAGTTTGAAGAAGAGTTTCTCTTTGCAGATGGGTTCTTCTTAAAGTCTTTAAATATTGATAATTACGAAACAAAAGTTTTGTATAAGTTTAACGATCCAGTGGAAGATCTTGTTGCTTCTGGTAATTTGATATATGCTCTAACAAATAATTCAACTATAATTGTTTTTGATTATGATGCTAAGCAAGTACGAGAGATGAATAAAATTGAGTTAAATTTAAAATATCATACAATTGAAAAACTATCCAACTTTTTAGTACTATCAGGAAACAATGATCTTGCTATATTTGACATAAAGGAAAATAATTTTTACCCAAATGTAATAATTGATGAGTTCAATAAAGGTGCAATATACAAAAATGACAAATCAATAAGCATTGGAAGTATTCATGGTGTTTATAAATTTAAAAATATTGAAAAATTTGTCGGGTTCTTGAATTATCAGAATTTGAAAAATACACCAAACAGCCTATATTTTATCTATATTCTAATTTTAATAATAATTTGTGTAGCATTGGTTTTTATTTTTAAATTTAGATTAAATTCAAAAGTTGTTTTTACAAATGAAGAGTTAGTGGTTGATATAAAAAAATATATTGATAAAAATTTAAATATTGTGACTGTTAATTCTATTCAATCTGTGTTTAATTTAGAACATGCAGCAATATATCATTTAAGTTCTAGTTTTAAACCTGGAGAATATATTAAGGCTCAGAGAGAGAGGAGAGCTTTCAATTTAATTAGCAGTAAAAAATCAAATGATGAGATAGCAAAAATGACTGGATATTCGTTGAGTTACATAAAGAAAAATAAATCTAGACTTGCAACATCCAAATGATTATATGATATATTTTCTTTCTTAAGCAATCTGCTTAGATATATAATTCTGTTAGTAGACAAATACACTAAGCAGATTGATTTAACTAATAATGCTAAAGGGATCTATTTCTTAGAAATAGAAACCAATGATGGTGTTATTAATAAGAAACTAATACTTCAATAGATTAATAAATAAGTGAAAAGAAAAAGTGGAAAAAAGATAAAGGGGACACTAAAGAAGATGAATATATCTATGCATTAGCTCTAAAATGACAACAAATCTGACAACAGAAAAAAGAAAACCCTTGTAAATCATTTTACTTGTTTTGAATACAATTTTAGTACATAATAACTCAAAATGCCAGAATCTAATGTGTATATCAGACTACCTTTTAATACAAAGGTGATTACGTAAAACCAGCTATATAAATAACTTAACAACTAATTTAGAAGTTTAAAAAATTCAAAATCATAAAAAATTTAATACATTTGCCACGCAGGGTGAAAATAACTTTACACTCTTGCTAAAAGATTCCAATAAGGTGTCCTATTAGGTGTCCTAATAAGAATTAAGATTTTAAACTACTGAATATCAATATATTAATGAGAAGGTTCAAGTCCCTCATTGCCCACACCAAAAAAAAACCCACTCATTTGAGTGGGTTTTTCTATTTCAAAAATTAATTTAGTTGATTACTCACCCCTCCATAATCAGCCCATTCCCAAATTCCAGAAATCTTGCCTTCTTCAAAATTTATAGTTTGGTATCCAGAAAATTCAACAATGCTAGTGTCAATAGATATAGTTGCTCCATAATACAAACGAACACTCCCATCTAAATCATGTGATTCTTCATTTATTCCAGGTAAATAAATAGAATGACCAATATTAATTGACATATTCATTTTTTTCATCTGATTAAGGTTATTAATATAATCAACTTTAGCTGTTTCTACTCCTTTTTTATGACCTGCTGGATAAGAATAAAAAACAAAATCTTCAGTATAATAATTAGATATCTCAATATTATTTATTGTTGAATCCATAAAGTAAATATTAATATCTTCAATTAGATTTTTAAAGTGGCTTAGGTTCTTTTCATAAACCTTTTTATTATTATTACATGAAAATAAAATAGAAACAGAAAAGAAAAGAAATAATATTTTTTTCATAAATTAAATTAACAATTAATTTTCTTTAATAAATACAGAAAAAAAGTTCACTAAAATACTTTTTATAGTTTGTTGTACTGAGTATTTATATCCCTTTCAGTATTCTCGGGAGGGAATATCTTTGAAACAATATAACCTACAATCATTGCTAAAGCGAAAGAAGGTGCTAAAACATCTAACTCTTTTAAATAGGCACCTATTCCTTCAATATTAGAAAATATAAACTTGAATAATATTACAGAAACAAAGCCTGTAATCATAGAAGCAATGGCTCCTTTTTCAGAATATCCCCTCCAGAAAAGAGATAGAATAATCACTGGGCAGAAAGTGGCAGCAATTCCAGACCATCCGAAAATCATAATCCAAAATACCTGCCTTTCAGGATACAAATAGTATAATAAACTGGCAATTCCCAATGCAGCCAAAGCCATTCCAACAGTAACTAACCTTGAAAAATTAGTTAAATCCTCATCTTTTAAATCAGGCCTGAATATTTTCTGGTAAAAGTCGCGAGTAATAGCACTAGAAGCAAGAATAAGAAGAGAATCAATTGTTGACATAATTGCGGAAAGGACAATAGCAATAAATATTGCAACTAATATTGTGGGTAAAAAATCATGGGTTATCATACTTAAAACATTTTCACCTCCAGTACCTAATATTGCTTGGGGGTCCTGACCTTGTTTTGTGTATAAAATACGAGCAAGAATACCTATTGTTACTGCTGCTGCATCAGTTAAGAGAGTAAAAAGAAGTGCAACCCACTTGCCTTTATCAATCTCATTTTCGCTTTTAATGGACATAAAACGAACATAAACTTGAGGAGATCCTAAGAAACCCAATCCAATCATTGAGAAACCAAGAATTGTAAATAAGTTCATCCATCCGTCATCACTTCTCCCCATTATTTGAGTTAAAGTGGGGTCAATAGCATTCAAACCCTCAGTAATTCCAGCTCCATGATCCATTGAAAACCAAACAACAATAGGCAGTAAAACCAAGCCAAAGAACATTAAAATACCTTGAAACATATCTGACCAAACCGCAGCTACGAATCCACCAACAAAAATATAGAGTAGAACAATGCAGAAACCAACTAGAGCACCTATTCGATAGTCAATATTAAGCATTGACTCAAAGGCAATTCCAGTTACATCCATTTGAGATGCGACATAAATGACAACAAAAACTACAAGTGAAGATGCTGAGATAATTCTAAGCGTATTAGTAGATGATTTAAAATGACTTTGAAGGTAATCCGGTATGGTTATGGCTTTATATTTATCAGACCACCTTTTAAATCGCTTGGCCATAAATTGCCAGGAAATATAAACTCCAAGTAATTCACCAACAACAATCCAATATCCTGAATAGCCAGCCATTGCTCCCATTCCTGTTAGGCCAATTAAAAGCCATCCTGATTCACCAGTTGCTCTAGCAGAAAAAGCAACCGCCCAAAAACCCATTTTTTTGCCCCCTAAATAATAATCGCTCATACTTTTGACTCTGCGAGAAGCCAGTATTCCAATTAAGAATAGAATAGCAACATAAATTCCTAGAACGATAATTTTTGTAACCATAGTATTTTATAATTAGATAGTATCAGATGACAAACTTACTTAATATTTTTTAAAAAGAAGTTAGAAATAAGGACCGTAAAGCCCACCAAAAAGAAACCCATTCATTCATCGGGTTATATTTTTTATATTTGTAACTTTGACAAACTAAAGACAAACATTTAAAATAAATATCATGGGGAAAGGACAAGATTCAAAGAAAAGTGTTAAAAAAGCACCTGCTAAAACCGCAAAAGAAAAAAAAGCAGAAAAGAGAGCAAAGAAAGCTAAATAAGGTTTGTTTTATTTTATAAAATAAATTGAAATTAGTAGCGTAAGGCTCACAGCATATAAAAATACCACTTGAAAAGTGGTTTTTTTACTAATATAATTAACCTGTTTTATATCCTACTTTGATAAGTAAACAAATCAAAGTACCTACCTTTACTTTTTATCAATTCATTATGATTGCCTTGTTCCGCAATTTTACCATGCTCAATAACCAATATTTGATTAGCTTGCCTAATGGTACTTAAACGGTGAGCAATGACAAAAGTAGTCCTCCCCTTCATAAGGTCAGCTAAACTTTTTTGTATTAAAGATTCACTCTCCGTATCCAGATTTGATGTTGCTTCATCTAAAATTAGTATTCTAGGATTTGCCAATACCGCTCTTGCAATAGCAATTCTTTGCCTTTGTCCTCCTGAAAGTTTTACTCCTCTTTCGCCAATTAAGGTATCTAAGCCATCATCAAACCGATCCGTAAACTCATTTACATAAGCTGCTTTTGCTGCTTCTAACACTTGATCCTGACTAGCACTAGGTCTTGGAAAAAGAATATTTTCACGTATAGTACCTTCAAACAAAAAATCATCTTGCAACACAACTCCTAACTGGCTTCTAAATGAATTCAAACTTATTTTTGAAATATCATTCCCATCAATTAAGATAACACCTGAATCAGGATTAATAAAACTAGAAACCAAACCTGCAAGAGTTGATTTACCCGAACCAGAAGAGCCCACCAAAGCAGTAACCGAACCTTTAACCGCTTTAAAACTAATGTTATGCACAACCTCCTTACCCTTTTCATAGGAAAAAGAAACATCCTTAAATTCTACATCTCCAACAATCTTATTCAGCTCAATAGTTCTCAATTCATCATTGGCTTCCGATTGCATATTCATAATTTCTTCTGTTCTATCCAAACCAGCAAATGCTTCAGTAAGTTGACTTCCAATATTACTCATCTGAACAATAGGAGCAATCATAAAACCAAGCAATAAAGTAAAGGACAAGAAATCACCTGTAGTTAGTGTGCCTTCAATAATCATAGCACCTCCCATTCCCATAATACCCACAGAAGCCAATCCTAATAAAAAAGCAGATGAACTAGTCATAATTGCTGTTGCTGTCAAACTTTTTTTCACATTCTGAAATAAACGATCCACTCCTTTTTCAAAACTTAAATTTTCTTGTACTTCAGCATTAAAGCCTTTGATTACTCTAACTCCATTTAAGGTTTCAGTCAATCTACCTGTAACTTCTGCATTAATCACTCCTCTTTTCCTAAATATAGGCCGAATATATGCAAATGCTTTTAAAGCAATCACAGCAAATAAGAATACTGGAGCAAGTACAAATAAGGTCATCTTTCCACTAATATTAATTAATAAAAATAAAGAGATAATAGCAGTAATTGTTCCTCCGAACAATTGAACCAAACCTGTCCCTACAAGGTTACGAACACCTTCCACATCACTCATTATACGGGAAACTAAAGCTCCTGATTTATTATTGTCAAAATAGGAGATAGGTAAGGAAAGTACTTGTTTTTGTACTTTAGCTCTTAACTTAGAGATTAATAATTGTGCTTCTACACTTAATAATCTAGTTAAAGCAAATGAAGTAGTTGCTTGTATTAAGATAGCACCTGCAACTAACATAACCATAGCTATTAAAGCATCCATATCCTGATTAGGAATTATTTCATCTAATAGTTCTTTACTTTTTAAAGGCAGTACAAGGCTTGCCAATCGGCTAATTACAATAAGGATTAGCCCTACAAATACAATTCCTTTTCTTGGCCAAATAAATTCTTTAAATGCCTGAACTACAGTTACTTTTTGTTTTTTCATTTTTAAATTTTAAAAATATTTAGCTAGAGATAATTCTACAAAGCCATCTTTTCTTAATAGGTTTTCTTGTCGGTATTGGAATGTTAGTTGAGAGTGTAAACAATTATAGCTCAAAAAATATCCAAAAGTAAAGCTCACACAATCATTAAGCTATTTAAAGTAAGTGCTCAAGAAATCCATGCCCTTCTCTAAACCAGCATGATAGTCTTGTGTTAAATCATCTACACTAGTACCTACTACCCTTGATTTTAAAAAACTATCAGGACAGATCTGTAACACCTCTAGACTTTCATGTTTTTCTGCTAAGAAATCTACCGCTTCATTGTACTTATTGTCTTCTTTAAAAAAGTTATCTCTTACTTCAGGGTTATTTTTCCACCAATAACCAGCAAGTAAACCTAAATAACTCAATCCAGCCATTTTATAACCCAAAGGATTTGGCCTAATAACAATTACTTTAGTAGCCCCAAACTCAGCTGCTGCTTTTACTGGAATACCATCCGACCAAGCTCCATCCATAAAATTTACGCCATTAATTTCACACGAACCTTTCGTGAAAAATGGCAATGAAGAAGTGGCTTGCAAACATTTATAAAAATTCTTTTTATCAGGCTCTAAATAAACAGCCTTTCCATTTTCTAAATTTGTAGCTACAATGTAAAATTGTTTATTTTCAGTAGATTCTATAATATTTTGTAAATCTAAAGGATTGTGCTCCTTGGCATATTTTGATAAAAAATTTAAATCCATGTATCCTTGTTCCGAAAGAGCATGCCTGTAGCTTAAAAATTTTTCATTAGTAGCCACTTCTTTGGATAATGAGAAATAAATTTTGTATTGAGTAGCTACATAGTATGACAGACACATTGCGCCACTTGAAACACCAATATAAATATCAAAAGGTTTAAATTTATTAATTAGAAAAGCATCTAAAACCCCAGCTGAAAAAACTGATTTGAAACCACCTCCCTCAATCACCAATGCAATTTTCTCTTTTTTTTTCATATTTTTATTCTACAATAAATTGTTTCTCAACACTTCCATCACTATAAATATAGAACAGTGGCGTATTGTAAGTTGGTGTGATGGTCCTACCCAAAATATCAGTAATTTTAATAAGAATTGGTACTTCAGTATAATTAGCTTCCAAGATGCTTGTTGTTGGCGAATAAGTATAAAATTCATACTCTGCTCGCTCAGGGTTAAGTTTTATAGCGTCATTATTCTCGGATCTAATATAGAACTTAACTTCTAACCCACTAGACTGAAATGGCAGAGCTGCTGAATAAGTGCCATCATTAGCCACTACATCCCCATTTGCCCCATCATCTAACATTATAAAAGATTGAAATTTAGAATTATATTCACTTGTTGTAGCTAATAATTCAACAGTATTTGCATTAAACACCTCAGCGGTTACCAAATTATCATTTAGCATTACATTATCAATTGTTGGAGAGACTAAAGAAATCTCAGGATGATTAAGTAAAAACTGCTTTCTCTCATTAATTGTACTCAATATTCCACCGAAACCCCAATTTGTCCATAATGGATCATCTACATTACTATAATAATCACTCATTGAAAATGCCTTATTATAATCTTGAGATGCTGCATTATATGCTAATGCTTGTAAATTATCAATATTAGCTTTTATTGTACTTGTATCTAATGACTCTTCAATTATAGTATTGATATGTGCCGTATATATTTTTCTATAGTGCGTATTGTTTAATAATTTATACAACAAAGGTCTTTCGTCCCATGGCTGAGTTGACCCTCCTAATGAAGGTCCAGTAAAATACGGATCATATTCATATATGTTAGAAGGACTAAAAAAATCAAATCCCATAATTGCTCCTGAGAAACTATTATCAAGATCCCATGGAATCATTTGAAATAATCCGTCTTTAGTTTGATATAAATAATAATTATGAATATAATAAGTGTTATAACAATCTAAATTTTGAATTACTTGATTCACGGCAAATGCCCAAAGTGTTCTATCTACATTTAAAACACTATCTATATTTTGAAAATCTAAATCAAGAACTTTTATAAAATTTACTAGCTCTTTCCATCCCTGCTCAGATTTCATATCATAACTATCATAATACAAAGTTGTATCATCACCCATATAATGCAAATTAGGCGGCATTGCAGAAGGAGCATTAGCGGTATCACAAAATCTATCAATATTATCACATTTAAATAATGGGCCTGATTTTTCATCAAAATGTTTTTTAAGAAATTGCTTATTAATAGATTCATCATTAACATAAAGCCCTACATAATTACCTTGCACATTTAGCTTTACTAAATTAGATTCACCTGTCGGTAAATATCTCCTGTAAATATTACTACTTACGATTTGTTTTACAAATGTAGGATCCATCCAGGCATTAGCTAGCTTTAGCTTATTATAATCCAACAACTTTTGATCATCAATGAAATAATTCATATCAATATTATAAGGAACCTTAGGATTTAAATTATCATTTGGTAGGCAAAATGTAGAATTTCCTTTATAACGCACACCAACAGAATCATAAACAGTTCCATTTAATGTTAATGTAGCAGGAATCCTCACATCTGGATTATAATACCATGAATTTACTAAATAATTATGATAATTTTGATTGTCAAATTCTAAATCAATAACTCTAATAGAGTCCTCATCAAAAAGACCTCCAGGTTGATCATATAAAGCTTGTGGATTATACAGGCTTTGGGCTGCTAGAAAAAAAGGGGATACCAAAAAAAGAAATATGTATTTTTTCATACTGCAAATTTAGCAAAATAAAATATTTTCGAACGAATGACCTGATTTTTTAAAAAGTAACTCCACTGCTCGCCTTCCTTTTTCTCCTAAGGAAATAGAATAATCATTAACATATAAAGCAATGTGTGCATCCACAACTTCCTTCTCCATTTCTTGTGAATGAAACCTTACAAAATCAGCAGAACTATTAGGGTTTGCGAAAGCATATACTACTGATTTTCTAAGCACTCTAGCTATTTTATTTTGCTTAGATAAAGGCAATTCTCTTTTCATTACAATACCACCTAACGGAATAGGTAAGCCTGTCTCCCTTTCCCAAAACTCACCTAAATCTTTTACTTTATCTAGACCTTTATCTTTATAGGTAAATCGACTTTCGTGAATAATAAGTCCTGCATCTACTATGCCTTCAAGCACCTGATTTTCAATTTCAGAAAAAAGTGTCTCTACTTTTTTCTGATTTTTGGGGAAAGCAATACTTAATAACATATTGGCAGTCGTGTATTTTCCAGGAATGGCAATTTTACTCTCCTTAGTTAAAATCGTATTTTGTTTCTTAATAAGTAATGGACCACAATTATTACCAAGTGCCGAGCCACTATCCAAAAGGATATAATCGTTTACGCAATGTGTAAAAGCGTTATAACTGAGTTTTGTAATATCCAGTTTTCCTTGAAAAGCCCACTTATTTAATTGTTCTACATCAGCAAAAACCACCTCAAATTCTAACCCTTCCGTATCAATTTTATTATGAACGAGTGCATCAAAAATAAAAGTATCATTTGGGCAAGGCGAAAAACCTAAAGTTAATTTCATAATTCCATAATTATTTTGGCTACTTGTTTATTTAAATTACGAATTGCTAAGGGCATATTCCAATTTTCTTTATTGCGTTTCTCGACATTATTAGAAATCGCTCTTATTTGAATGCAAGGAACTGAAAATTCGTTACAGACTTTAAAAATAGATGCTCCCTCCATGCTTTCCACTTCAGGATTTAATCTATTTACAATTTCATCAATTGAATGTTCATTTCCATGAACGGTATTTACCGTAATTCCTTTCACTTTTTTTAGATTAGTTTTAGCTTTAACATTATATTTTATCACAAAATCAGAAAACTGTTCAAAATCATTTCCATTTTCAAAACCTAATTCTGAAAAATTATCTTCTACTACCTCCACTACGTCCCCTACAATATAATCTTGAGAAAAAGAACCAGCAACACCCATATTAATTACTAAATCGTATTTATTTTGCATTAATTCTTTAGTGATTTGAATAGATGTATTTACCATTCCCATTCCTGTAATAAGTATGTTACAACCATTAAATTTATCTTCAATAATCTCATGCTCAGTAGCAACAACCAATAGTATCTTCATTTGGCAAATATACCAAAAGAAAAGGTAGTATATTTGCAGCCTATTTATAAAAAGATGAGTGATACTTATAATAAAAAAATAGCCGAGAGTATTCAATCGGTTTTATCAGAAATTGGGGAAAACCCTGAAAGAGAAGGGCTTTTAAAGACACCAGAGCGAGTTGCAAAATCAATGGGTTTTTTAACTAACGGCTACAAACAGAACCCAACTGAAATACTGAAATCAGCTATGTTTGCTGAAGACTACAGTCAAATGGTATTAGTGAAAGATATTGAGCTTTATTCCATGTGTGAACACCACATGTTACCTTTTTTCGGCAAAGCACATATTGCCTATATTCCTAATGGACACATAGTAGGATTAAGCAAAATACCAAGGATTGTAGATGTATTCTCGAGAAGATTGCAAGTACAGGAACGGTTAACTGACCAAATAAAGGATTGCTTACAAGACACATTAAATCCTAAAGGAGTTGCAATAGTAATTGAAGCGCAACACCTGTGCATGCAAATGAGAGGTGTACAGAAACAGCATTCCTCCACAACAACATCTGCTTTTTCGGGCATCTTTATGTCTGATGAAAAAACAAGAGCAGAGTTCATGAATTTGATAAAATAGATTTTATTTCTGAAATATTAAATTTCAGACTAAAACTAACAACTATAAAAATAAACTATGAAAGCATATGTGTTTCCTGGGCAAGGCGCCCAATTTCCAGGAATGGGAAAAGAGCTTTACGAAGCATCAGCTGGTACAAAGCAACTATTTGAAAAGGCTAATGAAATTTTAGGATTTTCCATTACCGATATTATGTTTGGTGAAGATGCAGAAGCGCTAAAACAAACAAAAGTAACCCAGCCAGCTATTTTCTTGCATTCAGTAATTTTAGCAAAATCATTAGGATATTCCTTTAAGGCTGAAATGGTTGCAGGGCATTCTTTAGGTGAATTTTCTGCTTTAGTGGCTGCTGGCTATTTATCATTTGAAGACGGATTAAGATTAGTATCCAAAAGAGCAATAGCTATGCAAAAAGCTTGTGAGCAAAACCCATCAACTATGGCAGCTGTTTTAGGATTAGAAAATGAAGTGGTTGAAAATATCTGCAAAGAAATTAAAGAAGTGGTTGTTCCTGCAAACTATAACTGTCCAGGGCAATTGGTAATTTCGGGCAGTAATGAAGGAATTGACATTGCATGTGAAAAATTAACAGAAGCTGGAGCAAGAAGAGCGCTTAAATTACCTGTTGGTGGAGCATTTCACTCTCCACTTATGGAGCCTGCTAGAGCAGAATTAGAGCATGCAATTGACGAAACTAATTTTACATTAGGAATTTGCCCTATCTACCAGAATGTTACTGCAACAGCTATTACTAATACTGAAGAAATTAAAGAAAATTTAAAAAACCAACTTACTGCATCTGTACTTTGGACACAAACTATGCAGCAAATGATTACTGATGGTTTATCCTCAGTAATTGAAGTGGGTCCTGGAAAAGTATTGCAAGGTTTATTTAAAAAAGTGGACAGAAAGCTAGACACACAAAGCGCTGGTTTATAAATTAGCGTTTAATAATTTTCCGCTATCTACTAAATCATGCCAGGCTTTTTGAGTCTGGCATTTTTTATAAAGTTCAGCATGATTCATATTATGACAATCAGTACCTACCAAGCTTACCATACCTGAATTAATTAAAGATTCAGTTTTTTTCTTTACTTGAGGAGAGTAATAACCAATTAACGAAAGGAAATTAATCTGCAAAAGAACCCCTCTACTTATAAAATCTTCATAATCTTTAATTGTATAATAATTATACCTCTCAGGATGAGCTAATACTACTTTGTATCCTTCTAATTGCAATTTAAAAATAATCTCAAAAAGATTTCTTGGTGCTTGCATAAAAGATAGCTCTACCAAAATATAATTATCACCAAAAGTTAGGAATTTTTCCTTACCTATTTTCTGTTCAAACTCATAATCAATGTAGTACTCAGCTACCGCATCAATTTCCATATTAATGTTTTTCGCTTTCAATTCCTTACGTACATCAGCCAGTCCTTTCAAAATTATTTCTGAAGAATTTTGATAAAAATCACTCATCACATGTGGGCTGGTAATTATCTTTTCAAAACCCAACCCTTGCATTTTTTCAATTAATGCTATTGTCGTTTCCATGTCAGGAGAACCATCATCAATTCCTGGAATAAAATGGGAATGAATATCAGTTTTTAAAACAGAGAAATTAAGTGGTTCGCACTTCTGTTCCTTCTTTTTTGAAAACCATTTTAATATCATTTAATTATATTGTTGTTGGTAATATTTTTGATAATCCCCAGAAGTAATATTCTTCATCCATTTTTCATTAGCTAAATACCACGAAATAGTTTTCACCAATCCTTCTTCAAATTGTAAGGAAGGCACCCAACCCAATTCACTTTTCAACTTATTAGCATCAATCGCGTAACGCTTATCGTGTCCAGGTCTATCCTTGACGTAAGTGATTAATTCCTCTGCAGTTCCCACTTCATTTCCTAAAGCAATATCCATTTGCTTACATAGTATTTTAATCAAATCAATATTTGTCCATTCATTAAAACCGCCAATATTATAGGTTTCTCCATTTCTACCTTCATGATATATTTTGTCAATTGCAATTGCATGATCAACTACATACAACCAATCTCTTGTAAATTTTCCATCACCGTAAACTGGCAAAGCTTTTCCATTTCGAATATTATTGATAAAAAGAGGAAGAAGCTTTTCAGGAAATTGGTTAGGACCGTAATTATTAGAACAATTTGAAATAACATAAGGCATTCCATAAGTATTTCCATAAGCCCTTACAAAATGATCGGAACTTGCTTTTGATGATGAGTAAGGTGATTGAGGGTCGTACGAAGTAGTTTCTAAAAACAAACCAGTATCGCCTAAACTTCCGTAAACCTCATCAGTTGATACATGATAAAATAATTTTCCAGCTTCATTTCCTTTCCACAAGTTTTTTGCAGCATTCAACAGGTTAACTGTTCCTACTACATTAGTCATGATAAATTCCATAGGGTTTTTAATAGAACGGTCTACATGGCTTTCAGCTGCCAAATGAATCACACCATCAAAATTATATTTTGCAAACAAATCGTTAACATACCCTTGATCAACTATATCTCCTTTTTCAAAAATATAATTATCCATATTTTCAATATCTCTTAAATTTTCAAGATTTCCAGCATAAGTCAATTTATCCAGGTTTATAATTTTATAATCTGGGTATTTATTTACAAACAAACGCACAACATGCGAACCTATAAAGCCTGCTCCTCCAGTAATTAATATTGTTTTTCTCAACTTTTCTTTTCATTTTTTAAAATGGGTAGCAAATATAGGCAATTATTATACAATGCATTGCGTTAATTAGCCACTGAAAATGTATTTTAGCCCACAAATCTGATAATCAACTATGAGGACCCTAATAACACTTTGTTTTATTTGCTTTTATTTGACCTCTTTTGCTCAAAAAAATAAGCAAAGCGCCATTACTTTTGGCTATACTCATCAATTGCCAATTGGTGACTTAGCTGACCGATTTGGCGATAATTCATCTATCGGATTTTCTTTCTTTAAAGAAAAAGAAAACAATCTGTTTTACGGAATAGAAGGAGGATACCTGTTTAGTAATAATGTAAAAGATACTTCAATTTTTGACAATATCACTACATCAACTGGGGCAATAATTGGAGCGGAAGGAGCGTATTCAAACATAAACCTTATGGAAAGAGGTTTTGATGTTCATGCTTTTTTAGGTTACGCTTATCATCCAAAAGAAAAT
This sequence comes from uncultured Flavobacteriales bacterium, assembly GCA_943789505.1. Classification (GTDB taxonomy): domain Bacteria; phylum Bacteroidota; class Bacteroidia; order Flavobacteriales; family BACL11; genus UWMA-0277. The sequence goes on along the minus strand of CALSUJ010000001.1, from coordinate 114,498 downwards.
AATTTAAGTGGGGTTTATCTTTCAGCAGGAGTAGGATTTTTGCAACATCAAATTTTTATTGATACTAAAAGCCAAAACGTACCACAATTGGATGAAGAATACAAAAAAGGATATGATCGATTAACAAATGGTATTAGCACAAAATGGGAAGCAAGCTATAAATTTTATAGTCCGAATGGAAAGTTTCAGATGTATGCTGGAATAAATATGATTATTGCTTATACAAAAAATAAACGTCCATACCTATTTGACAAAGCAGAATACACCCCAAATACAGGAAGCTTGAATAATCTATTAGGAATTAATATGGGGGTAATTATCCCTATCCACCGAAAAAATGAAGAAGAATTTCATTATTACTAAATGAATACTCTTTATAATATTAGTATCTGGATTTTTAGTACTGCCATTAATATAGCTTCTCTTTTTAATCCTAAAGCTAAACAATGGATAAAAGGCAGAAAAGGTATTTTTCAAAAACTAGCTGGAGCAACAAAAGACAATAAAGATATTGTTTGGTTTCATTGTGCTTCTTTAGGTGAATTTGAACAAGGAAAACCCATTATTGAAGGCTACAAAATTAAACACCCAACACATAAAATATTACTGACTTTCTTTTCGCCTTCAGGTTATGAAATTCGTAAGAACTATGATGAAGTAGATTGGGTTTTCTACCTTCCTGCCGATACAAAGAAAAATGCAAAAAAATTCATAAACATTGTAAATCCTATAAAAGTAATTTTTATTAAGTATGAATTTTGGTTCAATTATATGGCTGAGTGCAAAAAACAAAATATTCCTTTTTATTCACTTTCTAGTATCTTTAGGAAGGAACAATCTTTTTTCAAATATGATTTTTTTGCACAGCAACTTAATAACGTAAGTCATTTTTTTGTTCAGGATAACAACTCAAAAGAATTATTACAAAAAATTGGTTTTTCCAACTGTACTGTTGCTGGCGACACCCGTTTTGATAGCGTTATTACTAATACTCAAAACGCAATTAGCATTCCATTAATTGAAAAATTTTCCGAAAATAAAACCACCATTATTTGTGGAAGTACTTGGCCTAAGGATGAGGCTATTTTAGCAAAATATATTAAGGAAAATCCTAATTACAAATACATTATTGCGCCACATGAGATGTATCATATTAATGAATTAAAAAAACAGACTAATGCTTTATTATTTTCAAAAGTAGATAGTACAAATATCAGTAATAGTAACGTGCTGATTATTGACAGTATTGGCATCCTTTCTAACATCTATAAGTATGGAGACCTTGCTTATATTGGGGGAGGATTTGGGTCAGGAATTCATAATATACTTGAAGCTGTTGCTTATGGATTACCTGTTGTGTTTGGACCTAATTATCAAAAATTTAAAGAAGCAAATGAATTGATAGAATTAGAAGTTGCAAAAGACATTAGTAATCACTCAGAACTTGAAACTACTATTTTATCTTTTATCGATTTTGACAGCTCAATAAGTAAAAACTATATTAAAAATAATGCTGGAGCAACTGACATTATATTAAGTAGTATCTAAATTCTTAAAATAATTCTAACGTTATTTTACCAGCAAAAGCATTTAAAAACAAAAAAGCAGAGACTTTCGTCTCTGCTTTTTGTACCCGGGACGGGACTTGAACCCGTACGGACTAATGTCCATTGGATTTTAAGTCCAACGTGTCTACCAATTCCACCACCCGGGCAGGGTAAATGTTTTGTTTTTTAAAGAACTTGCGAGCGAGTGATGAGATTCGAACTCACGACCCCCACCTTGGCAAGGTGATGCTCTACCCCTGAGCTACACTCGCAATATGGACGGCAAATTTAATTAAATAATCAATACTACAAAACCAAAAACTACTTTCCTAATAGTTTTTTTATCTCATTCAATTTCATCAAAGCTTCAACTGGCGTTAATGTATTGATATCCAATATTTTTATCTCATCTCTTAACTCTTCTAAAATAGGGTCATCTAACTTAAAAAAGCTCAACTGCATATCACTTCCATCAGTTATCGCTTCAGTATTACTTTCTTTTGTTCTTAAAGATTCTAATTGTTTCAAAATTTTTTCTGCTTTTCTTACTATCTGCTTTGGCATACCGGCCATTTTCGCTACATGTATACCAAAACTATGCTCACTCCCCCCTTCCTTTAATGTTCTGATAAAAATAATGTTTTTTCCACTTTCCTTTACTGATACATTATAATTTCTTACTCTAGAAAATTGCTCTGTCATTTCATTTAGTTCATGATAATGAGTAGCAAACAATGTTTTTGCTTTCGTAGGATGCTCATGCAAATATTCAGCAATTGCCCAAGCAATAGAGATGCCATCATAAGTACTTGTCCCACGCCCTATTTCATCTAATAATATCAAGCTATTATCCGACAGATTATTCATAATACTAGCAGTTTCATTCATTTCCACCATAAAAGTAGACTCTCCCATTGATATATTATCGGAAGCCCCTACTCTAGTAAATATCTTGTCTACCAAACCGATTTCTGCACCTTCTGCAGAAACAAAACTTCCTATTTGAGCCATTAGCACAATAAGTGCAGTTTGCCTTAACAAAGCTGATTTACCAGACATATTAGGTCCAGTTATCATCATGATTTGTTGCTTTTCTCTATCTAATGTTACATCATTAGGAATATAAGGCGTTCCCATTTCCAATTGCTGTTCAATTACAGGGTGTCTACCTTTTCTTATTATTAAATCAGAACCAGTATTAACACTTGGTTTAGCATAATTATGTGTTTTTGCTATAGAAGAGAATGAAAGCAAACAATCCAATTGTGAAATTATATAAGCATTTTGCTGTATCACCTGAATATGTTCTACTATACTTTGTACTAATTCAGAAAATAGGCCATTTTCAATTTCTGAAATTCTACCTTCAGCACTTAAAATCTTGTGTTCATATTCCTTTAACTCTTCAGTTATATAGCGCTCAGCATTAACAAGCGTTTGTTTTCTAATCCACTTATCTGGCACTTGCTCCTTAAACCTATTTCTCACCTCCAAATAATAACCAAATACATTATTAAAGGATATCTTTAAAGAGGTAATTCCAGTCCGCTCAATCTCTCTCTCAAGCATTTTATCCAAATAATCCTTTCCTGAGTTTTGAATAGAACGCAATTCATCAAGCTCCTTATTTACCCCTTCTTTTATAACATTACCTTTATGGACCAGCATAGGGGGATTATCACTTAATTCCTTTTCTATCCTATCCTTTATAGTGTCACAAGTATTTATCTTAACAGCTAATTGTTCTAAATCTTTGCAAGATGAAGAGCAAATTTCTTGAATAGGTTTCAAAGCAATTAAAGCATCTTTTAATCTTGCGCATTCCCTTGGGTTTATGCGTAGAGTAGCTACTTTTGATATCAAGCGTTCTAAATCTCCAATGCTAGATATCTGCTCAGAAAGCACATTTGAAAGATCTTCACTTGCAAGCATCTGATCAACTATGTTATGGCGTACAGATATTTGCTCTATATTTTTTAGGGGCAAGGCCAACCATCTTCTCAGCATCCTGGCTCCCATTGCTGATTTTGTATCATCCAACACCTCAATGAATGTTTTGGCACCATCATTTGGCGAATAAAATAATTCCAAATTTCTAATTGTAAATCTATCCATCCACACATATTTTTCTTCTTCAATGCGTGAAATTCCTAAAATATGTTTTGTTTGATGATGATGCGTTTCATTTAAATAATGTAATGCCACACCTGCAGCAATAACACCATCAGTTAGCTCAGTAACACCAAAACCTTTTAAGGAATTTGTGTCAAATTGCTTGTGCAATAAATCATTGGTATAATCAGTTGTAAACGCCCAATCATCCAACATATAAGTATAGAAAGAAGTACCAAAATCTTCTTCAAATTTTTTGTTTTTTGTTTTCTGATAAATTACTTCAGTAGGGCTCAAACTTTGCAATAATTTGTCTACATAATCACTATTACCTTCTGCTATTAGAAACTCTCCTGTTGAAATATCTAAGAAAGAAACTCCAATATTTTTCTTTCCATAAAAAACTGCTGCTAAAAAATTATTTCTATTTGATTCTAGCGTTAATCCATTGTACGATACACCTGGAGTTACCAATTCAGTAACTCCTCTTTTAACTATTCCTTTTGCCTGTTTTGGATCTTCTAACTGGTCACAGATCGCAACTCTTTCTCCTGCCCTTACTAATTTAGGCAAGTAAGTATCTAATGAATGATAAGGAAAGCCAGCTAATTCAATTTTTGAATCCCCATTATTCCTTGCTGTAAGTACAATTCCTAAAATCCTAGATGCTTTGACAGCATCTTCCCCAAAGGTTTCATAAAAATCACCAACTCGAAATAATAATAAAGCGCCAGGATGCTTTGTTTTTATTGCATTATATTGCCCCATTAAGGGAGAAATTTTCTTTTCTTTCTTCTTCTTTACTGACAAAAATATATTCTTTAATTTTGCAACAAATATAAGTGATGAAAAAGTTAAAAAACAAAGATTTACAAAGAATAAATATTGAAGAATTTAAAAGCGCTGAAAAAACACCTATTACAATAGTGCTGGACAATGTAAGAAGCGCCTTAAATGTAGGATCTGTATTTCGTACTTCTGATGCTTTTTTAATTGAGAAAATTATACTATGCGGTATAACAGCCACTCCTCCTAATAAGGAAATCAGAAAAGCTGCACTTGGGTCAACTGACTCTGTAAATTGGAAGTACATTAAAAATACAACTGATGCTGTAAAACAACTAATTAAAGACGGATATCACGTTGTAGGTATAGAACAAGTAGATAAATCCACTAAACTAAACGAATTTGAATTACCTAAAAAACCAATTGCCATTATAATGGGAAATGAAGTTAATGGGGTTTCTCAAGAAGTTATTGATATTTGTAATGAAGCAATTGAAATACCTCAATTTGGCACAAAACATTCATTAAACGTATCTGTTAGCGCTGGAATTCTTATTTGGAAAATATGGGAGAAAATGAATACTTAATTAGAAATTGTTAATCCTTAGATTCAATAATTTCTTTAACTTTATTGAATTCTCCAAGATCATAAGCCAATCCAAATGATAGGAAAGAGAATCTATCCTTACCCTGTCCACCTTCCATAATTGATGAATCCCATTTATCTGAATTAATAACTCTAATAGTGTAATCCAATACTAAACTTATACCCTTTTCAAATTTATACTTTAATTTAGTACCTGCAACAAAAACAGACTCAGAGACTGGATCATTTGATTCATTTTTTGTAAGCTCATCATAGCCAAAACTATATACATACTCATCAGTATATAAATTTGTCCTTAAACTTCTAAATGAATTATAACCTAACCCCATTTTCACAATAACAGAAATATTTTTAGGTAATTCTGTTTTTATCAGTTTTTCAATATTAGAATTTAAATCATAATTTAACAAAATATCTGCTTCATTAAAGGATGTTACAAATTTATTTCCATCTAAGGACCCTTCTGTGATCTCGTAAGGATAATCAATTTTATAACCTTCATATTCATTTGGTCTCCTCAACCCAGCAAACTCTCCATTAACATATTCTATACTAAAAGAAACTTTCTCGTTAATCTTTTTCTCTAAACTTAGAAAATATGCTGATCTTGAATCTTCGAAAAATGTTTTTCCATACTGATCATTTTGTTCAGAAGAGGCAAAATCATACTGACTAATATCTCCATTAAATTTAGTTATACCATAATTAAAGCCAATGGAACAGCCTTTAAGCAATTCTTTTGAATCAAATTTATAAACTTCTTGTGCTGAAACTAAGCTAAATGAAAGAAAGGAAACAACAACTGCTAATGTAAATTTATTATTCATAATATTTGTTTTTGTTTAATTACAAAAATAACAAAAAATAACTAGATTCTTAATTACTAACAAATATTTTGTAAAACCCGTGAATTAAGGAGTAAGGATGTTTAATAATTTTCTATTTTTGCAATAATTATAAATTAAACAAAACAAAGAGATGGGACTTTCAAAAATATTTTACATTTTAATTTTAGCTACTGCAATAAGTAGTTGTGGATTAAATAATATGGCAAGTAAATATGAAACAGTAAGCTATACTGTAACGCCTTCAACTTTACAAACACATGCTGGCAATGTAACGTTAACATTAGACGCAACTTTTGGCGAAAACTATTTCGCAAAAAAAGCAACTGTTGATTTTACTCCAGTACTAGTATATGCTAATGGCGAAACTGCTTTTAAAACTATTACGATACAAGGTGAAGAAGCAACAGGAGGTGAAGCAACCATTTTTAAAGCTACTGGAGGTAATTTTAACTATCAAGATGCGATCAAATATGATGCAGATATGAAGAATTCTACTTTGGAATTAAGAGCTATTGCAAAATTAAAAGATAAAGAAAAAGTATTAGGCCCTATCAATATTGCAAATGGTGTAATTGCAACATCAACAAGAGTGCTTAACAATGAAGAATTAGCAAACAATAATCATGGCTACGAGCATGAAACTATCTTAGAAGAAACAGCAACTATTTATTTCTTAGTAAACCAAGCTAACATCAGAACAACTGAAAAAAGTGACGGAGACATTAAGAAATTAACAGCATTTGCTGAAAATGGATACAAAACACATTCTATTGAAATTAAATCTTTTGCTTCTCCTGAAGGGTCAGTAAACATGAATGATAATGTTTCTGACAATAGAATGAAAAGCACACTTAGTTATACTAAAAGATTATTGCGTACTTTAAAAGTTGATGGGGCAAGAAATACTGAATTATATACCGAAACTTCAATTGGAGAGGACTGGGCAGGATTTGAATCTCTAGTTCAAGCATCTGATATAAAAGACAAAAGAAGAATTAATAAAATTGTGAATTCTGTTGAAGATTTAGAATTAAGAGAGAGACAAATAAGAGATTTAGCTGAAATTTATGATGCACTTCAAGATGATGTTTTACCACAATTAAGAAAAGCAATTATTGTAATTCGCTCTTTCGAACCTAAAAGAACTGATGAAGAAATCGCAGCACTTTCAACAACAACTCCTGAAGTTTTAGATGTAAAAGAATTATTATTCTCAGCAACTTTAACTAATGATGCAGAAACTAAAAAAGGTATTTACAACAAGGCTGTTGAATTATATAATGATTGGAGAGGACATAACAATATTGCCTGCATGCACATAGCAAATGGAGACTTAAATACTGCTATGGATTATCTTAATAAAGCTGTATCTATTTCAAGTGAAAATTCTGACATATGTACAAATAAAGGAATTATTGCAGCAAGAATTGGTAAATTAGCAAATGCACAAGTACTTTTTGACAAAGCAAATACTTCTGAATTCAACCAAGCTACTTTAGACATAAGACAGGGTGAGTACAAAAAAGCAGCAAGATTTTTCAAAAATGGAAAATCACATAATGCTGTCTTGTCACAAATTTTGAATGGCAAAAATTCAACTTGCAATGAAGCAACCGCTGCTTGCCATTACTTAAATGCAATTGCTGCTGCAAGATCAGGAGAAAATGATGCTGTAATTAGCAACTTAAAAAATGCTATTACTTCAAATGCAAACTATAAAGCAGAAGCTACTATTGATTTAGAATTTTTAAATTTAAGAACCAATGAAGCTTTTATTGCATTAACAAAATAAGAAAGCCTAAAGCCAAATAAAACATCAATAACCCCTTCCAAAAGAAGGGGTTAGTTTTTTTAAATATGAGTCGACAAAAAAAACCAAACTTCATCATTATTGGCGCTATGAAGGCGGCAACTACATCACTTTACACTTACTTAAAGCAACATCCGGATGTATTCATGACAACTATTAAAGAACCTATGTTTTTTAATAATTTTCAGAAAAAAAATAATTTTAAAGTAGCTGGAAGGAAAACAAAAAAGATAACTACATTTGAGGAATACTATCCACTTTTTGATGCTGTAAAAAACGAAAAAGCAATTGGAGAAGCTTCTCCTGCTTATATCTCCAATAAAAATTGTCCTAGCTTAATTAAACAGCACTTGCCTGACACCAAGATTATTGCTGTACTCAGGCAACCAGTTGCTCGTGCATATTCAAACTTTCTACATGCGAGAATGGCAGATAGAGAGCCCATAGCTGATTTTGAAACTGCATTTAATAAAGAAGCAGAACGAAAAGCTGAAAACTGGAGTCCGCTTTACCATTACAAAGACAAAGGTTATTATGCAGAGCAACTTGAGCGCTACTTTACTTTATTTCCAAAAGAAAATATAAAAGTTTTACTTTTTGAAGACCTTGTTGAAAATCCTATTAAAACAACACAAAAGGTTTTTAAATTTCTAAATATAGACAAATCATTCATTCCAGACACTAGAAAGAAAGTCAATGTATCAGGAACTCCTAAAGGATTATTTGGATTATTTATTATGAAGCTTAGATATTACAACTTAATCCCAAACATTCAGTTCAGTAGCTACCTTCCTCAATTTATAATTCAGTTTATATTTAATTCTGCTTATAAAAAGGCAAGTCCATTAGCACCAGAAATAAAAAAGAGAATCACACATGCTTTTTACAAAGAAGATATTTTAAAATTAGAAAAACTTATCGGAAAAGATTTACAACATTGGCTCAGCTAAGTTGAATTGATGAATTCCTAATTCATAGGGATTTTCTAACAACTGTTTTATTCTTGAATATACTTTTTCATCTTCTTTAAAATCAACCTTGGAAATATCGAGCAAAAGCACTGGAAAATGATTCTGTTTTCTCAAATAATCCAAATATCTATTTTGGATATTTTGTAAATACTCATCAGTAATTTCTTGCTCAAAAACTCTACCTCTTTTCTTGATATTCTGTTGCAAACGATCAACATTTGAATACAAGTATATTAACAAATCAGGTTTTGGTAAGGAAGAAAGCATAATCTCAAATAAATTATTGAATAATTGCTGTTCATCCTTTTTCAAATTGTTTTGCGCAAACAATTTAGATTTTACGAAAAAATAATCGGCGATAGTAATCGGCCTAAATAAATCTTGTTCTTTTTGATTTTTGAGCTGATGATAACGCTCTGCCATAAAAAAAAGTTCTAAAGGAAAAGCATGTTTTTCTGGATCCTTATAAAATTTAGGCAAAAAAGGATTTTCTTCAAAGCACTCCAAAATTAAATGAGCTTGGTATTCCTTAGCAAGCATACTTGCCAAGGAAGTTTTACCTACCCCAATATTACCTTCAACAACTAAAAACTTATAGTGCATACTCTTTTACTAATTCGGTATCCTTACATATTTTCAATAATTCTTCTATTGTTTTATTGTATTTTGGATGAATCATTTCTGGAGCAATATTATGTAATGGCGTAAGTACAAACATCCGCTCATGTAAATGCTTGTGAGGCACGCATAAATCAGGCGTTTCAATAATAGAATCGTTGTAAAAAATAATATCAATATCGATAAGTCGTTCGCCCCATTTTTCAAATCGCATCCTTCCTAGTTGCTTTTCAATATCAAGTACAACCGACAATACTTCATCAGCTAATAATGTTGTTTTTACTTTTAATATCTGATTCAAATAATTCTCTTGCCCTTCAACTCTCCAAGGAGCACTTTCATAAAGCTTTTGAAAATTCAACAATATTTCCTACTCTGTTTTCAATTGCTATGATTGAATCTTTCAATAACAGCTCTCTATCTCCAAGATTACTTCCTAATTGCAAAAAAACTATATTCATAACTATTATTAAAGTCCTCAAATATAAAAAGAAAGCATGACAAACTCTTTTAAATAGCTTAATTTTACAAATCTAAAAAATATCTATGAAATCCTTTTTAAAAAATGTATTATCTACCATTGTCGGAATGGTATTGGCCGTGTTTGTAATTGTTTTGCTTTTTATTGGCATTGTAAGTGTCAGTATTTCTTCACTCAATAATGACAAGGAAGTCACAGTAAAAGAAAATAGCATCCTAAAAATAAACCTTGCTGAACTTTCAGTAGTTGAACGCACTTCAGAAAATCCTTTTGAAGGACTGAACTTTTCTGGTGACTTACCTAAAACTATTGAATTAAAGCAAGTGTTAGATAACATTGAAAAGGCAAAAACAGATGAGAAGATTAAAGCTATTTATATTAATACCCTTATGCAAGTGCAGGCATATCGACAAATAGAAGAAATTAGAAATAAACTTCTTGAATTTAAACAAACAGGGAAGCCTATTATTGCTTACTCAGAAGTATACAACCAAGCAGCTTATTATTTATCATCAGTAGCCAACATAAGATATATTTAACACCAGAAGGCATAGTAGAAATAAAAGGATTATCAGCAAGTATTATGTTCTACAAAGGTTTACTAGAAAAATTAGATATAGATGCACAGATAATACGTCATGGAAAATTCAAAGGTGCCGTTGAACCCTTAATCTTAGATAAAATGAGTGTTGCTAATAGGGAGCAGATGCAACTCTTCCTAAACTCTGTTGCTGACAATATCATGGATAGTATTGCAAATCAAAGAGGGCTTACACTTTCCGAAATTCAAAGACATGCAGATAATCTTAGTCTTGAAAATGCGAAAAGTTGCCTTAACTAAATTATGTTGATGCACTTTTATATCAAGATCAATTAGAAGACACCTTGAAAGCTTTAGCTGGAGCAGAAAAACTATCCTATTGTTGCTCTAAGCAAATACACACATGCAAAAGGTAATAAAAAAGAAATTAGTAGAAATAAAATTGCTATTATTTACGCAACAGGTACAATTAATTCTGGAAAAGGTGATGAGAAAAAGTATAGGTTCAGAAGTACTTCTGCGCAAGTAAAAAAAGCAAGAGAAGATAAAAATGTAAAAGCCATTGTCTTTAGAATTAACTCTCCAGGAGGAAGCGCCTTAGCTTCAGATGTGATTTGGAGAGAAACAATTTTAGCAAAAGCCGAAAAACCCTTAGTTGTTTCAATGGGTGATTATGCTGCAAGTGGAGGGTATTATATTGCCTGTGCTGCAGATAGTATAGTTGCTAACCCAACAACACTAACAGGATCAATTGGTGTTTTTGGGATGATTCCTAACCTAAGTAAATTTTATAAAAATAAATTAGGCATTACCATTGATACAGTTAATACAGGGAAATATGCTGATATGGGCGTAAACAGGCCTCTATCAACTTTTGAAAAAAATAAATTACAAAAAAGTGTATCTGATATTTACACTGGATTTATTACTAAGGTGGGAGAAGGTAGAAAAATGAGTACTAGAGCTGTAGATGAAATTGGACAAGGTAGAATATGGACTGGTTATGATGCTAAAGAAATTGGATTAATTGACACTTATGGAGGACTTGAAAAAGCCATTGATATTGCTGCTTATTTGGCAAAAGTAGAAGATTATAGAATTATCTCTTTACCTAAGAAAGAAAAATCCGTTTGAAGAGTTTTCCTTAAAACTGGGCGGAGAAGCTAGTATTTCTGATTTAATTCTATCTAAGTTCGGCTTCACAACTCAAATGACTGAGCCAATTGAAGAATTACTTAAAGGAGATAGAATTCAGGCAAGAGTTCCTTTTATTATGGAATTAAAATAACAAGCCTTGTTGAAGGATTTCTTGTTGGCTAAAAGTAGAAATAAAACCTTCATGCGAGCGGATATTAAAAACTCTATCTCCATCTAACAATAAGTATTGTCCTTTAATTCCTAAAAGTGTCCCTTCAATAATTGGTGTTCGCTCCAACTTTACACTTTTTATCTTTTTAGGATATTGAGTTACAGGGTAAACAATCTCAGTTACTTTATTGTCAGGTAATATATACTGCTTTAATTCTTCGGGAACATGAATTGAAAGTTCCTGCTTCATTTGGACTAAGTCGACAGGATCTGGATTTCCTGAACAGCATTTTACGCCAATTGGTTACATCAGCCACAAAGCGTTTTAGAGAAACCTCAATATCTCCTGAAAATCTTCTATTGGGCACTTCAGCTAGTAATATTGCTTGGCTTGCCCCTTGATCCATCCATCTTATCTACTCCTTGCGAACCTCTTGTTATACCAACCTTTATTCCACTTGAGTTAGCTAAGTATACATAGTGAGGTGCAAGTTGAAATTCTTTTTCCCATTCCAAATCTCTTTCCTCAATTCCTAAATGAGCCGTACATAATTCTGGTTTAAAAATACTCTGAGAAGCCAAAGGAGATTCCCAGAAGCATTTATAACAATAACCCGAACGATAAAATTTATCAGACTTTTTACCACACTGACAGATAACAACCCCACTCCACTCAATCTTAATTTTTTTACCAATATAATCGTTCATCTTATGATCAGCACCATGAATGTCTAGCGTGTAATGCACCACATCATTCAGTTCAGTATGCATTCTTTTAAGTGTATCTCTCAACATATATTTTTGTATTTTTCAATCCTTAAAAATACCAAAATTGAGCCAGTTTTCTGTTAAAAATTATATTCTTTCATTTATGATGCAAAAACGTATTCGTAATATTGAGAGATTCTGTATGAACCCAATAAAGACTCAAGAAAAGGTTTTTAATAATCTTATTTCAAAAGGAAAAAATACTGCATTTGGAAAAGAACATCATTTCAACACAATAACTAAATATTCTCATTTTAAAAAAAATATCCCTATTAGAACCTATGAAGAGTTTTCAGTATACATTGAAAGAGCAAGAAATGGTGAGCAAAATGTACTTTGGCCAGGAAAAATAAAATGGTTTTCCAAATCGTCAGGAACAACAAATGCACAAAGCAAATTTATTCCTATTACAAAAGAATCCTTAAATGAATGTCATTTTAAAGGGGGGAAAGATATGCTTTCCTTGTATGGAAATAACTTTCCATTTTCCGATATGTATAACGGGAAAGGACTAATGCTAGGTGGGACGATAAAAGAATCAGAGAATGGAGATTATAAAGATGGTGATTTATCAGCTATTCTCTTAGATGAATTTCCTTTTTGGGTAAATTATCATAGAGTGCCCGATATTGAAACTGCTCTTATGGAAGATTGGGAAGATAAATTAGAACGGATTGCTCAGCAAGCTGTAAAAGAAAATATTACAAATTTGACAGGCGTACCTTCTTGGATGCTAATTTTACTAAAGCGTGTACTAGCAATAAGTGGTAAAAAAAATATAAGTGAAGTTTGGCCAAAATTAGAGCTCTATATGCATGGGGGCGTAAACTTTGAGCCCTACAAAGAACAATTCAAGACCCTTATTCCATCTAACAAAATGAACTACCTAGAAGGCTATAATGCCTCAGAAGGATTTATGGGAATACAAGATAAAAATCCATCAGAAGGGTTACTGTTAATGTTAGATTATGGGATTTTTTATGAATTCATTCCTATGCTGAAATACAAAAAAGGAATTATAGAAACTACTAATTTAAAAGATGTAAAACTCAATACTGATTACGCCTTAGTAATCAGCACCAATGGAGGGCTTTGGCGGTATTTGATTGGAGATGTAGTTTGTTTTACGAACCTTTCTCCTTTCAGAATTAAAATTATTGGTCGTACTAAAAGTTTTTTAAACACATTTGGAGAAGAGTTAGTTATAGAGAATACTGACAAAGCACTGCTTGAAGTTTGTGAAAAACACCATGCATTAATAAAAGACTATACTGTCGCTCCTATATACATTAATGAAAATTCAGGAGGGCATCAATGGCTCATAGAGTTCAGTAAAGAACCACAAAATATAGATGTTTTCAAAACTGACCTTGACACAGCCTTGCAAACATTAAATTCTGACTATGCAGCAAAAAGAAATCAAAACTTAGTACTTAATCTGCCGGAAATAATAGTCATTCAAAACAATGAATTTTACATGTGGCTAAAACAAAATAATCGACTTGGTGGTCAATACAAAATACCAAAACTTAGTAACGACCGTAAGATTGTTGAAGAAATTCTAGCACTTCACTGGAAGTTTTCAACAAAAATAGTGGCTAAGTGACATTTCACGCATGCAGTAAAGTATCTTTTTTTATTTTAGACGAAAATTTTACATATGCACATAGCAATTGCGGGAAATATTGGTTCTGGGAAAACTACCTTAACTACTAAACTATCTAAACATTATAAGTGGGAAGCACATTATGAAGATGTGGAAAATAATCCTTACTTAAATGACTTTTATAAAGACATGCAAAGATGGTCATTTAACTTACAAGTGTATTTCTTAAATAGCCGTTTCAGACAAATTGTTGAGATTAAGGAAAGTGGTAAAACTTACATTCAAGATAGAACCATCTATGAAGATTCTAAAATCTTTGCACCTAACCTACATGCTATGGGACTCATGAGCTCAAGGGATTTTGACAATTATATGGAAATATTTAACCTGATGGATAGTTTCATTGAAGGTCCTGATTTATTAATCTACTTAAGGGCTTCAGTACCTAAGTTGGTTGAACAAATACAAAAAAGAGGAAGAGAATATGAAAATAGTATACGTTTAGATTATTTAACCCGACTAAATGAAAGGTATGAGGCATGGATTGGTGAATACTCAAAAGGTAAAGTTTTAATAATTGAAGTAGATGATTTAGACTTTGCAGAAAATGAAGAAGACCTTGGAAGTATTATTGAAAAGATAGATGCTGAAATAAATGGTCTATTCTAATGTTTAGCTTTTAAAGCATAAAAAAACCATTCAATAAATTGAATGGTTTTTTTATGAAAAGTATTTTTACTTTCTTTCTTTTTTCCCTTTGAAAATCATATAAACCTTTTTTCCATCTATATTAATTTCCAATAATCCGTTCAGAAATTCCGCAGCATTGTAGTATAAAGTAGCCTTATGTATGTCTTCTCCAACAATAAGATTTACTTCAGTAGTAAGTTTATAATCACTACCATTTGGATTTTGGGTTAGAATCAATTCACTGTTTTCAGATCTTTTAATTAAAGATGTATTTTCCTGTAAGTTATTAACTAGTTCTTGAATTACAGTTTCATTACTAGCTAATTCAACTGAAAGACGAACTGATTTGTTGTCAATCATAGCATTATGAAATATTCCCTCTTCTTCTACTAAATAGTTACTTAATTTAGCGTCAATTGAAGCTTTCATTATCGAAAAGTCAAAAGGAATTTCTTTTTTCTCAGTAGAGCTTTCAGCATCACTACCACATGAAAAAATAGTAATCGAAAGCAAAAGAACACCTAAAATATTTAACAAATTTTTCATAATTTTATTTTTTATTTTCTATTGTTACAGTTGAAGACTCTTCATTAGTTGTAATTACATAATTATTTTCATTCTCTATCTCTACCTCAACCTCAATAGTCATTTCAGCTGCAGGTTCCTGTTCATTATGAGTAGCTGTTCCTTCTCCTAAAATTGGAGCAATTACTAAACCAATTAGACACGTTAATTTAATTAATATATTCATAGAAGGACCAGAAGTATCTTTAAAAGGGTCACCAACAGTATCGCCAGTAATTGCAGCTTCATGAGCAGCAGAACCTTTATGGGTCATCTCTCCATTAATCATCACACCAGCTTCAAATGATTTTTTAGCATTATCCCAAGCACCACCAGCATTGTTTTGGAAAATTGCCCAAAGCACTCCACTTACTGTAACTCCAGCCATATATCCACCTAACATCTCAGCAATCATTAATTTATCCATTCCAAATAACATAGGTAAGAAAGTAATTACTAATGGAAACCCAATAGTTAATAAGCCCGGCAACATCATTTCCCTTAAAGAAGCTTTTGTAGAAATTTCAACACATTTATCGTATTCTGGTTTCCCAGTTCCTTCCATAATTCCAGGAATTTCTTTAAACTGTCTTCTTACCTCATAAACCATTTCCATTGCAGCTTTACCTACTGCATTCATTGCTAGTGCAGAGAATACAACTGGAACCATTCCACCAATAAATAACATGGCTAAAACGGGTGCCTTAAAAATATTAATTCCGTCAATACCTGTAAAGGTAACATATGCCGCAAATAATGCTAGAGATGTTAATGCTGCAGAAGCAATTGCAAAACCTTTACCAGTTGCAGCTGTAGTGTTACCAACTGAATCTAAAATATCTGTTCTTTCTCTAACAATAGGGTCTTGCTCACTCATCTCTGCAATACCACCAGCGTTATCAGCAATAGGGCCAAAAGCATCAATAGCTAACTGCATTGCAGTAGTTGCCATCATTGCTGATGCTGCCATAGCAACGCCATAAAAACCTGCAAATGCATAAGAAGACCAGATTGCCATTGCAAATAAAATAACTGTTGGAAAAGTAGAAATCATACCTGTTGCAAGTCCTGCAATAATATTTGTTCCTGCTCCAGTAGCAGATTTTTCTACAATATTTAAGATTGGCTTTTTACCTAAGCCTGTATAGTACTCAGTCACAGAGGAAATAACACCACCAACAATTAATCCAACAATTGTAGCATAAAATACACGCATTGCTGTAATATCTTTCAATACATTCCCACCTGTTTCAAAGAAATTCATTTTCATAGTCTCAGGCAACATCCATGTCACTAAACCATAACAAGAAACTGCAACTAAAGCAATTGAAAACCAATTCCCTTTGTTTAAAGCTGCCATTACTTCTGATTCTTTTGCATCATTACTTTTAATATTAACCAACATAGTTCCTAATAAAGAAATCACTATTCCAAAACCAGCAATTGACATTGGTAATAAGATAGGTCCAATAGAACCAAAACCTTTAAATATATTAATATCATTTACTTCAATTATATAGTTTCCTAATACCATTGCCGCTAAAACTGTTGCAACATATGAACCAAACAAATCAGCACCCATACCAGCAACATCACCTACATTATCACCCACATTATCTGCAATTGTTGCAGGGTTTCTTGGATCATCCTCAGGAATACCAGCTTCAACCTTGCCTACTAAATCAGCACCTACATCAGCAGCTTTAGTGTAAATACCACCACCTACTCTTGCGAATAAAGCAATAGACTCTGCGCCTAATGAAAAACCCGCTAAAGTTTCTAGTACTATAGTCATATCGTGAGTATTAGTCCAAACACCACCCATAAAGTAATTATAGAACGCAATAAAGAATACTGTTAATCCTAATACTGCTAAACCAGCAACACCTAAGCCCATTACAGTACCACCACCAAAAGATACTTTTAATGCATTTGGCAAACTTGTACGAGCAGCTTGAGTTGTTCTTACGTTTGTTTTAGTAGCAATTTTCATACCCATATTTCCTGCTAAAGCTGAGAAAAAGGCCCCCAAAATAAAAGCAACTACTATAAGCCAGTGTGTAGAAGGTACGATTGTAGAAACAATAAATAATAATACACTTACACAAATAACGAAAATTGTAAGTAGTCGGTACTCAGCATTTAAGAAAGCTAAAGCTCCCTCATATATATGGTCAGAAATTTCTTTCATTTTTCCATTTCCAGCATCTTGTTTCATTACCCAAGATTTCTTCACCATCATATAGGCTAATCCTACAAATGCCATGATTATCGGCATATAAATCATCATTGATTCCATATTTTTTTTAGTTTAATTATTTTAAAATGGTTTGCAAAAATAGTATTTTTATACAAACCGCATAATATCAGAGCTATTTAATGTATAAATCTGATTTTTATCCCAAAAATTTAAGTGCCTTTTACAGCAATTTATTAAGTTTGCAATCTTATTTAATCAAAACAAAATAACAGATGAATATTGTAGTTTGCATAAGCAGTGTCCCTGATACTACATCAAAAATTAATTTTACAGAAAATAATACTAAATTTGAATCTAGTGGAATTCAATTTGTAATTAATCCTAATGATGAATTTGGATTAACTAAAGCAATGGTATTGAAAGAAGCAATTGGAGGAACAGTAAAAGTTATTACAGTAGGAGATGCTACTAGTGAGCCTATAATAAGAAAAACATTAGCTATAGGAGCAGATAGTGCCGTTAGAATTAATAAAGCAGCTACTGACAGCTACACAACAGCATTAGAAATAGCAAATTACCTAAAAGAAAATCCTGCTGATTTGATTATAGCAGGAAAAGAATCATTAGATTATAATGGAGGTGCTGTACCAGCAATGATTGCTGAGATGCTCGGACTTCCTTTTGTAAATGCATGTAATGGATTAGAAATTGCAGGAACTAATGCTAAAATAAGCAGAGAGATTGACGGGGGAAAAGAAAACTTATCTTCTAGCCTACCTTTAGTAATTGGAGGGCAAAAAGGATTGGTTGAAGAATCAGCATTAAGAATTCCTAATATGAGAGGAATAATGCAAGCAAGATCAAAACCTTTAGAGGTGATTGAAGCGAAAACAACAGAAGATTTGACAACTTCAATTAGCTTTGAAAAACCAGCTGAAAAAGAAGCCTGTAAACTAGTAGATGCTGACAATGTAGCCGAACTAGTAAGCCTACTACACAATGAAGCAAAAGTTATTTAATTAAAAGAATTAAAAAAATGTCAGTATTAGTATATACCGAGAGTTGGGATGGAAGTTTTAGAAAAAGCACTTTTGAAGCAGCCTCTTATGCAAGTGAAACTGCAAAATTGTTAGGCACAGAAGTTGTTGCAATTTCGTTAGGTGAAGTTAGTAATGATGAACTAACTAAATTAGGCAATTATGGTGTTAGTAAAGTAGTTTCTTGTTGTGCTATTGAGAAAGGAGACAGCCAGGCTGCAACAAATGCAATTGCAAAAACAGCAAATGATTCTAGTGTTTTAATATTTTCAAATACCAATACTGCAAAAATGATAGCCCCAAGGTTATCTGCAAAACTTAAAGCAGGAATAGTAAGTAATGTGATTACTTTATCAGAAACTGCAAGTCCATTAAAAGTAAACAGACAAGCATTTTCGTCAAAAGCAATTGAATTGGCAACTGTAAACACAGCAACTGCCATTTTAGCAATTGCACCTAACTCGTTTAAACTAATTGAAACAGGAGTAAATTGCACTATTGAAGAAGATTCTAGTAATGAAAAAGGAGCAATTACTATTGAAGGAAAAGAAACAGCAAGTGGTAAAATATCTATATCGGAAGCTGAGATTGTAGTTTCAGCAGGTAGAGGATTAAAAGGACCTGAAAATTGGGGAATGATTGAGGAGTTAGCTGAGCTTTTAGGAGCTGCAACTGCTTGTTCGAAACCAGTATCTGATATTGGTTGGAGACCACATGGTGAGCATGTTGGTCAAACAGGAAAAGCAGTAGCAGCCGACCTTTATTTTGCAATTGGAATTTCAGGAGCTATACAGCACTTAGCAGGTATTAACTCATCCAAAGTAATAGTTGCTATTAATACTGACCCTGAAGCACCTTTCTTTAAGGCAGCTGATTACGGAATAGTTGGTGATGCATTTGAAGTAGTACCAAAACTTATTGAAGAGATTAAACAACTTAGAGCTTAAAATATGGAGTTTGTTCAATTAGATATATCAGCAATTAGGCAAAGTGATTCTCAAAATAATGCTTATGTATTGTTATTGAACGAAACAAATGGGAAAAGACAACTTCCTATTGTAATTGGTTGGTGTGAAGCGCGTTCAATTGCTATTGCACTAGATGGAACAGAAAAGCCAGACAGACCTTTAACGCATGATTTATTAAAAACTTTTGGGGATAGTTTTGATATCACAGTTCAAAAAGTTATAATTCATACTTTAATTGAAGGTATTTTTCATGCTTCCTTCCATTGTACGCATACAATTAGCGGAAAAGAAGTAGAAATTGATGCCAGGACTTCTGATGCTATAGCTATAGCAATACGATATGGTTGTCCAATTTTTACATTTGAGGATATTCTAGCTCGAGCAGGAATTATAATTAATAGTGCTAGAGAAAAAGATGAAGAATTTTCATTGGATGGAGAAGAAGATAAAAGCATGGAAGATGACAATATAACAACCTTTGGTTTAGAAAAATTAAAAAAACTATTAGCTGCCGCAATTAATGAAGAAGATTATGAAAAGGCTTCTGAATTAAGAGATGAAATTAAAAAGAGAAACCAAAACTAAATGAATGAAATAGTTCAAACAGCAGGCTTTTCTTTTGAATCTCTTTTAAGAGGGATTTTAGGTATCTTTACTCTATTACTTATTGCTTTTGCTTTTTCGCGCAATCGAAAAGGAATAAATTGGAAACTAGTAGCAAAAGGGCTAGGGATACAAATTTTATTTGCCGTACTAATATTAAAAGTCCCATTTATACAAAATGGCTTTGAATGGGTAAGCTCTATTTTTGTAGTTATTTTAGAGTTTACAATGCAAGGATCACTTTTCTTATTTGGAGATTTAGTTGGAAATATTGATTCATTCGGATTTATTTTTGCTTTTCAAGTATTACCAACAATCTTATTTTTCTCAGCCCTTACTTCCCTATTATTTTATTATGGAATACTTCAAAAAGTAGTTTATGGTTTTGCTCTTTTAATGAATAAAACATTAAATCTATCTGGTTCGGAAAGTTTAGCCGCTGCAGGAAATATCTTCTTAGGACAAACGGAATCACCATTACTTATAAAGCCTTATATTGACAAAATGACTATGTCAGAACTACTATGCCTTATGGCTGGTGGGATGGCAACTGTTGCTGGTGGAGTATTAGCTGCTTACATTGGGTTTTTAGGAGGATCTGATCCTGTTCAACAACTATTTTTTGCAAAACATTTATTAGCTGCCTCTGTAATGTCAGCCCCAGCTGCTGTAGTAGCTGCCAAAATATTATTACCTGAAACTGAAAAGGTAAATAAGGATATGAATATCTCTAAAGAACAGGTCGGAACAAACGCTTTAGAAGCTATAACCATAGGTACAACTCAAGGCCTAAAGCTAGCTGTAAATGTAGGTGCTATGCTGCTAGTATTTATTGCTTTTGTTGCTATGGCAAACTATTTTCTAAAAGACTTTATTGGAGATTTTACAGGAATTAATACTTGGGTATCTTCAATTACTAACGGGCAATATGATGGCTTGACTTTACAATTTATTTTAGGCTATACTCTAGCGCCACTTACTTGGCTAATGGGTGTCTGTAGTCAAGACATGATTTTAGTTGGACAATTATTGGGGGAAAAAACAATACTAAATGAATTTGTAGCTTACATTTCTTTAGGAGATTTAAAGGCAAGCGGAAAATTCTTTGAAGAAAAATCAATAATAATAGCAACTTATATTTTATGTGGGTTTGCCAATATTTCTTCAATTGGAATACAGATTGGAGGGATAGGTGCTTTAGCACCCAAAAGAAGAGGAGATTTATCCAAAATAGGAATATTAGCTTTAATAGCAGGAACATTAGCGTCACTATTTACGGCTGTAATTGTTGGTATGATTTTATAATAATGAAGTTCTCTTTTATATCCATGATGATAGAACAGTTGAAAAAAAAATTATAGAATAAATGCAACAATACTTAGATTTAATGACACGCGTGATGAAAGAAGGCACGCTAAAAGAAGATCGAACAGGTACAGGAACTAAAAGTGTTTTTGGACATCAAATGCGTTTTGATTTATCAAAAGGATTTCCGTGTATTACTACTAAAAAGGTACACTTAAAATCCATCATTCACGAATTGCTTTGGTTCTTAAAGGGAGATACCAATATAAAATACCTCAAAGAAAATGGAGTGCGGATTTGGGATGAATGGGCAGATAAAAATGGAGATTTGGGCCATGTATACGGTTATCAATGGAGAAGTTGGCCAGCACCTGACGGAAAGCATATTGATCAAATAAGTCAAGTAGTAGAGGCGTTAAAAAACAACCCAGATAGCAGAAGAATTATTGTGAGTGCTTGGAATGTAGGTGAAATTGAGCAAATGGCTTTACCACCTTGTCATGCATTTTTTCAATTTTATGTAGCAGACGGAAAGCTTTCTTGTCAGTTGTACCAAAGAAGTGCCGACATCTTTTTGGGTGTACCGTTCAACATTGCTTCTTACGCATTACTTACTATGATGATGGCACAAGTCTGCAATCTGGAAGTAGGTGATTTTGTGCACACTTTAGGAGATGCACATATTTACACCAATCATTTTGAACAAACAGAATTACAATTAAGCAGAGTTACAAAAGCATTACCAAAAATGAAAATTAATGCAGAAGTGAAAAGTATTTTTGATTTCACTATTGATGATTTTGAGTTAGTCGATTATGAATTTCACCCACATATTAAAGGAAAAGTAGCAATATAATGGCAAATATAATAGTATTAGGAGCAGGATTAGTAGGAGGTGTAATGGCTAAAGATTTAGCAAAACAACACAATGTCACCTCAGTAGATATTTCACAAAAAAACTTAGATAAACTAGAAGGAATCAACACTATTTGTGCTGATGTTTCCAACAGGGAAACTTTACAAAACCTGATAAAATATTTTGATTTAGTGGTTGGTGCAGTACCAGGCTTTATGGGTTATAAAATGATGAAAGATGTCATAGAGGCTGGCAAAAATATCGTAGATATTTCTTTTTATTCTGAAGATCCTTTTGGGTTAGATAAGTTAGCAAAAGAAAAAGGAGTTGTTGCCGTGATGGATTGTGGTGTAGCCCCAGGAATGGGAAATATCATCTTTGGTCATCATGATTCAAAAATGGAAATTACCGATTACGAATGTTTGGTTGGTGGCCTACCTGAAAAAAGAGAATGGCCTTACGAGTACCAAGCTGTATTCTCACCTATTGATGTGATTGAAGAATATATTCGTCCAGCTCGTTATGTACAAAATAGCCACATGATTACTAAAGAAGCTTTGTCCGACACAGAGCTGATAGAGTTTGATGAGATTGGAACGTTAGAAAGTTGGAATTCTGATGGACTAAGAAGTTTGATTAAAACAATGGCTCATGTGCCAAATATGATTGAAAAAACTTTACGTTATCCTGGATGTGTAGAATATTTAAAAGTATTACGTGCTAGTGGTTTTTTCTCTTATGATGAGGTGGAAGTAAACGGAACTATGATACGCCCAGTAGATATGACTGCCAAATTATTATTCCCAAAATGGGAAATGAAAAAAGGCGATAAAGATTTTACTGTGATGCGCATCATCATGAAAGGAAAAGAAAATGGAAAGGAAGTAAGTTACCAATACAACTTATTAGATCGCTTTGATAATGACACCATTTCTATGGCTAGGACAACAGGATTTACATGTACTGCAGTTGCTAACCTAGTTGTAAATGGAGAGTATGAGAGAGTTGGAATATCACCTCCAGAATACTTAGGAGGACATTTTGAATTTGTAAAAAATTACTTAGAAGAAAGAGGTGTTAAATATAAAGTAATTAAGAAATAATGGGAGTTGCCTTAATAGTTGCAGTAGCTGAAAATGGAGTGATTGGAAAAGATAATGACCTAATCTGGCATTTACCAAAAGATATGCGTTTTTTCAAAGAAACTACTTTAGGTCATCATGTAATAATGGGGCGAAAAAACTTTGAGTCTATTCCACATAAATATCGTCCACTTACTGATAGGACTAATATTGTAATTACGCGCCAATCAGGATATAAAGCTGAAGGATGTATTATAGTAAATTCAGTTGTAGCGGCATTAGATATTGCAAAAAATAATGGAGACACTGAACCTTTTATAATTGGAGGGGGACAAATTTACAAACTAGCTCTTGAAGCAAACTTAGTAGATAAAATATACCTAACAAAAATTAATCATACTTTTGATGGCGATACCTTTTTTCCTGATTTAGAAAATGAATGGAAAGAAGTAGAAAGAATAGATTGTAAAGCAGATCAAAAGCATGCCCATGATTACAGCTTTTTGACTTTTGAGAAAATTAACTAAATTTACCAAAAAAATACTGATGAAGAAAACACTATATCTCCTTAGCTTTTTATCAATACTTCTATACGCTTGTAAAGATGAGGATGTAATGAATAATCCTGATTTAACAAGTACACAAGCAACACAAGACCATCTGTTTGCCGAGCAAACTTTTAGTGATGTCGGTAGGATTGTAGAAGAAGGATTTATAGCAAATGCAGTTAACAAATCATGTGCTTCCTATAATTTAATAAATAATAATACATTAGATATTGATACACTTATCATAAATTTTGGAACAACTAATTGCTTGCAGAATGGAAAACTTAGAAAAGGAAAGATTATTATTACTTATACTGGGAAATATCGTGATTCCTTAGCAGTAATAACTACTACTTTTGATAATTATTATGTAAATAATAATTTAATTCAAGGTGAAAGAGTTGTAACTAATCAAGGAAGAAATGGAAATGGAAATATGTGGTTTACTATTGCAGTAAACAATGCTAGTATTGTTACTAATAATGGAATAATAAACTGGTCTTCAATCAGAACAAGAGAATGGGTAAGCGGTATAGCTACTTATGGAAATATAACTGATGATACATATAAAATCACAGGTTCAGCAAACGGAATAGGAATAAATAACAATAGTTTTAGTATGGAAATTACAGACACTTTAAACATTGACTTAGGCTGCTTGCCTTCTTGCGTAATAAAAAGTGGTACTTCTAAAATATCACCTAATGGATATGCTAATAGAATTATAAATTATGGCGATTCATTATGTGATTGTAATTTTGACATTACAATTAACGGAACTAACTATCCAATAGTGGTAAACTAAGCTACTTTTAGTTTCGTGAATGAATGTTTCGTAAGCTGTGCCCTAACATAAGTAGTTGTAATTTTTAGTTCTTTCTTACTTTCATCAGAAGGAAATTCAAACATAGCATCTAACATAATTGTTTCACAAATTGAACGCAATCCTCTAGCTCCTAGTTTAAATTCCATTGCTTTATCCACAATAATATCAATTGCTTTTTTATCAAAAGTCAAACTAATTCCATCCATATCAAATAACTTTTGATATTGTTTGGTTAATGCATTTCTAGGTTCAGTTAAAATGAGTTTCAAAGCTGCTCTATCCAAAGGATTAAGATGAGTAACTACAGGCATTCTACCAATCAATTCAGGAATTAATCCAAATGATTTTAAATCTTGAGGAGCTATATATTGTAGTAAATTTTCCTTATCAATTGTCCCTTCACTTGCTGACTTAAATCCAATTGAACGCGTATTCATTCTGCTTGAAATATGTTGTTCTATACCATCAAAAGCACCTCCACTAATAAATAGAATATCTTTAGTGTCTAAGGCAATCATTTTTTGATCAGGGTGCTTACGACCTCCTTGTGGCGGGACATTTACTATTGTACCTTCCAATAGTTTTAGCATAGCTTGTTGCACCCCCTCCCCACTTACATCACGGGTAATAGATGGATTATCACTTTTTCGCGCAACTTTATCAATCTCATCAATAAAAACAATACCTCTTTTTGCCTTTTCAACGTCATAATCAGCAGCCTGAAGTAATCTTGTTAAAATACTCTCAACATCCTCACCAACATAACCTGCTTCAGTAAGTACAGTCGCATCAGCAATACAAAATGGAACCTTTAATAATTTGGCAATAGAACGAGCAATTAAGGTTTTTCCAGTACCTGTACGCCCAACCATAATGATATTTGATTTCTCAATTTCAATATCTTCGTCACTAGTATCTGGTTGTAAAATTCTTTTGTAATGATTGTAAACGGCAACTGACATTACCTTTTTAGCATCATCTTGACCAATTACAAAATCATCCAGATGTGCTTTTATTTCCTTAGGTTTTAAAAGAGTAAAATCATTAGCTATGAATACCTCATCAGCTGCATCTTCTTTTACAATTTCATGTGCCTGTTCAATACACAAATCACAAATATGAGCGGAAGTACCTGCAATTAAGATATTGGTATCTTGCTTATCTTTACCACAAAAGGAACATAATACTTTATCGTTTTCTGACATTATTTTTTTCTTTCGAGCACCTCATCAATCATACCATAGGCCTTAGCCTCTTCAGCTGTCATCCAGTAATCTCTATCACTATCTTTCCAAACTTTATCAAAATCTTGTCCTGAATGATCGGCAATAATTTCATACAACTCATTCTTTAATTTCTTGATTTCGTTAGCAGTAATTTCAATATCAGAAGCTTGCCCTTGAGCGCCTCCTAAAGGTTGATGTATCATTACCCTTGAATGCTTAAGTGCAGTTCTTTTTCCTGCCGCACCAGCACATAATAATACCGCTCCCATTGAAGCAGCCATACCTGTACAAATCGTAGAAACATCAGGATTAATATACTGAATAGTATCATAAATACCAAGCCCTGCATACACTCCACCTCCTGGAGAATTTAAATAAATTAAAATATCCTTTTTAGCATCTACTGATTCTAAAAATAATAATTGCGCCTGAATAACATTTGCAACATAATCGTTAATAGGGACACCAAGAAAGATAATTCTATCCATCATTAAACGAGAAAAAACATCCATACTAGCAACATTCATTTGTCTTTCTTCAATAATAGTTGGAGAAATATAATTTCCATGCATTGAATTAAACTCATGAAGATGTAAGCTGCTTATACCTTGATGTTTTGTAGCGTATTTTTCAAATTCCTTTCCGTAATCCATGATTGTAGTTTTTATATTATTTTCCTGATGCTAATTTAACAAATTCATCATAAGTAACGTTCTTTTCAGTTAATTTGAAATTTTCTTTATAAACAACTAAAGTTCTTTCATCAAAAATCTGATCGTATATTTTTTTTCTTTCCTCTTCATTTTTAAGGATATTTGTTGCAATATCAGTCAATTGTGCATCATCACCTTCAGGCTGACCATATTGTTTCATTTGCGAACCGATTAGCTTTTTAGTTTGATTCAAAACATCCTCCTGAGTAACTTTAACCTCATAATTTTCTAAGATTTTGTTTTCAATTAATTGCCATTGCAAACTTTTAGCATACATATCGTATTCAGTTGCTAGCATTTCCATAGTAATTGGTTGTTCAGAAGTTTGAACCAACCATCTTTTTAAGAAATCATCTGGCATTTGTAATTTTAATTTTTCAATAAAATAAGTTACAATATCATTCTTAAGCATTCTATCACTTTCTCCAACAAACTGCACTTCTGCTTCCTCTTGTACTTTAGCCTTAAATTCTTTTACATCTTTCACTTTTCCTTCACCATACACTTTGTCAAATAATTCAGTAGTTAACTCAGCTGGAGCCAATTGATTTATATTTTTTACTGTAAACTGAAATTCTTCTGAAGTCAAATTATGTAACGCATCATGAGAAACATTTAACATAGACCCTAAATCAGAATGATTCGTAAAAGCTTTCATAACATTTACTTTAAGTACATCATCCTTTTTAACGCCAACAAACTGTTTTTTAATTTTCGCATCAGCAATATATTCCATAGCAACAGTTGCTTCATTTGAAATTCCATTTGACATAACATTTCCATCAACATCTAATTGAGATATTGCACAAAAAATTAAATCTCCTTCAACAGAAACCTCTGGATTACTCATTTTACCATAACGCTTTGCAATATCAGTACAATATCCATCTACTAATTTAGCATCTGCTTTAATTTTATAGTAGTTTAATTTATCTTTAGCTGTAATTTTTACATCAAACTCTGGCGCTAAACCTACCTCATATTGAAAAGTAAAGTCTTCAGTATTTTCCCAATCAATAGGTGTTTCGTCAATTGGCATAGGTGAACCTAAAACTCTTACTTTCTCAGCAGAAATATGTTTATATAATTCATCTTGAAGTAATTTATTCACCTCTTCCACAATAACAGAAGTTCTGTATTTTTTATTAATGATTGCCATAGGTGTTTTTCCTTTTCTGAAACCTGGAACGTCAGCCGTTTTACGGTAATCTTTTAATATTTTGTCAACTTTTTCAGAATAATCTGCTGCTACTAACTCAACAGTAATAGTTGCCATTAAATCTTTTGCTTTGCTTTGTGTAAGTTTCATCTTTTATTTATTTTTTAAAAAGGGCTGCAAAAATACACTTATTTATCTGATTATGAAACAAGGATACATATAAAAAGAAAGAGATTATTTGCTGTTTGAGAAAAATAACAACTGTGAAAGAATAGAAAATATTAACAAATCATACTGTTTTAATTCCGATAGTATTTACTAATCCTTTAAAACTAAAAAAGTGGAATTCTAATGTTAAAATAGAATTCCACTTTTTTGTACGGGTGGAGAGACTCGAACTCTCACACCTTGCGGCACTAGATCCTAAGTCTAGCGCGTCTACCAATTCCGCCACACCCGCAATAAAGGAAGGCAAAGATATTATTTTTTAACATTCACACACAAAAGGGGCTTTAAAGATTTTTTAGTGCTTTTTTTATTTAATTTTGTACTACTAATTTAAAATATATAAGATGAGTTTATCAGTAAAAGGAAAGTTAAGTAGAAAGTTAAGTGTAGAAAGCGGAACATCAAAAGCGGGGAAAGAATGGAAAAAGCAATCTTTTCTTATAGATACTGGCGCGCAATATAATCCTGAAGTTTGTTTTCAGTTATTTGGAGAAGATAAAATTGAAATGTTAAACCATCATAATGAAGGAGATCAAGTTGAGATTTCTTTTAACTTATCATCAAGAGAATATAACGGAAAATATTTTCATAACATTGATGCTTGGAGAATTGAAAGCCAAGGAGCTGGAAGCCCGGAAATGGATGCAGCACCTGCATTTAATGCCCCTGCGTCAGAAGATGATGATTTACCATTCTAGAAATATCATTTGCTAATCTGTACAATTTTTAGCATTATGAATTACAATATAAAAAGCTGAAGAATTTCATATTCTTCAGCTTTTTTCGTTTTTAGAGTAGCATAACTTAAAATAAATTTAATATTTACTGAAATCGTATTCTGTATAGTGAGTTTCTTACTTTTTCAAAGAAGTAGGACTTGTCATATCAGTAGTAATATAAGCCTTTGGATTAATTTTTTCAATCATTTTCAGAACAGATTTCAATTTTCTCCTAGAAATTACGCACCAATAGATTTTTACAGGACCATCTTTGCCTTCCCCATTAATTACAGTTACTCCATGGCCGTTTTCTCTAAGTGCTTCAGCTACTGAGGGTGAGTTAGCCGGAGAAAAAACCCTTACCACAATATTGCCTACACCAACAATACGCTCAATATAAGATCCTAAAATAGTTCCAGCAGCAAAACCTGCCGCATAAGCAGCAATAAGTACGGGATCATCAATGTCCTTTATAACTTGTGAAATAGCTATTATCCAAATTGCCGATTCAACTAAGCCAATAAGAGCAGCATAAACTGGTTTATTCTTTGCAACTAATAAAGACCTCATTGTCCCTAAACTCTGGTCAGCAAGCCTAAGGGAGAAGATTATAAGTGCTGAAAATATCAATTCCATTTTTTATCTTTTAATTTTTAACATCAAATGCATCACGTAAACCATTACCTAATAACATAAAAGCCAATACCAAACTCATAATTGCCATACCTGGAATAATAGCCAAATAAGCTTTATCCATAATTATATAGCTATAATGATCTTTAATCATTCCACCCCAACTTGGAATAGGTGGTTGTGCGCCAATTCCTAAAAAGGAAAGCCCAGCTTCTATCAAAATTGCAGCAGCAAAATTGGCTGCAGAAATTACAATAACCGGTCCAATTACATTAGGTAATATGTGTTTGAAAATTATTCTAAATGGTTTATATGCTAGGGCTTTTCCTGCCTCTACATATTCTAATTCTCTAATCGATAATACTTGCCCTCTAACAATACGGGCAACCTCCACCCACATGGTAAGGCCAACTGCAACAAATACTTGCCAAAAACCTTTTCCTAATGCTAAAGTTATGGCAATTACCATTAGTAAGGTGGGGATAGACCAAACTACATTAACAAACCACATAATTATATCATCCGTTTTTCCTCTGAAATAACCTGCAATTAACCCTAAAGTTATCCCTATGAATAAAGAAAGAAATACAGCTATAAAACCAACTGATAAAGAAATACGAATTCCATTTAGTATTCGACTCAATAAATCTCTTCCATATATATCTGTCCCAAAATAAAATGTTTGACTTTTTATCTTATGACTGCCTATAAAGGATTGCATAAATTCAGATTGATAAGGCAAGTAAGTAACTCCATTATTAATCGCAGTATATTTATCAATTGGAATTCTATTTACTGTAGAGGGCTTTCCAATAAAAATCCCTTCCATAAAAGAAACTTGCTTTATATCTTGTTTTGGAATTTCTAAAAAGAGGATTTTAGTAAGTGGTTTCTGAGTAGCCAATTCAATGTGCATTTCATTTGCCATTGGGGTGCTATCAGGACTCAAAACAACCGCAAAAATCCCCAACAAAACACATGAAAAAATGAAGACTAAAGCTAAAAATGATAATTTATCTTTTCTTAATTTTTTCCATGCCAAGATATTTAAAGAATTTGCTTTCATCTATTTCTTGTGTATTCTTCCTTTCCATTCAAAGGATTTTGTAAATGATAAAACAACAATTAAAACAATATAAAAAGCATAGAATAATTCAAAGGGAAATATCCATTTTAGTAAATCCTTACGTTTAAAAAATGAAAGCACTGGGAATAACAGTAAAAAATCAACCGCAAATTTTAACGCATAAAACATCAGGAATAAATAAAAATAAGCATCTGAATAAAGATATCCCACAAATAAAAATACTAATGAAATGTTGGTAAATAACACCAAAAAAGAAGCATATATGCTTGCAAAATCTTTGTACCCGCTAGTTTTAGACGTCCATCTTTTTCTTTGATTGATAAAACCTTTAGCAGTTTGTACAGCATCAGTAAGTACAATAGAATTTTCATCTTTTGCAAATGCTATAGCATCCTTGTATTTTTCTTTTACGCTATGCAAAAGAAAAACATCATCACCACTTACGGCCTCATCATTTTCAAAATTATTCAATTCCAAAAAATCAGCTTTACGATAGGCCATATTAGCTCCATTACAAAAAATTGCATTATTAACACCAATAGCTCCAGCACCACTCCCAATTAAGGAGATAAATTCTAAAGTTTGTAATCCTAAGAAAATACCTTTTTGTTTATGACAGGAAACAGGACCAGAAACCAATTTTATATTTTTATTAGCAAAATAGGCAACCATAGTATGCACCCAAAGAGCAGTAAAACTACAATCCGCATCAGACGATAAAATAATTTCACCTTTAGCCTGTTTCATTGCTTTAGCAATTGCATTTTTTTTACCAAAAATACCATCAGGCATATTTACAACTCTCAAGTTGTCAATTGCTGAATTTTCTAATAATTCTAAAGTAGAATCAGTTGAGTGATCATTCACCAAAATAAACTCCAACTTATCAATAGGATAAACTTGTTTTTTAAGTTCAGAAAGCAAATGAATAACTTGCTTCTGTTCATTTCGCAGTGCGATAATAACAGATACTTTAGGTAGGAAATCACTAACACCAGTAGCTTTATTTTTTATCCAACCTATCCAATACTTTAGGATAAGTAACAAATACAGAAATAAAATAACCAGTACTATTATCTGCATTATTTCCTAAAGAATTTAAGAGTGAAAATAAAAACAACACCAATAAGAGATGGAATTAATAAGTTAATTATCCAAAGGACAAATGTAGCCGATAAAATACCGACTGTGTTAGCTGAAACTAAACCAAAAAGAAATAAGGCAACCGAACCTCTAACCCCAATTTCAGTAATTGCAATAGTAGGAATTACTGAAATAACAAATAACATAGACATGATAAGTATAACAGCATCAGCATATAGTATTTGCACATCAAACAATTGTAAAAGAATAAAAAACTGAGTAGTAAATACAACATATCTTGCTACAGAATACCCAAGTACTTTTAACAATTCTTCAAAAGAGTAAAAAGAAAATACGCCATTATATTTTTCAAATTTCTTTAAAAATGAAATCTTAGTTAATACACTAGTAAGTACAGAAACATTCAGAAATAGTAAAATCAACAATACATTCAACAAAATAAGAATAAAGGCTAAAACAGGATAGGCAAAACTAACTTTATCAAAAAATAAAGAGAAATCTGATTGATAGGTAGGTAAATACAACAACCCAATAGAACCAAAAATAATAGTCGTCAATAATTGTGCCATAGAACCAATAACCGTAATGAGTACAGCTTGAATTCTGTCAGCCTTCTCTAAGCAGAAAACTCTACCTCCATATTCACCCACCCTGTTAGGAGTAAAAGCTGAAACAGTAATTCCTGAAAAGATTGCTCTTAGTGAACGTTTAATGGATACTTTCTCAATCTTAGCAATTAAAAAACGCCATTTTAATGCTTCCAAAAACCAATTTAAAAACATCATAAAAACAACTACAATAACAATAATATAATTGACTTTAAGTTTAGCAATTATATCATCTACACTATGCTTGTCAACCCCACTTTTTAGGTTAAGTTGCTGATACAAGAAGAAAAGGGCTAAAGCCACAATTCCAATTTTTATTAGAAAGCCAATCGTTTTTCTGGTTAGCATTGCTTAGTTTTGTTGTAAAATTTTAATTACAAAGATAACAATTGCAAACTGATAAAATCATATTAGGAATAGATCCTGGAACAACCATTATGGGATATGGATTAATTCATATTAAAGGAAATAAAATGGAACTTATCCAAATGGGAGTACTTCATTTATCGAAATTAGGTTCGCACGAATTAAAATTGAAAAGAATATTTGAACGCACCCTGCAATTAGTTGACGAATATAAACCTGATGAATTTGCAGTTGAAGCACCCTTCTTTGGTAAGAATATTCAATCTATGCTAAAACTTGGGAGAGCTCAAGGGGTTGCCATGTCAGCAGCACTTTACCGGGATGTTCCTATTTTTGAATATGCTCCTAAGAAAATAAAAATGGCAATAACTGGAAGAGGAACAGCAAGCAAAGAACAAGTTGCTGCCATGTTACAATCCTTACTAAATATTAAAGAAATGCCAAAACATTTGGACGCCACAGATGGTTTAGCTGCTGCCGTTTGTCATTATTTTCAAAGAAATCCTACTAAGGGAGGAAAAAGCTATACGGGCTGGGATGCTTTTTTGAAAGACAACCCAGATAAACAAAAAAAATAGTTATTGAATTGCCTTACGAATATTTTGGGCAACTTCATTCATTTCCTCTTCTGAGAAACTTAATTTAGGACGTTCAAAATTAATATCTGAAACATTATTCAAAGGCACTAAATGGATATGAGCATGAGGAACTTCTAGGCCAATAACTGCAACTCCTATACGCTTACAGTCAATTACCTTATCCATTGCTTTAGCAACTTGTCGTGCGAACTTCCAAAGCTCCCCATATTCATCTGAAGAAATATCAAATAGATAATCCATTTCCTTTTTTGGAATAACTAAGACATGTCCTTTTGCTAACGGAAAAATATCCAAAAAAGCTAAAAAGTTTTCATTCTCTAAAATTTTATAAGCAGGAATTTCATCATTTATTATTTTGGAAAATATACTAGCCATTAAAGTGTTGTAATTTTAATAATCTCGAAATGTATGATGCCATTTGGCACCTCAATATCAGCAATATCACCTACTGCTTTTCCTAACAACCCTTTTCCTATAGGTGAAGTAACCGAAATTTTCTTAGCAGCTAAATCTGCTTCAGCTTCTGAAACAATAGCATAAGTCATTTCCATACCACTAGCCATATTTTTAATGGTTACTTTAGTTAAGAGATGCACAGTTGAAGTATCCATATCCTGATGATCCAAAACTCTTGCATTAGCTACATCATTTTCTAATTTTGAAATTCTTGCTTCCAATAACCCTTGGGCTTCTTTTGCAGCATCATACTCTGCATTTTCTGACAAATCACCTTTATCTCTTGCTTCAGAAATTTGATTAATTACTCTAGGTCTATCTACTGACTTTAGATTCTGTAATTCGGTTTTTAGGTTATCATAGCCTTCTTGTGATAAATATATTGTACTCATAATTCTTATGCTTATAAACGCACAAAAAGGAAGTTACCTTCCTTTTTGAACATTATATGTTGTTTTTTTATTTTATAAATTAATCCTAGCTCCAATAGTGTGTGAACCTTGGAAAGGATCAGTATGACGGTAAGAATAATCCAAACCGAAAGTATTAGCACCCATTGGTAATTCAAGTGTAAAACCACCTGAAGGCCCTCTTAATGCATTTGTTCTTGATGATGGCGTACTAATACCATCTTCATAAGTATATCCTAGACGCACCATAAACATTTCCCTATAAGAATATTCTCCTCCAAGTCTATATTGATCTTTTTGAAATGAATTAGAAGTAAATGTTCCAGCTCCTGTTAATCTATGTCTTAACACGTTAATATCGTATGATATCCCAATATTTAATAAAGCTGGAAGCTCAAGTTCAGAAGATCTTTGTTCTACAGTCATTTTGTAATCATCCTCATTACCTGCAAAACCTCTAAATGAAAGACCATCACCTGTAAATGACATTCTTGGCCCTACATTTTTTAATGAAATACCAAATTTTAAATTATCCTTTGCTCCTGCTACGTATTGTATACCTGCATCCAAAGCAATACCGTTAGCACCTACATTAGAAATTTGCTCAGAAATCATTTTGATAGTAATACCCCCATAAATACTATTAGAGAATATTTTAGCGTAAGAAAGAGCTATATTCATAAATTTCGGCGAATAAGTACCAATTCCTCCATCAGGTAGATCTACTGTAGTAATTTCAATTTCACCAAAATCCATATTCATTACAGACAAACCAAGTACTCCAGACTCTCCTATTTTTTGAGCAATACCAAATGAACTAATATTACTTACTGCATTGTTAAAGCCACTTATTTGCAACCAAGAAGTACTTGAAAAAACTAATTCTGTTTTTTGAACAAATGCCAAACCAGCAACATTAGAATATATTCCTTCTACTCCTCTAACTCCGGCAATATTTGCACCTGCCCAACCTGAGCTTCTCGCCCAAGGGTTGATTAATAATTCAGAAGCTCCAGCTTGCCCTGCTCTTTGCTCATTACCAGCAAAACTCTCTTGAAATGGAAGCATCATTATAGCAATAAAAACTATTGTTTTTATCCAGTTATTAATTTGTTTCATATCTATACTTATTTATTATCGTCAATATTTATATTAAAATGTATCCAAGTCAATTGGACGCAAAGCACCAAACCATTTAATTATTTTTTCACCTATACCAGGTGCATTTACATGAATAATGTAAAGTCCACTAGCAATTGGAATTCCATAATCATTTTTCAAATCCCAATCTACTGAAGTTACAGAATCATCCTTCTTAATCTTACGCACTAAAGTACCACTTACTGTAAAAATAGAAATTGTTGCTTGTTGTGGTAAATTAGTAAACTTTACTCTATTGTCTAACTGATTGGTTTCGTAAGCTGAATAACCATAATAAGGATTAGGAACAGCATTAATCAATTCCATTGCATCTTTCGCAACATTTAGATTTCCTGTTGTGGCAACAATATTATCTGTACTGAAACCGTAAGTAGGATTAAACAAATTAATTGGATTTGCTTCAATAACTCTAGCATTAGCACTAGTATTACTAGCAATAACAGTAGTTGTTGCAACAAAACTATCACCAGGCTGATATGTATTACCATCATGAGAAACCGCCTTCCCTCCCCATGTAGTTGCTGAATTTTGATAAGCTACCACATAAGTTGAGTCAATAAATAATATTGCGTTTCTATCTAATATTTTATCAGCAGCTACAGTTTCATACTGTTTATATGGCTTAGTTACCCTAAGTTTAATTTTTGCATCATTTTTTTGTCCACCAAGTACAGTTTTTAAAGTTCTACCATCAGATAATAGAGGTATACCACACCAAGAAACATTTTGAAACACTCTCCATTTTCCTACACCACTCACATCATTGAGTAGCTTAGCGTGAATCCAAGCCGCTTTGTCATAATTAGGAGCCTCATTAACATTAGAAAAGTCTCCATTAATATAATCATTTGTTCCTTTCACCCAAGATTTACCATTAACTACATAAACAAAATGTTTTCCACCAAGTAAATAATTACCCCCACTAAATTGTTCGCCAATAGCAGCAGTCGGATCAAATTGAGGAAAATCTCCATTTGTAATTTCTGATGTTGGATTCCATATCATATCAGTTCCATTTTCTGAAGTTTGCCATGAATCTTCAGCAAAAATAATGTTCAACCTTTCACCAGTTTCAATATCAATAGCATAACCTGGAAACCAACCCATACCTATAGTTCCACTAGCATCTGGCTGTCCATCTTTACCCACTGAAGGTGATTTTCTTAGTCCCATTTTTTCCTGCTGACCTATAGAAAGTGTTTGATCATCCTGCGCTTCTACGACACATGCTCTTGTCCATTTTGAAGTATCATTAGTAAATACTATGTCTACAGAATTCAAATTAATCAGTTTAGATTGATTTGTTATTGAATTACTCAGCCCAGGCCCGTCATTAAAATTAGATGCAAAACGATAAGGAGCCCAAGTACCTCCATTAGTTTCTACATCAAAAAATGAGAAACTAATCTTATTTGATTGCATTACAGCTCCTTCAAAAGCAGCATTAGGGTCGTCTAACTGATTATAGTCACTTAAAGTACTTACATCATCATTAGTATAGGATCCTGATCTTATCCAGTTTAATCCCCAGCCCCAATAAGTACCAAATGCGGCACCGTCATCATCTCTATCCGCTAAACCTGTTAACCATCTGTCGTTTACATTTTCAAACTCAATAGAACTAGTAATTAACCCATTACTCATTATATTAGTAGGGTCATCACCAGGATTACTTACTTGTTTTACTTTGATATTTAAACCTAAGCTACTGATATAAACTTCAGTTCCAACTAGGATATCCTCATTAGCTGAAGCTGTAACATAGCCTGTTTCTTCATCAATTAAAGACCATTTTGTGTAAGAAGTAATCAATCCTGCATTGGTTACAACTGGCTCCATCAACTTTAACATAAATGTACCATTAGGAATTTTAACCGGGTCAACAACTGAAATGTTAACTGGACCTTGACCAGCTTCATAAGTTAAATTCATAGCTCTATGATCAGGGCTTTCAAGAATAGCATTAATTGTTGCTTGAGTAAGTTCTAAAGAATTTCCTCCATTTCCTGTTCCTTCATATCGGGTAATTTCCACCCCATCACCATAAGAAGCCTCTAAAGTTGTCCCTCCTGCATCAGGTGAGGTAAAGTGAGGTATTCCTGAGTAAACTTTAATATTTCTTCTTCCAGAAATATAGGGTTGGTTTCTACCATCATAATCAGCAGCATTCACATCATAAGGGCTTGAGTTTTCTTCTGCTCTATTATACCCATATGATAATGACATAAAGTAATATGTTTTATGATTTACTAAACGTGTATTGCCTAAGGCAAATTTATCTTCTGTTATTTGGAAAGAATACTGAACACCTTGATCAACAGAACCAACAACCCCCTCACTTAATATAGAAGCAACTTCTTCAATTGGAGTATACACTCCTAAAATTGGATCAAGATATTGATTTACAATTCCTGAAACTGTATCATTAATATCAGATCTAAAAACTAATCTTGCTTTGTCCAAATCATCCAAATCAGTAACTGATACTGTAGCATTTTTTAATTGATATACTAAGTATCCTTGAAACTTATAATCAGGATAATTAGCAATATTAGCTGGCTTTGTAATATAAGGATCTTTTTCAGAGTAAGATTCATTTTTATTATTTGAATTATCTCCATTAGATAAAGTAAAAATTAATTCTTTATCTAACTCTCTTAGTGTTAAATCAGGAGCATCAGGTCCGTTAAGAATATTAAAGTTATTATCAAATAAAGCCTGTGCTTCTCTATCATAAATTTTTAGCAACTGAATAGATGCTGTTTGCCCTCCTGATTTTGCTCTTGCCCATACAACACCAGTTGTAATATTATTTACAGCTCCTGGTTGTAAAGTAAAAGGACCTGCTGATTGTAAAAATCTTCTATCAGCAGGAATATTTCCTGCAGTTTGTTCTGTCCATTCCTGTCCTGGGAATTGATCATCTGAAGTTCCTGGGAACATAAAATTACATTCATCAGTTGTTGAACCAGTACCTGCCCCATGCCCATCACCCCCAAAAGTCATAGGTACATTATCTCTCCATATTCCTCTTAAGTAGTTATAGATATCTGTACCCCCACTTGGATTTCCTTGTACAGTACCGTCATTGTTATAATATACAAATTTAGACATGATAATTTGCTCTCCTAGTTCATCAATAGTTCCATCTCTATCATTGTCAATACCATCTAAAGGATCAGCTAAAGGTCCTTGAAAAAAATCAACACCAATAGCTGGTGGATTAAAACCATAACCATTAGCTCCTTCATCTTCAGCATCTCCATTATAACAGAAACCTAATCCTAAATTCACATCACAACCTACATAATCATCCAAATAATAACCTAAATCAGCATCTACCCATTGACCAAAATAAGTATCATTTAAAGGAAGTGTAGATCTGTTAATAATCTTATAATTATAAAAAGTCATATCATTTACCTCATTATCAGAAGTAAAGCCAAAGGCTTGGGCATGAATTTCCAATCCTAATGGATCAGCTCCAGTTTCAGAATGAATATTTCCTTTATCGTTAAAAATCCAAAATAAAGTTTGATCACCAAACAAAGCAGCGTCATCATTATTACCAGTTACATTATAATCAGGATAATCACCACTATATGGCTCATATATACCATTATCATTAATATCATAAAAAGGAGCTAAAAATGGATCCTGTCCTAAGGATTCATCACCATGAGTAGGCCAATCTAAAATTGATTCAGGAATTACATAAGTTGGGTCAACACCAAAACGAGCATGATATTCTTCTACTACCAAACGATTAATTTTGAAATGCTTATCCCATTTTGCACATTCATCAGCTGCAATAGTTGCATTATCAATATTCAAAGGGCCTGCCCAGAAATCATTTCCACTCTGACGATAAGTCATAGCAGCAACCTTTAATTGACCACCAGCATCTACTCCTCCAATCCAAAGAGCACCTGCAAACAAAGAATGTTTATTCCCTCCTTTTGGAATTTCATATTGAGGATCAGCTAAATTCCACCACATATCACCTCCACCCATAATGGTGGCCCTAACATTAT
Organism: uncultured Flavobacteriales bacterium; assembly: GCA_943789505.1. Taxonomy (GTDB): domain Bacteria; phylum Bacteroidota; class Bacteroidia; order Flavobacteriales; family BACL11; genus UWMA-0277. Next base: position 75,313 of record CALSUJ010000001.1, on the reverse strand, counting down.
TAACATCTAAATCAGTTTGTGAATTAGATGGAGAGCAACCTGCTGCAATTTTCGTATTTACAACGGAAGATAAATTTTGATTAACATTCTCTTTTGCTACTACTACCATAGTAAATAGGGCTAAGTAAAGAGTTGCTATATTTTTTATTGAATTATTCATAAATGCTATATTTTTCAGTCTCATTTTCATTATCTAATTAAAATTGTAAACTAATACCTGCCCTCCACATTCTTGGAAGACTATAGTTAGAAGGATTATTAACTCCTAAAGAGTATAAATATCTAAATGCTTCTGCATCATTTTTTGCGTCAATTACGTTTTGTGCTGCTGATGAAGTTAAATATCCATCATCCTCAGGATTACCTGTTGCTCGGTAAACGCTAATTATGTTTCTAGCATCTAATAAGTTTTGTACTTGCACATATACATTTAAATTCGAGCTCTTTTTATCATTCCATTTAATTTCAAATGATTTATTCACTTTCAGATTCATTCTGAATTGCCATGGTAATCTTGAACCATTCAAACTTCCTGTAAGAGTAGAGCGATCATTAATTCCTTCAGCAGCTTCCTGAGTAATATTAGATTGGCGGGAATAAGGTGTTCCTGAACCTGCAGAAAACATAAGATTTGCTCCAGCATTTTGGAAAACATTAGCACCAAACCAAACTGGTCCGTCATAATCTTTTCCATCACCATAATGATAATCAACTGAAGCAGAAAGAGCATGTCTCTGATCGTAAGACAATGGAATAGTAGTCCGCAAGTTTGGCTGCCCTGTACTAACTAAACTAGTTCCTGATGTAGCTGAAGAGCCAGTACCGTCAGCAAACTGTAAAGTATAATTAGCAGTAAGTTGTATGTTATTTGTTCGTCTTAAGTCATAATTAATCGACATTCCTTTTACAGTACCAAAATCGATATTACCATAAGTATAATACTGCGCAGGGTAAGCGGACAAAGTATTTGTTATTTGAATCATATCTCTTAACTCCTTGTAAAATGCAGAGATTTTAAGAGCTGACTTTAAGGATAAGGTTTTAGCAAAGCCTAATTCATAATCAACTGTTTTTTCTGGTTTTAAGTTAGGATTGTTCAAAGTTGCACCGACTCTATCAGCCATAAATAAATAATCAACAGGCTCTAATCTATTTCCTGTAGGTGGCCTTTGGGTTAACACGTCATAATGTGCAAAGAACTGTGCTTCATCAGAAATAGGAAAAGAAAAAGCAATCCTTGGCATAAATACAGTTTCCGGTTTATAATCTTCAAAAACATCCATTTTAATATCTCCATTTAATGCGTCTGAAGGATTTGTTAAATAAGGAGCAATCTTACCTCCTGCAGCCTCAGCTAATAAAGAAGGATCAGAAATGACAAGTCCATCAGCATTATACCAGATATCTCCGTTACGATACCCTACAACTGCTGAAGGGCTCTCAATATCATCAACATAAACAACATAATCATCACCAATTGTTGATGGAGCGGAGTTTGAGTTTAATAAATCAACATCAGCACCAGCAGTATATGCATTATATAATAAGTACCTGTCTTTCAACACTTTTTGATTGGCATCAAAACGATCAACTCTTAATCCTACATTAAAAATCAAATCTTCTATAGCAAATTTATCCTGTATATATCCTGCTTGATAAATTGGATTATAAGCAGCAATCTGCCTATCACTACCCTCTTCAAAGAAAGAAGCAAGTGTAGGAGATGTTGTTAGTTTGTTTCCATAAATATCATGGCCATAATAGTACACTAATGAGGAACCAGAATTTAATAGCTCATCTGGACTAAACAGATCTAAACTAAATGCATCAGGAGTGTAGGAGTCAATATCAATATATTCTAACTGCCCAATATTTTGAGATGCTCTAAAGTTTTTGTCAAATTCTGATTGTTCATCTGCCACAAACAAACGGTCATAGTTTACAGTATCTTGGTAAATTCCATTTGCATCAAATACAGGATAAGGATTAGACAAATCTCTTTCTAAAATATGCTTGTTCGCTAGCTGACGCATTATACCCCACAATCCCATTGGACTTGTACCCCAATAGTAATCTTTTCTTTGCTCAAATTCAAAACCAAAAGAAAATTCGTGTGATTTAATATCAGCCGAACCTGATGCCTTAAAAGTAGTTTGTGTATTTTCTTGCTTAGCAGAACCATTATACATAGAGCCATGATTTCCAAACAAAGAATATACGTTTGAAGGTAATTGACCATTCAGCAATCCTTGGCCTTGTAAGTCAGCAGCTGTTCTTAGCACTCCATCAGCACCATAACCGCCTATATAAGAAGACATACTGTACTGTGAAAACATATCCACATATGCATTAGTATAATTCTCTAAGGATGTATTATAACCTCCTGGAGTATATTTAAAAAGTGTATCTGTCCAACTAGTTAACACTCTACCTCTATAAAGAATACCACTTGAAGAATCAATAGCAGATCCGAAATTATATACTGGTGCTTTACTAGTAATAAATTCACCAACATATCCATAATTAAATAAATCCTCTTGATGATCAGCATCAACATAAGTATATCTATTATTCGTATAATTCCCTTGAATAGTAAAGAAAGCATTTTTTATAGTAGCTGATGACTCATCCTCATTGTCTTCAGCAGAGCCAAATTTTTGCACTAACTTTCCAAATACACGGTAAGTATGTTGAGTTGATTGACGGTTATTTGCCGAAGAAAACATTGAACGCCATGAAGAAAAATCTCTACCTTCACGAGCATAATAGGAACCTCCTAATGAAAGAAAAGTATTCTTACTCGGCTTAATATCTATTTTTCCAGATAGGTTAAATCTTTTTTCATTCGCATTTATTTTTGCTTGCACATTCTCGAAGTCATCTTTATTTAAAAATTCCGATCTACTTAAAAATCCTGCTGAAGCATTAGGTGCAATTTGAAATGGATTAGCTTGTAAATCTGATAAAACATCGTCTTTTACTTTCCATCTTCCAATCGCTGAAGGATCAGCATCATCAACACTTCTAAATTCACCTGCTAAGAAATACCCAATTACTGAAGATCCTTTAGACCCGTCAGAATTTCTTTCTTTCAAAATAGGACCAGAAAGTGCAAAGCCTAATAAATTATAGTTATAGCTATCAAATAATGATGAAGATTCAAATTCAAGACCTCCAAACATTTTATTAGAAGGTCCTTTTGTAGTTATCGAAATAATTCCTCCAGTAGCATCGCCATATTGCGCAGGAACACCACCTGTAATTACAGTAATTTGTTCGATACCTGAAGTAGGCACACCCATACTCCCTCTTACTTTAATTCCATCTACATAATATTCTGTAGCATCAGAGCGAGAACCCCTTACATTTACTGCATCTCCTTCATCTTTTTGGTAAATACCTGCTGTACTTGCAGCTACTGAGGCAATATTTCTTGTAGGTAATGCAACAATCTCTTCTGCGGTTTTTGTTTCCCCTGAAAGATTATCCTGATCCAAAAGGGGTTTCTTATACGCAATAACTTTCACCTCTCCTATTGCAACACCTTGCTGCAATTTTAGATCTTGAAAAGTAATTTTATTAGCAGAAACAATAACCCCAGTCACCTCAACTGTACCATAACCAACAAATGTTGCTTTAATAGTATATGTTCCTGGCTCAAGAGGCTTTATGTTAAAGTTACCATCAAAATCTGTAGTTGTACCAGCAATCTGACTCCCATTTTTTTCAGCAATAAGGTTAGCAAAAGGGATGGACTCCCCACTCATAGCGTCTGTAATCACCCCTTTCAATGATCCTGTTTGGGCCATAGCAAGTGATGAAGTAAGTACTAAAGTTGCTATTAAATAAATTTTTCTCAACATGGTATAATGTTTCGTTTAAATATAATTTCTGTTTTTAAAGGCTGTAAAGATAACAAATAAATTAATACTTCAATAAATGAATTATTCATTTCTTTTTCATAAAATTGCAGTTATGAAATCAGCATTCTACATCCTTAGCGCACTCTTTTTTTTATCAACTTGCAATACAAAAGACGATTACATACAAGAAGTTTATGTAAATATTAACATAGATTTGAATTTGCCAGAATATAGCGATTTGCAAGTTTCTGGCAACTCCATTTTTATTGAAGGAGGAGTTGAAGGCATCATAATTTACCATGGTGTGGGGAATGATTACAAGGTCTATGACAGAAATTGTAGTTATGAGCCATCACTCTCCTGCTCCCAAATTGACTCTGTAGATGCCGGAATTGCTTATTGCGGTTGCTGCACCTCAGCTTTTTTATTAAGCAACGAAGCTAGCGTACTGAACTCACCAGCATTACTTCCACTAAAAAAATACTACTGGACTTTAAATGGTAGCCAAATGCATATTTCCAATTAAAAAAAAGCCCGATTTATCGGGCTTTTTTTATATTATTTTACTTAAATACTAATACCTATAGTACTCTGGCTTGTATGGGCCTTCAACTGTTACTCCAATATATTCCGCTTGGTCAGTACGCAGAGTTTCTAGCTCTACTCCAATTTTAGCTAAATGCAATCTAGCTACCTTTTCATCCAAATGCTTAGGTAACATATATACTTCATTTTTGTATGCATCTGTATTATTCCATAATTCTAATTGTGCTAATACTTGATTTGTGAATGAGTTAGACATTACAAAAGAAGGGTGTCCTGTACCGCAACCTAAATTCACTAATCTACCTTCAGCTAATAAGATGATATCCTTTCCGTCAATAGTATACATATCCACTTGAGGTTTTACTGTATCCTTAGTGTGCCCCCAATTATCATTTAGCCAAGTTACATCAATTTCATTATCGAAATGACCAATATTACAAACGATCGTTTTGTCTTTCATCGCCTCAAAATGACGAGATTGAATAATGTCTTTATTTCCTGTAGTAGTAACAATGATGTCTGCATTCTTGCACGCATCATCCATTCTTTTCACTGCAAATCCATCCATTGCTGCTTGTAAGGCACAAATTGGGTCAATTTCTGTAACAATAACTCTAGCACCTGCGCCTCTAAGTGAAGCAGCAGAACCTTTACCAACATCACCATAACCAGCTACAACAGCAACCTTGCCAGCCATCATCACATCAGTTGCTCTTCTTATAGCATCAACTAAGGATTCCTTACAACCGTATTTATTATCAAATTTTGATTTAGTAACTGAATCGTTAATATTGATAGCCGGAATAAAAAGAGTTCCTTTTTCCATTCTCTCATACAATCTATGAACTCCGGTAGTAGTTTCTTCCGAAAGCCCTTTTATGTCAGCTATCATTTCTGGAAATCTATCAAAAACCATGTTGGTTAAATCACCTCCATCATCCAAAATCATATTCAAAGATTTCCCGCCTTCAAAAGCTGTAAGTGTTTGTAAAATACACCAATCAAATTCTTCTTCATTTAATCCTTTCCAAGCAAAAACAGGAACCCCTGTAGCTGCAATAGCAGCTGCCGCCTGATCCTGAGTAGAAAATATATTACAAGATGACCAAGAAACCTCAGCACCTAAATAAACTAAAGTTTCGATTAACACAGCTGTTTGAATTGTCATGTGTAAACAGCCTGCAATCCTTGCTCCTGCCAATGGCTTACTGTCACCAAACTCTTCTCTAATGGACATTAATCCTGGCATTTCTGCTTGTGCCAAATTGATTTCCTTTCTTCCCCATTCTGCTAATGAGATATCTTTTACTTTATAATTCATATTTTCCATTTTTTTAGGATTGCAAAGATAAACATAATTATTATATTCGCAGCCAACAAATCAACCTTATGCCAATAATCAATAAAATAGAGAGTGAAAAAATCACTATCTTGGTATGGGAAATTACGGAAACACTAGAAGAAATAATAGCATTAGGGGAAGGTATAAATACTAGCAATTACACGTCTAAAAAAAGGAAAAAAGAACACTTAGCAAGTCGATTATTAGTAAATGAAATTTGTCCAACTAAAACAATAATTTATAATGAGTTTGGGGCTCCAGAATTAAATAATGGTAAACATATATCTATTTCGCATTCCAAGGAATTAGTTGCAGTTATCCTCAGTGACAAAAAAACAGGATTAGACATTGAACAAATATCAGAAAAATCATTGCGTATAGCTTCCAAATTTGTTTCAGCAAGAAACTTAATAAAGCTGAATAAGGAAAAAGCAACTTTAATCTGGTGCTTAAAAGAAGCTATTTACAAATGGCATCAAAAAGGAAGTGTTGATTTTATAAAGGATATCATAATTCCTGAATTCTTTGCAAAAAAAAATGGCAAAGTAACAGCCTATTTCAGGAGAAAAAAATTAAATTTAAACTACCTGAAAATACATAATCACTATTTAGTGTATGTTTGCAAATAAAATAGACCATAGATATTAGCTAGAATTCTTACTTCTAATATCTCGCAATAAAACCCAAATTAATGAATATCTACAATCAAATTCTAGCAAATAAAAAAGAAGGAAAGAAATCATTTGCCCTACTTATTGATCCTGACAAACAAAATGAATCAGAATTAATTAGCGTTATTAAAAAAGCAAAACAAGCAAAAACAGATTACTTTTTTGTTGGCGGTTCTTTACTTACTAATGATAGTTTAGATTCTTGCTTAGCTACATTAAAAGAAAATTCCGACATTCCTGTGGTGCTTTTCCCTGGAAACGCTATGCAGGTTAACGATAAAGCTGACGGAATACTATTTCTTTCCTTAATTTCAGGAAGAAATGCTGAAATGCTAATTGGAAGACAAGTTATCACCGCACCAATTTTAAAACAATCGTCATTAGAAGTTTTACCTACTGGATATATGCTTATTGATAGTGGAAAACCAACTACTGCCTCCTACATGAGTAACACCACTCCTATTCCTGCTGAAAAGAATGCAGTAGCAGCTTGCACAGCCATGGCTGGTGAAATGTTAGGGCTAAAACTAATTTTTATGGATGGCGGTAGTGGTGCACAAAACCCAATTTCAGAAGAAATGATTACTACAGTAGGCAAATCAGTTGATACTCCTTTAATTATAGGAGGGGGAATTAGTAGTGGCGAAAAAGCAGCAGCAAATTGTAAGGCTGGTGCCGACATTATTGTTGTTGGAAATGCTATTGAAAAAGATGAAAATCTAATAATAGAAATTGCTAATGCAGTACATAATTGTTAATGGTTTGTTCTGTAGAAATATCAATGTATCCATTAAAAGAAAATTTTAAACCTTCAATTATTGCTTTCATAAAAAACTTAAGGAAATATCCTTTTATAAAAGTAACTACAAACGGAATGAGTACCCAAGTATTTGGAGAATATAAAAGAGTAATGAATTCTATAAATACTGAAATGGAAAACACTTTTCTAAATGAAAATTCAGTTGTATTTAACTTAAAAGTTATCAATTCTGATTTAGAAGAAAAACCAAACTTTTAAATTAAGTGGGGGAAATATTACAAATCCTTACACAGCTTAATTTCAATTGGAGTATTATTGAAAGTGTTGCTGTATTTTTTAGTGTCCTTTATGTAATACTTGCTCTAAAAGAAAGCATTTGGTGCTGGTGGGCAGCTGCAATAAGCGTGATCCTTTACATCTACATTTGCTACACAGCACAACTATACCCAGAAACAGGGCTGCAAGTCTTCTATTTACTAATGGCATTTTATGGCTATTATCAGTGGAATAAGAATGATAGTACTTTACAGATAGAACAATGGACAACAGCTAAGCATTTACTTATTTTACTAATAGGAACTATACTTACTTTTTTAATGGGTTTTTACTTCAGTATTCACACAAATGCCGCTATGCCTTTAGTAGATTCTTTTACTACTGTATTTTCAGTTTTCGCCACTTACATGGTTACAAAAAAAGTATTAGGGAATTGGCTTTACTGGATAGTAATTGATGCTGTATCTGTTTACCTGTATTTTAGTAGAGACTTACACCTTACCTCTTTGCTCTTTATTGTCTATACTGTTATTGCAATTTTTGGATATTTCTCTTGGTTAAAACGCAATAATGAACTTGCATAAAATTATTATAACAGGACCAGAAAGTAGCGGAAAAACTACTTTATGTGAGCAGCTATCTAATCATTTCAACATTCCATTTACAAAAGAATTTGCTCGATCATATATTGACAATTTAGATAGAAGTTATATACTAGGTGACTTACTATCCATTGCAAAAGAACAGCTAAAATCTGAGTTAAATTCTCAATTATTAGATACTGATTTAATCACAATTAAAATTTGGAGCGAATACAAATACGGCAGATGTAATAAGTGGATATTAGATCAAATTGAAAAACAAAAAATAGAAAAACGTTTTTATCTTATATGTAAGCCTGACCTTACTTGGCAGCCAGACAAGCAAAGAGAGAATCCAAATGATAGAGATTCCCTTTTTGAAATTTACAAACAGGAGTTAGATGATTTAGAGCACAACTACTTTATTGTAGAAGGAGAGAATAGGATAGAAAACTCTATTTTAAAAATTTCGCCTCTAATATCCATTATCTAAAATCTATTTATACTTTTACACCATCTTAAAAGGGGTGCCGAAAGGCTGAGATCACACCCATTGAACCTGAGGTGGTAATTCATCATAGGAAAATGAGTTTTCATTAAATAAACATGCGTTAACCCTATTATGCGTGTAATGTTAACTAAAAAAATAAAAAATGTTTAACAAAAAAAATTGCATGACTGCACTGCTTGCTTTACCATTTATTGGTTTTGCGCAGCAAAAAACGGATACTATTGCTATCCAAAAACTAGTGAAGGAAGTAAATGTAAATGCTTTAAGAGCTGGAGAAAAAACACCAGTAGCATTTACAAATATTTCAGAAGCTGAGATTGAAAAAGGAAACCTAGGACAAGATTTACCTTACTTGATTTCATTAACTCCCTCAGTAGTTACCACATCAGATGCAGGAGCAGGAGTTGGTTACTCAGGGTTCCGTATAAGAGGTTCTGACCCAACACGTATAAACGTAACAGTAAACGGAATTCCTTTAAACGATTCTGAAAGCCAGGGTGTATGGTGGGTAAATATGCCTGATTTTTCATCTTCTATTGAAAATATTCAAATTCAAAGAGGTGTTGGAACTTCAACTAATGGCAGCTCTGCTTTTGGCGCATCGGTTAACTTAAAAACTGATGGATTAAATAAGGAAGCTTATGCTATTACCAATAATTCGGTTGGAAGTTTTTCAACTCTTAAAAATAATGTTGAATTTGGCACAGGATTATTAAATGGGAAGTTTGCTTTTGATGGTCGTTTATCCAAAATATCATCTGATGGTTATATTGATAGAGCAACATCTGATTTAAAATCATTATACTTACAAGGAACTTATTTTGGAAAAAAATCTGTACTTAAAGGAATTGTATTTTCAGGTCACGAACTCACTTATCAGGCTTGGAATGGTGTACCCTTAAATTACTTAGACACCAACAGAACATACAATAGCTATACTTATGAAAATGAGGTTGACAATTACAGACAAACACATTATCAATTGCATTATAGTCAGCAATTAAGTGATGTTACTAACTTTAATATTGCAGGACATTACACTCATGGTGAAGGGTACTACGAACAAGAAAAACTTAACCAATCACTTAATGCTTACGGGTTACAGGATATTGTTATAGGAAACGACACAATTACTGCAACTAATCTTGTTAGAAGAAAATGGTTAAATAATGACTTTGGAGGATTTACTTATTCACTGAACCATAAAATGGGAGATCTAGATCTTACTTTTGGTGGAGCAAACTCTACTTACTCTGGTCAGCATTATGGGAATGTAATCTGGGCTCAATATGCAAGTGACGCATCTTTCAACCATCAATACTACTGGAATAAAGCTGAAAAATTAGACAATAATTTCTTTGCTAAAGCAAACTACAAATACAGTGAGTCTACTCAAGTTTATATTGATTTACAAAGAAGAATAATTGATTATGTTTTTGAAGGATTAGATCCTAATGGAAATCCAGCTGAACAAGAAGTAAATCTTCAATTCTTTAATCCTAAATTTGGCTTTCATCATACTTTAAATGAAAGTCAAGTCCTTTACGCTTCATTTGGCGTAGCAAACAAAGAACCTAACAGAAGTGACTACACTGAAAGCAGCGCTGAATCTCGCCCAACGCACGAAACACTTTACGATACTGAAATAGGATATAAGCAAGTTAGAGATAAAATGACTTTTGGAGCTAATTTTTATTTTATGAACTATGAAAATCAATTGGTTATGACTGGTAAAATGAATGATGTTGGTGGAAGAACGCATGTAAATGTTACTGAATCATTCCGAAAAGGAATTGAAGTTGAAGGGACTTATAAACTAACAACTAAATTAACTTGGGCAGCTAACATGACCTTAAGTGAAAACAAAATTGTAACTCCATTTATTGAGGATGTTGACAACTGGGACAATGGAGGGGTGGAGCAGCTTACTCATGAAAATACAGACCTAGCATTTTCACCAAATATCATCTGGACTTCACAGTTTAACTACCAGATTGACAAAAACACAAGTATTGATTTTATCAGCAAATATGTTGGCGAGCAGTTTATAGATAATACTTCATCAGAAGATAGAATGTTGAGCAACTACTTAGTGAATCATTTGCGATTGACATATGATTGGGAAAGCAAGATTTTCAAAACTGCAAAAGTGAGTTTACAAGTAAATAACCTGTTTAACAATGAGTATGTAAATAAAGCCTGGGTATATCGCTTCATTTCTGATAGTTGGGATCCAAGAGAAAGCGACCATTATGTAAATGAGGATAGCGAAAGAGGATACAATATGGCAGGATATTTCCCGCAAGCGACAAGAAATTATCTTTTAGGGCTTACATTAGGATTTTAAAAAGCTTCTTAAGAATTAAATATTCAATTAAAAGCCCGCTAATTAGGTGGGCTTTTTTATTACTTTTGTAAATAAATTAATTTTCATGGAATACAATACAGAACGAGAACACCTTATCATTCCTGAGTACGGAAGACATGTACAAACAATGATAAACCATGCAACTGCAATAACAGATAAAGTTGAACAACAAAAATGTGTAGATTCTATAATTGCTTTTATGGGGCAAATGAATCCTCACTTGCGTGATGTAAAGGAATTTACACACAAACTTTGGGACCATCTGCATATCATGTCCGATTTCAAATTAGAGATTGAATCTCCTTATAAAAAACCTGCAATTGAAAAACTAGCGGAACGCCCTGAAAAAATGATCTATCCTGCTAATAAAATCAAATTCTCTTACTACGGAAATACAGTTCAAACCATGATTGATTCAGCTATAAAAATGGAAGGTGATAAAAAAGAGATACTGACAGGTATGATTGCCAACCAAATGAAAAAATCTTATATCCTTTTTAATGAAAGCTCAGTAGACAACAACATGATACGCTTACACCTTAAGCAAATGTCAAACAACCAACTTATTTTAGCTAGTGACTTTGAGTTTATTCGTTCAGCATCTGTAAGGCAAGGTGGTGGTGGTTCTGTTAAAAAGACCAATAGCAAAAAGAAAAATTATAAAAAGAACTATAAACAATAAAATAGATGGCTACATTTAAGGTAAAAGGAGGGATTAAACTTAAAGGGGATTTACACCCTCAGGGAGCAAAAAATGAGGCGCTACAAGTATTGTGTGCTGTACTTCTAACTCCTAATGAAGTAATCATGGAAAATGTACCCAACATCCGTGATGTAAATATTCTGATTGACCTTTTACGTGATTTAAATGTTACTGTAAAAAAAATAAACGAATCAACCTATAGCTTTAAGGCAGACAAGGTTGATATTGAATACCTTTCTTCAGAAGACTATAAAACAAAAAGTAGTAGCATTAGAGGTTCAATTATGATAGTTGGTCCTTTACTAGCGCGTTACGGAAAAGGATATATTCCAAGACCGGGAGGAGATAAAATTGGCAGAAGAAGACTAGATACACATTTCATAGGTTTTGAAAAACTAGGAGCTAATTTCGTATACGACAGCAAAGAAGAATTTTACAGAGTTACTGCTGATCAGTTAAAAGGAACAGACATGCTTCTTGATGAAGCATCAGTAACAGGAACAGCAAACATTGTAATGACAGCTGTTATGGCAAAAGGAAAAACAAGTATTTACAATGCTGCTTGCGAACCTTACTTGCAGCAACTCTGTAAGATGCTGAACTCCATGGGAGCTAAAATTACTGGAGTTGGCTCTAACTTATTACACATTGAAGGAGTTGAAAATTTAACAGGATGCAAACACAGAATCCTTCCTGATATGATTGAAATTGGTTCCTTTATTGGTTTAGCAGCCATCACAAAATCAGAAATTACCATCAAAAATGTATGTTATGATGAGTTGGGATTAATTCCATCTGTTTTTGCCAAACTAGGAATTAAAATGGAACGACAAGGAGATGATATTTATATTCCTGCTCAGGAAAGTTATGAAATACAATCATTTATTGATGGTTCAATTTTAACCATTTCGGATGCACCTTGGCCAGGATTTACCCCTGATTTATTAAGTATTATTTTGGTAGTAGCCTCACAAGCCAAGGGGACCGTACTTGTACATCAGAAAATGTTCGAATCAAGACTTTTCTTTGTAGATAAACTGATTGATATGGGAGCACAAATTATTTTATGTGACCCACATAGAGCGACCGTAATTGGACTCAATCATCAGTTTCAGTTTAAGCCAACCACTATGACTTCACCTGATATTCGTGCAGGAGTTTCACTTTTATTAGCCGCCCTTGCTGCTGATGGAGAAAGCACTATACACAATGTAGAGCAAATTGATAGAGGATACCAAAATATTGACACAAGATTAAATGCCATTGGTGCACAAATAACAAGAATAAACTAATTATGAAAAACGGACTTTCAATACTTCTAGTAGCCTTAACAATTAACTTTGCAACAGCACAAGAAATAGGATTAAAAATTGGTGATATTGCACCAGAATTAGCTTATAATAACCCTAAAGGAAACCAACTTAAACTATCAAGCCTTAAAGGAAAATTAGTATTAATCGATTTTTGGGCTTCTTGGTGCGGTCCATGCCGTAGAGAAAATCCTAATTTGGTTGACGCTTACAAAAAATACACAAAGACAAAATTCAAAAATGGAAAAGGATTTGAGATTTTTAGTTTATCTCTTGATAAAAAAAATGATGCATGGGTAAAAGCAATTAATAAAGATCAACTTTTTTGGGAATACCATGTTTCTGATTTAGGAGGTTGGCAATCAGAAGGGTCAAATAAATACGGCATTCGTTCCATACCAAGTAATGTGCTTATTGACGGAAAAGGAATCATTATTGCACGCGATTTAAAAGGCCCTTCACTTCACCGATTTTTAGAAGACCAAAAAAACTAAACTGACAAATTGTCTTTTTAACCCCTTTGGCAAAATACTTGCATTATATAATAGTGTAAAAAAAATACACAATGAGCAAAAAAAAACAAGCACAGCAAGAAGTTACTGAAGAAACAATACAAACTGAAACAGTAAAAACAGAAGAAAATACTACTTCTACTGAAGAGTCAGTAAAGGAAGAAATTAAAATAGAACTTACTTTGGAAGAGCAATTAGCAGCTGAAAAAGATAAGAATTTACGTCTATTTGCCGAGTTCGAAAACTTCAGAAGAAGAAATGCGAAAGAAAGAATGGAATTGTTTAGCACTGCCAACAAAGACATTATGACCATTTTACTGCCAATTCTGGATAATTTTGAACGTTCAATAAAAGCCAATAATTATTCTGATGAAGACGGGCCCGTACTCATCTACAAGCAATTAAAAGCTGAGTTGGATAAAAAAGGATTAAAAGAAATTGAAGACCCTAATGGTAAAGTGTTAGACACCGATTTTCATGAAGCAATAACTAATATCCCTTCCCCATCAAAAAAGATGAAAGGAAAAATTATTGACACAATTGAAAAAGGATATTTACTAGGGGGGAAAGTATTACGTTATGCAAAAGTAGTAGTTGCAAATAAAGATTAAATCATGTCGAAAAGAGATTATTACGAAACATTAGGTGTTAGCCAAAATGCTGAAAGCAAAGAAATAAAAAAGGCTTATAGAAAATTAGCGGTTAAATACCATCCTGATAAAAACCCAGACAATAAAGAGGCTGAAAATAAATTTAAAGAAGCTGCTGAGGCTTATGATGTGCTAAGTAGCCCAGAAAAAAAACAAAAATATGACCAATACGGCCATGCAGGAATGGGTGGAGCTTCAGGGGGAGGTTATGGGGGAGGTGGAATGAATATGGATGACATATTTAGTCAATTTGGAGATGTTTTTGGTGGTGGAGGATTTGGTGGAGGCGGAAGAAGCAGTAGAGGTAGAAGAGTAGTAAAAGGAACCAACCTTAGAATTCGTCTATCCTTAAACCTGAAAGAAATAGCTGAAGGAGTAGAGAAAAAAATAAAAGTAAGTCGTTTAGTAAATGCTGATGGAGTAACTTACAATACTTGCAATACTTGTAATGGAAGTGGCCAAGTTACTCGTATTAGCAATACTATTTTAGGACAAATGCAAACAGCAAGCCCCTGTCCGCATTGTAACGGAAACGGGAAAAGCATTGACAAACGCCCACAAGGAACGGATGCTAATGGTATGCTAAAAGAAAGTGAAACAGTAAAAATTACTATCCCAGCAGGAGTTGAAGATGGTATGCAACTAAAAGTAAGCGGAAAAGGAAATGCAGCTCCAATGGAGGGAGTAAATGGAGATTTAATTGTTTTGATTCATGTTGAAGAACATGCGCAACTAGTGAGAGATGGTCAAAACCTACATTTTGACCATTACATTAGCTTTACTGATGCTGCTCTGGGTACAGATACTGAAATCCCTACTATAAGCGGAAAGGTTAAAATTAAATTGGAAGAAGGAATTCAAAGCGGAAAAATATTGCGCTTAAAAGGAAAGGGGTTACCTTCAGTAAATAGTTACGGAACTGGTGATTTGCTTATCCATATTAATGTTTGGACACCACAGAAATTATCTAAAGAAGAAAAAGAATTTTTTGAAAACTCTAAAAAATCAGATTCCTTTACTCCAAAGCCTACTGGAAAAGATAAATCCTTTTTTGATAGAGTAAAAGAAATGTTTGGTTAGAATGGAAGAATCCATATTTATAGCAAAAGATGTTGTTAAGGAATATGGTGACTATATTGCACTAAACAAAGTAAGCATAACAGTGCCTAAAGGTAGTATTTACGGATTATTAGGCCCAAATGGTGCCGGTAAAACTACCTTGATGCGCATCATTAATCAAATTACAGCCCCAGATAGTGGTAGCTTAATTTTTGATGGCGCACCTTTAAGCAAACACCATATTTCGGATATTGGCTACCTACCTGAGGAAAGAGGGCTTTATAAAAAAATGAAAGTAGGTGAACAAGCCCTTTACCTAGCCCAATTAAAAGGAATGTCGTATGATGAAGCCTTACTAAAATTAAAGTTTTGGTTCGAAAAACTAGACATCCTAAGTTGGTGGAACAAAAAAGTAGAAGAACTTAGTAAAGGAATGGCACAAAAAATTCAATTTGTGGTAACAGTAATTCATGAGCCGAAATTATTAATTTTTGACGAGCCCTTCAGTGGATTTGACCCTATAAATGCAGCTATAATTCGAAAAGAAATTTTAGAACTTAGCCAAAAAGGAACAACTATTATTTTCTCTACCCATAGGATGGAATCAGTGGAAGAAATCTGTGACCACATTGCACTAATCAATAAAGCACAAACCATACTTGAAGGCCCAATTGAAAAAATAAAAAACCAATTCGCTAATAATTCTTATGAAGTCATTACGATAGATCGGGTATTAAATGAAAACGATTATTTTTCTATCATTAGTCAGAAAGAAAATAACTATAGCCTACTTTTAAAAGAGGGGAAGACACAACAAGAGGCTTTGCAAAGCATTATTCAGCAGACTGAAATTATTTCTTTCAGAAAAGAAATTCCAAGCATGGAAGAAATATTTATAAAAGCGATAAACAATGCGTAAAATTTGGCTCATCATAAAAAGAGAATACCTAGTTCGCGTACGCAAAAAGGCATTTATAGTAATGACAATTGTTGGCCCACTGCTTATGGCAGCATTAATGATAGTTCCCACTTATTTAGCTAATGAAACCCAAGAGCTAAGAACTATAGCGATTGAAGAGGATGGTTTTGAATTCACTAATCAGATTGAAGATACTGATTTTTTACATTTCAGCAAGATACCAACTGAAGAGGCAACTCTATTAAAAAATGATTTTTCAGAAAGTAATTATTATGCACTACTATACATTATGGGAGATAATTTCACTCTTTACTCCAATCAGCAAATTAGTTTAACCGTTAGTAAGACAATAGAAAACCAACTGGAACAAATTATTGAACACCAAAAACTAAAAGCAGCAGGTATTGACCTTACAATACTCTCGGAGGCTCAAAGCACAGTACATATTTCAACCAAAATAATTACAGAAGGCGGAGGCACTACTAATTCAAAAGCTGAAGCAAGCATGGGGATTGGCTTTGTTTGTGGCATTCTTATCTATATGTTCATTTTTATGTATGGTACTATGGTTATGCGTGGGGTAATTGAAGAAAAAACAAGTCGAATTGTTGAGGTTATTATTTCCTCAGTAAAACCTTTTCAGTTAATGATGGGAAAAATACTTGGGGTTGCGCTAGTAGGACTTACTCAATTTGCACTTTGGATACTACTTACTATTGCTATTGCAAGTTTTGCGGAACTTATGTTTATGGATGAAGGCAGCATGACAACTGAGTTAAATTCAACTCAGCAGTCTATACTATTAAGCGAACTAAGTAATTTAACTGGGGGGATTAATCTTATGCAGATATTTGTTTCTTTTATTTTTTACTTTTTGGCAGGGTATCTTATGTATAGCTCTTTGTTTGCTGCAGTAGGTTCGGCTGTTGATGCTGAGGCTGACACCCAGCAATTTGTATTACCGATTACTATTCCTTTAATTCTAGCATTTATACTGATACAACCTATAATGGAAAACCCAGATGGACCACTCGCTTTCTGGATGAGTATCATACCCTTTACTTCACCTGTTATTATGATGGTTCGATTGCCTTTTGGAGTTGCTACTTGGGAATTAGCTCTTTCTATGGGTGTATTAATCCTTTCATTTGTACTTACTACATACTTAGCAGGTAAAATATACCGAACAGGAATACTGATGTATGGTAAAAAAACCAGCTATAAAGAGCTGTGGAAGTGGCTATCTTACAAAGAATAGCAAGATTATATCGTTATTTTCACTCATTTTGGTCTTATAAAATAAAATATCACCTATATTTTAATAAATAATTAACAACTTATATTGCTTTAAATCAGTAGATTTATGTGTAACACCAACATTTAAATGTTAAAAAGATGCAGTTTTTTTAGGTGTTAATTGTTAAAGAGGTTTATCTTTGCCACCGTATTAATCATAAAAAAAGAAAAATGAAAAAAAATTTACGTAACATATTAGTCTTAGCAATGGGATTAATGACAACAGTATCTTTTGCTCAAGACTGGGATGGTGATTCTAGAACGAGAATAGATATGAGTGGTGATGGAGACGAAATGTCTACTGACCAAAGAGCAACTGTAGGCGCTACATGGGGAGGATCTGACTGGTCTATTCATGGTTCAACTAATGTTAATTATACATTAGGAACAGGAAATGCAGCTACAATTGGTGTTTATGAGGCTTATGCTTCTACTGACTTAATGGGTTACGCTAGTGTAACTGCTGGTCGTCAAGCATTAAACTATGGTTCAGGAGCGATTATGTCTTCTAACGATTGGAATGCAAACAGAACTACTTGGGATGGGTTCACTTTTGGACTTGATCTTGATATGGCTGATGTAACTTTTGGTTATGCTTCTACAAGTGGTGAAGATGCTGATTTATCAGGTAAATCACAAATGTGGTTAAATGCTGCTAAAGGTGAAGGTGACTGGAATGCTAATTTACTTTATGTTTCTACTACTGTAATGGCTGAGGATGCTGCAACTGCAATGGGTCTTGACTTATCATACGCTATGATGGGTGGTGACTTAAACTTAAATGTTTCTTACAACACTGCTACAGGATATGGGCTTTAGGAATGGAGGCTGAAGACATGGATATGACAATGATAGGTGCAACTTACAACGTTAATGAGTCTATGTCAATTTCTGGAAGTCAAACAACTTACGGAGAAAACGGATTTAATGTAGGAAGTGCTAGTATGGGAGGTTTTGATAACAGTGGTAGCTTAGGTTACTTAGGAGCTGACGATGTAAACTTAGCAATTGGTGGTGCATATGCAATGGGTGATTTCACTTTAGGAGCAACTATGAACACTATTACTAATGAAGCGTCTGATGATGATAGAGAAGTTATGCATATTTCTGCAGGATACACAATGAGTGCAAACGCTAACTTATCTTTAAGTATGGCTACTGACACAAAAGGTGATACAGAAACTAATTACATGTGGATTACTTTAAACGTAATGCCGTAATTACCTTCTGGTAAAAAATATTTAAAGGGCTGCTTTTTGCAGCCCTTTTTTTATGTCAAAAAAAAAATACAACTAACAAGATACTGTTAAGAAGTGTAATATTATTTTGCAGAATCTCATCTAGAGCTTTGCTATCTTGCGCCCATATTAATCATTAAAATTAAAAAAATGAAAAAAGTATTATTAACAGCAGCTGTTGCTATGTCAACATTAGTAGCCTCTGCACAATTTATGGTTGTTACCACTTATGATGGCGACCTAGAGGAAAATGCAGATAAAATTACTGCTAACTTAGGAGTTGGATATATGGTAAATGATGCATTTACTGTAGGTTTAGCTAAAAATGGACTAGCTGCTGAAGGTGAAGATGACTCTTACAAATTATGGGCTCGTTACAATATTGCTCAGGTTGAAGGAGCTTATGCTTCATTAGAAATGCCAACTGAAGATGGGTCGGAAAACATGAGAATTGGTGTAGGTTTTGCTTTTAACGTATGGAATGACCTATATATTGAACCAAACTATTCTATGCCAACAAGTGAAGATGAAGTAACTGGTGATAGAGAAGGAACATTCAATTTTGGAGTATCTTACAGATTCTAAGAATCTAATTTCTTAAATAATAAAAAGCCAGCTAATTAGCTGGCTTTTTTATTATCCTATTATTTCTTTTGCTTTTTCCAAAGCAGCAACAATACCGCTTGGCTTAACACCCCCAGCAGTAGCGAAGAAAGCTTGTCCGCCTCCACCACCCTCTATCTCTTTAGCAATCACTCTTATCATAGCTCCTGCATTATAACCTCTAGCTACTATATCATCCGTAATCATAACAGTAAGCAAGGCCTTTTTATCCACCTTAGCAGCTAACACCATTACCAAGTTTTTTTCTTTCCTTAAAGCAAAAGAAACATTCTTCATGTCCTCCGCTACCATAAGCACCTCTTTAGCAATAAAACGAACGCCATTTACCTCAATTGCATTCTTTAATAAATCCTCCTGTACATTGCCAGCATTTGATTTTTTAAGAGCGGAAATTTGTTTTTCTAGAAATTTGTTAGTTGTGATTAATTGCTCCACTCCCATTTTCAAATCCTTATTTTTTACAATACCAGCAATTTCATTTAATAACTCCTCTTTATTATTCAGATGAGAAAAAGCACAAGTTCCTGTTGTTGCTTCAATTCTTCTAATACCTGATGAAGTAGAGCCTTCTGATAAAATTTTAAATAAACCTATCTCTCCAGTAGCATTTACATGTGTTCCTGCACATAATTCTTTAGAAGAATTAAACTGAATCATTCGCACAACATCATCATATTTTTCACCAAACAACATAATAGCACCCATGCCTTCAGCCTTAGCTAATGGCAAATCAATATGTTCGTTCAAATTGATATTTTCTAATATCTTAGTATTCACATCTGCTTCAACTTTTTGCAAATCAACTTTTTCAATTTTAGAAAAGTGTGTAAAATCAAAACGCAAATAATTAGGATTAACTAATGAGCCCTTTTGCAGTACATGCTCTCCTAAAACAGTTCTTAAACTTTCTTGCAGTAAGTGAGTTGCAGTATGATTTCTCGAACTGGCTTTTCTATCTACTGCATTTACTTTTGCCAAAAAACTAGCATTTACATTTTTTGGTAATTCATCCGTAAAATGAACAATTAACTTGTTTTCTTTTTTCGTGTCAACTATAGCAATAGCTTCTGCTTGGAATTCAATTACACCTGTATCCCCTACTTGCCCACCCCCTTCAGGATAAAATGGGGTTAAATTAAATACAAGTTGATATTGCTGTCCATCCTTTGTTTTTACTTTTCGATAACGAGTAATTTTTACTTCAGTTTCCAGATAAGTGTAGCCTACAAATTCTTCTTTTTCATCCTCAATCAACACTTCCCAATCACCTTTCTCAATCTTTCCTGACTTTTTGGATCTATCTTTTTGCTCTTGCATTGCTAAATCAAAATCAGTTTGATTAAAACTTAAATTTTGTTCACTAAGTATCAGTGAAGTTAAATCAGCTGGAAAACCATAAGTGTCATACAACTCAAAAATTTGCTTTCCTGCAATTTCTCCTTTAGCATTTTTAGTAATTTGCTCAATTCTTTTTAAACCATCCTCTAAGGTTCTTAAAAAGGATTCCTCCTCCTCTTTTACAACTTTCTGAATCAAATCTTTTTGTGCCTTAAGCTCGTTAAATTGTGACCCCATTTGATTAATTAATACCTCAACAAGTTCATGCATAAAAGCACTTTTCAGGTTAAGAAAAGTATATCCATACCTAACAGCTCTTCTTAAAATTCTACGGATAACATAGCCAGCCTTAACATTGGAAGGCAATTGACCATCAGCAATAGAAAAAGAAATAGCACGAATATGATCGGCAATAACACGCATAGCAATGTCTTGTTTTTCATTTTCACCATATTTTACACCTGCTTTTTTGGCAATAGCTTGTATCATTGGCTGAAAAATATCAGTATCATAATTTGATTTCACTCCTTGCATTATCATTGCTAAGCGCTCAAAACCCATGCCTGTATCTACATGAGAATTAGGTAAAGGCTTTAAACTTCCATCAGCAAAACGATTGTACTGCATAAATACCAAGTTCCAAATCTCAATTACTTGAGGATGATCTTCATTTACTAAATCTGCACCACTCACTTTTGCTCTTTCAGCATCTGTTCTATTGTCAAAATGGATTTCAGAACAAGGACCACAAGGACCTGTCTCTCCCATTTCCCAAAAATTATCTTCTTTATTTCCGTTAAGAATTTTATCCTCAGGCAAGTACTTAGCCCACATATTAAAAGCCTCATTATCTTTTTCAAGTTTATCCTGTTCAGCACCTTCAAAAACAGAAACATATATCCTGTCCTTATCCAATTTACACACCTGAGTTAAAAATTCCCAAGCCCAACTGATTGCCTCTTCTTTAAAATAATCCCCAAAGCTCCATGAACCAAGCATTTCGAACATAGTATGATGATAAGTATCATGTCCTACTTCTTCCAAATCATTATGTTTACCAGAAACACGCAAGCATTTTTGAGAATTAGTAATTCTCAAGCTTTTAGATTCTGAAGTCTCCTAAAAAAACATCTTTAAACTGATTCATCCCAGCATTGGTAAACATCAAAGTAGGATCATTTTTCACTACCATTGGTGCTGATGAAACAATTTTATGTTCTTTCGACTGGAAAAAATCTAAGTATAACTTTCTGAGTGTGTTGGCTTTCATTTTTAATCTATATTCTTTCAATTCACAATAAGTTGTTAGAAATCAGCAGCATTTCACATATTATCTAATGTTAAATCCGTAAATTTGCCGCAATTATTTTAACATGGCTAAAGTAAAATATTATTACGATACTAAAACACTAAGTTACAAACGAATTGAACTTAGTGGATTAAATAAATTAAAACGTTTATTTTATTTCCTTATTGGGAGTGCTTTTACTGGATTAATAATGGTTATTGTTTTCTTTCAGTTTTTTGATAGTCCAAAAGAAAAAAGACTAAACAGAGAGATTGATGCACTCACCTCTCAGTACGAAATAGTAGATGACAAACTAAGGCAAGTAGAATTGGTGCTAGATGATGTCCAAAATCGTGATGACAATATTTATAGAGTAATATTTGAAGCTGATCCAATCCCAAAATCAATCAGAAAGGCGGGTTATGGTGGAGTAAATCGATATGAAAACCTAAAAGGACTTAACAATTCCGACCTTATCATTAATACAAGCGAAAAGGTAGATCAAATTTCAAAACAGCTATACATTCAATCAAAATCCTTTGATGATATTATTGAATTAGCAAAAAATAAATCAGATATGCTAGCCGCATTGCCAGCAATCCAACCTGTATCTAACAAAAACCTAAGCCGTATGGCTAGTGGATATGGATATCGTATTCATCCTATTTATAAAACCAGAAAACTACATACTGGTATGGATTTTTCAGCAAAAACAGGCACACCAATTTATGCTACCGGTGATGGGAAGATTTCAAAAGTGAGAAGAAGCAGAAGAGGTTACGGAAATCATGTAATAATTGATCATGGCTATGGATACAAAACTTTGTATGCACATATGGAAAAATATGCTGTAAAAAAAGGACAAAAAGTAAAAAGAGGAGAAGTAATAGGCTATGTTGGGAGCACAGGTACCTCAGTAGCCCCACACCTACACTATGAAGTACATAAAGATGGAAGAAAAATAAATCCTGTTAATTTTTACTTTAATGATCTTAACGCTGAGGAATACGAAAAGATGTTAGAAATTTCATCTCAGAATAATCAATCATTCGACTAATGCCTTACAAAGGAAAACCTACAGAAAAGCTATACTACAAAATTGGTGAAGTAGCCGATATGTTTGCCGTAAATGTCTCCTTAATTCGTTTTTGGGAAAAGGAATTTGAGATTCTAAAACCTAAAAAGAACAACAAAGGCAACCGCATGTTTACCAAAAAAGATGTGGACAATCTTATCATTATCTACCACTTAGTAAAAGAAAGAGGATTTACTTTAGAAGGAGCTAAACAAAAATTAAAAGAAAATAAAGGGGATACGATTGATAATATCAAAATTGTTAATCACCTAAAAGATATTAGAGGTTTTTTAGTGCGATTAAGGGAAGAGCTTTAGTAATAGCTTTTATCTATCAAGTAATGCTGAACATAATCTTTCACTCCTGATTCCAAATCAGTAAACGAATTGCTATACCCAGCCAATATTAATTTTTTCATGTTTGCTTGGGTGAAATATTGGTATTTATCCCGAATATCTTCAGGAGTATCAATATAAGAAATTGCACTCTCTTTGCCTAAAGCCTTAAAAGTAGCATTCACCAAATCCTTAAACGATCTTGCTTTACCGCTTCCTAAATTATACAGGCCATTTTCCTTCTTTTCACGCATCATAAATGTAAGTACTTCTACCACATCCTTCACATATACAAAATCACGCAACTGCTCCCCATCTTTATATTCAGGATTATGTGACCGAAATAATTTCATACCACCAGTTTCATTAATTTGTTTTACCGCATGAAAAATAACTGAGGCCATTCTGCTTTTATGAAACTCATTAGGTCCATAAACATTAAAGAATTTAAATCCTGCCCAAAATGGCGGCTGCGCTTCTTGTTTCAAAGCCCATTTGTCAAAATTATTTTTTGAATCGCCATAAGGATTTAAGGGAACCAGTTTTTCAACTACTTCATGACTATCGATAAAACCAAACTCTCCCATACCGTAAGTAGCTGCTGATGAAGCATAAACAAAAGGAATTTTATATTCCGCACAAACTCTCCATAAATCCTTCGAATAATTAAGATTCAACTCATCAAATATGGTAACATCAAATTCTGTAGTATCAGTACGTGCACCAATATGATAAACTTCAGAAATAATACTAGCATTTTCCTTTAACCAATCAACAAAAATATTTCTTTCCACTTGTGCTGAAAATTGCTTTCCTGCTAAATTTTTATTTTTCTCTGAATTGGAAAAATCATCTACTAACACCAAATTAGTTTGCCCTAAATCATTTAGTTTACTCACCAAACATGACCCAATAAATCCTGCTGCACCTGTAACAATTATCATATGACAAAAGTACATAAAAAACCATACTTTTGTACGGATGGATAAAGGACAACTAAAAGCGGTACAACAAAAACTATTGAATGAAATAGAAGTTACTCAGCACAAAATAACTGAGTATACTGAACTTTGCAAACCCATTGCTCCTGAAAACGCAATTGGCAGGATTTCACGAATGGATGCAATAAATAACAAAAGTGTTGTTGAAGCAGCTCTAAGGCAAGCAAAGAATAAAATGCAGCAACTAAAAGTCATGCAAACCAAAATTACTGATGCTGATTTTGGCTCTTGTATCAAATGCAAAAAACACATTCCTTTGGGAAGATTAATGATTCGTCCGCACAGTAAATTTTGTGTGAATTGTGCGCAATAAAATGTACTTTTGAACCCATGAAATCATTGCAATTAATTTTTAGATACATAAAGTATCTTTTCAGAGCTAGAAGTAAACATTCCGCACAAGCACCCTTCCTTTACGAGCTAATTACACAAGTAATTGACAAAACAACGGATGACAACTCTTGCAAAAATATTGAAGCGCTAAGAAAAGAGTTATGTACACAAGAAAGAATAATTAAAATTACTGATTTTGGAGCAGGAAGCACCATTAATAATTCCAAAACAAGAAAAGTAAAAGATGTTGCTAAAAATTCAGCTAAAAATGCAAAATTTGGAAAATTACTCTACCGAATTATTCAATTTTACAAACCCAAAAACATCCTTGAACTAGGTACTTCATTAGGAATAAGCACTTCTTACTTAGCAAAGGCAGATGCTAATGCACACGTATTTACATTTGAAGGCTGCCCAGAAACAGCAAAAATTGCACAAGAAAATTTTGACAAGCAAAACATAACAAATACCTCCATTACTTTAGGCGATTTCAATTTGACTCTTTCAGAAAAACTAAAAGAAATTGAAACTGTTGATTTAGCTTTTATTGATGGCAATCATCAAGAAAAACCAACCATTGCTTATTTTGAAGAGTGCTTGAAATATGCGAATAACAATACTATTTTTATTTTTGATGACATCCATTGGTCTGATGGCATGGAAAATGCATGGAACTATATTAAGTCAAACACTCGTACTACTTTAACAATTGATTTGTTTTTTGTGGGAATTGTGTTTGTTAAATCAGAATTAAGTAAAGAAGATTTTACAATTCGCTTTTAAATTATTATGAAAATTTATACTAAAAAAGGAGATAAAGGAAAAACTCAATTATTGGGAGGAAGTATGGTCAATAAAAACCATATTAAGCTAGAATGTTATGGAACAATTGACGAGTTAAATGCATTTATTGGAAATATTTATGACCAAGACATCAAAACTTTTCATAAGGATATCCTATTTAACATTCAAAATCAGCTTTTTAATTTAGGCTCTATTATTTCCTTTGATGGAAAAAAAGATAGTATAAAATTACCTAACGTAAAGTCCGAAAATATTGAAATGATGGAAAAAGCAATTGATACAATGGAAGAATCATTGCCTATGTTAAAGAATTTTATTCTACCTTCAGGACATCCTTCTGCCTCAATATGTCATATTGCACGCACGATATGTAGGCGTGCTGAACGAAATTTAGTTGCTCTAGGGCAGCATCAAGAAATTGATCCTTTACACATACAATACCTCAACAGGTTATCAGATTATTTATTTGTATTAGCACGCGCTATTCTGAAAGAAAATAATGCACAAGAAATTGAGTGGCAAAAAGATTAATAAATTCACCTTCAATTCAATAAAAAATATATTTTTGCAAAACATTAAAACAAATTAAAAATGTATTGGACTTTAGAATTAGCATCAAAATTAGAAGATGCACCTTGGCCAGCAACAAAGGATGAGTTGGTTGATTTTGCAATCCGTTCAGGAGCACCAATGGAAGTAGTTGAAAATTTGCAAGAACTGGTGGAGGAAGAACCAGGTATGCAATGGGATACTATTGAAGACATTTGGCCGGATTACCCTACAAAGGACGACTTCTTTTTC
Source organism: uncultured Flavobacteriales bacterium (assembly GCA_943789505.1). Lineage (GTDB taxonomy): Bacteria > Bacteroidota > Bacteroidia > Flavobacteriales > BACL11 > UWMA-0277. The sequence goes on along the minus strand of CALSUJ010000001.1, from coordinate 49,109 downwards.
AATGAAGATGAGTATTAAATAAAAAGGCTGAATTTCAGCCTTTTTTTATTTTGTATACTCTTGTAATAAAAGTACATTTGTTTCCCTTATACAATTAGAATACATGGCAGGATTATTAAATATTATCAGCAAATTATTTGGCAACAAATACGATAAGGACGTAAAAGAAATTACGCCTATTATCGAAAAAATTAATTTCGAGTTTAGTAAATTAAGCACTTTAACAAATGATGATTTAAGAGAAAAAACTAGCGATTTTAAAAACCAAATTACTGATTTTACTAGTAATGAAAAACAAGAAATAGAAGAATTAAAGAAAGAAGCAAATCTGGCAACAACACCAACTGATGAGAAAGAAGGTTTGTACAAAAAGATTGACTCCCTTGAAGAATTAATCATCACCAAAACAGAAGAAGTATTAAACCTTATTTTGCCACAAGCCTTTGCTGTAGTGAAAGAAACTGCAAAACGATTTGCTGAAAATGATGAAGTAATCGTTACCGCAACACAAAACGATAAAGAACTAGCTGCCACAAAAGATTTTGTAAGCATAACAGCTGAGAATGCATCCTATAAAGCATCATGGGATGCTGCTGGAACAGAAATTGTTTGGGATATGATTCACTATGATGTTCAGTTAATTGGAGGTGTGGTATTACACGAAGGGAAAATTGCTGAGATGCAAACTGGAGAGGGTAAAACGCTATCCGCAACCCTACCTATTTACCTAAATGCCTTAACAGGACTAGGGGTTCACTTAGTTACTGTGAATAATTACTTAGCTAAAAGGGATGCTCAGTGGATGGGGCCTTTATTCCAATTTCATGGATTAAGTATTGATTGTATTGATAATCATCAACCCAATTCAAATGAAAGAAGAAAAGCATATTTAGCTGACATTACTTATGGAACTAATAATGAGTTTGGATTTGATTATCTAAGGGATAATATGGCAAAAAGGTCAGGAGATTTAGTACAAAGAAAACTCCATTATTCTATTGTTGATGAGGTGGATTCGGTATTAATTGATGACGCACGTACACCATTAATTATTTCAGGACCAACACCACAGGGAGATAAACACGAATATAATGAGTTTAAACATAAAGTTGACCAATTAGTTGCTGCACAAAGAAAATATGTAACCACCATATTAGCTGATGCTAAAAAACTAATAACTGAGGGAAATAACAAAGATGGAGGATTTAATTTATTGAGAGTTTTTAGAGGATTGCCTAGAAACAAAGCACTAATTAAATACTTAAGTGAGGATGGTGTGAAAATCCAATTACAGAAGACGGAAAACTACTACATGCAAGACCAAAATAAGGAAATGCATCTAGTAGATGAAGAACTTTATTTTGTGATAGATGAGAAATCAAATTCCATAGAATTGACTGAAAAAGGGTTGGAATTGATGACAAGTTCCACTGAAGACAAGGACTTTTTTATACTCCCTGATGTTGGGGCTGAAATTGCTATTATTGAAAAATCAGAAAAAAAAGATAGCGATAAAGCAAGCGAAAAAGATATATTATTACGCGACTTTGGGATTAAAAGCGAACGCATACATACCATTAACCAACTCCTAAAGGCCTATACTCTTTTTGAAAAAGATATAGAATATGTAGTGATGGATAACAAGGTAAAAATTGTTGATGAACAGACGGGTCGTATCATGGATGGAAGGAGATATTCTGATGGATTACACCAGGCTATTGAGGCAAAGGAGAATGTAAAGATTGAAGCAGCTACTCAAACTTATGCTACCGTAACTTTACAGAATTATTTCAGGATGTACAACAAGATTGCTGGAATGACAGGTACAGCAGAAACTGAAGCAGGGGAATTCTGGGAGATATATAAACTAGATGTAGTTGCAATTCCAACAAATCGTCCTTTACAAAGGGATGATAAAGATGATTTAGTATTTAAAACAAACCGAGAAAAATACAATGCTGTAATTGAAGATATCGTAAAACTAACTGACCTAGGAAGGCCTATATTAGTTGGAACAACATCAGTTGAAATTTCAGAATTACTGAGTACTATCCTTAGGAAAAGAGGTGTGAAACATAATGTCCTAAATGCAAAGATGCACCAAAGAGAAGCGGATATTGTTGCGGAAGCAGGTAAAGCTGGAGGAGTAACTATCGCAACCAATATGGCAGGAAGGGGGACAGATATTAAGCTTGCAGCAGAAGTAAAAACAGCTGGAGGATTAGCAATAATTGGAACTGAAAGACATGATTCAAGAAGGGTAGACAGGCAGTTAAGAGGTCGTGCAGGAAGACAAGGTGATCCTGGTTCATCTCAATTTTATGTTTCGCTTGAAGATAAATTAATGCGACTGTTTGGTTCAGAAAGAATTGCCAAACTAATGGACAGAATGGGACTTGAAGAAGGAGAAGTTATTCAACATTCTATGGTAAGTAAGTCCATAGAGCGTGCCCAAAAGAAAGTAGAGGAAAACAATTTTGGAGTTAGAAAAAGATTGCTAGAATATGATGATGTAATGAACCAACAAAGAGAGGTGATTTACAAAAAGAGAAAACATGCCTTGCATGGTGATCGTTTGTCATTAGATGTTGCAAATATGATATATGACACTTGCGAAAACATAGTGGAGGAATTACAAGCAAATAAAGAATATGAAAACTTTAAACTTGAATTGATTCGTTTGTTAGCTACAGAATCTCCTGTAAGCGAAGAAGAGTTTAAGGATAACTCAGTAGAAGTTTTAACAGAGAAAGTATATGAAAACTGCTATAAAAGCTACCAAGCAAAATCATCAGCTATAGCAAGCCAGGCCTACCCAGTTATTAAAGATGTTTTCGAGAATCAATCAGCAACCTATGAAAATATTGTTATTCCGTTTACTGATGGTTTAAAAACTTTACAAGTAGTAACTAACCTGAAAGAAGCACACGATTCGGAAGGGGGAAACATTGCAGAAGCTATTGAAAAAAGTGTAACTCTTGCAATTATTGACGATATTTGGAAAGAGCATTTACGCGAAATGGATGATTTGAAACAAGCGGTACAAACTGCAAGTTATGAGCAGAAAGATCCACTTTTAATTTACAAATTTGAATCTTTCAATTTGTTTAAAGCATTAATTAACAAAGTAAATAAGGATATTGTTTCTTTCTTAATTAAGGCTGGCTTACCTACACAATCAGCAGTGCAAGAGGATAGGCACAGGGCTGAAAATCATCAAACAAGCCGACCAGAAAATTCTGGAAACACGCCTCAGCAAGCAGGAAAACCAAAGCCAAAAGCACAACCGATAAGAGCTGAAGAAAAAGTAGAGCGTAATGCTCCTTGTCCATGTGGAAGTGGGAAGAAATTCAAGAAATGTCATGGAAAATAAAAAGTAAGAAAGATGAGATACTTAATTAGAAATCTGCTTTTTATCTTCTTACTAATAAATGTTACTGCTTGTAAAACTTACAGACTTATTCCTGAAAAGCAGGATACTCCAGAGCATAATTTTGATATAAATTTATCAGGAGATACACCAAACTATACTAATCTGAAATATTGGGTAGAGCATCCTGAAAAAGAAAATCATTACGCAAGTCTTCCAAAAAATTATATAGATTCTACATACAACTCTGAACCTATAATAGATGTATTTTTTGTACATCCTACTCTTTATTTTAAAGGAAATACATGGAATGCAGACATAAACGACAAGAAGCTAAATAAGGAAATTGGAGATGCAGCTATAAACAATCAAGCAAGTGTTTACTTAGGCATTGCAAATATTTATGCTCCACATTATAGGCAGATGCATATTCAATCTTATTACGATTTAGAAAATGGATTACAGGCCTTTGAAGTTGCCTATTTAGATGTGAAAAATTCATTTATGTATTATTGGGAAAAATTTAATAAGGGAAATAAATTTATAATTGCTGGACATAGTCAAGGCACTAATCATACAGAAAGATTATTGAAAGAAATAATTCTTGAAAATGACAGTATGAGAAATAGACTACTTATTAGTTACCTACCAGGAATGCCAATCAAACAGTTCCATAAAGACTTACCCCCCTGCAGCTCGCCTAATCAATTGAATTGCTTTCTTTCTTGGCGAACATTAGCAGAAGGGTATTTCCCAAAAGACTGGGAAGTTTCTGACAGTATTTCATGTGTAAATCCTATTAGTTGGCAAACTGATAATTTACTTTCAAAAAAGGAAGAACATCTAGGTATTCTTTTTAAGAATCATAAAATATATTATCCAAATTCAATAGAAGCATATACGAAAAATGGAGTGGTTTGGATTAAACCAATAAAGATTCCCTTTGCTCGTTTTTACAAAATGAAAAATTACCATATAGCAGATTATAATTTATATTGGATAAACATTAGAAACAACCTAAGATATCGATTAAAAGAAAATGGATACAACTAATGGATATTAATAATAAATTAATTTTCAGAATCACAACTAGTATTTTAGTGTTAATGATAACGAGCTAATAATCTTAAAAATACGCAATATTTTTCTTTGTTCAGCCATATACCTAGAAGCAAAATATAGTTTGTAGATTTACTTCCAAATTAATTAAAATCTATTCAAATGAAAAGTTTTGTTTCAATACTTCTATTTTTATCTATTTCCATAAGTGGATACTGTCAATCTTATTGGCAACAAGAAGCTCATTACCAAATGGATATAAATTTTGATTCTGAGAATCATCGTTTTGATGGAAATCAAGAATTGACTTTCATAAACCACTCACCAGACACTTTAAAGAAGGTATTTTATCATTTATACTTCAATGCTTTTCAACCGGGGAGCATGATGGATATACGCTCCAGAACAATACTAGATGCTGATAAACGTGTAGGTGATAGAATTTCTAAGCTAAAAGATAATGAGGTGGGAAGACAGCAAATCATTTCTTTAAAACACAATGATGTGTCTCTAAAATTTGTACACGATAGAACTATTTTAGAGGTGTTTTTAGAAAATCAAATTCTTCCTGGAGACACTGCTATTTTTAGCATGAAATTTAAAGCTCAAGTACCTGTACAAATCCGTCGTTCTGGAAGAATGAATAAAGAAGGTATTGACTATTCTATGTCGCAATGGTATCCTAAAATGTGTGAATACGATACAGATGGATGGCATACTAATCCATATGTTGGTCGTGAATTTTATGGCGTTTGGGGGTCTTTTAAAGTGAACATCAATATGGATGCAAGCTATACCATAGCGGCAACTGGAGTTTTACAAAATGCAGAAGAAATAGGACATGGGTATTCAAATACTGCTGTAGATACTACTTTAAATAGACTTACATGGAAATTTAAAGCAGATAAAGTACATGATTTCGTTTGGGCTGCAGACCCAGAATACACACACGATATTGTTGTAAACGACAATGGACCTGACTTTCATCTCTTCTATTTAAAAGGAGAAAAAACAAAGGAATGGGAGAATTTAGGTCCTTATATGATTGAAACGTTTGCTTATGCAGATAAAAATTTCGGTAAGTATCCTTATCCTCATTACTCTATCATACAAGGTGGAGATGGAGGAATGGAGTACCCTATGGCAACCTTAATTACAGGACACAGAAATCTAAAAAGTTTGGTTGGCGTTTGTGTTCATGAAGCTATGCACAGTTGGTACCAAGGAATGTTAGCTACAAACGAAAGTCTTTTTGCTTGGATGGATGAAGGGTTTACTTCATATGCTTCAAACAGGATAGAGCAAAAATTATTTCCTGAAGATTGGCCTGATACTCATGAAAGCTCTTACAAGGGCTATAAAAGAATAGCCAAAAGTAAGTACGAAGAACCATTGTGTACTCATGCCGATCACTTTAACACAAATTGGGCTTACGGTACAGCTTCTTATTCTAAAGGGGTCGTAATACTTGATCAATTAAGCCACATTGTAGGCCAAGACATATTAGACAGATCTCTATTGCGATACTTTAAAGAATGGAGCTTCAAACACCCTACTGCAAGCAATTTTAAAAGAATTGTTGAGAGAGAAAGTGGAATTGAACTAGATTGGTATTTCGATTATTTTGTGAATACTACCAAAACTATCGACTATGCTATTTCTGAATTTTCTTCCACTAAAAATGGAAGTAGAATACTTCTTAATAAAGGTGAAATGCCAATGCCTATTGAATTAGAAGTTGTTTTAACTAATGGGGACCATCTATTGTATTACATACCTACAGTTTTAATGCGTGGGAAAAAAGAAATTGAAGCTACAACAAAACAACTAGAGGATTGGGCATGGACTAACCCAACTTACAGTATCTTTTTAAAACATAAAGCATCAGATATAGTTTCAATTAATCTACACCCAAAAGGTTCGATTGCTGACGTTGAATTACTAAACGATTATCTAATAATTCCAACAAAATGGAATTGGGATAAATACGACTTAAGACTTGAAATCGTAGAAAAAAAATATATAACTGGTTTTTTTGCTGGTGTTAGAAAAGAAAAGATTCTGAATCTTATTAAAGTTAATAAGTAACTTACATATTATAAAAAAATTCTTATTTCTTCTTTTTCATTGCATCCACCGCTAATAAACTACTTTGAATTTGCATTTGTAAGTCCCCTACATTATCAGGCGAGTAAGGCATAAATATAGTACTCGTATTGTTTTCAGAAAGCTTAGCAACCGTTTCATAATGTTGAGTCATAAAAAGCATATTCATAACATCTTGACTAGTAACATGGTCCTCCATAGCTAACTTCACCTCAGCAACTGATTCTTTCAATCCGTTAGCAATAGCAATTCGCTGTAAGGCTATACCTTCCCCAGCCAAACGCTTACTTTCAGCATCCGCCTCTGCAGCTGCAATTACTCTAATTTTTGCTGCTGCAGCCTCTTCTTTAGCAGCTTCTTTCATTCGCTTAGCTGCATTAATTTCATTCATTGCATGTTTAACCTTTGCATCAGGGTCAATATCAGTAACCAAAGCTTTTATAAAGTCGAAACCAAATTGTTGCATAGTTTCCGAAAGCTCATTTTTAACTGCTATTGCAATTTTATCCTTTTCGGCAAACACTGCATCCAATTCCATTTTTGGCACTTCAGAACGAATAGAATCAAATACATAAGATTGAATTTGACGTTCAGGATTATTTAACTTATAAAAAGAATTTTCTATACCATCAATAGAATCAACAACAAAAAATTGAACAGAGACAATAATCTTAACGAATACATCATCCTTAGTTTTTGTTTCCACCTCAACAGGCAATTCTCTAACTCTCAAATTAATATCGCCTGCAATACTGTCAATCAAGGGAATTTTAAACTGCAGTCCTGCCCCAGATATTTTATGGAACTTACCTAAACGCTCAATAACAACTGCTGTTTGTTGTTTTACCATATATAAAGATCCTTTTAGCAAGAAAAGGCCAATTATGATGTAAATTATGTTTCCGAAAATAATATTTGTATCCATTTTATATTGTATTAAATTGTTTTAAGTTTTAAGCTCAAATATACGTAAAAAAAAGGAGCCAATTGGCTCCTTAATTTTTATTTCAAATATCTAAAATCATGATTATTTTTAATTTTTTGTAACGATTCATAAATCAATCGGATTACATCTTCAACATCATCCTTATGTACAGTTTCAACTGTGGTATGCATGTACCTTAGCGCAAGCGATATCAAAGAAGAAGCAACTCCACCTGTTGAGTAGGCAAAAGCATCTGTATCTGTACCTGTAGCACGAGAAGCAGCCATTCTTTGGAAGGGAATTTTATTCTTTTCAGCAGTATTAATAATTAACTCCAATAAATTATTTTGTACTGCCGGTCCATAAGTCAATACAGGACCTGCTCCACATTTTGTATCTCCTTGTTTTATTTTATCAATCATTGGTGTGCCTGTATCATGGCAAACATCCGTTACAATAGCAACATCAGGTCTTATCGTATCCACAATCATTTGTGCTCCTCTTAAACCTACTTCCTCCTGTACCGAATTAGTAATGTATAATCCAAAAGGTAATTTTACTTTATTTTCTTTTAACAAACGAGCCACCTCAGCAATCATAAAACCCCCTATACGATTATCCAATGCTCTACCTACATAAAAGTTTTTATTCAAAATCATGAACTCATCCTCATAAGTAACCACACAACCTACATGAATACCTAATCCCTCAACCTCATCCTTATCCTTAGCTCCACAGTCCAAAAAGATATTATCTAACTTAGGGGATTTTTCAGTTGCTCCACTTCTAGTATGAATTGCTGGCCAACCAAATACAGCCTTAACCATTCCTTTTTTAGTATGGATATTAACTCTTTTAGAAGGAGCAATCTGATGATCAGAACCTCCATTTCTTCTTAAGTAAATAAATCCGTCTTTAGTTATGTAATGCACAAACCAAGAAATCTCATCAGCATGAGCTTCAATAACTACTTTATATTTCGCCTCAGGATTTATCACCCCAACTACTGTTCCGTAAGTGTCTACAAAATGTTCATCAATATAAGGGCTAATGTATTCTAACCATAATTTTTGCCCTCCACTCTCAAATCCTGTTGGAGATGGATTATTTAAATATTTCTTTAAAAAATCCTCTGACTTTTTAGTAATAATTTTCTTTTTTGACATGCTATTTTATTTTTTAAATTCTTTAAGCCCTCTATTTAACCAATCAGTAAACAAATCTACAGTACCATAATCTTGGAAGTTTGCGTTTTCAACCAAATTCTCTTCATCATGATTTAAAAACACATAATACGGTTGTGAATTTGTACCGTAACTATTGGCTTGCAATACCATCCATTTATCTCCGGTAGTCTTTACTTTCTTAGTTTTTCCAGCCATAGTTGTTTCATACTGCTGCTCCTTTGGGAGGTCAATTCTTTCATCAACATATAATGAAATTAAGACCACATCATTAGCAAGCGTATTTTTCACATGAGCTGCTGACCAAACTTGTTCTTCCATCTTTCGACAATTCACACAAGCGTGTCCTGTAAAATCCAACACAACAGGCTTATTTATTTTTTTAGCATAAGCCATTCCCATATCATAATCATGAAAAACAAGTATACCTTGTGGCCCTAAATGCTGGCCATCTTCTTCATGTGCTGAAATAGCATTACCTCCCTGAGAGTTTCCTACACCATAAGGGGATTCACTGTATTGCATAGGAGGTGGAAAGGCATTAATTATCTTCAATGGTGCACCCCACATACCAGGGATCATGTACAAAGTTAAAGTACCCGTTAAAATAGCAGCACTCAAACGACCAACAGAAACATATTTTAAATCCGAATCATGCGCAAACTTTAAGAATCCTAGTAAGTACATAGTCAGCAGTCCAAAAATCATAATCCATATTGCAACAAATAACTCGCGTTCCAACCAATGAGTCTGCATTACTAAATCCGCATTCGACAAGAATTTGAAAGCTAATGCAATTTCTAAAAATCCTAAAGTTACTTTTACTGAATTTAACCATCCACCTGATTGTGGTAAAGAATTTAACCATCCTGGGAAGGCTGCAAATAAAGCAAATGGTAAAGCAATGGCTAATGAAAAACCGAGCATACCAATAATTGGACCCATATACCCTCCTGATGCCGCTTCAACTAGTAAAGTCCCTACAATTGGTCCTGTGCAAGAAAAAGAAACTAAAGCTAAAGTAAAAGCCATAAAGAAGATACCAATCAAACCTCCTTTCCCTTCCGCCTCAACACTTTTGTTTGTCCAAGAGGATGGTAATTGAATTTCGAAAGCCCCTAAAAAAGAAGCTGCAAAAACAATCAACAAGATAAAAAATCCAATATTAAAATAAACATTAGTCGCCATGTTATTTAAAGCATCAGCCCCAAATACTGAAGAAACACCAACTCCTAAAGCAACATAAATTGCAATAATAGAAAGTCCGTAAATAATAGCATTTGCAATTCCTTGCGCTTTTGTTTTGGACTGCTTAGTGAAAAAAGAAACCGTCATAGGTATCATAGGAAAAACACAAGGAGTTAGCAAAGCAGCAAAACCACTTATAAAGGCAATAAAAAAGAGTGCCCACATGCTTTTACCTTCTTTTTCATCAGAAGTATTTTTTGTATCTTCAACAATAACACCCCCATCAACACCTTTTATTTCAAAAGAAAACTCTACCTCTTCAGGTGGTAAACATTGAGCTTCATCACATACCATAAAGTAAACATTTCCATCTAAGTTAAAATCTTCAGAAGAAGAAACTTGTACTATCTGTGTAAAAATAGCTTCATTTTTAAAATATTTAAGAATCATGTCAAAATTAGGGTCAAACTCTTCAATTGGCTCTCCTTCTTTAGGATTTCCAACTAATGAATAACCTCCTTCTGATGTAAAGGTAAGCTCTGTAGGTACAGGTCCATCATCCCCAATAAATTGAGAATATAAATACCAACCATCATCAATAGTTGCTTTGAACTGCAATTCTATTTCATTATCTGACACCTGTTTTTGAGAAAAATCCCAAGAAACAGGATTAAAAATTTGTGCTGATGTAATCACACTCAGAAGTGTAAAAAATAGGATGAAAATTTTCTTCATTTTTATTTTAATTTATCTTGTATTAATCGAGTTAATTCTTCAGATTTTTGACTTCCAATAAGATAAATCAGACCATCTTTATCGGTTAGCTCAACAGCATCAATTCCTCTTGTATAAAATCGAATTGTTCCCCTTAGATGCAAGTTGTAAACGGAGCGATTCAAAAAATATTTGCTATATTTTACTTTTTTAACAGATACAATGCTTGCGGTATCAATTTTTATTTTTCTGGAAGTCCAAAGCCCATCTAGTATGATGCTTCCGTTTTTCACTTTAGTTTCAAAATGCAGAATAAATAATAGTAATATTGAAATGATCATTATTCCTATCCCAATAAAGAAGTAAAGCTCTCCCGCCTTATCCTGATTCTCTCTCCAATAATAAGCAACTAAACAAAAAATTGCCAATGACATTCTTCTACTAAGAGACATTTTATTGAGCCCCAAATATTGTTTTTCTATAAAATCAAACTCTGACATTTCTCTATAAATTTAAAGTTGTGCAATGTACACTTTTTTTGTATTGCTTTCTAGCTTATACCTTTCGTCAATTCTGCAGCCCAGTACCCAAACAATATCAACACCTGAACATAACAGCCATTGCTCTTGTTTATCTATTATTGAAAATTTACTGTCAATAAAAAAATCACTTAATTTCTTGAATTTCTTCATTCCTAATGGCATGAACTTATCTCCTTCTTTCCACTTACGTAAAGTTAAAGGAAATTTTAATTTTTCAACATCCAATTGGGCAATATTATTATCATAAATAATAGTTTTATCAGCCATAACTTTAAAATTTATTTCTAGCGGATAAACTAAACTTATAGTTTTTTCAGTAATCTCAAAAACCTCATTTTCTTTATTTAAAAGTGAGATGAAAATGTTTTCTCTGTCAACTACTAACTGATGAGTAGATGAAAAAAACTGTTTCCCACTTTGCCCCTGCAATGCTTTTGAAATTGCCTCCACAGCATAGAAACCATAAGCAGATAATAATTCATACAAATAGCTATGGAGAGGGTTTAGCGCTAATAAAGCTGAAATTTCAAGCTGCACAATTCCATTTTTTTCTTGAGTTAAATCCTTTCTTACTTCTTCAACTTTAGAAGCATAAATGTGAGCAACATCATCCAAAATTCTCATCTCATCCTTTACAGTTTGCTGAATACTTGGGTTCATCTGGGCCAACAAAGGTATTAACTCATGCCTTATTTTATTGCGCAAATATTTCACAGAAGCATTACTGCTATCCTCTCTAAAAACTAAGCCTCTATCTTTTAGATACTGTTCAATTTCCAATCGTGAAACTGAAAGTAAAGGCCTGACAATCGCATTATTTTTTTCTTTAATCCCTAAAAAACCTTTTAACCCCGATCCTCTTACTAAATTAATAAAAAAGGTTTCTACATCATCATTAGCATGATGAGCAATGGCTAAGTATTTAGCGTTTGACTTAATCCGTAATTTCTCAAACCATGCATATCTTAAATCACGAGCAGCCATTTGTGTAGAAATCTTATTTTCAGCAGCATAAACCAAAGTATCAAACTGTTTTATATGGACTTTTAACTGGTGTTCTTTTGCTAGATCTTTAACAAAATATTCATCAGCATCTGATTCTTCTCCTCTCAAATTAAAATTACAATGTGCTAATTCAAATGAATACCCTAATTCCAGGAAAACATGCATTAAACAAACACTATCAGCACCCCCACTTATGCCTAAAATGAGCTTCTCTTCTCTTATAAAAAGAGATTTTTCAGAAATAAATTGCTGGACTTTATTTTTCATCAAATTGAAAATTTAACACCTCAAAAATAGGCCTTACCTTTACCAAACACTCCTCATATTCCTCATTCGCATCCGATTTAATCGTAATTGCTCCACCAACAGCCACTGACAAGTATTTTGTACATGCATTATACAAAATTGTTCTGATAACAACATTAAAATCAAAATCTCCTTTTGGAGTAATATAACCAATCGCTCCAGAAAAAATTCCCCTTTTAAACTCCTCTAACTGCTCAATAAGTTCCATTGCTCTTAGTTTAGGGACGCCTGTCATGGAACCCATAGGGAAAACTGACTTTAATATTTGACTAAAATGGGTTTTATCATCCACATTTGACGATATGGTACTAATCATCTGATGTACTTTTTTAAAAGTATAAATACCACATAATTCCTCCACCTTTACACTTTCTTTACTAGCTGTAATTGACAAATCATTCCTCACCAAATCAACAATCATTACATTTTCTGAAATTTCTTTTTCACTTTCAATAAGTTCCTTTATTAAGGCCTTATCTTCAGCTAAATCCCTCCCTCTCTTCCTTGTTCCTTTTATAGGCTGTGAAATAATTTTATTACCTGATTTTTTAATGAATCGTTCAGGGCTAGCGCACATTATATTCAAATCATTTAGCTTTAGAAAAGAGGCAAAGGGTGTTTTTGCATTTAAATTTAACTCCCTAAATACTTGCTGAGGATTAAGCATTACTTGCTCAGAAAAAAACTCCTGACAATAATTTACTTCATAAATATCCCCTCTTTGAATATGCTTTTTAATCACTCCAATTTTTTCTAAATATTTTGCTTTAGTATCTCTTTGCTTTAACTCTACAGTATTGCTTTTATCCTTCCAATTAAATTGCTCATAGGCTAAAAATTGCTGACAATCTTCCTTACTCTCATAGCTCTTAACTTCCAATGTATTGCCTTTTAATAATAATACATACTTAGGAATAAAGAAAGATAAGCTGTCTGCATTTATCCCATCATTATTATTAGAAGCCAACTCCTCTACTTCATTCTTCAAATCATAAGAAAGGTAGCCAAATAACCAATCGCTATGTTTGTCATGAAAATTTTGTAATGCATTAAAGGAATCACCATCAACATTAAGTACTTCAAGAGCATCTACACCTGCAATCAAATCGTAATTAATATAATCAGTAGGCAAGCTAGTATGATTCTTCATACTATTAGAATCCAAAATACTAATATAATTAAGCAGCCCGGCTTTTATAAAGCAATAACTTAATTAACTCACTTGGCTTATCAACCTTAAATGTATACGAGAATCTCACTTTGCAAAAATAGGAAAAGCAAACTCATTTAATTTTATATTTTTGAGGGATGAAAAAAATACTCTTCATATTTATTGCTTTACCTTTTATTTTAGTAGCACAAACTGATACTACTTTCAATGAGAACAAAGAGATTACTAGTGTAAATGAACAAGGAATAGATGCCTTAGTTCATAAATACGAAAACATTTTAAAAGCCAAAAATGGAGTGGAAGGTTGGCGTGTTCAACTACTTTTTAAAGCCAAACAAAAAGAAATAATGCAATTAAAAATCGATTTCATTAATCTTTATCCTGAAATTCCTGCTTATTTAGAATATGACGCGCCCTATTATAGAGTCAGAGTAGGAAACTTTAGAACAAAACTAGAGGCTATAAAAATAAAACACCAGATAAGTAAAAACTTTCCTGGTGCTTATCCTGTTCCTGAAATTATAAATTTTTCTCAGTTAAAATATTAAGAGTTTATTTTAATACTCTTTTTACTTCTACCTCTTCATATCCTTCAATAATATCACCTACTTTAAGGTCATTAAAGTTTTCAATTGACATACCGCATTCAAATCCTTTTTTCACTTCATTAACATCATCCTTAAAACGTTTTAAAGATGATAATCTACCAGTGTAAACTACAACACCATCACGAATAAGTCTTACCCCTGTTTGTCTTGTTAATGAACCGTCTAGCACCATACAACCTGCAATAGTTCCAATCTTAGAAATCTTAAAGGTTTCTCTAATTTCAATATTACAAATAATTTTTTCTTCAACATCAGGTCTAAGCATACCCTCCATTGCCAATTTCAATTCTTCAATTGCTTTATAAATTATAGAATATAATCTAATATCAATTTGTTCGGCTTCTGCCAATTTACGCGCCTTTAATGACGGCCTAACTTGGAACCCAATAATAATTGCATCAGAAGCTGCCGCTAACATCACATCCGATTCTGAAATTTGACCTACTGCTTTTTGAATAATATTTACTTTTATCTCCTCAGTAGAAAGTTGTTGCAAAGTATCAGACAATGCTTCAATAGAACCATCAACATCCCCTTTTATAATCACATTAATTTCTTGGAAACCACCTAAAGCAATTCTTCTTCCAATCTCATCAAGCGTTAAGTGTTTCTGAGTTCTTACACTTTGCTCTCTTTGTAATTGAGCTCTTCTTGAAGCAATTTTTTTCGCTTCTTGCTCACTTTCTATAACATGAAATTCGTCTCCTGCTGTTGGTGCTCCATCTAAACCTAATAATACTACTGGAGTTGAAGGTCCTGCATCATTTCGTGTTTCACCTCTTTCGTCCAATAAGGCTTTTACTTTTCCTGAATAAGAACCTGCTAAAACATAATCTCCAACATTTAATGTTCCTTTCTGCACCAACAAAGTAGACAAGTAACCTTTTCCTTTATCCAATGATGCTTCAATAACTGTACCTTGTGCACTTCTATTAGGATTTGCTTTTAAGTCAAGCATTTCAGCTTCTAAAATAATTTTCTCTAAAATTTCTGGAACTCCAGTTCCCACCTTAGCTGATATATCTTGCGATTGATATTTCCCTCCCCAATCTTCTACAAGAAGGTTCATTTCTGCTAATTCTCCTTTAATTTTTTCTACATCAGCAGTTGGTCGATCAATTTTATTAATTGCAAAGATAATAGGTACACCAGCCGCTTGAGCATGGCTAATTGCCTCTTTCGTCTGTGGCATCACCCTGTCATCAGCTGCAACTACAACTACTACAATATCAGTAACTTTTGCTCCCCTAGCTCGCATAGCAGTAAACGCCTCATGCCCTGGAGTATCTAAGAATGAAATTTGTTTTCCATTTTTCAATGTCACCTCATACGCTCCAATATGTTGCGTAATCCCACCTGATTCACCTGCAATTACATTTGTTTCTCTTATGTAATCCATCAATGAAGTTTTACCGTGATCAACATGTCCCATAATTGTAATAATAGGAGCACGTGCTTCTAATTGATCTTCAGTATCAATAATCTCTTCAATAGACTCTTGCACATCAGCTCCTACAAATTCAACTTTAAATCCGAAATCCTCTACCAACATTTGGATTGTTTCAGCATCTAACCTTTGGTTCATACTGACCATCATACCAAGGCCCATACAAGTAGTTACAATTTCAGTAACAGCAACATTCATTAAAACTGCTAACTCGCTTGCCGTAGCAAACTCTGCAATTTTTATTGTTTGATCTCCTGCTGCTTTTTCCTGATTTTCAACATCAGCAACATCTCTATGCGCTTGTCTTTTATCTTTTCTATTTCTTACAGAAGATTTTTTCCCTCCTCTTCCTTGTAATTTTGCTAAAGTTTCTCTTACTCTTTTTTGAGCCTCTTCTGGAGATATTTCAACTACTTTTTTAACAGGTCTTACTGCTTTTTTAAACTTTTTAGGATCAACCTTGGTTTTTACAATTCTTACCCTTTTCTTTTTCTCTACTTTTTCTGGTTTCTTAAATTGAGTTAAATCAATAGTTTGTCCAGTTACTTTAACACCTCTAAGTTTACCGGCAGTTGCTTTAATAATTCCTTCTACTTTCTTAGGCTCTTCTATTTTTTCTACTTTCTTTGGATCCTCTACTACAACTTTAGTTGTTTCTGGTTTTGGCTTAACAGCTTTTTTTGGCTCAATATCAACTTTACCAAGAATTTTTAATTCCTTTTTTGTAGTTTTTACTTTAATTATCTCATCTTTAGCAGGAACTTTTACTTTCTCTTCAGCTTCTTTTTCTTGTTTAGCAACAGCAGCTTCTTTCTTTACTTTGAGTTCTAGCTCTACTTTTTTCTTCTCTTCAGCTTCTTTTTGAGCTTTTTCCTCTGCTTCTTGCTGTTTAATAATTTCTTCAGCTTTAGCTAACTCATTTTCTTTGGACAATAACTCAGCTGATAATTTTGCTTTCTTTTCAGAATCAAATTCACCTAACAAATCCATATAGATATCATTAGATACTTTTGTATTGGGCTTTAAATCCTCAATACCTTTTGCCTCTAGAAATGAATATATCCTGTCAATACTGACATTAAATTCCTTAACTAACTTATTTAACCTTACGCTTTTTTTATCTGACATACTTAGATCTTAATTTTTTATTAATCTTCAAACTCTGAACTTAAGACGCTCAGAATACTTTCTACAGTTTCAATTTCTAAATCTGTTCTTAATACTAAATCTTTTGCTGAAATATCCAGTACACTTTTAGCGGTATCACAACCAATCGCTTTTAAAGCATCAATTACCCACGCTTCTAGTTCATCTGTAAATTCATCAATAGCAACATCATCTTCAAAGCTACCAGCATCTCTATATACATCAATATCATAGCCTGATAATTTCCCTGCTAAGTTAATGTTATGTCCTCCCCTACCAATTGCTAATGAAACTTGGTCAGCAGCCATAAATACACTTGCTCTCATTTTTTCATCATCTAACTTTACAGAAGTAATTTTTGCCGGATTCAATGCTCTTGTAATTAATAATTGTGAATTTTCAGTATAATTCACAACATCAATATTTTCATTCTTCAACTCACGAACTATACTATGAATTCTTGAACCCTTCATACCTACACATGCACCTACAGGATCAATTCTATCATCATACGATTCTACTGCTACTTTAGCTCTTTCACCAGGAATCCTAACTACGTTTTTAATAGTTATAATACCATCAAACACCTCTGGAACCTCTTGTTCAAATAAACGCTCAATAAACTCTGGAGCAATACGAGAAAGAACAATATTTGCTTTATTATTTTTAAGACTTACTTCCTTAATCACTGCTCTTACCGATTCTCCTTTTTTGAAATAATCCCTTGGAATCTGTTCTAATTTTGGCAAAGATAAATCATTTCCCTCATCATCTTGTAGTAAAATTTCATTTCTCCAGATTTGGTAAACTTCACCATGAATAATTTCACCAATTCTCTCTTCATAACGCTTCATTAACTCATCTCTATGCTGATCCGCAATACGAGCCATTAAATGCTGGCGAATAGAAAGCACTTGCCTTCTTCCAAATTCTGATTCAAAACTTACTTGCTCGGAAACTTCTTCTCCTACCTCATAATCATCTTCAATTTTCAAAGCATCTGACAAAGAGATTTGTGCAATAGGAATTTCTACAGTTCCATCTTCAACTACTTCTCTGTTTCTCCAGATTTCTAAATCACCTTTATCAACATTAATAATGACATCAAAATTTCCTTGTTCATCATATTTTTTAGTCAATACCGTTTTAAAAACATCCTCCAAGATGTTCATCATAGTTTCACGATTAATATTCTTAACCTCTTTAAACTCTGAAAACGATTCAATTAAATTTTCTACTTGCATTCTGTTTATTTAAAATTTATTTTAAGTTTAGTTTCTTTTATTTCTTCTTTTGGAATACTTACTTCTTCCAATATATAATCTTTTCTATTTCCTTTTTTCTTTTTTACTATTTCAAGTAGAAGTGACTCATCATAGGAAAGAATAATACCTGTTTTTCTTTTCCCGTTAGTTAACAAAACACCAACCTCTTTCCCAATATATTTTTGATATTGTTCATCAACCATAAAGGGATTATCTAGCCCAGCAGAACAAACAGTAAGCTCATAATCTTCCACTTCTCTATCAAAATGTTCCTCAATATATTTACTTATTAGCAAACAATGCTCTACCTGAACACCTTCAATTCTGTCAAAAAATACGGTTATAACATTGGCCGTATTCACTTTCACATCCACAAAGAAACCACCCTGTTCTTTTATCTTTGGTTCAGCTACTTTTTTTATTTCTTCTTTAGATATCATAATGCTATGTAAAAAAAGAAGAGGCTAACAGCCTCTTCCTCTTTCCTTCCCTATTTTCGTCTGCAAATATAAGGAGATTTATTTAATCTCGCAACACTTTTACTGCAAGACAATTCTTTTACTAACAAATGAGTTCCCCGTCCTAATCTGAAGCATATAAATACCTCTAGGGAATTCAGATAAATCAATTTGTTTAGTATACTCTCCAATAAAGGCTTGTTTATCTTCCTGATACCCTAATTTACCAAATGCATCAACTATGATAATTTCAAAATCATCTACTTTTTCAGCCATAAAGCTAATATTAAATAGTCCTCTTGTTGGATTAGGGTATATGTTTAAATTTTCACCTAACTCAATATCTCCAGCAGTAACCCTGATACTTGATAGTGTTGTAAGAGTATCCCATCCAGTCCAAGCAGAATTATAACTTCCTAAAGAATCACAAATTGTTCTAATCCTAAAACGATAATTCTCATTTGAAATTAACCCTGATAACGTAAGATCATTTAATCCAGGAGTGATTGTGGTGTCAATTCTTGTATTCCATGGTGCGCCGACTACTAAATACATAAGTCTGTAAGAAAATGCAACAGGATTTGGATCCCAACTCAATGCAGCTGATGATGTTGTAATAGAATCAACAATCATATTAGTTGGTGGAACACATCCATTAACTGTATTAAATACATCAAAACTTGAAAATCCAGAATTGTTACTACCATTAGAATCACACGCACTCTTCACTTGCCAATGATAAGCTGTCCCTGGTAATAAAGAAGATAAAACAAGTGAATTAGTATTTATAGTATCATAAGTAAATGTTCCCCAACCTTGGTTTACCAGCTTGTATCTTACTATATAACCCAAAGCTCCAGGCGATACATCCCAACCTAAAGTAGCATCTGTTAAACCGATTGCTGTGGTAGTCATGTTTAATGGAGCAGTACATGTAGTTAAAGTCGCAAAAGATTGAATACTTGACCAAGCAGAGGAACTAGATGTATCTGAACTACAAGCAGAACGAATTGACCACTCATAAGCGGTAGCTGATTGTAAATTAACCTTTTGTTTTGATGTGAAGGATGAAGGTATATTATTAATAAATATTGACCAAGAAGAAGTTCCCTGAACTCGCATACGAATATGATACTTATGAGCATTCACAACGGAACCCCAATTCATAGTCGCTTTATCTAACTGTATGTTAGAAGTGAATAATGAAGAAGGTACTGCAGTACTCAATACTGTAATTGCGATTCCATTTGAAACAGCTATACATCCAGCTGGATTAGTAACTGTTAAACTATAAGTACCCGATACAGAAGTTGTATATGTAGAAGAATTTGCACCAGAAATAGCGCCATTTAAATCACTCCACTGGTAAATACTGTTTGCTGGAGACCAACTATTCATACTCAAGGTTACACTCTCGCCTAAACATATAGTTGGATTACCTGAAGCAATAATCGAAACACTAAAGGCTGAAGCTGGCTCAGTAATAATATAAGTAGCAGTATATTGACATGTATTATTATCAGTAACCGTTACACTATAAGTACCTGCAGATAAAGAATCAAGATCTTCAGTAGTAGAACCATCACTCCATAAATAAGAGAATGAACCACTACCACCACTTACTGATAAATCAAGAGCTCCATCATTACCACCAAAACATCCAACATTAGTCTGACTAATGTTTAATGAAGCATTACAAGAACCTAAAGTGAAAGTATTATACCCACTAAATGCAGATGAATTAATTCCTGTAGAATCACAGATACTTTTAACTTGCCAATGATAAGTAGAACCTGAAGCTAAACCACTCAATACATAAGCATTACTAGTAACAACAACTGTTGTCCATGCTGACCATGGCTGTGAAACCCCTTTGTAACGTACAGAATAACCATATGAACCAGCAACAGCATCCCATCCTAAACTAGCACCACTAAGTGTAATACTACTTGTTAAAGTATTAACAGGTACTATACAAGGTGCAAGTGTACTAAAAGATTGAATACTTGACCAAGCAGAGGAACTAGATGTATCTGAACTACAAGCAGAACGAATTGACCACTCATAAGCGGTAGCTGATTGTAAATTAACCTTTTGTTTTGATGTGAAGGATGAAGGTATATTATTAATAAATATTGACCAAGAAGAAGTTCCCTGAACTCGCATACGAATATGATACTTATGAGCATTCACAACGGAACCCCAATTCATAGTCGCTTTATCTAACTGTATGTTAGAAGTGAATAATGAAGAAGGTACTGCAGTACTCAATACTGTAATTGCGATTCCATTTGAAACAGCTATACATCCAGCTGGATTAGTAACTGTTAAACTATAAGTACCCGATACAGAAGTTGTATATGTAGAAGAATTTGCACCAGAAATAGCGCCATTTAAATCACTCCACTGGTAAATACTATTTGCTGGAGACCAACTATTCATACTCAAGGTTACACTCTCGCCTAAACATATAGTTGGATTACCTGAAGCAATAATCGAAACACTAAAGGCTGAAGCTGGCTCAGTAATAATATAAGTAGCAGTATATTGACATGTATTATTATCAGTAACCGTTACACTATAAGTACCTGCAGATAAAGAATCAAGATCTTCAGTAGTAGAACCATCACTCCATAAATAAGAGAATGAACCACTACCACCACTTACTGATAAATCAAGAGCTCCATCATTACCACCAAAACATCCAACATTAGTCTGACTAATGTTTAATGAAGCATTACAAGAACCTAAAGTGAAAGTATTATACCCACTAAATGCAGATGAATTAATTCCTGTAGAATCACAGATACTTTTAACTTGCCAATGATAAGTAGAACCTGAAGCTAAACCACTCAATACATAAGCATTACTAGTAACAACAACTGTTGTCCATGCTGACCATGGCTGTGAAACCCCTTTGTAACGTACAGAATAACCATATGAACCAGCAACAGCATCCCATCCTAAACTAGCACCACTAAGTGTAATACTACTTGTTAAAGTATTAACAGGTACTATACAAGGTGCAAGTGTACTAAAAGATTGAATACTTGACCAAGCAGAGGAACTAGATGTATCTGAACTACAAGCAGAACGAATTGACCACTCATAAGCGGTAGCTGATTGTAAATTAACCTTTTGTTTTGATGTGAAGGATGAAGGTATATTATTAATAAATATTGACCAAGAAGTAGTTCCCTGAACTCGCATACGAATATGATACTTATGAGCATTCACAACGGAACCCCAATTCATAGTCGCTTTATCTAACTGTATGTTAGAAGTGAATAATGAAGAAGGTACTGCAGTACTCAATACTGTAATTGCGATTCCATTTGAAACAGCTATACATCCAGCTGGATTAGTAACTGTTAAACTATAAGTACCCGATACAGAAGTTGTATATGTAGAAGAATTTGCACCAGAAATAGCGCCATTTAAATCACTCCACTGGTAAATACTATTTGCTGGAGACCAACTATTCATACTCAAGGTTACACTCTCGCCTAAACATATAGTTGGATTACCTGAAGCAATAATCGAAACACTAAAGGCTGAAGCTGGCTCAGTAATAATATAAGTAGCAGTATATTGACATGTATTATTATCAGTAACCGTTACACTATAAGTACCTGCAGATAAAGAATCAAGATCTTCAGTAGTAGAACCATCACTCCATAAATAAGAGAATGAACCACTACCACCACTTACTGATAAATCAAGAGCTCCATCATTACCACCAAAACATCCAACATTAGTCTGACTAATGTTTAATGAAGCATTACAAGAACCTAAAGTGAAAGTATTATACCCACTAAATGCAGATGAATTAATTCCTGTAGAATCACAGATACTTTTAACTTGCCAATGATAAGTAGAACCTGAAGCTAAACCACTCAATACATAAGCATTACTAGTAACAACAACTGTTGTCCATGCTGACCATGGCTGTGA
Source organism: uncultured Flavobacteriales bacterium (assembly GCA_943789505.1). Taxonomy (GTDB): domain Bacteria; phylum Bacteroidota; class Bacteroidia; order Flavobacteriales; family BACL11; genus UWMA-0277. The sequence goes on along the minus strand of CALSUJ010000001.1, from coordinate 26,661 downwards.
AACCCCTTTGTAACGTACAGAATAACCATATGAACCAGCAACAGCATCCCATCCTAAACTAGCACCACTAAGTGTAATACTACTTGTTAAAGTATTAACAGGTACTATACAAGGTGCAAGTGTACTAAAAGATTGAATACTTGACCAAGCAGAGGAACTAGATGTATCTGAACTACAAGCAGAACGAATTGACCACTCATAAGAAGTAGATGATTGTAAATTAACCTTTTGTTTTGATGTGAAGGATGAAGGTATATTATTAATGAAATATTGACCAAGAAGAAGTTCCCTGAACTCGCATACGTATATCATAATGATGTGCATTCACAACGGAACCCCAATTCATAGTCGCTTTATCTAACTGTATGTTAGAAGTGAATAATGAAGAAGGTACTGCAGTACTCAATACTGTAATTGCGATTCCATTTGAAACAGCTATACATCCAGCTGGATTAGTAACTGTTAAACTATAAGTACCCGATACAGAAGTTGTATATGTAGAAGAATTTGCACCAGAAATAGCGCCATTTAAATCACTCCACTGGTAAATACTATTTGCTGGAGACCAACTATTCATACTCAAGGTTACACTCTCGCCTAAACATATAGTTGGATTACCTGAAGCAATAATCGAAACAATAGGCTCAGGCAGTACTGTTAAAATAGTAGTTACTGTAGAATCACAACCCAAACTGCTTGTATAAACATCTAAATATGTACCATTTGAAGAATATGTATTACCGTTTATAGAATAAGAATAACCAAAACAAACAGTTTGATTATTGCTAGAAAAACTAGAAATATTAAGCCCCAAATTTAATGTAGCTGTACTATCACAACCTGCTGCATTTGTTGTTACGTATGTATATGTCCCTGATGTAGTGTAAACTGTTCCATTCCAAGAATAAGTATCACAAGAAGTAATTGAAGCAGTTGATGTTGAACTATTATCAATCGTTAAATTAAGAGTAGCTGTACTATCACAACCTGCTGCATTTGTTGTTACGTATGTATATGTCCCTGATGTAGTGTAAACTGTTCCATTCCAAGAATAAGTATCACAAGAAGTAATTGAAGCGGTTGATGTTGAACTATTATCAATCGTTAAATTAAGAGTAGCTGTACTATCACAACCTGCTGCATTTGTTGTTACGTATGTATATGTCCCTGATGTAGTGTAAACTGTTCCATTCCAAGAATAAGTATCACAAGAAGTAATTGAAGCGGTTGATGTTGAACTATTATCAATCGTTAAATTAAGAGTAGCTGTACTATCACAACCTGCTAGCATTTGTTGTTACGTATGTATATGTCCCTGATGTAGTGTAAACTGTTCCATTCCAAGAATAAGTATCACAAGAAGTAATTGAAGCGAGTTGATGTTGAACTATTATCAATCGTTAAATTAAGAGTAGCTGTACTATCACAACCTGCTGCATTTGTTGTTACGTATGTATATGTCCCTGATGTAGTGTAAACTGTTCCATTCCAAGAATAAGTATCACAAGAAGTAATTGAAGCGTTGATGTTGAACTATTATCAATCGTTAAATTAAGAGTAGCTGTACTATCACAACCTGCTGCATTTGTTGTTACGTATGTATATGTCCCTGATGTAGTGTAAACTGTTCCATTCCAAGAATAAGTATCACAAGAAGTAATTGAAGCGGTTGATGTTGAACTATTATCAATCGTTAAATTAAGAGTAGCTGTACTATCACAACCTGCTGCATTTGTTGTTACGTATGTATATGTCCCTGATGTAGTGTAAACTGTTCCATTCCAAGAATAAGTATCACAAGAAGTAATTGAAGCGGTTGATGTTGAACTATTATCAATCGTTAAATTAAGAGTAGCTGTACTATCACAACCTGCTGCATTTGTTGTTACGTATGTATATGTCCCTGATGTAGTGTAAACTGTTCCATTCCAAGAATAAGTATCACAAGAAGTAATTGAAGCAGTTGATGTTGAACTATTATCAATCGTTAAATTAAGAGTAGCTGTACTATCACAACCTGCTGCATTTGTTGTTACGTATGTATATGTCCCTGATGTAGTGTAAACTGTTCCATTCCAAGAATAAGTATCACAAGAAGTAATTGAAGCAGTTGATGTTGAACTATTATCAATCGTTAAATTAAGAGTAGCTGTACTATCACAACCTGCTGCATTTGTTGTTACGTATGTATATGTCCCTGATGTAGTGTAAACTGTTCCATTCCAAGAATAAGTATCACAAGAAGTAATTGAAGCGGTTGATGTTGAACTATTATCAATCGTTAAATTAAGAGTAGCTGTACTATCACAACCTGCTGCATTTGTTGTTACGTATGTATATGTCCCTGATGTAGTGTAAACTGTTCCATTCCAAGAATAAGTATCACAAGAAGTAATTGAAGCGGTTGATGTTGAACTATTATCAATCGTTAAATTAAGAGTAGCTGTACTATCACAACCTGCTGCATTTGTTGTTACGTATGTATATGTCCCTGATGTAGTGTAAACTGTTCCATTCCAAGAATAAGTATCACAAGAAGTAATTGAAGCAGTTGATGTTGAACTATTATCAATCGTTAAATTAAGAGTAGCTGTACTATCACAACCTGCTGCATTTGTTGTTACGTATGTATATGTCCCTGATGTAGTGTAAACTGTTCCATTCCAAGAATAAGTATCACAAGAAGTAATTGAAGCAGTTGATGTTGAACTATTATCAATCGTTAAATTAAGAGTAGCTGTACTATCACAACCTGCTGCATTTGTTGTTACGTATGTATATGTCCCTGATGTAGTGTAAACTGTTCCATTCCAAGAATAAGTATCACAAGAAGTAATTGAAGCGGTTGATGTTGAACTATTATCAATCGTTAAATTAAGAGTAGCTGTACTATCACAACCTGCTGCATTTGTTGTTACGTATGTATATGTCCCTGATGTAGTGTAAACTGTTCCATTCCAAGAATAAGTATCACAAGAAGTAATTGAAGCGGTTGATGTTGAACTATTATCAATCGTTAAATTAAGAGTAGCTGTACTATCACAACCTGCTGCATTTGTTGTTACGTATGTATATGTCCCTGATGTAGTGTAAACTGTTCCATTCCAAGAATAAGTATCACAAGAAGTAATTGAAGCGGTTGATGTTGAACTATTATCAATCGTTAAATTAAGAGTAGCTGTACTATCACAACCTGCTGCATTTGTTGTTACGTATGTATATGTCCCTGATGTAGTGTAAACTGTTCCATTCCAAGAATAAGTATCACAAGAAGTAATTGAAGCGGTTGATGTTGAACTATTATCAATCGTTAAATTAAGAGTAGCTGTACTATCACAACCTGCTGCATTTGTTGTTACGTATGTATATGTCCCTGATGTAGTGTAAACTGTTCCATTCCAAGAATAAGTATCACAAGAAGTAATTGAAGCGGTTGATGTTGAACTATTATCAATCGTTAAATTAAGAGTAGCTGTACTATCACAACCTGCTGCATTTGTTGTTACGTATGTATATGTCCCTGATGTAGTGTAAACTGTTCCATTCCAAGAATAAGTATCACAAGAAGTAATTGAAGCAGTTGATGTTGAACTATTATCAATCGTTAAATTAAGAGTAGCTGTACTATCACAACCTGCTGCATTTGTTGTTACGTATGTATATGTCCCTGATGTAGTGTAAACTGTTCCATTCCAAGAATAAGTATCACAAGAAGTAATTGAAGCAGTTGATGTTGAACTATTATCAATCGTTAAATTAAGAGTAGCTGTACTATCACAACCTGCTGCATTTGTTGTTACGTATGTATATGTCCCTGATGTAGTGTAAACTGTTCCATTCCAAGAATAAGTATCACAAGAAGTAATTGAAGCAGTTGATGTTGAACTATTATCAATCGTTAAATTAAGAGTAGCTGTACTATCACAACCTGCTGCATTTGTTGTTACGTATGTATATGTCCCTGATGTAGTGTAAACTGTTCCATTCCAAGAATAAGTATCACAAGAAGTAATTGAAGCAGTTGATGTTGAACTATTATCAATCGTTAAATTAAGAGTAGCTGTACTATCACAACCTGCTGCATTTGTTGTTACGTATGTATATGTCCCTGATGTAGTGTAAACTGTTCCATTCCAAGAATAAGTATCACAAGAAGTAATTGAAGCAGTTGATGTTGAACTATTATCAATCGTTAAATTAAGAGTAGCTGTACTATCACAACCTGCTGCATTTGTTGTTACGTATGTATATGTCCCTGATGTAGTGTAAACTGTTCCATTCCAAGAATAAGTATCACAAGAAGTAATTGAAGCAGTTGATGTTGAACTATTATCAATCGTTAAATTAAGAGTAGCTGTACTATCACAACCTGCTGCATTTGTTGTTACGTATGTATATGTCCCTGATGTAGTGTAAACTGTTCCATTCCAAGAATAAGTATCACAAGAAGTAATTGAAGCGGTTGATGTTGAACTATTATCAATCGTTAAATTAAGAGTAGCTGTACTATCACAACCTGCTGCATTTGTTGTTACGTATGTATATGTCCCTGATGTAGTGTAAACTGTTCCATTCCAAGAATAAGTATCACAAGAAGTAATTGAAGCGGTTGATGTTGAACTATTATCAATCGTTAAATTAAGAGTAGCTGTACTATCACAACCTGCTGCATTTGTTGTTACGTATGTATATGTCCCTGATGTAGTGTAAACTGTTCCATTCCAAGAATAAGTATCACAAGAAGTAATTGAAGCAGTTGATAAACTTGGAGCACAAAGACATAAGATGTTAAAAGAAGTACTCTGAACATCAACATCCCCCAACTCAGAATCTATAGTTGAAGTGAAGGTTAATGTAGTTGCTTGCGGATTAACAAAGACATTAAAAAATGTTGCTGATTGTGTATTACCACTAGTATAATTATTATTATCCGGAACAGTTTGAGCAAAAATAAGAACTCCTAAAGCTGTATTTGAAATTGTAAAATCACCAAGAATAACACCTGTAGCAAGATCTATTGACTGTATAATCGCTTGAGTAGAAGAAGGAATGGAAGATACAATTAATGCAGTATTAAATGTATTCACACCCCCACCAGCAGACATAATTGCTGAACCAACTGTATCACCAACATTCATTGATGAAATTGCAAAAGAACCTCCATCTGACACAAATGATGATGTAAACATATCAGGCTCATTTGGATCCTGACTAACATTAATTGTTAAGTCCGTTAAACTATCACAATCAGTATTTGAAAGTGAAACTGAAACAGTTGGAGAAAAAGGGATACCACAAAATATTGTATTTAAGAATGTTTGAACATCAACATCCCCCAACTCAGAATCTATAGTTGAAGTGAAGGTTAATGTAGTTGCTTGCGGATTAACAAAGACATTAAAAAATGTTGCTGATTGTGTATTACCACTAGTATAATTATTATTATCCGGAACAGTTTGAGCAAAAATAAGAACTCCTAAAGCTGTATTTGAAATTGTAAAATCACCAAGAATAACACCTGTAGCAAGATCTATTGACTGTATAATCGCTTGAGTAGAAGAAGGAATGGAAGATACAATTAATGCAGTATTAAATGTATTCACACCCCCACCAGCAGACATAATTGACGAACCAACTGTATCACCAACATTCATTGATGAAATTGCAAAAGAACCTCCATCTGACACAAATGATGATGTAAACATATCAGGCTCATTTGGATCCTGACTAACATTAATTGTTAAGTCCGTTAAACTATCACAATCAGTATTTGAAAGTGAAACTGAAACAGTTGGAGAAAAAGGGATACCACAAAATATTGTATTTAAGAATGTTTGAACATCAACATCCCCCAACTCAGAATCTATAGTTGAAGTGAAGGTTAATGTAGTTGCTTGCGGATTAACAAAGACATTAAAAAATGTTGCCGATTGTGTATTACCACTAGTATAATTATTATTATCCGGAACAGTTTGAGCAAAAATAAGAACTCCTAAAGCTGTATTTGAAATTGTAAAATCACCAAGAATAACACCTGTAGCAAGATCTATTGACTGTATAATCGCTTGAGTAGAAGAAGGAATGGAAGATACAATTAATGCAGTATTAAATGTATTCACACCCCCACCAGCAGACATAATTGCTGAACCAACTGTATCACCAACATTCATTGATGAAATTGCAAAAGAACCTCCATCTGACACAAATGATGATGTAAACATATCAGGCTCATTTGGATCCTGACTAACATTAATTGTTAAGTCCGTTAAACTATCACAATCAGTATTTGAAAGTGAAACTGAAACAGTTGGAGAAAAAGGGATACCACAAAATATTGTATTTAAGAATGTTTGAACATCAACATCCCCCAACTCAGAATCTATAGTTGAAGTGAAGGTTAATGTAGTTGCTTGCGGATTAACAAAGACATTAAAAAATGTTGCTGATTGTGTATTACCACTAGTATAATTATTATTATCCGGAACAGTTTGAGCAAAAATAAGAACTCCTAAAGCTGTATTTGAAATTGTAAAATCACCAAGAATAACACCTGTAGCAAGATCTATTGACTGTATAATCGCTTGAGTAGAAGAAGGAATGGAAGATACAATTAATGCAGTATTAAATGTATTCACACCCCCACCAGCAGACATAATTGCTGAACCAACTGTATCACCAACATTCATTGATGAAATTGCAAAAGAACCTCCATCTGACACAAATGATGATGTAAACATATCAGGCTCATTTGGATCCTGACTAACATTAATTGTTAAGTCCGTTAAACTATCACAATCAGTATTTGAAAGTGAAACTGAAACAGTTGGAGAAAAAGGGATACCACAAAATATTGTATTTAAGAATGTTTGAACATCAACATCCCCCAACTCAGAATCTATAGTTGAAGTGAAGGTTAATGTAGTTGCTTGCGGATTAACAAAGACATTAAAAAATGTTGCTGATTGTGTATTACCACTAGTATAATTATTATTATCCGGAACAGTTTGAGCAAAAATAAGAACTCCTAAAGCTGTATTTGAAATTGTAAAATCACCAAGAATAACACCTGTAGCAAGATCTATTGACTGTATAATCGCTTGAGTAGAAGAAGGAATGGAAGATACAATTAATGCAGTATTAAATGTATTCACACCCCCACCAGCAGACATAATTGCTGAACCAACTGTATCACCAACATTCATTGATGAAATTGCAAAAGAACCTCCATCTGACACAAATGATGATGTAAACATATCAGGCTCATTTGGATCCTGACTAACATTAATTGTTAAGTCCGTTAAACTATCACAATCAGTATTTGAAAGTGAAACTGAAACAGTTGGAGAAAAAGGGATACCACAAAATATTGTATTTAAGAATGTTTGAACATCAACATCCCCCAACTCAGAATCTATAGTTGAAGTGAAGGTTAATGTAGTTGCTTGCGGATTAACAAAGACATTAAAAAATGTTGCTGATTGTGTATTACCACTAGTATAATTATTATTATCCGGAACAGTTTGAGCAAAAATAAGAACTCCTAAAGCTGTATTTGAAATTGTAAAATCACCAAGAATAACACCTGTAGCAAGATCTATTGACTGTATAATCGCTTGAGTAGAAGAAGGAATGGAAGATACAATTAATGCAGTATTAAATGTATTCACACCCCCACCAGCAGACATAATTGCTGAACCAACTGTATCACCAACATTCATTGATGAAATTGCAAAAGAACCTCCATCTGACACAAATGATGATGTAAACATATCAGGCTCATTTGGATCCTGACTAACATTAATTGTTAAGTCCGTTAAACTATCACAATCAGTATTTGAAAGTGAAACTGAAACAGTTGGAGAAAAAGGGATACCACAAAATATTGTATTTAAGAATGTTTGAACATCAACATCCCCCAACTCAGAATCTATAGTTGAAGTGAAGGTTAATGTAGTTGCTTGCGGATTAACAAAGACATTAAAAAATGTTGCTGATTGTGTATTACCACTAGTATAATTATTATTATCCGGAACAGTTTGAGCAAAAATAAGAACTCCTAAAGCTGTATTTGAAATTGTAAAATCACCAAGAATAACACCTGTAGCAAGATCTATTGACTGTATAATCGCTTGAGTAGAAGAAGGAATGGAAGATACAATTAATGCAGTATTAAATGTATTCACACCCCCACCAGCAGACATAATTGCTGAACCAACTGTATCACCAACATTCATTGATGAAATTGCAAAAGAACCTCCATCTGACACAAATGATGATGTAAACATATCAGGCTCATTTGGATCCTGACTAACATTAATTGTTAAGTCCGTTAAACTATCACAATCAGTATTTGAAAGTGAAACTGAAACAGTTGGAGAAAAAGGGATACCACAAAATATTGTATTTAAGAATGTTTGAACATCAACATCCCCCAACTCAGAATCTATAGTTGAAGTGAAGGTTAATGTAGTTGCTTGCGGATTAACAAAGACATTAAAAAATGTTGCTGATTGTGTATTACCACTAGTATAATTATTATTATCCGGAACAGTTTGAGCAAAAATAAGAACTCCTAAAGCTGTATTTGAAATTGTAAAATCACCAAGAATAACACCTGTAGCAAGATCTATTGACTGTATAATCGCTTGAGTAGAAGAAGGAATGGAAGATACAATTAATGCAGTATTAAATGTATTCACACCCCCACCAGCAGACATAATTGCTGAACCAACTGTATCACCAACATTCATTGATGAAATTGCAAAAGAACCTCCATCTGACACAAATGATGATGTAAACATATCAGGCTCATTTGGATCCTGACTAACATTAATTGTTAAGTCCGTTAAACTATCACAATCAGTATTTGAAAGTGAAACTGAAACAGTTGGAGAAAAAGGGATACCACAAAATATTGTATTTAAGAATGTTTGAACATCAACATCCCCCAACTCAGAATCTATAGTTGAAGTGAAGGTTAATGTAGTTGCTTGCGGATTAACAAAGACATTAAAAAATGTTGCTGATTGTGTATTACCACTAGTATAATTATTATTATCCGGAACAGTTTGAGCAAAAATAAGAACTCCTAAAGCTGTATTTGAAATTGTAAAATCACCAAGAATAACACCTGTAGCAAGATCTATTGACTGTATAATCGCTTGAGTAGAAGAAGGAATGGAAGATACAATTAATGCAGTATTAAATGTATTCACACCCCCACCAGCAGACATAATTGCTGAACCAACTGTATCACCAACATTCATTGATGAAATTGCAAAAGAACCTCCATCTGACACAAATGATGATGTAAACATATCAGGCTCATTTGGATCCTGACTAACATTAATTGTTAAGTCCGTTAAACTATCACAATCAGTATTTGAAAGTGAAACTGAAACAGTTGGAGAAAAAGGGATCAGAGATTGAGCTATAATTGCTGTAGGGCTTAACAAAAAACTTAAACAAAATATCAACGTTAATTTTAATAAGCTTTGGATAAAATTTCTTTTCATAATACGTTAGTTTTTTAATACTTGTTTTACACTATTCTTTCGTACATTAATATAGTTTGCGAATATACGAAATATTTAATTATTCATATTGCAAACTCCAACAATATACGAATATTTCTAGCGCAATTTATATAGCATACTCATACTATCTAAGCTTATTACATCTGACCTAAATTATTGTATTCTAATAAAGCTTATATTTCTAGTATTAAAAACTAAATATAAATAATATACGTCAATAAAAAAATGAAGTTTCAAATCGAAAGACAATGCCAGTGAAATACTAGAAATATCAATAACAACTTTAGAGTATTGAAAGTAAATAGAATTGGGGAAGTAGTAGAATAAATCTAAAAAAATCTAGACCTCCATATTAGTATCTCTAAAACACTCTAAATTAATGAATAAAATGATAAAAAATTATCAAAAGGCAAATAAGTTACGGATATGGATTCTAAAATTACTTACGCAAATGATAAATCAAGTTGCAGATATCAATAAGTTGCCCGACTAGGGCTCGAACCTAGACTCTTCTGCACCAAAAGCAGACGTGTTGCCAGTTACACCATCGGGCATTGTACTAAATGGTCGGCAAAAATAACAATTAAGTAAGAAGAACAAAATAAATTCTCATTTTTTCGTTATTATAAAATCAAGACGGAAATCAGTAATTAATTTTATACATTCGCACTCCTAACAAAAAAGCACTATTTAAAGATGAATCAATTTAAAAAACTAAATAATATTATTGGCTGGAGCGTATTTTTAATCGCTTCATTTGTTTACCTATATACTATCGAACAAACCGTGAGTTTTTGGGATTGTGGCGAGTACATTGCAACCGCTTATAAATTACAAGTTGGACATCCTCCTGGAGCACCATTGTTTCAGTTATTTGGTAGAATTTTTACGCTTTTTGCAGCACAAGGAACCTCTGAAGTGGCAGTTGCTATCAATATTCTATCTGCATTATGCTCCTCATTTTCTATTCTTTTTCTTTTTTGGACGATTACAGCGTTTGGGAGAAAGATGTTTTTTAAAGACAATAATTACGAAATAGGTAAAATATACGCAGTTTTAGGTAGTGGACTTGTAGGTGCTTTAGCTTATACTTTTTCTGACTCTTTTTGGTTTTCGGCAGTTGAGGGAGAGGTATATGCCATGTCATCCTTTTTTACAGCCATAACCTTTTGGTGCATTATGAAATGGGAGCAAGAAGCTGACCAACCTAACTCAAGCAGATGGCTAGTTTTAATTGCGTATTTAATTGGGCTTTCAGTTGGAGTTCATTTATTGAGCTTACTAACTATCCCTGCAATGGGAATGATTTACTATTACAAAAAATACGAATACACAAAATCAGGAGCGATAAAAGCATTCATCATTTCAATGATTCTATTAGGTAGTTGTTCAGGTAGTTATTATTCCAGGTGCTGTAAGTTTAATTTCTACTTTTGAATTATTCTTTGTAAATACTATAGGCTTGCCATTTAATTCAGGAACTATTATTTACTTCCTTACAGTGATAGGCGCGATTGCATTCGGATTATCTTACACTAAGAAACACAACAAAGCAGTTTGGAATACTGCAATATTAGGAATCATGATGCTACTAATAGGGTATTCATCATACTCAATCTTAGTAGTACGTTCTAACGCAAACCCTCCTATTGACGAAAATAATCCTGAAGATGCAGTTGGTCTTTTATCGTATTTAAAAAGGGAGCAATATGGCAGCTGGCCAATTGTTTATGGACAACATTTTAATGCAAAACTAGACAGTAAAAAACCTTATTTGGATGGAGATCCTGTTTACGCAAAAGATGAAAAGAAAGGAAAGTATATTATAATAGACAAGAGAAAAAATACACTTCCAAATTACAGCAAAAAAGATAAAATGTTTTTTCCAAGAATTTGGAGTAATACCCAGACTAGGCACGCTGGCGGTTATGTGATTTGGGCAGGGCTTAAAAATAAAGATGCTAAACCTACTTTTGGTCAAAATCTAACTTACTTTTTTAAATATCAAATTGGCTGGTCCTATATTCGTTATTTTATGTGGAATTTTGCTGGAAGGCAGAATGATTTCATGAATATGGATGGAAATTCCTTAAATGGGAATTGGGAAAGCGGAATAGGATTTATTGACAATGCAAGATTAGGAACGCCTTCAGCAGAAGTAGATGTCCCTGATTATTTAGGAAAGAATAAAGGAAAAAATCATTACTATTTCCTACCCTTAATTTTAGGCTTAATAGGAATGCTTTTCCATTTCAAACAGAACAACCAAGATGCCTTAGCTGTTTTGTTATTTTTCTTGTTTACAGGAGTACTAATTATCATTTATTTAAATGTAGTACCTTTCCAACCAAGAGAAAGAGACTATGCCTATGTAGGTTCATTTTATGCCTTTGCCATTTGGATAGGATTAGGAGTATTAGGAATTTATGATTTTTTAAGTAAAAGATTGAACTCCACCGCAAGTGCTGGCATAGCAACATTAGTTGCGCTTATTATCCCGACATTAATGGCAGCTGAAAATTGGGATGACCATGATAGAAGTGGAAGATTTACTGCTTTAGAGGTTGCAAAAAATTACCTCAATTCTTGTGATAAAAATGCTATATTATTTACAAATGGCGACAATGATACTTTCCCACTTTGGTACGCACAAGAAGTAGAAGGCATACGAACAGACATTAAAGTAGTCAATCTATCTTTATTCAACACCCCTTGGTATATTGATCAAATGAAAAGAGCTTCTTATGATGCAGCTCCTATACCATCATCATTAGAACATGATGATTACAGGGCAGGAACAAGAGATTATACCCCAATAAATGAACGATTTAAAGATTATGTTGAAGTGAAGGATGTCGTAAACTTTATTAATAGTAAAAGTGCAAAAGCCAAGATAAATACTTCAGCAGGTCTAAGAAGCTATTGCCCTACTAAAAAACTAAAACTTTCGGTAAATAAAGAAAATGTAAAAGCATTTATTCCTATAGAATATCATGACAAAATTGTAGATGAAATAAAATTCAAGCTAAAAGGAAACGGGCTTTATAAAAACAAATTGATGGTATTAGATATCTTAGCTAACTTTAATTGGGAACGTCCTATCTATTTTGCTATTACTGTAGGAAGAGATAATTTTATGGGCTTAGAAAAATACTTTCAGTTAGAAGGCTTAGCATATAGACTTGTACCTTATTTAGCTAAGTCACCTGATGGGCAGACTGGAGTAGTACATACCGAAAAAATGTATGAAAGATTAGTCAAAAATTTTGAGTGGGGAGGTTTTAATAATTCTAATCTATATTTTGATGAAACCAATACCAGAATGGTAATGAATTTCAGAAATAATTATTCACGTTTAGCAGAAGCCTTATTCCAAAAAGGGGATACAGCTAGGGCAGTTGAAACATTGGATAAATGTATGGCGGAATTTCCTAGAGATGTAGTTAACTTAAGTTATTTTGCATTACCAATTATTGACATATATTATAAGTTAGGAGAAGATGAAAAAGCAAAAAAAGTACTAGCTATAATGATTGATGATTACTTAACAGAGGTTAAATACTTAAAAGAGTTTGAAAGTGGTAGTGGGTTAAAACAGAACATAGGGATAACAGGACAAGTACTTAGTAGTTTAGGTAGGGTTATTCAGATTCATAAATTAGAAGATTTATCATTTACTTATGCTGATCAAGAAGGAGTCTATTACAAAAGTAAAGGAGATAATAAAGTAGAAATTGATTATGAAACTTATCGCATCAATACTTTTATGGATGAATATTTAAGCGTTCAATAATAAACTTGTTTGTTACAATACCAAAATTTATACAAGCACTCTTTCCTTCTTTAGTTTGGAGGAAGGAGACGCTAGATAAAGAAATCTGGCTTACTTTTGATGACGGGCCAACGCCTGAAGTTACGCCTTGGATTTTATCCATTTTGAAAAAAGAAAATGTTAAAGCTACTTTCTTTTTAGTTGGACAACAAATAGAAGAATTTCCAGAACTTGTAGGCGCTATTATTAAAGACGGGCACACAATAGCCAATCATTCCTATTCTCATAAAAACGGATGGATTACCAATAAAGAAAAGTATTTAGAGGATATAGAAAATTGTCAAGCATTAATGCCTAATAATAAATTATTCCGACCACCTTACGGTAAAGTTACTAAAGTACAAATTGCAGTGCTCAAAGAAAAATATAAAATAATTCTCTGGGATGTACTTAGTTATGATTTTAAGCAGAATACTAGTTCAAAAAAAGTACAAGAAAATATTATACAAAATACTACATCAGGATCAATAATATTAATGCACAACAATCTGATGAGTTTTAAAAACGTTAAACCAATTCTAGAAAAGACAATTCAGAAATTAAAAGCAAAAGGGTATAATTTTAGTGCTACTTGGTAGCAATACAAAAGTGATCTAAGCACTTAGTATTTGAAGCTGAAATTAAATAATCAGAATAGACAAGGGAATTTACAATTCCTTGATTAGAATTTTGTAAACTATACCTATTAAATCTATTTAAGATGTCATAAGGAATCTGCAATAACCATCTTGGTAACCAGTATTGAAAATTTAGAAAATCAAAACGAGTAATTTTACGAACAGACTCTTTATTTTTATTGTAATAGTCCATTACTTTATCATTTCCAAAGACTCCTTTCAACTCATAATTATCAAATGAGCTTTTAAGCACCTCCCCCATTTGTTCAGGAGTATATTCACGAGTATGCCAAGGGTTTCTAGTTAAGGACATCATACTATTTGGAGTTGTTAAAATCAGCTTTCCTCCTGGCTTTAGCACTCTATGGATTTCTTGCAAAAACATTTCGTCATCATTAATATGCTCAATTACTTGAAAGGTAACTACAAAATCAACACTTTTATCTTCAATTCCTTTTAAAGGAGGAACTTCTGCTTGAATAAATGTAATATTATTTTCTTTCTTTAACTCATCACTAATATCAGTATTGTACTTGTCAACAGCAATATAATGATCAGCTTTAGGAGCTAATTCCATAATTCCATATCCCTCACCGCTACCAACCTCAAGTACAGTTCCGCTAACTAATTTAGCGGCTTCTTTATATGCAATTAAGTGCCTTTGATAAATAACATTTTCTGAAGGATCAAGATGTGAGCTTCTTTCAGCTGTCTGTAATATTCCCATTTAATTTAATTTTGAAGTTGGCAAATATAAGAAATCTAATCTGCTAGCTCAACAAGTACTGGACAATGGTCAGAATGCTTAGCTGCAGGCAAAATTTTTGCCCGTTTTAATTTAGGTAAAAGAGTATCAGAAATCATATTATAATCAATACGCCAACCTAAATTTTTGGCTCTAGAGTTTGCCCTGTAACTCCACCAACTATAATGATGAGGGTCAGAATTTAGCTGCCTAAAAGAATCTACAAAGCCACTTGCAATAAATTGACTTACCCATTCTCTTTCTTCTATTAAAAAGCCTGATGAATTTTTATTGACTTTAGGGTTATGAATATCAATTTCAGTATGGCAAATATTATAATCTCCTGAAATAATTAGGTTGGGAATTATCTTTTTTAATTTCGTAATATAATCTTGAAATAAAACTAAAAATTCCATTTTAAAAGCTTGCCTTAAAGGATTACTTCCTGAAGGAAAATAAACACTCATTACAGAATAATCTTTAAAATCTGCTCTAATTACTCTGCCTTCAAAATCAATTTTTTCGATACCACAACCATACTCAACATGCTTAGGATTAATCTTTGACAAGATAGCAACTCCACTATATCCAGGTTTTTCAGCAGAATTAATAAAACAAGTATAGCCCAATTCATTAAAGATGGCTTCATCAAATTGTTCAGGCTTTGCTTTAATTTCTTGCAAACATAAGACATCTGCATTTGAAGCACTTAACCATTGAGGTAAATCCTTTTTAACAGCAGCCCTAATTCCGTTTACATTATAGGTGATTATGGTTGGCATCTATCTTAGTTTTAAGTTGGTTCGAGCTGCAATACTTCCTTCAAAGATTAAATTAACCCTATACATTCCTGGTGATAAAACCTGGACTCTCTCCCACTCAAAACAATGTGTCATTTCAATATTATTATATTCAAATTCAGCTGAACTAGTACAGATATAGCTAGAATCAGAAACAATAGTTATAAGTGTATCTGTACCTAAAACTAATTCTCCGTCTCCATTTACAATTTGCAAATAAATAGTCTTTATTTCAGCATCAGAAATCAGGTTAGCCGTAATAGAAAAGCAGGTCCTAATTTTCTGTACTTTTTTAGCAAACTTAGTTGCTAATTCCCTACCAGTACTTCTATAGCGAATAGTTTCAACCTCAACACCAAAAACTTCTAAAATAGACCCTTTACTTACTTTTTCTTCTAGTTTCTTATTTTGCTTATTTAGCTTATAGTTCTTCCAATTAATATCTTTATTTACTTTTACAACACTATCTTTTTCTAACACAAGTACCTCATTTAAAACTAGTAAAGAATCAATATTCGCCAAATATCTTTTTGAAATATCCTTTAAAGCCACAATCTTTTTCTTAGCCTCATTTAGATCGCTTTTTGTTCTTATTAGGTTTCTAATTTCAGCAATTTGATGCTGAATGACAGAATCCTTTTCATACAATTGCTCATTCAAATCGCCATACTCGTCTAACAAATCATCATGTTCATCTATCAAATCATCCAGCTCGTCACGCAACATATTTTTTTGTTCAATAAATTGAATTTTTAACTGCATTTGCTGTTCCATTCTATTCTGCTGAAAGAAAAGAGAAATAATAAGTAAAATAACAATTCCGATAAATAAGAAAATTACTTTTCTATTAGTCGAATCTGCCCATAAATCTTTGATTTTATTTATCATCTGATTCTTTAGTTTCTTGCTCAACTTTATTTTCTGGCTTAGCTTTTTCATCCACATAATTTAAACCTAATTCTGAAAGCATTCCCTCTAGCAATTCATCAATTTCATCCGTAGTATTTCCTTTTGTTTTTACTTTTAACATATTCATCAAATCAATAGTCTGACTTACATATTCTAAATTACGGATTACCTGACCATTTGTGTCAGCAATTTTACCTAACCCCTGCATAGCAGAAGTGTGGAACATATAAATTAATTGCATTAAAAGTTGATCGTTTTTTTCCATATTTCTTATTTAAATACTTTTTGTAATAGCTCTGAATTTCTAGCTTTGGGGTTATTTCTAATTTCTTTTTCTTGATTAGCGATAAGCACAAAAATTCCTTCAATAGTTTTATTAGTCACATAATCCTCCAAATCAGGATTTACTGCTTTTGTAAAAGGAATTGTATTGTACGTTTTTACCAACGGGTTCCAATATTTTGTTACATCAACTTGCTGAATAGCTTTTTTTGTTATTGGCTTTATTCTATTATAGAGTTGAGCATTTGTTTGTTTTTTTAAATAAGAAGTTGCAGCCGTATTTCCCCCTCTTAAAATCTGAAATGCGTCTTGAATACTCATAGAAGTAATTGCATCAACGAAAATAACTAGTACCTGCTTAGTAGCCAATTCAGCTGCAGAGTTTATACTCTTTTCAAAATCTTTAATTTGTGATTGCATGCCTGTTTTTTGCAATGTTTTTTTCATTTTATCAGCCTCAGTAGGAAAAGGAATACGAATAATTTTGTTAGCATAAAATCCATCCTTAGCTGAGGCACTCTTAGTCGCTTTATCAGCCCCAATAACCAAAGCTTCCTTTAATCCTTTCGCCACTTCATCCTTAGTGGCAGAGGAGGAAAGTAAAGTATTTACTTTTGTACTAGCAACTTTTAACAAATCAATTTGAGCTGAGCTGAGCTGAGCTGCAAACAATAATAAAACAAAAAATATGATTTTCATACACAATTAATTCAAGTGCTAAAATAAGGATTACCACTAAATTGAAAGCAAAATGTGCAATTTTCATTTACTTTTGTTGAAGAAATTTATTACATGATGCTTATAGTAGATAGAGGATAGAAAGAATACAATTGGGCAGCTTGTTCAAATGACGGCGAAATTATTCAAATAAATAAGACTTAGGATTTAATTCTAAATATCCTTGTGATTACAATTTGTTAGATGCAGTTGAGTAAACATACATTAAGGCATATAAAAGGAAGAAATTCAGGTGCAATAAATCATACAATCTCATATTGAAAATTTATTTAAAGAACATTTTAGTCAATAAAAAACCCCACCAAATAGGTGAGGTTTCTGTGGGCCCAGCTGGGCTTGAACCAGCGACCCCTTGATTATGAGTCAAGTGCTCTAACCAGCTGAGCTATGGGCCCTGTTTAAAAAGTAAGTGCAAAACTATCAAAATTGTTCAATAATTTGCATGTTTACCAAATGAAAAAATGCAAAGCTATTATTTTTGATTTAGGAGCTGTTATCCTAAATATTAACTATCAAAATACGATAGATGAATTCACCAAATTAGGGGTAAATAATGCTGCAACTTTTTATTCTAAAAAAGTACAAACGAATTTATTCAATCAAATTGAAACAGGTATGATTAGCAGTAATGAATTTCTAAAGGCATTACAAAAAGAAACTAAAAATGCAAATATCAATCAAGTAGAAAAGGCTTGGAATGCTATGCTATTAGATTTACCAGAGGAACGTATACAACTGATAGAAAAGCTAAAAAATAATTATTCTATTTACCTGCTAAGCAACACAAATGCTATTCATATTGATGCAATTAAGAAACAGTTAGGTAAAAGAAAATGGTTAGCATTTTGCAAACTGTTTGATAAAATGTATTTATCTCATGAATTAGGTTTAAGAAAACCAGATGTTAAAATATTTGAATATATCCTAAATGAACAGAAACTAAAAGCTGAAGAAGTATTTTTTATTGATGACTCACCACAACACATAGCCAGCGCAAAAAAAATAGGAATACATTGTCATCATTTATTAGATGATGAAAACATTATCACCCTATTTCCTGACATAATTCTATAAGCACACCATTCGTATCCTTAGGATGTAAGAAACAAATTAACTTATTGTCTGCTCCTTGTTTTGGCTGGTCATTCAAAGTTCTGATTCCTAATGATTGTAAGCGTTTCATTTCCGATTTTATATCTACAACATCAAAAGCAATATGATGCATTCCCTCTCTATTCTTAGCAAGATATTTTGCAATAGGGCTGTCCTGGTTAGTTGCTGCAACTAATTCAATTTTGCTTTCGCCCACCTGAAAAAAAGAAGTAATTACGGATTCTGATTGTACGGATTCTGATTTGTAACTTTCTTTACCAAATATTTTAGTAAATACTTTATTTGAGGCTTCAATATCGTGAACAGCAATACCTATATGTTCTATATTCCTCATTTTAATAATCCCAGAAACCTATATGCCTTTGAGAAGCTTGAGTTTGAATTTTGAAAGAAAGCCCAATTTCATGCGTACCATAAGTATATTGCATAATCTCACCAGCAAAAGTATGGTCATAAGTGTACGATATATGTATTTTATTAGCTAAAAAACCAAAACCAAAAATTAAAGTTCCATTTGTTCGATACGTTAATCCTGCCCATGTATCTTCTAGGTAAAGAATACGAGTAGTAATATCTGTTACATTACTATGCAATTCCATTTTACGTAATAAAAAAGAAGGTTCAAGTTGCCAGTCCCTATTCATAATATTAAAACGATAAGCACCCATAGTATAATAGTTACGAAACAGTTTATTAGAAACAGGACTTAACCTAATAGAGGTATTAAAAGTAGATTGATACAAATTAGAAGCCGAAAAACCTAAATAAAAATTTCTACCATACAAATATGTTCCTGCAGAAGCATCACCTATTGTATTATCGTAAGCACTTGCAGAATAAGCAGGATCAATTCCTGGTGGCAAGTCTTGATTTTCAAAATCCAGATTATAGTACATTAACTTAGCGCCAACCCCAAAAGAAAGATTTACTTTATCATAGTTAAGAGGAATATGATAAGCATAATTTAACTGTAAATTTGCTTGTAAAGAAGGATTCGCTTTATCAAACATAAGGTAACCACCCATAGCTGAACGATTATTTAAAGCTCCATGGTAATTTATATTGGTACTTAGGGGTGCCCCTTCAAAACCCAACCATTGCTGCCTAGTTTGCATATTTAAGGAATTGTATGTTTTACTTCCTGAAACGGCAGGATTAATTGCCATATCATTGTTATAGTATTGTGTGAATAATGGTTCTTGTTGTGCAAATAGACTAACACTTAAAAGCACACTTAAAATTAATATTATTTCTCTCATTATCTTACAATTGTTAACACCCCCTTAAATACTGTATCCTCATTCTCTAAATCAATTATATAATAATATGTCCCCGATGGAAGTATTCTTCCTTGCTGGTCTTTACCTGCAAAAGCATCTTCTTCAGCATTAATATAATTCCTTCTATTGTAAACTTGCCTACCTGCTCTGTCATAAACCTGAACTAAAGCTTCAGGATACAGGTTTATATTTTCTATTTCCCAGAATTCATGTGTGTTATCATCATTAGGAGAAAATACTTTATAAACTGTTATGCAAATGGCTGGGTTTGATTTTACTTCAATAGTATCTCGTGTTACACAGCCCATAGCGTCAGTAATTTTTACATGATATTCTCCAGGAAACAACCCTTCAAGAACTGAAAAAGAATCGTGCTGAATAGCAAAGGCACTATCTGTTGACCATTGAAACTGAAATGGAGTAGTCCCTTTAGTTACAAATACCCTTGCCGAACCGCTATTATCATCCTTACAAATTACACCTACTGAAGACATAAAAGGATTCATAGCACTAGCCGTATTAATAGTAAGATTTTTCGTTCTTGTACAACTATTCGCATCAGTAATAAATAACTGATAAGGTAAAATACTTGGGGCTAAACTATCTGTATTTCTTGCCGTATCACCTGTACTCCACAAAGTGGTGTAAGGTGGCGTCCCCCCCCATATACTAGTAACTACATCAGTTGAATCATATTCACTACACATGGTAGATAACGCAAAAGTAGCATCAATTTGTAAGGTTTCTTCAATTGTAATAGAATCAACTACATAACAAATAACCGTTGTACTCGTATCTCCAGGAACCAAATTATTCATCAAATGTAGCACATAATCGCCAGCAATCAAATCACTTATATTAGCTGAAGCAGAAGCAAACCCTCCAACTCCAGTCCACCAAAAAGTTGTATTTGAACTTAGTAAAGTTATATCAATTGCACCAGTATTGTCTCCATAACAATTAATGTGTGAATAATTATCGAGGTTATAATCACATTGTGCATTTACCGATAAAGTGGCAAATAGAATTGTAATTATGAAAAGTGTTTTTATTTTTTGCATGCTTAAAATTAAGATGGACAAATATAAAAAAAAATGCTTGTTATTTCTAACAAGCATTTTTTGGAGGTATCGAGCAGATTCGAACTGCTGTAGATGCTTTTGCAGAGCATAGCCTAGCCACTCGGCCACGATACCGTTTCGAGTGCTGCAAATTTAATTATTTTTAAACTATCAGACCCTAATTAAACAAATTATTTTCCATTAAAATCAGACATAGTACGACCTATACCCATACTAGTAAATGCCTGAATCATTTTTACTGCTAAATCTGTACGATCATCCATAGTAATGTAATCCTGATCAGTAAAATTATCCAAGACATATTCAGCTTGTTTTCCTCTGGAAAAATCGCTACCAACACCAAAACGCAACCTTGGATATATACTGGTCGCCAACTGATTTTGGATATCTTTCAGTCCGTTATGACCACCATCAGAACCTTTTTTTCGCATACGAACAATGCCAAAAGGCAAAGAAATATCGTCCGTAACTACTAAAATATTTTCAATATCGACCTTAGTTTGTTGCATCCAGAACTTTACAGCCTTACCTGAAAGATTCATAAAGGTATTTGGTTTAACCAAAACTAAAGTGCGCCCCTTAAATTTTACCTGAGCAACATCAGCTAACCTCTCAGTGGAAAAAGAAATGTTGGATAAGCCCGCAAGCTTATCCAACATTTTAAATCCTATATTGTGCCTGGTATTTTCATACTCAACACCAGGGTTACCTAATCCAATGATTAAGTATTTCATGATTTACTCAGCAGATGGCGCTTCAGCACCTTCACTAGGAGCATCTCCTTCAGCACCTTCCTCAACTTCTTCCTCAACTTCTTCCTCAACAACAGTTCTTGCAGTTTTAACACCAACTACAACTGAATTTCCTGGAGCAATTAACTCACATCCTTCAACAGTAATATCCTTAATATAAGTAAACATACCAATATTTAAGTGCTCAATGTTTAGCTCTATTGAATTAGGCAAATTAGCTACTAGACCTTTAGTAATAATTTTACTTCTTCTGAACATTAAGTTACCCCCATTTTTAACCCCTATTGGAGTACCATTTAAGTTAACTGGAATAGATACGGTAATTGCTTTGTTATCAAATACTTCTAAAAAATCAATGTGTAGTATTTTGTCCGTTACTGGGTGAAATTGAATATCTTGCATAATGGCTTTAGTAACAGTACCATCAATATCTAATTCAACTACAAAAGTATCTGGAGTATACACAAGCTTTCTAAAGTCATTTTCATGAGCATAGAAAGTCACTTGCTTTTCTCCCCCGTAAAGTACACATGGTACATTACCCTGATTTCTTAACGCACGAGTGTTAGTTTTCCCAACATTCTCTCTTTCTTTTACGTTAATTGCTAGTGTTTTCATCTTTATTTAAATTTGATTATTAATTCTTAATTTATTAGTTGTTTTTCCATTTATCAGAAATGGACTCATTATTCACTACTGAAGTGATTGTTTGAGCAAAGAAATCAGCAACTGAAATTTCTCTTACCTTATTACTATTATGTGTTTTAGGAATTGTATTTGTAATTACTAACTCCGCAATACTTGAATTATCCAATCTTTCATAAGCTGTACCCGATAAAATACCATGTGTACAATATGCTCTTACACTTGTGGCTCCACTTTCCATCATTAAATCGGCAGCTTTAGTAAGCGTACCCCCCGTGTCTACCATATCATCAATAATTACAACATCTTTACCATTTACATCTCCTAATATTTTCATCTCACCAATAACATTGGCTTGCTTGCGCTCTTTGTAACAGACAACAACTCCTGAATTTAATATTTTAGCGTATGCATTCGCTCTTTTACTCCCCCCCATATCAGGTGAAGCAATAATTAAATTAGGTAAATTAAGATTTGTAATATCTTCAATAAAAAGTTCAGAAGCATATAAATGATCAACAGGTACTTCAAAGAAGCCTTGAATTTGATCGGCATGTAGATCCATAGTCATGATACGGTCAACTCCTGCTGCAGAAAGTAAATTAGCTACTAATTTAGCTCCTATTGGTACTCTTGGTTTTCCTTTTTTATCCTGACGAGCATAGCCAAAATAAGGCATTACGGCAATAATATTTGCAGCAGAAGCTCTTTTTGCAGCATCAATCATTAACAATAATTCCATCAAATTATCAGATGGAGGTGTGGTAGATTGAATTAAAAATACATCTGCACCCCTTACTGTTTCGTCAAATGAAGGTTCGAACTCACCATCAGAAAATTCAATTATTGAGGATTTATTTAACTTAGCACCAAAGGCATTAGCAATTTTACCAGCTAAGGACTTAGTATTATTTCCTGCAAAAAATTTAATTGGTCTTTCCATTGATATACCTTATTAAAAAAGGGGTGCAAATATACACTTTAGGGCGTAAATAGACTAATGATTTTATTTTTTAGTTAAAAGGCATGAGATTTGCAGTAAACATCTATTTTTGCAGTCCACTTGCCCAGGTGGCGGAATTGGTAGACGCGTTGGTCTCAAACACCAATGAGGTAACTCGTGCCGGTTCGAGCCCGGCTCTGGGTACTAAAGCAGAAACGATAAGTTTCTGCTTTTTTTATTTTAAATAATTAGTTTTTTAATATTACTATAACTAAAAATTTAACTTTTTTTAGAATAAATTTTTACTTTAATTATTATACTTGATGAAACACTTACTACTCTATATGATGGAGAGGTTGAGGGTGAAGAAGAAGAAGAAGTTGAGGAAGATGTTGAAGAAATTGAAGATGAGGCTGATGTAGATGAGGAAGAAGTTGAGGAAGGAGTTGAGGAGGATGAGGAAGATGAAAGAAGTATTTGGGATGAAGGTGGAATAATTATAAATTATGGATATCGTTGGTAATCTAAAACATATAAAAAATTACATATATTCAACATAAATAAAAACTTCTTTTTATGTATCTTGCGTTTTTATTTTCCAGCAACAAATGACAAATATAAAACAAGAAAAATACGATAGAGCTTACCTAAGAATGGCACTAGAATGGGCTAAGCTCTCCCACTGCAAACGAAAACAAGTTGGAGCCTTAATCGTTAAAAATAGAATGATAATTTCTGACGGATACAATGGGACGCCAACAGGATTTAATAATTGCTGTGAAGATGAAAATGAAAAAACACAATGGTATGTTCTCCACGCAGAAGCCAATGCCATATTAAAAACTGCAAGCTCTACTCATGATTGTAGCGGAGCAACCCTATATCTAACCATGTCCCCTTGTAAAGAATGCAGTAAACTGGTACATCAAGCTGGTATAAAACGTCTTGTATTCATTAATAAATATAAAGATACATCAGGAATAGAATTCTTAAAAGAAGCAGAAGTGGATGTGGTGGAATTTGACAAGCAAAAATTATAATGAAGAAATTACAACCTCTTATTTACGCTCTGCTAATTTGCAGTGGAATACTTATAGGAAATATAGGCAACAACCCAACCGAAGCAAATGAGGAAGGGAAAATCAATGCCATTCTCAACCTAATTGACAGCCACTATGTAGACACGCTAAACACTAGCGATTTTGAAGATAAAACGATTAATGCTATACTTAATGAGCTTGACCCCCACTCCGCTTACATTCCGGTTAAAAAATACCAAGCTGTAGAAGAAGATATGCAAGGGAGTTTTAGTGGAATAGGTGTACAATTCAATATTATTGATGATAGTATAGTAGTCGTTTCAGCTATTTCAGGAGGTCCATCAGAAAAACTAGGGATACAGTCGGGTGACAGAATTATATCCGTAGAAAAAGAAGATGTTGCCAGTGTAGGAATAAAAAATGAAGGCGTAATAAAACTACTAAGAGGGGAAAAAGGCAGTATTGTAAACATAAACATAAAAAGAAGAGGGCAACTAGAGCTTATGCCCTTTGCTATAACCCGTGATGACATTCCATTATATAGTGTAGATGTTGGAATAATGCTTCAAGGAAATATCGGCTATGTAAAAATAAACCGATTTGCCGCTACTACATATCAAGAGATGATGGAGAAAGTAAATTCTCTACAACAAGAGGGAATGCAGAAACTGATCCTTGATTTAAGAGGAAACCCTGGAGGATACCTACACATAGCCAACCAAATGTGTGATGAATTCCTAAAAGATGGAGAGTTAATCGTATTCACTGAGGGTAGAAATAGACCTAAAGAAGAAACATTCGCCACTCGAAATGGGCAGCTAGAAAACATAAAGGTAATCGTGCTTATTGATGAAGGGTCAGCATCTGCATCCGAAATTGTATCAGGGGCCTTGCAAGATAACGATAGAGGAAAAATTATAGGAAGAAGATCGTTCGGGAAAGGCCTAGTGCAGGAACAGATTCCACTTCAAGATGGATCAGTAATTCGTCTTACAACACAAAGATACTATACGCCATCTGGTAGATGCATACAAAAAGATTATGGAAAAAATGAAAAGGATTACTACTTAGAACAATACACCCGAAAAGATACAACAAGCCAACCTGACAGCCTAATCTACACTACTAAAAACGGAAGGACAGTATATGGTGGTGGTGGAATTACACCCGATATAATTATAAAAAGAGACAGTGCGGTAAACTATTTACAAATCAATAGAATGATTAGTAAGGGCTGGTTAAATGAATTTTGCTTAAAACAAAGTGAACAGTTAAAAAAGAAAAATATCAAATTCCATACCCAAATTGATAAAGCCATTATTTACTCCCAATACAAAGAATTTGTAAACGAAAAAGATAAAAACTTTAAGCTGAAACTAGGAAGTACTGAATTGAAATATTTCAGTAACCTATTAAAAGCAACTACCTGCCGCAACCTATGGGATAATGATATTTATTATTCTGTAATAAGCGAAGAGGATCAATTTATTCAAAGAGCCATTAATGAGATGCAAATGGATTAATTAAAAATATAATAACTTCTCATAATGTTCTTAGGGAAAAGAAATTTTAATTTCTAGATAATAAATTTTAAATCATTAACTAATTTAGCAAAAACATAATAACAGTAACATATGAATATTACAATTATTGGCTCAGGATACGTAGGACTAGTCTCAGGAAGTTGCTTTGCAGAAATGGGAAATCATGTTACTTGCGTAGATATTGATCCTATTAAAATAGAGAAGTTAAATAATGGAATAATCCCAATTTATGAGCCTGGATTAGAGGGAATGGTTTTAAAAAATGTAAAAAATAAAACCCTTTTTTTTACAACAAATCTAAATGAACCCCTTGAAAATTGTGATGTTGCTTTTATAGCAGTAGGAACCCCAATGGGTGAGGATGGTTCTGCAGATCTAAAATATGTATTATCTGTTGCCAAATCTATTGGTAAATCGATGCAAAAAAGATTAATCGTCGTTGACAAATCTACTGTACCCATTGGAACTGCAGATAAAGTAAAATTTACAATACAGAAAGAATTAGATTCTAGAGGGTCTAATTTAGAATTTGATGTTGTTTCTAATCCTGAATTTTTAAAAGAGGGCGCAGCAATCGCAGATTTTATGAAACCAGACAGAGTCGTAATTGGAGCAAATTCTGAAGTTGCATTTAAAATAATGAAACAATTATACTCTCCTTTTTTTAAAACTCATGACCGTATAATTACAATGGATATTCGCTCTGCAGAAATGACTAAGTATGCAGCTAATGCAATGTTGGCAACAAAAATATCCTTTATGAATGAAATTGCCAATATTTGTGAAAAAGTAGGTGCAGATGC